>NZ_RCIV01000002.1 GCF_003666605.1 Propionibacterium australiense | reverse complement strand
ACCAGAAACCCACGAGAACTACAACCGGGCCATCAACAAAATCAGATGGCAGATCGAACAGGCCATCGCCAACCTCAAAACCTGGCACACCCTCAAAATCGGTTACAGACGCCCCGCCGACACCCTCTCAAACACCATCACAGCAATACTCGGAATCATCTTCACCTACACCCTATGAATAAGCCTCATGATCGAGTCACTTCGGGAAGAACTGTGACCAGTGGCGGGCAACCACCAGTGGAGATCAGGGTTACCCTCGGGTAAACCCTGATTTCGCGACAAGGGCTGGGTTGGTGATCCGGCTCTTCTCGCGCAGCCGGCCTCCGACTGATACCGTCGGATGCGACATGCTCACTGCGCCGGCGGGCCCGTGAGTCATGAGAATCGTGGTCACAGCCTTCGCCCTGCTGGCTCCATTCCCGGAGTGTGTCCGGAATTGATCCCGCTCACCGCGAGAAGGAGGACAGGGCCAGTGTCTGACCGGAAATACATTCTCGGCATCGACTTCGGGACGCTCTCGGGTCGAGCCGTCGTCGTGGACGCCGCGAACGGCGAGCAGCTCGGCACGCATGTCACGGAGTACCCCCACGGCGTCATGGACCACACGCTGACTGCCGGTGACGGCCAGATCCTGCCGCCGGAGTTCGCCCTGCAGAGCCCCGGCGACTACATCAAGGTGCTGCGCGAGTCCGTTCCCGCCGCCATCGCGGACGCGGGGGTCGACCCCGGCGACATCGTCGGGATCGGCCTCGACGCCACCTCGGCGACGGTGCTCCTCACCGATGCCAGCGGTACGCCGCTGTGCGAGAAACCCGGGTTCGAGGACGACATTCACGCCTACCCGAAACTGTGGAAGCACCACGGCGCTCAGAACCAGGCCACCCGCCTTGTGAAGGTCGCAGAGGCCCGTCGCGAGCCCTGGCTCGCCCGATACGGCGGTGTGCTCTCCTCGGAGCTGTTGCTGCCCAAGGTGCTGGAGGTCGTCGAAATGGCCCCCACGACCTACGAGGCCGCCGAGGTCATCGTCGACCTGGTCGACTGGCTCACCTGGCGCTTGACGGGCAGGCTCACAGCCGCCGCCGGCGATTCCGGCTACAAGCGCATGCTGCAGGACGGCGCGTACCCCTCACGGGAATACCTCGAGGCCGTCAAACCCGGTTTCGGAGACGTCTACGAGAAGAAGATGAACTACCCGATCGTCCCGCTCGGCAGCCGGGTCGGCGGCCTGACCAGGGAGTTCGCTGAACTCATGGGACTACCCGCCGGTATCGCGGTGGCGGCGGGGAACATCGACGCCCATGTGGTCGTCGCCGGTGCCAACGCCGTCCGTCCGGGGCAGCTCACGGCGATTCTGGGCACATCCTCCTGCTACATCATCAATGACCGGCAGTACCACGACTGTCCGGGCATCCTGGGGATCGTCGACGGTGGCGCCGTGGACGGCTACTGGGGTTTCGAGGGCGGCCAGACCGCTGTCGGCGACATCTTTGCGTGGTTCGTCGGCAACTGCGTACCGGCGGCCTATGAGAACGAGGCGGCCGAGCGGGGAGTCACGGTGCACGAGCTCCTCGTCGAGAAGTCGAGGGGCCAGGAGGTCGGCGAGCACGGCCTGGTGGTGCTCGACTGGCACAACGGCAACCGGTCGATTCTCGCCGACGCCCGGCTCTCCGGCCTCGTCCTCGGCCAGACGCTGGCGACCCGTCCCGAGGACGTCTACCGGGCGCTGCTGGAGGCCACCGCCTTCGGCTGTCGCGTCATCATCGAGAACTTCGAGGAACACGGCATCGATGTCGACGAGATCGTCGCAGCAGGCGGTCTGCTGCGCAACGCCTACTACATGCAGCTGCTTGCCGATGTCACACGCCGCCCCATCTCCGTCTCACTGGTCGAGCAGACCGGTGCTCTCGGGTCGGCTGTCTTCGCCGCCGTGGCGGCCGACGTGTACCCGGACGTGTTCGCCGCGGCCGATGCCATGACCTCGGTCGAGCGAAGCGCCTACGTGCCGAACGAGGAGATCGCCGAGCAGTACGACATCCTGTACGGCATCTACAAGCAACTTCACGACCTCTTTGGCCATTACAACGGCGTCTCCCTGATGCACCAGCTCAAGGACATCCGGGCACGCATCTTTCGCAACCGTGCCGAGGCCGCGGGACAACCCCGGGCATGACCCACCCGCGGCCCTGTACGACTTGGAGATCACGCAACTGAGATATCGGACAACCGAACTGAAGGGAAACCACTCACATGGCAATAATCGCTGCGCTGGGTTCGGGCATCATGGCCACGGCCCTGTCCTTCCCAACCTCCGAGAACGGCAATGACGTCCGGCTCGTCGGGACCTTCCTCGACCGGGAGATCATCGACTCGATTCAACGAACGGGCGTGCACCCCGACCTTGGGCTCAAGGTCAACGACGGTGTCCGCGCCTACCAGCTGGAGGATGCGGCCGAGGCCATCGCCGACGCCGATGTCGTCATGTGCGGCGTGAACTCCTTCGGCGTCGAGTGGGCCGGTGAGCAGTTGGCCGGGTTGATGAGGCCGGGGCAGAAGCTCCTGTGCGTCACAAAGGGCATGCGGGCCGACGAGGACGGCACGATGCGCATCCTGCCCGACGTGCTGCGCTCCTACTTCGATCCCCGGCTGGCCGAGCAGGTCTCGTGGAACGCCGTCGTCGGCCCCTCCATCGCAGGTGAGGTGGCCGTTCACCATGACACCTGCGTGGTCTTCTGCGGCCAGGACAAACAGGACCTCGAGTACATCGCGGAGCTCTTCCGCACCGACTACTACCACGTGTGGACGTCCACGGATTTCATCGGTCACGAGACCGGCGCGGCAACGAAGAACATCTACGCCTTCGCGGCAGGCTTCGCGCAGGGCCTGCTGCGCAAGGCCGGCAAGCAGGACGACCGCTACGTCATGTACAATTACGGCGCAGCGGTCTTCGCCCAAGGGCAGAAGGAGCTGCGCTCCTTCATCAAGCTCATGGGTGGTAACCCGGAGACCGGGGACGGCCTGGGCGGAGTGGGCGACATGTTCGTCACATCGATGGGCGGACGCAACGTCAAGGCCGGCGGTTTCGTCGGCGAGGGCATCCCCTTCTCGCAGGTGCAGGAGGAACGCATGAAGGACGTGACGCTCGAGGGTGTCGCGGCCATCAAGGTCATCGGCAAGGCACTCGAACCGCTGACCGAGCGGGGTGTCATCGGTGCCGACGAGTATCCGCTGTGCCGTTTCCTCTACTCGGTGGTCGCCAAGGATGCTCCCCTCGGGATGCCCTGGGATCAGTTCTTCCGCGATCTGAAGTGACCGGTGCGTGGCGAGCAGGCGGGGGAGTCCCTTGCGTGCTCGCCACGCACGACCAGCTTGCGGGTCGTCACCCCGGGGTGCAGGGCGATACCAGCACCCTCGTAGACGACCCAGGTCGTCGGGCCAGGGCATCGGCGACCGCCTCGGGGCCGGCGGTTCTCAGCCATGCATGTGCTGACGCCGAGTTCGCCGGCGGGCGAGTCCATGAGGGCGGTGAGGCCCATGATGGCCCGGTGATGCGCCGGGCAGGGGCGCTGGCTCAGCAGATCGGGGCAGGGGACTCATGATCCCTGGGTCGTGGGTTCGAACCCCACACGCCCCACCAGAAACTCGTTGCTCTGATTTCCGTGCTCAAGAACTGAGCCGGGCGAGTGACTCAACGGGCGGCCGATGCCGGCGGATTGCCTCGGCTGTTCTGCATCAGATGGAACGAGGGTTATGCAGAACTGGTGCTGAAGAATTCTGGTGCGATGGCCGCTGTGCTGGTTTCGATGGAGATGTGGAGGAATTGCGGCTGGGTGTGGAGTGCTCGCCGGGTTCTGGGGTTGGCGACTGTTCGTTCCCGGCGGGGCGGAAGTGGATTTCGGTGAGGATCGTGCACCGGTCAGTCAGTGCGGTTGACGGGAAACCTGCTGTACGATGACATGCATGGTGGCCTGCCCCCGGGATTTGCGAGCACTGCTGACCCAGTCATCTCCACGGCCGGCTCCCTTGCCCGGGGCGCCCGGGCGGAAACGGCGACAACCCTGTCAAATCAAAGAGCTTTGCGTAGCCCTCCTGGGGTGGCAGCAAAAGCAACGTCAAGGTGAGGATTCATGGGACTTATTGACAGATCCAGGAGAAATGGTGAGAACTCACTTCCGGAGGAGATCTGGGAGGCGCTTGTCAATAATGACAACCCACCCCCCGAGGAGATGTGGGAGTCGTTCGTCGAGAAGTACGAGCCCTCGGATGGCCTGGTGAAGCCCTCAGCTCACACAATACAGGCGTGCGAGGCTGCCGGCCTCCCAGGTGAACTGCTCGACTTCATGAAACGGTATGGCCTTGGAAATTATGGGGGCGGCATCGTCAAACTGATAGACCCCGAAGGCTACGCGGAGAGCTTGTACTCGTGGCTCGGGAGTCGGGATGCTTCGAGGATTCCATTCATGATGACCGGTTTCGGGGACATTTTCTATTTCCGTGATCTGGGCGATGGAATTTACGATGTCTCGCTGCTGGACATCCATTATCGCAGGGCAACCGTTCCGGCGTACACGATCGTTGAGTTCTTGGCCTATCTGTTGGACCCTGAGGTGGAGGAAAAAGTCTTCAGGAGGAGTCTGTTCGACAGGGCAAGGGAGAAGTGCGGCCCCCTGGGGGCGGATGAGATCTATTTCTTTGTGCCGGGACTGGTCATCGGGGGATTGGAGGACATCAAATATGTCGACAAGGGGAAGGCCGATGTCCATCATCAGTTGCTGTTGCAACTCGGAAACTGAAGCCGTTGCGGGGGTCGTTCGATCGGGGCTGGGCCGACATGGCGAAGAACTGTCGAAGCAGGCGACGCAAGACTCATCGTTCCGACAGGGTCGTCGCTGTTTCCGTCGGGGCGCCCGGTCAAGGGGGCCTGCCGTGGGGACAATCGGCTCAGCGGTACCAACCAGTCCCGAGGTAGATGCTCCACGAGAGAGGGCTGTCCTCGGGCCCGAGAGAACAGGCGAGGCCGGCTCATGGTGCTGGTCGCAGAGCATCTGACGGCGCGGTATGCGCGAAGCGCCGTCCTGGACGACGTCGATTTCACGGTCGAGGCCGGGCACATCGCGGGGCTCGTCGGGCCCAATGGCGCGGGAAAGACCACCGTGCTCAAATGCCTGACAGGGCTCGTGTCTCCCGTGGCCGGGCGCGCTCTCGTCGACGGACGGCGCTACGGCGATCATGATGCGCCGATGCGGCACCTGGGCGTGGCCTATGGCCCGGAGGGCTGGTACGGCGGCCGCACTGGCCGACAGAACCTCATGGCGCTCGCCATCGCGGGCGGGGTGCCCCGTTGGCGCGTCGACGAGTGCATCGAGCAGGTCGGGCTCGAAGGCGAGCGGGGCAAGCGCGTGAGTTCCTACTCGCTCGGCATGCGTCAGCGGCTCTCCCTGGCGGCCATGCTGCTGGGGGACCCGGGCAATCTCGTTCTCGGCGAGCCGCTGAACGGCCTGGACCCGGAGGGGCCCGGTGGTTGCGGGGCCTGCTCGAGGAACGTGCCCGGCAGGGCTGCGCGGTACTCGTCTCGTCGCACCTGCTGGCCGAACTCGAATCCCTGATCGACACCGTTGTGCTGCTGGACAGGGGCAGGGTTCGGGCCTGTGGGCCGCTGACCGGGCTGGCCGGGAGAAGCGGCGGCGTCCTGATCCGCGCATCATCACCGGATGAGGTCCAAGCCCTGGCCGCTGCGCGCGGGTGGAGGACCCGCCCGGGTGAGGAACATGGTGCGATCGTGATCGCCGGCGCCGGTATCGCCGAGGTCAACCGAGCCGTGCTCGATGTCGGACTCGAGTTCTCCCAGATCCGCGCTGTGGGCGCTTCGCTGGAAGACATCTTCTTCCGGGTCACCGCGTCGTCCGACCAGGCGAGCAGTGGCACGGATGACTGCGCGGGGCCGTCATGAGGGCAGCGGACGAGACCGCCGGAGCGGGCGGTGTTGTCGGCCCGAGTCTTGTGCGCGTGATCTGCGCAGAGCTGTACAAGCTCGGCCACGACCGCACTGCCCGGATCCTGACCGGACTGCTGCTCCTGTGCGTGTGTGTCATGCCGCTGATCTCCGGGGCATTCGGCGGCTACCTGATCGTCCTGCTCGCCGGGCTGATCGGAGCACTGTCCACCGGTCAGGAGCACAGCGACGGCCTGTTTGCGCTCACCCTGGTCGCGTCGGCTCGCAGGCGCCGGCTCCTCGCCGCGAAGATCGTGACGTGTGCACTGTGCAGCTGCGTGCCCACGGCGGTGGCCGCCGTCGTCCTCCACGTGACGGCCCGGCCCCTGCGCACGGCAGAGGGCGCTGTCCGCTCCGGTGGCGACGCCCGCACCGTCATCGCCGCCACCGTCGCCGCACTGCTCCTCTCCGTGGTGATGGGCTGCGCCCTCGGGGATCTCACGCGCACAGGGCTCGGTGCGGCCGCTCTCTGGGCCGGTTGCGTCGCGGTTTTCAGCGCGGGAACCGCATACGGCTCATGGTTCGACCCGGTTCGAGCCCCCTGGAGTCTCGCCCTGAACCCCGCGGCCGGCCTGACCCATCTGATGGTCGGCGAGTCCGGGGCACGGCCGGTGTCTGGGCTGGCGTCCTTGGCATGGTCCGTGGCGCTGCTGGCCGCGGCCGGAGGCAGGAGCCGTCATGCCTGATGCGTTTCCCCGGCAGGCACCGCCGGCGATGGCCCGGCACCGAGGACCAGTTTTCCCGCGGGTTCTCGGCGCCGAGCTGTACAAGATGGCCGTCGGCCCGCGCTTCTGGTTCCTCCTGGCCGTCGTGAGCGCCACCCTGGGCGTGTTCTCCGTCCTCGTCTCGGGAACCACCGGTGTCCAGACCGCCGTGATCTGGGCCGGGATGGTCGGGGCGCTGCTCACCGGCGAGGACTACTCACACGGCTCCATCGTCACCACTCTCAGCGCGGTGCCCGGCCGGGCGCGGCTCCTGCTCGCCAAGATGACGGCGAGCACCCTCGCCGTCGGCTGTGCCGCAGGGTGCACCCTGCTCCTCGTGCAGCTGATCGCCAGTCCCTTCATCGACGCCGGTCTCGAACCGATGGCGGGCCCCGGGGTCGTCGCGATGATCTGCGGCACCATCACTGCCCTCGTGCTCTCGAACCTCGTCGGCGCCGGACTCGGCGTGCTCATGCGATCGGCCGTCCGCGCCGTCGTCATGTGGTCGGTGTTCATCCTCGCGATCCAGCCGGTCGGCTGGCTGCTGTTCCAGTCGTCGATGCTGCTGGACTACCTGCCCCACTCCGCCCTCACCCTCCTCATGGGGACGGAGGCGATGCCGTCTCCGGGGCCCCTGTCCCAGCTGTGGCTGCGCTATCTCCTGGCCGTTTCCTGGACGGCGCCCGTCGTCGTTCTGGCCTTCCGCAGGGCGCGCACGATCGCGGTGTGACGCCTGGGGAGCGGAGTGGCCGGGCTCGCTCCGTATCTGCGGTGTTCCGCTTCGGGCGATCGGCTGGTTCTTCTCATCGCTCCGCCCCCTGTGCACCATGGAGCAGGCCCGAGGAATCTTGGCGATCCGGGTGCCTCCGCGGTCGGACCGCGTCGAGCCCGCACCCGGAATCCCGTGCCGAGGGCTGCACGGCTACGCAGCGGTCCGCCACCTGGCTGACCAGGGCCTCCGCCGGCCGACTGAAAAAGGCGCGGCCGGCCCCTCATTCTCCCTGAACGAGGCATCGAATCATGGGGAATCGCCCGCCCCGAAGGTACCTTCCATTGTCGCCCTAGTACGCAATGCTGGGAAACCGCTCGTCGCGCGTGACCCAGGTGACCGAAACGAGACACGCAATGCCTCAATGGTTGCAACTCAACAGCCCGGTACCCGCCGTGCTCGCCGGTGTCGCGCTGGCAGCGGTGCTGGCCTGGACACTCATCCGAATCCCCCTGCGGCCAGCGACCAAACCCTGGCGGGCGGTCGCCCGGCAGGTCGTGGGGGTGCTGTCCAGCATCCTGCTGAGCATCCTCGTCCTCGCCCTCGGCCTCAACGCAGCGCAGGGCTGGTACCCCACCTGGGCGAGCCTGGCAGGGGCCGGCAAGGTCGTCGACGTCTCGACATCTGGCAGAGTGGAGGCCGAGACGTCGACGACGGCGCCCTGGGCCACGGGACAACCAAGCGCCCTGCAAGCGGACCCCCGGCAGAACCCGGCTCTCGGATCCCAGGACTGGAGCAATCCGGGCCAGAGCAGATATCTCACCGTCACCATCCCCGGGCAGCAGGGTGAGACCGGACACCGGGCCCTCGTCTGGCTGCCGGCCAGCTATCTGTCCCAGCCCGAGCGGTTCTACCCGGTGATCCTCGCCTTCGCCGGCGTGCCAGGGTCGATCTCCACCTACCAGGAGGGCGACATGGCGATCGGGCAGCGGATCGAGGAACTGGTCGGCGAGCACAAGATGCGCGAGGCCATCGTCGTGGTGCCCGACGTTTTCCCCGACAACCTCGACACGGAGTGCGTTGACGCCTCCGACGGCAGCATCCGAACCGAGAGCTGGCTGACGACGAGCGTCGTGCCGTGGATCACGGCCAATCTGCGGGCCATCGGGGACCGCCAGGGCTGGGCGACTCTCGGGTTGAGCGCCGGTGGCTGGTGCTCGACGATGCTCACCATGCGCCATCCCGAACTGTTCGGCCACAGCATTTCCATGGCGGGCTACTTCAAACCGCTCTTCGACGGCAAGGCCTACCGGCCCGAGGGCGACCCCGAGTACGACCTGGCGCGCATCGCCGAGCAGAATGCCCCCGCTGTGCGGCTGTGGGTGTGGACCGCCAAGGATGACGAGAGGCCCTACGCAGAGCTGACTCAATTCGAACCGCGCGTCAAGGCACCGACATCACTGACCAGCACACTGCTGGAAAGCGGCGGGCACGCCCCATCGGTATGGGAGACCGGACTCCCGGTCGGGCTCGCCTGGCTGGGCGAGTCCGCGCAGTTCTCCGGGGTGGCGGCATGAGGGACCTTCGGCGACAGCGAGCCGCGAACGCGCTGAGTTGGGTCTACGCGATCGGCACCATCTGCGCCCTACTCATGTGGTGCAGATACCGGTTCTTCTACCGCGATGCTGTGCCGTGGTGGCTGGATTTCACGGTTGCCCTGCTGAACCTGCCAGTGGGGGCCTCCCTGGTCTCGGTGCTGTTCATGGCGGTCGTCACCCACGGCCTGGTGCACCGCAAGCGGCTGGCCCTCGTGCTCGTGCTGGTGTTCCAGCTGCTCGGCGTCCTGCAGGCGATCGCGATTCTCACCCTCATGGCCGGATTCGGGGACTCCCTCGATCTCGCCGATGGATCCACGGTGCTCTTCGTGCCGACCCTGGTGCTGTCTGTTGTCCTCGTGGTCGTCTCGGCTGCGGCCTGTGCGCTGGTGATCTGGCTGTGGCCGGCGTTTCCTGCTCGTTTCGCTCCCGGTTCATGGTGGCGAGCCACTCTTGTTCTGCTGTGCGGCGGCCTCTTGACCATTGTGGTGACCTATCTACTTGTTCTGGCGTTGCACGATGATTCGGGTGAACCCTGGCGACAGACCATCGCTGCGCTCGCGATATCGATGGACGTTACCTTGCCGCCGTCCTGGCAGGCCGTTCAGGTCCGCGACGTCGTGCCCCTCGTCTCCTCACTCATCCTCGGCGCCTCGATGATCGGCTCGGTCATCGTCTTCACCCGGACGACCCGTCCCGCCGACTCCTGGGAGCCAGGGAACGAACTGCAACTGCGCAGGCTGCTGCGCGACCACGGCGAGGAGGACTCGCTCGGCTACGTGAGCACGCGCCGCGACCGGCTGCTTCATTTCGGCGAGTCGCAGCGGGCCGCGATCGGCTACCAGGTCTTCGGCGGGGTCGCCCTGGCCTCTGGCGATCCGATCGGTGATCCTGCCTGCTGGGGCCGGACGATCGAGTCCTGGCACGCCGAGACCCGCCGCTACGGGTGGACCCCCGCGGTGCTGGCGTGCAGCGAGGCCGGCGCACGGGCCTACGCCCGCGCACTCGGCTTCACCGTGCTGCGGCTGGGAGACGAGGCCGTCCTCGACACGGCGGCCTTCCAGCTGCACTCCACCGCGATGAGCGAGGTACGCCGCGCCTGGACAAGGGCCAGACGCGATGGTCTGCACGCCGAGATCCGGTTCCAGCACGAGCTGACCAGCGAGCAGGTCGACGAGGCAGTGACGCTGGCCGACAGGTGGCGCGGGGACGAGGCCGAGCGCGGCTATTCGATGGAGCTGGGGCGACTCGGTGACGAGGCCGATCCGCGCATCGTGGTGGCCATGGTGCGGGACGCCTCCGACCGGCCGCAGGCCATGATGACCTTCCTGCCCTGGGGCCGGTACGGCCTCTCCCTGGATCTCATGCGCCGCGATCGGCAGGCCCCCAACGGGGTGAACGAGTTCCTGCTGGCCGAGCTCATGGCATGGGGCAGAGGGCACGGGATCCGCCGGCTCTCGCTCAACTTCGCCTTCCTGCGCCACGTCTTCGCCCAGGCCGAGGACGTGGCCACTGCGCCGATCAACCAGGCCGGCTCCAGGCTGCTGGGGGCCATGGACCGGTTCTGGCAGATCCAGCGGCTGTACCGCTCGAACGCGAAGTACCGGCCCGACTGGCAGCCGCGCTATCTGGCGCTGCCCACCCCGCTGACGACGCCACAGGTGGCCGGGGCCGCCGCGCTGGCCGAGGGCTATCTGCCGGACCTGTTCTGGTTGCACCGGGACGCGCCGTCGTCCGCGACGCTCGGGCCGGCGGAGCTGGCCGAACTGAGGGAACTGACCGAACCACGACCCCCCGAGATCGAGCCCGTTCGCCGCAGCGACCAGTCACAGCAGCGACTCGCGCACCTGGAGGCGCTGCGTGCCGGCGGGGAGCCGGGCTATCCGGTCGGACGTCGGAACGCGGTGTGGCTGCGCGATCTGCCGGGCGACACGGCCCCCGAGGCCGGGGTCGAACTCGTCGGGCGCGTGCGGGCCATCCGGCACCACGGCGGGGTCTGCTTCGTCGACCTGGTCGACGCCGGGGCATCGCGCCAGCTCATCCTCGAGGCCGACGTCCTGGGCCGTGCCGAGGTGGCGAGGGCCGCGAGGCTCCTCGACCGCGGCGACCTGGTGGGCGTGCACGCCGCCGCGGGACGGTCCCGCACGGGGACGCCCTCGCTGCTCGTCAGCTCCTGGCAGGTGCTGGCGAAGGCCCTGCAGCCGATCCCGTGGGGCGGCTTCGACGATCCCCGGGCGCGGGTACGCAACCGCAGCCTCGACCTCATCGTCCACCCCGACCAGCTGGAACTGCTGGCCGCCCGCAGCCGCGCCATCGCAGCGGTCCGGGGCTGCCTGACCGAGGCGGGCTTCCACGAGGTCGAGACGCCCATGCTCAACACCGTGCACGGCGGAGCCAGCGCCCGCCCCTTCCGCACCCACATCAACGCCTACGACACCGATCTGGTGCTGCGCATCGCCCCCGAACTGGCGTTGAAGCGGCTCGTGGTGGCCGGTTTCGGCGCGGTCTTCGAGATCGGCAAGAACTTCCGCAACGAGGGAGCGGACGCCTCCCACAACCCGGAGTTCACCGTGGTGGAGGCCTACCAGCCCTTCGCCGACTACATCGACATGCTCCTGCTCACCCAGCGCATCATCCAGCGGGCCGCGGCGGCCGTGCACGGCCGCGAGGCGATGCCGCTGCCCGATGCCGACGGGACGATGCGGCTCACGGACATCTCCGGCCAGTGGCCCAGGGTGAGCGTCTGCGATGCGCTGTCGCAGGCCCTGGGCCGGGAGGTGACACCGAGCACCGATCTGGACGAGCTGGTGGAGCTGGCCCGCGCCCACGGCATCGAGACCGGGGCCACCTGGGGGCCCGGGAAGGTGCTGGAGGAACTCTACGGCGAGCTCGTGGAGCCCAGGACCGTGATGCCCACCTTCTACCTCGACTTCCCCGCCGAGACCTCGCCCCTGACCGCGCCCCACCGCAGCGAGCCCGGACTGGTGGAGCGCTGGGACCTGGTCGCCGGCGGCATGGAGCTGGGAACCGCCTATTCCGAACTCGCCGACCCGCTGATCCAGCGCACACGCCTGGTCGAGCAGTCCTGGCAGGCCGCCCAGGGCGATCCGGAGGCGATGGAGGTCGACGAGGACTTCCTCGGCGCCCTCGAACTCGGCATGCCACCCACGGGCGGGCTGGGGATCGGCCTGGACAGGATGGTGATGGCGCTCACCGGCGCCACGATCCGACAGGTGCTGAACTTCCCCTTCGTCCGCCCCCAGCGCTGAGGACGTGCGGGCCATCCCATCCCTCCTGGCCGCCTACGACAAGGCTTCCGCGCACCGGCGAGATGAGCGGGGTCCAGCTGCCGAGGGGCCTCCGCGAAGCAACAGGGCTCCCGTGCACGGGTGTGCGCGGGAGCCCTCGTCGTGGCCCGGTCAGGCGGCGAGCGCCTCGCTGATCCTCGGGGTCAGGTTCTGCAGGGCGTACTGGATCGAGCCGACCGTGCCGAGCGAGAAGGCGTTCGACAGGTCGCCGTCGACGACCACGGCGTGACCGGCCTGCACGGCCGGGATCGCCTGCCACGCGGCGTCGCCGGTGAGCCGGCTGGTCTCGACGTAGATCGGGAAGGCGACGATCAGGTCGGCGTCCAGGGCGCTCAGCTGTTCTGTCGACAGGTCCACCGAGAAACCGGTGCTGGCGGTGGGCAGCGCGGCGATGTCCGGATTCTGGGTGAAACCGAGCTGTTTGAGCAGCTCCAGGCGGGTGTCGCCGTCGACGTAGGCGCCCCAGCCGGTGCTGGTGAGGGCGGCCACCGACACGGTCCGGCCCTGCCAGCCGGAGTCGGCGGCGTCACTGATGGCCTGGTCGAGTTCGGACTGCAGCTGCTGGCCCTTCTCCGGCACGCCGAGTGCCGCCGCGATGGTCGACAGCTGCTTCTCGGTGCTCGTCAGGTAGTTGAGCGAGTCGGCGTCGGGGACGCCGACGGTGGTGGCGATCTGAGAGAGCCGGTCGTAGCGGTCCTGGTCGCCGGCGCTCTTGACGTCCAGGATGAGATCGGGCTCGAGAGCGGCCACCTGCTCGTAGGACAGCTCCGTGGTGCCCAGGATCGTGGGGCTGGTCGTGTACTGGCCGGCGGCCCAGGGTCCGACGCCGTCACCGCCGAAGGCGAGCCAGTCGGAGGCGCCGACCGGCTCGTACCCGAGGGACAGGACCGTCTCAGCGTCGCCCCAGCCGAGGGCGACGATGCGTTGCGGGGCTGACTCCACCGTCACATCGCCGAAATAGGTCTGGACGGTCGCGGGGAAGGAGCCGGCCGATGACTGGCCGGAGGACTGGGAGTCGGAGGACGACGTGCCGCTGCAGGCGGTGAGGACGCCTGTCAGCAGGGCCATCGCCGCGGCGAGGACGCGGAAGCGCTTCATGTGGGTTCCTTCGTTCGTAGGATTCGGCATCCCGTGGAGTCATGGCGCTCACGCAGCGCGCCCGGCGCGCGGCCGGGCGCCCTCGTGAGCCCGCTCAACTCGTCGATCATGATGCACAATAGCTGAGAATGAAGCCAAGGCTCGCCTTTATTGATGGTGCAGGGACGGATGAGCCCGGGCTGCGCGCGCACCATGGCGGGGCGTCACGACAGGAGAGGAGGGGCCGGGTGGAGACGAGGCAGCGCCGCGCCCCCTCTGCGACGTTCCCGACGAGCGTCCCTGCACGCAGGGTTGCCGGTCTCGTGGTGGGTCTTGCCGGCCTCGCGGCGATGGTCCTGGCCAGTCTCCTCGTCGGCTCGCAGCCGATCTCCCCCGGCGACATCGGCGCGGGACTGTCCGCCTATCTGGGACGGGAACCCGGTACGGCGCCGGCGCCCGAGGTGGTGAACATCGCCGGACTGCGATTCGTGCGCACCCTGCTCGGGCTGCTCGTCGGCGCCGGCCTGGGGGTCGCAGGCGCCCTCATCCAGGCCGTCACCCGCAACCCCGTCGCCGAGCCCGGCGTGCTCGGCATCAACGCCGGCTCCTCGTTCGCCGTCGCACTGGCCATCTCGCTCGGCCAGGTGAGCTCCCCGGCGGGTCAGGTGATCTTCGCTGCCGTCGGCGCTCTCGCCGCCACCGGCATCGTCCTGCTCATCGGCCACGGCACCGGATCCACATCCGATCCCGCACGCCTCACCCTCGTCGGGGTGGCCTTCGGCGCCATCTGGTCCGGTGTCGTCAAGGCGCTCGAGCTGCTCGACCCGGCCGGCTTCAGCGCCATGCTCGCCTGGGAGTCCGGCTCGTTCCAGCAGCGCGGCATGGACGTCGTCGCGGCCTGCGCCCCGGTGGTCGCCGCCGGACTGGCCGTGGCCTGCGCACTGTCGGGCCAGCTCAACGCGCTGGCCCTGGGCGACGACCTCGCCACCGCGCTCGGAGCCAATCTCGTGCTCGTCCGCGCCGCCAGCGTCGTCACCATCGCGGCGCTCGCCGGCGGGGCAGCAGCCATGGCAGGGCCCATCATGTTCGTCGGCCTCATGGTGCCGCACGTCGTGCGCTGGTTCACCGGACCCGACTACCGCTGGATCGTCGCCTACGGCATCGTCCACGGGCCGGTGCTCATGCTCGCCGCCGACGTCGTCGCGCGCGTGGCGGTCTGGCCCGGCGAGATGCCGGTGGGGATCACCACCTCGTTCATCGGGGCGCCCGTGCTCATCTGGCTGGTGCGCCGCTCGAGGACGGTGGCGCTGTGAGCGTCCGGTCCGCCCGCGGGGCCGGCGTGCTCGCCGGCCTGCTCGTCGTGGTCGTCGTGCTCGGGATGCTCGCCCTCTCGCTCGGCGACTACCCGCTGAGCCCGCTGCAGGTCGTGCGTGCCCTGGTCACCGGCGACGGCTTCGCCGGGACGATCGTGCGCGACTGGCGTGCCCCGCGCGTCGTGGCGGCGATCTGCTTCGGCGCGGCGCTCGCGCTGTCCGGCGCCATCTTCCAGTCGCTCACCGACAACCCGCTCGGCTCGCCCGACGTCATCGGATTCACCACCGGCTCCTACACGGGCGTCATCGTCGCCGTCACGGTGCTCGGCGCCCGGGCCGGAGCGACGACCGCCGGGGCGCTCACGGGCGGGATCGTGACGGCCCTCGGCGTCTACCTGCTCGCCTACCGGCGCGGCATCCAGGGCTTCCGGCTCATCATCGTCGGCGTCGGCGTCACCGCCATGCTGACCGCCTTCAACAGCTGGCTCCTGCTGCGCACCAGGACCGAGCTGGCCATGACGCTGTCGATGTGGGGCGCCGGCTCGCTCGAACTCGTGAAATGGAGCACGGTTCTTCCGGCAGTGCTCGTGCTGCTGGCCGGCCTGGCCGCCCTCGGCGCGCTCACACCCCATATGCGCCAGCTCGAGCTCGGCGACGACGCGGCGGCGTCCCACGGCGTGCGGCTGGAGGCCACCCGGCTCGCCCTCATCGTCGTCGGCATGGTCCTCGTCGCCGCCGTCACCGCCGTGTGCGGGCCGATCGGTTTCGTGGCGCTCGTCAGCCCGCAGATCGCCCGTGCCCTGCGCGCCGGGGCCGGTCCGCCACTGGCCGACACGGCGCTCGTCGGCTCCGTCATCCTGCTCACCGCCGACCTCGCCGCCCAGTACGCGCTACCGGCAGTGCTTCCTGCCGGAGTCGTCACCATCGTCTTCGGAGGGGGATACCTGCTGTGGATGCTCACGGCCCGGAACACGTAGCAGAGGGGCCCGCGGACGGTTCCCGGCTCCGCGCCCAGAACCTGACGCTCGCCTACGACAGACACGAGATCTGCCGCGGACTGAGCCTGGACGTCCCGGACGGCTCGTTCACCGTCATCGTGGGGCCCAACGGCTGCGGCAAGTCGACGTTGCTGCGCGCGCTGGCCCGCCTACTCGTACCGGTCGGCGGCGCCGTTCTGCTGGACGGGCGCTCGCTGCGCCGCATCGCGCCCAAGACAGCCGCCCAGGCCATCGGCCTGCTGCCGCAGGGGGCCACCACGCCCGACGGCATCACCGTCACCGAGCTGGTGGCCCGGGGACGGTTCCCGCACCGCCAGCTGCTGCGCGACACCCGGGCCGCGGACCGGGCCGCGGTCGAGGAGGCGATGCGGGCCACCGGCACCACGGAACTGGGCGACCGCGTCGTCGCAGAGCTGTCCGGCGGCCAGCGTCAACGCGTCTGGGTGGCCATGGCCCTCGCCCAGGAGACACCCATGCTGCTCCTGGACGAACCCACCACCTACCTCGACATCGCCCACCAGATCGACCTGCTCGAACTCTTCGCCGAACTCAACAGGCAGGGCCGGACGATGGTGGCCGTGCTCCACGACCTCAACCAGGCCGCCCGCTACGCGACGCACCTGGTGGCGATGCGGGACGGCGCCGTCATCGCCCGGGGCGCCCCGGCCGAGGTCGTCACGCCGCAGACCGTCGCGGACGTCTTCGGTCTGGACGTGCTCGTCATCGACGACCCGGTGACCGGTACGCCGATGATCGTGCCCCGGGCGAGGATCTGACGGCCGCCGTGGCCGGACCCACGGCGGGACCGGCCGGGCGTCCGGTGACTCAGAGCAGGTCGAGCACCTCGCGTTCGACGACCGCGCCGACCGCGCCCTCGGTGTTCTCCCCTGCGATCGGGTAGCGCCCGTCCCGCAGGCTCAGGTGGGCGTTCGCCATGACATAGGGGTGTCCGACCATGTCGAGCATGTCCGTGTCGTTCGGCATGTCACCGAAGGCCATCGCCTCGGCCGGATCCACGCCCATGCGCGCCAGCACCTCGGTGAGCATCGCGGCCTTGCTGACCCCCGGAGCGCTGCACTCGATGAGTCCCTGCTCGCGCATCATCGAGAAGGTCACGGTGATGCGGTCACCGGCGATGTCCTGGGCGGCGGCGGCCAGGGCCTCGGTGTCGGTGCCGGGCGAGATGACGAGCACCTTCACCGCTGCGTCGATCCCGAGCAGCTCGTCCAGCGGGGCGATGCTCGCCGGACGGACCCGGCCCTCGGCCAGCAGGGTCTCGTAGCGCGGGTCGGTGCCCCACTCGGCGTGCACGTACTCGACGGCGAAACAGACGTCGGGTATCCGGTCCGCCAGCTCCGCGGCGAAGTCGAGGGTGTCGGTGACGTCGAGGTCGTGGTGGTCGAGTACCTGGCGGCGGGCCAGGTCGTAGAGGACGGCGCCATTGGTCGAGATGACCACCGGCTCGATGTTCGCCAGCGGGTCGAGGACGCCGACCCAGCGGGGCGGGCGGCCGGTGGCGAAGACGATGCCGACGCCGGCTCGCGCGGCACGGCGGAACGCCTCGACGCTGCGCGGGTGCAGCTCGCTCGCGCTCTTGAGGAAGGTGCCGTCCAGGTCGGTGGCGATCGCACGGATCGGCCGCTCACCGCCGGTCTGCAGGGAACGCTCGGTCATGACTACAGTCTCGTCTGCTGCTGGGTCGGCTCGTCGGTCGCCGTGGCCGTACCCGAGCCGGAGACGTTCATCGACGGGGTCTTCGTCGGCGAGCCGTCATTGCCAGGGGTGTCGGAGCTTCCTCCGCTCGCGGACGAGTCGGACTCGCTCGGCGAGCCGGAACTCGACTCGTCGGACTCGCTCGGTGAACCGGGACTCGACTCGTCGGACTCGCTCGGCGAGCCCGAGCCCGACGACTCGCTCGACTCGGAGGAGGAGCTGGCCGAACCGGTGACCGGGGCCTGCGGGGACTCCGGTGGCTGGTTCTGGAACAGCAGCACCGTGATGAGCAGGGCGGTCGAAGCCAGGAGCAGCATGAGCAGCCAGCTGGCCAGCACCGGCACCCAGCCGGCGCGGTCACGCCGCCCCGGCCAGGGCAGCGGCCACAACCGCCAGGCACCGGGGCGGGTGTCGGAGGACCAGGGGATGGAGAAGCCGGGGCCGCGGCTGGGGCCGAGCTGCGGGCTGGCCGACAGGTCGACGCTGCGCAGCAGCCGGTCGGCCTCGGCCAGGGCGTGCGTCGATCCGTCCCACACGAGCGCCACCCAGGGGGCAAGCGGTGCGTGGTCGGGCCCCACCGGGTCGTCGTCCTCGCTGCGGAACAGGTGGCCGAGACGACCCTCGTCCTGGTCCTGGCCCCCGCGAGCGACGACGGTGTCGGCACTCATCTTGTTGACCTCGCCGGCCAGCCGATCGCGAGCCGCCGCGTCGCCGGCGGCTCCGGCGGCGAGGATGATGAGCATCACCTGGTGTTCGGCGTCGGAGTGCGCAAGATAGGCGACGCCGGCCTCGGTGGCGGTCAGCCGCGCGTCGATCCAGAAATCACCGATCTTCGGAGGATCGGTGGGCAGCAGGGGGAAGGCCTCGACGCTCAGCGGCGCCGCGGCCGGCTGCGCGCCCACGGGCTGACCCTGCGCTGGCTGGTCTTCGGACATCGCGCACCATCTCACCACAAAACGGCCGAGCATCGAAGCAATGGTGCCGCACCGGGCGGCCGGCGATCCCTCGGCGTACCGTCCGTTTCCGGGGACAGTACGGGACGTGCTGGCCACGGAGAACCGGGACGGCTGCGCGGCCGGGGGTAAGGTGGCCCCCGACGCCCTGAGGTGCACCGCACCCCGTATCGAGCTGTGCAGGAGACGACGCGTGAGTGAACAGACCCAGGCCCCCTCGAGCGCCGAGGAGACGGCGACGCTTCTGGGCAGAGCCATCAGCCAGGTCCAGCAGGTGATCGTCGGCCAGGAGCACATGGTCGAACAGCTCATGGTCGGCCTGCTCGCCAAGGGCCACATCCTGCTCGAAGGCGTGCCCGGCACCGCCAAGACGCTGGCCGTGCGGACCTTCGCCACCGTCGTCGGCGGCACCTTCTCCCGCGTGCAGTTCACCCCCGACCTGGTGCCCTCCGACATCGTCGGCACGCGCGTCTACCAGGCCAGCAGGGAGATCTTCGACGTCGAACTCGGCCCGGTCTTCACCAACTTCGTCCTCGCCGACGAGATCAACCGGGCACCCGCCAAGGTGCAGGCCGCCATGCTCGAGCTCATGGCCGAGAAGCAGGTCTCGATCGCCGGGACGACCTATCCGATGAAGGATCCCTTCATCGTCATCGCCACGCAGAACCCGGTCGAGTCCGAGGGCGTCTACCCGCTGCCCGAGGCCCAGCGCGACCGTTTCCTGCTCAAGGTCGATGTGCCGTACCCCAAGGGCAACGAGGAACTCGAGATCCTGCGCCGCATGTCGGTCAAGGCCCCTGTCGCCACCCGGATCCTCAACCCCGAACTGACCAAGTCGCTGCAGAACCAGGCGTCGAACGTCTTCGTCCACAACCTCGTGGCCGAGTACATCGTCCGCCTGGTCCTGGCCACCCGGAACCCGGCCGACTTCAACATGCCCGACCTCACCCAGGTCATCTCCATCGGCTGCTCCTCGCGAGCCACCCTGGGCCTGGTCTCGGCCGCCCGGGCCGTTGCGCTCATCCACGGCCGCGACTACGTGCTGCCCACCGACGTCCAGGCGATCGCCCCCGATGTCATGTCCCACCGCATCGTGCTGAGCTTCGACGCCATCGCCGACAACGTCAGCGCAGGACAGGTCGTCGAACGCATCCTCGCGATGGTGCCCGCACCCACCCCGGTCTGGAACAACAAGCAGGCCGCTGTCCCGGGAGGCCGCTGAGCAGTGGCCTCAACCGCACCTCAGTTCCTGCCGCCGCAGCCGGGCTCCCCGGCGCCCTCCCGGCAGGCGGCGGCCGTGCTCTCGGTCGTCAAGGAACCCATCGGCCCGACCCTGTCGCTGCGGCACCTGGCGCCCGAGGCCGCGCTGCGGCGCCTGGAACTGACGATCGTCCGCCGGCTCGACGGCTATCTGCAGGGCGACCACCTGGGGCTGATGCCCGGGCCCGGTTCGGACCTCAACGACGCCCGCCAGTACGTCCCCGGCCAGGACGATGTGCGCCGCATGGACTGGGCGGTCACCGCGCGCACCACCGTGCCGCACGTGCGCGACACCATCGCCGACCGCGAACTCGAGGTCTGGGCCCTGCTCGACGCCACTCCCTCGATGAACTGGGGCACCGGGGCCGTCACCAAGCGCGACCTGGGCATTGCCGCGGTGGCCACCTTCGGTTTCGTCTCGCAGAAGATGGGTGACCGGTTCGGCGGCATGATGCTCCACCGCGACGGCGTGATCCGCATGCCGGCCCGCTCGGGGCGCAACGCCCTCTACGCGCTGCTCAGGAAGATGCTCGAGGACCCGATCGAGACGGACCGCCCCAAGGGGGAGTACGACCTGGCCGAGGGCATTGAGGCCATGGTCCGCACCCAGCAGCGCCGCGGCCTGCGCGTCGTCGTCTCGGACTTCCTCACCGCCGGGGACTCGGAGATCAGCATCACCCGACCGCCCGCCTGGGAACGTCCGCTGCGGCGCCTCGGCGTGCGCAACCAGGTCATCTGCGTCGAGGTCATCGACGCGGCCGAGGTCGACTTCCCGAACATCGGCGAGGTGCTCGTCAGCGACCCGGAGTCGGACTTCTCACGTTTCATCAACACGGGCGACGCCAAGGCCCGGCAGGCGGTCAACGCGGCGACGAGGGCCCAGCGTGAGCGCACCGCCGCCGCGATCCGTCGCGCCGGCGCCGGGCACGTCGTACTGCGCACCGATCGGGACTGGGTCTCCGACATCGCCCGCTTCGTCCTCACCTACCGCCGGACCGCCGCCGTCATCTCGCAGCCGCAGCGGGCAGGGGGCGCATCGTGACGACCACGCACGTGCTGCTGTGGGACTTCGCCCAGCCGGACCGGCTGTGGGCGCTGCTCATCGTCCCGGCGCTCCTCATCGCCTACATCATCGTCCTGCAGTTCGGGAAGAGCCGGGGCATCCGGTACACCAACACCGGCGTCGTCGGCGCCGTCGTGCCGCCCCAGCGCCAGTGGCACCGGCACGTCTGCGTGGCCCTGACACTCTGCTCGCTGGCGACGATCACCGGTGCCTGGGCCACGCCCGTCGGGGACACCCGGGTGCCCCGTGAGCGGGCGACCATCGTGCTGGTGCTCGACGTCTCCCAGTCGATGATGGCCGCCGACGTCTCCCCGAGCAGATTCGAGGCGGAGAAGAGCTCTGCGGTGAGTTTCGTCACGAGCCTGCCGGCCGCCTACAACGTCTCCCTCGTGACCCTGTCGGGGCACCCGAACACGCTCGTGCCGCCGACCGTCGACAGGGGGGTGCTCATCCAGGCGATCGAGTCGCTGACGCTCCAGGACGGCACCGCCATCGCGGACTCGATCACCGACGGGCTGGCCGCACTCAAGCAGGCCCCGGCCGGCGACGACGGCAGCCAGGCGCCGGGCCTCATGGTGCTGCTCTCGGACGGCTCGGAGACCTCCGGCGGTGATCCGATGGCCGCGGCGCGGCAGGCCGCCGACGCCTCCGTTCCGATCTACACGATCGCCTTCGGCACCCAGAACGGCTACGTCGATCTCGACGGCGAACGGTACAACGTGGCGCCGGACACGAATCTGCTGGCACAGATCGCCTCCACCACCGGCGGCAAGGCACTGGACGCCTCCAGCGCGAACGAGCTCAACGACGTCTACAAGGAGCTCAGCACCGACATGGGCTACGAGATGCAGAAGACCGAGGTGACCGCCCGGTGGGTGCTCGTCTCGCTCATGTTCGGTGTCGTCGCGGCCTTCGGCGCCGTGGGCATGGCAGTGAGGTGGTCGTGATGGTCGCGATGCTCGGTTTCATGAGCCCCCAGCGGCTGTGGTGGCTCGTCGTGCCCGCTATCGTGGTCGGGCTCTACCTGCTGCTGCTGATCCGCCGCAGCTCGGGCGAGGCATCGAACAGCCTGCTGTCCGCGATCCTGCCGAAGGACACCAAGATCAAACGACACGTCGCCGTCGGCGCGGCGATCGTGTCGCTCGTGATGCTCGTCATCGCCTATGCCCAGCCCCAGGCCATGACGCGGGTGCCGCGCGACCGCGCCACCGTCGTCGTCGTGATCGACGTGTCGCGCTCGATGATGGCCACCGACGTGAGCCCGACGAGACTCGACGCGGCCAAGGAGGGAGCCAAGGAGTTCGTCGACTCGCTGCCCGAGAGCTTCAACGTGGCGCTCGTCTCCTTCGCGGCGACCGCCGACATCAAGATGCCGCCCACGACCGACCGTTCGGCGCTCGCCAACGCCATCGACGCCCTCGAGCTGGCACCCTCGACGGCCATCGGCGAGAGCATCTACACGGCGCTCGACGCCCTCAAGCTGGCGCCCAAGGACCCACAGGACCCGGACGAGACGGCACCCGGTGCGATCGTCCTGCTCTCGGACGGCGCCACGAACATGGGCCGTTCCTCCACGGAGGCCGCCGCCGAGGCGAAGGACCAGGGCGTGCCGGTCTACACGATCGCCTACGGCACCTCGGGCGGCTACGTGTACGAGAACGGCAAGCGCCAGTCGGTGGCCGTCGACCACGCCGAGCTGTCCGGGGTGGCCAAGGCCTCCGGCGGCAAGAAGTACTCGGCCGACTCGCTGAGCAGCCTGCAGGCCGTGTACGAGACCATTTCGCACCAGATCGGCTACGTGGAGGAGTACCACGAGATCACGGCGCGTTTCGCCGGCATCGCGCTGATCTTCGCCGTGCTCACCTCGGCGGGGGTCATATCCTTGGCTGCACGGTGGCCATGATGATGTGACGGGGGTGAGTTCGGTGACAGAGGTCGAGGGAGCGGTCCGTGAGCGCGTGCGCCGGGTCTGGGATCGGCTCGGGGCGGCCTGCGATGCAGCCGGGCGCGACCGCGACGAGGTGCGCCTCATGCCGGTCAGCAAGCTGCACACCGTCGAGCAGATCCGCGCCGTCCACGCCGCGCTGGCCGAGGTGAGCGGGGACACCGGGCGCCGGGCCTATGGCGAGAACCACGTGCAGGAGATCGTCGCCAAGACCGGGCAGCTCGAGCCGGAGGAGGGCATCGACTTCGCCCTCATCGGCCACCTGCAGACCAACAAGGTCAATGCCGTGGTGCCGCACATCAGCGAGTTCCAGGCGCTCGACTCCCTCAGGCTGGCCGCCAGGCTCGACCGCAGGCTCACCGAGCTGGGCCGCACCCTCGACGTGCTCGTCGAGGTCAACACCTCCGGCGAACCGGCCAAGCACGGTGTCGGGCTCGACGAGGCGTTCGGTTTCTGCGAGGCGCTGGCCGACTACGAGACCCTCGACGTGAAGGGCCTCATGACAGTGGCGGTGAACAGCTCCGACGAGCAGCGCGTCGCGGCCTGCTTCGACGCTCTCGTCGAACTGCGCGACCGGCTGCGCGGGCAGGCGGTGCTGGGCTCGACCTGGTGCGAGTTGTCGATGGGCATGAGTGGTGACTTCCCGCTGGCCATCGCCCACGGCGCCACGACGGTACGCATCGGGACCGCCCTGTTCGGGCCGCGGCCCGAGCGCTGATCCGGCACGCTCACCAGGTGTCGAGATTCTCGATCCGCAGCGTCTCGATGTCGTCGGCGGGCTCGAAGTCGAACAGCTGGGCGTAGAAGCTCAGCTGGCACTCCAGGACACGGCGATTCGTGGCCGGCAGGCGGAAACCGTGACCCTCGCCCTCGAAGCTCACGAGCGCCACCGGCAGCCCCCGCGAACCGATCGCGTCGGCCAGCGCCCGTGACTGGTTCGGCGGGACGATCGGGTCGTCGGTGCCCTGGAAGATGAGCATCGGCGTGTCGAGCTCGTCGAGGTGATTGATGGGGGAGCGTTCCTCGTAGAGGGCGCGCTGCTGGGGCCACGGGCCGAGGAGCCCGTCGTTGTAGCGGGCCTCGAACTTGTGGGTGTCGGCCTGCAGCGCGACAAGATCGGCCACGCCGTAGCGTGAGACGCCCGCGGAGAACATGGCCGAGCGCTCGAGGGCTCGCAGCACGGTGAAACCGCCGGCGCTGCCACCGGTGATGACGACCTGCTCCATGTCCGCCAGACCGGCGCTCATGGCGTACCGGGCCGCGTCGATGCAGTCGTCCACGTCGGCGATGCCCCACTGGCCGCGCAGTCGTTCCCGGAAGGCGCGTCCGAAACCGGCCGAGCCGGAGTAGTTGACCGCCATGACGGCGAAGCCACGGCTGGTCCAGAACTGCGTGGCGACCGAGTAGTCGTTGACCGCCATTCCCGTCGGGCCGCCGTGCACGGTGATGATGAGTGGCGGCATCGTGCCGGCCGGGGCCCGCCAGGCAGGGTTGTGCGGCGCCCAGTAGATGCACTGGAAACGGCCGTGGCGGTTCTCCTCGACGACGTGGGACACGCCCACGCTGGTCAGCGCCGGATCAGGCGTGGCATTGGGGCAGTGGACGACTCTCAGGCCGTCGGTCAGGTCGACGATGGCCGGCGGCGCGTCGACCCGGTGGACGAGTGCGAGCACCCCCTCGTCGGTAGTCGTGATCTGCTCGAGATCGGCCACCGCGGCGAGCCGTTCGACCGGGCCGCCGCCCAGCGGGCAGCGGGCGAGCTGGGCGGCGCCGTCGACGTAGAGCGCGAACCAGGCCTGCCCGTCACGCACCGTGTAGGCGCGGCGCGCCAGTTGCCAGACGGGCAGGTCGGCGTCGTGGGCCTCGGTGAACACCGGCCGCGGTGCGCCGTGCTCGTCCTCTGCCCAGCGGTGCAGGTTCCAGTAGCCGCCCGTATCGCTCATGAACAGCAGCGAGCCGTCGGGCGCCCAGGCCGGGTGCTGCACCGCGGTGCCCCGGGCCGGGTCCGCCGAGAACCCGTCGACGAGCACCTGCTCGTCGACCAGACGCAGCCCGTCCTCGTCGTCGAGGCGGGCGACGACCAGCCGGGTGGCGTCCCACGGCATGGCGGGCTGGTCCCAGCAGATCCAGGCGCAGCGGCCGTCGGGGCGAACGGCGGGGTCGGCGTAGAAGTCATGGCCTGAGGCCAGGACCGCACCCGTGCCGGGCCGCTGGCCCGGCCAGGGCAGGGCGACGAGGCAGGTGACGACGTTCCCGGGGTCGGTGTGGTCCTCGCGGACCGCCAGGACCGCACCGAAGGCCGCGCAGGGCGCGAAGGCGGCGAACCGCATGGGGGAGCCGGCCGGGGTCAGCGGTGCGGGATCGTGGCCCTCGGCGAGGCCGAACACCTGCCCCGTCGTCGCATCGGCCCATACGACGACGCCGTCGCCGACGGCCCAGGACCCGCCGCCGTACTCGTTGACCCGTGCCCGGACGTCCGCCGGTGCCGGCGTCAACTCGGTCGGCGTGTCCTGGTCGCGGCGCAGCAGGGTCATGCGGGAGTCCTCGCCGGGGCGGGACTCCAGCCAGTAGGCCCGGCGGCCGTCGCTGCCGAGCTCGCGTAGCGTGACACCGGCGGCCAGGACGTCGTCCAGGCCGATGGGGGAGGCCCACGATCCGTAGGGGGCGGTCGTCACGTCGCTGGTGGCCGGTGAACTCATGGGCTCAAGGGTACGCAGTGCCGGTGCCCGGCCTCGAGCGGCCCGCACAGCACCTGAGAATAATGCAAGGCTCATATAGGAGAAATGCTTGAGCGACGACTTTACCTTCCATTAGCCTAACCTTTGTGAATCCTCGGCCAAATGGGCGCGTGAACGGTACCGCCACGGGTGCCTGCCCCCTTCGGGTGAGTGAACTGAGCCTGTCTCGGCGGGGGCTGACGCTGGTGCGCGGACTGTCTTTGGAACTACGGCCAGACCAGGTGCTCGCCGTCTCCGGCGTCTCGGGTACCGGCAAGACAACCCTGCTGCGAGCCATCGCCGGGACGGCCGCTGAGGTGATCACCGGAGGCACCGTCGAGCGGGCCGGTAGGCTCGGCTATGTCTTCCAGGAGCCCCGCCTGCTGCCCTGGTACACCGCGCACCGGAACGTCGCCCTCATGGCCGCCGACCAGGACCACGCCGCGGACCGGGCCGGCGAGTGGCTCGACCGTGTCGGGCTCGCTGACGCGAAGGGCCTGTACCCGCAGCAGCTGTCGGGTGGCATGCGCCAGCGCGTGGCCATCGCCCGTGCCATGGTGAGTGCCCCGGAACTGCTGCTCGTCGATGAGCCCTTCTCGGCCCTCGACAAGAACCTGGCCGCGGACCTGCGCAGCCAGCTGACCGGGATCATCACCGCCGAGCACATCGCGGCCGTCTGGGTGACGCACGACCCCTTCGAGGCCGAGACGGTCTCGAGCCTGCGACTGCACCTGACCGGGAAGAACGGGGGCTGGATGGTCGCATGAGACGAAAGCGCCTGAACCCACTCGCCCGCTTGGGTGCCGGTTTCGCAGGTCTTTGCTGTCTGTTCGGACTGTGGGCTTGGGCCTCGGGGCACCAGCCCGCCTATGTTCTGCCGAGCCCGGCCGACACCTGGCGCGCGCTGGTGACCATGGCCGGCACCGGCACCCTGTGGGGGCCGCTGGGCGTCACACTGTGGCGCGCGCTCCTGGGGCTGGGCCTGGCCTGCTTCATCGGGATCGGCTGGGGCTCGCTCAGTGCGGCCAGCCAGGTCTTCGACGCCTTCACCCGTTCGTGGCTGTCCCTGCTCATGGCGGTGCCGCCCATCGTCATCGTCGTCATCGGCATGCTCGCCCTCGGCCCGACAGCGGGCGTCGTCCTACTGGTCGTCGTCCTCGTCTCTGTGCCGCTCATCACGACCTCGACCCGCGACGCCATCAGCCAGGTCGACCCGGACCTGCTCGAGATGGCCCACGCCTTCGACCGGGGCCCCGCCTGGCGCGGCCGCCACGTCATCGGCCCGGCCGTCGTCCCACCGGTCCTTTCGGCCGTCACCGTCGCCGCGGGCCAGTCCCTGCGCGTGTGCGTCATGGCCGAACTGCTGTCCACCTCGACCGGTCTGGGTGCCCGCATGCAAATGGCCCGCACCGCCATCAACACCGACCAGGTCTTCGCGCTGGCGGTCGTGCTCGCCGCCTTCTCGCTCCTCGTCGAGCTGGTCGTCCTGGCCCCGGTGCGTTCGCGCGTCAACCGCGCCCAACGTGACGCTGCGCCCGCGCCGGCCGCCTGCTCCCTCTCACCGCCCCACACCATCCGGTTCATCCGGTTCCCATCGAAGGAGATGCACCAATGAAAACGACACGACGAGAGATCATCGCATGGAGCGCCGCGGCGGCGGCCCTCGGCCTGGCCGGCTGCTCGACGAGCGAGAGCGGCGGCACGGATTCCGCCACCGCCTCGGAGCCGGCCTCGGCCACCCAGATCGAGAACCTGCGGGTCTGGGTGCCGACGACACTGGCCTTCATGGCGCCCATGGCGGCGTTCGGCGACCGGCTCACCAGCGAGGGCACCGTCCAGGAGGTTACGATCGACAACTGGGCCAGCGTCGACGTGCTCACCTCGCTGCTGCTCAACGGCGAGGCCGATGTCGCGGCGACACCCTCGTACGTGAGCGCCAATCTCTACAACAAGGGTGCCAACATCAGGCTCGCGGCGATCACCGTGTGGGGCATGCTCTACGTCCTCGGCCCGAAGCAGAACGAGGGATCCAACGACCTCAGCATGTTCACCGGCCAGCGGGTCGGCGTGCCCATGCCGGGCAACACGCCCGACCTGATCTTCCGCTATCTGCTCGCCCAGAAGGACATCGACGTCGAGAGCATCGACGTCGCCCAGTACAACGACTCGCAGGAACTTCTCAACGCCTTCGTATCCGGCCAGCTCGACTGGGCGGTGCTTCCGGAGCATCTCGCCACCGTGGCCACCGCCCAGTCGGCGCAGCAGGGCCGCGAGGTCGGCCGGGTCGTCGACATGCAGCAGGTGTGGGCCGAGGTCACCGGCTCGGACGCCCGATTCCCGATGGCCGGCATCGCCGTGCCGGACTCGGTGTCGAGCAACCCGGCGCTGCTCGGCGCCATCCTCGACGACATGGAACAGGCCGTGGAAACGGTCAATGCCGCCGACGACGCGATCTGTGCCAGGATCAACGAGTCAACGCAGGTCGACGCCGCCATCGTCAAGCAGGTCATCCCGCGCCTGCAACTGGAGATGGTGCCGGCGGTCCAGTGCCAGGACGAGCTGACCGACTTCTACGAGCGCCTGTCCACGGTGAACTCCGAGATCATCGGCGGCCGGGTGCCCGACGATGCCTTCTTCCTCGCCGACCCGCGCGAGTGAGTCCCGGCCCGACCGACCGGTATCGGCCGTACAGCACGGTGCAGAACCGGGCGGCCCGGGCCGCCGGTCGTTGACCGGTCACCTCGTCATGACAAGGATGAGGATCATGGAGGCAACACCTGTGACGCAGAGCGTCACCAGCCTGGGGCTGGCCGCGAAACTGCCGCAGCTCACCAAGTCCACGCTGTCCCGCGTCGTCGTCGACAACCCGGCGGTCCGCGTCGTCTGCTTCACCCTCGACGAGGGCCAGTCGATAGACCCCCACCGGGAACCCGACGCCGAGGTCATCACCCTGCTCGACGGCGAACTCGAACTGACGGTGGGGGAGCGGACCTGCACCGTCATCGCCGGTGACGTCGTCTACCTGGCGCCCGGTGAGCGTCAGGGCTGGATCGCCACGAAGCCCAGCCGCCTGCAGCAGATCATCGTGTCCCCCGGACCGGTCGGGTGAACCCGTACCGGTGACACCCGATCCGTCCCGGTTTGGCGTGTCGGCTGGAACTGGGGCACAATCGCACCGACAAGCACCGGCCACCGGCCGGCGAACAACACGAAGCCATGAGGACCGTCTCGCACAGGCTGCTGGGGAAGGCACACCTGATCGACGAGAGGAGCCGACATGGCCCGGAACGCACGTGGCGAGATCTTCATCCACTCGGCCACGGCCGCGCTGTGCCCGCACATCGAGTGGGCCATCAGCGCCGTCATCGGCACCCCCGTGACACTGGAGTGGACCCCTCAGGGCGCCCAGCCCGGAACGATGCGCGCCGAGAGCATCTGGGAGGGCGACGAGGGCACCTGCGCCCAGATCGTCTCGGCCCTCATGCGCTGCCGGGCGCTCCGGTTCGAGGTGACGAGCCAGGCCAGGCCGGATGGGCTCGGCGAGCGGTACTGCTACACGCCCTCGCTCGGCGTCTTCCGCGCCACCACCGACGAGTTCGGCGACATCCAGGTGAGCGAGAACAGGCTGCGCGCAGCCGTGGCCAAGGAGGCCCTCGGCGGCGAGGGCATTCACGAGGCGATCAGCGAGCTGCTCGGTACCGCCTGGGACGACGAACTCGAGATCTTCCGCCACGCCGGCGAGGACGCGCCCGTGCGGTGGCTCCACCGGGCCGTCTGAGCCCCGGCGGTCCGCCTCCCCGGTGCCCACGGCCGGCGGGAGCCGGGTTCCCGAGCAGGCCCGGCACCGTTATGCTCGGGGAATGGTCAGCACCCAGCAGCACGATCCCGGCGAGCCCCGCACCGAGGGGCCGCGCGTCGAAGCGGGACGCATCACCCGCCCCGACGGGGAACGCGTGCTCGTGCGTGCCTGGCTGCCGGCCGGCGAGCCGCTCGCCGTCCTGCAGATCAGCCACGGCATGGCCGAGCACTCCAAGCGCTACGACCGGTTCGCCCGCGCCCTGACGGCGGCGGGCTGGGGCGTCTACGCCAGTGACCACCGCGGTCACGGCGGCACCGCCGGTCACCTCGAGCGGGCCGGCGTCTGGCCCCGCAACGGCTGGTCCGTCGTCGTCGAGGACCTGCACGCCGTCCACGAGCTGGCCGTCCGCCGCCACCCAGGCGTCAAGCAGTTCCTCTTCGGCCACTCGATGGGCTCGATGCTCGCCCGCGAGTACGCGATGCGCTGGTCCGAGGGCATCGACGGGCTCGTCCTGTCGGGGCCGGTCCTCAACAGGGAGGCGACGGCGGCCGTGGGCCGCCGGATGGCCCGCGCCGAGGCGAGACTGCGCGGGCGCGAGCACATCAGCGCCGTCATCAGCCGCGTCAACACGAAGACCTACAACCGGCCCTTCGAACCGGCCCGCACCCCGTACGACTGGCTGAGCAGGGACGAGGCCGAGGTCGACAAGTACATCGCCGATCCCTGGTGCGGTTTCGACTGCAGCGACGGATTCTTCGACGAGATCCTCACGAACCAGTCCCGGGTCCACTCACGCAGCCACGTCGCCCTGGTGAGCCGGGAACTCCCGGTGCTCGTCATGGGCGGCAGCGCCGACCCGGTCGGCTGCCGGGACGGTGCGGTCGAGGAGATCGTGGGGGAGTACGGCATCGCCGGGCTCACCGACGTCGTCGGCAAGGTCTGGGAGGGCGCCCGCCACGAACTGCTCAACGAGACGAACCGGGACGAGATCACCGACCATCTCGTCGACTGGCTGGAACGCCGCCGTACCGGCAGGATCTTCGACTGAACGCGGCGGGGGCGGAAGGGTTCGTCACCTTCCGCCCCCGCCGCGATGGGGCCATTCGGTCGGATCACCTGGAGACGTGATCGTTGGTGATGGCCAGGGCGACGTTGTGCCCGCCGAAACCGAACGAGTTGTTCAGCGCGGCCAGGCGTCCCTCCGCTGGCAGCTCGGCGGCGGTGTTCGCCGCGATGGTGACGCGCAGGTCGTCCTCCGGGTCATCCAGGTTGATCGTGGGCGGCACGACCCGGTCGTGCAGGGCCAGGACGGTGGCCATCGTCTCCAGGGCGCCGGCGGCGCCGAGCAGGTGGCCGGTCATCGACTTGGTGCCCGTGACGATGACGTGGTCGGTGTCCTCACCGAACAGGGCGCGAATGCTGTGCGCCTCCGTCGTGTCACCGGCAGGGGTCGAGGTCGCGTGCGCGTTGACGTGGTTGATGTCGGCAGGGGTCAGGCCGGAGTCTGCGAGGGCCTTGCGCATGGCGGCGCTCTGCCCCTGACCGCTCGGGTCGGGCTTGACCATGTCGTAGGAGTCGGCGCTGATGCCCGAGCCGGCGAGGGTGCCGTAGATCGTGGCGCCGCGCTCCAGGGCGTGGTCGAGGGTCTCGAGGACGAGCATGACGGCGCCCTCACCCATGACGAAGCCGTCGCGGCCCCCGTCCCAGGGGCGGGAGGCCCGCTGCGGCTCGTCGTTGCGCTTGGACAGCGCCTGCATCTGGGCGAACGAGACGATGGTGAGTGGGTGGATGACCGCCTCGGTTCCGCCGGTGAGGGCGATGTCGGCGCGGCCGGCCCGCAGCATGTCGAGGGCCAGGGAGATGGCCTCGTTCGAGGAGGCGCAGGCCGAGACCGTGGTGTGGACCCCGGCGCGGGCGCCGATCCGCAGGCCGACATTGGCGGCCGGTGCATTGGACATGAGCATCGGGACCGTGAAGGGGCTCACGCGACGCGAGCTCTTGGTCCGCATGACCTCCCACTGCGAGATCGTGCTCTGCAGGCCACCGATGCCGGTCCCGACGACAGCGGCGAGGCGATCGGGATCGGTCTCGTTCTCGGGGCTGAAGGTGAGCCCGGCGTCCTCCCAGGCCTGGCGGGCCGCGATGACGGCCAGCTGGCTGGAGCGGTCCAGGTGACGGACCTCGACGCGGGGCAGCAGGGAATCGACGTCCACGTCGACCTGCCCGGCGAAACGCACGGGCAGGTCCGCTGCCCACTCCTGCTCGATCGTGCTGATGCCGCTGCGGCCGTTGCGGAGCCCCTCCCAGGTGCTTGCAACGTCGTTGCCGAGCGGGGTCAGCGCCCCCAGTCCGGTGACGACGATGGTACTCATTGGTCCTCCATGTGGGTTTCGAATGATGTGGGTGAGTGACGTGGATCTGCCGAGGTGCTGTCTTCAGGCCTTCTGGGCCTTCTCGACGTAGTCGACGGCCTCGGCGACGGTGCTCAGGCCCTTGACGTCCTCGTCCGGGATGTCGATGTTGAAGGCCTCCTGGAGGGCGTAGACGATCTCGACCATCGACAGGGAGTCGATGTCGAGGTCGTCGATGAAGCTCTTGTCGGGCTGGATGTCCTCGACCGGGACACCGGCGACGTCGTTGACGATCTCGGCAAGCTTGGTCAGGATCTCTTCGTTGGTAGCCATGATCGGCCCTTTCTTCTCGTGGTGAGTGTCGGATTGGAGATTGCGTACGGCTGGGTGCCGGCCAGATCAGGGTATGACGATGACCTGACCAGCGTAGGTGAGACCCGCGCCGTAACCGATGATCAGCGCGGTCTGGCCGCTCGTCGCCCTGCCCTCGCGGATCATGCGGTCCAAGGCGATCGGGATGGACGAGGCCGAGGTGTTGCCCATTTCGGCGATGTCACGGCCGACGGTCACGTTCTCGGGCAGGTGCAGGTGCCGCACGAGCGCGTCGGTGATGCGGTCGTTGGCCTGATGAGGCAGGAAGATGTCCAGCTCCTCGGGCGTGATGCCGGCCAGCTCGATGGTGCGGGCCGCGTGCCCGGAGACCTCCGCCAGGGCCCACTTGAAGACCGTGCGGCCATCCATCGTGATGAACGGGTAGCCGGTGTCGTGGCCGGCTCCGGCGAGCCAGTTCTCGATCTCGATGGTCTCGACGTTCTCCGGCTTCGAGCCCCAGACGGTCGGGCTGATGCCGGGCGTCTGCGATGGGCCGATGACGGCGGCTCCGGCGCCGTCACCGAAGATGAACGCGGTGCCGCGGTCGTTGATGTTGATCATGTCGGACAGCCGCTCGACCCCCACGACGAGGACCAGGCCGTCATCCCCGGCCTGTCCGGCGCGGATCAGCGAATCCGCCAGGCCGACGCCGTAGCAGAAGCCGGCGCAGGCCGCCGAGATGTCGAAGGCCGCCGGGTTGGGGCAGCCGAGTTCGCGGGCGAGATAGTCGGCCAGGGAGGGGGACGGGTGATGGTGCGAGACCGTGGACAAGATGATGGCGCCGATCTGCTCGGGGCGGACGCCGGCCATCTCCATGGCGTTGCGGCAGGCCTGCGCCGACATCGACAGCGGCGTCTCGTCCTCGGTCGCCCAGCGACGCTCCTTGATACCGGTGCGCTGCTCGATCCACTCCGGGGTCGAGTCGATCATGGTGCACATCTCTTCGTTGGTCACCACCCGGGAACCGCGGTAGGAACCTGTGCCGAGGATGCGGGCGTACTGGGCGCCGGTCGTGGTGTTCAGTGTCATCGTCATGGGTCAGGCCTCCTGGGCCGCGGTGCCGGCGTGCTCCTGGCAGAAGGCCAGCGCCTCGTCGATCTGGTCAGGTGTGTTGAAGGTGAAGAGCTCGACGCCCTTGAGGTTGCGCTTGGCGATCCCCGTGAGGGTCTTGGCCGGGGGCAGTTCGAGCAGGCCGGTGACGCCGAGTTCACGCATGGTGTCCATGCACAGATCCCAGCGGACCGGTGTGGTGACCTGGTCGACCAGGCGCTGCAGGTACTCGGCGCCGGAGGCGACGACCCGGCCGTCACGGTTGCTGAGCAGCCTGGTGGCGGGGTCGGCGGTGGTCATCGTGGCGGCCAACTCCGCCAGCCTCGGCTGGGCCGGCGCCATGTGGTCCGTGTGGAAGGCGCCTGCGACGGCCAGCGGGACCACGCGGGCGCGGCTCGGCGGCTCGTCGCGGAGGGCCTGGAGCTGCTCGAGTGTTCCGGCGGCGACGATCTGGCCGGATCCGTTGTGGTTGGCGGCCGTCAGACCGCACTCGGCGATGCGCGCCAGGACCTCGTCACGGTCACCGGAGACGACCGCTGTCATCCCGGTGGGCCGGACCGCGGAGGCCTCTGCCATGCCCCGGCCGCGTTCACGGATGAAGAGCGCGGCCTGCTTCGGGTCCAGGACACCCACCCCGGCCGCTGCGGTGATCTCGCCGACACTGTGGCCGGCGGCTGCGTCGGCGAGGGAGAACAGGCCGAGCTCGAACTGAGGGGCCGCCACGCGGGCCGCGTACAGCCCCGCGCCCATGAGCAGCGGCTGGGCCACCGCGGTGTCCTTGATCGTGTCGGCGTCGGCGCTGGTGCCGAGTTCGGCGAGATCCAGCCCCGTGACCTCCGAGAGCTGGGAGAGTCCCTGTGCGAAGGCATCGATCTCGAGCCATGGGGTCAGGAATCCGGGCGTCTGAGCGCCCTGCCCGGGGGCGACGATCACAAGCATGACACCATCCTGCCCCGGATGCGGGGTGCCGAGCGGATGTCATCCCGACGAAAAAAGTCGGTGAGTCATTGTGGGAAGTATACAAAGCGGGCCGCGATGATCGGGCCGAATCGGCCCGTTTTTTATGGAGACCGGGACATTCTTCCTTACCGTGAACCAGATGCGGGATCGGTCACCATGAGGCGTCCCAGGGTGATCGCCAGGTGCAGTGCATAAGCCTGACGCGGATCGAGCGGATTCACCCTCGTGATCTCCTCGACCTTGCGCAGTCGGTAACGCACCGTGTTGGCGTGCACGAACAGGGCCCGTGCGGTGGGTTCGATGGCACAGCCGTTGTCGAGGAAGCCGATGGTCGTCGCGAGCAGTTCGCCGCCGGCCGCGACCAGCGGCCGGTAGACGTCATCGACCAGCTTGCGTCGCGCAGCGGGGTGCCCCGCCAGGGCGCGTTCCGGCAGCAGCTCGAACGAGGCGACGACCCGCGGGGCCTCTGGCCAGGCATGGGCGACTCGTGAGGCGGACAGCGCGTTCTGGGCGGAGTCGGTCGCCTGGGGCAGGGCCTTGACGAGCGGGCCGACGACGATCGACCCGGCGCCGAAGTATTCCTCGAGGTCCTGTGCGAGGCGCACCGAGGCGGCGGTGTCCGTCAGCAGAGCGCCGCCGACGATGACGATGATGCGTCCGCCCTGCTCCGAGGCCAGGACGGTGAGGTCCCGGGCGCTGGCCGCAGTGCGCAGGGACTCGAGGTCGGGTTCTGCTGGGCGCGGCCCGGCGATGACGCAGACGGGGCCGAGGGTGTTCCATCCGAGCGCCGAGGCGCGCGAGACGACCAGGTCGTCGGTCTCGGCGCGGACGATCGCGTCGACGATGAGGGCCTCCATGCGCTCGTCCCAGCCTCCGCGCAGTTCGGCCGCTCTGGCGTAGACCTCGGCGGTGGCGAAGGCCACCTCGCGGGAGAAGTGGGTGATCGCGAGCTCAAGGGCGGGTCGGTCATCGGGGGGGACGAGTTCGCCGACCTGTTCGGCGACGACGTTGATCGTGGTACGCACCAGGTCGACCGTCTGGTGCAGGCTCACCTTGCGGGTCAGCGCTCGCGGGGCGGCGTTGAACAGGGTACCGGGATCGGCGGCCCGTCCGGCGTCGGCGAACCACGCCATGAAGTTGTCGATGCCGGCGCGGGCGACGATGGTGATCCAACTGCGGTCCTCGGCCCCGAGCCGGCGGAACCAGCTGTGGCGGGCCTCCATGGCCTCGACCACCTTCGTCGTCAGTGAGCCGACGTGCCCCCGCAGCGTCGTGACGATTTCGTCACGACGCTGCGGGGGCAGTGCGCGCGACAGCCCCGCGCCGGGCCGCTCGTGGGGCGGCGGTTCCGGGGAACGCCCGTCAGTCGGCCCGGCCGGCTCGTCGTCAGCGCTTGATGCGGGCGTTGCCATTCCAGATGGCCCAGATCTGATCCTCGTCGGCCGGGATCGCGTAGTCGGTGAGGAACGTGGTGGCCAGGGCTCCGCTGGCCCAGCCGAACTGCATGCACTTCTCGGCGTCCCAGTCCCGGAGCAGGCCGTGGAGGATGCCGCCGACGGTGGCGTCGCCGCCGCCGATACGGTCGAGGACGCCGATCGGGCGGGGCTCTGCGACGTGGAAGGTGCCGTCATTCCACAAGATGGCGCCCCACATGTGCTCGTTGGTGTTGACGACCTCGCGCAGCGTGGTGGTGAAGTACTCGACACCGCTGAAACGCTCATGGGCCTGTTCGATCATGCCCTTGAAGGCGTCGATCTTGCCGGCCAGGCCCTTTCCGCCCGCCTCAGGACCCTGCAGGCCGAGGGCCAGCTGGAAGTCCTCCTCGTTGCCGACGAGCACGGTGCACTGCTCGGCGATCTCGGTGAACGCCGCGCGCAGCTCGGCCTCCCGCCCCTCCCAGAAGGAGGCACGGTAGTTGAGGTCGAAGCTGACGGCGGTGCCGTACTTCTTGGCGGTACGGGCGACCTCGAGGCAGAACTGGCAGGTCTGGGGGCTCAGCGAGGCGATCAGCCCGGACATGTGGACGATCTTGACGCCCTCCGAACCGAAGATGCGGTCCAGGTCGAAGTCCTTGGCGTCCAGGATGCGGCCGACCTCGCCGGCGCGGTCGTTCCAGACGCGGGCGCCGCGGTTGCCGTAGCCCGAGTCCGCGATGTTGAACTGGTGACGGTAGCCCCAGGCGCCGCCCTGCGGCACGTCGGGGCCCTCGTAGGCCATGTGGCGGCTGGCGAGGTTCGCCTTGATGAGCTGGGCGATGGGGGAGCCCGCCACGAAATTCGTGAGAACCTTCACCGGCTCGCCGAGATGGCTCGGGATCGAGCCGACATTGGTCTCGGCGCTCGTCACGTGAAGCGCGAACTGATCGGCGGCTTGGACCGGCTGACCGGAGGCCGGGCTGATCCGTACCCCCATGCTGGTCGGGGTGACGAGGCTCCACTGGGCGTCCTTGCGCAGCTGCATTGCGTTGTGCCTTTCTTAATGAATGAGACCTCGGTGCCAAAGACTCCCTGAGGGGAGCGCCCGAGTGACGCCAGCCTAATCGGCGCGAGCCGGCCGGCCCGGCGAGTGCCGTGTGTTGCCGGGCCGGCCGGCCCGGTCCCATGTCAGTGCCCGTGGACCTCGGCGATCGCGGACGCGACGTATTCGACGTTGCGGCTGTTCAGAGCGGCCATGCACAGCCGGCCGCTGTCGAGCCCGTAGACGTGGAACTCCTTGCGCAGCCGGACCATCTCCTGAGGGGTCAGGCCCGACAGACTGAACATGCCGGCCTGGCGCGTGATGAAGCCCATGTCCTCGATGCCCCTGGCCTCGAGGGCCTCGAGCAGGCGGGCGCGCATCGTGGCGATGCGGACGCGCATGACGGCAACCTCCTCCTCCCAGGTGGCGCGCAGCTCGGGATCGTTGAGGATCGTCGCGGCGATCGTGGCGCCTTGAAACGGTGCATTCGAGTAGAGGCTGCGCACGGTGCGGGCGAGATGGTTCTTGACCCGGAACGCCTCATCGGCGTTTGCGCACACGACATGGATCGCGCCGGTCCGACCGCCGTACATGGCCATGTTCTTGCTGAAGGAGCTTGCCACGAAGAAGCTCAGGCCGGCCTCGGCGAATGCCCGGGCCATGCCGGCGTCCTCCTCGAGACCACGGGAGAAGCCCTCGTAGGCCAGGTCGACGAAGGGCATCAGTTCACGCTCGGCCAGTACCTCGATCAGGGGGGCCCACTGGTCGGGGTCCAGATCGTAGCCGGTGGGGTTGTGGCAGCAGGCGTGCAGCAGCACGACCGTGCCGGGTTCGGCGGCCCTGATGTCGGCCAGCATGCCGTCGACGTCGATGCAGTGGTTGGTCGCGTCGTAGTAGCGGTACGAGCCGGTCCGGTAGCCGGCGTAGCGGAACAGCGCGTGGTGGTTCGTCCAGGTCGGGTCCGAGGCGATCATGCCGGCGTCCCGGTTGACCTGGTGATGATAGAAGTCCGCGCCCAGCAGGAGCGCCCCGGTGCCGGACAGCGATTGGACGGTGGCGATCCGGCCGGATGTCACGGGCTCGGAGCCGGCACCGAAGACGAGTTTCTGAGTCGCCTCGTTGAAGGGCTCCCAGCCCCTCAGCGGTAGATAGGTCCACGGGTCGGGGTCATCGGCCATCTGCTTCTGCACGATCTCGACCGACTTGAGCAGCGGCACCTTGCCGTTGTCGTCCTGATAGACGCCCACGCCGAGATTCACCTTGCGAGGATCGGTGTCCTGCTTGAACAGATCGGTCAGGTGAAAGATCGGATCGTACGGGGCCGCTTCGAGTTCGGCGAAGATGGACATGTCTGAGTTCCCTTCTTGTCGCGCGGTATGTTAACGACGCCCCGAAGAGCTTCCTGACGGGCGGTCCTGTCGTGAGATCGGCATCGGACCGGTCGGCCACTGGTCATGTGGTGGTCGCACCGGTCGAGCCATCCGGGGGCATCCTCGGGTCAGGTGCCACGGCCCTGATCGATGTGCCCTGACAGCCCTGCGGCGGGTCACCGCGCCCGTGCCCACGCCGGCTGTCGGTCCAGGTCGGTGAGGCGTGATGCAGTGCTGGTCGGGCCAATTACGCTGAGGGCTGGTTGCGTTTTGGTACGTGGGGTCACCTGCGGGTTGGAAGATAGGGACAACCCGTCGGCATTGTTCGCCGTCGAACAGCTGAGGTGAAAGGACGACAGCGTGATTCCTCGCCAGGAACGTGGCCCCATCTTCAACGGTCTGCCCACGAATCTGCCCGATACCGATCCGGAGGAGACCCGTGAGTGGGTCGATTCCCTCGACGCGATGATCGATGCGGACGGTCACAACCGGGCCCGCTATGTGATGCTCAGGCTCAACCAGCGGGCCCGTGAACGCTACATCGGCCTGCCCTCACTGGTCTCCACCGACTACGTCAACACGATCCCCGCCGCACTGGAGTCGCCCTACCCGGGTGACGAGAAGCTCGAGCAGCGGATCCGCCACATGCTGCGCTGGAACGCCGCGGTCACCGTGCACCGTCAGCAGCGCCCGGGGCTCGGTGTCGGCGGCCACATCTCCACCTACGCCAGTGCCGTGCTGCTCTATGAGGTGGGGATGAACCATTTCTGGCGCGGCAAGGACTCCGAGGACCGCGGTGACCAGATCTTCTTCCAAGGTCACGCCAGTCCGGGCCTGTACGCCCGCGCCTACCTCGAGGGTCGTCTCACCGAGGCCGATCTCGACGGCTTCCGCCAGGAGTACTCCCGGCCCCGCGGCGGCAGGGGCCTGCCGAGCTATCCCCACCCGCGTCGCATGGCCGACTTCTGGGAGTTCCCGACCGTCTCGATGGGCCTCGGCCCGATCAACGCGATCTACCAGGCCCAGTTCAACCGCTACCTGGAGAACCGCGGCATCAAGGACACGAGCCGCCAGCACGTCTGGGCCTTCCTCGGCGACGGTGAGATGGACGAGGTCGAGTCCCGCGGCGCCCTCCAGCTCGCCGCCAATGACGGTCTGGACAACCTGACCTTCGTCGTCAACTGCAATCTGCAGCGTCTGGACGGCCCGGTCCGCGGCAACGGCAAGATCATCCAGGAGCTCGAGGCATTCTTCCGCGGCGCCGGCTGGAACGTCATCAAGGTCATCTGGGGTGAGAACTGGGACCCGCTGCTCAAGGCGGACACCGAGGGCGCCCTGGTCAACCTGATGAACGTCACCAATGACGGCGACTACCAGACCATGAAGGCGAACGACGGGGCCTGGGTGCGCGAGCACTTCTTCGGCAAGGACCCCCGTACCGCGGCCATGGTCGAGGAGTGGAGCGACGACGACATCTGGGCGCTGCGCCGCGGCGGCCATGACTACAAGAAGATCTACAACGCCTACAAGGCGGCCATGGAGTTCAATGGCGCCCCCACGGTCATCCTCGTCCACACCATCAAGGGCTACGCGCTGGGCACGCACTTCGCCGGGCGCAACGCGACCCACCAGATGAAGAAGATGGCCCTGGACGACCTCAAGGCGCTCCGCGACCGCTGCAACATCCCGATCAGCGACGCCCAGCTCGAGGCCGATCCCTATCTGCCGCCGTACTACAAGGAGCCCGACGACTCCCCGGCCATGTCGTACATGTTCGAGCACCGCCGCGCACTCGGCGGTTTCCTGCCCGAGCGCCGTACCGACGGCAAGAGGCTCGTCCTGCCGGGTGAGAAGGCCTACAAGGCGATCAAGAAGGGCTCGGGCCACCAGAAGATCGCCTCGACGATGGCCTTCGTGCGCATTCTCAAGGATCTCATGCGGGAGCGGGACTTCGGTCCGTTCGTCGTGCCGATCCTGCCCGACGAGGCCCGTACCTTCGGCATGGACTCGTTCTTCCCCACGAGCAAGATCTACAACCCGAATGGCCAGAACTACACGCCGGTCGACCACGACCTCATGCTGAGCTACCGCGAGGCCGTCAACGGTCAGCTGCTGCACACCGGCATCAACGAGGCCGGCTCGGTGGCGGCCTGGACCGCCGCCGCCACCAGCTACGCCACGCACGGCCAGCCGATGGTGCCGGTGTACATCTTCTACTCGATGTTCGGTGCCCAGCGCACCGGTGACGCCATGTGGGCCGCCGCCGACCAGCTGGGCCGGGGTTTCTACATCGCCGCCACCGCGGGCCGCACCACCCTGACCGGTGAGGGCACCCAGCACATGGACGGTCACTCGCCGATCCTGGTCAGCACCAACACGGCGCTGGTCAGCTACGACCCGTGCTACGGCTACGAGCTCGCCCACATCGTAGAGGACGGCCTGCGGCGCATGTACGGCGACGAGCCGGAGGACATCGCCTACTACATCACGACCTACAACGAGCCGATGGAGCAGCCGGCCGAGCCCGAGAACGTCGACGTCGAGGGCATTCTCAAGGGCATGTACCTGCTCCGCGAGGGCTCGATGGAGGGTGTCGACCCGGCCGCGCCGCGGGCCCAGCTGCTCGCCTCCGGGCCCGGCGTCCCGTGGGCCCTGCAGGCCCAGCAGATGCTGAGGGACGACTGGGGCGTCGTCGCCGACGTGTGGAGCGTCACCAGCTGGGGCGAGCTGCGCCGTGACGGCCTGGAGTGCAACGAACAGGCCTTCCTGCACCCCGAGCTCGCCCAGCGCGTCCCGTTCGTCACCCAGAAACTGTCCGGCCGGCCCGGTCCGGTGGTCGCCACCAGCGACTACATGAAGGCCGTCCAGGACCAGATCCGCGAATGGGTGCCCACCGACTACACCGTGCTCGGCGCCGACGGCTTCGGCTTCTCCGACACCCGTGCCGCCGCCCGCCGCACCCTGCACATCGACGCCGTGTCGATGGTGGTGGCCACCCTGCAGGCGCTCGCTCGCCGCGGTGAGGCGCCCGGCGAGTGGGCTCAGCAGGCAGCCGATCGGTACGGGCTGCTCGACGTCTCGGCCGCTGCCGTCGTCCCCGGCGAGGAGGACTGACCTCGCGAGCCGGGCTGTTCGCGCCGGGAGGGGTCACCGAACCGACCCCTCCCGGCGTCGGTCGTGCCCACCGCGCGTTCTTCGGAGGGTGTTCCGGGGGCGGCGCGAAGGTCCCCGGCGCTCTCCTCGTCGCAAGGCCAGTCAGAGCGCGTCCCGGTGAGCACGGGGAAGGTCACATGTGGTGAAGTAGTGCCATGGCAGGCAGTACTGACAAGTCATCCACCTCGATGGGGGGAGCCGAACTACTCAAGTTGCGTCCCGGCATGGTCGTTCAGGAACTGGGCTGGGACGATGATGTCGACGAGGATCTGCGCGCTGACATCATGGATGAGATTGATGCGGATCTGATCGAGGACGCGGTCGAAGCCGTCGACGCGGTGATCCTGTGGCAGCGTGACGACACCGACGTCGCCGACGCCTTGGTCGATGCTTTGCGTGATCTGTCCGACACCGGTTACATCTGGTTGCTGACCCCGAAGATCGGCCGGCCCGGGTACGTCAAGCCGATCGACGTCTCCGAGGGCGCCTCGGTCGCCGGGCTCACCGCCACGGGGGTCGTCGAGGTGTCCCCGGACTGGCAGGCGTGCCGGATCGTCCGCTCGCACACGGCGCACCGGTCCTGAGACGATACGCACGAGACAGGAGGGGTCCTCCAGGCCATGGCCTGGAGGACCCCTCCGTGTGTCCGCCGGCTGCCCTGGATTCCTTCCGAAAAAAGTTGAGTCGGAGCGACTCAAGGGGAATAATCAGAGTTGAGTCCAGGTTACTCAAGGTGAGCGCGATGATTGGGCTATCGCGCGGAAGCTGTTGGCCAGGGAGACTCCCGGGCCACGAGGATTCACTAAGGACGGCACACAATGAGCACCATGTTGTACAACCCCTTCCATGAGCTGGATCGTTTCTTCGAGCAGGCCGCCAGGACAGTGGCCCGCGACGCGCGACTGATGCCGATGGATCTCTACCGCGAGGGTGACAACTTCATCGCGAAGCTGGACCTGCCGGGTGTGGATCCGAGCACCATCGAGGTCGGCATCGACGACCGCACGCTGACCGTCACCGCAGAACGCAAGCCCGTCGAGATCGAGTCCGGCGAGAAGAACCGCTGGGTGAGCCGTGAGCGCACCACGGGCAGCTTCGCCCGCCAGCTCACACTGGGCGGCGGCCTCGACCTCGCCAACGTCAACGCCGACTACGCCGATGGCGTGCTGACACTGACGATCCCGGTGGCCGAGGAGGCCAAGCCGCGCAAGATCGCCATCAGCGGTGTGGACGCCCCGATCCAGGTCGAGGGTTCCGAGGAGGCCTGAGGCTCCACGGGATGAAGGACCGCCCGGCGGGACATCCGCTGGGATGAGGTGATGAATGGTGGCCCCGTCGAGTGATCGACGGGGCCACTGCCGTGTGCGTCGCCCGAGACGCCGTGGGCCAGCCCTGAGGAGACTGTGCTCTGGCGTCTATCAGGCCGAACATTCCCCAGAACCAGTGTCGCGGCGCCCTTGCCACGGCTGTACCGGGTACAGGGCGAAAACTTCCAGTCCCTCCGATGCAATCCGGTGCCAGCTCTGCGAGAAGACCCCAGCGGGCCACCGGCAAGCACCAAATCGGTGCTGACGAGCGGGTGGGCGCAGACGGACTCGAACCGACGACATCATCCTTGTAAGGGATGCGCTCTGACCAACTGAGCTATGCGCCCTCGCCCAGCGATTGTAGCGATGGTTCCGAATCCGCTGTCGCGCCCGGAGCCCCTTGCGGCAGAGCGACGACAGGGCCGTGAGCATCACTCGTGCGCCGCGTTCCCGGGCAGGACCGGAGTGTCGAGGAATGATGGCGTCTCCCCTCCGGTTGCCCGTGGTGCGGGGCAGGGCGCCCGCTGCGCTCGTCTCGGCCCGCCATCGTTCAGCCGAGATTCTGCTGCGCGAGCCACTGCGCGGCGATGGTGGCCGCGGGGAGCTCCTCCCGGACACTGCGGGCGTTGAGCGCGATGAGGTCCTCGGGGCTCATCGCAGCGCTGATCTTGTTGATGATCGCGGCGGCGGAGTCGTCCACGTTGCCACTGGCGAGGGGCACGACATGGGAGGCGAGGAACAGGCCCTTGGTGTCCTCCAAGGAGACGAGCTCGTTCTCGGTGATGGAGGGGTCCGCGGTGTAGATGATGGCGAACTGGATGTCGCCGTCCTTGAGCGCCTTGACGGTCAGCGGGCCGCCACCGTCCTCGATGGGGGTGAAGGCGACATTCACGCCGTAGGTCTCGGCCAGCCCTGCGGGGCCATAGGGACGGTGTTCGCCCTCGGAGTTGGCGCCGAGCGTGAGTGGAACGGTGACGTTCGAGAGATCGCCGAGCGTGGTCAGCCTCCACCTGTCGGCGAACTCCCGGGTCACGGTGTAGGCGTTCTGGTCCGTTGCGGGCGACTGGTCGAGGACGCGCAGGCCATCCGGTGTCGTCTCGGACAACTCGGCATACACGTCATCCGGCAGCCGGGAGCCGGCGTCGGGCTTCCAGTACTGGAGCAGCGGGCCGGTGTACTCGGGGAACAGGTCGATCGCGCCTGCCTCGATTTCCGGGAGATAGGCCTCGCGCTGGCCGATGCGGAACTGCCGATCGACGGTGCGGCCGGCGCCTTCGAGGGCTTGGGCGTAGATCTCGGCAATGATCTCACTCGAGTAGTAGTCCTGCGAGCCGATGACGATCGTCTTCGACGATGCAGAACCGGAACCCTTACCGGCGGCCTGATTGAGCGGGTCGCTGCGGGTGCAGCCTGTCAGATTGAGCGCACCAGCGGTGGCAAGGGCGGTCAGTCCCGTGAGGATGAGGCGACGGGAGATGGCGCGGTTGGGCATGGGTGGTTCCTGTTCTTCCCGGTGGTTCTGGTTGTGGAGAGTCGAGCCCTCGGAGCGGGATCGATGATGCGGCGCGTGGCGAGTCTCTGGCATCCGGCCAGCGCGACGTCCAGGATCAGGGTGAGGACGACGACAGCGAGCGCGCCGCCAAGCATCTCGGAGTAGTCACGGGACTTGAGTCCCGTGAACAGATAACGGCCCAGTCCGATGTCGGCGATATAGGCGGCCAGTGTCGCAGTCGCGACGACCTGCAGTGTCGCTGACCGCAGCCCGCCTATGATGACCGGCAGAGCCAGGGGTATCTCGACGGTGAGAATCACCTGAGCCGGGCTCATCCCGATCGCACGAGCCGCTGCGGCGATGGCGGGGTCGATGGCCTGGATACCGGCGTAGGCGCCGGCGAGCAGCGACGGGATCGCCAGCACGATGAGCGCCAGCAGGGGGGCCTCCAGGCCGATGCCCAGAGCGAGGCCGAACAGGGTGAGCAGGCCGAGCGTCGGGATCGCCCGTGCGGCGCCGGTGAGTGCGCCGATGATCCCCGAACCGCGTCGGCTGTGTCCGATGAGCACTCCCGCGGGCCAGGCGATGAGTCCAGCCAGGAGGATCGTGAGCGCGGTGATCGCGAGGTGCTGCCCGGCTCTGGTGGGGATTCCGCTCGGCCCGGTCCAGTTCGCCGGATCGATCAGCCAGGCCAGTGCGTCTGAGAGCAGGTTCATGAGGTCACCGTCCTGCTTCGGGTCGGTCGAGGGGCACGTGTCCAGGGTGAGACGACGCGACCGAGGAGCAGGAGCACCCCATCGAGCAGAAGGGCCAGCAGCACGGTCGCAATCACCCCGGCGAGGACCTCGGCGGGGATGCTTCGCTGGAAGCCGTCGGTGAGCAGAGTTCCCAGGCTCGGTACCCCGATGAGCGCTCCGATGGTGACCAGCCCGATCGTGGAAACGGTGACCACGCGCACCCCGGAGAGCAGCACTGGAACCGCCAGAGGAAGATCGACCTGCCAGAACACCGCCCGGGGCGAGTGCCCGACAGCGACTGCGGCGTCGCGGGTGCGGGCATCGACCGCGGTGAAGGCGTCGGCGGCGGTCCGCACCAGTAGCGCGACGCCATAGACGGTCAGTGCGGCGATCATCGTCGCTGCCGAGCGCAGCGGGGTGCCCAGTAGCACGGGGATGACGATGAGCAGTGGCAGCGCCGGGATCGCGTAGAGCAGCGATGCCGCCCCCAGCAGCGGCCCGCCGATCCGAGGGCGCCGGTATGCCAGGCGTCCCAGGGGGACGGCGATCACGGCGCTCAGCACGATGGGCGGGACGCTCAGCAGCAGATGGTCGCGGGCCAGCTCGAGCACCATCGACCAGTTCAGGAAAAACCAGGTCATGCCGTCAGTACTCCAACAGGTATCCCGGTCTCGTCCACGGCGATTCGTCGACCGTCGACGGTCTGCGTGTGCAAGATACGTTCTGCTCGTCCGGCACCGACGAAATCATGCACGAACTGGTCCGCGGGCGCGGCGAGGATCTCGGCGGGGGCTCCTTGTTGGGCAATCATGCCTCGCTCCCGCAGCACGACCACTTCGTCGCCGAGCCGGAACGCCTCGTCGACGTCGTGGGTGACGAATACGATCGTCTTGCCCAATTCCGTCTGCAGCCGGGTCAGCTCGTCCTGTAGTTCACGTCGCACGATGGGGTCGACCGCCCCGAAGGGTTCGTCCATCAGCAGGATGTTCGGGTCCGGCAGCAACGCGCGGGCGACTCCGACACGCTGCTGCTGTCCGCCCGAGAGCTGTCCCGGATAGCGGGAGCCAAGGGTGGGATCCAGCCCGACTCTTTCCAGCATCTCTGCCGCTCGGGCGCGAGCGGTATGGCGAGGGACATGGTTGAGGCGCAGGACGGTGGCGACGTTGTCGAGCACGGTGCGGTGCGGCAGCAGTCCACCGGCCTGAAGCACGTACCCGATGGAGCGGCGCAGCTCGACCGGATTACGGTCCTGTACGTCGTGCCCGTCGATCAGCACCCGCCCGGACGTCGGCTCAACCATCCGATTCACCATCCGCAGCAGGGTCGTCTTCCCTGAGCCCGACGAGCCGACCAACGCCACCGTGTGGTGTGAGGGCACCACTAGGGAGAATCCTTCCACGGCGACTGGGCCATCGGGATAGGTCTTCGTCACTTGCTCGAACTCGATCACATTGCCGCTTTCCCGCGCTCGATCCGACGTAAGGGTCGAGCTGACGTGCTTCTCCAACGAAATGACTGTCACTCTCAATGAGTGCAGTGCCGGGTTTATGACTGAGAAACTGAGCGCACAGGTGAGAACTGCGATGAATGGGGCGTGCAGCTTTGGGGTATGCCCGTACGATCAGCGGTGAGCATATTACATGAATGATCAAGTATTGTGGCGGCACTCACGCTCCGCCGAGAGCGAGTGCCCAGTGCCGATACTGTCCGCAGGGCCGGTGTGGCGCTCCCCTGTGCGCTGACGGAATCTGGACTGCTGATTTCGGACTTGCACGAACAATTCAGCCCAGTGGCAAGGGCAATACTCGCCGCTGTTCGCGTCGCTGTCCTGGGCGTGTCGTGCGGCTTCCCGGGACGCTTCACCCCTACGACGTCATGAGTCCCGGCAGGAACCGAATGAGGCACTCATCGGGAGTGGAGGGTGCTCGCCCGCGAAGCGGGAGACCGGAGCGTCCGCTGACTGTGCGACAGGCCGGTGGGGTAGATCGGGTGGTGATCATCGTCACGCTGGCCTCGTGCTCCACGCGCGCTCCGAGGCCCCCACCCCCCACCAGGACATCACCGGATCGCGGCGTCCACGGGTCTCCTGGTGCGCTCACTCGGTGTGGCTGAGCACCTTCTGCAGGAACTCCCTGGTGCGGTCCTGCTGCGGGTTGTCGAAGAGTTCGGCGGGGGAGCCCGCCTCGACAATGACACCCTCGTCCATGAAGACGGCCAGGTCCGAGACCTCGCGGGCGAAGCCCATCTCGTGGGTGACGACCATCATCGTCATGCCCGAGGCGGCCAGGTCCTGCATGACCGCCAGCACCTCACCGACCAGCTCAGGGTCGAGGGCGCTGGTCGGTTCGTCGAAGAGCATCAGATCGGGCTCCATGGCCAGCGCGCGGGCGATCGCCACCCGCTGCTGCTGGCCGCCGGACAGCTGGGCCGGGAAGTGATGGGCCCGGTCGGCAAGGCCGACGCGCGCCAGCAGTTCCATGGCCTGCGTCCTGGCCACTTCCTTCGGCTTGCCCGCCACCAGCACCGGCGCGGTCATGACATTGCCCAGGGCGGACATGTGCGGGAAGAGATTGAAGCGCTGGAAGACCATGCCGATCCTCGACCGCTGGGCCGCCAGCTGCCTGGGGCGCAGCTCGTGCAGCCTGCCCTGGTCGTCCTTCGCGTAGCCCATGAGCGTGCCGTCAACCGTGATGGAGCCGGACTGGATCTCCTCGAGCACGTTGACGCACCGCAGCAGCGTCGACTTGCCCGAGCCGGACGGACCGAGGATCGTGCAGACCTGGCCGCGTTCGACCTGAAGGCTCACGCCCCGCAGGACGTGCAGATCGCCATAGAACTTGTGCACATTGCGCACCTCAACCATTGCCATGTCCTGCTCCTCACGGGGTCCACTCTGCCGCCGTCGCGTCCGGGGTCGTGTGTGCCGCGTTGATGGCGGCCTGACGTGATGTGCGCTGCCTGTGCCTACTGCGGCGCGACAACCGGGCCGGGGCCTTGGAGTCGCCGCGGCCGTAGTAGGCCTCGATCTTCGACTGGAAGAACATGAGGATCGAGGTGATGACCAGGTACCAGATGCCGGCGACCACGAGGAAGGGGATCGGCAGCAGCGTCTGGGAGCCGTAGTCGGTGGCGACCTTGGTGAGTTCCAGGGTGAAGGGAACGGCCGTCACCAGGGAGGTGGTCTTCAGCATCGAGATCGTCTCGTTGCCGGTCGGCGGGACGATGACGCGCATGGCCTGAGGCAGCACGATGCGGAACAGGATCGTGCGCGGGCCCATGCCGAGCGCCTGAGCGGCCTCCACCTGGCCCTTGTCGACCGACCCCAGTCCCGAGCGGACGATCTCGGCGAGATAGGCGGCCTCGTTCAGCCCCAACCCCAGGATCGCCGCGACACCGGCGGTGAAGACGTCGTAGGTGCGGAAACTGAAGAACTCCGGGCCGAACGGGATGCCCAGGCTCAGCCGTGGGTAGAGCACGCCGATCAGGCCCCAGAAGATCAGCTGGGTGTAGATCGGGGTTCCGCGGAAGAACCAGATGTAGAAGGTTGCCACCGCGCGCATCACCGGGTTGTCGCTGCGACGCATGACGGCCAGCGTCACGGCGAGGACGATGCCGATCGCCATGGCGGCGACGGTCAGGATCAGTGTCCAGCCGATGGCCCTGCCGATCTCGTAGGTGAACAGCATGGGGAACACGAGGTCCCAGTGGTAGTTCTCGTTGGTGACCAGGCCGTGGACGGCCATGGCGGCCAGGACGGCGAGGACCGCGACGGTGGCCCAGCGTCCGTAGTGGGGCAGCGGGATCGCGCGGATCAGCTCCGGCGGCTCGTCCATGGCCGGGGCGTTCACTGCGGTGCCGGGTGACTCGGTGCTCATTCGTCGACCTCCGGGTTCACGATCGCCTGCTCGGCGATGTTCTCGGTGATTCCCCACGCCGCGAAGATCTGCTCCAGCGTGCCGTCGTCCATGAGGGACTGCAGGGCGGCCTGCATCGCATCTGTCATGGCCTGGTCGTCCTTGCGGACGACGACGCCGAACGGGGCCATCGCGGTGACCTCGCCGACCGTGGCGATCGCGCCGTCGGTCTTGGCGACCGCGTAGTCGATGACGGGGGAGTCCGACGACATGGCCTCGATCTTCCCGCCGGTCAGGGCCTGCGTGACGGCGTCCTGGCTGTCGTAGCGCAGGACGGAGGGCTGGACGTCGCATTTCTTGGCCATCTCGTTGACCGCATCGTCCTCCATCGTCCCGGTCTGCACGCCGATCGAACGGCCGCAGATGTCGGACGGGTCGAACCCGGTCGGGTTACCGGACTGGGTGGCCCAGGCGATGCCGCCGAAGTAGAACTGGATCATGTTGAAGTTGGCCTCGCGCTCGGCCGTGATCGTGAACGACGAGGCGCCGGCCTCGTACTTGGTGCCGATGGCCGGCATGATCGAGTCGAACTCGGCGTTCTCGACGCTCAGCTCCAGCCCCATGCGCCGCGCGACGGCCCTCATCATGTCGATCTCGTAGCCGACCGGCGTGCCGCCCACCTGGAACTCGGCCGGGGCCCAGTACAGGTTCGAACCGATGGTCAGCATCCCGTCGGCCGAGACCGTCTCGGGGACGAGGGCCTGGACCTGCGGGTCGACCTGCACGGTCGACGTGTCGTAGCCCGCGACATCGGTGCGGCTGTACTCGGCAATGACCTCCTCGGCCGATTGGCAGGCGGTCAGTGACACCGCGCACGCCGCTGCCAGCGCGGCGATCGCTCCTCGTGCACGCACGAACCCTCCTTCACGTTGCTCCGAGACGAGGCTCCAGGATCCTGGGGCCCTGAAGCACCCATTAATTATGCGCAATAGTCAATAATTATCAACTCATGGTCGCCGATGTGACCCGGTCGCTGCCGGTCGATGTCGGCTCCCGGCCGGGGCGACGACGGTGCGCAGTCCGCCGGGCAGGATGGCAGGTGACTCCCCGCCGCAGACGGCTCAGCAGATCGTCGTCGCCCCACCGGGAGCGCCTGGGGGATCTCCTGAGAGCCGGCCGGGACGGGCAGGTGCTCGGTCACCGGCTGACCGGCCGTGTCCCCGGGGGAGTGCTTGGTGGTGCCGTAGACTTGTTCGACGTGGCCCTGGATGAATTGAGAGAACGGATCGCACGGCTCGACGCCTCGCTCACGTCGATCGAGGCCGTCATCGACGTGCCCGCCAAGAAGGAGCAGATCGCCGAACTCGAGGTGGAGTCCGCCGCGCCCGATCTGTGGAGCGACCAGGAGCACGCCCAGCAGGTGACCAGCAGGCTCTCACGCCTGCAGTCCGACGTCGAGCGCGTCGAGGGGCTGCGCGGTCGCCTCGACGACGCGCAGGTGCTCGTCGAGCTCGCGGCCGAGGAGCAGGACGGCGACACCGCCGACGAGGCGGCCAGGGAGATCGAGGCCCTGTCCGAGGAGATCGAGGCCCTCGAGGTGCGTACCCTGCTGTCCGGCGAGTACGACGAACGGGACGCCCTCGTGACGATCCGCTCCGAGGCGGGCGGTGTCGACGCCGCCGACTTCGCCGCCATGCTGCTGCGCATGTACGAGCGCTGGTGCGAACGTCACGGCTACTCCTACGAGGTCTACGACGTCAGCTACGCCGAGGAGGCCGGCATCAAGTCGGCGACCTTCACCGTGAAGTGCCCCTACGCCTACGGAACCCTCTCCGTCGAGCAGGGCACGCACCGTCTGGTGCGCATCAGCCCCTTCGACAACCAGGGCCGCCGCCAGACGAGCTTCGCCGGCGTCGAGGTGCTGCCCGTCGTCGAGGAGACCGACCACATCGACATTCCCGAGCAGGACATCCGCGTCGACGTCTTCCACGCCTCCGGCCCCGGCGGTCAGGGCGTCAACACCACCGACTCGGCGGTGCGCGTCACCCACCTGCCCACCGGCATCGTGGTGAGCTGCCAGAACGAGCGCTCCCAGATCCAGAACAAGGCCGCCTGCCTGCGGGTGCTCCAGGCCAAGCTGCTCGAGAAGGCCCGTGCCGAGCGCGAGGCCAAGATGAACGCCCTGAAATCGGAGGGGAACTCGTGGGGCTCGCAGATGCGCACCTACGTGCTGCACCCCTACCAGATGGTCAAGGACCTGCGTACCAACCACGAGTCCGGCAACCCCGACGCCGTCTTCGACGGGGACATCGACGCCTTCATCGACTCCGGCATCCGCTGGCGTCGCCAGGCCGAGCAGGGGGCCTGATCGCCCCGCCGGATGAGCCGGTGCCGAGACACGCCGGGAGCCGAGTCAGGACGTCGTCTCGGGTCGCCACCTAGACTCGTGGGCGACCGGTGGCGGCCACCAGTGGCCGGCCGGCGCTTCCCCCTTCGTCCACCCGGCAGGAAACAGCTGTGATCACATTCGACAACGTCACGAAGGTCTACCCGAACCAGACCGCCCCCGCGCTCTCCGGCGTCGACGTGCACATCGACAAGGGCGAGTTCGCCTTCCTCGTCGGCGTCTCGGGCTCGGGAAAGTCCACCTTCCTGCGTCTCATCACCCGCGAGCTGCGCGCAGACTCGGGTCGCGTCCTCGTCGACGGGCAGGACGTCGGTAGGCTCGGCCAGTTCCGGGTGCCGAGACTGCGCCGCAAGGTGGGCATGATCTTCCAGGACTTCCGGCTGCTGCCCGGCAAGACGGTGTACGAGAACGTCGCCTTCGCCCTGCAGGTGATCGGCCGGTCCAGCACGGAGATCCGTGAGCGGGTGCCCGCCACCCTCGACCTGGTCGGCCTGTCCACCAAGGGAGACCGCCTGCCCGAGGAACTCTCCGGCGGCGAGCAGCAGCGGGTGGCGATCGCCCGCGCCGTTGTCAACGACCCACTCGTCCTCACCGCCGACGAGCCCACCGGCAACCTCGATCCGGCCACCAGCGTCGGCATCATGAAACTGCTCGACCGCATTCATCGTCGCGGCACCACGGTGCTCATGGCCACCCACGACGCGACGATCGTCGACCAGATGCGCCGGCGCGTCATCGAGCTCGACGCCGGCAGGGTCGTCCGCGACCAGGCCACCGGCGCCTACGGCACCGCATGACCCTCACGAGGACACAGCCACTCGCACAGACAGAACAGGAGTCCATCGATGCGTCACACCCTGCGTGAGACCTGGTCGGGTCTGCGTCGCAACATGTCGATGACCATCTCGGTCATCATCACGATGTGGGTCTCGCTCGCCCTGTTCGGGGCGAGCCTGATGATCATCGCCGAGGTCGACGAGCTCAAGGGCGACTGGTACGACCGGATCGAGATCTCGGCCTTCCTGTGCAACCAGGACTCCGCCGCCAATGGCCTCGGCGGGAATTGCACCGAGGGCCAGAACGTCACCGACGAGCAGCGTGAGGCCATCCGTTCGGTCCTCGAGGCGGACCCCAATGTCGAGACCATCTACTACCAGACCAAGCAGGAGGCCTACGAGGAGTTCCGCGCCACCTACGGCGACAACCCGGTCGGGGACTCGCTGACCGTCGAGCAGATGCAGGAGGTCTTCCGGGTCAAGCTCAAGGACCCCCAGGAGTACCAGGGCGTCATCTCCGAACTCTCGGTGCTGGAGGGCGTGCAGAACGTCCAGGACCTGCACACGATCCTCGATCCGTTCTTCCGCGTCATCAACGCGCTCAAGTGGGGGACCATGGGCATCGCCTGCGTGCTGCTGCTCGCCGGCAGCCTGCAGATCGCCAACTCGATCCGCATGTCGGCCTTCACGCGCCGCCGCGAGATCGGCATCATGCGCCTGACCGGCGCGTCGACCAGCTACATCCTGCTGCCCTTCCTCCTGGAGGCCCTGTTCTCCGGCGTGATCGGCTCGCTCCTGGCGTGCGGTGTCATGGCCGGTCTGCAGTCCTTCGTCGTGGACGCCCTCAGCTCACACCTGACCCTGTCCTCATTCGGCTGGATCGGCTGGACCCAGACCCTCCAGGCGATGCTCGTCGTCCTGGTCGTCGGCGTGGTGCTGTCGATCGTCCCGACGCTCGTGGTCACCCGCAAGTACCTGCGCGTCTGATCCCGGCCGGTCCGTGTCCCGATCCGTCAGGGACCGGCCGGATCGGTCTCACGGCGCGGACCACGGCCCGTGCTGTCCCTGTAAGGTTGACCCCAGTTTCCGGGCGGCTCTGGTCGGCACGGCTCGGACACTGCACGACGACGGTGGAGGGAGTGAGGATGCCGCGCGAGACTGGTGAGAGGGTCGTCGCCCGCAACCGGCGAGCCCTGCACGACTACACGATCGGCGAACGCCTGGAGGCAGGCCTGGTGCTCACCGGCACCGAGGTCAAGTCGCTGCGCGACGGGCACGCCTCGCTCGCCGATGCCTTCGCCACCATCGACGACGGCGAGGTCTGGTTGCACCAGGCGAACATCCCCGAGTACTCGATGGGCAGCTGGCGGCGCAGCCACACGGCACTGCGCAAACGCAAGCTCCTGCTGCACCGCAAGGAGATCGCACGCCTCGAGCGCCAGCTGGACGCCCCGGGCCGCACCCTCGTCCCGCTGTCCCTCTACTTCAAGGACGGGCGGGCCAAGGTCGAACTCGCCGTCGGCACTGGCAAGCGCGAGTGGGACAAGCGCCAGGCCATCCGGGAGCGCGACATGAACCGCGAGGCCCAGCGCGAACTCGCCGAGCGCACCCGAAGGAAACGGTGAGCCGCCGGCCGGCTGGTAGCGCCATGCGGAGGACTCCCAAGGCGCTGGTCGTGTTCGTCCTCGGACTGCTCGTCCTCGTTGCCTCGTGGTCGGCGCCGCAGGCCGCCGTGGCCGACACCAGCGACCGGGTCGACTCCTGGCGGATCGACTACACGGTCGACCCGGACGGGCTGCTGCACGTCTCCGAGACGCTCGTATGGCGCTTCGGCTCCGGCTCGGGACGTCACGGCATCGAACGTGACCTGCTCGTCCGCGAGCCCTGGGGCGAGGACGGCAAGCAGGACGTCGTCTACGAGATCAGCGACATCGCCGTGTCGAGTCCGGACGCCTCCGCCCGGTTCACGACGAGGACGAGCGGCGAGCGTGAGGGCGAGCGGACCCGCCACCTGGTCGTCACCATCGGCGACCGCGCCAAACGGATCACCTCGGCGACCGCCACCTACACGATCAGCTACACCGTCGCCGGGGCACTGCGCACATCCGGTGACTACGACGAGCTCTACTGGGACGCCCTCGGCCCGGACACGCCACCGGTGAACGACCTGCGGGTGAACGTGGACGTGCCAGGCGGCGCCCAGCAGGTCGTCTGCTTCGCCGGACCGATTGGCTCGGCCGATGCCTGCGACGCGGCGACGATCAGCAACGGCACCGCGCGTTTCACCCACCGGGCCAAGGCCTCCGGCGAGAACCTCACCATCGGCGTGATGATCGCCCCCGGTCGGGTCAGCGACAACCAGCCCCACCTGGAGAAGGCCGCGGTGAGCACGGCCACGAGGACCGGATGGCAGATGGCCCTGGCGGGCACACTCTCCTCGGTACTGGGGGCACTCGGCGTGTACGGCTTCGCGCGCAAGCGCCGTGACGAACGGTTCACCGGCGCCGCGCCCGGCGCGATACCCGAGGCCCCCGAGCGGGCAGCCACCGAGAAGCTGTCCCGGCGGGCGAGGAGCGCCGTGATACCGGTCCAGTTCGCTCCGCCGCAGATGCCGGTCGCCATGGCGGGACTGCTCATCGACGGTCGCGTGGGCGCGCGCGAGACGACGGCGACGATCGTCGACCTGGCCGTGCGCGGTGTCCTCCAGTTGCGCAGCGACGATGGGATCCGTGCCAGACTGGTCAACCCCGGCCTGCTGCGCGAGGACTACGAGCGCCAACTCGTCGCCGACGTCTTCGGCACGGCAGCCCAGACGACCGATCCTCGATGGGTGTTCGAGAAGCGCCTCGACGAGAGCGGCCAGCTCGAGGCGGCCAACAAGAGGCTCTCCTTGTCCGTGGCGGGCAGGGCGAGGACACTGGGCCTGCTTAAGCACGCCGGGGTCGTCGGGGAGACCGGCCGCACCGACATCGCCATCGCCGCCGCCGTGATGGTGTGCGTCATGTGCCTGCAGTGGATCCTCGGGGTGGCGCTGTTCCAGGGTATGAATGTGCTCACGGTCCTGCCCGGTCTGCGCTATCCGTTCCTGGTCGGCAGCGCCGTCGTGCCACTGGCAGTCGTGTACCTCATCGGACGCAAGGTGGTGAGTCGGCGCGGCCAGCGCACCGCGCTGGGCAGTGCACTCACCGACCAGGCGGAGGGCTTCCGGGAGTACCTCGGCACGGCCGAGGCCGACCAGATCCGGTTCGAGGAGGGCCAGGACATCTTCGGCCAGTACCTGCCCTGGGCGATCGTCTTCGACCTGACCGACCGCTGGGCCCAGATCTGCGAACGACTCGTCGACACCGGCCGCATCGCACCCGCCGTCCCGTCCTGGTACTACGGCAACCCGGCCGGCTTCAGCCGGACCACGTTCGCCCGCTCGGTGGGACGGGTCAACAGGACCGGCTACACGAGAAGCGGCACCGGATACGGTAGTGGCCGGGGCGGTGGCACGAGCCGCGGCTCCTCGTTCCGCGGCGGCGGCCGGGCCGGCCGGGGCGGTGGCGGCGGCGGAGCGCGTGGCTGGTGAGCACACCGGACGAGAAGGACAGGAGCGATGAGATGAGCCATTTCCCCACAGGTACCACCGCCAGGCGGCGCTTCGGCACGTCCCTCGCCGCGCTGGTGCTCGTGCTCGCCGGGCTGCTCGTGCCCGGCGTCGCGCAGGCCCAGACGGCCGACAGCGTCGACTCGTGGAAGGTCACCTACACCGTGGACACGAGCGGCCTGCTGCACGTGTCCGAGACGCTCGTGTGGCGTTTCGGCTCGAGCTCGGGCCGGCACGGCATCATCCGCACCCTGCCCACCCGCGAGCCCTACGGGAACAAGAACGACAAGAAGGACGCCGTCTACGAGATCTCCGACATCTCCGTGTCGAGCCCCGACGCCTCGGCGGCGTTCACCACGAGCACCAGCTGCGAGGAGGACGATCCGCGGGACTGCCAGGAGACGATCAAGATCGGCGACGCCAACAAGCGCATCACCACGGCCACCGCGACCTACACGATCGACTACACGGTCTCGGGGGCGCTGCGCAGCTCGGGCGACTACGACGAGCTCTACTGGGACGTCGTCGGCACCGAGACCCCGGCGACCGATCTGCTCACCGTCACCGTCGACGTGCCCGGCGGCGCGCAGGACACCCGCTGCTACGCGGGCCGGGCCGGATCCACCGACGAGTGCACCAGCTCGACCATCACCGGCGGCAAGGCCGTCTTCACCCAGCGCGACAAGGCCAAGGGCGAGATGATGACGATCTCCGTCCAGATCACCGCGGGCCTGATCAGCGACAACCAGCCCCATCTCGAGAACGCCGCGGTGTCGAACACCACGAAGGCGCTGCGGGCCGGCCTCGGTGTGGGCGGCGCCGGCACGCTCGCCGCCGCCGGCGGGCTGGCGGCCTACCGTCGTCGCCGCCGTGATGAGCGGTTCGACGGCATCCCGCCCGGCACGGTGCCGACCAGTCCCGAGACCGTCCGGGTGCGTGCCGACACGAAGGCCGACCGCGACACCATCCCGGTACGGGTGACCCCGCCCGACCTGCCGGTCCCGGTCGGCGGCCTGCTCATCGACGGGCAGATCGGCGTGCGCGAGACCTCCGCCGTCCTCATCGACCTGGCCGTCCGAGGCGCCATCCAGCTGCGCGCCGAGGACGACGGCAAGAAGACGTACGCGCGGCTCGTGGACGCCTCCCGCGCCACCCAGCCGTTCGAACAGCGCTTCCTGCGCGACGTCTTCAGTGACTACGGCCTGTCCGGCGCCCCGCCGGGCTACGAGGTGGCCCTGCACAAGCCCGGGAAACTGCTCGAGGCCAGCGAGGAACTGAGCCGCCAGGTGAACGACTCGGCGACGAGCCTCGGCCTCATGAAGCACACCGGAAAGGTCGGGGGAGGGGACTCCAACATCCCGATCCGTGCGCTCCTGTACGCGGTCTTCTTCCTCATCTGGGGCATGGGCGCGTTCGGGATCGTGATGTCCGGGCTGCTGAGCATGTTCAAGACCGGAGGGCCGGGCGTCGGCGTCCTCGTCGGGCTGATCTTCGCAGCCGTCATCTTCGGCGTCGGGGCCTGGCTGATCCAGCGGCGCGGCCAGCGCACGGCCCTCGGCCGGGCCTTCACCGACCAGGTCGACGGCTTCTACGAGTACCTGTCCACCGCCGAGGCCGACCAGATCCAGTTCGAGGAGGGCCAGGACATCTTCAGCCAGTACCTGCCCTGGGCGATCGCCTTCGACCTCACCGACCGCTGGTCCACCATCTGCCAGCAGCTCGTCGCAACCGGACGCATCCCCTCGACGCCGCCGTCCTGGTACTACGGCGACCCATACTCCTTCCACTACGGCTACTTCGTCGGCTCCATGGTGCACTCCATGAACACCGGCGCCAGTCCCGTCCCATCGTCCAGCGGTGGCGGCTCCGGCGGTGGATTCGGCTCGAGCGGCGGTTCCGCTTTCAGCGGTGGCGGCGGCTTCTCCGGCGGTGGCGGCGGTGGCGGCGGTGCCAGCAGCTGGTGAGAGGGATCGTGCCGGGTGAGTGAACGGACGCCCAGCGGCGTCGGCCGTATCGAGACCCGGGCCCGCTCGTGCTGGACATCCCCGCGCCGACCATGCGGGCCCTCGTCGGCGTGCTCGACGTGCTGACGGTCAGCAGTCGCGAGGCGCTGCTCATCGCCGACGCCGAGCTGTCGGGCGCGGACCTTCACCGTGCCGTGCGCCGGCGCCTGCGGTTCCGGGACACGACCATGCCCGTCGGTCCGGGCCGGTGAGCGAGGCTGCACGGCGAGCGGTGGAGAACTGGACGGTTTCGTCGCGGTCCCGGTCGACGCCGTCGAGGCGGTCGACATGACCGGGCCGGGGAACACCCACACCGGGGTGCCCGCCACCGGCCTGGCCGAGGGTTCCGGTCCCGAGGAGGCGCTGGCAGCCGCCCATGATGCTGCGGGCATCTCCGTCACCATCGAGGGCCCTGCTACCGCACCGATCAGGTCTGCCACGAGCAACTGACGATCGTCCTTGACGAGATATCCAGAATTACCCCTATTTCCCCTATAGTTCCTCTTGGCGGTTGTGGTGGGTGGCCACCCGTCGGGACGGGAATGTTCGTGATCGGTGAGCGGTGTCGTGGTGAATCGCTCATGCCCGCATCCTGGCGCCCTCCTCGTCCGGAACCGTGCTGGCCGACGATGGCAGGACCGGCCGGACCGCCATGGCGACCGGAAGCGGAAAGCGAGTCTGTATGAGTTCTCTTCGCCGTCATCCACTCGGCTGGGTCATCGTCGTCGGCCTGAGCAGCATGGCCCTGGGCGTGGTGGGAGAACAGGTGCGCGTCTCGACGGTGACAGAGCCGACCGTCACCGTGTCCGCGGTCACCGTGACCACGGCCACGAGCACGACGACAGTGACGCCTCGCCAGACCCCCAGCCCAGCGCCGACCGTCACAGTGACCGAGCAGGTGACGGCGACCGTCACCGTGCCGGTCGAGTACGCCGGCTCCGGCATGGAGACGGATCAGGACTACAGCGACGACGCGGCCCCGCAGGGCGACAGCGGCTACGCCTACTACCGGAACTGCAGCACGGCACGAGCCGCCGGGGCGGCCCCGCTGTTCCGCGGTGACCCCGGCTACCGGTCGGCGCTCGACCGGGACGGCGACGGCATCGCCTGCGAGTGAGTGATTCGGTTCACGGCTCTGAGCGGGTAGCCTTGAGGCACGATCCCGCCTCGCCGGTTCGCCGTGCGCAGGTCGGGTGACAACTCAACAGGGGGTGATCGGTTTCGACTGGAGTGGTAGCTCCAGGGGAAGCGGGCCGAGAATCCAGAGTCAACTCGTTAATGTCCTCTGGGAACCAACAAGTGCCGATACCAATCGCACTGACTTCGCTCTCGCTGCCTGATCAGTGATCGAAGGGTCAGCCCGGGTGTAGCCTTCCGCCCGGTCCCTGGCCTCATTCAGAAGGCTTGCTCAGTGGTTCGTGTCCGGGGGACCGCTGGGGACTTCACCCGGACTGGGCCTGGCCGCAACTCGCCGGCGTGAGTGCGGGGGCCGAGCAGACCGTCACAGCCGGCTGCGCCCGGAGAAGACCTGGTTCGCCTCGTCAGGACGCGGGTTCGATTCCCGCCACCTCCACCACCTGGAAAACCCTGCCCCTTGCCCGGGCGGGGTTTTTCTCGCTCACGAGGGGATCCGAATGATCTCGGTTGGGCGGCTGGTCTCGCAGCGTACATGGGTAGCGATGTCGACTCGCTGTGCCGTGCCCGCCGATGGGCAACGAGCTGCCTCGACGAAAAAAGACTGTGCGGCGCCCGCTCAGGACGCCGCACAGTCAGAGCGGACCGGTCGTCACGCAGGCGTCCGGTCCTGCGACGACCGGCTCGGCTCAGGGCCGCTGTCTGGTGTCGGTCTGACCAGGAGCCGCGCCGCGGGGTTTCTTGTGTTCGCGGTGCTTCTGCTCGCCGTGGGGCCCGTGCTCGCGGCGGGGGGTCATCGCCGCCACCGCTGCCCGGTAGCGCCGGGCCCTGATCTTGCGCTCCATCTCCTCGCGGTGCAGGCGCCGTTCGTGGGCGAGCTTGCGGGCGAAGCGCTGGTGCTCACGGTACTCCAAGTAGATCGTGTCATTGCGCAGGCCCTTGACCAGAGCGAACATGAGGACGATCACGATGAGCAGGAACGGGCTCGCGGCGATGATCGTCACATTCTGCAGGTTCGACAGGGCGCTGCGGTCGGTGCTGCTCTCGCCCGACAGCAGGAGCATCAGGCCGATGAGGGCGGTGAGTGCGCCCCATGCCGCGGACAGGGAGGGTTTCGCGGTGGCCAGCCCGTTCTGTGACATCGAGCCCATGACGGTCGACGCCGAGTCCGCCGAGGTGATGAAGAACGTGGCGAGCAGGAGCATCGCCACATAACCGGCTATCGCGCCGCCGGGCATCTGGTGGAGCAGAGTGAACAGCTGCGACTCCGCGTTTCCGTCGCCCCAGATCGAGTTGCCGTTCTGCTCGAAGTGGATGGCGGTACCGCCGAAGATCGCGAACCACACGGTTGACAGGCCGGCTGGGACGAACATGACGCCGATGCAGAACTGGCGAATCGTCCGGCCGCGGGAGATCCGTGCCAGGAACATGCCGACGAACGGCGACCACGAGATCCACCAGGCCCAGTAGAAGATCGTCCACGTGCTCAGCCAGCTGCCGGCGGTGCCATCGGCCGAGATGGCGCTGCGGCCGGCCATCTCGAAGAAGGAGTTCAGATAGCTGCCGATCGAGGAGGGAATGAGGTCGAGGATGGCGACCGTCGGGCCGAGGACGAACACGAAGATCGCCAGCAGCGCTGCCAGCGTCATGTTGGTGTTGGACAGGTACTGAATTCCCCGGCTCACCCCGGACATGGCCGACACGATGAAGGCGAGGGTGAGGATAAGGACGATGGTCGTGACAGTCGCCGTGCTGGGGTTCTCGATGATGCCGGAGGCCTGAAGTCCAGCACTGATCTGCGTGGCGCCGATGCCCAGCGAGCACGCAGTGCCGAAGATCGTGGCGATGACGGCCAGGATGTCGATGAACCGCCCGAGCGGGCCGGCGGCCCGTCTCTCGCCGATGAGGGGGACGAAGGTCGATGAGATCAGCTGCTTGCGGCCCACGCGGAACGTCGAGTAGGCGATGGCCATGCCGACGATCGCGTAGATCGCCCACGGATGCAGGGTCCAGTGGAACATGGCGGTGGCCATCGCCGTGCCGACGTCGTGCGCCTCATAGCCGGGAACCCCTTGACGGTAGAAGGTCAGGGGTTCCGAGGCGCCGTAGAACATGAGCCCGATGCCCATGCCGGCGGCGAACATCATGGCGATCCAACTCGAGGTCCGGAACTCGGGCTCCTCGCCATCGGCGCCCAGCCGGATCCTGCCGAAGTTCGATACGGCGATCACGACGACGAAGAACACGGCGACGGTGCCGCACAGGATGAATGCCCAGCCGAAGTTCTCGACGATGAAGGCCAATGCGGTGTCGGCGAATGCCTTGAATGTGCCCTTTGAGGTCAGGCCCCACACCACGATACCGGCGACGACCACCATGGCCGGTGCGACCAGCCACCAGTCAACAGGTGCGTTGTCATTCTCAGCGGCCAGCTCGACGGACTCGTCGGTGGGGGCCGGTTCACCCGCCTGCAGCAGTGAAGACAGCTGCTCGGTCGCTGACATGGATTCGGTTACGGATTCGGCTGTTATGTCGGTTATGTCGGCGCCCTCCGGCGCCTGGTTCTCGCTCGCCACGCGGTCTCCGTTCTCTCACAGCAGGCGCACATACGCCCGCGGACATGCTTATCAACCTACCCAATTGCCTGTGTCCCGGGTTCTCCCCGATCCACATGCTGGCGGCCGGGCCAGGTCTGGACAGGCGTGTCAGACTGGATTCGTGACCAGTGAGCAGCACGTCAGTGGGGGAGAACTCTTGGTGAGCACCCACCCTGTGGGGGCCGGTTTCTTCGACCAGTCGGTCATCCTGCTGCTCGAGTCGGATACCGACGGCGCTGTCGGTATCGCGCTCAACAAACCCTCTCAGATGCCCGTCTCGCAGGTGCTGCCCGACTGGGAGGCCCAGCTCAATCCTCCGCAGGTGCTCTTCGCCGGCGGTCCCGTGCTGCCCAATGGCGCCCTGTGCCTGGCGAAGGTGCTGGACCCCGGCGAGGACCCGCTCGGCTGGCGGCGCATCACCGGTGACATCGGCGTGCTCCACCTGGACACACCGGTCGAACTCGCCGTCGGCGCCTTCTCGGACGTGCGGGTCTTCGCCGGCTACAGCGGCTGGGAGGCCGGGCAACTGGAGAGGGAGATCCGTCAGGGCGCCTGGCTGCGTACGACGCCCCGCGAGGAGGAGATCTTCGGCGCCGACACTGATGACCTGTGGCGCCGGGTGCTGCGCCGCATGGGCAGCCAGGCCGCCCTGCTGAGCGCCTACACCGCGAACCCCGAGCTCAACTAGGCGTTGCGTGACCCGGCGCCGTGGTGTCGTGCCCGGGTTCTCGCGCGCACATGGTGCTGCTGGCCCGACCAGATGACGCGGTCCGGGAGAGCAGGGCGGTGTGTGGGCCAGGTCGGGTGCCCTGGGCGCTCCCAGGCGGTGCACGGGGACGGCAATGGGCGGCCCCGCCCGGGACGGTGCGGGCGTGCTCGCAGCCGGCAGGAGCCCTGTGGTCATCTGATCGACCGGGCCCTGCCTGTGCACCATCAGGGCATGGGGATCGAATGGCTGACCGAGCTGGCCGGCGCCGGGCTCGACCTGCTGCTCGGCTCCCAGTGCGCGGCCTGCGGCGCCCCCGGCGTCGTGTTGTGCCGGGACTGCCGTGCACAGTTCCCGGACGAGCCCATCAGGCGGCATGCTCCGCTGCCGGGCCTGGGGCCGGCGGCCCCGGCCGTCTGGTCGGGCGCGCTCTATCGGCCCGTCGCGGGCAGGCTCGTCATCGCCTACAAGGACAGGGGCGCATGGACGCTGCGCAGGCAACTTGCCGAGCTGGCGGCGCGGGCCCTGCTGGCGGTTGCCGGTGAATCGGGGCTGGACCCCTCACGAATGTTCGTCGTCCCGGTACCCGCTGACCCGCGGCGTGCCCGCGAGCGGGGGATCGACCACACGGCCTCGCTGGCCCGCGCCGTGGCGGGACTGACCGGTATCCGCTGCTGGCCGGCGCTGGCCCGCGGCAGGGCTGCGCCGGACCAGATCGGTCTCGGCGCGGGACAACGACGGTCTGCGCAGGCGGGCACCATGGTGATGAGAGGACGCCCCCGGCGCGGGGCCCCGCGGCCCGGTGGGCCGGTCGTGGTGCTCGACGACGTGGTCACCACCGGCGCAACGATGGCCGAGGCGGTGCGCGTCCTGGCGCGGGCGGCGGTTGAGGTGCGCGGGTGCGCCGCCGTTGCGCAAACGGCCTTGCAGGAATCACGGGTGAATGGGAAGAAATACCGCTTGTCCGCTCCCGCGCCGTCACGAAACTGAGTAGCTTTGGGGCATGACACGGGCGGCCTCGAGGAACGGCTCCAGATCGCGAATCGCGGCCTGCGTGTCCCCGCATTCTCGGGCTGGTGACATGGCTGTCCTGGCGTGGCACGGGCCCTGGACAGGCGGGATTGAGTCCGCAACCGAAAGGGTACTGACATGGATGTCATCGTCACCGGACGTCGCTGCAGCATCAATGACGACACACGCGAAGTGGTCGCCCACCGGCTCGAGGAGTCGATCTCGAAACTGCGTGATCGCGTGATCCGCACCGAGGTCGAGTTCACCGCACAGGAGGCGAAGGGCGATCCGTCCTCCGCGGTCCGCTGCGAGATAACACTGCGTGCCAAGGGCCCGGTCGTCCGGGCCAGCGGCTGTGCCGAGGAGAAGATGCTCGCCTTCGACAAGGCGCTTGACAGGTTGCGGGCCCAGTTGCGCAGGGCTGCTGACCGGCGCAAGAACCGTCGCGGTCTGCGTGTCCAGGATCTTCCCGTCGCCGAGACACCGGCTCCCGCCGCAGAGCCCGAGCCGGAGATCCGTCAGGTCGCCGGGCTGACCGTGGAGGGCGATGGCCCGCTGGTCGTCCGCGAGAAGACCTTCGAGACGGCCCCTCTCACGCTTGCCCAGGCTCTTGACGAGATGGAACTGGTCGGTCACGACTTCTTCCTCTTCCAGGACGCGGCCACCGGTCTGCCGAGCGTGGTGTACCGCCGCAAGGCGTACAACTACGGTGTCATCCACATCGAGGTGAAGTGATCGTCGGCTGTACTGACATCGTCACCGAGTGCTGGCCCCGGGACCCGACAGGTCCCGGGGCCAGCACTCTTATCAGCGTCGCCGGTCCCGCAGCTGTCCCCGCACGCCCGTGGCTCGTCGTTCCGTCATGCATAAGATGGGTGGGAATGGTCGCGCCTGTGTGCGCGGTTCTCCGCACTGACGATAGGAAACCGACTCGTGAGCTTCATGGATCGCCTGCTTCATGCCGGTGAAGGCCGAACCCTCAAACGGCTGGCGCGTATCGCCGACCAGGTGAACAGCATCGAGGAGGACTACCTCGCCATGGACGACGAGGAGCTGCGCGGCCAGACGGCCGACTTCCGCCAGCGTCTCGACAACGGCGAGTCACTCGATGATCTTCTTCCCGAGGCCTTCGCCACGGTCCGGGAGGCGACGAACCGGGTGCTCGGCAAACGCCCCTTCGACGTCCAGATCATGGGGGGCGCCGCGCTGCACCAGGCCAACATCGCCGAGATGAAGACCGGTGAGGGCAAGACGATCGTCGCACTGGCCCCGAGCTATCTCAACGCCCTCGAGGGCAGGGGCGTGCACGTCGTCACCGTCAACGACTACCTCGCCCAGTCCCAGTCCGAGCAGATGGGTCGTGTGCACCACTTCCTGGGCCTGGACACCGGTGTCATCCTGTCGAGCCTGAAGCCTGCCGAGCGCCGCAAGGCGTACGGAGCCGACATCACCTACGGCACCAACAACGAGTTCGGCTTCGACTATCTGCGCGACAACATGGCGCTCAAGCTGTCCGACTGCGTACAGCGCGAGCACAACTTCGCCATCGTCGACGAGGTCGACTCGATCCTCATCGACGAGGCCAGGACACCGCTCATCATCTCGGGGCCGGCCGCCGAGAACAAGCGCTGGTACCCGGAGTTCGCGCGCCTGGCCCGCCGCCTGCAGCCCGACGTGGACTACGAGGTCGACGAGAAGAAGCGCACCGTCTCGGTGCTGGCCCACGGCATCCAGATGACCGAGGACGACCTGGGCATCGAGAACCTCTACGAGTCGGTCAACACCCCGCTCATCGGCTACCTGAACAACGCCATCCGCGCCAAGGAGCTCTTCAAGCGCGACCGCGATTACGTCGTCATCAAGGGCCAGGTACTCATCGTCGACGAGCACACCGGCCGGGTCCTCGAGGGCCGCCGCTACAACGAGGGCCTCCACCAGGCGCTCGAAGCCAAGGAGGGTGTGCAGATCAAGGACGAGTACCAGACGCTCGCCACGATCACCCTGCAGAACTACTTCCGCATGTACGACAAGCTCTCAGGCATGACCGGCACGGCCAAGACCGAGGAGGACGAGTTCCAGAAGATCTACGGACTTGGTGTCATCCCGATCCCCACGAACAAGCCGATGATCCGTACCGACCAGTCCGACCTGATCTACCGCACCGAGAAGGCCAAGTTCGACGCCATCATCGAGGACGTCGTGGAGCGGCACGAGGCCGGTCAGCCGGTGCTCATCGGTACCGCATCGGTCGTCAAGTCCGAGGAGCTGTCCCGGCGGCTGCGCGAGGCGGGCGTCGACCATCAGGTGCTGAACGCCAAGCAGCATGCACGTGAGGCCGCGATCGTCGCCCAGGCCGGCCGCAAGGGCGCCGTCACCGTCGCCACGAACATGGCAGGACGAGGCACCGACATCATGCTCGGCGGCAACCCCGAGTTCATGGCCGACCAGGAGTTGCGTAAGAGGGGCATCGACCCGGTCTCCGACCCCGACGGCTACGAGGCGGAGTGGGACAAGGTCCTCAAGGAGTTCGACGAGCAGGTCGCCGACGAGCACGAGGAGGTCATCGAGGCCGGTGGCCTGTACGTCATCGGCTCGGAGCGCCACGAGTCCCGCCGTATCGACAACCAGCTGCGTGGCCGTTCCGGGCGTCAGGGCGATCCGGGTGAGAGCCGTTTCTTCCTCTCCCTCGAGGACGATCTGCTGCGCCTGTTCAAGGCCGACACCGTCGAGCGGGTCATGACCACCATGAACCTGCCGGACGACCAGCCCATCGAGATGCGCATGCTGACCAAGTCGATCGAGAGCGCCCAGAAGCAGCTCGAGGGCCAGAACTTCGAGATGCGCAAGAACGTCCTCAAGTACGACGACGTCATGAACCGGCAGCGCCACGTCATCTACGGGGACCGCCGGACCGTGCTCGAGGGCGCCGATGTCGAGGGCATGCTCCGGTCGACCGTTGACCGCGTCGTCACCGCGACCGTCAAGCTGCACACCCAGGGTTTCGCCGACGAGTGGGACCTCGATGCGTTGTGGAACGACATGAAACAGCTCTACCCGGTGGGCCTCGACCAGGCGGACTACGAGGACGTCGAGGAGGCATCAGAACTCGTCGAGGACTTCAAGGAGGACGCCCAGAAGGCCTATGACACCCGCGAGTCGGATCTCGGTGAGGACGTCATGCGCGAACTGGAGCGTCAGGTCTGGCTGACCGTGCTCGACCGCAAGTGGCGTGACCACCTGTACGAGATGGACTACCTGAGAGAGGGCATCGGACTGCGCGCCATGGCCCAGCGCGACCCGCTCGTCGAGTACAAGCGCGAAGGCGCCAACATGTTCGACGCGATGCGCGACGCCTTCCAGGAGGAGGTCGTCGGCTACTTGTTCAACATCGAGGTCGAGAAGCAGGACTCCCCGGTCGTCGGCGAGCGACGTGACGGCGACGGCAACGTCGTCGATGCCGCGGCGCTGCTGAACAAGCCGGCCAGGGCCGACGACGGCGAGGACGGGGAGCAGCCGAGTGCCCGCGCCGTCATCAAGGGCCTGGAGGACCAGCGCCCGAGCCGGATGACCTATTCCGCGCCGGGCGAGAGCGGTGAGGTCGAGCGGCGCAGCGCTGACGACGACGAGGAAACCGATCCCTACGCCAAGGTCGGTCGCAACCAGCCCTGCCCGTGCGGGTCCGGCAAGAAGTTCAAGCACTGCCACGGCAAGAACCCGAACGTGCGCTGAAGACCGGGCGCATGGGTCGCCGGGGTCCGGACCCCGGACCAGCCCCGTCGCCCTGCCCCGCCCTCGTCAGCGCCGCCGGTCGGTGCTCTCGACGTTCGGCACGCCGATCGTCAGCGCGCGGCAGGCCCAACCGTTGTCGGTGCGCGTCATCTGGAAGGCGACGCCTACGAGCCGGGCACCGCGACCCCCGTTGGGACGCCACTCGTAGCAGGCGACGACCTCGGCCGAACCGGCCGAGACGGAGTCGCTGATGTGGATGGAGTGCAGTCGTGCGCCGGTCAACGGCGATTCCGCCTGGACGCGGACGAGTTCGGCGATGGTGCCCGGCTTGCTCAGGTGCGCGAGCTGGGCTGCGGGACGCCGACCCGCCAGCACCTCGGCGAGCGCGAGGGCGAAACGTGCCGCGGCCGTGGCGCAGGCTCGGTTGGGCGCCTTCATCTGCGGGCGCGCAGCCCTCTCGCTGATCGACAGCGTGCCTTTCTCGGAGCGCCAGATGGTACGGCGCCCGTCGACCGTGGGAGTGGGGGCCATGGGTCAAGACTGCCCGGTTCACCGGGCACGGTGCCAGCCATCTGAGAAGGTGTGGAAAACTGCGGTGAGGAGGAAGCAATGACTGATGAGCGCCATGGGGCACGGCAGATCGTGCTCGTGCCCGTCGACGAGGCCCAGGCGCGCCGACTGGGCGTGGAGCACCAGGTCCTGTCCGGCCCGCTGGCAGTCTTCGTCGCGAACCAGGCCCTGTGCCGCACCTTCGAGTTGCTTCCCGGCGGTGAGGAGGCCGAGCTCGCGGCCCTGCAGGTGGCATCGGTCAGCGCACTGGCGCGTACCGGCCGCCGCCTCGTGCTGGCCGCCCAGCTGCCGGTGGCCATGATCGGTGAGGCCATCGACGAGGCCGAGGTGGCCAATGGCGCCGCCTCACTCGCCCGGCTCGCGCCCGACCGGGTCCAGGCCTTCTTCGCCGACGACGACCGGGTCGACGCCACGGTAGCTGCCCAGTCGGCCTCCGGGCTCGGTGTCGACGAGGCATGGGGACTGACCGCCGTGCAGGAGCTGCTCGCCGAGCCGCTGCTGTGGCACGACATCAGTGAACTCGCCGACTGGCTCTCCCGGTGATCGGCGGGCGGCTCTCCGGTGACAGGCACCCGGGGCGATGACCATGAATGGAATGGGCGGTGCGCTCGCCACCGCGCCGGGAAGGGACGCCTCGGGGCCGTCGGCTCCGGGGACTGAACGTCACGTCGTGGTCGCCCCCGGCCTGCGGCAGGTGATGGCGGCCGCGGCTCCGCGGGGGGAGTGAACCGGCCCGACCGAACGCCCGGCGCCCGCAGCCGCGGGCGCCGGTGGCGTATGCCCTCGTTCCGGTGCCCCGCACCGCCGGGGGCCGTTCTTGGAGCGGTCAGCCGCTGCGCTCGGCCAGCCAGGCGTCGCCGCTGCGCTTCTGGGCGTCGAGTGCGGCTCGGATGCGCGGCTCGGCCATCTGCTCGACCTTCTTGCCGAGAAGGGGGATCGTCACCGAGACCGCCAGGAAGTACTCGACGGTGGTGCCGATGCCGCCAGGCTGCACCGCGGCGCGCGCAGAGACCTGTGCCGGAACCTTGAGCTTGACGGTTTCGACAACACCCTTCCAGCCCTCGCCGTCGCGTTCCCACAGGACGCGAGTGCTGAGGCTGATGGTCTCGCCGACCATGGCCTTGACCTGCTCGGGGGACTTCGCCTGCACCGTCAGCGAGCTGGCATTGCCCTGGTTCTCGAGCCGGACACTGGCCCCTGACAGCTGGCCGAGCTGGGAGAAGTACTCGGGGGAGGTGAGCATTGCGTGCACGGCGTCGGGAGAGGCTGCGTACTCGTGACGAACATTCAGATCCATGCCTCCATTGTGCCGGGCTCTGCGGTCACGGGCTGCTCACATCGCGGCCGGAAGCCGGCGGGGCGCCCGGGTGACCGGCCGGGGCAGGGCAGAATGGAGACATGCGAATCGATCTGCACACCCACTCCAACGTCTCAGACGGCACCGACAGCCCGACGATGCTGGTGCGCGCGGCGCAGCACAACCGGGTCTCGGTCGTGGCGCTGTGCGATCACGACAGCTTCGACGGACTGACCGAGGCCGCGGAGGCGGGTCGGCGGTTCGGCGTCGCCGTGCTGCCCGGCGTCGAGATCAGTACCCACAGCGGCGATGCCCAGGTCCACCTGCTCGGCTACGGTTGCGATCCGTGGGCCGAGCCGTTGCGCGGGGAACTGGCGCGCATGCGCGCCTCCCGGGCGATGCGGATCAGCGACATGCTGGAGAAGCTCGACGCCCTCGGCATGCACCTGACCGAGGACGACGTCGCAGAGCAGGCCCGGGCCGCCACCGCGATCGGCCGTCCGCACATCGCCGACGCGCTCGTCGCCAAGGGCTACGTGGCAGACCGCGCCGAGGCCTTCGCCTCCTACCTCCACAACGGCGGCCCCGCCTATGTCAAGCGCGAGACGCTTGAGCTGGGGCGGGCGATCGATCTCGTCCACGAGGCACACGGCGTGGCGATCCTGGCCCACCCGTGGATTCGCGGCAACCGGGAGAAGGTCACCGCTGAGCTCATCACGCAACTGGTGCGCGATCATGGCCTCGACGGCATCGAGATCGACCATCCAGACCAGGACCAGGAGACCCGGCTCATGCTCTTCGATCTCGGTGGCCGACTGGGGCTGCTCCGCACCGGATCCTCCGACTACCACGGCAAGGGGAAGATCGGCCACGAGATCGGCTGCGAGACGACCAGGCCGTCGGCCCTGCACGAGATCACCGAGCGCATCATCGCTCGTGGCGGCCAGCTCGGCACCGTCGAGCAGATCCTCAACCGGCTGTGAGCGCTGTCCGGCGGGTGCCCACCAGCCGGCTGATGCCGGACCGCCGGGGCCGGGACGAGTAGACTGCACCGCATGCAGATGAGCCCGAGCACCCCGGTGCCGCATGCGCGGTGCTGGCGGTGCCGCTGACGCGGCCATCGTGCAGCTCTCCACTGACGACAACGGCCGCCCCGAGGCGGTTCTTCGTCATGCTCGGCGGCCGCCGGTCGGGGCGCTGGGAAAGGACATCATGCCGGAAACCACCATGGACGAGACGGATCCGCTCAGCGGTGCGATCGGTGGTGCGTCGCTGCGCGCCAGCCAGGAGCGCAGTGACGCCATCGAGGCGGACATCGAGAAGAACCCGCAGCGTTACCGGGTGCTGACCGGGGACCGGCCCACCGGGCGGCTTCACATCGGCCACCACTTCGGCTCGATCGCCAACCGCGTGCGGCTGCAGAACGCCGGTGTCGAGTCGCTGCTCGTCATCGCCGATTACCAGGTGATCTACGACCGTGAGGGCGTCGGCGCCATCCAGGAGAACGTCTTCAGCGGCATCGCCGACTACCTGGCCAGTGGCATCGACCCGGAACGCACGATGATCTTCACCCACTCGGCCGTCCCCGCCCTCAACCAGCTGCTGCTGCCCTTCCTGAGCCTGGTCACCGAGTCCGAGCTGCACCGCAATCCCACCGTCAAGGACGAACTGGAGCGCTCGGGGAATCGTGCCATGAGCGGTCTCATGCTCACCTTCCCCGTCCACCAGGCCGCCGACATCCTGTTCTGCAAGGCCAATCTCGTCCCGGTCGGCAAGGACCAGTTGCCGCACATCGAGGTCACCCGGCTCATCGCCCGCCGTTTCGACGAGCGATACGGCCGCGCCGTGCCGCAGACCCCCGTCTTCCCGCAGGCGGACGCCCTGCTCAGCGCCTCGCCGGCGATCCTTGGCCTGGACGGCGAGAAGATGAGCAAGTCACGGCGCAACACCATCGAACTCGGCATGAGCGCCGATGAGACGGCCAGGCTCATCAAGAAGGCCAAGACCGACTCGGACCGGCACATCACCTACGATCCCGTGAACCGTCCCGAGGTCTCCAATCTCGTGCTGCTCACCTCGCTGGCAACCGGCCAGAGCCCGCAGACCGTGGCCGAGCAGATCGGGGACGGCGGCGGGGGAGGCCTGAAGAAGGCCTGCACCGAGGCACTCAACGAGTACTTCGCGCCGATGAGGGCCCGTCGCGCCGAACTGGTGGCCGATCCCGGCTATCTGCGTGAGGTGCTGCACGCCGGCAACGAGCGCGCCAACGAGGTGGCCAACGCCACGCTCGACGAGGTACGCACCGCCATGCAGATGAACTACTGAGGATGGCCCCGAGGTCGTCACCGGGACCGAACCGGTGACGACCGGGAGTCATCACTTCTTGTCGGCCTGCTTGCCGCCCTCGTCACCGGGCCGTTCGACAGGGCGGCCATTGCGGGTGCGGCGGCGCTTGCGGCGCGGGCGGTCCTTGTCCTTCTTCCCGCCATCCTTCTTGTCCCCGCGGTGCTTCTTGCCGTCACCGTGCCTACCGCCGTGCCCGTGGCGATCCCGTGCGCCGGACCGGCCCTTGTCCTCGGCGCGCTCGGCGCGATGCCTGCGCTCGATCTCGTCGCGTGAGCCGGCCCCCGGCAGGCGCCCCTTGGTCCCGGCCGGGATGCCCAGGTCGGCGAAGAGGTGCTCGCTGGTGGAGTAGGTCTCGGCCGGGTCGTGGAAACCCAGGTCGAGGGCCTTGTTGATGACCTTCCAACGGGTGACGTCCTGCCAGTCCACGAGCGTCACGGCGACGCCCTCGTGGCCGGCCCGTCCGGTGCGGCCGATGCGGTGCACGTACTGCTCGGGGCTGTCGGGCACCTCGTAGTTGACCACGTGCGTGACGTCATCGACGTCGATGCCGCGGGCGGCGACGTCGGTGCAGACCAGGACGGTGATCTTGTTCTCGCGGAAGCGTTTCATGGTCTTCTCGCGCTGGGCCTGGTTCAGGTCACCGTGCAGTCCCGCCGCATCGAAGCCGCGTTCGCGCAGGTCGTCGCACAGTCGCTGGGCTGCGCGTTTGGTGCGGGTGAAGACCATCATCTTGTGCATGCCCTCGGCCTGGAGCGCCTTGGCGATGATCTCGGGCTTGTCCAGTTCGTGCGCCTGGTAGACGAACTGGGTCGTCTGCGGCACTGTCATCTGGGCGTTCTGGCTCTCGGCACGGACGTGCACCGGCTGGTTGAGACGGCTGCGCGCCAGGGACATGATGACGGCCGGCATGGTGGCGCTGAACATCAGTGTCTGGCGGCTCGACGGTGCACGGTCCAGCAGGGCCTCGACGTCGGGTAGGAAACCCAGGTCGAGCATCTCGTCGGCCTCGTCGAGGACGGCTATCGTCACGTGCGACAGGTCGAGCTCGTGGCGGTGCACGAGATCGAGCAGGCGGCCCGGGGTGCCCACGACGACGTCGACACCACGCGCCAGCGCCGCGAGCTGGTCGTCGTAGCCGACGCCACCGTAGATCGTGGTGATGCGAACCGTGCTCCTGGCCGCAGCGGTGGCCAGGTCGTCGGCGACCTGCATGGCCAGCTCACGGGTGGGGGTCATGACGAGCGCCTGCGGTTTGCCGGATGTCCCCGGATCCTCGGCCCCCTCCTCACCCGGGAGGACGATGCGCTGCAGGATCGGGATGCCGAAGGCGAGGGTCTTGCCGGTGCCGGTGCGGGCCTGGCCGATCATGTCGGCGCCGCCCAGGGCGATCGGTATGGCCATCTCCTGGATGGGGAAGGGATGCTCGATTCCCTCATCGGCGAGTGCGGCGACGATGGAGGGCTCCACGCCCAGCTCGGCGAAGGTGGTCTTCTCGGCCGGGGGATCAGTGATCGGAAGGGTCATGTACTCGGTTCTCCGCCCCCGCGTCAACGGAGGACAAGCTGTTCGGTGGCCTGCATGAGCGTGTCGCGAAACCGGGGGCCCGGGATCGCTGTGCGAACCGGAAGTGCGCCTGATGAGAACGACCAGCACCGCCGGGCGCTTCGCGCAGGCGGCGCACGGGAGTGCGCCACGGAGAGTTTACCCGATGACGACCCCTCGACGCCTCCCGGCTGACTCCCGGGCCGCTAGTGTTGGCTCCGTGAGCCCCAACTCAGACAATCAGCGAAATGCCGCGGAACGTCGACTCGACGAGGGCCGTCCGCCGGCCCCCCTCGAGCTGCCTCCCGGTGGCGTCCAGCTCCTCGGTTTCACCGCCCAGGCCGATCTCGTCGACTTCGAGATGCTCACGGCCTCTGCCCCGCTGGCCCCGACGCTGTCCCAGCGCATCGACGTGGCGACGCTCGCGGCCGACCAGTTCACGCGCTTCGAGCGCATCGCCGATCAGATCGTCGCACAGGGCCTGACACTCGTCGAGGCCCTCGAACCGTACCGCGAGGCCCTGGACGCCTTCGCTCGCGCGACGAGGGCGCGTACCTGGGACACCTGCGTGCTGCGCGCACTGCTCGTCAATGGCCTGCGAGCCGATTTCGTCGCCGCCATCGGCGGCCGACTGGATGATCGGCTTGCCGCCCTCATCGAGCCCGGGCCCACCGCGTGGCGCGTCAGCGATTTCGCCGGACGATCCCTGTCCGAGGCCCTCGACGCCGATCCCACGGCGACCGGGGCCCTGTCCCTGTACGGCCGGCGTTTCGCAGCCGAGGCCATCGGTCAGATCCAGCGCCTCGTCGCACGGCAGGTCGAACTCACCGCTCTCGTCGCCCGCGCGGCGGGCGGTGAGGGCACCATCGCATCCGCCGGCGACGAGCTGGGTGTGGTGAGCGAGCTGCTCGAAAAACTCATGGTCGAGCACGGCAAGCGCCTCGCCCGTCTCGGGCTGGGTGGCTGAGCGGCTGCCGCGCCCGGCACTCACATCGTGCCGAAACCGACCTGGCGGGCGTGCTCCTGACCGAACTCGACGTAGGCGATGCGCGAGGCGGGAACGACGACCTGGCGGCCCCTGGAGTCGGCGATGGTGAGCAGTCCGTCGTTCAGGCGGGCCTGGCTGAGGGCGGCAGTGATCTCCTCACGGGACTGGTCCGTCTCGATGGACAACTCACGGGTGACGTTCTCGATGCCGATCTTGATATCCACGGCCTCAACCGTACCGGCGCGCCTCAAGGCTGTCGTCCGGCTCCCCGCGCAGGACCGACGCGGGGCGGGGCTCACAGGGGCAGCTCGGGCTGGGGTGGCGTGTCGTAGGGGTCGGGCTCGACGGCCTGAGCGCGGCTCGGTGGGGCCTCGGTGCTGTTCGGCGGGGCGGGGGAGGGAGTCTCCTGCCTGGCCCGGGCCGGTGCGATGCGCAGGTCCTCCTCCTCGATGCGGATGAGGCCGACGCTGATGTTGTCGTGACCGCCCTGCTCGTTGGCCCAGTCGACGAGCGCGACCGACAGTTTCTCTGCGCTGGCGTCAGCGCTGACCGGCAGGTGGTTGAAGACATGGCGCAGTGCGTCGGCGTCTGACGCGTAGTTCCACAGACCGTCGGTGCAGACCATCAGCCAGCCGGATTCAGCGACGCGGAAGGCCGAGACGGTGGGATCGAGCCCGGGGGAACTCGGGCCGAGCCACTTGGTGATGGCGTGCGCCTGGGCGCTCGCCTCGGCGATCTCGCGGGGCGTGCCGAGCGAGATGCTCAGCTGGGCCATCGAGTCGTCGGTGGTGAGGATCATGTTCGTGCCCCCGTCACCGAACCAGTAGGCGCGCGAGTCGCCGACGTTGGCGACGATGATGAGGCCACGGTGGAAGAGGGAGAGGACCAGCGTGCAGGCGTAGCCGTCGATGTCGTTGCCCGCCTGCGTGACGATCTCGTCCTGGGCGGTGAGGACGGCCATGCGCATGGCCAGGCACAGGTCATCGGGATCATTGGCGGTCGGGTGGCGCGTGAGCGCGTCGATCAGGGAGTCGGTGGCCGCGTCGACGGCGATCTGGCTGGCCAGCTCGGAACGCGGGGAGGTCGAGACACCGTCGGAGACGGCAGCGATCGCGCTGTGGTGTGCTGCGGTGTTGGTCGCTGCGACGGCCAGTGCGTCCTGGTTGGGTGGATTCTTCGTGCCGACGTGCGAGGCGCCGCCAGCCCACACCACGGGGCCACGGCGCAGGTCATCGCGCTCTGTGGCTCGCGGTCCAGTGGTCATCTGATTTCCCTGATCGGCGTGTGCACTCCAGTTCAGCACCCGCAGCACCTCCACGGGAAATCGCCGCGGTGCGGCGACCCGGTGTGCCGTGGGTCCGGTCCGGCCCGGAATGAGTCGTCAGCATCCTATGCGAGAGGATGAGCGGCCCACCACAAGCACGACGGGAGGCCCCGCCGGCTGGGCGGAGCCTCCCGTCCGGGACCCGCTGGGTCAGCTGAGTGGTTTGACGTGCTCGGCCTGTTGCCCCTTGGGGCTCTGCGAGACGTCGAATTCGACCTTCTGACCCTCGTCGAGCGAGCGGAAACCGCTGGTCTCGATGGCCGAGTAGTGGACGAAGACATCATCGCCAGCGCCATCGACGGCGATGAAACCGTAGCCTTTCTCCGCGTTGAACCACTTCACAGTTCCAATGGCCATGTGAACTCCCTATCGTTGCTATCGGGCCCGTGCCGAGGGGCCGCTGCTCGTCCCGTGGTCCGTGGCCGGTTGAGCTCCGCGACGGACCGGAGCCGGTGCCGTCCCGGGGGGCGGACAGCGCTCTCATCCTTCCACACCGCTGGCCGTGCTGGGAAGGATGATGTCTCAAAAAGTCGTTGTCACCGCGCTAATCCTGGTATCCGGTGGTGCTACGGGGGCGCGTGACGGGAAAATGTCCGTCGTCTGTGCTTGCATTGTCGCCATGGCTGGGCCGCGGATGGATCGGTGGCAGCGGGCCTTCCTCGAGGCCGCTGCGAGACCGCATGCCGCCGTCCTGGCGGTGGGCGGGCCGGGCACCGGCAAGAGCACCGCACTGGTCGAGTCCGTCGCCGCCGCCGTCGCCTCCGGCGCCGGTCTTGACCGGCTCGTCGTGCTCACCTGGTCACGCCCTGCGGCACACCGTCTCCGCGCCGAGATCATCGCACGGATCGGCCGCACCCAGCGGGCGCCGGTCATGACCACCGTGCCCGGCTGGTGCCTGGCCCTCCAGTCGGCGTACGGGCCCTACGACGACCCCGGTGCGGTTCCGCGGGTCCTCACCGGTCCTGAGCAGGAGATGCAGGTGCGTGAGCTGCTCACTGGCGCCGGCGAGGAACTGTGGCCCCCAGAGGTCCGCCCGGCCCTGCGCACACGCGCCTTCACGCAGGAGGTCCGTACCGGTATGGCCCGCGCCCGCCAGCACGGTCTCGACCCCGATGACCTCATCGAGATGGGTGAGCGCACCGGCCGTCCGCAGTGGATCGGACTCGGGTGTTTCTTCGAGAGATATCTCGACGTTCTCGACAGCCAGGGCGTCTGGGACTATGCGGAGCTCGTTCACCGCACACGGCTCCTGCTGCTCGACGAGCGGGTCGCGGCCACGATCTCCGCGCGTGTGCAGGGCGTCCACGTCGACGAGTTCGCCGAACTGGACCGGTCACAGATCGGATTGCTCGCCCAGGTGCACGGGCTCGGTGTCCCAGTGGTCGCCACCGCCGATCCGGGGACTCGGGTCTTCGCCTTCCGGGGCGCCGATGCGCGGGCGGTCGCCGATTTCCCGCGGCGCTTCACCGTGCCAGGGCTGGAGGAGCCGCAGATCATCGGATTCGTGTCCAACCACCGCAGCGCCCCGGATGTGCTGGCAGCCGTCAGCGGCGTTCTCGCGCACAATCCCACCGAGCCCGGATCTGAGCCGATGGGGGCGTCCGACCCGGGAAGGGTGACGCCATCGGCCGTGTCCGTCACGGGCCCGGACCACCTGCGGGGCAGCGCGGCCGACGAGCAGCCCGGGGTCAGCGCCCTCCTGTGCCCGACCTGGGCGGCGCAACTGGATGCCGTCGCACGGTGGTTGCGCGATCACCACATGCAGGGCACCGCCTGGTCCGACATGGCTGTCGTGGGGCGTACGGGGAGGAGCCAGCTGGCGCTCGTCGCGAGGGCGCTGGCGGGGCTCGGTGTCCCCGTCGACGTCGATGGCGATGACATCGCCCTGGGCGAGCAGCGCTGCGTACAGCACCTGGTCGCCGCCGCCGAGTCCTGTCTCGAGCTGGCCAGCGGTGGCCGGTTCGACCACTCCCGTGTCCTCTCCCTGGTCGGCGGGCCACTGTGCCTGGTGGAACCCAGGGACCTGCGCCGGCTGCGTCGCCGGCTGTGGCGCGATGGCGGCGGTACCGGTGCCGATGAGTTGCTGCTCGGCCTGATCCACCGATCCGCCGCCACCGCGATGGACCCAGGACGGGGCCGGCGAGGAGCGCGCGGGGCACGGGACGGCCGGCCAGTGGGCGTTCCTGACGAGGACGCGGCCAGGGGTGATGCCCCAGTCGCGGTGCAGAACGACGCGGCCGTTGCGGCGCTCGAGGCACTGGGTGCGGTCCTCGGCGGCTCGGCTCGCCGGTTGCGGCAGGGTTCGGGCGTCTACGAGGTACTGTGGGACCTGTGGCAGGGCACCGACTGGCCCGCTCGCCTGCGCGAGGAGGCCCTCGGCGACTCCGAGGGCTCCGCGTCGGCCCAGCGCGAACTCGATGCCCTGTGCGCCCTGTTCGACCTCGCCGCCCGGCACGACAGCCTGGAGGGCGGAAAGGCGCTGCGCGCTCTCGTGACCGAGATCAACGGCCAGGAGATCCCCGGTGACCGGAGCCGAGAGTCCGATCCGCGGGGCAGGGGGGTGCAGGTCATCACCGCGCACCGCACCAGGGGCCGGCAGTGGAGCCGGGTCGCCCTCATCGATCTCGTCGAGGGTGACTGGCCCGGACGACGGGGCGGCGCGGGCCTGCTGCTGGCAGAGGCGATCGGTGATCCGGCCGACACGACGGGGCAGGACAGCGACGGGCTGGAGGCGGCCGTGGAATGGGTGCGGCAGGAGCGCCGGCTGGTCGCTCTCGCGGCCAGCCGTGCCGCCGACTCGCTGCTGGTCACGGCGGTCGCCGGCGAGGGCTCCGAGGGCGCGGCGCCGTCCCGTTTCATCGCTGAACTCGGCGTCGAACCACGACGAGACGAGCACCGTGGTGCGCGGCGCAACAACACCCTCGACGAACTCGTCGGTGAACTGCGCCGAACCGCGCTGGACCCTGGCCGGTCCCCGGCCCTGCGCCGTGCGGCAGCCGAACGCATCGCCGGGCTCGCCGGAGCCAGCTCGCCGCGGGGCAGACCGCTCGTCAGGTCCGCGAATGCGTCGACGTGGTGGGGGCTGGGGGGCCTCAGCGGCTCCGCCCCGTCCCAGTCTCGTCCGGAACTCGTCGTCAGCGTCACCGGCCTCGAGAAGCTCTCCCAGTGCCCCAGACGCTGGTTCCTCGACGCCAGGGCCGGCGCCCCCGATCCTGCCGGCCCGCAGGCGGCGATCGGCTCACTCGTCCACAAGATGGCCGAGAACGCGGTGACCCTCGGCTGGAGCACGGCCCGGCAGCACGAGCGGATCGAGGAGTGCTGGGCCTTCGTCGGCTTCGAGAGCCCCTGGCAGAGCCGGGCCCAGCTGAGGAGCACCCACGAGATGATCGACCGCCTCGGCGCCTGGTCGGCCGCCCCACGCGGCCGTGAGGTCATCGGCGCCGAGGTGCCCATCATGCACCGTTTCCACCTGCCCGGCGGCTCCGTCATCCTGCGCGGCACCATCGACCGGCTCGAGCGCGAACCGGACACCGGACGCGTTCACGTCGTCGATTTCAAGACCGGCCGACGAGTCCCCACCAGGAAACAGGTGGCCGCCCACCTGCAGCTGGGCGCCTACCAGCTGGTCGTCGCCGAGGGGGCCTGCACCGATCTCACCGGTCCTCGGCCCGCAGTGGGCGGCGCAGAGCTCGTCCAGCTCCGTGTTCCGCAGGGCGCCAGGGAGCCCGGGCAGCCCAAGGTGCTCGCCCAGCCGGCCATCGCGGACCACCCGTACCCGCCGCAGGACGAACCGCCGCCCGGCGGTGGCCCGACGTGGATCCATGACGCCATGGCGGAGGCTCTGACGCACGCGGCCAGCGGCGACTGGTCCGCCGTCCAGGGCGAGCTGTGCCGGACCTGCACTCACCGGAGTGGATGCCCCGTCTGGACGCGGGAGGACTCCCGGTGACAGCACCACTGCAGGACCCAGGTCAGCTGTGCGAGGTGATCGGCGTCCCCTTCTCCGACGAGCAGCTGGCGGCCATCACCGCCCCACTCGCCCCCGGCGTCATCATCGCCGGCGCGGGCTCGGGCAAGACCACGGTGATGGCGGCGCGCGTCGTCTGGCTCGTCGGGACGGGCGCCGTGCGCACGGACCAGGTGCTCGGATTGACCTTCACGCGCAAGGCGGCCGGCGAGCTGTCGGCCCGCATCAGCGCAGCCCTGGTACGTTCTGGCGTCGTAGACGAATCGACGATGCACGACATGCAGGGCCAGGTCGTCATGACATACGACGCGTTCGCCGGACGCCTGGTCGCCGAGCACGCCCCGCGCATCGGCGAGGACCCGATCGAACGGTTGCTCAGCGAGCCGATGCGCTACCGGCTCGCCGGACTGGTCGTGTCGGAGGCCGAGGGCGACTGGGAGCACATCCAGGAGCTCTCGCCGGCGGGCCTGGTGGATCAGCTCGTCACGCTCGACGCCGAAATGAGCAGTCACCTCGTCGACCCCGAACAGCTCGAGGCCTTCACCTCCTCGTTCCTCACCGGAATGGCCCAGGCCCCGCTCCACCGTGGCAGGCCCTACCATGACGTCGCCGCAGCCATCGACGTGGCCCAGGCCAGGCTCGAACTGCTCGAGCTGGTCCGGGCCTACCGGGCGCGCAAGAAGCAGCTCGCCGCCGGGGACTTCGGCGACCGGATGGCCCTGGCGACCAGGATCGCCCGGAGCGCGCCGCAGGCCGCCGACGAGCTGCGCCGGCAGTTCCGCGCCGTCCTGCTCGACGAGTACCAGGACACCTCGGCGGCCCAGACGATGATGCTCGCCGGGCTCTTCTCCGGTCCCGACGCCGAGCACGGCCTCGGCCATCCGGTCATGGCGGTCGGTGACCCCCGCCAGGGCATCTACGGCTGGCGCGGTGCCGCAGCGAACACCATCAACGAGTTCGCCCGCACCTTCCGGCGCGGTGACGGCAGCCCCGCCGAGGTCTTCGCCCTGACCGTCAACCGGCGTAGCGGCCCAGCCATCCTGCGATGCGCCAACGAGGTGGCGGCGCGCATGGACGAGGACCCGGCGCTGCCCGCCCCCGCCCGGACACGTTCGCGGCTGCGTGCCCCCGCGGGAACCGCGCCGGGGTCCGTCACGGTCGGACGTTTCGACGACGTCAACGAGGAGATGGCGTGGCTGGCCGCGGACGTCGCCGCACACGGCGGCCCGGGCCGGTGGGCCGACATCGCGGTGCTCAGCCGTACGAATGCCGCGGTGGGCCGCATCTACGACGAACTGGCCGAGGCCGACGTGCCGGTGGAGATCGTCGGCCTCGGCGGTCTGGTCTCGCTGAGCCCGGTACGTGAGATCGTCGCCACCCTGCGGCTGCTCGATGACGAGACGAACAATCCCGCACTCGTCGAGCTGCTCACGTCGCGGCGCTGGCGGATGGGTGCGTCGGATCTGGCGTCATTGGCCGCCGCGGCCCGCAGGGCCGCGGCGGAGCAGGAGACCGGCCCGGAGCCCGGACCGGGAGGTCCGGCGGCGGATGACGGTGCTGACGGCATGGCCGCTCTCGTCGACGGACTCACCCGCCCACCGCTCTGTCTCCTGGACGTGCTGGACCGGGACATCCCCGGCATCTCTGGGCAGGGCGCTCGGCGGCTGCGCCGTTTCGCCGACGAGTTCGCGAGGGCACGACGCGGGCTCGGCGAACCGCTCGCCGAGCTCGTACGGCGCATCTGCCTGCTCGCGGGGGTCGACGCCGAACTCGAGGGCGACCCGGCGTTCTTCCGACAGGGCCGCCGGGAGCAGGTGCGGCGTTTCCTCGACGTGGTGACCGAGTTCTCCGATACCGACCCCGGTGCGGGGCTGAGTGCCTTCCTCGCCCACCTCGACCTGCAGATCGACCACGAGAACGGCATGGAGCAGGCCATCGTCTCGCCCAGCGATTCGGTCAAACTCCTCACCATCCACCGCGCGAAGGGCCTGGAGTGGGGTCGTGTCTATCTTCCCTGGCTCGTCGACGGGGTCTTCCCGGACCACCGCGCCGACAACTGGGTGAACTCCGCCCGGCTCCTGCCGGGACCGCTCCGCGGTGACAGCGACAGCCTGCCGGCACTGCGCGAGTACTCGCGGGACGGCATCGGTGCCCATGCCGAAGAACTGAGATCGGCGGCCGCCTCCGCCGAGGACCGGCTGGCCTACGTGGCGATCACGCGTGCCAGGCATGATCTCGTCGCCACCAGCCACGTCTGGGAACCCGGCCGGTCCAGGCCCCGTGCGGCCTCGCCCTACTACGACATTCTCGCCGCCGGGGCGCAGCAGGTGGTGGCCGAGCCGGTGGCCGACGCCGGCGAGAACCCGCTCGGCGAGGTCCGGCGGCGCCTCAGCTGGCCCAGCAACGGCGACGAGCCGGCCCAGCAGCGCCTCGACGCGCTGGCCGCCTTCGTCCTCGGCAGGCGGACCCCAACGGGCGAGGCGGAGGGCTTCGACAGCGACGAGCCACTCGACCTCGACGAGCAGGCCACGGTCGACCGCTGGACGCGCGAGGCAGAACTGCTCCTCGCCCAGGAGGCCCGTCACCAGGATGGCGGCACTGCGATTGCGGTGCCCGGCTCGCTGTCGGCCACGGCACTCATCCAGTCCCAGCGCGACCGAGCCGAGTTCATGGCCACCCTCGCCAGGCCGATGCCGCGGCGGGCGAGTACCAGCGCCGGTGTCGGTACCAGTTTCCACGAGTGGGTCGAGGCGAGGTTCCGGCGTGCGGGCAGCCCGCTCATCGACGACCGGATGCTGGAGCCCGGGGGAGGCGATGAGCTCACCGACGACGGCCGGTTCGGCGCGCACGCCGCACGTGGCGACGAGCGGGCGTTGGCCAGGCTGCAGCGGCTCAAGGAATGCTTCGAGGCCGGTCCCTACGCCGAGCGCACACCGTGCGCCGTCGAGGAGGCCTTCGTCCTCATGCTCGACGGTCAGCAGATCCGCGGCCGTATCGACGCGGTCTTCGCGCTCGACGACGATCCGGACCACGACTTCAGAGTGGTCGACTGGAAGACCTACGACGGCCCGGGGGACGCCCTCCAGCTTGCTCTCTACCGGCTTGCCTGGTCCGACATCGCCGGTGTCCCGCCCGATCGCGTCGACGCGGTCTTCCACCATGTCATGAGCGGCACCGACGAGCGTCCCGATCGGCTCACCGGCCGTGACGGGCTGCGTGAGATGGTCGCCGGGCTGCGCGCCGAGGATCCCGGCCGCGCCGGGCCTGACCCGGGCCGCCCCCTTGGCGGTCGTTCGGGGACGCGTTAGTTTGTGTTCTCATGAGATCGAGCCAGGGCCGCGGCGCAGTCCGGGACCCGTACGCGTGGGATCTGGCCACCTCGGGCGGGCCGCCGAACCTGGATCATGCCTCCGAGATCCGTGGTGACGCGCAGCGGATCAGACAGGCCTGGCGTGAACCCGGCGCCCGCATCGTCTGCCTCGACGACGAGGGCCGGTTCGAGGACGAACCCTTCGGCCGGCCCATCACGCCCGCCGACGGTGAGGAACCCGGCGATGACGACGTCTTCCTCGGCCGGCTCGAAGGCCATCCGTGGTTCGCCCGGCGCGACGCCGGTCCGTACACGGCAGTGCTCCGCAATGCCCGACTCACCCCGGGCGAACGCGAGGTCGCCAGCGCCGCCCAGGCCATCCTCAACTGGGTCCGCGTGACGCGTCGCTGCGTCAGGTGCGGTGGCGAGCTGGTGCGCACCCGGGGCGGGTTCGCCGCCGAGTGCGCCCAGTGCGGCCATGAGACCTTTCCCCGAACCGACCCGGCCATCATCTGCGCGGTGCTCGACTACGACAACCGTCTCTTCCTCGCGCACCAGGGCAGCTGGGAACGAGGCCGCGTCTCGGTGCTCGCCGGTTTCGTCGAGGCCGGCGAGACCGTGGAGCAGGCCGTGCACCGCGAGATCGCGGAGGAGGCCAGGTTGCGCATCGCGTCCCTGCGCTATCTCGGCAGCCAGCCATGGCCGATGCCCCGCTCCCTCATGCTCAGTTTCGTCGCGCGCAGCGATTCGCCCGGCAGGGTCGACGGGCAGGAGCTCTCGTGGGGCGGCTGGTACACCCGTGGTGAGGTGAACCGTCTCACCGGCACCGGATCCCTGGTGCTGCCGCCCGGCGCCTCGGTCGGCCACCACCTCATCCGGGCGTGGCTGGAGGACCGGCTGCCCGGCCCCGAGGACTGACCGGCCTGTGCCGTGGTCAGCTGCCGGGCCAGCCGGGCGCCCTCGACAACCGTTCGGTCAGGCCCGACGCGCGCTGGGCCTCGGTGACGACGGCGCTGCGCACGGAGGCTGCCGGGCCGATGATCCGCACACCGGTCTTCGCCCTCGTCACGGCCGTGTAGAGAAGACTCCTCGTGAGCAGCGGCGAGTCGGGGGAGGGCAGGACGAGCGTGATCCGCTCGAACTGGCTGCCCTGGGATTTGTGCACCGTCATGGCGTACATCGTCTCGACGCCCTCCAGCACGTATGCCGGGTAACTGCGGTGATTGCTCATCGCGGCGCGCAGGCCCTGGGCGGTCTCGATGACGACACCGGTGTCGCCATTGCTGATGCCCAGTTCGCTCAGGTTCCGCGTGGCCAGCAGGGGCCGGCCGATGTACCACTGCCCCGACGCGAGCTGGCCCGCCGCTGCGCGCTGGACCCGCTCTGCGGCGGCGCCCCAGGTGGTGACCCCGTACGGGCCGGTGCGGTGTGCGCACAGCAGGCGGTGGGCGCCGAGGGCAGCGGTGGCCGCCCCGGCGCGGCCCTCGCGGGCCGCCTGCGTGGTGGCGTGGGCCTGCTCGACCAGCTCGCCGCGCAGTGAGAGAGTCGCCTCCAGGTCGAGACCGGCGGCGTCCTGGTCGTGGAACTCGACGGCGTCCGTGCCGGCGAGCAGCTCCAGGGTGCGGTCGGGGTCACCGTCCCTGATCGCCTGGGCGAGTTCGGATATGCCGCTCGTGAAGCGGTAGCCGCGGTCGAGGACGACGACACCCGGCTGGCCGGGCGCAGGACCGGGCAGTCCGGCGGCGGTGATGTCGGCGAGTACGGCGCCGGCGTCGACCGGAGTCAGCTGGTCGGGGTCTCCCACCATGACCAGGCGCGTGTCCGGGCCGAGCGCCTCGAGCAGGCGGGCCATGAGCGGCAGCGAGACCATCGACATCTCGTCGACGATCACCATGTCGAAGGGAAGCCGGTGGCCGGGGCCGTGGCGGGGCGCACGGTCGGGGCGGATCCCCAGCAGGCGGTGCAGCGTCGTCGCGGCCGGCACCTGGCCTGCGAGTTCGTCCGCGTGCTCGCCGAGTGATTCACTCAGCCGGGCCGCGGCCTTGCCGGTGGGTGCCGCCAGGGCGATGCGTACCGGGCTCCCGGTGGCCTGCGCCTGGTCCCTGAGGGCGGCGACGACCCTGGAGATCGTCGTCGTCTTGCCCGTGCCCGGTCCACCGCAGATGACGGTGGTGCGGGCGCAGATTGCTGTGCGCACCGCACGGTGCTGGGCGGCGTCGAGGCGATCGCCTCGCGCCGAGCCCCGGGCCAGGCTTCGTTCGAGCACGGGCACGTCGACACCGGGGAACGGCCCGCAGCGGCCGAGCAGGGTCGTCGTGATCGATTCCTGGTCCTGCCAGTGCCGCTCGAGGTAGAGGGCCCCGTCCACCAGGCGGAGAGGACGCTCGTTGGCCTCGGCGTGCTCGCCGCCGACGAGAGCCGAGGCGGCGAGCGCCCCCAGCCACTGGTCGGCTGCGGGCCAGGGGAGTGCATCGAGTCGGGGCGCGACGCCCGCCTGGGCGTCGGCGTCGCGGTCGAAGAACTGAGCCAGCCGGTGGACCTGGCGGATCGGCAGGCAGACCGAACCGGCGCGCAGCGCACGCATGGTGAGCGCGGCGCCGAGCAGCACGGCCGGATCGGATTCCCCAGCGGTCCTGGCGATGAGCTGGGCGGTGTGGATGTCGGGCGCCTCCAGGAGGCCTGCCTCGTTGAACCGGGCGAGGACACCCGTGGCCGAGACGACCCGGCCGTCGATCACGCTCATGCGGCACCGCCCTCGGCGTGGTGGCCGCCGGCGAGGAGCCCGGAGACGGCCTCGATCAGCTCGGCGCGTGGGTGCCAGGTGAAGACCCCCGGCGGCATGGCGGCGTCGGCCGGGCCCTCGGGGCCGGACATGCCCCGCAGGAAGAGGTAGCCGACTCCGGCGAGATGGTGCACCGGATCGTAGCCGGGCAGGCGCCAGCCCAGGTACCGGTGCAGGCCCACGCAGTACAGCAGCGCCTGCAGCGGGTAGTGGGCCTCGATCATCGCTCTCGTCATGGCGGCCGGAGTGTAGGCGTGAGGTCCGAGCGTGGCGTGGGGGAGCGTGGGGACCCGGTTCGTCTTGTAGTCGATGACGACGTAACGCGCCGTTGCGCTTGCGACCGGTTGTCCCGGTTCGGTGCTCACGCCGGCGGATGGCAGGCGTAGCACGGCGTCGATCGAGCCGGTGAGGAAACCGCGCAGGACCGTGCGGGCGGCTCCGCTGTCCGCCAGTACCTGGCCGTAGCCGACCAGCGGGTCATCGGCAGGGACGAGGGAGCGGTCGCCCCACAGCTCGGCGATCGCCCCGAGCTCGCGGGAGCCATTCGCCGATCCGAGGGGCAGGTCGAAGCTCAGCTCGGCCAGCCGGTTCGCTGCCCCGATGTGGCGCAGGCTCGCGCCGCCGGTGAGTTCGCCCAGCGGCGTGTCCATGACTGCCTGCAGCCCCAGCGACAGCTGCTCGGCGGGGACCCCGGACACCGGCCATTGGGTGAGCATCCGGCGGGTCGCCGCCGTGGTGCGCTCGGCGAGGTCCGGGCCTGCCGGGTCGACGCTCTCGAGGATCGAGTGCACCAGTGAACCGAACTGGGTGCCGCCGGGCAACTCCGACAGGGGCGTGGCGTCGCCGGCGGCCCCCGGGCCGTCGGCCTGTGCGGCTGGACGCCCCTCGAGCTGGGGCTCGTCGTCGGTGCCGTGCTCGTCGAGGCCGATCGGGCCGCCGGGTGCGCCGTGGATGCCGGCCACGAGACTCGAATAGGAGGTACGCGACCAGGAGTGGTCGATGGTGCTGGTGAGGACCCGCCCGGCGAGCCGGGGCGAACCGGTCGGCGGCAGCGGGGCCTCGGGTGCCCCCGCGAGGCGGGGCACGGGCGTGAGTCGCACGAGCTCACGGCCGGCGCAGGACGCCACGACATCGGTGCCGACGGGACAGGAGGAGCTGAGCTCGATGCGATCGTGGGGATTCATCAGCAGCCGGTGCAGGGCGGATCGGGATGTGTTGTGCCTCGTGCGGGTCCACCATGCGATGAGCCGGCTCTGGGCGCGCGTCGCCGCGACGTACAGCAGCCGCAGGTCCTCAGCCTGTTCCTCGGCGATCTTCGCCCGGTGGCGTTCGGGGGACCGGTCCCCGAACAGGTCGAGGCTGAGTACGCCACCGGCGTGGACGAGGCTGCGGCCGAGCCGGTCGGCGGCCTCGCCGCCGATGTACTTGTTCGCCATGTCGGGCAGCGCCACCACCGGGAACTGAAGGCCCTTGGCCCGGTGGATCGTCATGATCGAGACGGCACAGTGGTCCGTCTCGAGGCGACGGACCGCGTCGTCGTCCGCCCGCTCGGCGCTCTCGCGGATCGAGCCGGCCAGCCAGTCGCGCAGGCCCACCAGGTCCCGGCCTGAGCGCCGGCGCTCGTACTCGAGCAACTCGGTGACGTGACGCAGGTCGGTGTAGGCACGTTCGCCGTCCCGGTCATCGCTCAGCAGCCGTGCCATGAGACCGGGCCGCCCGCCGTCCTGCTGGACGCACAGTCGCTCCAGGACACCGGTGGGGCCGGTCCGGTCCATGGTCTCGCGCAGCGAGGTGACCAGGACGAGCAGCTGGTTGCGGGCCTCGTCGCTGGCCCGGGCCAGACGTCCCGGGGTCCAGCCGATCAGTTCGGTCAGGGACAGCTCGAACAGCAGCTGAGGCCGCGGATCGCACATGGCGTCGAGCAGGCAGAGCCAGGCCCTGGCTGCCTCGGAACCGAAAATGGTCTCACCGCCGGTGAAGACCGCGGGGATCCCGGCCCGGGTGAGGGCTCGCCGCACCTGGTCACCGGCCCTTCTGCTGCGCACCAGGACCGCGAGATCGGCGGCACGCAGGTTGCGGATCGTCCCGCCGTCGTCGATCCGGCCGCGGGCGAGCAGGGCGACGAACTCGCGCACCAGGTCGGCCACGACAGCCTTGCGGGCCTCGGCAGCCGGCAGCTCCTGGTCGGGGGCGATGGCCCGCACGTGCACCCCCGGTGCGTTGACGGCGTCGTCGAGCCAGACCCGGCACTGCTCGTGGGAGCTCGTGACCGGCGTCAGGCAGATCGTCTGGCCCGGGCCGCCCAGCGATGACCGGCCGAAGAGCTGTGCGATGCCGTCGACCACGCACGCGTCGCTGCGGTGGTTGCGGCCGAGCGTGAAGCACTGGTCGGCGCAGGACCGGGCATCCAGGTAGGCCTGCAGATCGGCGCCGCGGAAGCCGTAGATCGACTGCTTGGGGTCGCCGATGACGACCAGGCGCGTGCGGTGGTGGAAGGCCCGTTCGAGGATGCGCCATTGCAGCGGGTCGGTGTCCTGGAACTCGTCGACCATCACCAGGTCGAACCGTGCGGCGAGTGTCTGCGCGGCCAGTTCGCCGGTGCACGGGTCGGCGAGGGCTTCGTCGATTCGCTCGATCATGTCGGCGAAACCGTAGATGCCCATCGCACGTCGGCGGCGGGCCATGCGCGCACGGACCTCGGTGGCGAAGTCAAGACGTTCCTGCTCGTCGCCGGAGCAGCCCGGCCCCGGCAGGAGCGGCAGCGCGGGGTGGGCCAGTGCCGCCGCGCCGATGACGCGTGCCTGCTCGTGTCCGAGGCTCGTGCTGCCGGTGGCGGCGCGCGCCAGATAGGCGTCGTCGATGACCTGGGACCGGACGGCTGTCATGTCGCTGACGAAACACATGGTGGTGTCGTGGTCGACGAGTGTGCCCAGCTCGCCCAGCAGGCGTGCGCAGAACTCGTGCGTCGTCGCGATGACGACCCGGTCGAAGTCGGCGAGCGCCTGCCGCAGATTCGCGTGCCGCCGGGCCAGCTCATCGGCCGAGCCCGTGCACAGCTGGGCGTCGACCGGATCGACGTCCTGCGGTCCGCGGCCGGTCATGGCCTGGCCGAGAACGCGCATGCTCGACTGCAGCCGCTCATGGACCCGGGAGCGCAGTTCGAGGGATGCCGAGCGGGCGAAGGTGACGAGCATGGTGCGGTCGATGCGGCCCTGGCCCAGGGCGATGAATCGTGTGGCCGCGGCGGCGATGGTGTAGGTCTTGCCGGTGCCTGCGCTGGCCTCGAGGACCGTGGTGCCCTCGGGCAGGTCGGCGGTGGGATCGAAGACCGAGCCGGGGCCGGGCGTGAACAGATCAGTCATGATGCGCCCCCGGATTCCACGGGCTCAGGGCGCCGACGAGGGGACCGTAGAACCAGCGGCTCAGGTTGACGAAACGGCTGGGGGAGGTGGTCAGGGGATCCTCCGGTTCGGAATCGATGGCCTCGATGTCGCGCCAGGAGGCGCCCACCCACTGCAGCACGGGGGAGAAGCCGACCTCACGGGCGTAGTCGCGTGGCAGGAAGGATGCGGCGCTGCGCTGGTTGCGGCTCGCGCGCCGGGCGTGGCTCAGGCAGGTGTCGGGCGGCATGGGCAGGAACCGGCTGAGTCCGGTGCGCCGCAGGCGGCACATCTGGGACAGCAGCGACTGCGCGGCCGCGGGGCTCGGTGCGGCGAGTCTGAAGCAGTCGTTCCTGCCGATGACGAGGGCCTCGTCGACGTCGGCGCCCGCCGCGGTTGCGCAGACGAGTTCGACCCAGGCGGCGGCGAGATGCCTGCCCCGCAGACGAGCGTAGCGGTGGTGCACGAGTCTGCCGGCGTAGGAGCTGATGGTGCCGGAGACCGACCAGTGCCCCTCCTGCCACGCCACGTCGTGCTCGGCCGGCGCGGTGAGCTGTGCGCGGACCGTCGTGGCGTAGGCCTCAAGGGCGGCACGGCGCTCCCCGAGCAGCGTGGTGCCGAGCCGGCCCGGGGGGACCCGGCCCCCGAGCAGCGCTGCGTCCAGGGCGGCCGTGGGGGACTGGCCGGCGATGAGCGCCGTCGTGATGGACTCGTCGACGGCCCAGCTCTCGAGGCCGTCCAGGGTGATCGGCAGGTCGGTGGGCGCCTGGTCGGCCTCGGCCCCGGGCAGGAAACCGAAGCTGTGCAGGACCCAGGCCCGGATCGGGTCCTGGAAGAAGGAGACCAGCTCGTCGACGCCGACCACGTGTGCCTCCTCGCCCGGGGGCGCGCCGGTGATCGTCCAGACGGGTTCCTGCCGGCGTGCGCTGGGGTGCTCTGCCGCGGCGCGGGCCCCGGCGAGCGCGGCCGCGTCGAAACTGAAGGCGCCGCCGGCCCGGTCGGGATCGAAGTTGGCCGCGGCGTAGGGCTGCAAGGGGTGCACATGGATCAGGCTCGGTGCCCGGCCCGCGTCCGGCGCGTGGGCCTGCCTCCACGGTTCACCGGCTTCCTGGCCGGTGCAGGCCGCGATGAGGTCGGACATGACGACCGGCTGCGGCAGCATCTCCCCGGTACACGGGTCGGCCCCGGCGCCGACGACGATGAGTCGCTTGCCGGCGCTCAGGACGGCGTCGAGCAACTGCTGCCGGGCGGCAGCGGCGGTGTCCTGGGCGAGGATCCCGGCCCGGGCGAGCAGATCACCTCCTGCCGATGTGGTGCGGGGCGGGAAATGGGCGTCGTCCAGACCGAGGATGGCCACCACCTCGTGGTCGATGCCCTGCGCATCGCCGAGACCGCAGATCGTCATCGATCCAGCACCGAAGTCCGCACGGCCGCGTTGGGGTCTCACGAGGTGGCGCAGTGCCGCGGCCACGTCACCGGCGTCGAGCAGGGAACCGGCTCCTGCCGCGCACGACAGCTCGAACAGGGCGCTGCTGAGATGGTTGAGCATCCACTGGTCATCCGGGCCGTTGCCCGCCAGGTCCGTGGCCGCCTCGAGCAGACGCGTTCGCCAGGTGACGATGTCGGCGGGTTCGTCGAACCGCAGCAGGTGCATGCGGACGCGCGAGACCAGCTCGGCCATCGAGCCGATGAGCTCTGCGTCGGAGCCGCTGAGGTGATCGACGGGGACGACGGTGTTGAGTCTGGTGAGCGGGTCGTCCGCCATGACGAGGCCGGCGAGCAGCCGGTCGATGCCGGTGATCCAGGTGCCCTGCCGGACACCGGACAGCCCGTGAGCGGCACGGTGGCGGGAATCGACGCCCCAGCGGATCTGCGAGCGCTCGACGAGCTGCCCGATCCGGTCCAGGGCCTCGGCGTCGAAACCGAAGGCGCGGGCGACGGGACTGAGCGAGGCCAGTGCGAGCAGTTCGGCGCTCGTGGCGCGTGCGGACGGCAGGGCGAGCAGGGTCAGCAGGACGGTGAGCACCTGGTTCGGTCGTTCGGTGGCGGAGCCGGCCACTCGTGCCCGCAGGTCGTGGCCGGGGTGCTGCCCGGGGGTGTCGACGGGGCCGAGGGCCGCTTCGAGCAACGGCGCGTAGGCGGGCAGGTCGGTGCACAGCACGATGACATCGCGAGGTTGCAGCGCCGGGTCGCGGTCGAAGGCGTCACACAGCGCCTCGCGCAGTACCTCGACCTGCCGGTCGGGGCCGTGACTTGCGTGAATGCTCACCGAGCCATCGGCCTCGACCAGCTCGCCGACAGGACGGCCGATGCGCACGTGGTGCTGGAGCCGGCCCAGCATGGTCGAAGGCCCCGGGTCCGGTTCGGCCGGGGCGGTGATGGCCGCCGTGGTGCCGATCCAGCGTTGCCAGCTGAGGCGGCGGGCCGAACCATAGCGTTCGCGCAGCGGGGAACCCTTGGAGTCGGCGGCCGCCCAGTCCGGGGAGCCCAGCTGCCAGACACTGACCGGAAGCCGCCCTGCCAGTGCGGTGAGCAGTTCGACGTCGGTCTCGCAGGGCACGTCGAGACAGGCCACCCCCAGCGCAGGGGGCAGCGCGTCAGGCCGGGCCCGCTGTATCGCAGCGCAGAGCTGCTCGTGGCGCAGCCCGGGGTGGGGCCAGTCCAGTGAGGCGGCCAGCCGCTGCCACAGCAGGGCCTGCCACTGGTCGTGTTCGGGCAGCCGGTCCCCGGCCGGATCCACCAGCGAGCCCTGCGACCAGGCCCGGAGCATGGCGGGGCGGTGGCGGCAGTAGTTCCTGACCAGCCCGGCGTAACCCTCGGCCGTGGCGATGAGGCGTCCCGGCGCCGGCCGGGGCGCCTCCCCGCGGGCCGGGTGACCCTCGATGTGGCGCTGGACGAGCGCGAACCATGGTTCGGTCGAGCACTCCCGCATGAGGGAGGCGACCTGGATGGCCAGGCCGGCCGAACGCCAGGGATCGGTCTCGGTGTCGTGGCCGAGCAGGTCACGTTCGAGGCGCGCCCGCAGCCCGCCCATGGAGGGGGTGTCGACGCCGGCGAAGACACCCGGTCCGCCGGGGGCCGCTGCGACGGTCTGCCTGATGCTGCGGCTGTGTGCCGCACTGGGGGCGACGAGTACGGGCACGGTGAAGGGATCAGTGGCATGGGCGGCGAGGAACTCACCCGCCCGGGCACAGAGCTCGGTCCAGCTGTGGCAGCCGATGACGGCGGCCCCGCCCTGCCCAGCCGGTGATCGCCAGTTCGTCATGCCCATCACCTTAGGCAGGGCCGCCGACATCTCGTGCCGTGGACCATCCCGGCGATTGGCCGGGCCGCTGCCGGGTGGCGCGCAAAAGTGCCGGTGGCCGGTCCTAAGGTTGCCTCCATGACTGGCCAGCCGTTCGACAGCGCGTCCTCGTCCGCCGAACTCGACGAGTCCGTCCTGGGCGGGCTCGACCCCGAGCAGCGGCAGGTCGCCACGACCATCGGCGGGCCGGTCGCCGTCATCGCGGGCGCCGGTACCGGCAAGACACGCGCCATCACGCACCGGATCGTGCACGCCGTGCTCACCGGCCAGCAGAAGGCCTCCGCGATCCTGGCCGTCACCTTCACCACGCGCGCTGCCGGCGAGATGAGGGCCAGGCTCCGCCTTCTCGGTGCGCCGCGCGTCCAGGCGCGCACCTTTCACTCGGCGGCCCTGCGCCAGATCCGTTACTTCTGGCCGCGCGTGACGGGCACCGAACTGCCCGAGATCGCGGGCTCCACCTTCGGCCTGGTCGCCGAGGCCGCCTCCCGCGAGCAGCTCGGCAGCGACACCGCCCTCATCCGCGACCTGGCGGGCGAGATCAGCTGGGCCAAGTCAACCAATGTGCTGCCGGTCAACTATGCGGTGCTGGCCACCAGGTCCGGCCGCACCGTCGCCGGGGCGGACCCGCAGGCCGTCGGCCGGGTGGCGGCCGAGTACGAGCGCGTGAAGGCCCGTCGTGGCGTCATGGACTACGACGACATCCTGCTGTGCGCCGTCGCCCTCATGCACGAGCACCCCGAGGTGGCCCAGGAGTTCCGCTCCGCCTACCAGCACTTCGTCGTCGATGAGTACCAGGACGTCAGCCCACTGCAGCACACCCTGCTCACCCAGTGGCTCGGCGATCGTCACGACATCTGCGTGGTCGGCGACCCCGACCAGGCCATCCACTCGTTCGCCGGAGCCGACTCGCGCTTCCTCACCCGTTTCGCCAGGGAGTTCCCCGGTGCCACGGTGCTGCACCTGGACCGCAACTACCGTTCGACGCCGCAGATCGTCCGGGCAGCCAACGATCTGCTGCACCCGCCCCAGCGGGCCGCGGTCGGTCAAGGCGTCGTGCTGCGTCCGACGCGGCCCGATGGGCCCGCCATCGTGACCGCGCAGAGCCCCGACCAGGACGAGGAGGCCTCGGCCCTGTCGGCATGGCTCGCCGAACGGCACCGCAGCGGCACGCCCTGGTCACAGATGGCGGTCCTGTACCGCGTCAACGCGCAGTCACCGGTCGTCGAGGCCGCACTGACCCAGGCCCGCATCCCGTACCAGGTGCGGGGCGCCGAGCGCTTCTACGATCGTGCCGAGGTCCGTGCCGCACTCGCCAGGCTGCACGCCGCCGCCGAGTCCGAGCCGGGAGCGCCGGCGGTCGATGCGGCCGATCAGGTGCTGGGCGCTCTCGGCTGGACGCCGGAACCGCCGGCCGGGCAGGGGCGCGTTCGGGAACGCTGGGAGTCCTGGCAGGCGCTGCACGACCTGGTGAGCGATCTCAGCGAGCAGGGCGCTGCGTTGTTGGGGCAGGCCGTGGCAGCCCTGGAACAACGTGCCGCCGACCAGCAGGTCCCGGTGGCCGACGGTGTCACCCTGTCGACCCTGCACTCGGCCAAGGGGCTGGAGTGGGACGTTGTCGCGCTCATCGGCGTGCAGGAGGGGCTCCTGCCCTTCTCCCTGGCCAGGGCCACGCGGGAGATCGCTGAGGAACGTCGGCTCTTCTACGTCGGCCTCACCCGAGCCCGGCGTGAGTTGCGACTGAGCTGGGCGGCAGGCACGGCCGGGCACGGCGGCCGCAGGCGGGCCTCGCGTTTTCTCGGCGGGCTGGTCGGCCCCGCCGCAGGGGACTCCGGTGCCGCCGCGGCGGCCGGCCCCCGACGCCGCCGCCGGGTCGTCCCCTGCATGGTCTGCGGCAGGGCACTGAGCGAGGCCGTCGAGATGAAGCTCGGTCACCACGCAGAGTGCGAGGTGCCCTTCGACGAGGATCTGTTCGAGCGTCTCAAGGCCTGGCGTCTGGGTGTGGCCAAGCGCCAGTCGGTGCCGGCGTTCGTCGTCTTCACCGATGCGACGCTCATGGCGATGGCCCAGTACGCGCCGCGCAGCGAGCACGATCTGCTCGAGATCCGTGGTGTCGGGCGCGCCAAGGCCAGGCGTTACGGGAAGGACGTGCTCGCCATCCTCGGGGGAGCTGACGTGGACGAGGTGCTCGCCTCCTTGCCGGCGGACGACTAGGACGCCGCTGCGTGCTGCCCGGCCCGGCTGTCGTCGGTCGGGGGCAGCTCGCCATGGCCGGGAGCACAGACCGGGCAACCCGCTTGCGGGGCCCTGCTGGGCCAGAAGCCGCCGCTGAACTCCACCGTGGGGCTGATGGTTCCGCCGTCGAGGTAGGCGGCGCTCACCGACCGGGTGATCGCAGCCACCCAGTCGAGCACGACAGGAGCAGGGGATGCCGGCTCGTCGACGGAACGCAGGTCACGGTTGACGGCGGGTCCGGCTGCGCAGAAGGCGCAACTCGTGGTGCCCGGCTTCACCAGCGGCCCGACAGTGGCGTCACGGTGGTGGGCGCTGACGATCAGGTGCGGGATGCCCAGACGGCTCAGCTGCCACGACATGGCCGGATCGGGTGCGGGCCTGGAGACCGCGATGAGGACGAGGTCGAGCCGTGCGTCGTCGATGCTCATCCAGTGCTTGAGCCTGTCGATGCGCGGTGCAGGCCCCTGCCGGGTACCTCGTTCGTCCAGGCCGCTGCGCGGCGGCAGTGGCTCGGTGAAGCCCTGGACCCGGTTCGTCGTCGCCAGGGTGTGCCTGATGCGCTCGGCGCACACGCCTTCGCCGACGACTCCGATCCGGGCTGCACCGGGCCGGTACGCCTGCTTGTGGATCATCCCGAACACCAGCAGTCGTCTCAACAGCTCCTCGAACATCTTCTGCTCGTCGGGGTGCAGACAGCAGCAGGCGTCGTCGAGGGTGCAGTCACCGTCGAGCCTGCGCAGTGCCTGGGCGAGGCGTTCGGTGAACCGTCCCGAGATCTCGATGCAACCTCGTCCAGGGCCGTACAGCTGGTACGAGTTGGCGCAGACGCGGACGATGTCGGCGTCGAGACGAAGCGTCATGGGCGGCACGCGACGGCTTCGGGGCGTCAGGCCCGGCTGCCTCTGCGGGACCGCCTCGTTGCGGTGACCGGGGGTGGTGGGCATGCCCATAGCGTGGCCCGAGGACGGGCCGATGTCCATAGTGTGCGAACAACGGACAACACCTCTGGCGGTTCGGACAACACCTCGGGTGCGTTGGACAACACCGGGCCCGACGGGGCCCGGGCATGATGAAGGGGCCGGCGCAACCATTGCGTGCGCCGGCCCCTTCATCATGCCCGGTGCAGGACCAGGCGGAAGACTCAGGCCTTGCCGAGGATGCGGTTCAGATTGGTGCCGCACTCGGGGCACTTGGCCTTGGCCATGCGAGTGCCCTTGTCATTCACGACGACCGTACCCCGGGCGTGACGCTTCTCCTTGCATTTGACGCAGTAGTACTCGCCCTCGTAGGTCTCGTCTGCCATATTTCCTCCTCGTTGGTTGTTCGCGCCGGCCAGCTCCAGGCTGAGCGTCGGAGGCCGGCGTGCGACCACAACTGTAGTCACAGCCTGGGAGCGAACCAGGCGTGCAGAACCCTAGTCAGGGAAGGTCGCGGGATTGCCCGGGTCTCGGTGATTTCACCGAGGGCTGATTCGTGCCAACCGGCAGACCTGCCCGAGGTGTGCGTTCCAGGGCGGCTCCCGCTGACGGCGCGGCGCCCTCGTGGCTCGTACCGGGCGCACTCGCCGTGACCGCTCGGGTCGAGGGGTGTCCGGCCGTGACTCATCACCGGGGTCGCGGTTCCATCGGGGCCGGGCGCTCTCGTCCTCGCTGTCGGTTGACGAGGGTGCCCCTTCCCCGCCGGGTCCCCGAACACTCGCCGGGCACGGCCGGCTGCGGGCCTGGCGTCCGTGCTCCCCGCGAGTCATCAGAGCCTGTCACGTGCGGGCGCAGAGGAAACCCCCGGCGACTCCTCATCTGCCTTCCCCTGCAGAGAGAACGTCGAACCGGGGGTTCGCGAGAACCATACCGGGCCGTTCTCGTGAGCGTCAAGCCGGCCCCGGCATCTCGTCCGCGCATGGGCGGGATCGCCGGCTGGGGCTCTGCTCGACGATGACTAGGCTGGTGCGGGTGAGCAGCGGCGAACGCACGGGGCGGACGATCCGGCGGGGCAGCACGGACGTGGTCGTTCCGGCCCCGCACGATCTCGTGCTGCCGGCCGGGGTCGATCGGGTCGTCGTACGGCGCAGTACGCGGCGCCGCCGCAGCGTGGCCGTTCGTCGTGAGGGTCGTCAGGTCGTCGTCATGATCCCCGCGGCGATGAGCGAGACTGAGGAGAGGCGCTGGGTCCGTGAGATGGTCGGGCGTGTCGCCGCACGCGAGCAGCGGCGGGCGGGTGCGACAGGGGATGCCGGGCTCATGGCCAGGGCCGCCCGGGTCCGCCGGGCATACGTCCCCGAGGCCCCCGAGCCCGTCAGTGTCCGATGGGTCTCGAACCAGCGGACACGCTGGGGCTCGTGCACGTCCGCCAGTCGCACGATCAGGCTCTCGGACAGGATGCGCGCCATGCCCGACTGGGTCATCGACGCAGTCCTCGTTCATGAACTCGCCCACCTTGTGCACGCCGATCACGGGCCGGACTTCCGTCGCATCGAGCGCCGTTACGAACTCGTCGAGAGGGCGAATGGTTTCCTCGAGGGCTGGGATGCCGGTGCCGCCGCCCGCCGCGACGCCTGACCGAACCGTCAAGGAACTGCCCGGGACGGGGCGCTCAGCCGGGCGAGGACCCCGTGTCCTCGTCGGGATCGCCGGGGGAGCGGTCCCCGTCGTCTCCCGGATCGGTCTGCTCCAGCAGCCTGGTCAGCTCGAGATCCCAGTCGGCGCCGGTCTCCTCGTGACGGGGCTCGCCCTGGACGAAACCGATCGGGTCCTCGATGTCGGAGGCCGACGGCATGAGATCGGGATGGCTCCACAGGTGATCGCGGCCGGCAACGCCGCGGTCGGCGAGCACGACCTGCCAGAAACGGGCGCTCTCTCGTACCAGCCTGGGACGCAGCTGCAGGCCGAGCAGCGCGCTGGTGATCTTCTCGGTCGGTCCGTTCGTTGCGCGGCGGCGTCGCACGGCCTCGAGCAGGGCCGCTTCGTGGGTCAGCCAGCGTCCGCAGGCCTCGTGGGCCACCGCGTCGACCCAGCCCTCGACGAGTGCGAGCAACGTCTCCAGCCGCGCCAGGATGTCCTCCTGCTCCGGGGTGCGGGTGGGCTTGAAGAGCCTGCCCTGCAGCTGCTCGGAGATCTCGGCGAGCCGGCCCGGGGTCATCTCGGAGACGTCGCCGATGTCGATGGTGTCGCTGATGGCTCTCGTGTCGATCGTGATCTCGCGGGCGTAGTGCTCGATGAGCGCCAGCATCTGCGGGCCCAGCCAACGCACGGACGAGAACAGCCGCTGGCGGGCCGCTTCGCGGACGACGACGTACATGAGCGTGTCCTCGCCGGGCAGACCCAGGCCCTTGACGAAGGCCTCCGCATTGGCGGGCAGCAGGACCACGCGCGGGGTCGACAGCAGCTGCAGGCCGAGTTCGGCCCCGCTCATCACCTCGGTGGAGATCTCGCCGATGGCCCTGGCCAGCTGCGAGGTGTACATCTGGCCCGCCGCCATGCGCATGACAGGGGCGAGCATGCCGGTCAGCTGGGCCATCTCGGGTATCTCGGCGGCTGCTTCGCCGCCCAGGCCCGAACTCATGGCCTCGGCAATCGATGTGACGACGGGCTCGACGATCGCACGCCAGGAGTCCATCGTGTCCTCGACCCACTGGGCCCGGCTCCATGCCTGCGCCGGGGCCGGGCAGGCCTCGAAGGAGACAACCGGATCGAGCCATGACTCGGCCAGACGGTGCGAATCCGCCAGCTGTGTGCGCTGGGTCTGGGAGGGGACGGGGTCCGGGCCGAGCGATGCGGCGACCTGCCGGGCGGTCTGACGGGCCATCGTCCAGTCGATCCCCGTCGCCGAGTCGGATGCTGCCTGCGCCTGGGTCATCATCGACTGCAGCTGTCCCATCATGGCGCCCAGGTTCATCCCGCCCTCGGGCAGGTTGATGCCGAGCTGGCGCAGCAGTTCACTGAGCGGGTCCTCGCCCGGTTCACCGGGAGAACGGCTGGTGTTGTCATCGCGCATGGCAGGGCTCCTCGTGATGCGGCGCGGTCTGCCGGACCGCTGCGTGCACATCCATTCAAGCGCGCCCGATCAATGCTCAGGAGCGGACCCCAGCCCCCGGTGGGGGATTCCTCCCAGACCGGGCGGCGTCCCTGGTGAGGCCCTGATCGATGGGTAGACTGCCAGGGAATGGGCACAGCCGTTGCGGTGACGACACGCAGGGGAGGGCAGCTATGACGCGTCAGGCCTGGACGGCGGTCGTCGCTGCCTTGGTCCTCATCGTCCTCTCGGGCGTCATCGCGCTCACCCCGGTTCCCTACGTCGCGTGGGACTCCGGGGTGACGAACGACGTGCTCGGCAGTCTCGACGGCACCGACGAGATCACGATCATCGGCGCCGAGACCACCGACACGACGGGGAGCCTGCTGCTCACCTCGGTGTCGGTCACATCCTCCAATGCGACACTGACCCTGCCGGCGGCTCTCCTGTCCTATGCGCGCGATGTTCGCGACGTCGTGCCGCGTGACTGGGCCTACCCGGTCGGCCGCAGCGCCTCGGACCTGGCCGGCGACGAGGTCATGGAGCGCAGCGTGGCCCAGGAGAGCGCCACGGTCGCGGCCCTGAGCGCAGCCGGGATACCGGTGCAGGAGAACCCGGTCATCGACTCGGTCTCCACCGGGGGCCCGTCCTACGAGCTGCTGCAGACCGGTGACATCATCGAGACCGTCAACGACACCGCCGTACGGACCGCCGATGAGGTCAACGGCATCATTCGTTCGCTCGCCGTCGGCGCCACCGCCGATTTCGGCATCGTGCGCGGCGGCTCGTCGATGACCGTCTCGGTCATCACGCAGGCGAGTTCCACGGATCGATCCGTGCCTCGAGTGGGGGTCACGATGCGTCCCGGGTACCGTTACGAGCCGCAGGTCGAGTTCAACGTCCCCGAGGTCGCCGACGAGAGCTCCGGTCTCGTCCTGTCCCTGGCCATCTACGACAAGTTGCGCAGTGAGGATCTCATGAACTCGCGTGTCGTGGCGGGAACCGGCACCATCGAGCCCAACGGCACGGTCGGGGCCGTCTCCGGGATCTCCGAGAGGATGCGCGGCGCCGAGCGAGACGGTGCCCAGGTCTTCCTCGTCCCGGCGGCCAACTGCTCCGAGGTGACCGATGTCGGGACGAACATGGAACTCGTCAGGGTCTCGAGGCTGTCCGATGCGGTCTCGTCCCTCGACGCCCTGTCACAGGGCCGCGCCGAGGCGGTCCCGCGATGCTAGGGCAGCCATCGTCGGAGCCCCCTCATGAGCAGACACGGCAGAGGAGTCCTATGAGTTCGCAGCCCCGGGATCGGCAGCGGGCCGGCGACCCGACACCGGCCCAGGAGCCGCTGGCCGCCGCCCTCATCGAGATCGAACGCTACGTGGGCGCCTCCGGCTGGGACCAGCCGGCCCGGCTGTTCGCGTTGGCGCCGACCGCCCAGCTGCTCCAGGTCGAGCCCTCCCTGGCAGGTCAGCTCACGGTGACCGCACCCGATCAGCTGTCCTCGATCGAGCAGGACGACTTCCACCCCGGCCAGGACGTCCTGGCCGGGCTGGCCGCCGTCGCCTGGCCGGACACGGTGACGGGCTGTGCGGTGTGCACCGAGCGCTCCTTCCTTCCCGCCGGGGTCGAGGCCGAGATCCCCGATGATCCCGATGAGGCCGCCGACTTCGTGGCCTCCCATCCCTCGCGCGAGGACATCCGTGTCGTCATGGGCGCCCTGCGCGACGGCACCACCTACGGCGTGGCCAGACTGGCCAGCCATCCCGATGAACTCCTGGCCGGCGACCACCTCGTGCCGGCCCTGTCCAGCGCACTCGTGCGCACCTTCGAGTGGGAGGACACTGATCAGGCATGAGCACCGCAGCGCAGACCAAGAAGGCGCCCAGACGTCACACGGCGCTGGGCATGACCCTCGTCATCCTCGTGGCGGTCATCGTCGTGTGGTGGATCGTCAGCGAGTTCGTCACCGACTGGATGTGGTACCGCAATCTGCATTTCGGCCAGGTCTTCACGACCCGCCTGCTCACCGGTGCCGCCCTGGCCGTTGGACAGGGCCTGCTGCTGGGGGGTGCCTGTGCGCTCAGCATGGTCCTCGCATGGCGCAACCGGCCCCAGCGCACCGTCAGTGACTCGCCCACGCTCGACCACTACCGCTCGGCGCTGGCCCGGCGCACCGCGGTGATCACCGTTCTCCCCTCGCTCGTCATCGCGATCGGCGGCGGCTCGCTGGCCGTGACCCACATCGACGAGACCCTGGCGTTCATCAACCGCACGCCCTTCGGTCAGGCCGACGCCTATTTCGGCAAGGACGTCTCCTTCTACGTCTTCACGCTGCCCTTCCTGCAGTACATCGTCTCGGTGCTGATGGCCGCCCTGATCATCGGAACGATCGCCGCGGCAGCCGTCCATGTCATCACCGGATCGCTGTACGTCTCCCCGATAGCGGTGCGCCCGCAGACCACCGACGAGGAAGGCGTCCACCCGCCGACTGTCGAGCTGAAGAACCCGTTCAACGCGGCTGCCCAGGTGCACCTGTCGGTGATGTTCGGCCTCATCATGGTCGTCTACGGGTTCCAGCGCCTGCTGTCCCGCTACGAGTTCGCGGTGAGCGACAACGACGCCCTGTTCACCGGCATCGGCTACACCGACGACCACGCGCGCATCACGGCACGCCTCATCATCGCGATCATCGCGTGGATCTGCGCGCTCATGTTCTTCGCCAACGTCAGGCTCAAGCTGTGGCGTGTGCCCGGCACCGCGATCATCCTCATGATCGTCTCGAGCCTCATCATCCAGGGGCTGTACCCGGTCGCGATCCAGCAGTTCACCGTGCGCCCCAGCGAGGTCAACCAGGAGCGCAGCTACATCGAACGTCAGATCGAGGCGACCAGAGCGGCCTACGACATCGAGGACGTGACGATCTCGGACTACTCCGCCGAGACCAATGTCAGCGCCGGCCAGCTCAGGTCCGACGCCGAGGCGCTGCCGGGCATCCGCCTCATGGACCCGGCGCTCATCGGCGAGACCTACGAGCAGCTGCAGCAGGTGCGTGGCTACTACCAGTTCCCCTCGGTCCTCGACGTCGACCGCTACGAGGTCGACGGTGAGACGACCGACACGATCATCGCCGCCCGCGAGATGAACATCGCCGGCCTGCCCGACCAGAGCTGGATCAACACGCACACCGTCTACACGCACGGCTACGGCGTGGTCGCCTCCTACGGCAACCGCAGCTCCTCCAACGGCGAGCCGGTGTGGATCGAGGGCGACATCCCGCCCCAGGGCGAGCTGGACATCGACGAGTCCCGCATCTACTACGGCGAGGCCCAGAGCCAGTGGGTCGTCGCGGGCAACGAGGAGGGCGCCACCCCCATCGAGCTGGACACCCCCGGCGGCGCCGAGTCCGGCGGTGAGCAGCACTACACGTACACCGGCGCCGGAGGCGTGGCCATCGGCAACTACGTGACACGCGCCATGTACGCCACGAAGTTCGCCGACCTGAACCTGCTGCTGTCGAGCAATGTCAACTCCGCATCGCGCATCCTGTACAACCGCACCCCGCGTGAGCGCATCGGCGAGGTCGCCCCGTGGCTGACCGTCGACCAGGATCCGTACCCGGCGGTCGTCGACGGGCGTGTCGTGTGGATCGTCGACGCCTACACGACGAGCGCCGACTACCCGAATTCCCAGCACGTCAACCTGCAGGAGACCATCTCGGACTCGGCACGCCAGAACGCCGGTGAGGACACGCAGATCAACTACATGCGCAACTCGGTCAAGGCGGTCGTGGACGCCTACGACGGCACCGTCGACCTCTACGCCTGGGACACCGACGATCCGCTGCTGCAGACCTGGATGAAGGTCTACCCGGGCCTGCTCAAGGACCGCGGCGAGATCTCCGAGGACCTGATGAGTCATCTGCGCTACCCGCAGGACCTGTTCAAGGTGCAGCGTCAGGTGCTGGGCCGCTACCACATGCAGAACCCCGACAGCTGGTACAACCAGTCGGATCTGTGGGAGGTCCCGGCCGACCCGCGGGACTCCAGCGGCGCCTACGAGCCGCCCTACTACCTGTCGATCAAGTGGCCCGGCGACGACTCCCCGATCTTCAGTCAGACGGCCGTCTACGTGCCGAAGAACCGCGAGAACATGGCGGCCTACATGTCGGTCGTGGCCGATGCGTCGAGTTCGGAGTACGGCAAGATCCGGGTGCTGAAACTCTCCGACACCGCCCAGGTGCCGGGGCCGAACCAGACCTACAACGCGATCGTCTCCGACCAGCAGGTGGCCGACAAGCTGCTGCCGTTCATCGGCCAGGGCTCTGACAGCTCGGCCGACGCGCTCTACGGAAATCTGCTGACGCTGCCGCTGGGCAATGGCCTCATCTACGTCGAACCGATCTACACCCAGCGCAAGTCGGCTGCGTCCGGTTCGTCGGCCGGCACCTATCCGGTGCTGCGGTTCGTCGTCGTCCGGTTCGGCACCCACATCGGCATCGGGGACACCCTGCAGGAGGCCCTCGACTCGGTCTTCGCCGGTGACGCCGGTGCGAGCACGGGTGAGGACGTGGACCAGCAGGCATCCGGCGATTCGGGAGGCACCGAGCAGCTGACGAACGAGGAGGCCGCCAAGAAGCTGCTGAAGGAGGCGAACGAGGCCTTCAGCAAGGCGGACGAGGCCCTCAAGAACGGTGACCTGGGGGAGTACCAGACCCAGATGGAGACCGCCCAGTCGAAGGCCCAGGAGGCCTACCGCAAACTCGACAGCTGACCGGTGGGTCCCAGAGTGCGGGAGATCGGCAGACTCCCGGACTCCCGGGGCGCGAGGGGCGCCACGACCGGTCAGAGCACGGGGTCGATGACCGCGACCTGGAAGCCGTAGCTGCGCAGGTCGGGCACCAGCCGCTCGGCGTCGCCGCACAGCACGGCGCGCATCATGCCTTCGTGGGTCGCCTTGCCGACCGTCGCCTCGAAGGCCGACGTGGCCTGGTTCGCGCTGGTCGCGGCGAGTTGCCGGTTCAGCTCGTTGACCCAGTCGACGTCGACCCGGTGCGAGGCCAGCACGCTGGCCTGAGCGGCGATCGCATCGGCGGTGTCATAGCGCAGCGGAGCGATGCCCACCATGAAGCGCACCGCGTCCTCGGCCTCGGTCTTCTCCAGGGGCCGGCGTGACAGGTCGAGCAGGTCGAAGACCCCGCGAAAGGCCTGCGCCGTCACCTCGGTGCGGAAGCTGGCCTGGATGGAGAAACTGCCGTGGAACCTGCTCGCGGACAGTCCGGCCTGCACGCCGTAGGTGAAGCCCTGTCTCTCTCGCAGCTCCATGTTGAGCCGGCTGCCGAACAGCCCGCCGACGGCGCTCGTCGCGACCTGCATCGGCGCCCAGTCCGCCCAGTCCCGCCCCGGCACGACGAGCCCGACCCGCATGTCGGCGGCGACCGCCTCGGGGCGGTCGACGACGTAGGTGGGGCAGGGGCCCTCGGCCGGTGCCGGGGCCTTCGCGTTGCTGTGCACCCCGGTCGCGGGCCAGGCGCCGAAGACCTCGGCGGCATGCTCGACAAGGCCCTCGGGCAGGGCGCCGGCGATGATGAGCGTGGCCCCATCGGCCCGCCACCAGAGGTCGTGGAAGGCGCGCACGTCCTCGGGCGTGATCGTCGGGACCGATGTGGACGTGCCGGCACGGGGCAGCTGCTGGCGGCTGCCGCTGACCCAGCTCTGCTGCGCCAGGCCGATCGATGCCATGGCGGCCGAGTTGGCCCGCTGCTGCTCGATCTCCGTCAGACGCAGGGCCTTGTGGCGGGCCACGTCGGAGTCCGCGTAGGCGGGGGTGCGGACGATCTCGTCGAGCAGATCGATGCCGGCCAGTGCGTAGGGCGCCGCGACGTCGATGCCGCACCGGGTGCCCCAGGAACCGGCCGAACTGTCGAAGACCGCGCCGATGTCCTCGATGCGCCTGGCCAGTGCCTCGCCGGGATGCGCGAGCGAGCCCTCGTCGCAGCACCGCGCGGCCAGGCCGGCGACGCCCTCCTTGCCGGCGGGCTCGTCGCTCAGGGCGAGATCGAAGACGATCTCCGTGCTAATGACGTACTGGCCGGGCAGGTCGTAGGCCCAGATGCTCATGCCGTTGCCGAGGTCGATGATCTCGGGCAGGGGGAAACGCCAGTCGCTGGCCAGGTCGACCGGTGGGCGCAGGTTCTCAGAACTCATCGGGCATCCTCAGCTTCGTAGACGAGCACGGCTCGGTGCTCGGGGGCCAGCCAGGTCCGGGCGGCCTCGGCGATCTGCTCGGCGGTGACCGCGTGCACGCGTGTCAGCAGCGTGTTCACCAGGTGCGGTTCGTCGGACAGGCTGGTGAAACCACTGATCTCGTCGGCGCGGGACTCGACGCTGGCCAGGCGGGTGAGCCATTCGCGGTCGAAACCGGCGTTGACCCGGGCCAGCTCGGCCTCGTCGGGGCCCTGCTCGCCCAGCCGGACGAGTTGCTCGAGGATCGTCTCCGAGAGTTCCTCGGCGCTGTGGCCCGAGCGCACCCGGGCGCTGAGCGAGGCCATCGAGACGCCACGGGCGAGACCGAAGTCACCGGAGCCGACGGCATCGGCGAGCTCACGGTCGCGGACCAGCAGGCTCGGCAGCCGGCTGGACTGGCCGGAGGCCAGCACCGCGAGGGCCTGCTCGACGGCGAAACGCTCGGGGGAGTTGAAGTCAGGGCTGCGCCAGCACAGGTGGATCATCGTGCTCGGGACGGCGCGTCGCACCGTGACGGTGGGAACCCCCTCGTGCCGGGGCAGGGGAGCGCTGGGGCGAGGGGCCTGGGCGGGCTGGGAGTCCAGCGGGCCGAAGTGCTTCTCGACCAGCTCGATCGCGCTGTCGGCCCCGACCGGGCCCGACAGCGTCAGCACCGCGTCACCGGGCTGGTACCAGCGCCGGTAGAAACCCTGCACCTCCGACAGCGAGGCGGCGTCCAGATCGGTCATCGACCCGATCGTGGTGTGGCCGTAGGGATGATCGGACGGGAAGTTCAGCGCCAGCAGCAGTTCCAGCTGGTCGCCGTAGGGCACGTTGTCGTAGCGCTGGCGCTTCTCCTCCTTGACCACCTCGACCTGGGTCTCGAAGTTGGCCTGATCGACCACCAGGGTGCTCATCCGGTCGGCCTCGAGCCACAACGCGAGTTCGAGGGCGCCCGGCGGGACGGTCTCGAAGTAGTTGGTGCGATCGAAGCTGGTCGTCGCGTTCGCGCTGCCACCGACCGACTCCATGCGGGCCAGGTGCTCGCTGGCGGCCACGTGGGCGGAACCGGTGAACATGAGGTGCTCGAACAGGTGGGCGAAACCGGTCACGCCCAGGGACTCATCGCCCGAACCGACGGCGTACCAGAGGTTCACCGCCTCGGCCGGGGCGCCGGGATCGTGATTGACGACCACGCGCAGGCCGTTGTCCAGGGTGTGTTCGACGATTCGGTAGTCGAGAGCGATGTGCGGCACGCAGACATTCTACGAGTGGCGGACCACCGGGCCTCGCAGGGCGGAGAACGGTGCCGGCACCGGGGGCATCGGCCGATGCCCGCGATCTGTTGTCCGGTACCCTCGAGCAGGGCCGGTGATGACCGTCCCTCGGGGCATGGGCCACTAGCATGGGGCCATGACGTGGCAGCGCAGCATTCCGGGTCTCGCGACCCGCGAGGTCCGGATCAACGTCCCCCTCGATCACTCCAATCCCGACGACGAGCGCGGCATCACCGTCTTCGCCCGCGTCGTCGCAGCCCCGGACGGCACGGATCGGCCCTGTCTGCTCTTCCTGCAGGGCGGGCCCGGCTGCGAGTCGCCACGCCCCGGCCTCGACCCGGTGTGGCCGGGCTGGCTGCGCCGGGCCCTGGCCGACTACCAGGTGGTGCTGCTCGACCAGCGCGGCACCGGGCTGTCGAGCCCGATCAGCGAACCGCTCGGTTCGGCGGCCGACCAGGCCGAGTACCTCACCCACCTGCGCGCCGACGAGATCGTCGCCGACTGCGAGGACCTGCGGGCCCATCTGGGGGTCGAGCGCTGGGCGGTGCTGGGCCAGTCCTTCGGCGGCTTCACCGCGGTGCACTATCTGTCGACCCACCCCGACTCGCTGCTGGCGGTCTACTTCACCGGCGGCCTCACCGGCGTCGGCCACAGCGCCGAGGACATCTACACCGCCTGCTACGAGACGATGGCCGGCAAGTCCCTGGAGTACTACCGCCGGTTCCCCGAGGACCGGGACCGCATCGCACGGCTGATCGACCTGGCCGGCCAGGAGGCCATCCGCACGCCCAACGGCGATCTGGTCGGCGCCTCCCGCATCCGCTCACTCGGCCACCTGCTCGGCGCCTCGGGCGGGGCCGAGAAGCTGCACTACCTGCTCGAACGCGACCCCGGGTCACGTGGCTTCCGCTACGACATGGCGGATCTGCTGCCCTTCGGCGGACGCAACGTGCTGTACACGGTGATCCACGAGTCGAGCTACGCCGACGGCGTCGTGACGAACTGGGCAGCCGCCCGCACGCTGCCCGAGGCATTCCGTGCGGACCCGACCCTGCTGACCGGTGAGCACGTCTTCCCCGAGTGGTTCGACGAGGACTCCTCGCTGCGTCCCTGGAAGCACAGCGCCCAGCTCATCGCAGAACACCATTGGCCGAGGCTCTACGACCCGCAGGTGCTGGCCGAGACCGACGTGCCGTGCGCCGCTGCCGTCTACGTCCACGACGCCTACGTGCCGCTGCATCACTCGCTCGAGACGGCAGCGCTGCTGCCGGGCATGCGCACCTGGATCACCAGTGAGTACGAGCACAACGGCTCGAACGCCTCCGGCGGGGCGGTGCTCGACCGTCTCATCAAACTGGCCGCCGGCACCCTGATTCGTTGACCGAACCCGTGCGGGGGCGCTGCGCACGGTCCCTCGGCCAGACGTCGAGCCGCCGGGCCGGCGCACGGCTCATCGGCGAGAAGGAGCACGTCATGAACACAGACGAGACGATCGAGATCGTCGACGACGCCGCACGGCACCGCTACGAGGTCCTCGTCGACGGGACCGTCGCCGGATTCCTGGAGTACTCGGTGGACGGCGGGACCGTGACGATGCCGCACACCGTCGTCGACCCCGCCTTCGGGGGCCGTGGCCTGGCCGGGATGCTGGCCCGGCGCGCCCTCGACGACGCAGCGGCGAACGGGCGCACCGTGGTGCCCAGCTGCTCCTTCGTCGCCGGCTGGATCGCCAAGCACCCCGAGTACGGGCGTCTCGTGCGGCACTGAGGGGCCTGTCCCGTCGAGCCGTGCCGCGGCACCGGATTAAAAACTTGGGACAGCCCCCCTGCCCGCTCCTCCAGGCGTAAGTTCGCTGGGGACAGGCCATCGATGATGGAACCCCAACATCCGGAGGCAGACGAATGTCCAGTACCACTGCCGGCGCCCAGTCGGCCAATCCCACCAAAGCCAATGCTCTGGTGCTGCGAAGCGCCGTCGTTGCCGCTCTCGGCGGTCTCGTCTTCGGCTTCGACACCGCCGTGATCTCAGGAACGACCACTTCCCTGGAGAAGGTCTTCAACCTCAGCCCGTCCGGTCTCGGCTTCACCGTGGCCATGGCCACCATCGGCACCATCGTCGGTGCCCTGTTCTCGGGCAATCTCGCCGACCGCCATGGACGCAAGATCATGCTGTACGGCATCGGGGTGCTCTACATTGTGGGTTCGCTCGGCACCGCCTTGGCTCCGGCTGGGGCGCACGGGCTCTTCCTCGTGTTCCGCTTCCTCGGCGGCGTCGGCGTCGGCATGTCGAGCGTGTGCGCGCCCATCTACACCGCCGAGATCGCCCCGGCCGCCCGCCGCGGACGCCTCGTCGGCCTCGTCCAGGGCAATGTCGTGCTCGGCATCCTGCTGGCCTATCTGAGCAACTACATCATCAGGCTCATCGCTCCTGAGGATGTCGCCTGGCGCTGGATGCTCGGCGTCATGGCCGTGCCCTCCGCAGTCTTCCTCATCCTGCTGCTGGCCGTTCCAGAGACGCCCCGCTGGTTGATGTCCGTGGACCGCGAGGACGAGGCCATCGCGATCAGCCGTCGGCTGTGCAGCACCCAGACCGAGTCCGATGAGCAGATCGCGGAGATCCGCGCCCAGCTCGCCGAACAGGCCGAACTGCGCTCGGTTCGGGTCAAGTTCTTCTCGAAGCGTTACCGCAAGGTGATTCTCCTGGCGTTCTGCATCGCCATGTTCAACCAGATGTCCGGTGTGAACGCCATCCTCTACTACGCTCCGGTCGTGATCCAGGAAGCCGGCGCTTCGACCGATTCGTCGTACCTGATGAGTGTGGCCGTCGGTCTCATGAACCTCATCGCCACGATGGCCGCGCTCACCGTGATCGACAAGATCGGACGTCGCGCCCTCATGATCGTCGGGTCCATCGGCTATCTCGTCTCGCTGGGCTTCCTGGCCGGCGTCATGTTCGGTTTCTCCGGACACTTCAACACCACATCGTCGGTGCTCGTGCTCATCGGCCTGCTCGTGTTCATCGCCGCCCACGCCTTCGGCCAGGGCTCGGTGATCTGGGTGTTCATCTCGGAGATCTTCCCCAACCGGGTGCGCGGCCGAGGCCAGTCCCTTGGCTCGATGACCCACTGGACGTTCGCCGCCCTGACCACGTACGCCTTCCCGCCGGTCATCGCGAGCCTGGGCGGCGGCGCCGCATTCCTCATCTTCTTCGTGTTCGTGTGCGGCCAGCTGCTGTGGGTGCTCAAGGTGATGCCCGAGACCAAGGGCGTGCCCCTGGAGGAGATGGAGAAGCGCCTGGGGATCGCCGGGAACGGCTGACCCCGTCCCGGGCCGCCCTGTCCGGAATCACACGCCTGCATCTGCCATGGTCGCCGATCGGGACTCACGCCGCCCTCGCCGGGGCGGATCGCCACTGGTCCCCGCGGCCCCGGCAGCTGTCGCCTCTCGGCCCAGTGAGAAGGCTGTTTGCAAGGGAAGGCTCAGCATTTGTTTCTACGAATGAGAATAGTTATATTCTCCGCGTGGTTGGGATTCTCACCGTACGTGATCTGAACGTCACCGCTGGTCAGCGCGCTCTGGTCAGGGGGCTGAGTTTCTCCATCGCTGCGGGGGAATGCGTCGCGCTGCTTGGTGCGAGCGGCTCCGGGAAATCGCTCACTGCCGAGTCCCTGCTCGGGACCCTGCCAGCAGGACTGGAGCGTACCGGGCGCATCGAGCTCGACGGCGCCGATGTCAGCCATGCCCGTCCCCAGGACAGGGCGGGCATGGCTGCTGTCTTCCAGGCCACTGCCACCGCGCTGAATCCGCTCATGAGAGTAGGTGGGCAGTTCCGTCTGGCCGGCCACGAGCCCCACGAGGTCGCCGCGACACTCGCCGATCTCGACTTCGACGACCCCGACCGCGTCCTCGGCTCCTATCCCATGCAGTTGTCCGGCGGCCAGCGTCAGCGGGTCTGCCTGGCCCTGGCGGTCATGTGCAGACCCCGGATTCTCGTCGCCGACGAGCCGACCAGCGCGCTGGACACGGTGAGCCAGGCCGAGGTCATCTCGGCCGTGCGGGACCAGACCGGCCCGGGGCGCGCCGCCCTGCTGTTCATCACTCACGATGTCGCCTTGGCCAGCGGCCTGTGCGAACGGGCCATGGTCATGCACGAGGGACGGATCGTCGCCGATGAGGACATCGCGACGCTGCTCGCCCGGAGCGGGGAGGACTACGTCGGCCGGCTCGTGAGCGCGGCGCATGCCATGTCGGAGCTCTCGACGGCAGGGGAGAGCGCATGAGTCTGGCAGCCCAGTCGCTGGTCAAGTGCTACCGCACTGGTCGTCATGACGTGCGTGCTCTCGACGGTGTCGACCTGGAACTGTCCGCGGGACAGGGACTGGGCGTCGTCGGGCCCTCGGGCAGCGGCAAGTCGACGCTGCTGCACGTCCTCATCCGGCTCGCAGAACCCGACACGGGACGTATGCTCCTGGACGGCAAAGAGATCTCACGAGGCGCACTGCGTGATTTCCGACGCGCCGTGCAGTTCGTTCCGCAGGATCCGGCGGGCAGCCTCGATCCGCGCCGCTCGGTGCTCTCCCAAGTCCGTGAACCACTGCTGCGTCTGGGCGTCGGAGGAGACCACGAGTCGATGGTACAGATCGCATTGTCCCGTGTCGGGCTGCCCGGTGGACTCATCGACAGGAGGGCCTCCGCGCTGTCCGGCGGCGAGGCCCAGCGGGTGGCGGTGGCAAGGGCCATCGTCACCGCGCCCAGGTACGTGCTGGCCGATGAGCCGACGAGCGGCCTGGACGCCCCCCTGCGGCTGCAAGTCCTGGACCTGCTCGCCGAGCTGCGGTGTCAGGGCGTCGGCGTCCTGCTCGTCAGCCATGATCTGTCCGGTGTCAACCGGGTGTGCACCGATCTGCTCGTCCTCGACCGGGGCCGTGTCGCTGAACGCGGTGAAGTCGCCTCACTGATGGCCGAACCCCGTCACGAGATGACCAGGACCTTGATCAGCGCCATCCCCCGGATCAGATGCTGACCCCGGTCACCTGCCGGCCCAGCCCGGCGCCAACCGGCTCGCCACGGATCTGCTGGATGCGAGCCACGGCAAAACCCTCACTACATCGAAAGGTTGCGGTATGAAGACATCTCGTAGAACCCTGCTGGGTGCGGTCGGACTGGCCGGCCTGAGCGCAACGGCCCTCACGGGTTGCTTCAGTGACAACGGTTCCTCCGGCTCTGCGAAGACCCCGGGCACCGAACGACTCAAGATCGCCTCGCTGTCGGCACCCAAGGCCTCCCTGTCGCCCTTCTCCGACGATGCCTACCGGCTCTTCCGCTGGTCGGCCATCGAGTGCCTGACCATCCTCGACGACGAGGGCAAACCCCAGCCCAGTCTGGCCACCGGCTGGGAGCAGCGCAGTGACACCGAGTGGGTCTTCACACTGCGCGACGGCGTGACCTTCCACGACGGCACCGCCTTCGATGCCGAGACGGCCGTCAACTCACTGGCGAAGGTCATGGCGGCGAGCCCACTGCCACGCGTGCTCGCCGGCGTCCAACTGACGGCCAGCGCCGAGGACGGCAAACTCGTCATCACCACGGCGGCACCGGATCCCCTGCTGCCAAACCGCGTGTCGAGTCCCAATCTGTGCATGCTCGCACCGTCGGCTTACGGGGCGGAGACCGTGGATCCCATAGGTCACGGCAGCGGCGCCTTCGTCGTGACGAAGCTGAACGGGACGGCCAACGCCTCCCTGGATCGTTACGAGGGCTACTGGGGCGACAGGCCCCTGCTCGCGGGCATCGAGGACACCTTCGTGCCCGACGGCACGTCACGCGCCTCGGCCCTGCGCACCGGCGAGGCCGACATCGCCGAGGCCCTGCCGATCGGCCAGCTCGACGAGATCGAGGAGGGCCTGGTCCACGAGATCCCCAACTCGCGGACGACAGCCCTCTACCTCAACACGTCCAGCGGCGTTTTCACCGACCCGGCCGTCCGGGCCGCCGCCCGCGAGGCCGTCGACACGAAGCAGATCGTCGAGAAGGTCTTCGAGGGCCATGCCGATCCGGCCGCGGAGATGCTCAGCGACGCACTGAACTGGCCCGCCGAGGCCCGCAAGCGCGTCGGTTTCGAGAATCTGCTCTCCTCCCGCGCCAAGGCCTCGAGCGATCTGAACGGCAAGTCCATCAAACTGGCCACCTACACGGACCGGCCCGAACTGCCCGAGATCGCCACGCAGCTGGAGCAGGCCTTCAAGGCGGCCGGCTTCACCGTCGAGCAGACGGTGCGCGAGTACACCTACCTCAGTGAGGAGATCCTCTCCGGGGCCTTCGACGCCGTCATCCTCTCCCGATCGATGACCATCGACAGCGGCGACCCGGTGTCCACGCTGGCCAGTGACTTCACGAGCTCGGGAAGCTTCAACATCGCCATGCTCAAGGACCCCGAGGTCGACTCCCTCGTCTCCCGGGCCGGCGCCATCGAACCGGGTCAGGACCGCCAGGACGCCGTCATCAGGGCAGAGGCCGCGATCCTCGCCCTCGACGCCGTCATCCCGCTGGTTCACGAACGCACCCTGCAGGGCGAGGCCTCCGGCGTCTCCGATGCCGCCAGGGACAACCTGGAGCGCCGGCTGGTGACCACGAAGACTGATGTCACCAGGTGAGATGAGAAGAAGACTGCTGCCCGAGGTCACCAATGGCCTGGTGCTCGCCGGCTCCCGGCTGCTGGCGGTGGGGCTCGTCCTGCTGCTCATCGGGATTCTGCCCTGGCTGGGCGGGACTTCGGCGGAGACGACGATCCTGCGCGCACGCTATGCCGAACTCGAGGCCACGCCGGAGAATCTCGCCCGGGTGCGTGCCGAACTCGGTCTGGATCGCGGGCCCTTGGTGATCTTCGGGCAGTGGTTCAGGGGACTGGTGCACGGCGACCTGGGCAATTCGTGGATCACTGGTGAGCCCCTGGGAGCCGAGCTGCTGCGCCCGTTCAGCGTCTCACTGAGCCTCATGGGCTTCTCCCTCCTGGTCGCCGCCCTCGTCGCCGGTCTCATGCTCATCGGTCCGATGCGCGATGGCCTGCGCTTTCGCCCCAATCGGGGATCGGGACTGGGGGCTGCTGCCGTGTCCTCGTTCCCCAGCTTCCTGCTCGGCTCGTTGCTGCTCATCTGCTTCGCGGTCTGGCTCAAGTGGTTCCCGCCCTACGGCTGGAAGGGACTTCGCTACGCGGTGCTGCCGTCGGTCGCCATGGGCGTTCCCACCGGGGCCTACTTCGGCCGGCTGCTGGCCGATGCCGTGGCCGGGGCCTGGGGCGAGCCCTGGGTGCGGACCTGGGCGCTGGGCGGTGTGCCGGAGCGCAGCCTGTGCCTGGCCGTCCTGCGGCGCGCGATGAGCGGGCTGTTGTCCCAGGTGGCGCTGTCAGTGGTCTCCCTGACCGCCGGCGCCGTGGCCGTCGAGCAGATCTTCGCCATCCCCGGCCTGGGACGCAGCATGCTCGGTTCGGCAGCTGCACAGGATGTGCCGGCGGTTCAAGCCGACATGATCCTGCTGCTGGCGCTGGCAGCGGTCGTCGGGACCCTGGCCGCCATCGGACGCCGGCTCATCCTCGGCCCCGCGCTGAGGGCCGGCGCCGTCCCCGTGCCGAGGCCCGCCGCTTGTGGTGCGAGGAGAGCCGGCGTCACTGCTCTCGTCGCGACAGGACTGCTCGTCCTACTGGTCGCCCTCGGCCTACCGCGCGACCCGGGGGCAGTGGACCACGGCAGGCTCCAGGCGCCCGGGGCAGGCCTGCTGCTCGGCGCGGACGCGTCGGGAAGAGACATGCTCGCCCGTGTCGCTCACGGTGCCCTGTCGACACTCGGCGTCGCCGCCCTTGTGGTGGCCGCCACGCTCGTCATCGGCATCGTCATCGGCCTGTGCGGGCGCTGGGCAACCGGCCTCATCGAGGTCGTCAATGCGCTGCCCGCCCTCATCGTCGGCCTGCTCGTCGCCGCCGTGACCGGCCCGAGCTGGATCGGCGCCGCCATCGCGGTGGCGATCACCGCCTGGGCGCCGCTGGCCGCGCACACGGCCGATCTCGTCGCCGAGGTCAGGGCGCGGCCCTACATTCAGCTGCAGCCCTTGTGGGGCGTGGGCAGGGTCCGGCAGCTGGTCTTCGGCGTGCTGCCCGCCGTCGTCCCGACGATCACGCGCCACGCGGTGCTCCGCCTGCCCGGCCGGGCCCTCGAACTCGCCTCCCTGAGCTTTCTCGGGCTGGGCGCACAGCCCCCGTCACCCGAATGGGGCCTGCTGCTGTCCGATGGCATCCACTACGTCGAGCGGGCGCCGTGGGTCGTGCTGGCACCGACCCTTGCCCTCGTCCTCGCCTCGGTGGCCGCCGTCGCAGCCTCCTCGCGGGGCGGGTGAGGAGAGCTCCCAGGGCAGGAAGGCCCCGCTCCTCGGTTGCGCGGCCCGGCGCGAGCATGGCCGGGGACGCCAGGCCCGATCAGCCGACGAGGGGCGGGGCATCGGATCCGGTGACCATGCGAGCCATGGTGCTGGACCGTCGGCTCGACGAGGCGGCCGTCCTGGCCTCTTTCACCGGAGCCTGCGATAATCTCGTCACCAGACGTCGGACCAGGAGCACCGGCCGGACGGTGCCGGCTATGCCGCGTCTGATGGAGGGCATCATGCGAGCCGCAGTCTTCGTCGAACCCGGGACGGTGCGGGTCGAGGACCGTCCCGAACCGGTCATCAGGAAATCCACCGATGTGATCGTTCGCGTCACCGACGCCTGCGTGTGCGGCTCCGATCTGTGGTGGTTCCGCGGCATCAGTCACCGCGAGCACGGCTCACTCACCGGCCACGAGGCGATGGGTGTCGTCACCGAGACAGGTCCGGCGGTGTCCTCGCTGGCTCCGGGCGACTTCGTCATCGTGCCCTTCACCCATGGCTGCGGCGCCTGCCCGGTGTGCCTGGCGGGTTTCGACGCGAACTGCCCGAATGCGGAACCGGGCGGAAACGCCGGCTACCAGGCCGAGTACATGCGCGCCTACAACGCCGACGGTGCCCTGGTGAAGGTGCCGGGGGTTCCCGGCGACTACTCGGCCGCGATGCGTGCGAGCCTGCTCACCCTGTCCGACGTGATGGCGACCGGCTACCACGCGGCCAGGATGGCCGAGGTGGGCCCGGGTGCCACGGCAGTGGTCCTCGGGGACGGCGCCGTCGGACTGCTGGGCGTGCTGAGCGCCCGGATGCTCGGCGCCGAGCGCATCATCGCGATGAGCCGGCACGAGGACCGCCAGCGGATCGCCCGTGAGTTCGGGGCCAGCGATATCGTGCCCGAACGCGGGGCCGATGCCGTAACGCGGGTGATGGAGCTGACCGGAGGCGTCGGCGCCGATGCGGTGCTCGAGTGCGTCGGCACCAACCAGTCCACCCAGACCGCCATCGCCGTCGCGCGTCCCGGCTCCGTCATCGGCCGCGTCGGCGTTCCCCACGACGTCGACATCGACTCGCTGGGCCTGTTCTGGCGGAACATCGGCCTGCGCGGCGGCCCGGCCTCGGTGACGACCTACGACCGCCAGATCCTCCTGGAGGCCGTCCTCGACGGCTCGATCGATCCCGGCCGCGTGTTCACCGCGGAGTTCGACCTCGATGACGTGCAGGAGGCCTACGCGGCCATGGACGAGCGCCGGGCGGTCAAGTCGCTGCTGCACGTGTGCGCAGACTGACTGAATCCCAGGCGCGCTGTTCACCCCGAGATCGGATCCTTGACAGGATCGGGTGTGGTAATGCTAGCCTTCATTAGTGAAGGGGAGTAGCTCCCATGCAGGGTCCTCTGCGGGCCCGGAGATACGTCGACATACTGGCGGTGACCCCGCCCGGCGTATCGCTTCGCACGGTGCGGAGTGAGCGAGACCTTCGGCTGTTGTCCACGGCCGAAGTCCCTCCCTGAGCCTTCGGCCACCACCGAGAGGCTCCTGTTGTCATTTCTCAGCATTTTTTTCGTCGGACTCAGCGTCTCCGCCGACGCCTTCGCCGCCTCTCTCGCGAGCGGCCTGCAGATGATGCGTCTGCTCTGGGGCAGGGCATTCCTCATCGCCGGCGTCTTCGGTCTCTTCCAGGCGCTCATGCCTCTTCTCGGCTGGGCCCTCACCTCTCGGTTCGCCGGCCTCGTCGAACCCGTCGACCACTGGATCGCCTTCGGCCTGTTGGGTTTCATCGGCGGCAAGATGATCTGGGAGGCTCTGCATCCCGAGGACGAGAACCCGCGCGCCGAGTGGATGGGGCTCAAGAGACTCCTGCTGCTGGGTGTCGCCACGAGCATCGACGCAGCAGCGGTGGGCATATCCATGGCGGTTCTCGACGTACCGATCATCCAGGCGGTCGCGGTGATCGGCCTGACCACCTTCGTCATCGCCCTCGCCGGTGTGCCGATCGGCCACAGTCTCGGCGCCCGGTTCCGCACGCCTGCCGAGGTCCTGGGCGGTGTCCTGCTCATCGCCCTGGGCACGAAGATCCTGCTCGAGCACCTGGGAATCATCGCCTGACGGCGCGCCTCGTCCGCGGCCCCGGGGATGCGATGCTCAGGAGGCCACAGGCGAGTCCGTCGCGCCTGCACGGGAGTGTTCGTCAGAGCACCCGGGGCTGGATGCGCGGGCCGGGAGCTCGATGATCATCGAGCACCCTGCATCGCCCGGTTCCACATAGACCCTGCCCCCGTGGGCGTCGACGACGGCCCGTACGATGGACAGCCCCAGTCCCGAGCCGGTGGTGGCCCTGGGTGTTCGGGCCGCGTCCTTGCGCCAACCGGCCTCGAACATGTGCTGGGCCGTGTCCTCGTCCAGGCCACCACAGCCGTCACTCACCCGGACCGTGACCGTGCCGGGACTCGCGTAGAGCAGTACGCGGACACGACTGCCCGGAAGGCTGTAGTTCACCGCGTTCCCCATGACGTTCTGCAGTGCTCGTGCGAGAAGGCTGGCGTCGCCGTGAACCTCGGAGCTGTCCGTGGCGAGTTCGCCGGCCAGGTGAAGCCCGCGGGCCTCTGCAAGCGGCTGCAGCTGGACGAGCAGGTCGGAGACGAGGTCTGCGAGACTGACTGGTTCGTCGCTCATCCGGTTCGTCCCCGACTGCAGGCCGGCCAGGGCCATCAGATCATTGACCATGGCCGTGGTGCGATCGGCCTCGGCAATGATGGAGCGGTAGTAGCGTTCCGGCTCAGAGGCGACTCCGTCGCTCAGCGCCTCACCCATGGCACGGATGCCGGCCAGGGGGGTGCGCAGGTCGTGGGACAGCCAGGTGATGAGCTCCAGCCGTCCCTTCTCGACCGCGCGGTCGCGTTGCTCCGCCTCCAGCTCGGCTCGGGTGAGGCTCGCGATCCGATTGCTCCTGATGGAGACGAAAATCCCGACCAGCAGGGCGACCGGGAGTACGGCAGCGAGAACGCTCAGCACCACCTGGGCGTCGCCGATGAGCATCTGCCGGATTCCCACGAGCAGGCCTGCACCGATGGCCAGCACTGCGGTGACCGGGCTGAGAATGGTGGCCCAGCGGACGGAGTGCCGGGCTACACGTAGGGTCGTCAGGACGCCGACCAGCCCCATTCCCAGTGCGGCAGTGACTGCCAGGAGCAGGCCGGTCATGGTGTCTCCTTCACCGGTTCCCAGCGGTAGCCGCGCCCCCAGACGGTGACCAGCCGTCTGGGGGTCGAGGGGTCTTTCTCGATCTTTCCGCGCAGCCTGCGGACGTGCACGGTGACCGTTGACTGATCGCCGTACTCCCAGCCCCACACCCGGCCCATGAGTTCCTCGCGGGACATCACCTGGTCGGGATGAGTGACCATGTGGGCCAGCAGATCATATTCGCGCAGGGTGAGTTCGAGCGGGCGATCGCCCATGAAGGCCTTCCTGGCGGTCAGGTCGAGTCGCAGGTCGCCATCGGTCACCACCTGCCGGTCGGACCTGTTCGTGCCGGCCTCGGTCCGGCGCAGCACCGATTCCACTCGTAGCACCAGTTCGCGGGCGCTGAAGGGTTTCGTGAGATAATCGTCGGCCCCGTTCTCCAGACCGAGAATCCGATCCGACTCGGAGCCCTTGGCGGTGAGCATGATCACGGCGGCGCGGTTGCCGTCGCGACGAAGCCGGCGGTGCACCTCGAGGCCGTCGATGCCGGGCAGCATCAGGTCGAGGACGATGAGGTCGAAGTCCGTCCGGGCGGCCAGCGTCAGGGCATCGATTCCGTCATCGCAGGTGACCACCTGCATTCCGGCAGCCCGAAGATAATCACTGACGACGCCACGGACGGTGTCATCATCATCGACCACGAGTACCTGTGCCACGCCCTCCACCATAATTACCCGCCGAAGGTGAAGGCATTCGCAGTGATCCCCTTGTTGAAGGTGAGCTCCACGGTGGTGCCGGTCTTCGGGCTGGGCAGTGAGACGAGCCGGTACAACCGGTGCTCGTCCACCTCTGCCACGCCTCCAGGGGCGTCCGGGCCGAGATCCCGCTCCTCGCCGTTGACCTTCACCTTCACCGTGCCGCTCTGGCCGCCCATGACCAGGTAGAGCTCCCGCCCGTCGAATTTGTACGTGAGGGTCGCACCGTCGGAATCGGAGGTGATCGACTCGCCATCGGCCTTCCAGCGTCCGGACAGGGTCCATTCGTTGGATGCCAGGGAGCGCTCCGGCTCGTGCTCGGTCGTGCCCTGTCTCAGGGACGGGTTGCCGCGATAGCCGCGTGCCCTGTTGGTGCCCAGGTAGGTCTCCGGGGACTGGTCGGAGGCGGCATGCTCGTCGGAGGAGGCCTGCGCCATGGGGCCGGTCGAGTTCAGCAGTTCGCGGATCTTCTTCTCTGTCTCCTCATAGGCTCCTTCCCCGAAATGGGTGTACCGCACCTTGCCCTCCTGGTCGATCAGGTACTTGGCGGGCCAGTACTGATTGCCATAGGCCCGCCACGTGGCGAAGTCGTTGTCGAGGGCCACCGGGTACTTGATACCGGCCTCGCGCACCGCCTTGGCCACATTCTCGGGCTCCTTCTCGAAGGCGAACTCCGGTGCGTGCACGCCGATGATCTGCAGCCCCTGATCGCGGTAGTTGTCGTACCAGGCGTTCAGATAGGGCTGCGTGCGCACGCAGTTGATGCACGAATAGGTCCAGAAGTCGATCAGCGTCACCTTGCCGCGGAGCCGCTCCAGGGTGAGCGGATCACTGTTGATCCACTGCTGGATGCCCTCCAGCTCGGGAGCCTGGTGGGACATGTCCTGACCGATGGCCTTCGGCTGGCCGTCCCCGGTGTTGCCGGACTGGTCCTTGGGCAGCACCTTCTCCTCCAGCGCGCTGAGGGTTGGCAGTTTCTCGACGGCCCAGGTCTGGACCTTCCGGTCCAGGCCTGTGGCGACGAACAGGCCGACGATGATGAACAGGGCGGCGATGCCGCGCTGAAAGGCGCCCCGCGGGTTGGCCGCCCACTTCACCTTGTCGATGAGCCTGCGGCCGAGCAGGGAGATCCCCAGCAGGGCGGCGGTCATGCCGATGCAGTACAGCCCCAGGTAGGCAAGCCCGGCGGTACGGCTGGCCGGCAGCACGGAGGCGATCAGCCAGGCATAGGTGGGGCTGCAGCTGCTGAACACGGGACCGAGGGCCACACCTGTCAGAACAGCGCTGGCCGTTCCACTGCCTTGGTTCTGGGCCTTGCTCAGCAGGGCGTGGGAACCCTGCTCCAGCCCGATCCTCGTCGAGATGCTCGTCCAGATCCCGGGGAAGAGCATCATGACGCCCAAGGCGATCACGAGCCCGCCCGAGACGGTGGTCCACACCCGCGGATCAATCTTGATCAGTGCCGTTGAGGCCTTGAGCAGCAGGGTGAACGCCATGAGCGAGACGACCAGTGAACCGGCGATCACATAGGGGCGATGACGGCTCCCGTTGAGGCTCCCACCGACGATGACGGGCAGAAACGGCAGGACACACGGTGCAAGGACGGTGAGAACACCGGCCAGCAGCGACAGAACAGCAGTGAACAGCATTGCAGATCAGCCCTCGGTCCCTCAGCTCAGTTCTTGATGCCGGAGAGGGCGTCGTCGATGTTCGTTGCACTCCAGGTGCGGACGGCATTGCCCTCGGCATCCACCTGAACGAAGGTGTGCTGGGTAGTCACCCCATACTTCTGGCGCAGTTCCGGGTTGGAATCGTAGTCGACGCTGACGATGTCCGTGCCGTCGGGAATCCTGCCCGGGTTCTCCTTGAGGGCCTTGGTGATCGCCTGGCAGCTGGGGCACCATGTGGCGTTGAAGAAGAGAATCGACTTCGTGTCGGTCTTCTTGTCGGAGTTGGCCTTGTACTCGTCGTGGCTGATGAACCTTCCTGGTGACATCATCTTGTCCTGCGACATGGCTGACTCCTGGCTCATGGCGCCCGAGGACATGGCGGATTCCGGCGACATCGCATCGTGTGACATGGCCGATTCCGGGCTCATGGCGTCCGAGGACATGGCCGGGCTCATCGAACCGTCGGCATCCTTCTTGTCGTTGGGGCCGCAGGCGGCCAGTACACCGGCAGCGAGGACTGCCGCGGTCAGGGAACCAATGATTTTTTTCATGACAGGAAGTCTGGCCGGGCAGGAATGACGTGGAGCAGGGCAGAATCCTTACGAAAATGTGACCAGATGGTTTCTATCGGCGTCCGTGATGCTCCCGTAAGGGCGAGGGACGGCAGCGACGCCGCAGCACTGGCCGCGTCGTCCCCGCGCGCCGGAGGGCCCCTGAGCGCTGAAGCTGGTCCTGGCCGGGACCGTGGTGGTGGGGTGGGGACCTCGTTTCCCACATCAGCCGGTGCGCAGACAGCTGCCGCATCCTGCAGCTGGGAGGGGGATCGTCCGATCGGGGACGGGTGAGGAACAGGACCCCATGGCCCTGCCGCCACATGACGAACTGCTCGTTCATGACGAGTCGCCGGGCTCTGCGGAGGAGTCCGCAGAGCCCGGCGACTTCGACTTCATGGTAGCGGGGACAGGATTTGAACCTGTGACCTCTGGGTTATGAGCCCAGCGAGCTACCGAACTGCTCCACCCCGCGTCGGCTCCGTCAACTATAGACGCACACGGCAGAAAGCCAAAACCGACGCTCCCCGATCTGCCATCCGGGGCGAGCCGGCGCAGAGCGTGCCCCGCTGGTCTGGCAATGGCGGGGCAGTGCCCGTGGCGTAAGATTTCGGCAGAACTCGTTCCGGCGGGCGTACACCGACCCGTCTCGCCCGGAGACCGCAGCCGCCGTACGCGAAATCGAGGGAGACCGTCAATGAACATCCGGCTCGGACGTCGCTCGTTCCTGGGGGCAACGGTGATCGGCGCTGCGGCGTCGCTCGTCGCCTGCTCGAACGACAACGCGGAGACCCAGGAGCAGGCGCGCCAGCTCGTCATCGGCGCCACGGCTCCCCCCGCTGCGCTGGACCCCTCGACGAACAGTGGCGCGGCCATCTCCCAGGCACTGCTCTACAACGTCTACGAAACCCTCGTGAAGATCGACTCGGACGGCCAGATCGTGCCGCTGCTGGCCACGAGCTGGAACGAGTCCGAGGACGGCCTCACCTACACCTTCACGCTGCAACCGAAGGCGACCTTCGCCAGCGGTGCCGCGCTGGACGCCGAGGCGGTCAAGACCTCGCTGGATCGTGTCAAGAACGACGAGGCGGTGCTCGCCACGCTCAAGTCACAACTGGGCGCCATGGAGTCGGTCACCGTCCAGGACCCCTCGACAGTCGTCGTCAAACTGGCCCGGCGCGACAACGACTGGCTCTACTACGCGGCTCAGACCGCCGGCATCATCTACGACCCCAGCCGGATCGACTCGCTCGACACGGCCCCGGCGGGCTCGGGGCCCTTCGTCTTCGAGTCGTGGAGCGAGGGCAACCCGATGGTGCTGGTCAGGAACGAGTCCTACTGGGGCACGCCGACCGTCTTCGATCCCGTCACGTTCAAGTACTTCGCCGACCCCACGGCGGAGAACGCGGCGATGAGCAGCGGAGACCTCGACGTCATATCGAACCTGCAGGCGCCGCAGTCGATCAGCCAGTTCGAGGACACGGAGCGCTACACGATCCTGAACGGCACGTCGATGGGAGAGGTCGTCCTCGGCTTCAACCACCAGCGGGAGGTGTTCTCCGACGTGCGCGTCCGCCAGGCGATCAACTACGCCATCAACCGGGCCGATCTGCTGCAGACGGTCATGGCGGGTTACGGCACGCTCATCGGCTCGATGGTCGCGCCGACCGATCCCTGGTACGAGGACCTGTCGGACACCTACGGTTATGACCCGGAGATGGCCCGCAGGCTGCTCGCCGAGGCCGGCTACGGTGAGGGACTCAGCCTGTCCCTGCGCCCGGCGAACCTGCCGTACGCGGTCTCGGCCGCCACCTTCATCGCCAGCCAGCTCGCCCAGGTGGGCATCACCGTCAACCCCGATCCCCTCGACTTCCCCTCCCGCTGGATCGACGAGGTCATGACGAAGTCGAACTACGACATGACGATCGTCAGTCACACCGAGGGCCGCGACATCGAGAAATGGGCGAACCCGGAGTACTACTGGCACTACGACAACGCAGAGTTCCGCGAGCTCGTCACCGAGGCGAAGACGGGTCCGGCAGACGAGCAGGCCGAGAAGATGAAGCAGGCAGCCCGCATTCTCGCCGATGACGCCGCCGCCGACTTCCTCTTCTCGATGGCCAACCTCGTCGTCCTGCGCTCGGGCATCTCGGGTATTCCCGAGAACCTGACGAGCGAGTCGATGGACCTGACGACTGCCTCGTCGACCAACGTCTGACGACTCGATGCGTACTCTTGGCACCGTCGGGCGCCAGCTCCTGAGCCTCGGGGTCAGCCTGCTCATCGCCTCGTTCATCGTGTTCGCGTTGATCAATGCGCTGCCCGGTGACGTCGCGGGGACGATTCTCGGTCCCGACTCCGACCCGGCATCCATCGCCGCTCTCCGCGAGCGGATGGGGCTCGACCGTCCGCTGCTGCTGCGCTACGTCGAGTGGCTCGGCGGGCTGCTCACTGGGAACCCGGGCAGATCCGCCCTGTCTGGCGTCCCGATCGGCTCGGTGATCGGACAGAAGCTCGCCGTCACGGCGTGGCTGGCCGTCTTGTCGATGCTCGCCGCAGTGGTCCTGGCGGTGCCGACCGGCCTGTACAGCGCGGTGCGGCGCAAGCGCGTCGACGGCGTCCTCATCTCGGGGCTCACCCAGCTCGCCATGGCCGTTCCGCACTTCCTCGTCGGCCTCATCCTCATGCTCGTCTTCGCCGTGACACTGCGCTGGCTGCCGGCCAACGGCTACACGCCGCTGACCCGCGACCCGCTGCAGTGGCTGCGGCACCTCGTGCTGCCCGTCGCCGCCATCGCCGTCGTCGAGGCCGCCATGCTCATCCGCTACGTGAGGTCGGCCTTCATCAACGTGCTCAACGAGGACCACTTCCGCACCGCCCGCGCCGTCGGCTGGCGGTTCGTCCCGGCCGTCATCCGGCACGGTCTGCGCAACGCCAGCCTTGAGGTCATCACGGTGGCCGGCCTGCAGCTGGCCTCGCTGTTCGTCGGCTCGATCGTCGTCGAGAACGTCTTCCTGCTGCCCGGGTTGGGTTCGCAGCTGCTCACCTCGGTCAACCAGCGCGATCTGCCCGTGGTCCAGGCGATCGTCATGCTCTTCGTGGCGATCGTCCTCGTCATCAACACCGCCGTCGACATCTGCCATCGCCTGCTCGACCCACGGGTGCGCACCCGGGACGAGGAGACCGCAGGCTCATGAAACGTTCGTACTCACTCGTCGTCGGCGTGCTCCTCGTCGCCGTCGTCGTCGTCCTTGCCGTCGTCTCGCTCTTCTGGACGCCCTACGACCCCGGCCTGGTCGACGCCTCGGTCGCCCTGCGGCCCCCTAGTCGCACCCATCTGCTCGGCACCGACGGTTTCGGCCAGGACATCTTCTCCAGGGTCCTCGTCGGCGCCCGGATCTGCATGATCGTCGGTGTCATGGCGGTTGCGATCGGTGCCCTCGTCGGTGTGCCGGTCGGGATCCTGGCCGGCATGAGCCGTCGGCACGTCGGGCGGCGCATCATGCGCTGGGCCGACATCTTCTACGCCTTCCCCGCGTTGCTGCTGGCCATCCTGCTCGCCGCGGCCAACGGCAGGGGCTCGACGGTGACGGCGATGGTCGCCATCGGCATCAGCGCCATCCCGGCCTTCGCGCGCGTCGCCAACAATGCGAGCCGCGGTGTCATGAGTCATGACTACGTCATGGCCGCACGGTCGTCGGGCATCGGATGGCCGGCCATCGCCTGGCGTCATGTGTTGCCGAACATTCTCCCGGTCGTACTCGTGCAGGTCTCCTCGACCCTCGGCAGGGCCATTCTCGCCGAGGCCGCGCTGAGCTACCTGGGGCTCGGGACCCAGCCGACGACACCCACCTGGGGGCGCATGCTCTACGACGCGCAGAAGTTCGTCTACGACCATCCGTCCCAGATCATGCTCCCGGCGCTGTTCATCGCCATCACGGTGCTCGGCTTCAACCTGCTCGGTGACGGACTGCGCGAGACCCTCGATCCCAGACTGAGGCAGGAGACCTGAGATGAGCGCGCTGCTCAAGATCCGCGATCTGCGCGTCGGCTTCGGGCGTGGGCGAAGTGAGGCGCTGCACGGCATCGACCTGACCATCGACGAGGGGGTCCGGGTCGGTCTCATCGGGGAGTCGGGCTCCGGGAAATCCGTGACGGCGCTCGCAACGATGGGGCTGCTGCCCGACAACGCCCAGGTCAGCGGGTCCATCGAACTGGGCGGACGACAGCTCGTCGGCCTGTCCGACAACGGTTTCGCGCAGCTGCGCGGTGACGTGGTCTCGATGATCTTCCAGGAACCCATGACCGCCCTCGATCCGACGATGCGCGTCGGGCGGCAGGTCGCCGAGGTGCTGCGCCTGCACCAGGGTGCACCGGCCGGGAAGGCCCGTGAACGCGTCATCGAGATGCTCGGTCGAGTCGGCCTGGCCGAACCGGAACGCATCGCGATGAGTTTCCCGCACCAGCTCTCCGGCGGACAGCGCCAGCGCGCGCTCATCGCCATGGCCCTCATCAACCAGCCCGAACTCGTCATCTGCGATGAGCCGACGACCGCCCTGGACGTCACCGTTCAGGCCCGTGTGCTGCGCCTGCTCGACGAGCAGCTCGATGCCGCCGGCGCAGCCTGCCTGTTCATCAGCCATGATCTGGCCGTCGTCTCCCAGGTCTGTGACGAGGTGCTGGTCATGTACCGCGGCGACATCGTCGAGTCCGGACCCATCGCCCAGGTCCTCGAGCAGCCCCGGCACCCCTACACCGCCGGCCTGGTCGCCACCGCGCGCATCGACCAGATCGAGCCCGGACGGCGTCTGCCGGTCATCGAGGACTTCTGGGACCGGAAGGAGGGGTGTCCACAATGACCACCGATGACCGCGACCACGACGTGCCCGTCTTCGAGACCCGGGGCATCACGCGCACCTTCCGGCGCAGCGGAACCCGCGGGAGGGTCCTCACGACGGCGCTCGACGGCGTCGACCTGACCGTGCGGACCGGTCAGCGCCTGGGCATCGTGGGGGAGTCCGGTTCCGGCAAGAGCACCCTCATCCGTGTCCTCGACGCGCTGCTGCCCCCGAGCTCCGGTGAGGTGCTGTTCCGCGGCCGCCGTATCGACAATGCCTCGGCCGGGCAGCTCGGGGACCTGCGCTCCAGCGTGCAGATGGTCTTCCAGGACCCGCGCAGCTCGCTCGACCCGCGCATGAAGGTGGGGGACATCGTCACCGAACCACTGCGCTCGCGTCTGCTGCGCAGGCGGCCCGACGTCCCGCGCGACCATCGCGAGCGCCTGGCCGAGGTGCTCGAGCAGGTCGAGCTCGAGGCCGATGCGGCCAGTCACTACCCGCATGAGTTCAGCGGTGGGGAGCGCCAGCGCATCGCCATCGCCCGGGCCATCGCCCCCCGCCCCGATGTGCTCATCGCCGACGAAGCCGTCTCTGCACTCGACGTCTCGGTGCGCGCCCACGTGCTGAACCTGTTCGCCGCCCTGGTGCGCGGCGGCGGGCTGACCCTCATCTTCGTCAGCCACGACCTGGCCGTCGTCCGTCACGTGTGCGACCACGTCGCCGTCATGCGCAGCGGCCAGATCGTGGAGTCCGGGCCGATCGAGCAGGTCTACACGAGCCCAGCCCAGGAGTACACGCGGAACCTGCTGGCCTCGGTGCCGAAGCTCCGGGCCAGAGCCACCCCTCTCCAGCCGGCCACCGCGGCCATGCCTGGTGAGATGCGGTCGGGTCCGGCGGGCCCGCCCGCATAAGATGCTCGCCATGAAGGCACTTCTGCTCGAGAACGTCCACCCGGAGGCCACCCGGATCCTCACCGAGGCCGGCTACGACGTCGAGACACGCGCCGGCGCCCTGGGCGAGGATGAGCTGGTGGCCGCTCTCGACGGCGTGGAGCTCCTGGGCATCCGATCACGCACCAATGTCACGGACAAGGTGCTGGCGCGTATTCCCTCGAGCCTGAAGGCCATCGGTGCCTTCTGCATCGGCACGAACCAGATCGCCCTGGAGTCCGCCGCTGCCAAGGGCATCGCCTGCTTCAACGCCCCGTACTCCAACACCCGGTCGGTCGTCGAGCTGGCCATGGCCGAGATCATCGTCCTGGCCCGGCACCTGACCGACCGCAACGCCCAGATGCATGAGGGTACCTGGAACAAGTCGGCGTCCGGCTCTCACGAGGTACGCGGCCGCAGGCTCGGCATCGTCGGATACGGGAACATCGGCTCGCAGCTGTCCGTGCTCGCCGAGGCCTTCGGCATGCGCGTCTACTACTACGACATCCAGGACCGTCTGGCCCTGGGCAACGCCAAGCGCTGCGACAGCCTCGAGGACCTGCTCGCACAGGTCGACGTCGTCACCCTGCACGTGGACGGCCGGCCCGAGAACACGGGTTTCTTCGGCGAGGACGAGTTCGCCGCCATGAGGCCGCGCTCGTTCTTCCTGAACCTCTCCCGCGGTGCCGTCTTCGACGACAAGGCCTTGGCCGATGCGCTGCGCTCCGGTCACCTGGCCGGTGCAGCGGTCGACGTCTTCCCGACCGAGCCCAAGAAGGCTGGCCAGCCCTTCGTCTCCCCGCTGCAGGGATTGCCGAACGTCATCCTGACCCCGCACGTGGGAGGCTCCACTCAGGAGGCCCAGGTGTCCATCGGGCGTTACGTCGCCGGCAAGCTCACCGAGTACGTCAGCACTGGCGGCACCTCGATGAGCGTGAACCTGCCCGAGGTGACCGTCCCGGCCCGTGAGGGCAACCGCGTGGTCCACATCCACCGCAACGTCCCGGGCGTCATGGGCACCATGAACTCGGTCCTGTCCGAGCACAATGCGAACATCGCCTTCCAGGCGCTGTCCACCCGGGGCGAGATCGGGTACGCGGTCACCGACGTCGTGGCGGCCGAGTCCGGCTGGCTCAGTGCCCTCGCCGAGGTCCCCAATACCATCAGCTGCCGAGTGATTCGCTGAGTCCCGCCCGGACCGGGCTCGACCAGTTGCGCAGGCATTTCCAGGTCTGCGCCAGCGGGGTGTCTGCGTAGCCTCCCAGTGCTTCGCCTGTTCGAAATGAATGCGGTTTCTGTGGTGCCGCTGTGAGCCCCCTGACACAGCTGCTGTCACAAATTTTACACAGACAACACACAGATCTGCGCGCTGGATTGTCGGTGGCCCCTAGTGAAGGAGACGTGCCCATGTCCGACCTCGTTCTTGCTGCCGTCGATCTGGTGATGATCTGTCTGCTGGTGTTCGGCGTCTACCTGCCCCGGCATCACCGCAGGGACATGGTCGTCTCCTACATCACGGTGAACATCGGTGTCATGGCCGTTGCCTCCGCGTTGTCCGTCAGTGCGACGGCTGCCGGCCTGGGCATGGGACTGTTCGGCGTCCTGTCGATCATCCGGCTCCGCTCGGAGGAGCTCAGCCAGATCGAGACGGCCTACTACTTCAGCGCCCTTGCACTGGGCCTGCTCGGCGGTGTCGGCGTCTCGCTGGACTACGGCATCGCACTCATGGTCATCCTCGTGCTGTCCATGGCGATCATTGACACGCGCCGGGTCACCGGGCGGGTCAGCCGTCAGGTGGTCATGCTCGACCATGCGCTCGCCGACGAGACGGCCCTGCGCCACGAACTCGGTGCCCGCCTCGGCGGTGAGGTGCTCACCGCCTCTGTCCAGCGCCTCGACTTCGTCAACGACACCACCACGGTCGACGTTCGGTTCCGGGTCGCCAGTGACAAGGACGCCGCCCGCCGCCCGGCATCGTCCCAGGGGATCGGCGCCGGCCTCACTCAGCCGGGCCACTCCCTCGGCGGCTCCCACGGGTTCCAGGCATGAGTCTCACCATGACGACCCGTGGCAACCCCCTGACGGGCTTCACCCCGATCGGCCTGGACGAGCTGAATGACACGGCAGCCCTGCAGATCCGTGTCGACCGCAAGTACCTCGTCCCGCCAGGCGTGCTCACCAGGCTGCTCGAGGAACTGCCGCCCCGGACCTGCGTCCTGACGATCGCCGGTCGCCAGAGCTTCACCTACGACTCCACCTACTTCGACACCGATGCGCTCGACAGCTTCCACATGACCGCGTACCGGCGCAAACGGCGGTGGAAGATCCGTGAACGCAGTTACCTCGACACCGGCACCAGCTGGCTCGAGGTCAAGACCCGCCGCGGCGAGCACACGGTCAAGGAACGCATCGAGGTGACCGGAAGGCAGCTGAACCAGTGGGGCGACGCGGAACAGCGGATGATCGCCGAGGCGCTCGGCCGAGCGGGCGTCAACACCGTCCCATTGATCGACCTGCGCCCGGCACTCGATACCCGCTATCGGCGCATGACCTTCCTCGACCCGAGCTCGCGGGCCAGGCTCACCCTCGACCAGGGCCTCACCTGGCGGGACGAGTTCACCCGGCGGACCGGGCAGCTCGGGCAGACGATCGTCGTCGAGACCAAGTCACCGGGTGCGACGCCGAGCGACGCCGACCGCCTGCTGTGGCAGCTTGGCCACCGTCCGGCCCGTTTCAGCAAGTACGCGACCGGCATGGCCTTCCTCCACGACGACCTGCCGCACAACACCTGGCACCGGGCGATGGGACGCCTAGCCCAGGACCTGGTCCTCGAGGAGCACTTGGCGACGAGGACCGTGCCCACGGCACACGTCCCCGTGACCCGCATCCCCGCTCGGCGCCCGACGCCACCGCACCCCTGATGACGCCGGAGGCACCACGTGCTTCCGGGCGAACCCTCGCCGCGCGCCGCCCCGCGATGCGGGGCGCTGTGGCACCCAGAAGGGCCGCTCGGGCCCGAACAGCAAGACCAGTCAACAGCACGGAGCAGAACACATGAAGATCTCGTGGAAGAAGACCATCGCGGGCCTCGCCGTCACGGCGTGCCTGGTTGGTTGCACCGCAGGTGCCGACCGGACGGGGGCGGGCACGTCGGCGCCGCCCGCCTCCAGCGCCCCAGCCGGCGCAGCCGCTGGCAACGCGGCCACCACTACCGGCGGGGAGCAGGCCACCGCATCCTCGCTCATCGCGAACAACAAGGGCTCGCACTACGACGAGACCGACACCGAGTATGACGAGTCCGCCGTCGTGGCCGTCACGCTGTCCGGCACGAGTGCGAGTAGCAACGGCGACGGCGTGACGGTCGATGGCGGCACCGTCACCATCACCCGGGCCGGCAGCTACCGGATCACCGGGAAGCTCAGCGACGGCCGGGTCGTGGTGAACTCGACCGGCGACGTCCGGCTCATCCTCGACGACGCCGAGATCACCAGCTCCTCGGGCCCGGCCCTGATCGTCGAGGCCGCCGACGAGAGCACGATCCTGCTGGCCGACGGTTCCACCAACCGGCTCGCCGACGGCTCCGGCTACGACACGAGCGCAGACGGGGCGGCCAATGCCGCGCTCTACTCGAAGGACGACCTGACGATCAGCGGTTCGGGCGCCCTGGAGGTGACCGGCAACACGGCCGACGGCATCGCCAGCACCGATGGCCTGGTCATCGACTCCGGCACGATCACCGTGACCGCCGCCGACGACGGCATCCGCGGCAAGGACTATCTCATCGTCCAGGGCGGCACCGTCGTGGTGACCAGCGGCGGCGACGGCCTCAAGGCCGACAATGAGGAGGACGCCACCCGTGGCTACGTCGAGATCGACGACGGCACGATCACCGTCGACGCCGACGGCGACGGCGTGACAGCGGTCACCGACGTCATCCAGACCGGTGGTGCGGTGGACGTCACGGCCGGTTCCGGCTCGGGCACCACCTCCAGCGACGACACATCGACCAAAGGCGTCAAGGCCGGCGTCGCGGTGAGCATCGCCGACGGCAGCGCCACGATCGACGCGGGCGACGACGCCCTGCACAGCGACGACGTCATCCAGATCGACGGCGGCGCCCTCACCCTGGCCAGCGGGGACGACGGCGTTCATGCGGACAACGCCCTGATGGTCAACGGCGGCACCGTCACCGTCACCACCAGCAACGAGGGCTTCGAGGCGAACGACATCACCATCAACGACGGCACCGTCGACGTGACCTCCAGCGATGACGGCATGAACGCCTCGGACGGCTCGGACGCCGCGCAGGACCCGATGGCCACCACCGACTCGACGCTGACGATCGCCGGCGGTACCGTCACCGTCACCGCCGACGGCGACGGCCTGGACTCCAACGGCGCGATCCTCATCAGCGGCGGCAACACCGTCGTGAACGGCCCCAGCGGTGGGGACAATGGCGCCCTCGACACCGGCAACTCGCTGCAGATCACCGGCGGTACCTTGTTCGCCGCGGGCAGCCAGGGCATGGCCGAGTCGCCCGACGCCGACTCCCCGCAGGGCTGGGTGCAGGCCTCGGTGAACGGCACAGTCGGCTCCGTCGTGACCGTCTCGGACGAGTCCGGCACCGAGATCGCCCGCTACACGCTGGTCAAGGCGGCGCAGAACGTCATCGTCAGCAGCCCGGACATCATCTCCGGGGCCAGCTACACGGTGAGCGTCGACGGCACCTCGACGAACGTCACTGCCAACCAGTCCAGCGGCGGGGCCATGGGTCCCGGCGGTGACCGCGGCGGCATGGGCCCCGGCGGCGCCCCCAGCGGCCGCTAGCCAGCCGGGGTGGGTTCGCCGCGCCAGGTCCGGTTCCGCCGCTCCTGACCGGGACCGTCGCCTTCGCGGGTGGGTTCGCTGCGTTCCGCAGGCCCCTCCCGCCCTGTGATTCACAGGTTCGCCACGGCGAACATGTGAATCACAATGCCCGCGGCCGAGCCCAGAGGGGCCTGCCGAACTCCGCTCACGGCAACGGTGGCCCGGCCGAGCGGGGCCCGCGGGGTCGTGCGCAAGCCCCCACAATGCCTCGGGGGGGGCGCCGAGTGGAGCCTGTGGGGGCCTTTCAGGGCTCGGCTCCGGGCATCTGGCGCACCTGTTCGCGCAGCGAACCTGTGCGCCAGCGGGCGGGAAAGGCCCCCACAGGCGCAGCGGAACCGGGCCCGGCGCAGCGAACCCGGCTCGTGCGAGCCGATCCGTTGCGCCTGCACACCGCGGGCGAGGCGGGGCCCAGCGGAGGGGAGGGGGTCAGCTCTCGGCGTCGTCCTGGTCGGGTGCCAGGCGCGCGAGCACCTCGTCGTGGAGGATGCCGTTGGTGGCCAGGGCGCCCGGGCCGGCCGGGCCGGGTTCGCCGTCCAGGTTCGTGAAACGCCCGCCGGCCTCGGTGACGATCGGCACGAGAGCCGCCATGTCGTACAGCTCCAGGTCGGGTTCGCAGGCCAGGTCGACGGCGCCCTCGGCGACCAGCATGTAGCTGAAGAAGTCGCCGAAGGCCCTCGTCCGGCCGCAGTCGCGCATGAGATCGACGAATCCCTGGCCGCGTCCCGCCTCGATCCAGCCGTGGATCGAGGAGTACGACAGGAAGGCGTCCGGGATCGCCGAGGTGCCCGAGACGCCGATGGGTGTCGGGTTGAACAGTGACGTGCCGGTGAAGGCCCCCCCGCCCTTGGACGCCCACCAGCGCCTGCCGAGGGCCGGTGCGCTGACGACACCGACGACCATCTCCCCGGCAATCCGCAGGCCGATGAGCGTGGCCCAGATCGGCACCCCCCGCACGTAGTTGGCGGTGCCGTCGATCGGGTCGACGATCCACTGGCGGGGGCCGTAGCCGGTGTCCGGCATCTCCTCCCCGTGCACGGCGTCGCGGGGACGAGCGGTGGACAGGGTGTGCCGCACCGAGGCCTCGACGGCCTGGTCGGCCTCCGAGACCGGTGTGTGGTCGGCCTTCGCCCGCACCTTCAGGTCACGCGCCTTGAACCGGTTCAGTGTGAGGGAATCGGCGTTGTCGGCCATGAGATGGGCCAGACGCAGATCATCGGTGTAGTCAGGTGCAGCGGCCATGAGCCGACTCTATCCGGCGATCTCGGCATCGGCGGGTCGGCTCGCCCGCGTCCCGCACCGCTCAGCGGTACTCCTCGGGCCGGTCGACGGCTTCCAGGACGCGGCGGAAGGACTGCAGTCGCGCCACGGCCAGCTCCCCGCGTTCGGCGGCCCCGTCCAGCCCGCACTCGGGGGCGTCGGTGTGGTGGTCGCAGCCGCGCGGGCAGTCGGCCGTGAAACCGGTCAGGTCGCTGAAGGCCGCCAGGATCGTCTCCGGCTCCACATGGCTCAGGCCGAAACTGCGCACGCCGGGGGTGTCGATGACCCAGCCCGGATCGTGCTCGCCGACGGCTGGCAGGACGATCGCCTCGACGGAGGTCGAGGTGTGCCGTCCCTTCCCGGTCGCCTCATTGACCTGCCCGATGGCGCGCTGGGCACCGGGGACCAGCCGGTTGATGAGGGTCGACTTCCCGACGCCTGAGTGGCCGATGAAAACGGTCGTCTTGCCGGCCAGGAGCTCGCGCAGCGGCGACAGATCGGAGCCGGGTTCGCAGACCACGATGGGGACGTCGATGGGTTCGTACAGCGCGACGAGTTCGGCGGGGTCGGCCAGGTCGGCCTTCGTCAGCGCGATGACCGGTTGCACTCCCGCGTCGTAGCCTGCCACGAGGACACGGTCGATCATGCCGGGCCGGGCGGGGGGATCGGCGAGGGCGGTCACGATGACGAGCTGGTCCGCGTTGGCGACGATCGGACGCTCGTGAGGGTCGGTGTCGTCAGCGGTCCGGTTCAGCTCCGTCCTCCGCGGTTCCAGCTGGACGATGCGCGCCAGGGTGCCCTCCTCACCGCTGGTGTCGCCGACCACACGTACCAGGTCACCGACGATGACGCCCTTGCGGCCGAGCTGGCGGGCCTTCTTGGCGACCAGCCGGTGCTGGTCGCCGCTGACCATCTGGCAGTGATAGCGGCCGCGGTCCACGGTGATGACCCTGGCGACCTGGGCAGCGGAGTAGTCCGGCCGGTCCTTCGTGCGCGGACGGCTGCGCCTGGTCGGGCGCCCGAAGTCATGGGTGTCGAAGTCGGTGCCGCGTCCGATGGCGCCACGTGTCCGTCGGGGACTCATCGGGCACTCACCATGGCGTCCCAGCGTCGGGGGAAGTCCGGCATCGTCTTGGCGGTGCATCCCACGTCGTCCAGCCGCACACCGGGGACGATCAGTCCCAGCAGGGCGCCCAGGTGCGCCATGCGGTGGTCGGCGTGGCAGGCGAACAGGCCGTCGCCCTCGCTCGGGTGCAGCTGGTCGAGGTGGCCGGCCATCCCGGTGACGGTGAGGCCGTCGGGCAGTTCCCGTGCCGGGACCCCCAGACGGCTCAGTTCGGTGGTGATGGCCTTGATGCGATCGGTTTCGTGCCCGCGGATGTGGCCGACACCGGTGATCGTCGTCGTGCCGTGCGCGGCAGCCGCCAGCGCGGCGACGACCGGCGTCAGCTCGCTGGCCTCGTGAAGGTCGAGTCGGGCACCGGTGAGCCTGGTGGCAGAGGCGCCCAGCCCGTCGGGGGCGGTGATGACGGCGGCGCCCATGCGAGCCAGCACCGATGTGATCACCGCGCCCGGCTGGGTGCTGCGGCGGGGCCAGCCTGCGACGGCCACCGTCCCGCCGGTGAGCACGCCGGCGGCGAGGAACGCGGCGGCGTTGGTCAGGTCGGGTTCGATGCGTTCGTCGCGTGCCGCGATGGCGCCGGGAATGACGCGCCAGCGGCGTCCCTCGGAGAGGCTCTCGATGCGTACGCCGTGCCGGGCGGCCATCTCGATCGTCATCATGATGTGGGGCGCCGAGGGCACCGTGCTGCCGGTGTGCTCGATGTCCAGGCCCCGTTCGAAACGGGCACCGGCGAGCAGGAGACCAGAGACGTACTGGCTGGAACTGCTCGCGTCGATCCGCACGCTGCCGCCGCTCAGGCCGTCACCGGCGTCGAGCGTGAAGGGAATCCGATCGGCGTCGATGCTGGCGCCCAACTGACGCAGGCCGTCGAGCAGGGGAGCGAGGGGACGCTCGGCGGCTCGCGCGTCCCCGGTGAACGAGCTGCGTCCACCGGCCAGCGCCGCGACCGGTGGGACGAAGCGCATGACGGTGCCGGCCAGACCGCAGTCGATCGGCCGGGTCGCCGCGTGCAGCGGGCCGGGAGCGACGTGGCAGGTGTCGCCGTCGTGGTCGATGCCGGTGCCGAGGCCGCGCAGTGCCTCGACCATGAGGCGGGTGTCGCGGGCGTCCAGGACACCACGGATGGTGCTGGGACCGTCACTGAGTGCGGCCAGGACGAGCGCCCTGTTCGACTCGGACTTCGACCCGGGCACCTCGACCGTCGCGTGCAGGGCCAGCCCAGGGCACGGCGCCGGCCAGCGCTCGGCTGCCGATCCGGTTGCAGGGCTGCTGACCACGGGGTCCTTCATGGCCTCCAGATTATCGAGCCGAGCGGACCGGTGCGGTGCCGGTCTGATCCGTTCACGCTGGTACCCGGAACCGCTCCTGCGGAATACCGTGCGACACCCGGGTGTTGCACCAGTGTGATGACGATGGCGGTACTGAATGATTCGGTACTGTCGTATGCGATGAACCCGACGCATGAGATGAGCGGTGCCGGCATCGATCTGACCGAGCAGGCCGACGACATCCGCAACACCGAGACGCAGCAGCAGCGGATCGCCCGTTTCGAGCGCGACGCCATGGTCTACCTCGACCAGCTCTACGGCGCTGCGCTGCGCATGACGCGCAATCCGAGCGACGCCGAGGACATCGTGCAGGAGACCTATGCCAAGGCCTTCGGCTCGTTCAAGCAGTTCAAGCCGGGGACCAATCTCAAGGCGTGGTTGTACCGCATCCTCACCAACACCTACATCAACAGCTACCGCAAGGCCCAGCGCCAGCCGCAGATAAGTGGCGGCGAGGAGGTCGAGGACTGGCAGCTGGCCAGGGCGGCCTCGCACGACTCGAGCGGTCTGCAGTCGGCCGAGATGGCGGCCCTCGACGCCATCCCCGACCAGGCGGTCACCGATGCGCTCAACTCGCTGTCGGACGAGTTCCGCCAGGCAGTCCTGCTGGCTGACGTGGATGGTTTCTCGTACAAGGAGATCGCCGAGATCATGGGTACCCCCATCGGCACAGTGATGTCGCGGCTCAACCGTGGCCGGGCGCAACTGCGCGTGGCGCTGGCGGACTACGCACGTGAGCACGGCATCGGAAGGCAGCGTGACAGATGAAAGAGCTCTATTCGGACTTCTTCCCCGTGAGCGCGACCGACGAGGAGGCCTGCGACTACGCGGCCGCCAGCGTGCACGCCTTCCTGCACGGTGAACTGCCCGAGGCGACTGCCGACGAGATCCGGCACCACCTGATGATCTGCGAGCACTGCATGGACGACTTCGACATCGAGGCCACCATCAGCACCCTGGTGCAGCGCAGCTGCTCCGGTACGCCCTGCGCCTCGGGCGAGTTGCGTGCGCGCATCAGGCGCCTCACCGTGATCAGCCGGCAGGCCTTCTGACGCCGGCCTCAGCGGCGCCGTTGTCCGCCGCAGCACGGCGCGACCGGCCTCGCCCGGACCCTCGGTAGGATCGGCGCATGCAGACGATGGAACGCATGCTCGCCGAGCACACGACGATCGGTGAACAGGACCGGACCTGGCTCAGTTCCTTCGTCCGTGAGTGGCACGTCCTGGCCGACACCAGTTTCTCCGACCTCATCCTGTGGGTTCCTGACGTTGACGACAACATCTTCTGGGCCGCCGCCCAGTGCCGGCCGGTGACCGGTCCGACCGCGCTCGAGGAGGACGTGGTCGGTTCGGAGATCCGCTACGAGCCGGATTCCCTGGTCGTCGAGGCGTACCTGTCGCGCGTGATCTGCGAGACGAGCAACAACAAGCTGCAGGCCGGTATCCCCGTCGACGTCTGGGCGATCCCGATCATCCGTCACGACGAGGTCATCGGCATCCTGGAGCGGCACACCAACCGGATGGGGGTGCGCGCGCCCGGCGCCATGGAGGACGCCTACCTGAGGATCGCCGACATGCTGTCCGACATGGTCTGGCACGGCGACTTCCCGATCGACCCGCCGAGCGATCCCACGCTCAGCCCGCACGTCGGCGATGGCCTCATCCTGGCCAGCGCCGAGGGGCTCATGGAGTACGCGAGTCCCAATGCCGTGTCGGCCTACCGGCGTCTCGGGCTGGTGGGTGATCTCATCGGCGACAATCTGTGCATCCTGACCCAGGAGGGGCTCGGCGCCCAGGTGCAGCCGGTGGACCCCACCCGCACGGCGTTCAACGGCAGGCAGGCCGGCGAGTACGAGGCGGAGAACGCTGCCGGGTCCATGCGGCTGCGCATCCTGCCCCTGACCAGGGATGGTGGCTGCATCGCGATCGTGGCGCTGTGCCGGGACATCACAGACCTGCGCTACCGCGACCGGGAACTGCAGACGAAGAACGCGATGATCCGCGAGACCCACCACCGGGTCAAGAACAATCTGCAGACCGTCTCGGCCCTGCTGCGGCTCCAAGCGCGGCGAGCCACCTCCCAGGAGGCCAGGAATGACCTCAACGACGCGATGAGCCGGGTGCAGTCGATCTCCATCGTCCACGAGATCCTGTCACGCAGCATCGATGAGGCCGCCGAGTTCGACGAGATCGCCGACACGATCCTGCAGATGGTCGGGGACATGGCAGCCAGTTCCGGGGTCGTACGGGTCACCCGCGAGGGCTCCTTCGGGCTCGTACCGGCCAAGGTGGCGACCTCGCTGTCGCTCATCATGACCGAGCTGTGCCAGAACGCGATCGAACACGGCCTGGAATCAGGCGATGGCGCGGTGCGCGTCGTACCGCAGCGCCCGGACGACGGCGGGCTGATCCTCGACGTCATCGACCAGGGCGTCGGCCTGGCCGACGACTTCCGGCTCTTCCACACCGACAGCCTGGGGACCTCGATCGTCGCCACGCTGGCTGCCGATCTGCACGGGGACTTCACGCTGTTCAACAACCCCGACGGCATCGGCGCCACCTCGCGAGTCGTCATCCCGGCCGAGACCCTGGCCCTGTGAACCCCGGCTGCGCCAGGAACATCAGGGACACAACTGGGCGGGGCGCCGGCCAGTAGGCCGGCGCCCCGCCAACGAGAGCAGCGAGGTCAGGCAGCCTTGCGTGCGCGTGCCGCACGACGCTTCAGGGTGCGGCGCTCGTCCTCGGACATGCCGCCCCATACGCCATGGTCCTGGCCGGCCTCGAGGGCCCAGGCAAGACACTGATCGCAGACGCCGCAGCGCCTGCAGACCTTCTTGGCCTCCTCGATCTGGGTGAGAGCCGGGCCGGTATTGCCGATGGGGAAGAAGAGTTCCGGATCCTCGAGCCGGCAGGCGGCCTCGTGACGCCAGTCCATGTGTGTACGACTCCTTAGGCGAGTGACGGGTCATCCCGACCCGTCGTCCGCGCAGGAACAGGGGGCAGGGCCGGTCCAGCGCGGAGCGTGGTAGTTGTTCTTTGAAAGAATCGGAGGCCCAGACCACCGCCACCGCCCGCGTGTGAACCGGGCCCGGTGGGGGCAGTCACGGCATGAGCGCAGCAGGAACCTCAAACCTCACGGCATCAAGCCTGCCATGGAGCACAAGATCCGGCTAGAGATTGCCCTCGATCGCTGTCGATCGTGCATCTCGAGGGCCTCGAATATACATTTCTGATCACATCATCAGTGTTGACTTGACAAATCGTCACTGATTTGGCAGTGCCACCCTGGGGGCTCGGGTGGTAGGGGAAGGCATGTCCGAGGAGCCTCAGGACACAGTGCTGCGCGGAAGGCCTCCGCCCAGGCCAGTACGGCCAGGGTGATCACGCACAGATTGCGCAGCACGAGGATCATCGTCGAACCGACGTTCGGGTCGAGGACGGAGATGATGCCGCTGTAGGTGAGTGGATAGACGAGCTGGGTCAGTGCCGTCGCCACCAGTCCCGCGGCGACGAGACGCCGGGCCGTACCCGCTCTACCCGTCCTGCCCAGGCCCGTGGCGACGAGGGCCAGCGGCCCGAAGAGCCAGATCATGTACTGGGGGCTGAGGGTCTTGTTCGCCACGATCCACCCGGCGATGATCGCCAGGGCGGCCAGGCGCACGGCCCACTCGTGGTCCGGGACCGCCCCGGGTGCGCCCGGGGCCTGGTCCTGCTCGCGCCGGGCCAGGATGGCCGACAGGACCAGGGACAGCACGATGAGGATGAACATGACGACGCTCGCTGCGATCGTCCACCCCCCGACGGAGGTGGCGAAGACCTCGTAGGCCTTGAAATCGCTGAACTGGACGTCCACTCCGGTGGCGCCCAGGGCACGGGAGAGCATGAGCGGCGTTGCCCAGACCGACTCGATCTGCAGGCCCCGTTCGGACTGCCAGCTCAGCGGCGAGACGGTTCTGCCGAGACCGGAGGTGACCAGTGAGAGTAGAACGAGCACGCCGCCGGTGACGAGGAAGCCCGCCCCGCGGCGTCGTGCGGTACGTGAACGGCCCAGCATCGGTGCGATGAGCAGCGCCGGCCACAGCTTGAACCCCGCTCCCACCGCCAGGAGCGCCCCGGCCAGTGCCGGCCGGCGGCTCATCAGCTGCAGAGCCCCCAGCACGCACAGGGCCGGTGCGATGTCCAGCCGGAACCACAGCAGGGGACCGAGCAGGGCGCCACAGAGGGCCCAGATCCATGCGGCACGGTTGCTCTCACGCTGGTGGAGGGCGGCGCAGCAGACGCCGTCCACGGTGGCCGCGGCCACCGCGAAGAGCAGGACGTACAGATCGACGGAACCGCCCGAGGGCCACTCCAGCAGCTGGATGAGCCAGACGAGGGGAGTGGGGTACTCGACGAGGACACCGGTCAGGTCGGTCAGGACGGGGATCGGCAGGTCGGTGACCGACAGCGCGTAGTAGTTCACGTCGTTGCGGATGAAGCTGCACAGCGCCAGCCACAGGCACAGCATGACGACCCGGCTCAGGGTCCAGAAGCCGATCAGCCAGAGAGCCTCGAATGCGGGCGGCAGGAGGCGGTTCTGGGGTGATGCTGTCTGCTGCTCAGTCGTGGGGCTCACCACGTGACTCCTCGTCGTCCGAGGCCTGTGCGTGCCTGGTACCGCTCAGCCGTGCCCGGACGGCCCGGACCGCGGAGGGGCGCAGGAAGCTCCACACCCAGCGCACGACGAGTCCGAGGACGATGACCACCGCGATGTTGCGGATGGCCAGCAGCACCGTGGCCGGCAGGCGAAGCAGTTCGTCACCGACGTTCCAGTCGCTGACCAGACGGTCGTAGCAGATCGGGTAGACGAGCAGCGTGAAGGCCGTGGCCATGAGCATCCACATCGAGATCGCGTTCATGCGCGACCGGTCGGTGAAGAAGCTCTCGGTGCGCTGGCTGCGGGCGCCGAGCACGGCGTAGGCGGCGGCCTGGGGGCCGCCGATCCACATGATGTACTGGGGGCTGAAGGTCTTGTTGGTGACGATCATGATGAGGATCACCAGCTGCAGCAGGGCAACGGCCTCGATGATGCGGCCATGGCCACGCCACAACCAGGTCAGATAGGCCAGGAGCGCGGCGGCAATGCCGGCGTAGAAGGCCGCGTCGGCGATCGTGACGATCGTACTGACGCCCGGGCCCCAGATCTCGTAGGCCTGGTAGCGGCTGAGGGTCACCACGTAGTCACCGGTGCCGAACGCCCGGCCGAGCATCGGGAGCGTGGCCGCGATCGACTCGATCTGCAGGCCCCGCCCCGACTGCCAGCGCAGCGGCGACATGAGACGATCCCAGCCGGCGAAGCCGATGGAGGCCAGCACGAGGACGATCCCGGTGAGCGCGAAGCCGATCGTCGTCGTGGTCTTCTGGCGCCTGGAGCCGGGCAGGAGCGCGGGCCACAGCAGCGCGGGCCACAGCTTCACGGCCGCGCCCACCGCGGTCAGTGCGCCGGCCATGACGCTGTGCCGGCGCAGCAGGAAGATGACGGACCAGCCGGCGAGGACGCAGGTGATGAGGTCGAAGCGCAGATAGGCGGTCGGGCCGACCAGGGCCAGGAAGAGCGTCCAGAAGACGACGGCCTGCCCCTTCATGGCGCCACCGGTGTGCCACAGCGACCAGGTGAAGGCCGCGTCAAGGGCCAGCATCATGAGGGCGAAGGTCACCACGTAGCCGTGCTGGGTGCCGAAGCCGAGCAGATAGGGGATGACGAGCAGGGCGATGACCGGGGTGGGGTACTCGGTGAGCGTGCTCGACGGCCCGGAGTCGAACAGGACCTGGATCTTCTCGTAGTAGTAGACGACGTCGCCCTGCGTCGACGGGATGAAGAAGGCCCAGATGCAGCAGACCACCAGGCGGGCGACGAACCAGAAGAACAACAGGAAACGGCCTGACTGCAGACGCTCGCGAGTGAAGGCCAGGGTGATCTGGCGTGAGAGGCGAGTGGACACACTGGACGGGGTGGCGGCGGTCGCCCCTGTCCCGATGAGTGGCTGGTCTGCCGTCATCGTGTCCTTTCCGTGGCCAGCTGCCGAGCACCACTCGTCAACCCGTGAGGCCCGCTTCGGCGCGCGGGGCGGGTTTGACTCTGTGCGCTCCCGGAGGGATTCGAACCCTCGCACCCGCCTCCGGAGGGCGGTGCTCTATCCCCTGAGCTACGGGAGCATGACCCGCCGTGGCGGACCGCTCCTCAGCATAGCGCCCCAGTGGTGACGGAGGCGAACAACGGCGCGCCGGTGCCGGCTGCCTGGAAAGCCTCGGCCCGGTCTGGAAGTATTGTGCATCGTGACCCACATGCATGTTGCCGGCGCGGTTCACGCCGATGTCGCAGCTCCGAGCCCCCAGTGGCTCTCCCGGCCCGCCGATCCCAATGCCCTCGACCCGGCGCTGTGGAGCAGCACGGTCCGGCGCAACGAGGCGGGCAGCCTTGAGGTGGGCGGCGTCGACGTGCGGACCGCCATCGAGCGTGAAGGCTCACCGGTCTACCTCTTCGACGAGGCCGATTTCCGGTCCCGCGCCCGTGCCTTCGCCCAGTCCTTCCGCGGCTGGGACGTCTACTACGCCGGCAAGGCGATGCTGACCCGCACGATTGCGCGCATCATCGCGGAGGAGGGCCTCGATCTCGACGTCTGCTCCGGTGGCGAGTTGACCGTGGCGCTCGCCGGGGGGATGGATCCGGATCGCATCGGCATGCACGGCAACAACAAGACCACCGAGGAACTCGAACTGGCTCTGCGCAGCGGTGTGGGGCGCATCATCGTCGACTCCCTCGACGAGATCGCCCGCATCGAGGAGCTGTGCCGGGCAGGCGGCTGGCGGGCCAGGGTCATGGTGCGGGTGACCCCGGGCGTCGAGGCGCACACACACGAGTACATCGCCACGGCTCACGAGGACCAGAAGTTCGGTTTCTCGATCGCCAACGGCCAGGCCATGGTCGCCATGGTCCGCTGCCACTACAGTCCCTACACCGAGCTGCTGGGGGTGCACAGTCACATCGGCTCCCAGATCTTCGACACCGGCGGTTTCGAGATCGCCGCGCGCCGCACCATCAAACTGATGAGTCAGTTCGCCGACGCCACGGGAGTTCACCCGCCTCAGCTGGACCTGGGGGGTGGTTTCGGCATCGCCTACACGAGCGCGGACTCCCCGGCCACCCCCGATCACCTGGCCGCCGGCCTGCGGGACATCGTCGAGCACGAGGCGCGCGCCTACAACATCGAGGTGCCCCGCATGTCCATCGAGCCGGGCCGTGCGATCGCCGGCCCCAGCACCATGGCCGTCTACACGGTCGGCACGGTGAAGGTCGTGGACCTGGACGGGGGCGCCCAGCGCCTGTACGTGAGCGTCGACGGCGGCATGAGCGACAACATCCGTCCGGCGCTGTACGCGGCCGAGTACTCGGGTGTCCTGGCCAACCGCGCCTCCGGGGAGACCGCCGTGCTGTCCCGGGTCGTCGGCAAGCACTGCGAGGGCGGCGACATCCTGGTTCGTGACGTCTTCCTGCCCGGTGACGTCGTCCCCGGTGACCTCATCGCGGTGCCGGGGATGGGTGCCTACAGCCGCGAGATGGCCAGCAACTACAACCACGCGCTGCGACCGCCCGTGGTCCGCGTGAGCGGGGGCGAACTGCACCCGATGATCCGCCGTGAGACCATGGAGGACCTGATGAGTCTGGATGTTGGTGACTGAGAGGGCGAGATGACCGACGAGACGAAGAATCCGAGCACCCGTGACGTGCTGAAGGTCGCACTGCTGGGGTGCGGCACGGTGGGCGCCCAGGTGGCTCACACGCTGCTGACCCAGCACGAGGACCTCGCGGCGAAGAGCGGCTGTGCGCTCGAGCTGGTGGGGATCGCGGTGCGCGATGCCTCCCTGCCACGTCCGGGCATCCCCGACGAGTTGCTCACCGAGGACCCTGTCACCTTGGTCGCCGACAGCGGTGCCGACATCGTCATCGAACTCATCGGCGGCATCGAGCCGGCGCGCCGGCTCATCCTGTCCGCGATCGAGCACGGCGCCTCCGTCGTCACCGCCAACAAGGCACTGCTGGCCAAGCACGGTGAGGAGATCTACACCGCTGCTGAGCGCGAGGGTGTCGACATCTACTACGAGGCTGCGGTGGCCGGTGCCATCCCGATCGTGCGGCCACTGCGCGAGTCGCTCGTCGGCGATCAGATCCTGGCTGTCATGGGCATCGTCAACGGCACCACCAACTACATCCTCGACAAGATGACCACCGAGCACCAGGACTTCGCGACCGCCCTGGCGACCGCGCAGAAGCTCGGTTTCGCCGAGGCCGACCCGACGGCCGACATCGAAGGCTTCGACGCCGCCTCCAAGGCCGCCATCCTGGCCTCCCTGGCCTACCACTCGACGGTTCGCATCGATGACGTCTACCGCGAGGGCATCACCGGTGTCACGAGCGAGGACATCACGGCAGCCGAGCTGGCGGACTGCGTCATCAAGCTGCTGGCCGTCGCCCGGCTCGACGATGAGGGTCGCATCGAGGTGCGCGTGCACCCGGTCATGGTTCCGCACGCTCACCCGCTCGCGATGGTCTCCGGCGCCAACAACGCGATCTTCATCGAGGCCGCCAATGCGGGCCGGCTCATGTTCATGGGGCCCGGTGCCGGTGGCTCGCCGACGGCCAGTGCCGTGACCGGTGACCTGGTGACCGTCGCCCGCAACCGGCTGCGCGGTGTCGAGAACCCGGCCCACTCGGTGTACCAGGGTCTCCAGATCGCACCGATGCGGCAGACCCGCACCCGCTACCACCTGAGGTTCCAGGTCGCCGATCAGCCCGGCGTGCTCGCCGCGGTGGCCGGTCTGCTGGCCCAGCACCGCGTGTCGATCCACTCCGTGCACCAGCACGCCGAACGTCTCGAGGACCGCCCCGACCTCGCCGTCCTGTCGATGGTCACCCACACGGCGCGTGAGGCCGACGTCATGGCCTGCATCACCGAACTCGAGAAGACCAGCTACGTCCACGGCCAGGTACGTTTCATGCGCGTCGAGGGCGTCTGAGTGGTCGGGGAGCTGACGAGGAGAACAGGGAGCACCATGCATGTTGTCTGTCTGGACATGGAGGGCGTTCTCGTCCCCGAGATCTGGATCAATGTCGCCGAGGCCACCGGCATCGATGAGCTGCGTCTGACCACGCGGGACATCAGTGACTACGACGAACTGATGGGGCATCGCCTCAAGGTCATGGCCGAGCACGACCTGAGACTGGGCACCATCAAGGAGGTCATCGCGGACATGGGTCCCATGCCCGGTGCCGTCGATTTCCTCGACTGGTTGCGCGAGCGCTGGCAGGTCGTCATCCTGTCGGACACCTTCTACGACTTCGCCGAGCCCCTGATGGCTCAGATGGGCCGTCCGACCATCTTCTGCCACAACTTGATCATCGACGACGACCGGGTCGCAGGGTACCGGCTGCGCATGGCGGACCAGAAGCGCGAGGCGGTCAGGGCCTTCCGCGGGCTGAACTTCACGACCATGGCTGCGGGGGACTCCTACAACGACACCCGCATGCTGCTCGAGGCCGACTACGGTGCGTTGTTCTGCCCGCCCCCCAACGTCATCAGCGAGTTCCCGGATCTGCCCATCGCCACCGACTACGATGCACTGGCCAGGCTCTTCGAGCAGGCCGCGGAGCGCATCGAGGCCCGCTGAGGAGCGTCCGGGATTCTCGTGTTCACACCGTGTGCAGTTCACCGCCGTTGTGGTGCGCTGCTACAGTGGTCCCGTGACGAGGCGCCTCAGCCCTTGTCCTCACATGGCCCGGGTGTTGAGCCAAACGGGCCGGTACCCGAATCCTCATTCGCTCAGGGGCTCACTGTGCTCAGTGCTGCAGGGCCAGACGCGATCCGGAGTTCGCCGAACCGACCCCTCAACACCGTGACGCGCCGCACGAATGTGCCGATCCGCCACCGGCGGAGGGTGCCGTGCCGTGTCCGGGCACAACAGACGTCAGCCGTCACCGGCGAACCGGTGCGGCGCCGAACGGCTCCCCGACACGGCGCGGGAGCCCCATGCGGTTGTTGAAAGGAATCCAGTGACCGAAACCCAGGCTGTCTCCGCCGCGGCGGGCGGGGGCTCCACCACCGCCGCACTGAGCGCCATGAAGCTGTCCGAGCTGAAGGCAGTCGCAGCCAAGCTCGGTATCAAGGGCGTCGGCAACATGCGCAAGGGCGATCTGATCGAGGTGATCGGTGCCCACCGTCCCGAAGCGGGCGAGCAGCAGGAAGCGCCCAGGCAGTCGGCCCGCCGCCGGAACGGCGCACAGTCCCAGCAGAGCAGCAGCCGCTCCAGCCGCGAGACCGCCGAGCAGGCGAGCCGCGAGGCCGCGGAGCAGGCGGCTGGGCCGGGCGCACCCCCCAGCACCACGGCTGATGAGGCGGCGCTGTCCACCGCCGCTGCCGTGGCGGCCCGCCTCGAGGCGGCCGAGCAGCGCTCCGGCGACCGCCGCCAGCGGGAGAGCGCCGCCGACTCCGGCGAAGGGCGGGACAAGGCCTCCCGGGGCACTGGCAACGACACCGCCGACGAGATCGGCGCTCGCCTCGACCGTCTCTCCGGGAAGACCGGTGAGAACGAATCCGGCAGAGCCGCCGCGAACGGCGGCGAGCAGCGTCGCAACCGCGACCACAACCGTCGTGACGATGAGGAGTCCGGCGGCTCGCGCCGCTCGCGCCGCCGCCGCAACCGCGATCGTTCCAACCGTCGCCGGGGCGGCATGAACGAACTGGAGGACCCGGTGGTGCGCGAGGACGACGTCCTGGTGGACGTCTCGGGCATCCTCGACGTCCTCGACAACTACGCCTTCGTCCGCACCAGCGGCTATCTGCCGGGGCCCAGCGACGCCTACGTCTCGCTGTCGATGGTTCGCAAGAACGGTCTGCGCAAGGGCGACGTCATCACCGGTGCCATCCGCCAGCCCCGCGAGGGCGAGCGACGGGAGAAGTACAACCCGCTCGTGCGGCTGGACACCGTCAACGGCACCACGCCCGAGAACATGAGGCGGCGACCCGAGTTCGCCAAGCTCACGCCGCTGTACCCGCAGGAACGCCTGCGCATGGAGACGACTCCGACCAACATGACAGGCCGCATCATCGACCTCATGTCGCCGATCGGCAAGGGCCAGCGAGGTCTCGTCGTCTCCCCGCCGAAGGCGGGCAAGACGATGGTGATGCAGAGCATCGCCAATGCCATCACCGTCAACAACCCCGAGGTGCACCTCATGGTCGTCCTCGTCGACGAGCGCCCCGAGGAGGTCACCGACTTCCAGCGCACGACGACCGCCGAGGTCATCGCCTCGACCTTCGACCGCCCCGCCGAGGACCACACGACCATCGCCGAACTGGCCATCGAACGCGCCAAGCGCCTGGTCGAGCTGGGCCGCGACGTCGTCATCCTGCTCGACGGCATCACCCGTCTCGGGCGCGCCTACAACCTGGCCGCCCCGGCCTCGGGTCGGATCCTCTCCGGCGGCGTCGACTCGGCGGCCCTGTACCCGCCCAAGAAGTTCTTCGGGGCGGCCCGCAACATCGAGAACGGCGGTTCGTTGACGATCCTCGCCACCGCGCTGGTCGAGACCGGCTCCAAGATGGACGAGGTCATCTTCGAGGAGTTCAAGGGCACCGGGAACATGGAGCTGCGCCTGTCGCGCCAGCTCGCCGACAAACGCATCTTCCCGGCCATCAACGTGGACGCCTCCAGTACCCGCCGTGAGGAACTGCTGATGAGCGCGCAGGAGCGCGACATCATCTGGAAGCTGCGGCGCGTGCTGTCCGGCCTCGACGAGCAGAAGGCCACCGAGACCCTCCTCGGCCGGCTGCGCAAGACCCGCAACAACTCCGAGTTCCTGGTCGTCATCTCGCGTACGACGCCCGGCGGCGACTGATGCCGCACCGAGATCCAGCGAGGCTGGATGGGTCCAGCCCCATCGGCTACCATTGAGCGGCGCTCCGGTTCACGCCCGTCCCCGCACTCCGCGCGGGGCTCGCTGAGGGCGACCCGGAACGAGGAAACAGGAGAAGAACATGAAGAAGGCAACTCATCCCGAGTACCACGACGTCAAGGTCGTGTGCACCTGCGGCAACGGGTTCACCACACGCAGCACCTACCCCGGCCAGACCATGTCAGCCGACGTGTGCAGCAGCTGCCACCCCTTCTACACCGGCAAGCAGAAGATCCTCGACACCGGTGGTCGTGTGGCCCGCTTCGAGCGTCGATACGGCAAGCGTCAAGGGGCCAAGTAGACCCGTGACAACAGGCGCCGGGGGAGTTCCCTCGGCGCCTGAGTCGTCTCCACGCCGTCTCCCGGCACACTGATCCCCCCGAACGGGCCCGGCCGATCCGGAAGGAGAGCCACGTGTTCGAAGCCGCGCAGTCGCTGCGCGACGAGTTCTGCGCGCTGCAGACCCAGCTGACCGATCCAGCGGTGATCGGCGACTCCAAGCGCTCGCGCCTCCTCGGACGCCGTTACTCGGAGCTGACCGGCATCGTGAGGGCCCTCGACGAGTACGACCAGCTCACCGACGATCTCGCGGCCGCCGAGGAACTGGCCGGCGAGGACCCGGCGTTCGCAGCCGAGGCCGTCTCGCTCGGCGCCCGCCGGGAGGCCGTCGCCGAGCGGCTCACCCGCCTGCTGGCACCCCGCGATCCCAACGACGCCAATGACGCGATCATGGAGATCAAGTCCGGCGAGGGCGGCGAGGAGTCCGCCCTGTTCGCCGCCGACCTGCTGACCATGTACCGACGCTACGCCGAGCACGTCGGCTGGGGCGTCGAGGTCCTCGAGGCGGAGGGGACCGACCTGGGCGGTTACAAGTCGGTCACGGTGGCCTTCCGCGCCCGCCCGGGGCAGGGCGCCGACGAGTCACCCTATGGTGTCCTCAAGTTCGAGGGCGGCGTGCACCGGGTCCAGCGCGTGCCCGTCACCGAGTCGGCCGGACGGATCCACACCTCGGCCGCCGGCGTCCTCGTCATGCCGGACGTCGAGGACGACGAGGTCGAGATCGATCCCGACGAGCTGCGCATCGACGTCTACCGCTCCACCGGCAAGGGCGGCCAGGGAGTCAACACCACCGACTCCGCGGTACGGATCACCCATCTGCCCAGCGGCATCGTCGTCACCTGCCAGGACCAGCGCAGCCAGCTGCAGAACAAGGAGCAGGCCATGCGCATCCTGCGCGCCCGGCTCGTCGCAGCCGCCGAGCAGGAGGCGGCCGCCGCCGCGGAGCAGGCCCGGCGTTCCCAGGTGCGCACGGTCGACCGCTCCGAGCGGATCCGCACCTACAACTTCCCCGAGAACCGCATCACCGATCACCGCATCGGCTTCAAGGCGCACAACCTGGACGCCGTCCTCGCCGGCGAACTCGGCCCGGTGCTCGCTGCACTCCACGAGGCCGACCTGGCCGAACGCCTCGACCGGGTGGGGCAGCGATGAGCCCCCGGCGTCCCGCCGCGATGATCAAGGAGGGCATCGAGCGGCTCGCGCGGGCCGGCCTGCCGACGCCCAGGGCCGACGCCCGGCTGCTGCTGGCCCATGCCGCTCGCATGGAACCATCCGGGCTCGCCACGACGCGTGAGCTCGATGAGCTCGTGGCCCGACGCTACGAGGAACTGCTCACCCGCCGCGGCAGCGGTGAACCCCTCCAGTACCTGACCGGCGTGGCATGGTTCCGCAGGATCAAGGTGCTCGTCGGACCCGGCGTGTTCATCCCGCGCCCCGAGACCGAGACCGTCGTCCAGTTCGCGCTGCGCACGCTCGTCGCCCTGCGCCCGGTCACGGGGCCGGAACCGGTCGTCGTCGACCTGTGCACGGGTTCGGGCGTCATCGCGGCCTCGATCGCCGAGGAGTATCCCGGCCGGCCACGCATCTGGGCCGTCGAGGCTTCCGAGGCGGCCCTGCCATGGGCCCGGCTCAACCTGGAACCGCGCGGCGTCGAGCTCGTGCACGCCGACATGGCCGATGCCCTGCACGAACTCGACGACCGTGTCGACCTGGTCGTCGCGAACCCGCCGTACGTCCCCGAGTCCGCTGCCGCCCAGCTGCCCGACGACGTGCTCGGGCACGAACCCCACGAGGCCCTCTTCGCAGGCGAGGACGGCCTGGACGCCCTGCGCGTGCTCGCCGGCACCGCGGCCAGGCTCCTGAGACCGGGCGGCTGGTTCGTGGCGGAGCACGACGACACGCAGGGTGGTACCGCCCCGCGGCTGCTCGCCGGCACCGGGGCCTTCCACACGATCGAGGATCACCTGGACCTGACCGGCAGGCCTCGCTTCGTCAGCGCGGTGCGCGGATCCGGGGCACTCGGCCCCGAGGTGGAAGAATGAGCACCGTGAGTGAGGCCAAGCAGATCGAGACAGCCTCCGCTGCCGGCGACGCGCCCGCCGTGCGCTTCGACCTGCGCACCCAGCGCGACGAGGCGATGGCAGCGGCCCGGCGCGCCGTGGAGGCCGGGCGAACGATCGTCCTGCCAACCGACACCGTCTACGGGATCGGCGCCGACCCGTTCTCGCCGCAGGCCGTCCAGGGCCTTCTCGACGCCAAGCACCGCGGTCGGGACATGCCACCGCCGGTCCTCATCGCCGAACCCGCCATGCTGCCGGCCCTGGCCGCTGCGATACCGCCGGGCGCCAAGCGCATGGTGGCCAGGTTCTGGCCCGGTGCCCTCACCCTGATCCTGCGCGCCCCGACGAGCCTGCGGATGGACCTGGGGGAGAGCGGTGGCACGATCGCCGTCCGCGTGCCCGACAACGACGATGCCCGTGAACTGCTGCGTCACACCGGGCCACTGGCCGTCTCGAGCGCGAACGTCTCCGGGCAGGAGGCCGCCACCGACGTGGATCGTGCCCGGGCCATGCTCGGGGACTCGGTCGCCGTCTACCTCGACGGCGGGCCGACGCCCGGCTCGACGGCTTCGACGATCGTCGACTTCACCAAGAAGTACGCCGGTCGCATTCTTCGCGCCGGGACGATTGGCTACGAGGAACTGCTCGAGTGCAGCCCGGGTCTTGAGGACGCCGAGCCGCCGGCCCCCGATCCCGGCGCCGGCGAACGGCCGGACGGCCAGGCTCCCGGAGCGGCCGGGACCCCCGATCCCGCCGGGACGCACGACCGGACGACGAGCTGAGACGGCCCATGCGCGAGTACGTCCTGGTCATGCTCATCGCGGCCCTCGGCACGTTCCTGTTCTGCGGGCCGTGCCGGCGTGCCGCCGTGCGCACCGGCGCTCTGGCGCCGGTACGCGAACGCGACGTGCACTCGCGTCCGACGCCCTACCTGGGCGGCATGGCCATGCTCATCGGCGTGCTGGCGGCCTTCCTCCTCGCCATCCACCTGCCCTTCCTCGGGCGCCACGCCACACTGACGCACGACGCCCTGGGCATCTTCGCCGCCGCCGCCGTCATCTGCGTCATCGGCGCCATCGACGACGCGATCGACCTGCCGTGGATGGCCAAGATCGCCGGGCAGGTGCTCGCCGCCGGCGTCGTCGTCCTCAACGGCGTGCGCATGTACTGGGTGAGCCTGCCGCACCAGATCATCGCCCTCGACACGCCGACGTCGCTGCTCGTCACGGTGCTGTACATCTTCGTCTGCGTGAACGCCATCAACCTCATCGACGGATTGGACGGTCTCGCCGCCGGTGTCGTGGGCATCGGCGCGTTCGCGCTGTTCGTCTACACCTATCTGCTGGCCTACCAGCAGCAGTTCGTCGTCGCGACGACGGCCTCGCTGGTCAGCGCGACGATCGCCGGGGTCTGCGCCGGTTTCCTGCCGCACAACTTCCACCGGGCCCGCATGTTCATGGGCGACTCGGGATCCATGCTGCTGGGCCTGCTACTGGCCTGCAGCATGATCTCGCTGACGGGGCAGATCGACTCCTCCGCCCTGACCCCCAGCAGCGGCGACGTCCTGCCGGCACTGCTGCCCATCCTGCTGCCGATCGCCGTCATGGCGATCCCGCTGGCGGACCTGACGCTGGCCTACGTCCGCCGGACCTGGAACGGCAACTGGTGGTTCGTGGCCGACAAGAAGCACCTGCACCACCGCCTGCTCCAGCGCGGGCACTCGCAGGTCAAGGCCGTCCTCATCATGTACATGTGGACCGCCCTCGTCGCCTTCGGCGTCATCGTCCTCGGCCTGGTCTGGAACGGCTGGCTCCTCACCGGGCTGGTCCTGCTCGTCATCGTGGCCGTCCTCGTCACGATCGGCCCGCTCAGCAGGGCCCGCCGCACCGCAAGGCAGAACGCCTCGTGACGGATCGGCCGGCCGAGCGCCCCTGGCAGCGCACGATGCTGCGCTGGGGGCTGGCCTGGGCGCTGCTGTACAGCATCCCGGCCGCCGTCGCCGGCCTCCTCGTCGCGGGCGGCGACGGACTCAGGGGCTGGGCAACGGCACTGCTCGTCGTCGGGGCGTACTTCGTGGCGAGCGTCCTCGGGGACTCCCGCGCCCTGCGCACGCCGGGCACGCGGGCCCTCGGCCCGCTCCTGGCAGGGTTCGTCGCCAGGGCGGCCGCGGTGATCCTCGTGATGCATGGACTCGAGGCGGCCGGCTGGTTCGCTGAGCGGGATCGCATGGACTGGTTCGCCTGGACGACGGTAACCTTGGTGTGCGGTTGGTCCTTCGGGATCATCTGGGCTCAGCGTCGGACGCGGAGCTACATCTACGACGGCAACGATGCGGAGGGGGTCGCCGGTGAGTGATCATCAGCTCGAGACCCCGACGAACGGAGCCGAGTCCTCTCCCGCGGGCAACGGTGTGGCGGCCGTGCCCTATCTGCTCGCCGGCATCGGTTTCTACGGTGCGCTCGGCTGGCTCGCCGATCATTTCCTCCACACCCGCCTGTGCCTGCCCGTCGGGCTCGTGCTGGGTGCGGCGGCAGCCGTCTACCTGATCGTCAAGAGGTTCGGAGGCGACGCATGAGCACTGCCCAGACAACGATTCCCGGTCAGGCCACGAAGAAGGGCTCCAGCCCGGCCCTCATCGCGGTCCTCGTCATCGTCGTGTGGATCGCGGCCACCAAGGCCTCCCAGCTCCTCACCGGTGCGGCCAGCAGCTGGGAGTCGCCGAGCACCGAGGACTTCCAGTTCGAGGGCTGGTTCGGCATCTGGTGGTTCAACAAACCGCTCCTGCTGGCACTCGTCGCCTTCGTCGGGATCCTGGTGTTCTGGCTCATCGCCTCGCGCAAGCTGAGGATCGTGCCCACCAAGGCGCAGTTCTTCGCCGAGTACGTCTACAACTTCGTGCGCAACATCGGCCGCGACATGATCGGCCCCGGATACCGCAGGTTCGTGCCCTATCTGCTCACCGTCTTCTGCTTCGTGCTCGTCAGCAACTGGTTCGGTGAGCTCTTCCTGTTCATGTTCCCGACGTTCTCGCGGGTCAGCTACGCCTATGCGGCGGCGATCTGCACCTTCGCGGCATACGTCGTGTCGGGTTTCAAACAGCACGGGCTGGGCTACCTGAAGGTCGCCATGGTGCCCTCGGGGGTACCGATCTGGTTGACCCCGGTGATCATCCCGCTCGAATTCATCTCGGCCTTCATCACCCGGCCACTGACCCTGTCGGTCCGACTCTTCGCGAACATGTTCGCCGGCCACATGTCGATCATGGTCTTCGTCGGCGGCGGCGCGGCACTGCTCACCTGGGCGCACAACGCTTTCTACAACGTCACCGGCGTGGTGGCGCTGCTCTTCGGCATGGTCATGCTGTGCTTGGAGCTCTTCATCGGCTTCCTGCAGGCCTACATCTTCACGATGCTGACAGCGCAGTACATCGGCTCCTCCGTCGGCGAGGCCCACTGAGGGGCCATCCGGTCGTCTTCACCCGACAAGAAACCGAAAGGAAATGCAATGACTCCGTTGGAGATTAGCGGTTCGCTGAACGTTCTGGGCTACGGTCTGGCGACGCTCGGCCCTGCCATCGGCGTGGCACTCATCTTCTACGCCGGCATCAACGGCATCGCCCGTCAGCCCGAGGCCAGGGGCACGATCATGCAGCCGGTCTACATCGGTTTCGCCATTGTCGAGGCCCTGGCGATCCTCGGGTTCGTCCTCGCCTTCGTCGTGCGGTGAGTAGTCCGCGATGACACCGTTCGAACTGGTGCCCCTGCTCGACCTGGGCCCCCTGCTGCCCGAACTGCCCGAGTTCCTCGCCGGACTGGCGCTGCTCGCGCTCATGTGGCTGATCATGGCCAAGATGGTCGCTCCCCGCTTCGAGGAGCTCTACGAGCGGCGCGCCAACGAGATCGAGGGCGGCATCAGGCACGCCGAGCGGGTGCAGGCAGAGGCCGACGCCGCCAAGGCCGAGTACCAGAGGCAGCTCGAGCAGGTCCGTGCCGAGTCCTCCCGCGCCCGCGACGAGGCCAGGGAGCAGGGCGAGCAGATCATCGCCGAGGCGAAGGAGCGGGCGGCCCAGGAACAGGCGCGCATGATCGCCGAGGCGAGGGCCCAGATCGCCGTCGAACGCGAGATCGCCATGAGCGAGCTCCGCTCGCAGGTGGGTGTCCTGGCCACGACGCTGGCCGGCAGGATCCTGTCGGAGTCCCTCAGCGACGACGAACGCGCCCGCCACACGGTCGACCGCTTCCTGGCTGAGCTGGAGACCCAGCCCGTCCGTGCCCAGGACGCGGGGGAGTGAACCACGATGGCAGAGAACCGGTTCGCGGCACTCGACGCAGCGGCAGGCGGGCTCACGCCGGACGCGACGCTGGTCGACGATCTCTTCCAGGTCGTCGAGGCCCTGCGCGCCAATCCTCAGCTGCGCCGCGCCCTGACCGACACGAGTCTCGCCGCCGCTGCCCGCGGGCGGCTCGCCGAGCGGCTGTTCGGTCAGCGGATCGGTTCGGTAGCGGTGGACCTGCTGGCCACCGCCGCCGCCATGGACTGGCGATTCGGTCTGGAGCTGGCCGACGCCCTTGAGAGGCAGGGCGTGCGCAGCGCGGTACGCTCGGGCGATCCCGCCACGGTCCGCGACGAGCTCGGCGCCTGCGCCCGCCTGATCGGTGAGCTTCCGCAGATCGAGCAGGCCCTGTCGGCGCACGGATCCGGGCCCGAGCAGCGATCCGCGTTCGTGACGAGGCTGTTCGGTCCCAGGATCAGTGCCGCCACGCTCCTCCTCGTCCAGCACGCGGCCCGCCGTGGTGGCCGGGTCGGCCGGACGATCGCGGGCTACGAGGAGATCGCCTCGGCTGTTCTCGGCAGGCTGCTCGCCCGGGTCACCGTGGCCAGGGCACTGCCCGCCGACCAGGCCGAACGGCTGAGTGAGCAGCTTGCCCGGGTCTACGCCACACCGGTCGACCTGAGCATCAGCATCGACCCCGAGGTGCTCGGCGGGGTCCTCGTGCGCGTCGGCGACGAGGTGATCGACGGGACGATCGCGACCACCCTGGATCAGGCCCGCAGGCAGCTCGCCTGATCCCCACAGACCAGGCCCCGCGGGGCCCACATGCAGGAATCGAGGAAGACAGGACGCCATGGCTGAACTGAGTATCAGCTCGGAGGAGATCCGTAGCGCACTGGCCAGTTTCGTGGAGAGCTTCACGCCCGCTCAGGCCGTACCCGAGGAAGTGGGGCGCGTGGTGAGCTCGGGGGATGGCATCGCGCGCGTCGAGGGACTGCCGCGCGCGATGGCCAACGAGCTGCTGCGCTTCGAGAACGGCACGATGGGCATCGCCCTCAACCTCGAGGCCCGTGAGATCGGTGCCGTCATCCTGGGTGACTCCGAGGGCATCGACGAGGGCTCGGTCGTGCGCGGCACCGGTGAGATCCTCTCGGTGCCGGTCGGCGACGGATACCTCGGCCGTGTCGTGGACGCCATGGGCAATCCGATCGACGGCAAGGGCCCGCTGACCGACGTCGAGGGACGTCGCGCCCTGGAGCTGCAGGCCGCCGACGTCATGCACCGGCAGGAGGTCCGAGAGCCGCTCATGACCGGCCTGAAGGCCATCGACTCGATGGTCCCGATCGGCCGCGGCCAGCGCGAACTCATCATCGGCGACCGGAAGACCGGCAAGACCACCATCGCCACCGACACGATCATCAACCAGCGCGAGAACTGGCTGTCCGGCGACCCGGCCAAGCAGGTCCGCTGCATCTACGTGGCCGTCGGCCAGAAGAACTCGACCGTCACCGAGGTCCGGGAGAACCTCGAGAGGGCGGGCGCGATGGAGTACACCACCATCGTCAACGCCCCGGCCTCCGAGCCCGCGGGCTTCAAGTACATCGCCCCGTACGCCGGCTCGGCCATCGGCCAGCACTGGATGTACGCGGGCAAGCACGTCCTCATCGTCTTCGACGACCTGACCAAGCAGGCCGAGGCCTACCGCGCCATGTCGCTGCTGCTGCGCCGGCCACCGGGACGCGAGGCCTATCCCGGCGACGTCTTCTACCTGCACAGCCGTCTGCTGGAGCGCTGCGCCAAGCTGTCCGACGATCTCGGCGCCGGCTCGATGACGGGTCTGCCGATCGTCGAGACCAAGGCCAACGACATCTCGGCCTACATCCCGACCAATGTCATCTCGATCACCGACGGGCAGATCTTCCTGCAGTCGGATCTGTTCAACGCCAACCAGCGCCCGGCCGTCGACGTCGGCCTGTCCGTCAGCCGGGTCGGGGGCGCCGCCCAGACCAAGGCCATGAAGCAGGTCTCCGGCACGCTGAAGATCGACCTGGCCCAGTACCGCGACATGCAGGCCTTCGCCATGTTCGCCTCCGACCTGGACGCGACGAGCCGCCGCCAGCTGGATCGGGGCGCTCGCCTCACCGAGCTGCTGCGCCAGAGCCAGGCGAGCCCGGTCCCGATGGCCGAGCAGGCCGTGGCCCTGTGGTCCGGCGTCAACGGCCACCTCGACATCGTCCCGGTCGAGGACGTGCTGCGCTTCGTCGACGAGTTCATCGAGCATCTGCGCGAGCAGAGCGACGTCCTCGCGGCGATCGCGAGTTCCGGCGAGCTGGCGGCCGAGTCCACCGAGGAACTCGCCCGCCAGATCGATGTCTTCTCGGACATCTTCCGCACCAGCGACGGCCAGCCGCTGAAACGCGGTGAGGCCGAAGAGGTCGACGGAGAGGACATCAGCCAGGTCAAGATCGTCGCCACGAAGAGGTCCTGACATGCCCGCATCCCTCCGCGAGCTGAGGCAGCGCAGGAACTCCGTGGCCACGACGATGAAGATCACCAAGGCCATGGAGCTCATCGCCGCCTCGCGTGTCACGAAGGCGCAGCTGAAGGCCCGCAAATCGGACGACTACACCCGCGAGCTGGTCAAGGCGGTCTCGTCGGCGGCGGCCTATTCCAGTGTCGACCACCCGCTGACGAACGACATCACCGACGCCACACGTGTGGCCATCCTCGTGGTGAACTCGGATCGGGGTCTGGCCGGCGGCTACCCGTCCAATGTGATGAGGGCGACCGAGGGACTCATCACCCGGCTGCGCGACCTCGGCCGGGAGATCGACATCTACACCGTCGGACGCAAGGCCCGCGACTACTTCACCTTCCGCGGCGTCGAACTGGCCGGCTCCTGGACCGGTTTCAGCGACGACCCGCACTACCGGCACGCCTACGAGATCGGGAACAGACTGATCGAGGCGTTCCTGCGGCCCACCGACAAGGGCGGCGTCGACTCGATCCACGTGGTGTTCACCCGCTTCCGGTCCCTCGTCACCCAGGAGACCGAGATCATCCGGCTGCTGCCCCTCAAGATCGTCGAGGACAGCGGCGACCTGGCCGAGAGCCCCGACGAGGCGCTGGAACGCCCCGAGGGCTTCGTTCCCCCGTACCTGTTCGAGCCCGACCCCGAGACCGTGCTCGGTGCGCTGCTGCCGTTGTACGTCATCGACCGCATCAAGTACATGCTCCGTGAGTCCGCCGCTTCGGAGCTGGCCGCCCGGCAGCAGGCCATGCACTCGGCCACCGACAACGCCAGCACCCTCATCGACACCCTCACCAGACAGGCCAACCAGGCCCGCCAGGGCGAGATCACCCAGGAAATCAACGAGATCGTGGGCGGCGCAGGCGCGTTGTCCGAATCCACGCAGGAGATCTGAATGACTGTCACATCCACAGTTCCCGGTTCGGCCGAGACGACGGCCGGCGGCCATGTCCTCCGTGTCATCGGGGCCGTCGTCGACGTCGAGTTCCCCGATGGTCGGGTTCCCGCGATCAACAACGCCCTGCACGTGACCTTCGACTCCGGTGAGGGCGAACGCACGATCACCCTGGAGGTGGCCCTGCAGATCGGGGACAACGCGGTGCGCTGCACCTCGCTGAAACCCACCGACGGCCTGCGCCGCGGCACCCCGGTCGTCGACACCGGTGCACCGATCACCGTGCCGGTCGGGGAGGTCACCAAGGGCCACGTGTGGAACGCCACCGGTGACGTCCTCAACGTCGACCCATCCTCCATCACCGTCACCGAGCGCTGGCCCATCCACCGCGACCCGCCGGCCTTCGACGCCCTCGAACCACGCACCCAGATGCTCGAGACTGGCCTGAAGGTGCTCGATCTGCTGACCCCGTACGTCCAGGGCGGCAAGATCGGCCTGTTCGGCGGCGCCGGCGTGGGCAAGACGGTGCTCATCCAGGAGATGATCTACCGCATCGCCCACAACTTCGGCGGCACATCGGTGTTCGCCGGGGTCGGCGAGCGCACCAGGGAGGGCAACGACCTCATCCACGAGATGGACGAGGCCGGTGTTCTCAAGGACACCGCCCTGGTCTTCGGGCAGATGGACGAGCCGCCCGGCACCAGGCTGAGGGTGGCCCTGAGCGCCCTGACGATGGCCGAGTACTTCCGCGACGTCCAGAACCAGGACGTGCTGCTGTTCATCGACAACATCTTCCGGTTCACCCAGGCCGGCTCGGAGGTCTCCACGCTGCTGGGCCGCATGCCCTCGGCAGTGGGCTACCAGCCCAACCTCGCCGACGAGATGGGTCAGCTCCAGGAGCGCATCACGTCGACGCGCGGGCACTCGATCACCTCGATGCAGGCCATCTACGTACCGGCCGATGACTACACCGACCCGGCCCCGGCCACCACCTTCGCCCACCTCGACGCCACCACCGAGCTGTCCCGCGAGATCGCCTCGCGCGGTCTCTACCCGGCCGTCGACCCGCTGACCAGCACCAGCCGGCTGCTCGCCCCCGAGTACGTCGGCAGGGAGCACTACGAGGTCGCCACGCAGGTCAAGCAGATCCTGCAGCGCAACAAGGAGCTCCAGGACATCATCGCCATCCTGGGCATCGACGAGCTGAGCGAGGAGGACAAGATCGTCGTGGCCCGGGCCCGCCGGGTACAGCAGTTCCTGTCCCAGAACATGTACACGGGCGCCAAGTTCACCGGTGTCGAGGGCTCCACGGTTCCCGTGACGCAGACCGTCGAGAGCTTCAAGATGATCTGCGAGGGCAGGTGCGACGAGATCCCCGAGCAGGCCTTCTTCAACGTCGGTGACCTCGATGACGTCTACAAGAAGTGGGACCAGCTCAAGAAGGAGGCCTGATGGCCGCATCCCTCGAGGTCGCGGTGGTCGCAGCCGACGGCAAGGTCTGGGAGGGCCGGGCCGTCAGCGTGATCGCCAGGACCACCGAAGGTGACATCGGTATCCTGCCCAACCACACGCCGCTGATGGCCGCTCTCGTGCCGTGCGCCGTGCAGATCACCCAGGTCGACGGGGTCACCGAGGTCATCGCCGTCTCCGACGGTTTCGTCTCGGTGTTCAACAACCACGTCTCGTTGCTGAGCGCCTTCGGGGAGATCGCATCAGAGATCTCCGTGGACCAGGCCCGCAGTACGATCGCCCATCTGCACGATGTCGTCGACGCGGGCGAGGCCGACCACGACCAGGTGCGGGCCTACAACCACGCCATCGCGCAGGTGCGCGCCGCCACCAGGGCGGCGGCGCTGGCCGGGGAGGGCGAGGTCGAGATCACACCGGCCCCGGTCCGGATCATCCGGGAGAGGAACTGACCCGGGCTTGGTCCATCGGTGCGGTACGAGTAAGTTTCTGCCATGGGAACGGGAACCGTGATCGTCGCAGTGGCGGGCCTTGTCGTCGCGCTCGTTCTCGTTGTCTGCCTGCTCTGCGTCCTGCGCATCCGGTGGATCTGGTCGCGCGGGGCCGTCTTCGAGTGCCAGCTGCGCCAGGAACAGCCCGTCGTGCGCCCCTGGCACTCCGGCCTGGCACGCTATGAGGGAAACCGTCTCGGCTGGTACCGGGTGCTGTCTCTCGGATACCGGCCCAATGTCGTCATTCATCGCCGCAGGACCGAGTTGCTCGGTCACAGACCGCCCGATGACAAGGACCTGAACCGGCTCACGGCGGGCCAGGAGGTCGTCGCCATCACCCAGCGCTCCGGCCAGGACGAGTCGGCGCTGTGGCACCTGGGCATGGACGTTGAGTGTCTCACTGGCTTCATGAGCTGGCTCGAGGCCGGCCCGCCCGGCGAGGAGCGCTATCGTGCGATGCACCAGTCAGACCGAAACTGAACAGGAGATACGCCGTGCGCGGTGAGTACAAGGTCAGGGGCGGCAAGCTCGTCATCGTCCACGTGGACGAGGTCGACGGCCGCTATGCGAACGCCCATCTGTCGGGGGACTTCTTCCTCGAACCCGACGAAGCCCTCGAACAGATCAACGCCGGTATCAACGGCGTCCCGACCTCGGCCTCGGCCGAAGAACTGGCCGCCTCCATCGAGGCGGCACTCGATGAGAACGCACGGCTGGTCGGATTCGACCCGCTGGCGGTCGCCATTGCCGCCCGTCGCGCCGTCGGCGGTGCCATCAGCTGGGCCGACCTGAGATTCGAGGTCATCGGCCCCGAGGTCATGGATCCGGCCATGCACGTCGCGCTGGACGAGGTCTTCCCGGCCGAGCTGGCCGCCGGGCGCCGAGGCCCGGTGCTGCGTTTCTGGGACTGGGACTCGCCGCTGGTCGTCATCGGTTCCTTCCAGTCGGTGCGCAACGAGATCGACGCCGAGAACGCCGCAGCGTACGGCATCCGCGTCGTCCGCCGCATCACCGGTGGCGGTGCCATGTTCATGGAGCCCGGCAACTGCATCACCTACTCGCTGACGGTGCCCGGCTCACTCGTCGAGGGACTCAGCTACGAGCAGTCCTACGCCTATCTCGATGACTGGGTGCTCGGTGCCCTTGAGGAGGTCGGTGTTCACGCCAGCTACAAGCCGCTCAACGACATCGCAAGCGACAAGGGCAAGATCGGCGGTGCCGCCCAGCGCCGGCTGGTCGGTGGCACGGTCCTGCACCATGTGACGATGAGCTACGACATCGACGCCGACAAGATGATGCAGGTACTGCGCATCGGCCGGGAGAAGCTCTCCGACAAGGGGACGAGGAGCGCCAACAAGCGCGTCGACCCGATGCGTTCGCAGACCGGCCTGCCGCGTGAGGAGATATTCCGGCGCTTCATGGCCTACTTCATGAACCGCTACGACGCCGCCGAGTCAGGCTACCGCCCGGAGGAGATCGCCCAGGCCAGGCGCCTGCTCGACGAGAAGTTCACCACGAACGAGTGGACCTATCGCGTGCCGTGACCGGCGCCCCCTCTCGTGGTTCCCGGCGGGCCGCAAGGCCCCGGGTACCACGAGGCCGGGTAGCGGCCGATCTCGGTCACTGTGTCTGAGAGGTCTTCCGCGCGGCCTTCTCGGCAGCGAGCCGTTCGGCGTGTTCGGCATTGCGCTCGCCTCCTGGCAGCCACAACACCTCGTCGTGCCCGGCGATGAGATTGGCATAGCGCGCCATGTTGAACAACAGGTCCGACAGACGATTGAGGTACTTCACGGCGAGCAGACTGACACCGCCGCGCGGATCGGCCTCGCCGTCCTCGGAGCCGAAGGCCTTCACCGCCTCCCAGGCCCTGCGTTCGGCGCGCCGGGCCAGGGCGCGGGCGACGTGCAGCTGAGCGGCCAGGGGGGAGCCGCCTGGAAGGATGAACGAGCGCAGATTCGGCAGCGGTTCCCCGAATTCATCACACCATCGTTCGAGACGGTCGATGGACGACTGAACGACACGCAGTGGCTCCCACTCCGGATCGGCGACGACCGGGTTGGACAGGTCGGCGCCGACGTCGAAGAGCTCGTTCTGCACGATGACGAGGGCGTCGCGCAGTTTCTCGTCGGGACCAAGGGTGAGGGCCACGCCGATGGCGGAATTGGTCTCGTCGGTGCTGCCATAGGCCTCGACGCGGGGATCCGTCTTGTCTGCCACCTCATTGTTCGACAATCTCGTCATGCCGGCGTCGCCGGTACGAGTGTAGATACGCGTCAGATTCACCATGAACCCAGACTAACCGGCATGGCGCACCGGACCGGTGGCCCCCAACATGACAACCTTGGACAATCATGGGAAGAGAGCCGACGATGAGCAGGACAGGCAGGATAGGGGGAGTCGTGGCGGCCGCTCTGGCACTGGTGCCGGCCGGGTGCGCGAAGGCCCCGACGTCGCCCAGGCCGAGCGACACCGCCGCCACCGCCTGGGTCAGCTGTGAGTACACGGTCACCGGTGGAGCGGCCAAGGTCGCCGATCCGCCGAGCGGTGCCCAGGTGCCCACCACCGGCACTGCCACGGTCACCCTGACGATGGCCGCCGGCACCCTCACCGTCACCCTCGACCGGTCCGCGGCGCCGTGCGCGGTGCATTCCTTCGAGTCCCTCGCCGCCCAGGGCTACTACACCGGCACCAGCTGTCACCGCCTGACCAATGCCGGGATACGGATCCTGCAGTGCGGCGATCCCAGCGGCACCGGTGAGGGCACATCCGGCTACGGCCTCACGCCGGAGACGAACTCGCCCCTGGTCACCTGCGCGAACGAGGCCCGCACCGAGTGCAGCTACCCGGCCGGGCTCGTCGTCCTCGCCGATCCCGAGCACGACGGAGGCCAGTTCTTCATGACCTACGCCGAATCGCAGATCAGCGGCGACTACCCGGTGCTCGGCACGATCGACGAGGCCGGGCAGCAGGTGCTCACCCAGATCGCCGAGAAGGGCTTCAAGCAGGGCGCCTCACCCGCGCCGGCGGCGGACACGACACTGCGACAGGTCACGCTGGGCTGAGGCCGGCAGGCCAGCTCTGCAGGAAGGCCCGCAGTATCCGGGTGAAGACCTGCGGTTGGTCTGCGTGCACCCAGTGGCCGGCATCCTTGAACCGTACCAGCCGGGTCCGCGGGAAGAGTGCATGCATGGCCGGGGCATGGGAGGCCTGCACGTGATCGGAGCGGGCGCCGGCGAGCCACAGCACCGGCCCCTGCCAGCTGGCCCCGCCCGGATCGGGGAAACCGGCCATCTCGTCCAGCTCGGCGCTCAGCATCCCCAGATTGCACCGCCACCGCCAGCCGGGGCCGTCCGAGGACGGCGCGCGATGCAGATTCTGCAACAGGAAGCCCCGGATCCTCGCGTCGGGCACGACAGCGGACAGCGCTGCGTCGGCCTGGTCACGTGAGGCGAGGTGCTCGGTGTCGAGCGCGGCCATCGCGTCGAGGACCCGTTCGAAGAAACCGGTCTGCTCGTATCGGACGGGGGAGGCGTCGACCACCACCAGACGCGCGACGAGTTCGGGGTGGCGCAGCGTCAGGCACATCGCGATCTTGCCGCCCATCGAGTGCCCGACCACGAGGGCCGGCCGCTGGGCTGCGCCACGGGCCGTGATCTCGCCGGCGATGATGTCGGCGAACTGCGGGTAGTCGAAGTGCTCGGTCCAGCCGGACCGGCCATGATTCGGCGCGTCGACGAGCAGGCTCGTCGCCAGGTCACCGATCCCCCTCGCCGCCTGGGCCAGGTTCCTGCCCTGCCCGAGGAAGCCGTGCAGGAAGACGACGGGTGCGGGGCCCGAACCGGCCACCGTGACGTGCAGCGGGACGGCGCTGCTCACGGCCTGCGGCTCCAGCAGGAGCCGTGGAAGTGGCGGCGGAAGTCGAGACCGGAAGTGGAGCCGATCGGGGGAGTGTGCGGCCAGGCGACGACGTGGGCCGTACCGGCGGCTATGAGCTGATCGCACTCGGGGCAGCGGTAGTCCTTGGTCGACTGCCCGGCGCGGATCTGGCGCATGATCCAGCGGCCGTCCCGTTTGGTGGCGCTGGTCTGGTAGGCGGCATGGCTGAGGGGACGCACGGGCCGGGTGTGCTTGCTCGAACGGTGACGTGCCACTCCTCAAGATTAACCCGTCGTGCCCGAGGCACCGTGCCGGTGGTGCCCCGCCACCGGGGCGGGGCACTGGTAGTTTGGCGGGGTGCGTTTGGTGATTGCCCGATGCCAGGTCGACTACGGCGGCAAGCTCACGGCCCATCTGCCGATGTCCACCAGGCTCATCATGATCAAGGCCGACGGCGCGGTGTCCGTGCACGCGGACGACCGCGCCTACAAGCCGCTCAACTGGATGACCCCGCCGTGCACGCTCACGGTGCAGGAGGCCCCCGAGGACCTGGCCGCGACGACATCGGACCTGGACGAGCAGATCCAGCAGGTGTGGACGGTCAGGGGCGCCGGCGAGGACACCCTGCAGATCGCCATAGCCGAGATCATCGACGACAACGAGTACGAGCTGGGCGCCGAACCAGGCCTGCGCAAGGACGGTGTCGAGGCCCATCTGCAGGCACTGCTGGCCGAGAACCCCAGCACCTTCGGCGAGGGCTACACCCTGGTCCGGCGTGAGTACCCGACGGCGATCGGCCCGGTCGACCTCATGCTGCACGACGCGCAGGGCGCCTACGTGGCGGTCGAGGTCAAGCGCCGCGGGGAGATCGACGGCGTCGAACAGCTCACCCGCTACCTCGAACTGATGAACCGTGATCCGCTCATCGCGCCGGTCACCGGGGTCTTCGCGGCCCAGGAGATCAAGCCGCAGGCCCGTGTGCTGGCCGCCGACCGCGGCATCACCTGCCTGACGGTCGACTACGACGCGCTGCGCGGCATCGACAACTCGGCGGAGAGGCTGTTCTGAACCCCGTCCGACGCGAGCCGCCGGCGGGGCCTGACACCCCGCGAGTCCTCAGCGCCTCTTCACCTGCTGGGCGCCCTTCTTGAGCCGTTCGGTGTCGATGAGGGCGGTCGGCTCATCGGCGCCCGCCTGGGCCTGCTCGGCAGGGGCCTCCTTGAGCCATTCCTGATCGTCGGTGACCGGGACCTCATGGGTGTCCTCGGCCCCTTCGTCCTGCGGCAGCCTCACATCGGCGGCGGGCTCGGCCGCGTCCGCGGTGGTGAAGTCCTCGGCTGCTTCCTCGCCGAGCTCGCGGATGTTGGCGAGCTGGGCGACGAGGGCGTCCTTGCGCAGCTGCAGGGCGTTGACCTCACGCTCGAGCTGCTCCTTGCGCCAGGCGTACTGCTCCTCGAGGCGATCCTTCATCATGGCCGACTGCCGGTTGGCCGCGGCGATGGTGGCCTCGGCCATGTTCGCGGCCTCGGTCTTGATCTGCTCGGCGTTCTCAAGGGCCTCGTCGGTGACCTTGCGTGCCTCGGCGGCCTGTGCCTGGGTCAGGCGCGTGGACTCCTCGGAGGCCTTCGTCGCGGCGGCGTAGAGCTCGGCCATCTCGGCGCGCATCGTCTCGGCCTGAGCGGTGGCCTCGTCCTGACGCGCCCTGGCCTGCTCGTTCGCCTCGGCGCGGATGCCGTCGGCCGCGTCGCGGGCCTCTGCCAGGATCTTCTCGGCCTGGGCCTGAGCGGCGCCGGCGGTGTCGGAGGCCAGCTGGTTGGCCTTCGTCGTGGTCTCGGAGGCCTCGGCGCGGGCGGCCCTCAGCAGATCCGCCGCTTCCTGCTCGGCCTTGGTCCGTACATCGGTGGCCTCCGTGCGTGCCTCGGCCAGCAGGTCATTGGCCTGTGCAGTGGCGCCGGCCTTGAGTTCCTCGGCCTCGGCGCGGGCGTTCGTCAGGATCTGCTCCGCCTGGGCACGGGCGGCACCGGTGATCTGGTCGGCCTCGTTGCGGGAGGCGGTGGCGGCGTCGGCGGCCTGCTTGGCGATCTGGTTGCGTGAGGCCTCCGCCTCACCCTCGGCGGCCCGACGTGTCATGGCGGCGTTGTGCTCGGCCTCCTCGGTGACCGTCTGCGCGTGACGCTGTGCGGTCTCGACGAGATTGTTGGCCTGGGCCCTGGCCTCGTCCAGGATCGACTGGCTCTGACGCTGGAGTTCCTCGCGCATGGCCCGCAGGTTCGTCATGCCCGAGACGCGGATGTCGTCGGCCTCGGTCTGGGCGTTCGCGCGCAGACCGGCCGCGACGCGGCGGCCCTCCTCCTTGATCCGTTCGGCCTCGATACCGGCCTTCGAGACGAGATCGTCCGACTGGGCCTCCGCGGCGCGCAGCAGCGCCGTGGCGTGTGAGCCGAGCCTGGTGAAATCAGTGGAGCCCTGCTGGGCCTTGAGCATCTCGAGGTCGCGCAGGCGGTCGCGATTGAGCTGACGGGCAGCGGCCAGGCGGTGCTCGATGTCCCGCACGTAGTTGTCGACCGTGCTGCGGTCGTAGCCCATCATGGCGTGGGGGAAACTACCGGCCGCACTGGCCCTGTCGTCGAAAAGGTTGAGACCGGTCTCTTCGCTGAACTCGTCGGCGTTGGCATCGGTGTAATCGCTCATCAAGGCTCCTGAGGACGTTCACGTGCAGGTTATCAACGGACCGGCTCACCGGCCGGGGTGACCCGCCGTCGGGGTGTGGGACCGCCGGGTGGCGGGTGGGGGCTCAGCGGACCGGCTGTCCGGCGTCCTCCTCGCGCAGGCGAGGCTCGGAACGCCTGGACGGGACGACGCCGCCGAAGCGGGAGTAGAAGTCCCGGATCTTCGCCATGTCGGCCCTCGTGTCGGTGCTCATCATCAGCGTGGGGCCGATCTCGACCTCCCTGCGGTCGTGGTCGATGCCGGCCAGGGTGACGGGCAGCCCCGAGCCGAGCGCGATGCGGTGGAAACCCGACTTCCAGTAGGGGCGTGGCGAGCGGGTCCCCTTCGGTGCGATGACGAGCTGGAAGTGCTCACCCTGCGCCGCCCTGCGAACGAGGTCCTCGACCAGTCCCGAAGGCCTGGAACGGTCCACGCCGACACCGCCCATCGCTTTGATGAGGGGCCCCGCCGGACTGTTCACCCAGGAGTTCTTGATGAGCACCTTCATCGGCATCTCGTAGTGCCAGGCGACGCCGAGGAAGGCGATGAAATCCCAGTTGCTGGTGTGCGGCGCCCCCAGGAAGATACCTGGCTCGGACGGCAACGCACGTCCGACGAGTCGATAGGGGGACAGACGCCAGCCGAGATCGGCCAGGGCACGACGGATTCTCATGCTCCTATCGTGCCGCACCGGAGCACTCGGGGCGGGTACGCGGGGCGGGGCCGGTCCACAACGGGGGAGCGGCCCGGGGCGGACTGCACCACGGGCGGGCGCCCTCATCGGCGCGACGAGCCCCGGAATCCGTCCCGGAAACCTCAGGGCGGGCCTGCGGGCCCGTTCACGGGTGGCGGGGCATCCGGTGGCCGGCCACCGCCGTCCCGGGCAGCAGGAGGCCGTGGGTCGAAGAGCGGCGTGGCGGGTGCGGAGCCGAAGGGCGGTGTGGTGGGTATGGCGTCGGAGGGCGGCGTCCCCGACGGCCCGGCCGGTGAGGAGGGCTGCGGGCCGGTGCAGCCCCGAGCCCAGACCGAACGCCGTGAGGAGCACGAGCACCAGCGGGCTGAGCGTCCAGTTCAGGGTCATGGCCTGTTGCGTCGACAGGCCGAGCCCGTCCGCGAGCGATGCGATGGCGGCGGGAACCCGCCACACGAGCAGGACGGCGACGATGACGGTGGTCGCGCGCACAGCGGTGTTGCCCCTGAGCCGGCGGTCGGTGACGAGCGCGAGTCCGACGGCGGCCAGTGCCGCCACGAGGATGACGACGGCGAGATCCCACCGGTCCTGCAGCAGCACGCCCATGACGAGTACGAGGACGCCGAAGGTCCACACCCCAGACTGGCCTCCGCTCAGAAGCACCGGGAGCCCGGCGAGGAGGGCGACGAGCAGTCCGAGACCGGCGACCGTCCCCGGCGCCGAGATCCAATTAGGACGCCTCGATGGGCACGAGTGCGGCGGTGGCGACGATGAGCACCAGGGGCGCGATGAGGTGCAGGGGGACGCGATCGCGGGGTACGAAGCGGACCACTACCGCCGAGGTCAGGCAGGTCGAGGCGGCGTAGGCGACCATGAGGAGCAGGGCGAGGAGGGCCTCGGTGGGGTTCTCGGCGACCTGCCCGGCCGCGAGGAGCGTCGTCGCCACCCCGCCGAGCGCGGCGACGATGATGGTGAAGACCAGCCTGGTGCGGGCGGCGAGGCCGAGCATGACCAGGGTCCACGCGCTGAGTGCCACGAAGGAGGCGACCGACGGGACGAGATGGAGCAGGGCGGCGCCCATGAGCCCGACGAATCCGAGCCCGCCGCCGATCCCCGTCACGGTCGCGGCGTGGAGGGCATTGCCGCGGTGCCGCAGGGCCAGCCACGTCCCCAGGGCGGTGAGGAGCACGCCGATGACGAAGACCGCGGAGACCTTGACGAGGTCCGGGATCGTGTCCCACCACATCGCGACGAGGGTGGCGCCTGACAGCAGGACGAGCAGGGCCGCGGCACCCGAGAGAAGATACTTGCCCACCTGGTTCTCCGCGCTCTGGGTGAGCCGGACCGGGGCCGGTGAGGCCGGGGGCGGCGGCAGATGGCCGCGAAGCCGAGAGCCCTGCGCCGGGGTGCCGGGCGTCGATCCTGCCAAGGGCGCTGAGGACGTCGGCCGACGGGGCTGCGCGCCCGGATCATTCGCCTGCTCCTCCATGAGGATTCTTCCTTCCGCCGGCCGGTCAGTGATCTCGGATCATGCTACGGATCATGCCGGGTGGAGGGAAGATGCGTGCTGCGCATCGGTAGCATGCGCCAAGACGAGAGGAGCCCAGACATGGGCGTCAGTTTCATGGTGATCACGGTCGTCCCGGACCAGCACATGCTCGACGCGGATGCCTTCCTGCGCCAGGCCCGGCGGAAGTGGCCGGGCTGTCGCACGTTCGAGAACGATCCCGCAGCAGAGATCAGCGACGCAGAGGTCGATGTGAACCCGGCCGGCGCTCCATCCTTCACGGTGACCCACTTCCCGAACGACATGATCTCGGTGGACGGCATCCCGGATCAGAGCGCAGAGGTGGCGGCCTGGGTGAGGTCGCTGCACCCGGACCCCGGCCTGGTCCTGTGGTACGTCGACGAGGGCTTCAACGGCCACACGGTCCTGTTCCCCGGCATCACCGCGGGACAGATCGCGAGCGGCTGGGTCGATCACGGCGAACACGACCCCTTCGAGGAGTACCCGGACTACTTCACGTGACCGCCCACGGTCCTCGTGTCCCGGCGGTGTTCTCGCAGAACCGGTGCGGCCCACGAACCCGACGGCGCCCTGCCGGCCACGAGGGTCCTGGCGGGGTCCAGGGATCAGGGACCGGACCCCCGCGCCATCGCGGGGACGGACCGGACCCGGGATGGCCATCCCATTTCGTGCGCCGCGACGGATGCCCGGCGTGACGGGACCGACGTGTCACGGCGGGGGCCGGCGGGATGACACGGTTGTGGCGCGTCCCGGATCGGACGCGCCACAACGGGTCTGCTGGCCGGGCCGGTGCCGGCCCGGACCGGGGGACTCAGGCGTTCTTCGGGTACTGGGTGAGCTCGATGAGCACGCCGCGGCCCGACTTCGGGTGCATGAAGTTGATGCGGTTGCCGCCGGTACCGATCTTCGGCTCGTCGTAGAGCAGGCGGACGCCGCGCTCACGCAGGGTGGCGCTCACGGCGTCGATGTCGTCGACGCGCCATGCCATGTGATGCAGGCCCGCACGGCCGTTGTGCTGCTCGAGCCACTTGGCGGTGGTGGAGGTCTCGCTGATGGGGCTGATCATCTGGACCTGGGTCATGTCCGGGGTCAGCTCGGCGGCAGGGGCCATCATGATCTCGAGAATGCCCTGCTCGGGGTTCTCCTCACGATGGATCTCGTGCCAGCCGAAGGTCTCGATGTAGAACTTGGCGGCCTCGTCGGCATCGGGGCAGGCGTAGGCGACGTGGTCAATACAGGTGAAGAGATCTTCGTTTTCCATGGGGGCATCATCGCACAGCAGAACCGTCCGGGCAGCGCCGGGGCAGGACTGGGATGCGGTTCCCGGCACGACCGGCAGTCGGCCTCCGGCAGACCCGGACGGCCCGGCCGGGCCGTTCCCGACCGGGCCCAGGACCTGGTTCTGGTCAGCGGGGAACGTCCCGGCCCGCGGTGCGGGTCAGAACAGCGCGGAGCCGAGGTCCCGCCGCGCAGCAAGCAGGACCGGATCGGCCGGGTCCATCGTCTCGAAGAGTTCGAGAACCCGTACGCGCAGCCGTTCACGGTCCTCACCGGCAGTGGTGCGGATGAGACCGATGAGACGACTGAAGGCGTTCTGGGCATTGCCGGCGATGATCTCGGCGTCGGCGGCCGCGAAGGCCTTGTCGATGTCGGCCGGGTCGGCGTCGGCAGCGGCGATCGCGTCCCGTCCGCCGCCCTGGGGGCTGCGCAGCAGCATCGCGGCGGTGGCCCTGGCGGCCGCGGCCTCGCGGTCCTTCGGGTTCGCGGCGAGCAGCTTGTCGTACTCGGCGATCGCCGTGGCGTAGTCCCCGGCGGCCATGGCCTCGTCGGCCTTGACGAACCTGGGGTCGGGGCCGGCGTCCGGGTGCGAGACCGGGGCGGCGCGGCCCGCCACGCCATTCGCGACGGCCATGTCGAGCACCTGCTTGAGGACGGCGCGCACCTGCTGCTCGTCGGCCGTGCCCTGGAAGAGGGGGGCGATCTGACCGCCGATGACCGCCATGACGGTCGGGACGGCCTGCACCTGGAAGGCCTGGGCGATGCCCGGCTGGGTGTCGACGTCGACGGTCGCCAGCAGCCAGCGGCCGGCGTCGTCGTCGGAGATCCTGGTCAGCGTCGCCCGCAGCTGCTGGCAGCCCGGGTCGGCGCCCGACAGGAGCGCGATGACCACCGGGTAGTTCATCGACTGCTGCAGCACCGAGTTCAGCTCGGCCTGGGTGACCTCGACCGTGTAGCTGCCGGCACCGCCCGGGGAGCCCGGGGGCGTCTGCTGGGCGGATGCCTGGGCCGCGATCTGGGACAGGTCGACGGCGCCAGGGCGGCTGAACGACGCGCTGGCGGCGGATGTGCCGGGCGCAGGGCGGCGCTGCGCCGGGCCGGAGGCCTGATTCGGATTGACCGGTTGACTCATGCCCCCAATTGTTCCACCGCATTGTCGCGGTCCACCCGCCGATGCGGGTCAGGCGCGCCCCATGACCGGTTCTCAGCCGACGGATCGGGGACAGCTGGGGGACGGTCCGGCGAACCGATCGGTGAACACGTGAGCGCAACGGCCCGGAGTGGGGGAAGATGGGTCCATGGCACACGAACGCGCCGGGAAACCGGCTCTCCCCTCCGATCTGATCAACGTCGACGCAGTGATCGGCGCCTACTACGACATCAAGCCCGACCCCGCCAATCCCGACCAGCAGGTCGTCTTCGGCACCTCGGGGCACCGCGGCTCCAGCCTTGACGGCGCCTTCAACGAGTCCCACATCGCGGCGATCACCCAGGCGATCGTCGAGTACCGCGCCTCGCAGGGCACGACCGGCCCGCTGTTCATCGCGAAGGACACCCACGGCCTGAGCCTGCCGGCCTGGAAGACCGCCATCGAGGTGCTCGTCGCCGCCGGCGTGCACGTCATCGCCGAACGCGAGGACGAGTACACGCCGACTCCTGCCCTGTCGCGCGCCGTCATCGTCCACAACCGCGGCCGCAGCACGGACCTGGCGGACGGCATCGTCGTGACGCCCTCGCACAACCCGCCGCGCGACGGCGGCTTCAAGTACAACCCGCCGAACGGCGGCCCGGCCGACACCGACGCCACCGGGTGGATCGCCGCCCGCGCCAACGAGCTGCTCGGCGACCTCGGTGCGATCAAGCACGTCCCCTACGAGCAGGCCGCCGCCCAGGTCGAGCGCCACGACTACCGCACCGCCTACTGCCAGGACCTCGTCAACGTCGTCGACATCGAGGCCATCAGGGCCTCCGGCCTGCGGATCGGCGCCGATCCGCTCGGCGGGGCCTCCGCGCAGTACTGGGAGTACATCGCGGAGAACCTCATCCCCTCGATGACCGTCGTCAACAAGGTCATCGACCCGACCTGGTACTTCATGACGCTCGACACCGACGGCAAGATCCGCATGGACTGCTCCAGCCCGAACGCCATGGCCTCGCTGGTGAGCAACAAGGACAAGTACGACATCGCCACCGGCAACGACGCCGACTCCGACCGGCACGGCATCGTGACGCCCGACGCGGGCCTCATGAACCCCAACCACTACCTGGCCGTCGCCATCGAGTACCTGTACGGCAACCGCCCAGGCTGGCCCGCCGACACCGCCATCGGAAAGACCCTCGTGTCCAGCTCGATGATCGACAACGTGGCCGCCAAGCTCGGCCGTACCCTCGTCGAGGTGCCCGTCGGCTTCAAGTGGTTCGTGCCCGGTCTCATCAGCGGCGAACTCGGCTTCGGCGGCGAGGAGTCCGCCGGCGCGTCCTTCCTGGAACTGGGCGGGGCCACCTGGACGACCGACAAGGACGGCCTCATCATGGACCTGCTGGCCGCCGAGATCACCGCCAGGTGCGGCCAGACCCCGAGCCAGCGTTACGCGGAGCTGGCCGCCGAGTTCGGCGACTACCACTACGCCCGTATCGACTCCGACGCCACCCGCGAGCAGAAGGCCCGCCTCAAGGCCCTCTCGCCCGCGGACGTGAAGGCCACCGAGCTGGCCGGTGACCCGATCACCCACATCTACACCGAGGCCCCCGGCAACGGGGCCGCCATCGGCGGCGTCAAGGTGACCACTGACGGAGGCTGGTTCGCGGCCCGTCCCTCGGGCACCGAGGACAAGTACAAGATCTACGCCGAGTCCTTCCGCAGCGCCGAGCACCTCGCCCAGCTGCAGGAGGGCGCCCGCCAGGTGGTCTCCGAGGCCCTCGAGGGCTGAGGACTCGTCGCCGTTCCGGTGCGGGGCGAGCGGATCCGGTTCGTCTCATCCGCTCGCCCCGCCCGGCTCGTCCCGTCGCAGCGGTACAGCACCGCCTCCGCGAGTGTGCCCGCCACCGACCGGGCAACGCCTGGTTCTCGTGGCACCCGGTTCCCGGGCGAACCGGTCGTGAGCAGCCCGCCGGTTCCGCACGACCTCACGAGCCGTCCGACCGCGCTCCGGCGCACGGATCCGTGGTGCTGGCCGGTCGCGCGGTGGGAGACCAGTCGTACAGCTGCCGGGCTCAGCCCGGTGACCGGCCCGGATCGACGGGGGAGCCGGCCTCGGTGTAGCCCAGGCCGGTGCCGTCCAGGATGCCAGCGATGCGTCGCGCCGAGAAGTCCTTGACGCGCAGGGGGATCTCGGCGGGAGCCACCCAGTGGTAGTCGCGGATCTCCTCGGGCGGGGGCACGAAGGTCTCGATGTCGCTGGCGGCGATGCGGCCGCCGTCGAAGATGAACTCGAGGGCGTCGTGCCAGCCAAGGTAGGGCGGCATCCAGTCGGCCACGAGCGGCTGGTCCCTCACCGTGATCTCGACGCCCAGCTCCTCGCGCACCTCGCGGATGGCGCCGTCGCGGGGCGACTCGTCGACCTCGACGACACCGCCCGGCAGTTCCCAGTCCTCCTTGTAGGTGGGCTCGACGAACAGGATCCGGTCGATCTCGTCGCGGATGATGACGTGGCCGATGACGCGGTGGGCCGGCATGACCGAGTCCATGATCGCCGTCATGGCGCCCATCCCGTAGACCTGGTCCTCGATGAGGCGGGCGTACAGCAGGGCGTCGACGAAACCGCCGTCACCGTCGGGGACGGCACGGCGCCGCCTGCCCTCGCGGCGGAAACCGGCCTTGTGCAGGGCGCGCTGGGCAGGCCGGTCGGTGGCCGGGACACTGGCCTCGACGCGCCGCAGGCCGCGGCCGATGAGCGAGTCATCGGCCGCCAGCGAGACCGCCTCGTCAAGGGTGTGCTGGTCGGCGTAGCCGGACCAGTGCAGGACTCCGATGTCGCCCTCGACGACGACGCGCACCTGGAAACCATCGACCATGGGCCGGCCCTCCCGATCCTCGTGGTGGTGACGAGCCGGGCCTGCCCGCGGAGCAGAGCCCGGCGCGTTCACCCGTGAATCTAGCGCAGTCGGCCGCGGCCCTCAGAAACCCTGCTCGGCGCTGGCGACCGGGTCATAGGCCAGCCACAGGCCGGCCAGCGGGGGGACCCGCACCATGAGCTGGTCGGAGCCGTCAGTTCCGACGAAAGTGGTCAGGATGCCGTTCTCGTAGCCGCCGCTGCCGTCCCACCGGGGATCGGAGGTGTTGAGGATCTCACGCCACACCCCCGGCCTGGGCACCCGGATCGCGTACTGGTCGTAGGGCTCGGGCGAGAAGTTCGCCAGGCAGGCCACGATCTCGTGGTCGTGGTCGGCGCCGTAGCGCAGCCAGCTGAAGGTGTTGGCCATCCAGTCGTTGGCGTTGATCCAGCTGAAGCCATCGGGCTCGCAGTCACGCTCGTACAGTGCCGGTGTCGCGGCCTGCACCAGGTTGATCTCGCGCATCATGTCGCGCAGGCCCCGATGCCACTGCAGGCCGTCGACCCACCACTCGAGGCCGGCCTCCTCGTTCCACTCGGCGCGCTCGCCGAACTCCTGGCCCATGAACAGCAGCTGCTTGCCCGGGAAGGCCCACATGAACGAGTAGAAGGTGCGCAGGGTGGAGAACTTGCGCCAGTCGTCCTGGGGGACCTTGTTCACCATCGAGCCCTTGCCGTGCACGACCTCGTCGTGACTGATCGGCAGGATGTAGTTCTCGGAGTAGGCGTACACCATCGCGAAGGTCATCTCGTTGTGGTGGTACTGCCGGTAGATCGGATCGAGCTTGAGGTACTCGAGCGAGTCGTTCATCCAGCCCATGTTCCACTTGAAGCCGAAGCCCAGGCCGCCCTCGTGCACGGGCTTGGTGACGCCCGGGAAACTGGTGGACTCCTCGGCGATCATCATGACGCCGGGCTGGCGCTCGTACAGGTGCCTGTTGACGTACCGCAGGAAGTCGATGGCCTCGAGGTTCTCGCGGCCGCCGTACTTGTTGGGCACCCACTCGCCCTCGTTGCGCGAGTAGTCGAGGTAGAGCATCGAGGCGACCGCGTCGACGCGCAGGGCGTCGATGTGGAACTCGCTGATCCAGTAGAGGGCGTTGGAGACCAGGAAGCTCTTGACCTCGTTGCGGCCGTAGTTGAAGACGTAGGTGCCCCAGTCCGGGTGCTCGCCCTGGCGCGGGTCGGCGTGCTCGTACAGCGCCGTGCCGTCGAAGCGGCCGAGGGCCCAGTCGTCCTTGGGGAAATGGCCCGGCACCCAGTCGAGGATGACGCCGATGCCGGCGGCGTGCAGGGCCTCGATCAGCTCGCGCAGCTCGTCGGGGTTGCCGTAGCGCGAATCGGCGGAGTAGTAGCCGGTGACCTGGTAGCCCCAGCTGGCGGCCAGCGGGTGTGCCATGACCGGCATGAGCTCGACATGGGTGTAGCCCATCCAGGCGGCGTACTCGGGGAGTTCCTTGGCGAGCTGCTTGTAGTCCAGGCTCTTGCGCCAGCTGCCCAGGTGCAGCTCGTAGATGCTCATCTGGGAGTGGTAGGGATCGGCGGCGGCCCGACGGGCGAGCCACTCGTCCTCGGTCGGGGCCCATTCGTGCCGGGAGGTCCAGACGACCGACGCGTTCTCGGGCGGGACCTGCGAGTAGAAGGCGAAGGGGTCGACCTTCTCCTGCCAGGTGCCGTCGGTGTGCTGGATCTTGTACTTGTACTGCGTGCCCTCGAGCACGTTCTCCTTCCACAGCGCCCACACACCGGAACCGGGAACGAGCTCCATGTCATCGCCCTGCCACCAGTTGAAGTCACCCATCACCTGGACGCGGCGGGCGTTCGGCGCCCAGACGGCGAAGCGGGTGCCGCGCAGGGTGCCGCGCTGGGGGTCCTCGACGTCGACGACGTGCGAACCCAGTCGCCGCCATGCCTCCGTGTCTCCGCCGTTGTGGAAACCTTCGAGGTCCTGTCCGGTCAGATTCCCGAAGTTCATTCGAGCCATGGCCAAACCTTTCTGCATCAGCATCGTGCCTCTGATGCACCGGGGGCGGCGAGCGCCCTGAGCGTATTCAGTGGTATGTGGACCCAGCCGGGTCTGTTGCGGTGCTCGTAGACCACCTCGTAGATGGCTTTGTCCGCCACATATGCGCTCAGCGTATCGCCCTGCGTCCGGAGCGGATCGGCGCCTGTCCACGAAGCGGTGAAGGCCTCCGAGCAGGACCGCTCCCAGCTCTCACGTGCTGCCGGTGTCAGGCCCGTCGCGCTGGCCGCGGCGTAGCCGAAGGAACGGATCATGCCGGCGACGTCGCGCAGCGGGCTGTCCGGACTGCGACGCTCCTCAAGGGACTTGAGGGGCTCCCCCTCGAAGTCGATGATGTGCCAGCCGTCCCGGCCCAGCAGGGTCTGGCCCAGGTGGAAGTCACCGTGGATGCGCTGAGCCGGCAGCTCACGGTCGCGCAGTGCGTCGAAGAGGCCGCGCAGGGCCGTCTCGTACTCCGCCAGCTGCGGTACCTCCGTCACGGCACAGGCCAGCCGAGTGGTCATGGCGTCCGCGATGAGCTCGCCGCTCAGCGTGCTGGTGCCGAGCTGATCGGCCAGGGCCGTGTGCACCTGCGCCAGCGCCGTACCGAGCCGGGCCGCGTGGCCGGAGAAGTCGTGCCCCGCGGCGGCCTCGCCGGTTGCCAGTTCCCAGCCGTCCCGGGCGTCGTTGATGCGCGTGGTGATCATGGCGAGGTCGACCTGCACGCCGCTGCCGTCGTCGGCAGTGCGGGTGGCGCTCAGCGAGCCGAGCAGCTCGTCGGTGCTCGTCACGCCGGCCCTCGCCAGGGCCTCGTGCAGCTCGATGTCGATGCTGCGGCCCGGCTCCAGGCGGCGGATGATCTTGATGAGGGCGTGGCTGCCGAGGAAGACGGTCGAGTTCGACTGCTCGCCCTCGAAGACGCGGACCGGACGAAGATCCGCGGGCAGGGCATCGGCCGCCAGATGAGCCTGCCAGTCCTTCCCGTGGCCATCGCCCCGGAGCGCGTCGACGAGAGCGATGATCGCCTGCGGGTCCCTGGTGGCGTCATGGACCCACTCGAAGTTCTCGTTCAGCCCGCGGCCGATGACGGCCCGGGCGACACGGTCCATGCGGTAGCTGAGCAGCAGCTGGTAGTCCTCGCGCCGGCCGTCCGGGAAGGCGACCGAGAGGATCTCCGGGCGAACGGCCGGCTTGTTTCCGCCCGGTGGCACGATCCAGTCCAGTGACGTGATGCGCACCGGGACCGCACCGGAACCCTTTCCGGCGAACCAGCGTGAATCCGCTGCGTGGATCCAGCGCGGATCGGCCTGAAGATCACTCACCATCGTTCTTCTCCTAGGGCTCGATGAGCGCGAGCCAGGCATAGCCCCATGGCGGCAGGTGGTGCCTGAACTCGTGGTTGGGGCCGACCGGCTCGTGGCTCCGCGCCGACACCAGGTCGATGGTCTGGTAATCGGCGAAGTTGGGCAGGTACAGCAAGATCTCCTGCGGTTCGGGTGAGAGATTGTTCAGGCACAGGACGCGGCTGGTGCCGTTCTCGTCGCTCAGTGTCCGCAGATAGCTCAGTACGGCGTCGTTCTCGCCGCCCAGGTCCATGAAGTCACCCAGGCCGAGGACCGGGTTGTCGCGGCGGGTGGCGAGCATCGAGCGCAGCCAGAACAGCAGTGAGCTCGGATCGCTCAACTGATCGCAGACGTTGACATGGCGGGGGTCATAACGTTCGTCGGCGATGAGCGGCAGGTAGAAATCCTCCGGCTCCGCCTTCGAGAAACCGGCTCTTCGTCTTCCGGTCCATTGCATCGGAGTACGCACGCCGTCACGGTCGGGCAGGTCGATGTTGTCGCCCATGCCGATCTCGTCGCCGTAGTAGAGCACCGGTGAGCCGGGCAATGACAACAGCATCGCGTGCATGAGACGGATCTTGTCCGGGTCGCCGTCCATGAGCGGAGCCAGACGGCGCCGGATGCCGAGGTTCAGTTTCATGCGCGGATCGGGCGCGTAATGGCGCCACATGTACTGCCGATCGTCCTCGGTGACCATCTCGAGGGTCAGCTCGTCGTGGTTGCGCAGGAAGGTGCCCCATTGGCAGCCCTCGGGGACCGGGGGGGTGGACGCCAGGATCGTCGTGATCGACTCGCGCGTGTGGCGCTCCATGGCCATGTACAGCCGGGGCATCACGGGGAAGTGGAAGGCCATCTGGCACTCGTCACCGGCCCCGAAGTACTCGATGACGTCACGCGGCCACTGATTGGCCTCGCACAGCATGATGCGCCCCGGGAACTCCGCGTCGATCATCTGGCGCACCTGCTTGAGGATGGCATGGGTACCCGGCAGGTTCTCGCAGTTCGTACCCTCTGCCTCGACGAGATAGGGCACGGCATCGAGCCGGAAACCGTCGACACCGAAACCCAGCCAGAAGCGCAGGGTGTTGAGCATCTCGGTGAGCACCCGTGGGTTCTCGTAGTTGAGATCGGGCTGGTGGGAGTAGAAGCGGTGCCAGTAGTACTGGCCGCGCACCTCGTCCCAGGCCCAGTTCGAGTCCTCGGTGTCGAGGAAGATGATCCGTGCGTCGGAGTACTCGTCGGGCGCGTCACGCCACACGTAGTAGTCGCCGTACGGGCCGTCGGGGTCGCTGCGGGAGCTCTTGAACCACGGGTGGTGCGTCGAGGTGTGGTTCATGACGATGTCGATGATGACGCGCATGCCCCGGTCGTGGGCGGCGTCGATGAACTGCCCGAACTCGTCCAGGGTGCCCAGGCCGGGCTGGATGGCCTGGTAGTCCGCGACGTCGTAGCCGCCATCGCCCATCGGCGAGGCGAAGAAGGGGGGCAGCCACAGGCAGTCGACGCCGAGCCACTGCAGATAGTCCAGGCGGCTGGTCAGGCCCGCGAGGTCGCCGATGCCGTCGTCGTCCGAGTCGGCGAAGGATCGGACCAGGACCTCGTAGAAGACTGCCGTCTTGAACCAGCTGTGGTCCTCCGGGTCGATGGCGCCACGGGGCGTGGTCATGGCCAGGGCCAGTTCCAGCCTGGCGTCGTAGTCGTCCTCTGGAACGTCGAAGCTCGGGGTCTTCGAATCGCGGGGAATGATCGTCATCATCTGCTGCCTGTGTCCGAGTGCTGACGGTGCGGAGGAGGGTCCTCAGCGCAGGAAGTCGTGGTGCGGACCCGGCGGGTCCGCACCACGACCGATCGGATCAGCCCTGATCTGCCGGGCGCACCGACAGGATGTGGGCGGGCTGGGCCGGCCACAAGCGTACGTAATTGTCGGCGCCCCAGTCGAAGTCCTGGCCGGTCAGCTCGTCGTGAACACGGATACGGGCGTCCGGGGCGAGCCCGAGCCAGGCGAGGTCGATGTGCACGGTACCGTCCACACCCTGATCCGGGTCGAGACTGACGATGGTGACGACACGGTCCTGCCCGTCGCGCTTGGCGAAGGCGAAGATCTTGTCGCTGCTCGTCGCGAGCACCTGCGTGCCGCGCATCTGCTGCAGCGCCCGATGCCCGGCGCGGATCGCGTTGAGCATCGTCATGAGCCCGTTGAGATTGGGTTCGGCCTCGTAGTCGCGCGGCCGGTACTCGTACTTCTCGGAGTTCAGGTACTCCTCGCCGCCAGGCTTGAGCAGTTCGTGCTCGCACAGCTCGAAACCGGAGTAGACCCCCCAGGCCGGGCTCATCGTCGCGGCCAGGATCATGCGGATCGCGAAGGCCGCCGGATTGCCGGACTGCGTGAACCTCGGGTTGATGTCCGGGGTGTTGGTGAAGAAGTTCGGACGGAAGAAGTCCACCGACTGGGTCGACAACTCGGTGAGGTACTCGCTCAGCTCGTACTTGGTGTTGCGCCAGGTGTAGTAGCAGTAGGACAGGTGGAAACCGACCTTGGCCAGGGCGTGCATCATCTCCGGCCGGGTGAAGGCCTCGGCCTGGATGACGACCTCGGGGTGGCGTTCGTGCAGGCGCGCGGCGAACCAGGCCCAGAAGTCGACCGGCTTGGTGTGCGGATTGTCCACGCGCAGGATCGTCACGCCGTGATCGATCCAGAACTCGGCCAGGCGCAGGGCCTCGTTGTAGATGCCCTCGGGATCGTTGTCGAAGTTGATCGGGTAGATGTCCTGGTACTTCTTCGGCGGATTCTCGGCGTAGGCGATGGTGCCGTCGGCGCGGGTGGTGAACCACTCGGGGTGCTCGACCGCCCACGGGTGGTCCGGGGAGGCCTGCAGGGCGAAGTCCAGGGCGATCTCGAGACCCAGCTCGTGGGCGCGGGCCACGAAGTGGTCGAAATCCTCGATGGTGCCCAGTTCCGGATTGACCGCATCGTGGCCGCCGTCGGCCGATCCGATGGCCCACGGCGAGCCGGGGTCGTTGGGGCCGGCCTGCAGCGTGTTGTTCGGCCCCTTGCGGAAGGCACGCCCGATCGGGCTGATCGGCGGCAGATAGGCGACGGTGAAGCCCAGCGCGGCGATGCGTTCCAGCATCTTCTCGCTGGAGCGGAAGGTGCCCGAGGTCCAGGAGCCGTCCTCGTGTCGCACGGCACCGACCGAGCGGGGGAAGAACTCGTACCAGCTCGAGAACTGGGCGCCGCGACGGTGAACGACGAGCGGGAACTCGCCGGTGGGGGTCAGCAGCCTGCGGGGGAGCCAGCGGCCCATTCCCGCGTTGACGGCCGGGTCGGTCACGAGTGCAGTCAGCCGGCCGACCGGGGCGTCGGCGTCCAGGCGCTGGGCGGTGTCGGCCAGCAGCGCGGCGTCCTGCTCCGCTCCGGCGGCGCGCGCCGAAGCGGCGGCCTCGTTCAGGAGGATACTGCCCTCCGCGCACACCAGGGGGATGTCGAGACCGGCCTCGAACTTGATGTCCGCGTTGTGCCGCCAGGTGCGCCAGCGGTCGTCGTAGGCCTCGACACGGAAGCTGTAGTCGCCGGGGGCTCCCAGCGGCACCTGGGCGGCCCAGATGTCCAGGCCCATCGGTTCGATCTGGGCCATGTCGAAACGCTGCTCGGCGCCGGCCGGATCGGTGAGGACGATGCAGGCGCCCAGGGCGTCGTGGCCCTCTCGGAAGATGTTCGCCTTGACGGTGATGGTCTCGTCCTCGACGGCCTTGGCCGGGTAGGCGCCGTTCTCGAGGACGGGCGAGACGTTGTGAACCGGTATGCGTCCGAAGCCGTTCGGCACGCCACGACGCGAGGGCACCGGGAGACGAGCCGGATGCTCGGCGAGCGGCTCGGGATCGGCGTACCGCGCCCGGTCGGGCTCGGCGACGGATACGTGCTCCGGTTCGGCGGCGACGGGCTGCTGCGCGGCGGGCTCAGGAGCCGTCTCCTGCTCCTGAGGCTCCAGTGGCGCCGGGGACGCCGTGACGGGGGGCGCGGTGGACTCGTCAGGGATCTGCTGAGGGCTCTCGTTGCGGCGCTGGGAGCGCGACTTCCACTTGCTGAACACGTGTCTACGCTACCGGTCCAGCGAGGCCCGCGATGCCGCAGGACGCGAGGTGGACCGATACCGGTTCGCCGGCGCCTTCGGGAACCCAATCGGCTCCCACATTCTGGACGGATGAGCGGTACTTCCGCTCCTTTCACCGCGCCCTTATAACCTTGTGGGGTGCGAGCTATCAGAAAATTCATTGTTCAGCCGGTCCTGCCGGAGCCCCTCGAACCCCTGCACGACCTCGCCCTGAACCTGCGCTGGGCATGGCACCCTCAAACCCAGGACCTCTTCGAGTCCCTCGACCCCGGGTTGTGGGAGGCCACCGAGCGCTCCCCGTTGAAACTGCTGGCGACCGTCTCCCGTGAGCGTCTCGAGACGCTTGCCGGTGACCGGCGCTATCTGCGTCACCTCGAGCTCGTACAGCAGAGCCTGAACAACTACGTGAACGGCGACAGGTGGTTCCAGGGCTTCGCGGCCAGGACCGAGGGCGCCCCCGCATCCATCGGCTATTTCTCTGCGGAGTTCGGCATCGCCTCCGTGCTGCCGCAGTACTCCGGTGGCCTCGGCATCCTCGCCGGCGATCACCTCAAGGCGGCCTCCGATCTCGGTGTGCCGATCATCGGTGTCGGACTGCTGTACGCGCAGGGATACTTCCGCCAGAGACTGAACGCCTCGGGCTGGCAGCAGGAGTACTACCCGATCCTCGATCCCCACGAGCTGCCGATCAGTCCCCTCATGGACGGCGACAGTCAGGCGAGCATCGAGATCACCGTCTCCCATCGGCCGGTCAAGGCCCAGCTGTGGACCGTCCAGGTCGGTCGCGTTCCGCTGCTGCTCATGGACACGAATGTCGAGGGCAACGACGAGCAGGCCCGCCACATCACCGACCGCCTCTACGGCGGCGACTCGAACCATCGGCTCGCCCAGGAGATCCTCCTCGGCGTCGGCGGTGTGCGGGCCCTGCGCGTGTTCTGCCGCCTGACCGGCCGCCCCGAGCCGGACGTCTTCCACTGCAACGAGGGACATGCCGGCTTCCTCGGCCTGGAGCGCATTCGCGAGTTCATGGAGTCCGGGGACACCTTCGAGACCGCCCTGGAGAAGACCCGCGGCGGCACGCTCTTCACGACCCACACCCCGGTTCCGGCCGGCATCGACCGCTTCGGGCAGAACCAGATCGCCGAGCAGTTCAGCGACTTCGCGCCACTGCCGCTCGAGCGCATCCTCGCGCTCGGCGCCGAGGACTACGCCGACGGTGATCCCTCCCGCTTCAACATGGCCGTCATGGGTCTTCGCCTGGGCCAGCGCTCCAACGGCGTCTCCCTGCTGCACGGCAAGGTCAGCCGCGAGATGTTCCAGGGGCTGTGGCCCAACTTCGACGTCACCGAGGTGCCGATCGGCTCGGTCACCAATGGCGTCCACCACCCCACCTGGATCCACCCGGATCTGCTCGAACTGCTCAAGACCCGCACCAGCGACGCCGAGACCGTCGTCGACGGCTACGACTGGTCGGCTCTCGACCGGGTCGACGACGCCTCGCTGTGGTCCCTCAAACGCCGCATGTGCGGTGAGATGATCCTCATGGCCCGCGAACGACTGGAGAAGAGCTGCCAGCTGCGCGGCATCAACTCCGACTGGGTGAGCGGGGCCCTCAACCCGAACACCCTGACCATCGGTTTCGCCCGCCGCGGCGCCTCCTACAAGCGCCTCACCCTCATGCTGAGCCAGCCCGAGCGCCTCAAGAAGCTGCTCAACGACCCCGAGCGCCCCGTGCAGTTCGTGATCGCCGGCAAGGCGCACCCGGCCGACGACATCGGCAAGGGCCTCATCCAGCAGATGGTGCAGTTCACGGACGACCCGGAGGTGCGCGGCAAGATCGTCGTGCTGCCCGACTACGACATGTCGATGGCCCGCCCGCTGTACCCGGGCTGTGACGTCTGGCTGAACAACCCGCTGCGCCCCTATGAGGCCTGCGGCACCTCCGGCATGAAGGCGGCCCTCAACGGTGCCGCCAATCTGTCGGTGCGCGACGGCTGGTGGGACGAGTGGTACGAGCCCCGCTTCGGCTGGGAGATTCCCTCTGCCGACACGATCATCGATCCGGTCGCCCGGGACGCGGCCGAGGCCGAGGCGCTGTACGACCTCATCGAGGGCGAGATCGTGCCGAAGTTCTACAACCGCGACACCAACGGCCTGCCCACCGAGTGGATCCGCATGATGCGCGAGACGATTTCCGACCTCGGGCCGAAGATCCTCGCCAGCCGCATGGTGCGCGACTACACCACGTGGTACTACACGCCCGCCGCCCGCTCCTCGCGTGCGCTGGCCGCCGAGGGCGCAGCTGCTCAGCTCGCCCTGTGGAAACGAGACGTGCGCCGGGCATGGCCCACCGTGTCCGTCGAGCGTGTCATCGCCGATCTGCCCAACCCGGTCCCGGTCGGTTCCGAGAACAGCGTCACGGCGTGGGTGCATCTCGGAGAACTGACGGCCGATGACGTCTCGGTCCAGCTGGTCTCCGGTGACGTCAACGGCGATACCGACGAGATGGTCAACGTGCGCATCAACGAGCTGAAGCCGACCGGACGCAGCAAGGCAGGCGCCCAGGAGTTCACCACGCGGACCGTCGCGCAATTCGCCGGTGCGGTCGGCTACACGGTGCGCGTCGTGCCGAAGAACCAGCTCATGGCCAGTCCGGCCGAGCTGGGTCTGGCCGTCGTGGCCGACGCCTCGGCCGTCGAGCTCTGACCGCTGCCGGAACGCGAACCGGCACGAGCAGCACGAAGGGCCGGGCCCCGGGGATTCCCCGGGGCCCGGCCCTTGTTCCGTCACGGTCCCGGATTCGTGATTCGTGGCGTCACCCGGGGCCGGGCCGGTGCTCACCCGATCGCCGTACCGGTCTCGGTGTCCTCGGCCGCGTCGGTCCCGGCAGTGGCGTCGCTCTCCGTCTCCTCAGCCGTGTCGGTCGCTGCGGCAGCCAGCTGGTCCAGCTGCTTCCTGCTGGTCGGAACCGTCACCTTCATGGCGACGACCGTGCGGCCCGGCATCGTGAAGCTCTCTCCGGGGGCCAGCGCCTCGGTGGGCAACTCGCCCTCCTCGGCGGTGGAGGCCACGATCTGGTAGCTCATGCCCCAGGGGAAGGGGGGAGTGGTGACCTCGACGGGCTGGTCACCGGCGTAGAACCACGTCAGGAATGCCTCACCGGAGGCATCTGAGACGTACTTGCCGAGCAGCCGGCGAGCACCGTCGTTCCAGTCGCCCTCACCCATCTCGCCGCTGGCGCCGTTCATCCAGGCCATCTCGTAGCGGCCCAACGGCTCGCCCTCGGCGTCGGTGACCTCGGTGCGATAGTGGTAGTCGTCGGCCTGCAGCAGCGGCGAGGAGGCGCGCAGCGCGATGAACTGCTGGGCGGTGTCGAAGACGTCCCGCCAGCTCTCGAGCAGGTCCCAGTGCACCCAGTTGATGTGGTTGTCCTGGCAGTAGGCGTTGTTGTTGCCCATCTGGGTGCGGCCCATCTCGTCGCCGGCGCAGAACATCGGCGTGCCATCGGACATGATGAGCGTGGCCAGCATGTTGCGCACCTGACGGTGCCGCAGGGCGTTGATCTCCGGATCGTCGGTCTCGCCCTCGGCGCCGCAGTTCCAGGAGCGATTGTCGTCGGAACCGTCGCGGTTGCCCTCGCCGTTGGCCTCGTTGTGCTTGCCGTTGTAGCTGACCAGGTCACGCAGGCAGAAGCCGTCGTGGGCGTCGATGAAGTTGATCGAGCTGAACGGCGGGCGGTCCTCGTGGTCGAAGATGTCGGGCGAGCCGGCCAGGCGGGAGGCCAGCTCACTGACGCCGTGCACCTGGGAGCGCCAGTAGTCGCGCACGAGGCCGCGGTAGCGGTCGTTCCACTCGCTCCAGCCGTTGCCCCAGCGTCCGACCTGGTAGCCGTAGGGGCCCATGTCCCAGGGCTCGGCGATGAGCTTGATGTCCTTGAAGACCGGGTCGGCCGCCAGGCGCTTCTTGAACTCGTGGTTCTGGTCGACGCCGTGGGCGCTGTCACGGATGAGGGTGGTGGCCAGGTCGAACCGGAAGCCGTCCACACCCATCTCTGTGACCCAGTAGCGCAGCGAATCGTGGACGAGGTTGAGGACTTCCTCGTGACCGGTGTCGACCGAGTTCCCGCAGCCGGTGACGTCGTAGTCGTTGCGCAGGTCATCGGTGAGCCGGTAGTAGCCCTTGTGGTCGATGCCCCGGAAGCTCAGCGTCGGCCCCTCGTGGCTGCCCTCGCACGTGTGGTTGTAGACGACGTCGAGGATGACCTCGATCCCGGCGCGGTGCAGGGCCGTCACCATGTTCTTGAATTCCTGGACCTGGTCGCCCTCGGTCCCCACCGAGCAGTAGGCCCCGTGCGGGGCGAAGTAGGCCAGGGTGTTGTAGCCCCAGTAGTTGGACAGGCCACGGCCCATGATGAAGGGTTCGGAGACGAACTGGTGCAGGGGCAGCAGCTCGATCGCGTTGACACCGAGCTTCTTGAGATGCTCGATGACGGCGGGATAGGCCAGGCCCGCGTAGCGGCCCCGCATGTGCTCGGGCACGGCCGGGTGCTTGATCGTGAAGCCCTTGACGTGCGTCTCGTAGATGACGCACTCGCTGAGGGGACGTCGCTTGGCGATCGGCTCCGGGGCGGGGGAGTCGGCCACGACGACGGACAGCGGCACGTACTGGGCCGAGTCGCGGGTGTCGGGCTCGTAGTCGGACTCGGCGGTGTGGTCGAAGATCGGACCGGTGTAGTCGACACCGGCGGTGACCGCACGGGCGTAGGGGTCGACGAGGAGCTTGGCCGGGTTGGCGCGCAGACCGGCATCGGGGTTCCACTCGCCGTGGATCCGGTAGCCGTAACGCTGCCCGTCGGTCACGCCCTTGACATGGGTCCGCCACACGTCACCGTCGCGGGTCATGTCGACATTGCGGATCGTCGTGCCGTCGTCGTTGACGAGGGCGAGTTCGACGCGGTCGGCACGGGGAGCCACCAGGCTGAAATCGCAGCCGTCCCCGGTGAGGACGGCTCCGAGTGCTGAGGTGCGTTGAACGGGCGAGGTGATCATCTTCACTGCTCTTTCCGCCTGACGGCTATTCGGACGGCGCGGGGGATTCTAGCGGAAATGGTGCGTGGGCCGCACACACACGGGGAGGTAGTTTATCCGTCCTCGCATCTAGGATGTGGAAGGGGCCCGGTCCGCGTGTGTCATTGCGCGGGTGGCGAACCGTTCCCCTGCCTCGAATGCCAAGTCTCCAGGAGTTTCCAGATGCGTGTAGCGGTGGCCCTGTCCGGCGGTGTCGACTCGGCCGTCTCGGCGGCCCTCGTGCAGGCGCAGGGCCACGACGTCGTCGGCGTCCACCTGCTCATGGGAACGGCGCAGGAGACCGCCGATGCCCAGCGGGTCGCGGACCGGCTGGGCGTCGAGCTGCTGGTCTGGGACCTGCGGGAGCCCTTCACCGAGCAGGTGATCGGCTACTTCGTCGACTCCTACGCCCGCGGCCTGACTCCCAACCCCTGTCTGCGCTGCAACCGCAGGGTGAAGTTCGGCGGGCTACTGGCTCGGAGCCGGGCCGAGGGTTTCGATGCCGTCGCGACGGGCCACTACGCACGGATCACGAGGTCCCGGCAGGGCCTGGCGGAACTGCGCCGCGCAGCCGATCCGCGCAAGGACCAGTCCTACGTACTCGCAGTGCTGGGCCAGCAGGAGCTGAGTCGGCTCATGTTCCCGCTCGGGGAGATCACCGGGAAGGACGAGGTGCGTGCCCTGGCCGACCGACTCGGGCTGCCGGTGGCGGACAAGCCCGACTCCACCGACATCTGCTTCATCTCCGCCGGCGGTGCCGGTGAGTTCCTCGCCGGGCACCTGCCCGACCGGCCGGGTGACATCGTGGACGAGGACGGCAGGGTCATCGGCCGGCACAAAGGCACCCATCACTTCACGATCGGACAGCGCAGAGGACTTCGCCTGGGGCGCCCCGCCAGCGACGGCAGGCCACGCTATGTCACGGGCATCGATGCCGCTGCGAACATCGTGCGCGTCGGCCAGGGCAGCGCACTCCTGGTCGAGCAGGTGCTCGCCGAACGGCTGCTGCTGACCGGCGCCGACCTGCCCGATGGCTGGCACGGCGCGGTCCAGTTCCGAGCCCATGGGGCGGCCTTCCCCGCCTCGATGCGGCGCGAGGGCGACCGGGTGCGCGTGGTCTTCGACGATCCGGTCTCCTCGGTGGCGCCCGGTCAGTTCGTCGTCCTCTACGAACAGGACGTGGTCCGTGGCTGCGCGGAGATCACCGCAACGCGCCGGCCCGGCGATCCAGATCCCCTCCCCGCACAGCAGGTGCCCGCATGATCGCCACGGCCCTGGGATCCTTCGCCGGAACCGACTACGCGGCCTGCTGCCACGCGGTGCTGGGCGAGCTGGAGCACCGCGCCCCGCTGCCGGAACTGCCCGCCCGCGGCCCCGGAGCCGACATGATCGGCCGCACCGCGAGCCTGCTGCCCGAGATGCCCTTCGATCTCTCACCGGCCGGCTGGCGGCTGTGCCAGGGCCCCTCCCTCATCGCGAGGCGTGCCAGGCGACGGCTCGCGGACGACCGTGAGATCTTCACCGAGATCATGCAGGACTGGCCGGGCGTCCCCACCATCACCCTCGCCGGACCGCTCGCCCTGGCGGCCGGCCTCGACCTGCCGAGGGGTGGACGTGCGGCCGGGGACCACGGGGCACGCCACGACATCGCCCAGTCCTGGCAGGCCGGTGTCAGTGACTTCCTGCGCGAGACCGTGCGTCTGGCCGGGCGTGCGTTCGCCGTCCAGATCGACGAACCATCCCTGGCAATGCTGCTGGACGGCGAGCTGCCCGACGAGTCCGGACGCCACCGGCTGCCGCCGGTCGATGCCCAGGAGGCCCGGCGCATCCTGTCCCGCTCGGTCGAGACCGCGAGGGCCGGTGGCGATCAGGTGGTGGTCCACTGCTGCGCGGACGATCCCCACCTGGAGGTGCTCGGGCAGATCGGCGCCGACGCGTTGAGCCTGGACGTGCGGGACTGGGTCCAGGACCGTGTGGACGAGCTGGCCCAGTGGTGTTCCGCTGAACCTGCCCGGGGTCTGTGGCTGGGTCTGGTCGGCGCCGACGAGGCCGATCTCGGGGGCACGGTCATCGCCCAGCGGTTCTCGCAGGCCCGCGCGCGCCTTGACGTCGCCGAGGGCTCACCGCGTCTGGACGGCTGGGCCATCACACCGGCCTGCGGCCTGGCCGCGGCCACCAGCAGCGGCCAGTGGCAGATCCTGCGCGAGCTGGTCCGGGTCGCCACCGACCAGTGAGCCCCGTTCCGCCGCAAACCGGGGCGGGGCGGCCGCCGGTTAGAATCACCGGCATGGCCAAGTTCTCCTCCGACCTGGATCTCACCGGCGACACGCCGGTGCGGGTACGTCCCCGTCTGGGGGAGTGGGGTCCCTCGCTGGTGCCCACCACCTCACGCAAGAAGCGTGTCCGGGCCCTCACCGTCGTAGCCCTCGCTGCCGGGCTCGCCGCCGTGAGCGGCCTCATGACCGTCTTCTACAAGATCCTGCAGGGCGGCTGATCGCCTCACCGGTCGTGGCCCGGGACGAGCCGGCGGGCCCGCTAGGATGAAGCCCGGACAGGGCCCCGGCCGCGACCGACGCCGGAGGAACGCGGGCCCGGTTAAGGAGCAGTCATCGTGGCACTCACGCCGCAGGACGTCAGCAGGCTGGCCGAACTGGCCCGCATCGAGCTGACGCAGGCCGAACTGGCCGAGATCGTCCCGCAGCTCGACGTCATCCTCGAGGCCGTCGCCTCGGTGGGGCGGGTCGCCGATCAGGACATCCCGCCCAGCTCCCACGCCGTGCCGCTGACCAATGTCATGCGGGAGGACGAGCTCAAGGACAGCTGGCCCGCCGAGGCGATGCTCATGGGGGCCCCCGCCCAGGAGCAGCAGCGATTCCGCGTGCCCCGCATCATCGACGACTCCGACGCCGGATGAGGTGTGCCATGAACAGTGACATCTGCACGGCAACCGCCCTCGAGCTGGGCCGTCGTATCAGGACCGGGGAGCTGACCAGTGTCGAGACGACCCGGGCCTTCCTCGACCGGATCGATGCGGTGGAACCGGCCGTCCACGCCTTCCTGTCGGTCGACGCGGACCGTGCGCTGGCCCAGGCCGCCGCCGTCGACGCCATGGTCGCCGCGGGTGAGCCCCTGCCGTCCCCGCTCGCCGGCGTCCCGATCGCCGTCAAGGACCTGCTGTGCTACGAAGACCTTCCCACCACCGCGGCATCGAGGATGCTCGAGGGCTGGGTCCCGCCGTACAACGCCACCGTCGTCCAGCGCCTGCTCGATGCCGGTCTGGTGATCCTCGGCAAGACGAACCTCGACGAGTTCGCCACCGGTTCCTCCACAGAGTCGTCCGCCTTCGGCCCCACCCACAACCCGTGGGACCTGGGCCGTGTCCCCGGGGGTTCCGGGGGCGGTTCGGCCGCTGCGCTGGCCGCGTTCGAGACCCCGCTGGCCATCGGCACCGACACCGGCGGGTCGATCCGCCAGCCGGCGTCGATGACCGGCACCGTCGGCGTCAAACCGACCTATGGCGCCGTCAGTCGTTACGGCATCATCGCCATGGCCTCCAGCCTCGACCAGGCCGGCCCCTGCGCGCGCACCGTGGCCGACGCGGCGGCCCTGCACGCGGTCATCGCCGGACACGACCCGGCCGACTCGACGAGCCTGGACGAACCCGTTCCCGACGTCGCCGCCGCGGCCGCCGCGGCCGATGTGGCGGGCATGCGCGTCGGCGTCGTCGCCCAGCTGGGCGGTGAGGGCTACGCGGACGGCGTCGAGCAGCGGTTCCGCGAATCGGTCGAGCTGCTCCGGTCCGCCGGGGCCGAGATCGTCGAGGTCTCCTGCCCGCACTTCACGCAGGCCCTGGCCACCTACTACCTCATCATGCCGAGTGAGCTGAGCAGCAATCTGGCCCGCTACGACGCCATGCGCTACGGACTGCGCGTCGGCGACGACGGTGTCAACTCCGCCGAGAACGTCATGCGGCTGTCGCGCGGAGCCGGTTTCGGTGCCGAGCTCAAACGCCGCATCATCCTGGGCACCTACGCGCTGTCGGCCGGCTACTACGACGCCTACTACGGCTCGGCCCAGAAGATGCGCACACTCATCGCCCGCGATTTCGCGGCCGCCTTCGAGCAGGTCGACGTCCTCGTCTCGCCGGTCGCCCCGACGACCGCCTTCAAACTGGGGGAGCGCGTGGGGGATCCGCTCGCCATGTACGCAGGCGACCTGTGCACCCTGCCCGCGAACCTCGCCGGTGTCGCCGCCGGGTCGTTCCCCGCCGGCCTGGCGCCCGAGGACGGTCTGCCGGTCGGCTTCCAGGTGATGGCTCCCGTGCTCGGCGACGATCGGGTCTACCGGGTCGGCGCGGCACTCGAGAGACTCGCCGGGACCGCCGATCTGTGCCTGCAGGTCCCGGACCTGCCCGCTGCCAGCGATGGGGAGGTCACGAGGTGAGCGTGCAGTACAGCAGCGACGAACTGATGGACTACGACGAGGTGATGGAGCGGTTCGACGTCGTCCTCGGCCTCGAGGTGCACGTCGAACTGGGCACCCGGTCGAAGATGTGGTGCGGATGCTCCACCGAGTTCGGAGGGGAGCCCAACACCCGAACCTGCCCGGTCTGCCTGGGGCTGCCGGGATCCCTGCCGGTCGTCAACAGGAAGGCCGTCGAGTCGGCCATCCGCATCGGACTGTCGCTGGGCTGCGAGATCTCCCGGTGGTGCCGCTTCGCCCGCAAGCAGTACTTCTACCCGGACATGCCGAAGAACTACCAGATCAGTCAGTACGACGAGCCGATCGCCTTCGACGGCCTCGTCGAACTCGAGGTCGACGGTGCCCGCTACGAGGTACCGATCGAACGCGCCCACATGGAGGAGGACGCCGGCAAGTCCCTGCACGTGGGTGGGGCGACCGGTCGTATCCAGGGCTCTGACCACTCCCTGATGGACTACAACCGGGCCGGCGTGCCGCTGGTCGAGATCGTCACCAAGCCGATCCATGGCACCGGCACGAAGGGGCCGCAGGTGGCACGCGCCTACATGACGCACCTGCGCGACATGGTGCGCGCACTCGGTGTCTCGCAGGGCCGCATGGAGCAGGGCCAGTTGCGCTGTGACGCCAATGTCTCGCTCATGCCCAAGGGCAGCACCGAGCTGGGGACCCGCACCGAGACGAAGAACGTCAACTCGCTGCGCTCGGTCGAGGCCGCCCTGCACTACGAGATCTGCCGGCAGGGCGCGGTCCTGGCCGGGGGTGGTCGCGTCAAGCAGGAGACCCGCATGTGGAACGAGGTCGGTGGTTTCACCACCGCCGGCCGGTCCAAGGAGCAGGCCGAGGACTACCGGTACTTCCCCGAACCCGACCTGGTCCCGGTGGCGCCCAGCCACGAGTGGGTGGAGGAACTGCGTGCCGGCCTGCCCGAGATGCCCGCCGTCAAACGCGCCCGTCTGCAGTCGCAGTGGGGTTTCTCCGACCTGGAGATGCGCGACGTCAATGGCAACGAGGGCGCCCTCGAACTCATCGAATCCACCGTGACGGCCGGCTGCGGCCCGGCGGCCGCCCGCAAGTGGTGGCTCACCGAACTGGCCCGGGCCGCCAACGAGCGGGGGAGCCTGCTCGAGGACCTGCCGATCACCCCGGACCAGGTGGCCCAGGTGCAGCGACTCGTCGAGGCGGGGACGATCAACGACAAACTGGCCCGCACCGTCCTCGAGGGCGTCCTGACCGGCGAGGGCTCCCCTGAGCAGATCGTCGAGTCACGGGGCCTGGCCGTGGTCAGCGACGAGGGGGCCCTCTCGGCGGCCGTCGACGCCGCCATCGAGGCCAACCCCGACGTCGCGGAGAAGATCCGGGGCGGGAAGACGCAGGCCGCCGGTGCCCTCATCGGCGTCGTCATGAGGCACATGGGCGGCAGGGCGGACGCCAAGCGCGTGCGCGAGCTGATCATCACCAAGCTGTCCTGAGCCGACCTGGGATCATCTCGGCCCGTCACGGCCGGTTCCGGGCGCGCAGTCCCTACCATCGGGGCCATGCACGCAGTGGTCGATGAGGGCACGCCGCCCGGGGCAGCCGTCGCCGACCCGCGCGCCGGGGCGGGTCTGGGAGGCTGGTGCGTCCGGCTGTGGCATGCCCCGGTCAGTCTCACCCTGGCACTCGCCTCGCTCGTGATGACCGTGGTCGAGGACTGGCTGACCCCGTCCAGCCCGATCAGGATCGGTCCGGTCTCCCACCGGCCGTGGTTGCGTCTCGATCCCGCCACGGTGACCCCCGGCAGGATCGGGCTGGAACTGATCACCCCCGGAACATGGACCGCGCTGCTCATCGTCCTCATCGTCGTGACCATCATCGGTCCGACCATCGAGCAGCGTCTCGGGTCCTTGCGCTACGGCCTCGTCCTGCTCGCCTGCCACCTGGTGGGTTTCCTGTTCGTCACCGCACTCACCTGGACCATTCACCCCTGGTGGCCGGACTGGGCCGCCGCCATGCGCGAGGGCTGGACCTGCGGTGTCCTCCCGGCGCTCCTGGGTGCGCTCATGACGGTCTCGGGCGGCATGTCCCGGCTGTGGTGCACGCGGGTGCGCTGGACAGGGCTCGCGATGGCCGTCACCTTGATGCTGTACGACCCGAGCTCGACGGCCTGCCTCACCTGCGGCGCCATGCTCGCCGGTATCGTGATGAGCGCCGTCATGTGGCGGGGGCGCCGCCGGACCGGTGTCCGTCCGGTGCGGTCAGAGCGACGCGTGCTCGTGGCGCTCATCGTCGCCTGCACCGGCATCGGCCCGCTCGTCGCCGCCTGGTCGGCCGCCGTGGAGAGCCCACTGGCCCAGCTCGATGGCTATGTGCGCACCGGCTCCTTCGAGCCCCCGGAGCTGCGTGTCATCTGCTCCCTGGCGAGTCACCACGCCTGCGCACTGGCCCGCCTTCACGAGACGGCCGGTTTCCCGACCCTGCTCACGACGGTGCTTCCCTCACTGATCCTGCTCGTGGTCTGCGTCGGGCTGCTCCGCGGGCGTCGTTCCGCCTGGCTCTGGGCGCTCGGTGTCAACACGGCGATGGGTGCCACGACGGTCCTGCTGATCCTCACCGGGATGACCGGGCCGGCCGGACCAGGGGAGCAGGCGGACCGGACGGTGCTGGGCCTGCGTGTGATGACCAGTCTCGTACCGGCGCTCGAGCCGGTCGCGGTCATCACCATGCTGGTGCTCTGCGCGCGGCTGTTCACCGTCAGGCTGTCGCATCGCGAGGTCCTGACCCGCCTGGCCCACTACGCCGCCCCCTACCTGGCGGGCCTCGTGGTCTTCGTCCTCGCAGGCCTTGTCATGCCGCATTCCTGGGAGCCGACAGCCCGGCTCGGTGATCTCGTCCACGACGCCCTCGCACGGGTGCTGGGGCTCGAGGTCTTCACCGGCATGCCACTGGTCCTCAGCGCCGCCTCACTGCCAGCCCAACTCGTCACCAATCTCGTCCCGCCCCTGACCACCCTGGCCTTCCTCGTCGTGCTCGTGCGGGACATGGCGGTCAGCCCGATGCACGTCACGCGCGACAGGACCCGAGTGCGTGAACTCGTCGTCCGGGGAAGGGGCGGGCTCTTCTCGTGGATGGCCACCTGGCCCGCTGCGATCCACTGGTTCGGGCCCGGCCGGCAGTCCGCGGTGGCCTACCGCGCCTCGCACGGTGTCGCGTTGACGGTCGGGGAGCCGCTGAGCAGCAATCAGATCTGCACGGCCGCCCAGTTCAGCATCTTCTGCGATGGGCAGGGCCTCGTGCCCTGCTTCTACTCGGTCGGTCCGCAGTTCGCCCGGGCAGCACGTGAACGAGGCTGGCATGCCATGCGGATCGCCGAGGAGTCGCGGCTCGAACTCGGCCAGGTGACCTTCCGGGGCAGGCGCTTCCAGGACGTCCGCACCGCCATGAACCGGGCCAGACGCGAGGGCATCAGCGTGCTGTGGACGAGCCTGCCGCAGTGCTCGGCGCAGCTGAGGCACGACATCGCCCTCGTCGTCGAGGGCTGGCAGGACGAGCAGGCGCTGCCGCCCATGGGTTTCACGCTCGGTGGTCTGCCCGAGATGGACGACCCGGCCGTGCGCTGCGAGCTCGCGGTCGACGAGACCGGACGAGTGCACGCCGTGGCCTCCTGGCTGCCGTTGTACGCCGATGGGCGGGTGATCGGCTGGCTGCTCGACGTCATGCGCCGCAGTGGCCATCCCGGCGCCTTCCACAGCGGCATGGAACTGCTCATCGGTCAGGCCGCACTCACCTTCCAGGAAGAGGGCTACACGGTGATGAGCCTGTCCGGCTCGCCGCTGGCCAGGGCCGAGCGCGTGAACGAGCCCGTCGAGGACGAGGTCTCCGACACCATCACCGTCGTCGTCGACCAGATCGCCGGCGCGCTCGAGCCGTACTACGGTTTCACCTCGCTGCACCACTTCAAGTCGAAGTTCGGGCCCGACTATCGGCCGCTCTACCTCGTCTACGCCGACCCGAGCCATCTGCCCTCGATCGGCAGGGCACTGGCCACGGCCTATCTCAGTGACGGCGACAGGGTGAGCTGGCGCGCAGTCATCGCAAGGCTGGTCCGCGCGCGCCGTACGGCCGGGGCGCGTGGCGCGTGAACCCCGCCTCGCCGGGGCGGGGGACCGGGCACTCAGGCCCGGGCGGTGGCGGGGGAGCGCCTGTCGCCGGCGCGCACCGCCGTCGTCACCGTGAGGATGATGACCGGGAAGGCCAGACCGACGAGCAGGCCGGTCGACAGTGAGCCGAAATGGTCGGCGACATGGCCGACCAGGTCCGGTCCCAGGGCGCATCCGGCGTCACCGCCCAGTGCGAGCAGGGCGAACAGCGCCGTACCGCCGCGGGGGAATGCCTCCGAGGCCAGGGAGAAGGTCCCCGGCCAGAAGATGCCGACGCTGAAACCGCACAGTGCCATCCCGGCCAGACCCAGCCATGGCAGGGGAGCGAGGATCGCCAGCAGATAGGCGACGATGCACAGCACGGCGCAGACCCGTACCGTGCGGGACAGCGTGGCCGTCGTCGCCCTCGCACCGAAGATGACCCGTGAGCTTCCCATGCACAGGGCGAACAGCATGGGTCCGAGCAGATCGCCGACGGTCTTGCTCAGGCCCAGGCCCGTCTGGGCGAAGGTCGAGGCCCACTGGCTCATCGACTGTTCGGAGGCGCCGGCCGCCAGCATGAGCACGATGAAGCCCCAGAACAGTGGCCTGGAGAACAGCTGCCGGTAACTCATCGAGACGCCGTCGGTGACCAGCTCGTAGTAGGGCACGAACCACAGCAGCACCGCATTGGCCAGTGGAACGACCGCCCAGCAGAAGCAGACGATCCGCCACGAGGCGATGCCGAAGACGGCGAAACCGGCCGTCGTGAGCAGGACGACGGCCAGCTGCCCCCACGAGTAGAACGAGTGGAGCAGGCTCATGTGGAAGGCCTTGTTCTCGGTCGGGCAGGCCTCGACGACGGGGGAGATGAGCACCTCGAGCAGGCCGCCCCCGACGGCGGCGATCGCCATGGCGACCAGCAGCCCCGCGTAGGGATCGGACATGACGAAGGGGAACCAGCCCATGCCCGCGACACCGATCGTCGCGGCGACGTGGGCGATGACCATGGCGGCCCGGTACCCGATGAGATCGATGATCCTGGCGGAGCAGAAGTCGATGACCAGCTGCATGCCGAAGTTCAGGCCGACGATCGAGCCGAGCCTGGCCAGCGAGACCCCGAAGCTGTCGTGCCAGATGACGAACAGCAGCGGGCCGAGGTTGTTGACGATGGCCTGCACGACGTAGGCGACATAGGAGGCACCGATCGTGTAACGGTGGTCGAGCCTGCTCACGAGCGGACAGCCTAGTGCCATCCCTCGCGTGGGGACCGTGAGTTCTTCCGTGTTGCCCCGGCGGGAGGATCAGGCCGGCAGTCGCCAGTCCTGCGGGCTGTGGTTGCACAGCACCGGTCCGCCGTCGCCGCCGATGGCGACGATGTCCTCGATGCGCACGCCGAAACGCCCCGGCAGGTAGATGCCCGGCTCGACCGAGAAGGCCATGCCCGGCGCCAGGGCGGTGTCGTAGCCGCGCACCATGTACGGGTGCTCGTGCACCTCCATGCCGATGCCGTGCCCGGTCCGGGTGATGAAGTACTCGCCGTAGCCGGCGTCCGTGATGACTGCGCGGGCGGCGGCGTCGACGCCGGAGCAGGGCTGACCCGCGCGGGCGGCGGCGATGCCGGCCCGCTGGGCGTCCCGGACGATCCGCCAGACGCGCTCGAACTCCGGGTCGGTGGGCTCGCCGCAGACATAGGTGCGGGTCGAGTCGCTGAAGTAGCCGCTCGGCGCCGGGCCGCCGATGTCGATGACGACGGGATCACCCGCCCGCACGATGCGGTCCGACTGCTCGTGGTGCGGGCTGGCCCCGTTGGGGCCGGAGCCGACGATGACGAAGTCGGCGCAGCAGTGCCCCTCCTCGACGATCGCCGCGGCGATGTCGGCGCCGATCTGGGCCTCGGTGCGCCCAGGCCGCAGCCACTCGCCGACGCGGGCGTGGACCCGGTCAATGGCCTCGCCGACGCCGTGCAGCGCCTCGAGTTCGTCCGCTGTCTTGGCCATGCGCAGATCCCGGATCACCGGACCGCCGGGCACGACCGCAGAGCCGAGGGCCTCGCCCAGGCCGTGCACGTGCATGCTGGGCATGTAGTCGTCCACACCGACCCGGGCCCCGGCGCCGAGCCTGCCGGCGATGACCAAGTAGGGGTCCTCGCCATCGGCCCAGGTGAGCACGTCCACGATCTGTTCGGCCGGCGAGCCGGCCCAGCCGGGGCTCTCCAGCCGTGGGACGAGCAGGAACGGGTCGCCGGCCGCTCGCACGACGAGCCCCGTGAACCGCTCGTGCGAGCCCTGGGTGCGTCCCAGGCAGAAGCGCAGGTCTGCGCCGGGCGCGATGACGACGGCGTCCAGCCCGGCTGCTCGCAGTCGCCTGGACAGTCGGGCGAGCCGCGTCCGATGCTCATCGACGCCAGGGACCCACAGCAGGCGGGGATCGGTCATGGCGAGAAGAGTACCCGCCGGGGCAGCGCCGGACGTCATGGGCCCGCTGACGGTTCGGCGCCAGGCGGGCAGATGAGTCGTACCGGACTCAATTCGCCGGAAGCGAAAACATCAATACACAATGTACTCACAGCTTGCTCATGTGGGAACATAACTTTTGCGTGGTGCAAGGGCAGTCGAGATCCCCACCCCTTGATGTTCTCGACGGCTGCCACGTGGGGTGCCGCGGGCGAGTCTGGAGCCGGCCGCCGTGGATGCCTCGGGCTTGTGGCCACTGATCTGCCCATCGCTGGCCACAAGCTCTCAAGGGGTTCTGCACCCGGAGTCCCGGGGGTCCAGTCGGTCAGTCGGTCGGTGTTCGTACGGCCCGCCGAGTTCGGGCATGGTCACACGGCGCCGCCCATCGATGCGAGGTTCTGTCGGCGGTGCAGTCGAACAAGTCCGGCCCGGCTGTCGTCACGATGGGGGACCCGGCATCGGAGGGTGGCGGATCCTGAAGATCGCCTCACATCCTGCGTTCTGACATAATGCTGATTATCGGGCACATGGACCGGTCTCGGATCCGGGGAGTCTCCGGGGGAATCTCGTTGGCAGGTGCGAAGGGTCTTGGTTGAATGAGGCCCATGGCAACGACACCTCCTGCTTATGCTCCCGCTCCGGATCGCTACGACGGCGTCATGAGGTACCGCCGCTGCGGCCGATCGGGACTGGACCTGCCGGTGCTCTCGCTGGGTTACTGGCACAACTTCGGTGACGACAGGTCGTTCGAGATCCAGCGTGCCGTTGCGCGACGCGCCTTCGACCTCGGCATCACCCACCACGACCTCGCGAACAACTACGGGCCGCCCCATGGCGCCGCCGAGATGAACTTCGGTCGGCTGATGCGCGAGGACTTCAGGCCCTACCGCGATGAGATGATCATCTCGACCAAGGCCGGCTGGGACATGTGGCCCGGCCCCTACGGCCAGGGCGGGGGTTCACGGAAGTACGTGCTCGCGAGCCTCGACCAGAGCCTGTCGCGCATGGGACTCGACTACGTCGACATCTTCTACAGCCACCGCCTCGATGCGACGACCCCGCTCGAGGAGACGATGGGCGCCCTCGACACCGCCGTGCGGCAGGGCAAGGCGCTCTACGTCGGCATCTCGAGTTACGACGCCCCGCGCGCCCGCGAGGCCGTGCGCATCCTGTCGGACATGGGAACTCCCCTGCTCATCGAGCAACCCAGTTACTCGATGCTCAACCGCTGGATCGAGACCGAGGGCCTCATGGAGACCGCCGAGGAACTCGGTTTCGGACTCATCGGCTTCACCGCTCTCGCCCAGGGACTCCTCACGGATCGCTACCTGAACGGCATCCCGGCCGATTCGCGCGCGGCCGCCGGCACGACGTTCGACACGAAATGGCTGAACGAGGGCATGCTCGAGCGACTGCGGGGCCTGAACCGGATCGCCACGGAGCGCGGTCAGACCCTCGCCCAGCTCGCGTTGGTGTGGGCGTTGCGCGATCCGCGCATGACGTCGCTGGTCATCGGCGCCTCCTCGGTGGAGCAGATCGAGCAGAACGTCCGGGCGCTGGAGGCCATGGAGCTGTCCGAGGACGAACTCGCGGCGATCGACGAGCTACTGCCCGACGACGGCGAGGTGGATCTGTGGGCCGCCGCCCGCAGGGGTGAGCTCCGCTGATCCCGGGCCCGGGTCCGGATCTTCGTGTTCGGCCCCGGCCTGCGGGGACACCCGATTAACCTGGTCGCCATGGCCCTGTCCCTCCGCGAGATCGCCGCGCGCCGGCTCATCGCTCAGCTGCTCGCGCCGTCGGAGGCCCATCCGCTGACCGGGCGCGTCCTCGCACCCGTCGACGTGTGCCGCTGGATGCTGGCCCTGCAGGGCCAGCACTACGTCGGCGGACTCGAGGCCATCGCGCTCCGGCAGGGCCGCCGGCGCAGCCGGACGTGGACCGCGGCGGCCGAGGCCGAGCTCGATGCCGGGCGCATCGTCCGGTGCTGGCCCCAGCGCGGCACCCTGCACTACATGGCGGCCGAGGACGCCGCCTGGCTCAGCCGGCTCGGCGGGATGCTCACCGAGAAGGCCTACGCGGCCCGGCTCGACCTGCCCGACGGCTTCGACGCGCCACGCCGGGCCCTGCACGAGGCCCTCGCCGCCGGGCCGCTGACGCGGACCCAGTGCTACGAGGTCCTCGCCCGGGCCGGTGTCGACCTGACCCGCAGTCACGGCCCTGGACTGCTGCGTGCCTTCGGCAGCGAGGGCCTGATCGTCCAAGGCGCCAGGCGCGGCCGCGAGGAGGTCTTCCGGCTCGTCCACCGGTTGCCCGGCTCGCACCACGAGCCGACCGGCGACGAGGCGCTGGCCGAACTGGCCACACGTTATGTCAGTTCCCACGGTCCGGCGACGCTCGACGACCTCACCTGGTGGACCCACTGCGGCAAGACCACCATTCGGCGCGCCCTGGAACTGGGCACCGGCTATCACCGCGAGGGCGTGTACTACGTGCCCGACTGGCAGTCCGGCATCACCGCGAGGGAACTGGAACGGGCCCTGGCCAGGACGTACACACTCCCCCCGTTCGACGAGTACCTGCTCGGCTACACCGACCGCACCGGCATCCTGCCCGAGGACCTGCGTTCGCAGGTGCTCACCAGGAACGGCCTCAGCTGGCACTTCACCGTGCGCCGTGGCGTCGTCCGGGGCCGCGCCGAACGGTAGCCGCAGCGCTGGCTGTCCTCCCGCGGCCCCGGACGCATAGGATTGTGGTCGGAACGCTCGAAACACCCACAGGACAAGGAGCCATGCGCAGCATCCGCATCTACGAGCAGGCCGCCGACACGGCCGACCCTGCCGAGCTGGCGGCCTTCGAGCGGGCCGTCGCCGCCGTCACGGCAGAGGGCATCGAGGTCGAGCGGCTGCGCCTGGGCCGCAACCAGGAGGCATTCCGACGCTGCCTGGTGGTCCGCCGCCTCATCGAGGTGGAGGGCGAGGAGATGCTGCCGGCCACGACCGTCGACGAGCTCATCGTGCTGTACGGGCGCTATCCGAGCGCCGATCAGCTGCGCCGGTACGCCGGTGCCATGCAGGCCGTCCGCTCAATCACCCTGCCCGGCGAGGACACGGCCGGGCGCGGGCTTGCGGCCCCACCGGCACCACGAAACACCGACGGACCGGCCGTGCGCAGGCCCGGCAGCGGCTCCCCCGTCGAGGCGCCGATGGCCGGCCGCACCGGTGATGGCTGTGGCTGTGGTGGCGGCTGTGGGTGTTCTCACCGAGGCCGATCGTATTCACCCAGGTGACCAACCACCCCGTCCGAGGAGGATTCATGACCCAACAACCCTTTCCCGTCATCGCGCCCGATGCCCCCGTGGACCACTCCGAGCTGTGCCGCTTCGCTTCCCTGCACGAACTCATCGTCATGGAGACCCAGCAGGCCTTCCGCGAGTGGCTCGGCGAGGACTCGATGAAGCCCTTCACTGTGGACCCCGACGCCGGCACGCTGACCCTGGGTAAACGCACGTTCAAGGCCCAGCTGCTCGGCTCGCTCTCGAAACTGGACAACACCTGGCTGTGGTCCTGGGCCAACTCGGGTTTCCAGGGCAACCCCATGGCCGAGGCGGCCATCTGGCTGCGGGACGCGAGCCCCCACCACGACCGGGTCTGGCAGCTGCGCACCGCCAAGTTCCCCGTCGACGAGCAGTCCTCGACGGAGGGCGCACCGGCCTGGGCCCTGCAGTTCTCGTGCTTCGCCTGGCTCGCGCCACGGGCCCAGTACTCGGGCAGCTACGGGCCAGGGCGGGCCTTCCTCACGATCCACGACGAGTCGGTCCCCCGCTTCGAGGCCTCCCCCGTCCGCTTCCCCCAGCTCGTCATGCACCTGGTCAGCCAGGGTTGGGAGGTCACCGAACCGGTACGGGCCTATGCGCAGTGGTTCGGGGCGGAGTTCAGCGGGGACGAGTCGGGCGGGTGGCGCATCGGTTTCCAGGACGGGACCGCCTATCAGGCCACATTCGACGAGTACGGGCGGATGACGCGTCTGACGTCCGTCTGAGCCGCCGATCCACCAAGCGCTCAGACGATGCCGCAACGTCGGCCCCATAGACCGGTCCCCCGGTCAGGAGGGAGGGAGGCGACCATGCAGAACGGTGAGCAGCGGCGCACTCTCGTCCTGGTCCGGCACGGCGAGTCCGTCTACAACGCCGACCAGATCTTCACCGGCCTGCTCGACGTCGACCTGTCGGAGCGCGGTGTCGCCCAGATCGGCGTCGCGGCCCGGCTCATGGCCGACGCCGGGCTGCACCCCCGCCTGGTGGTCGCCTCTCCCCTGCTGCGCGCCACCCGGACGGCCGAGGGCATTCAGGAGGTGCTCTGCCCGGAGGCGGCGCTGCGGTTGGACTGGCGGCTCGCCGAGCGCGACTACGGCTGCCTGACCGGCGTGCCCAAGCACGAGTGCCGTGCCCGCTGGGGGGAGGAGGCCTTCTTCACCTGGCGGCGCACACTGACCGGCCGGCCCCCGGCGGCCACCGAAGAGCAGCGCGCCGGCTGGCCCACCAGCAGCGTCGAGCTGGGGCCGCTCGTCCTCGGCATGAGCGAGTCCCTGGCCGATGTCGTCGAACGCGTGCGTCCCTTCTGGGCATGGCTGCGCGGGCAGCTGGCCGACGGCGAGGGACCGGTCGCCGTGGTCGCCCACGGCAACTCCCTGCGCGCGCTGTGCCTGCTCATGGGCGGGGTGACCGCCGCCGAGGTCGAGCGGCTCAACATCCCGGCGGCCCAGCCGCTGGTCTTCGAGACCGATGAGCACGGTGATCCGCTGGACCGCGCCGGCAGCTATCTCGACCCGGCCACGGCCCAGGTCGAGGCCGCCAGGGTAGCGGCAGAGGGCGGTACGTGACCGAGCGCCCGAGAGCCGCGCACGGTTGGGCGCGGCCGGCTCTGGCCGTCGTGCTCGTCGCGGTGCTCGCCGGCCTCATCGGCTCACTGACTCGCTGTCTCTCGACCGGCATCGAGACGATCTGCTTCGGTTTCGACTACACCACTGCCCCGGGCGGTGTCGCTGCCGCACCGGTGTGGCGGCGACTGGGCGTGGCGGTCCTGGCCGGTCTGGTCTGCGGGATCTGCTGGCGGTCCATCAGGCCCCGGCCCACGGGCATGCCACCCGGCATCGCCGAGGCGGTCGGCCCCGAACCGGCCAGATGCACCCGCATGCCGGCCGCCACCGGCATCGCGGACGCCCTCGCCCAGCTGCTCATCGTCGGTTCGGGCATCTCGCTCGGCCGCGAGGCGGCCCCGCGCATCCTCGCTGCGGTCGGCGGCCAAGCGGTACTCGACCGCACGAGGCTCGGCGGGGAGAGCCGCCGGCTGCTCATCGGCTCTGCGGCCGGGGCGGGCCTGGCAGCCGTCTACAACGCACCGATCGCCGCCACCTGCTACACGCTGGAGCTCATCGTGCACCCGGATCTGCGGACGCGTCGCGGGTGGGTGCACGCCGGACTGGTCGCGCTCGTCTGCGCCATCGCCACCGCCGTCTCATGGCTGTTCAACCATGACGAGCCCAGCTATGCCATACCGTCCGGTCCTGCCGATGGGCCGATCAACCCATGGGTCCTGGTCCTCGTGGCGGCGGCCCTGGTCGTCGGCTGGGGCTTCAACGCGCTCATCGGTGCCGCTCGCCGGCACGTACCGCCGACCCGCCTGCTCGTCCGGACCGTTCCGCTCGGGTCGCTCGCCGTCGCGGCACTGGCCATCTGGCAGCCGCTCGTCGTCGGGAACGGGCAGGTGGCCGTCCAAGCCGTCCTCACCGGTTCTCTCGCGCCGCCTGCGCTCGTCGCTCTTCTCATGGCCAAGAGCTGCGGCACCGCCATGGCCCTCGTTACCGGGTCGACAGGGGGCCTGCTGACGCCCTCGCTGGCCGTCGGGGCCTGCACGGGTGGGATCGTCGGTGTCGTGGCGGGAGCCGATCCGGCCACGACGGCGGTGTTGACGATCGCAGGGGCGGGCTGCGTCCTCGCCCTCAACCAGAAGGCGCCTCTTTTCGCCGCCTTCTTCGCGATCGAGCTGACGAGGGCTCCGTTGCCGGTCGCGGTCGCGGTGCTGCTCGCCGTGTGGGCCGTCTGCTGCCTCGACCGGCTCGTCACGGGCGCGCTGCGCAGGTGCCGGCACTGACGGGAGCGGGGCCACTGCACGGCCGTGGGGCGCCGGAAGGGGACGCCCCACGGTTCGGGCCGGTCCCGGGCGGTCAGAGGTTCGTCATGTGGCCCTCGATGCCCTCGGCGGCCTCCTTCAGGGCCTCGGACAGGGTCGGGTGGGCATGGACGTTGAGCGCGACCTCACCGGCGGTCAGGTCCCACTTCTGGGCGAGGGTGAGCTCGGGCAGCAGCTCGGTGACGCCCTCGCCGATCATGTGGGCGCCCAGGATCTCGTTGTAGCGGCTGTCGGCGACGAGTTTGACGAACCCGGTGGCGGCGCCCATGCCGACGGCCTTGCCGTTGGCGCTGAACGGGAACTTGCTCGTGGTGACCTCGTAGCCGGCGTCCCGGGCCTGCTTCTCCGTGAGGCCGAAGCTGGCGATCTGGGGCTGGGAGTAGGTGGCGCGCGGAATCATCGTGTAGTCCACGGGCATGGTCTCGACCCCGGCGATGGTCTCGGCGGCGACGGCGCCCATGGCCTCGGCGGTGTGGGCGAGCATCATCTTGGCGGTGCAGTCGCCGATGGCGTAGATGCCCGGGACATTGGTGCGGCAGTAGTCGTCGATCGCGATGGCGCCCCGCTCGGTGAGCGCGACACCGGTGTTCTCGAGGCCGTAGCCCTCGACGCGGGGGGCGAAGCCCATGGCCTGCAGCATCTTGTCGGCGTGCAGCACCTGGGACTCGCCGCCGGCCGCCGGGGCCACGGTGACGTCCACGCCGGTGCCGGTGTCGACGACGGACTGGACGGCGGTGCTCGTCATGATCGTGATGCCGAGCTTCTTGTACTCGCGGGTGAGCTCCTTGGAGATCTCCTCGTCCTCGTTCGGGACCATGCGGTCGAGGAACTCGACGATGGTCACGTCGACGCCGTAGCTGGCCAGGACGTAGGCGAACTCGGTGCCGATGGCGCCCGAACCACCGATGATGATCGAGCCGGGCAGCTGGTCGGACAGGATCATCTCCTCGAAGGAGTAGACATTGGCCGACTTGCTCGTGCCGGGCAGCATCTTGGCCGTGGCGCCGACGTCGATGATGCAGTTCTCGAAGGTGACGGTGTCGGTGGTGCCGTCGTCCTTGGCGACCTGGAGGGTCTTCGCGTCGAGGAAGGTGCCCCAGTAGCCGTCGTACTCGGTGATCTTGTTCTTCTTCATCAGGAAGTGGATGCCCTTGACCATGCGGTCGCTGACCTGCCGGCTGCGGGTGAAGGCCTTGCCGTAGTCGACGGTGATGTCCCCGCTGATACCGAAGGTCGCGGCCTCCTTCGTGACGATGTGGGCCAGCTCCGCGTTGCGCAGGAGGGCCTTCGTGGGGATGCAGCCCACATTGAGGCAGACACCGCCCCACCACTGCTTCTCGATGACCGCGGTCTTCTTGCCGAGCTGCGCTGCACGGATGGCGGCGACATAGCCGCCGGGGCCGGCACCGAGAACAACAACATCAAAATGAGCGCTCATGTCGTCACTGTAAAGGATCGCATCCAAGCCGGCTGAGGTCCGTCTCTCCGGTTCGCTCTGAGCGACATCGGTGCCCCGCTCCCCCACGATGACGCGTGAGACGGCTCGGCGGGAAACGTCGGCGACATGCAATATCTCAAGAATGAGTTATGATGTCGCCGTGACTCAGGAACCTACCCCCGCCAACATCGGCCGGCTCATCCGTGATGCGCGCAAGCAGCGCGGCATGACCCAGAACCAGCTGGCCTCCGAGCTCAACACGAGCCAGAGCGCCATCCACCGGATCGAGTCCGGACACCAGAACCTGTCCCTGGAAACCATCAACCGGATCGCCAACGCACTGGAATCGCCCCTGATCGTTCCGGGCAACACGAGTGCCCTGAACTTCCGCATCGGCGGCGAGACCCACCTGGAGGGCTCCATCCCGGTGCGCTCCAGCAAGAACGCCGCCGTCGCGCTGCTGTGCGCGAGCCTGCTCAACCGCGGCCGCACGGTGCTCAAGGGCATCGCCCACATCGAAGAGGTCAATCGTCTCATCGAGGTGCTCACGAGCATCGGTGTCGAGGTCGCGTGGTCGCCCGACGGCAAGGACCTGACGCTGCATCGTCCCGATGAGCTCGACCTGGCCGGCATGGACGAGGCCGCGGCCCGCCGCACCCGGTCGATCCTCATGTTCATGGGGCCGCTCAGCCGCTTCTACGAGAACTTCCAGCTGCCCTATGCCGGCGGCTGCGATCTCGGCGTGCGCACCGTCGAGCCCCATCTGCAGTCCCTGCGCCACTTCGGCGTCCAGGTGCACGCGACGAACGGCCAGTACAACGTCTCGGCCGACCACGACCACGGGACCGAGCGTCGCATCGTGCTCACCGAACGCGGCGACACCGTCACCGAGAACACGCTCATGGCGGCCGCCATCACCCCGGGCACGACGATCGTCCGCAATGCCTCACCCAACTACATGGTGCAGGACCTGTGCGCCTATCTCATGCTGCTCGGGGTTCAGATCGAGGGCATCGGCACGACGACGCTGGTCATCCATGGACTCGACGAGCCGCCCAGCATGGACGTCTCGTACCAGATCAGCGAGGACCCGATCGAGGCCATGAGTCTCATCACCGCGGCCATCGTCACAGGCTCCGAGCTGACCATCGAACGCGCGCCCATCGAGTTCCTCGAGGTCGAGCTCGCGATCCTCGGGGAGCAGATGGGCCTTGACTACTCCCTCGGCCACGAGTACCGGTCCGGCAATGGTCTTGCCCGCCTGACCGACGTCACGGTGCGGCCCAGCGAGCTCAAGGCACCGCCGGACAAGATCCATCCGATGCCGTTCCCCGGCCTCAACATCGACAACCTGCCGTTCTTCGCGGTCATCGCCGCGACGGCCCACGGCCAGACGCAGATCCATGACTGGGTCTTCGAGAACCGTTCCATCCACCTGCTGCAGCTGTCGCAGCTCGGCGCGAACGTGCAACTGCTCGACCCGCATCGTCTCGTCATCAACGGTCCGACGCGGTGGCGTGGCCGCGACATGGTCTCGCCGCCGGCGCTGCGCCCCGCGGTCTGCCTCTTCCTCGCGATGCTCGCCGCCAAGGGCAACAGCGTGCTCCGTGACGTCTACGTCATCAACCGCGGCTACGAGGACCTGCCCACCAGGCTCAACGCGCTCGGCGCTCACGTGGAGCCCTTCTACGAGTGATCTTTCGGCCACCGGTGGGGTCCGGGCGAACGGCCGGACCCCACCGCCGTGCCCCCTTGGGCATAGCTCAGGATCCTCCGTGGCTCTGAGTTCATGCGACCAGAGGCGCACTCCTGGCCCGGCGTCTCCCCCGTGAGAGCGAATCTGAGGGGAGGAATGCCGTGGCTGCCATGTTCTTCTGGCAGCATTGACCCGTGAGCACAGCACAGGTCTTCGACCAGGCGCCGCAGCTGCTGCACGCCCTGGGGGCTCGTGGGCTACCCGACGGGAACGAAGAGGCTGCGGCTGAGAACGATTCCCTGCTCACAGCGCCGCCCTCGCTGCCGACGGCTGCAGGGGGTCCCGATGACGCAGCCGATGGGTCGCCAGGTGCCGGTGAGGACGTCGCGGAGCCTCTGTACAGGAATGATGGCGGCACAGTCGTGCCACGAGCGCACGGCATCAGGCCGGCCATGCACCGCTGGCTGATTCCCCGGCGGGAACGGTTCGCCTGGCGCGCCCGTATCCATGCGAACCCGGCCACTTCCCTGGCCTACCGCACCGGCATCGGCGTCCTCGGTGCCCTTCTTCTCGTTCTCTCAGCGCTCACGGGCTGGTTGCCGGGCCCCGGCGGCATCCCGCTGTTCCTCATCGGCATGGCCGTGCTGGCCAGCGAGTTCCGATGGGCTCATCGCATCACCGTCACCGTCATGATGCTCGTGCGCCGCATCGAGTGCTGGTCGGTCAGGGCGAAGGTGATCGGCATGGGAGCCTTCGGCGCCATCGTCGTGACCTGCTTCTACATCGTTCTGCTCGTCATCGGCATTCCCTCCTGGGTTCCGGGCTGGGCGGCTCGGTGGCTGTCCCATCTGCCCGGTGTCGGCTGAGAGGCATCCCGGATCGTGCGCACCATCCGTAACGCCAGCGACTATGCCTACTTCGATGCGCCCTTCTCGGCGCTCGCCCACCGCGGCGGCTGGGACGACAGGATCGGCGAGGAACTCGAGAACTCCCTGGCCGCCTTTCAGCACGCCGTCGACGACCTGGGCTACCGCTATGTCGAAACGGATGTGCACGCCACGTCCGATGGCGAACTGCTCGCCTTCCACGACATGCGGCTCGACCGGGTCACCGATCACCGGGGCGCCATCGCCGAACTCGACTGGGCGCAGGTGAGGACCGCACGCATCGGTGGCCGCGAACCGATCCCAACGATGGACGAGGTCTTCGAGGCGCTGCCCGAGGCACGCATCAACATCGACATCAAGGAGCCCAACGCCATCGCACCACTGGCGCGGGCGATTCGCCGTCACAACGCCTACGACCGGGTCTGCGTGGCGAGTTTCAGTCCCAGGCGGCTGGCTGCCTTCCGCCGTGCCATGGGGCCGCGCGTGGCCACATCGGCGTCCCTGGGTGCGGTCGCCTGGTCGTCCTTCGTGCCGCTGCTGCCCCGTTTCGTGAATGCGGGCGTGCAGGCCTTCCAGATCCCGGTGCGGCAGCGGATCGGGCCGGTCAGCGTCAAGGTGCTCACCCGTAACCTGCTGCGCACCGCACGCGAGAGGGACATGCGCGTCCACGTGTGGACGGTCGATGATCCGGACCAGATGCGCTCGCTCATGGACGCCGGCGTCGACGGCATCGTCTCGAATCGCATCGACGAGCTGAAAGCCTTGTGCACGGACCGTGATCTGTGGTGAGAGCTCACCTGCTGTTCGCCGGCATGGTATTCATGACTCGGAGCCTGATTATGGTTGGTGATGTGCACCGGGGCGGGTCTGCTCGTGGAACAACGACAGCGCCTGAGTCGTTGAGCCGATGAGACATCGCTGCCGATACCTCCGAGCACTGCAGGATCGCCCGTGAGGGCCAGGACAAGAAGGAACTGAGATGGCAGATCGAGCACTACGCGGCATGGGCCTCGGGGCCAAGAGCTTCGAGGACGAAGAGGGAGTCGAGTTCGCCGCCCGCAAGGTTCTTGGCTTCGACTGCCCCAAGGGCCACCACTTCGACATCACCTTCTCGACCGAGGCCGAGCTCCCGGCCGAGTGGGAGTGCCCGCGCTGCGGGGCCGTGGCGGCTCGCTCCGACGGCACCCAGCCCGAGGACAAGCAGGTCAAACCGCCTCGCACGCACTGGGACATGCTCCTGGAGCGCCGCTCGATCTCCGAGCTCGAGGAGCTGCTCGCCGAGCGGCTCGAGGTCGTGCGCCACACCCCGCACTACTGAGCGCCCGGTTCCGTTCTCAGAGCACTTCTCGAGTGAGGGGGCCGCGGACCAGCACGTGAGCTGGTCCGCGGCCCCCTCATCTCATGGGGACGAGGGGGTTCCCTCGCTCGGTCAGCGGGCCTTGCCGGTGAGGCTGCCGAGCAGGGGTTTGATCCTGTCCGTGGTCGCCTCGGCGAGCTGCCTGATCTGGGCCGAACGCTTCTCGCAGCCCCAGCCGGCCGTGCGGCGCAGTGCCTCCACGATGATCGAGCCACTCATCTTGGACTCGCCGAGCTGACGGTCCGGGAAGCTGATGGGTACCTCGGCGACGGTGCCGCCGGCCGCGATGACACGGCGGGTGAGATCGACCTGGAAGGTGTATCCCTTCGAGGCGATCGTGTCGAGGTCCATGGCCTCCAGCGCGCTGGCCCGGAACGCGTTGAAGCCGCCGGTGCTGTCATGCACCGGAAGGTCCATGACGGCCTGGATCCAGATGTTCGCCAGCCGCGACAGCCACTCGCGTTTGAGGTCGTAGTCGACGACCTCGCCTCCGCGCACCCAGCGCGAACCCTTCACCATGTCGGCATTCCTCAGCGCGGCGAGCATGGCGGGCAGGAACTGCGGCTGGTGGGACCCGTCGGCGTCCATCTCGACGAGCACGTCGTAGCCGTTCTCCAGCCCCCACCGGAAGCCGGCGACGTAGGCTGCCGCCAGCCCCTCCTTGCCGGCGCGGTGCAGCACGTGGATGTGATCGTCCTGGGCGGCCAGCTGGTCGGCGATGTCTCCGGTGCCGTCCGGGGAGTTGTCGTCGGCGATGAGGGCATCCGCGGTCGGTACCGCCTCGCGCAGCCGCTGGACGATGGACTCCAGGTTCTCAGCCTCGTTGTAGGTGGGGATGATGACGAGTACCTTGTCCAAGGGCTCGTGCTTGCGGTCAACCATGACACACTCCTCGTACTGGAGAGGGCCCGTCCGGGCCGTCAGAGATCACTGCAGCGACGGTGGCGCGGCAACGGGCTCAGTCTAGCGATCCGCTGCCCGGGTTCGCGCACGGCCCACGGCCACCCCGGCCGCCGCACCTGCCACGACCAGGACCACGCCCGCCAGCTCACAGCAGAGACCGATCGTCATGGCCGGCGTGGTCCCGGAGCGGACGGGCACGGTGAAGGAGCGGGCGTAGGCGGTGCCGGGAGTGCTGCGGGCGATGACCTCACCGCGGGCGCCGATGAGGCCCGAGTAGGAACTGGTCGTCGACACGACGATCTCGCGGCGCATCTCCATGGCCCTGATGCGTGTGAGGGAGAACTGCTGGAGCGGCTGCATGGTGCCCTCATAGGTGGCGTTGTTCGACTGGACCGTCATCACCTGGCCGCCGTACCGCTCGGTGTCGTAGACGGTGGCGTCGAAGGCCAGCTCGTAGCAGATGATGGTGCCGACGCTGAGCCGGCGCCCGTCGTTGAGTTCCCCGTCGAGGACACCGGGCTCGGTGCCCGGCACCGTCTGACGCCCGACCTGCCTGGCCATCGGCACGAGCGAGAAGACGAGGTCCTTCATGGGGGTGTACTCACCGAAGGGGACTGCGTTGCGCTTGGCATGACGATCGGTCTCGCCGTCGGCGGTCCACCACAATGCCGTCGTCTGCCGTTCGCCGGCACCGGGCCCGTCGGTGACGGCGCCGACGAGGATCGGCACGCCGGCGATGTCCTGGGCCCGGGCGATGAGTTCGCGCGTCTGCTCGTCGCTGTTCGGGTCCATGTCGGTGGAGTTCTCCGGCCACAGCACCAGGTCCGGCATCGGGTCGAGCCCGGTACGGGCGCGGGCCATCGCCATGATCGTCTCGGAGACGTGGTTGTCGGTCACCGAGCGCGCATAGCCCATGGCGTGCGGGCCCGCCGAGCCGTCGACGTCGCCCTGGACGACGGCGATCGTCACCTCGCCCTCCCCGGGCTCGGCCACGGGGACCGCCCGCAGCACTGCCCCGCCGGCGAGGATGAGGACCACCAGGACGAGGAGCGTCGCGGCTCGCGCGGCACGGCGGCCGATCCCCGCCAGGGCATCCGCGGCGGCGAGCAGGAGCGTGCCGGTCAGTGCGACGACGAATCCCGTGCCGGCGGCGCCGAGTACCCACAGATAACCGCCGAAGGGCGCGTCGGCCGTGGTGAAGCCCAGCCTGTCCCAGGCGAAACCGCCCAGCGGGAAACGCTGTGCGCAGGCCTCGACCGCGGTCCACGCCGCCGCCGCCCACAGCGGCCACAGCGGCAACCGCTGGACGAGACGCTGGATCGCGGCGACGAGGGCGAGCCACAGGGCCAGCACCGGTACGAGCAGCAGCGGCAACCACCAGTCCACGATGTACTCGAAACTGACCGTCACCCCGTACAGGACCAGGCCGGCGACGAAACCGGACCACACGGCCCGGCGCACGCGGGCCTGGCGGGACAGCCAGCACAGCACGCCGACGCCGAGCGGCGCGGTGAACCAGAGGCCGAAGGGCTGGTAGGCCAGGGCGAGCAGGGCGCCGGCCGCCAGGGACGCCAGGAGCGCCGCCCACCAGGGCAGGACGGTCTGCGGTGGTCCGCCCCGCAGGGCGGCGGTCCGGTCGGGTCGTTGGCTCATGGGTGCCGAACCAGTCGCGGCGCGCCCTCAGGCGCCGTTCGGGGCGCCTGGTTCGTCGACGAGTGGCCGGTCGGCGAACATGGTGCGCAGCACGATCGTCGTCGAGGTCGCCACTGGCTGGGCGATGCGGATCCGGGTGAGCAGATCGTCCAGGTCCTCGGGGCTGCCGACCTCGGCCTGGCACAGATAGCTGGCGTCACCCGCCACCGAGTAGCACGCGGTGATCTCCGGCATCTGCTCGAGCAGTTCCACGACGCTGGTGTCGTCCGTCACATGGCCCACCGGGATGATCTTGACGAAGGCCACCAGTGAGCGACCGAGGGCCTTGCCGTTGAGCCTGGCCCGGTAGCCGCAGATGAGACCGCGCTGTTCCAGGCGCCGCACGCGCTGCTGGGCAGCTGACGTTGACAGGCCGGTTTCACGGCCGATGTCGGTGAAAGACATGCGACCGTCGCGGGCCAGCAGCGCGAGAATCTTCTGGTCGGTCGACTCCATGAACGTCATTTTGGCAGATGACAACGGTCCTGGTCCGAGTGCCCGCATTGTGCACGGCGCCGTGGACGGGTCAGCTGCTGCGCGCGAGGACGTAGATCGCCGAACCAGCGAGGAGGTTCGCGCCGTGCTGCAGGAGACGCCCGCCGATGCGCGGCTGACGTCCCCTGCCGTCCAGCGGGATGCGCTGGGCGACGGTGAGCCCGCAGTCTGTGAAGAACTCCTCGAGGGTGACCAGCGTGGTGTGGTGCAGGTTCGGGGTGTCGTACCAGGTGTAGGGCAGGTCACGGCTCTGGGGCATGCGGCCGCTCAGCAGCCGTAGCCGGTGCTGCCAGAAACCGAAGTTGGGCATGGTCACGATGAGACGCCGGCCGATGCGTCGCATCTGCATGATGACGTCCTTGGGGCGGAGCACCGCCTGCAGCGTACGGGACAGCACGACGACGTCGAAGGAGTCATCGCCGAACTCCCCCAGCTCGGTGTCGAGGTCGAGCTCGATGAGCGGTACGCCCCGTCCGATGGCCGCCATGACGGCACCGGGGTCGCGTTCGACGCCGGTGCCCGTGCAGTCCATGGCGCCGATCAGATAGGCGAGCAGGTCGCCGTCCCCGCAACCGAGGTCGAGGACGCGTTCGCCTCTGTTGATGAGTGCGGCCACCGACTGCAGGTCGTGGCGCAGCAGGCCCTGGGTCAGACGGTCCGGTGGCATCAGTGGTGCCTCCCCATGCGGCGACGGTGAATGCTCGGTTTCGGTGTGGCCGGCTGTTCGAGGAAGGCGCGGACGGTGTCGAGATAGGGGTCGATCTTCAGCAGGAAGGAGTCGTGGCCCCATGGCGCGCTGATCTCACGGAAGCTGACCGGCAGGCCGCGTGACTGGAGTCGGCGGACGATGCGCCGGGAGTGGGCGGTGCCGAAACGCCAGTCGGAGTCGAAGCTCATGACGAGGTACTTCAGGGCAGTCCTGGCGACCTGGTCCATGGCGGTCGGATCGGCGAACGGGTCGAAGTAGTCCATGACGCGGGTCAGGTACAGGTAGCTGAGGGCATCGAAACGGTTGACGAAGACGCTGCCCTGATGATCCAGGTAGCTCTCGACGGCGAAGTCGACGCCGAAACCGGGATGGCGGGCGTCGAACTGGGGGCGGCGGGCGAACTTCTCCTCGAAACCCTCCTCGCTCGTGTAGGTGATGTGCGCCATCATCCGCGCCACGGCGAGCCCCACCGTGGGATTGGCGTCGTGGGCGGCGAAGCGGCCGTCGTAGAAGTTCTCGTCCCGCATGATCGCCTCGCGCCCGACGGCGCTGAAGGCGATGTTCTGCGCGGTGAGGCGGCTGGAGGCGGCCACGATGACGGCCTGGTCCATGTCCTCGGGATGGGTCAGCGACCAGTCGAGCACCTGCATGCCGCCGAGCGAGCCGCCGACCACGGCGTGCAGGTGTTCGACGCCGAGAGCCGCCAGCAGCGCCCGGTGCACGGTGACGAAGTCGTGCATGTCGATGAGCGGGAAGTCCAGGCCGTAGGGCTCCCCCGTGGCCGGGTCGATGTCGGAGGGGCCGGTGGTGCCCTGGCAGCCGCCCAGGATGTTCGAGGCGATGACGAACCAGCGGTCCGTGTCGATGGCCTTGCCCGGTCCGATCATGACGTCCCACCAGCCGGGACGGTTGTCGCCCTCGTGCCAGAAGGCCGCGTGGGCGTCGCCGGTGAGGGCGTGACAGACGTAGACGGCGTTGTCGCGGGCCCGGTTGAGGGTGCCGTAGGTCTCGTAGGCGACGTTGACCTCGCTCAGGCGGCCGCCTCGCACGAAGTCGAGCGGTCTGTTCTCGTCGAACAGACGGATCGTCTTCGTCTCGACGAGCGTCCTGGGCTCGGCCGATGTCATGGGGTCACTCCTGAATGGGCTCGGTCCGCGCACTGCCGGTCGGTGTCACGGGGTCGCTGCTCAACTCTAGCCGGGTGCCGGTCCCGTCCGGGCGCCGTCATGACGCCGGTGCCCGGCGATCGGGCCACGAACCGGTTCTCAGCTCAGCGTGACGTGGGCCTGGTCGGGGTCGACTGCCTCGGCGGTGATGCCCTTCTCCATGAGGAAGGCGCTCATGGCGGCCCAGCTGTCGCTGTCCTGTTTGCCGAAGTCATCGCCGTACAGGGCGTTGGTCGCCTCGAGCGTGGCCCTGGCCTTCGCGCGCTGCTCGTCGTCGGTGAGCGTGGTGATGTACCGGGCCGACAGCTCGACGGCCTCGTCCGGGTTCGAGGCGCAGTCGTCGGCGGCCCGTTCCAGCGCGTTGAGCAGACCGGTCAGATCGTCACGCCGCTCGGACAGGGTGCTGGCCGTGGCGCCCAGGCCGAGGCCGACCAGCGGGGTGCCCTCGCTCGGGGCGATCTCGCGGATCTCGAAGCCGGCCTGCCGGAACTGGACGGCATCGTTGTTCGCGAAACCGACGACGGCATCCACCTTGCCGGTCATGAGGGCCGACTGCTGGGTGAACCCGATGCTCTGGATGTCCACGTCGTCACGGCTCAGGCCGGCCTCGTCGAGCAGTGCCAGCAGGGTGTACCAGGTCTCCCCGAACTCGCCGGGGACGCCGATCGAATGTCCCTTCAGGTCGGCGAGGGAGCCGATGGCGGAATCGGCCGGGACGATGAGTTCACCGGGGTAGCTCTGATAGATCGTGGCGAAGTCGACGACGTCGACGCCCTGGGCCCGGTTGACCATCATCTCGTCCCCGCCGGCGTAGACGACGTCCTCGTCGCCGGACTGCAGTGCGCCGAGCAGGGGTTCGGACGTGCCATGGTGACGCAGCGTCACGGTGAGGCCCTCGTCCGTGAAATAGCCCTTCTCGGCTGCCACGTAGAACGGCGAGAACTGGATGTCTGCGGTGTAGGTCAGGCCGACGACGATCTCGTCGCCGTCACTGGCGCCGGAGCCCGGCGATTCGCTGCCGGAGCAGGCCGAGACGACGAGCGTGAGCCCCATGGCCAGGAGCAGGGCCTGCCACAGGCGGCGGAAACGGGAATGAGTCATGCGATCAGCTCCTTGTCGGCTGTCCGGGGGTCCGAGGGGACGATGTGAGGGCTCAGGGTCCTGGGGTGCGGGAAGGGTTCGGCGTCGTTCTCGGGCTCGGATCCGACACGGTCCCCGGCGGCGCGGCAGGGATCGGTGAGGTTCTCCACGAGGAGCATCGTCATGTAGATGACGACGGCGAGCACGCACAGGACGATGATGGTGGCGAACAGGCCCGTGGTGTCGGCGGTGGCCGACTCGACCGAGACGATCATGCCCAGGCCCTTGCCACCCATGACGAATTCACCGACGACGGCACCGGTGATCGACAGCGTGAAACCATTGCGGATGCCGGTGAGGATCGCCGAGCGGGCCATCGGCGCCTCGACGTGAGCGATCATCGACCACCCCGAGGCGCCATCGAGCTCGGCGGCCTCGGTGATCTCGTCATCGATGGTGCGGATCCCGAGCGTGGTCGACAGGACCAGCGGGAAGAAGACGAGCAGGGCGCACAGCAGCACAATGGGCAGCAGGCCATAGCCGACCCAGATGACCAGCAGCGGGGCGAGCGCAACCGCCGGGATCGCCTGGGATGCGGCCAGGTACGGCGAGAACGCCGCCTCCGCCGAGCGGACGTGGGCGATGAGGTAACCGATCGGCAGGGCCACGACACTGGCCAGGGCGCAGCCGAGGATCGCCTCCCAGATCGTCACGAGCGTGCGGTGCACCAGGACGCCCGCCCTCAGGTCGCTGACCAGGCGGGCGAGGACCTGCCCCGGGCTGGGCAGCAGGGTGGGCGGGACGGTGCCCGAGACGACGACGAACTGCCAGGTGAGGAGCAGGACGCTGAACACGGCCACGGGGGCGCCCACGCGCACGACCAGCGGCGCCGGCACCCTGTTCGCCCGGATCGTTCTCATCGGCCGTGCATCTCCTGTCACATCGCCGTGACCGGGACGCAGGCAGGGCCGCACGGTCGGCGGCACGGCATGTGCCACTGCCGACCCCACGGGTCCGCACGTGCTCTCCCATCCGGACTATGACCGTCGGCACCGGAATCTCACCGGTTCGGCCAGCTGAGCTGGTTCGCGGGCTTTACCGCCGGTTCGGGTTTTCACCGACCCCGGGCACGTTGGTTGCGAAGCAAACTATATATCCCCTCCGCCCGGCGCTCGTACAGCATGGGCGGCTGGCACGGGGCGGACCGCCGTCAGCTCCGCCCCGGCCCGGTTGCCGGTTCGCCGGCAGGTGCCGGGTACAGGACGACGACGGCGATGGCTGCGACGGCGACGATGCCGGCACAGACCCCCAGCCCGAGCGTCATGCCGGCGGAGAAGGCCTCGCGCATGGCTGCCAGCAGCTCGTCCATGCCGTCCAGCGCCATCGAGAAGGCCTGCCCGGCAGAGCTGAGCACGGTTTCGCGAGTGGCCTCGTCCAGGCCCGAGAGCACGGCCCTGCCCTCGAGCCCGGCGCGGTAGGTGGAGGCCAGCAGGCTGCCGATGACGGCCACGCCGAGGGCGCTGCCCACCTGCATGAGGGCACTGTTGGTTGCCGAGCCCTCGCCCTCGGAACCGGCGGGCAGGGAGTCCATGACGGCCTGCGTCGCTGCGGGCATGAGCATCCCGGCACCCAGGCCGAAGGCGCAGGCACCGACGACGAGATGCGAGTAGGCCATCGCGGAACCGCTCAGGGCCATGGCGGCGAAGCCGCTGGCGACCAGTGCCAGTCCGATGACGACGATGCGTTTGATGCCGATCCTGTTGAGCACCTTCGGTGCGCTGACGGCGCCGGCGAGCATGCAGGCCGCCACCGGCATGATCGCCAGGCCGGACTGCCAGGGTGTGAAGGCCAGCACGTACTGCATGTACTGGGCCAGGACGAACAGGGCCCCCGCTCCCCCGCCGGTGACCAGGCCGGAGACCGCGACCGCGACGGTGAAGGTGCGGCGCTTGAACAGGGCAAGGTCGAGCAGCGGCGTCCCGGCCCGCGTCTGTCCCCAGACGAACAGGCCGAGCACGACCAGGCTGACGAGGAATGCGCCGATGACGAGCGGGGACCCGGCCCCCAGACCGGGCGCGGAGATGACGGCCCAGCACAGCAGCGACAGGCCGAGGATGGAGGCGAGGACACCGGACCAGTCGATGCGTCCCTCGTGCCGGGCCGGCGCGGCGCGGGGCAGCAGCATGGTTCCGGCCGCCACGCACAACGCGGCCAGGGGTACGTTGATGAAGAAGATGGACGACCAGCTGAAGCGCTCGAGCAGGGCGCCCGACAGCAGCGGCCCGATCGCTGCGCCTGCACCGTTCGCCCCGGACCAGACGGCGAAGGCCGTCGTCCGCTCGGCTGGACGACGGAAGAGCACGGAGACCTCGGCCAGGGTGGATGGCGTGAGCAGGGCGGCGCCGATACCGGTGAGGGCGCGTGCCGCGATGAGCATGGCAGCCCCCCTGGCCAGGCCGGCGGCGATCGAGCACACGCCGAACAGGATCACGCCGGTCATGAAGGTGCGTTTGCGCCCCCAGCGGTCGACGAGGCTGCCGGCCACCAGGAGGAATCCGGCATAGGTGAGCTGATAGGCGTCGACGGTCCACTGCAGGGCGTCGTTCGTGGCGTGCAGCTCGCGGGCGAGTGTCGGCAGAGCGATGTTGAGAATCGTGTTGTCCATCGACGCCATGAGCAGAGCGACAGTGAGGACGGCCAATCCCCACCATCTGCGCCTGTCGACGCTGATGCGCTCCACGTGGGACTGGGCGCTCTGCTGAGGATTCACCGAAGGATCTTCTCACCGAGTGCCCCGGGCGCGCGTACCGGACGCGCCGATCGGTGTCGTTCACAGGGCCGGGAACCGGCCAGGAACGGTTTCAGCGATCGACGCGGGCGTTTCCGCCGCCGGCCAGCTTGAACACCTCGGCCCTGGTGGCCATCGAGGTGTCGCCAGGGGTCGTCATGGCCAGGGCCCCGTGGGCCGCGCCGTACTCGACACAGGTCTGCAGCGGCTCACCGCTCAGCAGGCCGTACACGAGGCCCGAGGCGAAGGAGTCGCCGCCGCCCACCCGGTCGAAGATCTCCATGGCGTCGCGCTGGGTCGCCTGGACGAGGCCGTCCGGCCGGCTCCAGGCCAGGGCGCCCCAGTCGTTGTTGGAGGCCGACCGGACACCCCGCAGAGTGGTCGCGATGACCTTGAAATTCGGGTAGGCGTCGGCAACGGACTCGATCATGGCTCCGAACTTGTCGACGGGCAGGTCGGTGAGGTTCTCGTCGATGCCCTCGACCCCGAAACCGAGAGCGGCGGTGAAATCCTCCTCGTTGCCGATCATGACGTCGACGTACCTGGCGAGTTCGCGGTTGACCTCCTGGGCGCGGGCCCGCCCCCCGATGGCTCGCCACAGGCTCGGACGATAGTTCAGGTCGTAGGAGACGACGGTACCGGCCTCGTGGGCCGCCCGGACGACGTCGACACAGGTCCGGGCGCTCTGCTCGGACAGGGCGGCGTAGATGCCGCCGGTGTGCAGCCAGCGCACGCCCGCCTTGGTGAACAGGGCATCCAGGTCGAAGTCGCGGGCCCTGGCCTGGGCGATAGCGGTGTTGCCGCGGTCGGAGACGCCGACCGAGCCGCGGACGCCGAAGCCGCGTTCGGTGAAGTTCAGGCCGTTACGAACCGTCCGTCCCACACCGTCGCCGGGAACCCAGGCGATGTTGGACGTGTCGACGCCGCCCTGTTCGACGAGGTCCTCGACCAAATGACCGATCTCGTTGTCGACCAGGCTGGTGAGGACGGTGCAGCGCAGGCCGAAGACCTTGTGCAGGCCGCGGACCACATTGTATTCGCCGCCGCCCTCCCAGACGTGGAGGACGCGGGTGGTGCGGATGCGGCCCTCGCCCGGGTCGAGTCGCAACATGACCTCGCCGAGGCTCGCGGCGTCGAAGGCGCACTGATCGGCCGGGCGCAGGGTGATGCCAGCAGTCATCGTGGTACTCCCCCTCAGCAGGCCTTGACGGCGTCGACGGCCCCGGCGACGAGCTCGGTGACCCGGTTGAACTCACCGGCGTCGATGAGCCCGGCCGGGACCATCCAGGAGCCTCCGACGGCGGGGACGCAGTCGAGGGCCAGGTACTCGCCCACGGTCGCGGCGTTGACACCGCCAGTAGGGATGAACCGCACCTGCGGGAACGGGCCGGACAGGGCCTTGATGGTCGCGGCACCCCCGAGGGGATCGGCGGGGAAGAACTTGACGGTGTCGAGACCGGAGTTGACGGCGGCTGTCACATCGGTGGGGGTCGCCGTGCCCGGCAGGACCGGGACGCCGAGGCCGAGGCACTCGTCGACGACGGCCTGGCTGTACCCGGGACTGACGATGAAGCCCGCACCGGCATCGAGAGCGCGGTGCACCTGGCCGACGTCGAGGACGGTGCCCGCGCCGACGAGGACGTCACCATGGCGTGCCATGATCTCGATGGATTCGACGGCCGCGTCGGTGCGGAAGGTCACCTCGGCGACGGGCAGGCCGCCGTCGACGAGGGCCTGGGCGAGCCCGTCGGCCCGGTCCGCGCTGTTGAGGACGACGACGGGGATGATCCGGTGGGCTGTGATGGTCGATAGGTCCGCGGACATGTCAGACGATCCCTTCGGTGCACGAGGTCTGAGTCCGCGGGATCGGGCCAGACACTCGACATATATTTTGTTCAATGAAATATTGAGTTTTCTGCAAGAAACACTTGAAGTGTACACCGACATCGATCGGATGTCAGCACGGAGCGGTCAACCATGGCGGGCGTCATGGGCCGGAGACGGGTACAGGGACTCCTGTCGGATCAGGCGCGCAGCTCGGGCAGGGCGATACCGCCGGGCAGCAGAGGCGGTACGACGGCTGCGATGGCGCTGACCAGTTCGGCCCGGCGATCAGGGGTGAACGTGGAGGCGAAGGTCGTCACGCTCAAAGCCGCGACCGGGTGGTCGCCGCGCAGCAGGGGAACGCCGAGGCAGGCGATGCCCGGCTCGTTCTCCTCGTTCTCGAAGGAGTAGCCGTGGTCGCGTGCGAACTCGAGCATCAGCCACAGGTGATCCTCCCGGGCGCTGTCGCCGACCGGCAGGTAGGCGGCCAGCTGCTGACGTTCGACGCCGGTGAAGGCCAGGATGGCCCGCCCCAGTGCGGTGCTCCATGCCGGGACGGTGCGACCGATGTCGGACCACACCCTGATCGTGCGTGAGGGCTCGACCTTGTCGAGGTAGACGATCGTGTCGCCCTTCATGACACCGAGGTGAACGAGTTCATCGATCTCGCGGGACAATGCGACGATCCCCGGGTGCATCCCCTGGGCCAAGGCGTCGTCGGTGAAGTACCTGGACGACAGCATGAGGGCCGCCGGGCCGAGCGCGTAGTTGCCCGACTCCGGGTCCTGCTGGACGTAGTCGCGCCCGCGCATGGTCGTGAGGGCGCGGTAGGCGGTCGACTTGTTCATGCCGACACGCGAACAGATCTCGGCGAGGGAGAAACCGCCGGCCCCGGCCCGGGACAGGTCCTCGAGCAGTACCAGGGCTCGGTCGATGGCTTCGATGCGTGCCGGCCCGTTGGTGGCGCTGGCCATGGGGGCTCCTCTCGTCCCCGGGCGCTGCCGGGCTTCCCGTGGTATGTGCTACTCGCCCGGCCATCGGGCCGGACACGATGCTCGTGCGCCTGCGCTGTCAGGCCATGACCTGCTCCCACTCGGCACGGCGGGAGAGCATCGTGGCGGCAGCGTCCTTGGCAGCCGCCAGACTGTGATGGGCACCCCAGCCGCACTGGATCTCGTTGGCGGCGGGAACCTCTGCCAGTTCGAGCAGGTCACGCAGCGTGCGCTCGACCAGCTCGCAGGTGGCCGGCACGTCGGGGGAACCGGCCATGATGAGGTAGAAACCGGTCTGGCAGCCCATCGGGCCGAAATCGATGACGGCATCGCAGTGATTGCGTACGCACTCGGCGAAGGCGTGCTCGATGGAGTGCACGGCCTCCATCTCGAGGTGCTCCCGATTGGGCTGGCAGAAGCGCACGTCGTACTTGGTGAGCACGTCACCGGCGGGCAGCTCCTTCACATCGGCGACCCGGATGAACGGCGCCACCACCTTCCTGTGATCCAGGTTGAAGCTCTCCACGTTCATGTGCTGAGGCATGGCCCATCCCCTCGTCGGAAGTCTCGTCACTGTCGACATTCTCCCAGAACCGTGCCGGCCGGAAAACGCAGGCGCACCGGCGCCCTGCTCAGGGCGCGACGAACCAGGCCGCCTGGTACGGCCAGATACCGATCGTGGCCGGGCGCAGGTCGTAGTCGTAGCCTCCGATGAGCTCACGCGCGTTGTACCCGAGGTGCTGGGTGAGCGCACTGTGGTGCAGGTCGACCATCTGCTCGCTCATGTTGTAGATCTCGACGAGCGGGCCGAGGGCATGATCGCGTTTGAGGATGAGGATGCGCGGATCCGGACTCGGGACGACCTCGGTGGCGACCGAGGCGTGCAGCTGCGGGACGGTTGCACGCACCTGCAGGACGTGGCGGATGGCGCTGTCGAGCCTGGTCGCGGGCAGGTCCTCCCCGCCGCGCACCCGTTCGACGAGTTCCCAGTCCATGAAGGGGCGATGCGCCCAGCGGTTGTCGTCGGCAAGGGCCGGGTCGCGTGCGTAGTCCATGTCGTTGAGCAGCCCCAGCTCGTCACCCATGTAGATGAGGGGCACGCCCCCGTATCCGCAGATCAGGGTGTACATGAGCAGGACGCGCGCGATCGCCATGTCGACGCCGTGCTCGTCGCCCTCGTCCAGGGCCTTCTCCAGGCCGGCCAGGCTGGCGGCGGAACCGGAGATGCGCCGGTCACCGGTGAGCGGGTTGTCCTGGAAGACCAGCCCCCGGGCGAACGAGGTCTTGTACTGGCCCGAGTAGAAGTCGGACAGGAAGCGCCGGTGCTCGTAACCGTCCACGCCCACGGCGGTGGCATCGGAGTCCGAGATGGCCCAGCCGATGTCGTCATGGCATCGCACGTAGGTCCCCCAGGTGGTGGACGGGGGCTTGGCCGGCATGTTCGACAGGGCGGTCTCGGCCATCTTGGCGTCCGCCGTGGCCAGGCAGTTCCACAGCTGCACCATGAGCTCGTTGTGGTAGGCCATGTCGGAGACCAGACCGTAGTGCTCCCCCAGGCCCAGATAGGCCATGAGGTCCTCCGGGGAGACGATCGCCTCGGCCTTGAACGCCACCGCCGGGGCGGCGATGCGCATGCAGGCCCGCATGATCTGGGTCAGGTCGTGCACCTCGGGCTGGTTCTGGCAGTTGGTGCCCATGCGCTTCCAGATGAAGGCGATGGCATCCAGCCGGAAGACCTCGACGCCCTTGTTGGCCAGCCAGCACATGAGTTCGACGAACTCGCACAGGATGTCGGGGTTGGCCCAGTTCAGGTCCCACTGGTAGTCGTTGAAGGTCGTCCACACCCAGGCGTTCAGCTCGTCGTTCCAGGTGAAGTTGCCAGGGGCGAACTCGGGGAAGATCTCCGGCAGGGTGCGCTCGTAGGCGTCCGGTACGGAACGGTCGGGGTACAGGAGGAAGTAGTCGCGGTACCTGGGCTCACCCGCCTTGGCTCGGACGGCCCATTCGTGCTCGCGCGCCACATGGTTGATGACCAGGTCCATCACCAGGGAGATGTCGTTTGCGCGCAGCTCCGCGGTGAGTTCCTCGAGATCGTCCATCGTGCCCAGGTCGGGGCGGATCGTACGGTAGTCGGCCACCGCGTAGCCGCCGTCGTTCGCACCGGGCCTGGGGTTGAGGAAGGGCATGATGTGCAGATAGCGCACCCCGAGACCGTGCAGATAGTCCACGTGGTCCCGGACGCCCTTCAGATCACCGGCGAAGCGGTCGGCGTAGCAGACGTAGCCGACCATGTCCGGCTGCTGCAGCCAGTCGGGCCGCAGCAGCCGGGCCTCGTCGAGGCGGCGCAGTTCGGCTGAGCGCTGCTCGATGGCGTTCTCGAGGATCGCGTAGAGCCGCTCCGTCACCTCGTACGCGCGGTCGGGGAACAGTCGCGCCAGGCAGACCGCGATCTGGGGCGCGTAGCGGTCCCAGCGCAGTTCGAAACTCTGGCGGGCAGAGGCATCCAGGGCCACGTCTCAGTCCTCCGTGGCATCGGCGACGTGGACGTCCTCGGCCACGGCGGGCTCCGGGGCGTCCTCGGTCGGACGCACGATGAGCACGTCACGGTGAGCCCGTCGTACGACATCGGAGGACACCGTCCCCAGCAGGCGCCCGGCGATCGAGGTGTCGCGGATGGCGCCGATGACGATGGCGTCGACCTTGTTGTCGCGCGCGGTCTCGAGGATCGCGGCGACCGGATCGGAGTCCACGAGCAGGGCCGCCGTCACGCGGGCGCCCTCTGCGTGGGCCACCTGCATGGCCTCCTGGATCGCCAGGGTGGCCGCCTCCGAGCCCGGTACCTGGCCGAGCGTGGCCACCGAGCCCTCGATGTTGGGCTCCTTGGCCGCCTCGCGCAGCGGCAGCTTCGTGTAGGCGCACACGACGATGAGATCGGCGTCGTCGGCCACGGCCAGCCGTGCCGCCCGGGTGACGGTTGGCCCGGCGAGCGATGAGCCGTCCGTGCCGACGAGGATCTTGCGGTAACGATCGAGTTCCATGGGATCAGTCCTCCCCCATCTGAACCTTGGCCGGGGCCGCGACGTCGTCGACGTCACGCACGATCGGCGGTTCCTTGATCCAGAGCATCGACAGCGCGGCGCAGCCCAGCAGGACGGCGGCGAAGGTGATGGCGTTGGTCGGGTTGGAGCCGAGCAGGTGCTTGTACACCGCACCGAAGGTGAGGGTCTGGAGCAGCTGCGGGATGACGATCATCATGTTGATGATGCCCATGTAGACGCCGAAGCGGCTGGACGGCACCATGCGCACGGCCATGATGTAGGGCACGCCCATGATGGAGGCCCAGGCGATGCCCAGCCCGATGATCGGCAGGAACAGCAGGAACTTGTTGCCGATGTGCGGGAAGAACAGCAGCCCGACCACCGCGAGCAGGAGGCAGGCCGAGTGGACGTACTTGGCGCCGTGCTTCTTGGCGAAGGAGACCAGCAGGAAGGCCACGCAGAAGGTGACGACGTTGTAGCCGCCGTTGATGAGGCCGGTCCAGGTGACGGCGGACTCGTAGGCCTCCGAGTGGGTGTCGGTGGTGCCGAAGGCGCTCTTGGCGACCGACAGTGACACGTACTGCCAGTAGACATTCATCGCGTACCACTGGAACAGGTAGACCAGGGCGAGCTTGCGCAGCTGGGTGGGCATCTCGACGATGGCCGTCCAGATGCCCTTGAGGGCGTTGCCGTTCTGCTTCGACCGCAGCCTGGCCAGCTCCTCCGGCGAGGGCGGGATCTCCGGGGTGCTGAGCACGGAGACGAGCACGGTGCCGATCGAGCAGACCGAGCCGAGCATGAACGAGCCGAAGACCCAGTACGGCAGCCCGGCGGCCGTCATGCCCGACAGGACGTGCTGGAACAGGAACAGGGAGATGTTGGCGAGCGTGATGCCCAGCCCCGTGAAGAAGCTCTGCGCCAGGAAGCCCTTGGCCGTCTGGCTCGGGGGCAGCTTGTCGGCGATGAAGGCCCGGTAGGGCTCCATGGCCGTGTTGTTCGAGGCGTCGAGCAGCCACAGCAGCAGCGCCGCCATCCAGACGGCCGAGACGAACGGGAAGCAGAACAGGCAGATCGCGCAGCCCGTGGCGCCGATGAGGAAGAAGGGCTTCCGTCGGCCCCACCGCTCGCTCCAGGTGCGGTCGGACAGGGATCCGATGATGGGCTGGATGAACAAGCCCGTGATCGGGCCGGCCATGTTGAGCAGGGGCAGCTGCTCGGGCGAGGCCCCGAGGAAGTTGTAGATGGGGTTGATGGCCGTCTGCTGCATACCGAACGAGTACTGGATGCCGAAGAAGCCCAGATTCATGAGAAGAATCTGCTTCATCGACATCATCGGCTTGCGCCGGATGACGGTGGTGGCCGTAGTGGTCTGACTCATCGCTTGTTGTCCTTGGAGGATTCGAGATAGGTCTGAAGGTGATCGAGGATGGACTCCCAGCCGTCGGAGTAGTCCAGAGCGGCCGACTCCGTGTAGGGCCCCTGGACGATCCTCAGCAGCGTCTTGCCCTGGCCCAGGCGCGTGAACTCCACGCGCAGCTCGACCGGACGGCTCGGGTCGATCCCGGAGATGCCGCTGATGCGCTGGCGGGTGACGAGGACGTCCGGGTAGAAGACCTCGGTGTAGACGCCGTCGACGACCCAGATCTTCTCGGGATCGTCGTCGCGCACCTTGGTGTGACGGATGCGTCCGCCCAGCTGGGGGTTCAGTTCCACCGACTCGGGTACCACGTGCCAGCCAGTCGGGGCGAACCACTGACTGAACGCGGCGGGTTCGGTGAATGCCCGGAACAACACATCCCGTGGATAGGTGAACTCTCTCTCGACCTCAAGGACTGTGTCCACTTCCTCCATGCCGGTTCCTTCCTCATGATCGATAGCAGGGGCCGGGGGCGGCCCGCCGTGGCACATCCTCTCAGAGCCCCTAGGGGGCGTGATCGCCTGTCCATTCATCCACAAGCGAACGGGGGTGTGCTGCCCGTCGGGCAGTTCTGCTGCTCCACGGCTTGTCGTAGCGGGGATGAGCCGATCGCGTCAGACAGCTGCTCAACACTGAACTCGTGCCACAGCTGCCACCATAGTCGCAACAGCGGATCGTCGCTGGTAATACCCCAGACTGAGCATGGGCCGGCGGAGGCGACGGGCTCGGCGGTGGTCCGACACGACCCGGCCCGCACCGCTCCGGGCTCCCGACTGGAAAACCGCGAGCGAACTGAGCTAAAGTGCACCGGCGGGTCATCAGTGGCCCGGCGGGCTGTAGCGCAGCTTGGTAGCGCACTTGACTGGGGGTCAAGGGGTCGCAGGTTCAAATCCTGTCAGCCCGACGAGAGGGCGGTTCCCCGGATCCGGGGAAACCGCCCTTCGTGCTCCCGACCGGCCATCGGCCCTGCCGACGCGTCCGGTTCCCCAGGATCGGGGTGTTCCTGTCACGGCACCGGGGCGGGAGTCGGTCGGCTGCTCCGGCCCGATCCGCACGGGCAGCGCATGAGCCGTCCCGGGTTCTGTACAGTCGGACTCACCGACGGTGGACCACCAGCACGGAAAGGTTCTCTCTCATGGTGCAGCTTCCGCGTACCGGCATCGACATCCTCCCGCTCGCCCTGGGCGCCAACACCTTCGGCTGGACGAGTGACGAACAGACCTCCTTCGCCGTGCTCGACGCCTTCGTCGAGGCGGGCGGCTCGCTCGTCGACACCGCGGACGGCTACTCGGCCTGGGCCCCCGGCAACCACGGCGGGGAGTCCGAGACGATCATCGGGCGCTGGCTCGCCTCCAGTGGAAAACGCGACCAGGTGGTCATCGCCACCAAGGTGGCCACCCACCCGCAGTTCAAGGGCCTCTCCCCCGCCAATGTCGCGGCCGCCGCGCAGGCCTCGCTGGGCCGCCTGGGCACGGACCACATCGACCTGTACTACGCCCACTACGACGACCCGACCCAGAGCGTCGAGGACATGGCCGCCGCCTTCGACGCCCTGGTCAGGGCCGGCGCGGTGCGTCACATCGGGCTGTCGAACTTCTCCGTCGAGCGTGAACGCGCCTGGATCGAGTACGCCGATCGCGAGGGCCTGGCCCGTCCGGTGGCCCTCCAGCCGCACTACAACCTGCTGCACCGCGGCGACGTGGAGAACGGCTACGGCCCGCTCGCCCGCGAGTTCGAGCTGGCGGTCTTCCCGTACTTCTCGCTCGCCTCGGGCCTGCTGACCGGCAAGTACCACTCGCCCCAGGACATCCAGGGCACGGCACGGGCCGGCATGATCGACGCCTATCTGCCCGACGAGGCCGCCACCAGCGCCGCCTTCTCGCTGCTCGACGTGGTGCGTGGCGTCGCCGAGGCCCACGAGGTCGAGGTGACCACCGTCTCGTTGGCCTGGTTACGCGCCAAGGGCGTCACGGCGCCGATCGCCTCGGCCCGCACCCCCGAACAACTCCCGGCCCTGCTCGCCTCGGCCACGCTCGACCTGACCGCCGACGAGATCGCCGCCCTGGACGAGGCCTCGACACCGTTCCGCTGAGCACGTCCTGAACTGCCCCGGGTTCTCCGTGCCGGGATCGTCGGGTCATCAAGGAATCGCCCCGGCCGAGGGCCACACCCGGAACCATCCGTGCGCTGTGATCGGGTGTGGCCCGCAACGATCCTGCCTGTTCTCGGAGGCGCTTCGCCGCGTCGTTGCCCGGCCAGGAGCGGCCCTGACCGCTTGACCTGGAGCGCGCTCCAGCCCCTAGCGTTCCTGGCATGACGAAGAGTCCCGATCGTGATGCGCTCCTCATCGGCGAGCTCGCCGAGGCGGTCGGTCTGTCACCGGACGCGCTGCGGTACTACGAACGCGCCGGGCTCATGCGCGACCCCGTTCCCCGCAACGGGAGCGGGCAGCGCATCTACCGGGCAGCAGACGCGAGGTGGGTCGAGTTCATCACCAAGCTGCGGTCCTCCGGGATGCCCATCGGCATGATCCGCCGGTACGCCGAACTCGCCCGGGCCGGCGAGGACAGCGCACCGGACCGGCTCGCCCTGCTGCAGGAGCACCGGCGGGATGTGCGCCAGCGCCTCGGGGAACTGCAGCACGCTCTCGACGTCATCGACCACAAGATCGCGCTGTACCGGCAGATGGGAGACAGTTTCATGCTTGAGCAGACACGACTCGGCGCGGCAGGGCCCCGGATCGGCATCATCGGCCTGGGCTGCATGGGCATGTCCGCCTTCTACACCGGCGCCGGCCAGGACGAGGAGGCCTCGATCCGCACCATCCGCCGCGCCGTCGAACTCGGCGCGACCATGATCGACACCGCCGAGATCTACGGCCCCTACGCGAACGAGGAACTCGTCGGCAGGGCCCTGCGAGGCATCCGGGACCGGGCCGTGGTCGCCACGAAGTTCGGCATGCTCTCCCACCTGGCAGGCGGGATCCGCCGCTACGACGGACGTCCCGAGAACATCCGCAGGGCCGTCGAGGGCTCGCTCAGGCGCCTCGGCGTCGAGCACATCGACCTGTACTACCAGCACCGTCCCGATCCGACGATCCCCATCGAGGAAACCGCGGGGACCCTGGCCGAACTCATCGAGGAGGGCGCGATCGGCGCCTACGGGCTCTCCGAGGCAAACGCCGAGACCATCCGGCGGGCCCACGCCGTGCACCCGGTCGCCGCCGTGCAGACCGAGTACTCGCTGTGGTCACGCGACGTGGAGTCCGAGGTACTGCCCGTGCTGCGCGAACTGGGCATCACCCTGGTCCCCTACTCCCCGCTCGGACGGGGCTTCCTCACCGGCCGCATCCGGGATCTCGAAGGACTGGACGAGGACGACTTCAGGAGGGGCAACCCGCGGTTCGCGCCCGACGCGCTGCCGGCGAATCTGCGGATCGTCGAGCAGGTCGAGCAGATCGCGGCGCAGCTCGACGCGAGCCCGGCACAGATCGCCCTCGCCTGGCTGCTCGCCAAGGGCGCCCCCGGGCACGACATCGTGCCCATTCCCGGCACCCGGCACATCGGTAGGCTGGAGGAGAACCTGGGTGCCGCCTCCGTTCAGCTCACCGCCGAGCAGATCAGGCGACTGGACGGGCTGCCCGCGCCTCTCGGCGACCGCTATCCCGACATGCGTCATCTCACCGGCACCGGCCCGGTGCAGGACGCGTTCTGAACCGTGAAACCAGGAGCACCGCTGTGGTCATCCTCGTCACAACAGGATCGCCCGAGCGGAGGTGGCCGTGGGGCAATCGGACCGCACGGCGATGCCGAGCGTGCGGCGCGGACCCGGTGTGTCGAGTCCGGGGAAATCCTCGCTCCCGTCATAGGCGTTCCGCACGGTCTGCTTTCACCTCACTCAGGTCGATGTCTTTGAGCGCGATGACCCTGGTGCGTTTGACGATCTTGTAACCGAGCCAGGTCACCAGGACCACCGGGATACCGCAATAGGTCGAGATGATGTCACTCCAGTTCAACTCACCGCCAGGACCCGGAATGACCTGTGCGAAAAAGATGAACACGGTCAGCGTGAAGGCGAGGAACGGCGCGTACGGGTACCATTTCGCCCGGTAGGGCAGCTCCTCCGCCGAATGTCCCTGCAGGAGCCATGCCTTGCGGAACCGGTAGTGGGAACTCGATATGGCGAGCCACTTGACGAACCCAGTGGCCGCACTGATGTTGACGAGCCAGCCGAGTACCACATCGCCGTAGATCGCCGCGACGATCGAGACCAGGCCGACACAGACACTGACCAGCAGCGCATTGATCGGTATGCCGCGCGCATTCGTCCTGCTGAAGACGCGGGGTGCCTTGCCCTCACTGGCGAGCGCGTAGAGCATCCTCGAAGAGCCGTACATCATCGTATTGCCGGCCGACAGAACGGAGGTCAGGAGGACCGCGTTGACCACGGATGCCGCGGCAGCGAGTCCGGCGCGCTCGAAGACGATCGTGTACGGGCTCATTGCCACGTTGCTGCTCGACGCCGCGAGAAGGTTCGGATCGGTGTAGGGAATGAGGAAGGAGATGACGACGATCGTCCCGACGTAGAAGATCAGGATGCGCCAGAACACCGAGTTGATGGCTCGCGGCACGTCACGCGACGGGTTCTCGCTCTCACCCGCGGTGATGCCGACGTACTCGGAACCCTGAAAGGCGAAACCTGCTGTCACCATGACGACCATGAGCCCGCTGAACCCATTGACGAAGGGGGCCTCCTCCACCGTCCAGTTCCCGAACCCGACCGCGTTGCCGCCGAGGACTCCGAGGATCGTGAGGATGCCCACGATGATGAACACGGCGCAGGTCACCACCTTGATCCCCGCGAACCAGAACTCGCTCTCCCCGTAGAAGCCGGCAGAGACGATGTTGAGAACGAGGAGGAGACCGAGGAACAACAGACTGATGCAGATGCTCGCCAGAAGCGGCAGGTCCGGCAGCCAGAATCTCAGCAGAATGTTGGCGGCCGTGATCTCGGTCGGGATGGTGATGACCGCCGAGAACCACGAGTTCCAGCCGATCCCGAAGCCGAATGCCGGATCGACGAATTTCCCGGCATAGGTGCTCCACGACCCGGAGACCGGCATGGCGGTCGCCATCTCACCGAGCTGGGTCATGATGAGGTACATCATGAACCCGATCACGAGGAAGGCGATCGTGGCGCTTCCAGAGCCGCCATTGCTGACCGCTTTCCCGGTGGTGAGGAAGACACCTGTTCCGATGGCTCCACCGATCGCGATCATGGACATGTGACGCGCCTTGAGTCCTCGTGTCAGCCGATCCGGCCGGGCATCAAGGGCGTTCTGTTCTTCTGATATGGACATCTTCGAGGCTCATTCACACGGTTGGTCTGAGTCGCCGTCGGCGATCTCGTAGGGCTGTCAAAGACACCGAACACGGTCCACCTCGAGATGACAAATGCGTGACGGGGAACACTCAACAGGAGAAACCGCGCTGCACATGCTAGCACGAGAACGAAACACACCAAGTCCTCATTGCTTGGTTACCATCAGTTTGCTTGGTTACCATCAGTTCAATCAGAGAACAAGAGAGTTTTCCGATGGCTGACACCAGATCGTTCCGCACCGGGCCACGGGGTCGATCCCGCCGGTCCGCAGCACACCCGGACAGGAATTGCTCGCTGAACCATTCGGGATAGCCCAGCGCCGATTCACCGAGCCCGACGGACCTGATCCGGTAGAACCTTCCTCGTCATCGGCTCCACCGGCGCATGCCGTTTGGACATACCCCCTGCACGCACCGGCGCCGGCCGGGGGTTCGTCCCATGCCCCGGACCGGGACGTGTTCTGCTCCCTGCGCGCCCGGTAAGTACCTCGACCCCGACGTCATCGCATCGGCGCGAGTGTTCGGCCAGATCGCACGAACGAGCAGGGCACTGGCCCCCCGTTCACCCCGGCGCGAACAGATCAGAAACGGACATGCCGGCTCGCATTATGGACTGGCGCGTCGTGCGCTCAGACACTCCCCCATAATGACCGGGCCTGTCGGACGTGCTCGCTGGCGTGCGTACGCCACGTCCAAGTACTTTCCGCTCCTTCGACCTAGAAAGGTGGGCATCATGTCCTCCCCGGCTCTGTCACAAGAGTCCAATCCGCGCGAACAGTGGGGAAGCCAGCTGGGCTTCCTGCTCGCCGCGATCGGTTCAGCCGTTGGCCTGGGCAACATCTGGCGCTTCCCCGGCGTCGCCTACACCAACGGCGGCGGCGCCTTCATCGTCCCCTACGTCGTGGCCCTGCTCATGGTCGGCATTCCCGTCCTCTTCCTCGACTACTCCATCGGGCATCGCTTCCGCGGGTCGGCACCGGCGAGTTTCCGCAGGCTCAGCCGCAGGTTCGAATGGCTGGGATGGTGGCAGGTGCTCATCTGCTTCGTCATCATGACCTACTACGCCGTCATCGTGGCGTGGGCCCTGCGTTACACCCTCTTCTCCATCAACGCGGCCTGGGGCGATGACGCACAGAGCTTCTTCTACGAGTTCATCGGCCTCAACACCGACGCCGTCGCCTACTCGGCCTCGCCGGTGGGCGGTGTCGTCATTCCGCTGATCATCGTGTGGGCCTTCGGTCTCACCGTCATCGCGCTCGGTGTGACCAACGGTGTCGAGCGTGCGAACAAGATCTTCCTGCCGCTGCTCGTCGTCATGTTCGTGGCCTTCGTCATCAGGGCCATCACGCTGCCCGGAGCCGCCGAGGGGCTGAACGCCCTGTTCACGCCCGATTGGAGCGCGCTCGGGGACTACCGCGTGTGGATGGCGGCCTTCGGACAGATCTTCTTCTCGCTGTCCGTGGCCTTCGGCATCATGCTGACCTACTCCTCCTATCTGCGCAGGCGTTCCGATCTGCTGGGCACCGGCCTCGTCGCCGGCTTCGCGAACTCCTCCTTCGAGATCCTCGCCGGCATCGGCGTCTTCGCCACGCTCGGCTTCATGGCGAACCAGCAGGGCGTCACCGTCGGCGAGCTGGAGGGCATCAGCGGTGTGGCCCTGTCGTTCATCACCTTCCCCACGATCATCTCGCAGATGCCCGGCGGGGCCCTGTTCGGCGTCCTGTTCTTCGCCTCCTTCACGATGGCCGGCCTGACGTCGTTCATCTCGATCATCCAGGTGGTCGCGGCCGGTGTCACCGAGAAGTTCAACCTCAGCTCGGTCAAGGCCTCCCTCATCGCCGGGATACCGGCCATGGTGATCTCGCTCGTGCTGTTCGGCACCGACTCGGGCCTGTACGACCTGGACGTCGTCGACGCGTTCATCAACAACATCGGCGTGGTCGTCTCGGCCATCATCATGTGCGTCGGCGTCGGTCTCGTCCTGCGCCAGACCGGCACGCTGCGCCGCCACCTCAACGCCGTCTCGGACTCCCGGCTCGTCGGCGTCTGGTGGCAGGTGATCATCTGCATCGTCGTACCGGTGCTGCTCGGCTTCATGTTCGTCCAGACCGTCTGGGCCTACGCCACGGCCGGCTACGACCCGGCCAGCTACACGCCCGGTTTCGAGGCGGTCTTCGGGTGGGGGATGCTCTTCGTCTGCGCGGTCGCCACCGCCGTCCTCACCCTGATCAAGTGGCGAACACCCGTTGACGACTTCACGCCAGTGGACCTGGACGAACTCGAGCTCGAGGAGGCGCGCTGAGATGACCGCCATCGCAATGACCACCATGGCCGCGGCCATCGCCATCATCTGGGGCGGACTGCTGGTCTCCGTGATCTCACTGGCCCGGCGCAGCCGCGCCAAGGGCTGACTCGCGGCCGCGCACGTCACGGGCCGGCCGAGCGCGGACCCTGACGCGCGGTTCACCCGATTTCACATGGTTCAGGCGCGGTCCGCGGGGCCGCGCCTGAACCATGTGCGGGTCATGCCGGTGACCGCACCGTGTCCCGGTTCGTGTCACGCCGCATGGGCTGGGGCTTCCACCAGGTCAGGCAGCGCCAGATCCACTCCAGCGGCCCGTAGCGGAAATGCCGCAGCCACAGCCGCGCGATGACGGACTGGATCACCAGGACCACCGCGGCCACGCCCAGCACGGGCAGCAGGTCCTCGCTCTCGCGCCAGCCCAGCAGGAGGCCGACGGGCACGACGATGCAGCTGGCGCCCACGTAACAGCTCAGTGCCGTGCGACCCAGCGGTTCGAGGAAGGCCGCGAGCGGGCGCCGCAGCGGCGTGGCACAGGCCAGCGCCACGAGGACCACGTAGAGGGCTGCCTGCACGCCGCCGGCGATCCCGCCGGCGGACACGAACCGCGGATCGCCGTCGCCGCTCCTGAATTGCCAGAACACGGCCAGCCCGGTCAGCACCGCGAGGGCGCCCGCGGCGATGACGAGACGGCGGTCGGGGTGTTCGAGGAAGGTCGGCAGGCCGTAGGCGACCGCCATGGCGCCGAGCAGGAAGAGCCCCGGCACGTTCAGCACGCTCGACCCGGCGACCGCGAAGCTGGCGACGGTGGCCACCACCCCCAGGGCGGCCACCACCCGGCGCGGTGCGCTCAGAACGACGGGGATCAGGACCATGCCCACCACGGCGTAGGTCTTGAGCACCTCGCCGGGGTAGATCAGGGAGTGCAGCAGCCCGATGACCAGCAGTCCGAGCATGCGCCGCAGGAGCACCCGCCAGGGCCGGGCGCCGCGCCGGCGGGCCGAGTCGGCGACGAACATGAGGCTCATCCCGAACATGAAGGAGAAGATCGGCACGAAGCGGGTCGACACGAGGTAGAAAAGAACGTTCTGCGTGGTGGAGAATCCCCGGCCCATGACGACGGGGAGGTCCATGCCCAGATTGGTGATGTCGCCGGTGTTGACCAGCAGGATGCCGCAGACCGCGAAGCCGCGCAGGACATCGAGGACCTGATATCGAGGGGCCGGCGCCGCTGTCGCCGCGAGCGCTCCCCCATCGGCCGAGCGGTGTTCCGGCACTGTGACGGGAACGTTCGGTTGCTGTGCGTTGTCGCTGTTCATGGCGCTCAGACTAGGCCCGATGCAGGGTTCTGTGGCCATCGTCCCATCCCCACTCACTCCCGCGAGCGAGCCCTCGGGGCCGAATTCCACCCGCAGGTGGAGCACCGGGATGAGACATCGGCCACCCCTGGTCACCGGACGGTTCCCTGCCGTGGCGTGCATCTGTCGTCCTGTTCGTCACCGGGGTGTGAGCACCGCCCCGGTCTCCATGCGCCACGCATGCATGACATGCTTGATACATGTCAACCGTGCAGATCAGGAATGTCCCCGATGAGCTGAGCCGCGAGCTCAAGGCCAGGGCAGCGCGCGAGGGACGCTCGCTCAGCGACTATCTGCTCCGCGAGCTCGAACGTGTCGCCTCCCGTCCGTCTCGGGCCGAACTCTACGAGAGAATCCAGGGACGCGATCCGGGCAGTGAACTGCCACCCGCGTCCGAGGTGCTTGAGCGCGAGCGCATGAGACGCCCCTGATGTGGGTCATCGACGCATCCGCTGCGGCCGAGCTCCTTCTCGGCACCACGCAGGGGCGGGCCGTAGCGGCCACGATCGGCGACGAGGACGTCTACGCGCCACAGCTGCTCGCCGTGGAGGTCGTCTCGGTCATGCGAGGAATGGTGAGAGGTGGGGACATCACCGGCACACGAGCCGAGGCCGCCCTGCACGACTTCGACGATCTCGGTGTCATCTGGGTCGACATGTCGCCCCTGATCAGTGCCGCATGGGCGCTGCGCGACAGCGCTAGCGCCCACGACGCCATGTATGTGGCACTCGCCGAGCGGCTCGAGTGCCCGCTGCTCACCTGCGACCGGCGCCTGGCCAAGACCTTCACGCGATGTGTCGTGCCTCAGGGGTGATCTGAACGGGCACGTGCGGGCGGATCATCGAGGACGAGCACGACTGCTTGACCCTCACGCGGCGTGAGGCACCAGGTTGGTTCCCGTGAGAGATGCTGAAGCCATGGGCACCAACGAGGACGTGCAGGACCTGACCGTGGGCGCAGTGGCGTCCCTGGTGGGGGTGAGCGTGCGGACGCTCCACCACTGGGATGCCGTGGGCCTGGTCCGCCCTTCCGGGCACACCTGGTCCGGCTACCGCCTCTACTCGGCCGATGACATCGCCCGGCTCCACCGGGCGCTCGTCTACCGGGAGACCGGCATGCCGCTGGCCCGGATCGCCGAGGTCCTGGACGACCCCGGCGCCGATGCCGGCGTTCACCTGGCCCGCCAGCGCGCACTGCTCATGGAGCGCATCGAACACCTGCACCGGATGGTCCGGGCAGTCGACACGATGATGGAGAAGACCATGAGCAACACCAATCTGACCCCGTCCGAGCAGGCCGTGATCTGGGGCACGACGTGGACCCCCGAGTACCAGGCCGAGGCCGAACGCCGCTGGGGCGGAACCGTGGACTGGGCCGAGGCCGAGCGTCGTAGGGCCGCCATGACCCGCGAGGACTGGGAACGTGCCCGTGACGACACTGCGGCGCTGGAGGCCGCACTCGCCGCCGCCAGGCGCAACGGGGTCGAGCCTGGCAGCCCGGAGGCGAACGAACTCGCCCAGCGGCACCTGGACACTCTCGGCACCTGGTTCGACGTCACCGTGTCCAAGCAGGTCCTCATCGCCCGTACCCAGAGCGAGGATCCGCGCTGGGTCGCTCACTTCGATGCCCTTGAGCCAGGCCTGGCCGTCTGGCTCAAGGACGTCGTCGACGCCTCGGCGCGCGCCCAGGGCATCGACCCGCAGGCAGCCGCCTGGCAGTGAGTGACACGCCGTCCGGCGCCGTCCCCACCTGAGGTTTCACCCGGCGCAGGGCATGTCGGCTCTGCACCGGGTGGCCCTGCTCGGCAGGCGGCTCCCGGGGAGGCGCGATGGACATGGCCCCCGACGAACCGACCGTCGAGACCGGCAGGCAGCTCCCGCAGAGGCGTGATGCCTCAGTCGCCGTAGCGACGCCTGAAGCGCTCGATGCGTCCTTCGGTGTCGATCTCGCGGCTCCTGCCGGTCCAGAAGGGATGGCTGCTCGATGAGATCTCCACCCTGACCAGCGGGTAGATCTCGCCGTTGAACTCCACCGTCTCGGACGAGCCGAGGGTCGAGCGGGTCAGGAACATCTCGCCCGTGGCGTTGTCCCTGAACACGACGGGTTGATAGACGGGGTGGATGCCTCGCTTCACGGCGGTCCTTCCGGGCAGTTGTCTTCTGTGGTCTAATGATAATCATTCGCATTATATCGAAGGGGAATCATGAGCAGAAGATGTCGGATCAGCGGAGCAGGCCCTGGCTTCGGCAACAATGTCAGTCACAGCCATCGGCGCACCCGGCGCCGATTCGACCCCAACCTCCAGACCAAGCGGTACTGGGTGCCGTCGCTGGGTCGCCATGTCCGGCTGCGCCTGTCGGCGCGGGCCATCAGGACGATCGACCGGAGGGGCATCGATGCCGTCGTCGCCGACCTGATCGCTGCGGGGGTGAGGCTCTGATGGCGGCGAGGAAACCGGCCACCGCCCGGCCTGTGATCATCCTCGAGTCCACCGCTGGCACCGGCTACCGGTACGTCACGACGAAGAACCGGCGCAACACCCCTGACCGGCTCGTCCTCCGCAAGTACGACCCGGTCATCCGCCGTCACGTCGAGTTCAGGGAGAGGAGGTGACCAGACGGGCTCTTGGACATCAGGTGATGGATGGGCGCCGTGGCCCGGCATGCGCACACCGGGCCACGGCGCTCGTCCGTGCAGCTCAACAGTTCGAAGACGACAAGGGCGTCTCAACGCCCGAAAGCTTCACGTCAGGATCGCAGACTGGCACCATTACTGGCGATGACCTCGCGATACCAGTCGAAGGATTTCTTCCGATACCTGTCCAGCGTGCCGCTGCCGTCGTCTTTGCGGTCGACATAGATGAAGCCATAGCGCTTGGACATCTGCGCGGTGGATGCCGAGACCAGATCGATACAACCCCAGCTCGTGTAACCCATCACGTCAACGCCGTCGGCTATTGCCTCACCGACCTGCACGAGGTGGTCGTTGAGGTAGGCGATCCGGTAGTCGTCCTCGACCGTGAGGGTGCCGTTGGGTCCGGTGACGAGTTCGTCGACGGCGCCGAGGCCGTTCTCCACGATGAACAGTGGTTTGCCCCAGCGATCCCAGTAATCGTTCAGCACGATCCGCAGGCCGAGTGGGTCGATCTGCCAGCCCCACTCGGAGGCCGAAAGAGTGGGATTGCTGACGCCGCCGAGCAGATTGCCCACACTGGTTTCCACATCCTGGGTGACCGTCTCGCACAGTGACATGTAATAGGAGAAGGACACGAAGTCCACCGTGTTGTCCCGCAAGATCCGGCGATCCTCGTCGGTGATGTCGAGCTCCACGCCCTGTTCGCGCAGTGTGCGCAGGAAGTAACCCGGATAGCGTCCACGGCAGTGAACGTCACCGAAGGCGTAGTTCTCCCGCTCGGCCTGCTTGGCCGCCCACACGTCACGAGGATCGGGGGTGAGCGGATAGAAGGGTGCGGCAAGGATCATACAGCCAATCTTGAGGCCTGGGTCGATCTCATGAGCGATGCGAGTCGCCGAGGCCGAGGCGACGAGCTCGTGGTGCATCGCCTGGTAGAGATCCTGGGGGCTCAGCTCATCGACCGGACTACTGATACCTCCTGAGACGAACGGGAAATGCTTAAGCGAGTTGATCTCATTGAAGGAGGGTTATTCAAAACCCTTGTTATGAGGAGGGCCTTGGAATCTGTTCTGCCGGTGTGGGCGTGTCTGGGTGAAAGGCGAGGACCTGTCACTGAGAAAATTGGGTTGTCGATAATCCCGTATTCTCAGAACAGGTCCTCGCATGTACCATACAACAGGCCTGCCCGCCGAAGCAATCACAGTCCTCTACCAGACCCTCGTCCACAATTACCCCCGCACCCCGCAGGCCACCGGGCGGCCACCAGCACTGAGTCAGGCAGAAGAAATCAGGGCAACCCTGGCTTATCTGCGTCGCAACCGCGCCCAAGCCGAGCTGGCCGAGTCGTTCGGGGTCAGTCAGGCCTCGATCTGCCGGGCCATCGCCCGGTGGACGGCTCGTATCGTCGAGGTCCTCGCAGAGCTCGTGCCCACCGCAGACGATCTGGACCAGGACCAGACCCTGATCGTGGACGGCACCCTCGTGCCCTGCTGGGACTGGAAACACGAGCCGGGCCTGTACTCGGGCAAGCATCACCGGACCGGGTTGAACCTTCAGGTGGCCTGCACCCTGACAGGACGCTTGGTCTGGGTGTCCGACCCGGCCCCCGGATCGACCCACGACGCGAAAGCCATCCAGTCCACGGGTTTCCTTGAAAACTTCCCAGACACCCCGCCATTGGGTGACAAGGGCTACACCGGGCTGGGCATGATGACCCCGATACGCAAACCACCAGGGAGCGGGCTCACGGACTGGCAGAAACAATACAACCACGCCATCAACAAGCTACGGGCCCCGGTCGAACGAGCAATCGCCCACCTGAAAACCTGGAAGACACTTCACACCGGTTACCGCAGGCCCCTAAACACCTTCCCACAAACCCTCACAGCAGTCATCGCACTAGAATTCTACAAAAACAGTTTTGAATAACCCTCAAGGTGAGCCAGTACTTGACACGTTTACCATAGCGCTCGAAGAGAGTGCGGGCATAGCGCTCAAAACAGCCGATCAATTCCCGCCCGGCCCAGCCATTGTACTTCCTCGCCAAGTGCAATGGGGTCTCGTAATGACTGAGCGTGACCAAGGGCTCAATGCCATGCTTCTCCAGCTCATCGAGGAGCCGATCATAAAAGGCCAGGCCCTGTTCGTTCGGCTTTTCCTCGTCGCCATCAGGAAAAATTCGAGACCAAGCCATCGAGAAACGAAAAACCTTGAAACCCATCTCGGCGAACAGGGCGATGTCCGCGGCATAGCGGTGGTAGAAGTCGATGGCCTCGAGTTTGAGGTTGTCAACAGTAGGCCCGTCGGTTCGCAGCCCTGCAACGCCTTCCGGCGTGACATCCTGCACGCTCAGCCCCTTGCCGTCTACATCGTAGGCGCCTTCGATCTGATTGGCGGCAGTGGCGCCACCCCAGAGGAATCCTTCGGGGAAGGAGGGTGTGACGGTGTCAGTCATACTGTGTAGCCCTTTCCGGTGTGGTGTTCTGTCGGACGACGGTCAGCGCAGGATCTCCTGCGGACAGGGTCTGCCCGATGGTTCGAGGAAGAATGGCGCCGAGTGCGGCGGAGTTGGTAACGATAAGGGCCGTGACCGTGGAGTGGCCCGCGGCCTCGATTTTAGACAGGTCGACCTTCACGAGCTCCTGTCCAGCTTCGACCTGCTGACCTTTGGTAACCAGGCTGACGAAGCCATCCCCTTTCATCGTCACCGTGTCAATGCCGATATGAATGAGGAGCTCCACCCCGTCATCCGACTTGATGCCAACGGCATGGCCGGTGTCAGTAGCTACGACGATTTTCCCAGCGACCGGTGAGACAATCGTGCCATCGGAGGGGATGATACCGAGGCCCTTCCCCATGGCACCAGAGGAGAAGACCGGGTCAGGAATGTCCTCCAAGGCGATGATGCGCCCTGCGACAGGCGCAGCGACATCAATGCCGTCGGTGCATGCCATATCGGGGTTTTCGGGAGCCGCAGGAATCTCTGATTTATCCTCATCAAGGGGCGCCGGCGCGGCATCCCTGACACCGAAGAACCACGTCAGGGCGAAGGCGATGACACATGCCACGACGACGCCGATGATCCACAGGATGAAGTTGGGTGTCGTGAGGTAGGCAGGGATGCCGATGATGGAGGGGAAGATGCCGGCCTGTGTGACGCGTCCGCCGGCGATGGCGCAGATCACGCCACCGGCGGCACCACCGGCAATACCGAAGTAGAGGGGGTACTTGCGCGGTAGATTGACGCCGTAGATCGCGGGTTCGGTCACACCAGCGAGGAATCCGGACAGTGCGGCAGGGCCAGCGAGTTCCTTGGTCTTCGCATCCTTGGTACGCAGCATGACGGCGAGGGTCGCGGAGGCCTGGGCCAAGACAGCTGCCGCGATCGGCCCGTAGATGAGGGAGTAATCGTTGGACACGATCTCCTGGGTCATGATCGGTACGAGACCCCAGTGAAGACCGAAAATCACGAAGACCTGCCAGAGTCCACCGATGACAATGCCGCCGAGCGGGGGTATGGTCTGGAACAGCCACTGAACACCCGTGGCGATGCCATTGGCGACGAGTGTGGTGAGTGGGCCTATGGTGAGCAGGGTGAGCGGCACCATGATGAGTACGACGATCCATGGTGTCATGAAGTTGCGGAAGGCGCTGGGGATCGCTTTCATGAGGAATCGTTCGAGGAAACTCTGCACCCATACGGCAACGATGATCGGGAGTACAGAACTCGTGTAGCTCATAATGACGAGCGGGATCCCAGCGAAGCTGTGGGGACCGGTGTCGACCATGGCAACGATCGAGGGATAGACGAGCGCTCCGGCGATCGCCATTGCGGTGAACTGGTTCGTCTTGAAATGGCGAGCAGCCGTCACTGCGAGTACGAGCGGAAGGAAGTACATGAAGGCGTCGGATGCCGCATAGAGCACCGTGTAGGTGTCCCCCTCATCATTGATCCACCCGAGAGTGGCGAACATGGCGAGAAAAGCCTTGAACAGTCCGGTGCCGGCCAGCGTCCACAGCATGGGGGGAGAAGATGCCAGAGATGAGGGCAATGAAGGCATCAAGAGGTCCCTTTTTCTGCGCGGGTGCTTCATCATGAGAGGCCTGCCCTAGACCGGGTAGTAGTTTCATGAGCTCCGCATAGGCGTCGGGAACCTCGTTGCCGATGACGATCTGGTACTGGCCTCCCGCCTGGACCACAGTGACGACGCCCGAGGTATTCTTGATGGCGTCGGTCTGGGCCTTCGACGCGTCCTTGAGAATGAATCGAAGCCGAGTTGCGCAGTGGGAGAGCGAAGTGACATTGTCACCCCTCCCAGTTTGTCGAGCAGCTCTGGTGCGAGTGCTGCGTAATCGATCTTGGACATCTAGATCCTCCTAGTCATGTCGTACCAGGACCCTGAAATAAAAAAGACCTGAGGCTCTGCCCGCGCGAACAGTGCACGGGATGCCTCAGGTCTTGCCCCTGACGGGTAACAATCCTATGGACCACCGGGTCCATGCAGGACGTTAGCAGACTTGCACGCTTCGTGGCAATACCTCGCCTGAGTCCATCTGCCCCAGGTGATCGAGGCGGTCCCGGACGAGGAGCCTGCAGAGCATCTGGGATCGTGGGGCTTATTCACAGCACCGATGGATGCCTGCATAACAAGGAGCGATACTACTGGTGAAGGTTCCTGTGAATAAGCTTCGTGGATGAGCCATGACCCTGTCGGCCGTGGCGGCAGGCCATCTCCACAGCGGCATCGGTGCCGCGTTGGTGATCAACGATCACAGTATCGGGGACGCCGGTATCAACGCCCCTGAGGGATCGTAACGAAACCCCGGTCTCAGCCGATGGCCAGGCATCAGCGCCATCTGGGTGGGCATGGATGCGATACCGAATAATCGGACAGGACCCGAGGATGACAGCAGGCGTGCATCAAAGCGTGGTGGCACGTCGCCTGACCCCGGCTTCAAGCCGGGCCAGGTGCATAGTCAGGTAGGCCATCTCGTCCTCAGAAACCTCGATGCCCAAGCGAAGTTCGAGCAGTTCGCGCACGTGCTGGGCCACCCGGTACGTCCGTGGCCGGTCTTGTCGCAGTGCCTCCGCGATGGCCTCAGTCGTCTTGTTCTCTACCTGCTTGCCACCGCGAGCCCGGATGATGAAGTAACGCAGATGAGCGGCGAAGCGTGCCGCATCGATGGAGCCTGCGTCGAAGTCGGCGCCGTAGGCGCCCTGGAGCACATCGAAGGTCTGGGCGATGAGCCGTGACTGGGCCCAGCTCTGCTCGGCCGAAGAACTGCTGATGACGGCATCGAAGAGATGCAGGGCGAGGGCAATGGCCTCACCCTTGGGCAGCTGCACTTCTTGACGAGCATTGAGCTCGTCGATCATGCGTTCGGCTAGGCGTAATTCCTCCGGGTGCAGATGAGCGACCTCGGCTCGCAATGGATAGTCCATAGTCAGGCCCTGGTTGATGCGTTCCATGGCTTGGTTGACGTGATCAACGACGGCGATGATCGTCGAAGAAGGAACGGGAGCGCCGAGTTCGCGGGTGGCGCGCGCGAAGACCTGCTCGATGAGAGCGATGCGTTCGATCGGGATGTCTGCAATGACCTCGCCGACCGAGAGGGCGTTCCGGGCAGGGACGAACCGGCGCGCGACACGATCTGGGTCGATGGGATCACCAGAGTTCTTCTTGAAAACGATACCACGCCCGGTAAGGACCACCTCGCGGTTCAGCTCGTCACGCGCCAGAACCACATTGTTGTTGAAAACGCGCAGAACCTCCAGCTCCATAGAAGAGATACTGCGTCAAACAAGGCGACAGTGCCAGCCTGTCCGAGGGGTGAAAGCCTGCGTACCCCGGACACGATCCTCGCCCCGTGCAGATCGCGTCCAAGAACGACGGCACGAGAGCGGGACACCCCTACCGTGAAGCCGATGCCCTAGAGTCTCTGTTCGCGGAGTCCCGTGTGATGTGGCCAGCGGGCGCGTGCTCGCGCCGAGTAGCCGGCGCATCCGGTCTCTTGGGGATGCACTCGGTGCCGCGACCTCCTCGTCCGTGCCGTGCCCGCCGTCCCAGTACATGAGGGTGCCGGCGTCGTCACCCAGCACCGCTCGACCCACCATCCAGATCAAGCGGTACCGGGTGATGCCATCATGGGCCTGGCCTCAGCCATTCACGTACTCGTTGTCGAGTTCACGCGACGAGCCACACGGCGCCGGTGAGTAGGAAGCCGGTGAGCCCGGCGATGGTTGACAGCACCGTCCACTTCTTGAGGCCGTCCTTGACGGACAACCCCAGGTACTTGGTGACGATCCAGAATCCGGAGTCGTTGATGTGGGAGAACCCCAGCGAGCCGAAGCCGATCGCCATCTGGATCAACACCACCTGCAGGGCCGAGTAGCCGCCGCCAGCGATCGCATCGGCCAGCAGCCCCGCCGTGGTCAGGATCGCCACGGTGGCCGATCCCTGCGAGGCCCGCAGAGCAGCCGAGATGACGAAGGCGGTCAGGAGGATCGGCATGTGCGTGGCCACCAGCGCCTGTGCCAGCGCATCGCCGATGCCGCTGGCCACGAGGACACCGGCGAACACTCCGCCGGCGCCCGTGACGAAGACGATGGTGGCCACATCGGGTAGCGCGGAGTCGAGAATCGTGCCACGCCGTTCCAGGCTCCAGCGCTGCTGGTGACCGACGATGAAGTAGGCGAGCATGACGGCGGTCAGCAGTGCCGTCGTCGAGGACCCGACGAACCCGAGCACCGTGTAGGCCATGGACGACTCGTCGACCAGCATCTGCCCCACCGTGCCGAACATGATCTGCGCGATCGGTTCGAGAATGAGGAAGACGACCGTTCCGGGACCGGTGCGCGCACGAGTGACCTGGCCACTGGACACATCCGCGGACCCAGTGCTCTCGGAGGCGCCACCACCGAACGGCGTCTGCCCGACGGCAACTCTTTCCAGGTGCAGACGCTTGGAGGCGAAGTAGACCACAACCGCCACCAGGGCGCAGACGGGCAGGGAGAGCATTGTCAGCAGGCCGACATCGACGCCCAGGGTCGCCGCAGAGGCGACCGGCCCCGGGTGGGGCGGGATGACGACGTGCAGGGCGAGCATCGTCGCCGCGACGGGAAGACCGATCTTGAGCGGGTTGATCTTCGCGATGGAGGCGAAGCCGAAGACGATCGGGGCCAGGATGATGAAGCCGACGTCGAAGAAGATCGGGATACCGAGGATGAAGGCAGCGGCGACGACGGCGGCAACCACGCGCTCACGCCCGAGCAGGCGCGTGAAGCGTTCGGCAAGGACCTCGGCGCCGCCTGCCGCCTCGATGACCCGGCCCAGCATGGCCCCCAGACCGACGACGATGGCGACCGATCCGAGGGTCTTCCCCATGCCATCGATCATCGTCTGGACGACGTCGCCGATCGGGATGCGCGCGGCGAGGGCGAGGACCATGGACACCAGGATCATCGCCACGAAGGCGCTCATCTTCGCCCTGATGACCAGGGCGAGCAGAACCGCGATGGCCGCTACGGCCAGCAGAAGCAGGACGGTGGTGGACATGATCCGCCCTCAGTCCCGCTCGGGCGCGATCACGGTGATCACGGTGGAGTCGTCCTTGGCGCCCAGGCCACGCCGCGCGCCCTGCAGATACAGCTGCTCGGCGGCGGCAGCCACCGGCGTGGACAGTCCCACGCTCTTGGCCGCGGCGGTGACGATACCCATGTCCTTGACGAAGATGTCCAGCCGGGAACGCACCTCCGCCCCCCTGCTCGTCGTATGCCTGCAGCATCCGCGGCCCGCGGTCGCCGAGCATGAAGGATTCCGCCGCACCCGCCATGAGCGCCTTGAGGGCGGCCTCGGCGTCGAGGCCGAGGCCGCGAGCCAGCGCCAGGGCCTCGCCGGCAGCCGCGATGTGCACACCGCACAGGAGCTGGTTGACGGTTTTCATGGACTGGCCGTAACCGGGTTCGTCACCCACGCGCACCAACGTGGACGAGATGGCCTCCAGCACGTCCTCGGTCGCCGCCCAGGCCCGGTCATCGGCGCCGACGACGACGAGCAGGTCACCGCTGCCGGCCCGTACCGGTCCACCGGAGACGGGAGCGTCCACGAGCAGCAGACCCATGTCGTGGAGGCGGCCTGCCACCGCCTCCACGCCTGCGTTGCCGACCGTGGACGTGAGCAGGATCGCGGCGCCGGTCCGCATGGCGGCGGCGATGCCGCTCGTTCCGAAGAGCAGTTCCTCGAGCTGCGCCTGATTGCGGACGGCGACCAGTACGACGTCGGCATCAGCGACCGCCTCAAGGGCTGATGCCGCGGGCCGAACACCACTGCGTTCGGCCAGAGCCAGACGGTCAGCGGCTATGTCGAAGCCGCAGACGGTGAAGTGCTGAGCGAGGTTCGTGGCCATGGCCAGGCCCATGGCTCCGAGTCCGAGCACGGCGACGTTGGTGGTCATGATGATCTCCTTTGATCGGTTGCGGGATGCACATCCCGGTTGTGGTGCGGATGGACGGACAAGGCGGATGCGACGTGGCACCGGCCGGTCGTGGTGGTCAGGCGTTCAGGGTGCCGACGACGTCCGTGAGCGAGCCCTCATCCCCGACGTTGCCCGCGAACACGATGTAGGGGATGCCTGCGGCAGGGCCGTCCTGCGGTTCCCACAGGGAGACGATGCCGGGCAGCATGGGGCCGCGGACGAGCGCCCGGCGTATGCCCAGACCGCGGGAGGCGACATCGGAGGACGTGATGCCGCCCTTGGCGATGACGAAACGGGGACAGCGGATGGCGACGATGCGCTGAACGATCTCGACGACAGCCGCGGAGACGCGCCGTGCGAACTCCAGGGACTCCCCCGCGTCACGGCCGGCCACGAAAGCACCGCCGCGGCGGACGACGACGTTTCCCTGACGCAGCGCGGCGGCGGCCTGCTCGGCGACCTGCCTGACATGCGGGTCACGCCGGTCGGCGTCGAGCACGGTGGGGACGTCGATGACGATTTCCGGCGTGGCGGTGGCCTCGCGCAGCGCATCGACCTGGCGTCCGGTCAGACCCACGTGCGAGCCCACCACGATGAGCCCTCCGACGGCGTCGGAGGCGGGGGCGAAGTCGGCGGGGCGGGACTGTTCCGAGGTGAGGGGGGCGTGTGGCGTCTGCCCGATGCGTCCCCGGACAAAGGGCGGGCCAACGCGGTAGACGAAATTGGCGCCGGCGGCCTCGGCCCGCTGGAGGGCGCGGGCCAGCAGCAACAGGTCATTCTCCTCGACGCAGTCGACGGCGATCGGCGTTCGGTTCCGTACGGACCTCAGGCGATCGACGACGGCGTCCTCGTCGGTGCGCAGGGTCAGCAGGTCGATGACGACGACGTCCTGCGCCCGCACGGCCCCCGATGTCTTCTCCTCCACCCACTCGGGCAGGTAGGAGGCCTGGTAACCGAAGGTCTTGTCGGCGGCGAACTCGGTCTGTCCGACGGGCACGAAGCCGGCCTTCGCACTGCCGGCGTAGTGGACGCCGTGCACCGTGATACGACCGGCATCGGCGAAGGCCGGGGACAGGACAACGCCGTCCACGGTCGTGCCCGCACGTTCGAGCACGTCGGCGATGGTGTCGGGCTCCAGCGGGAAATGGCCCCGGAACGTCGAGTCGGAACGGGACACGAAGATGATCCGCCTGCCGACTCGTTCTGCGGCGGTCATCGCGTTGGTGACCACCTCGGTGTTGACCTGCTTGGCCATGTCGGGGTCGAGACTGCGCGAGTTGGTCATGACGTACACGGCGCTCGCCCCGGTGGACAACGCCCATTCGAGGTCCTCGACCTGCCAGCCGGTGACGACAGGCAGATCGGCAACGGACTGGGTGCCGGTGGGATCGTCGTCGAGGACGACGAGCGCCCGTGTCAGGCCAGCAGATACATCTGCCGGGTTCACGCTGGGGCCGGCTGGGATGCCGGCGGTGAGCCCTTCCAATGTCTCCATGAGTGCACTCCTTTGTGACTGTTTTCCGTTCTGGGTGAGTTGTGGGTCATGGACCGGGGCCACCGGCTGGTACCGGGCGGCCGGGTGATGGTGGCTGGTCAGGTCGTGTACTGGAGCAGATCGTTGGTGGTCTGATCCATGTGGGCGCGCATGGCCGCCTTGGCGGCATCGGGGGAACCGAGGCGCAGCGCCAGGAGGATGCGTTCGTGCTGGGCCACGGCGTGGGCCCGCACCTCGTGATGGGCGGACGTCACCTGCCGGGCGGCCATGAGTTCCTCGCGCAGGGGGGCGAAGATGGCGTGGATGAAGAGATTGTCGGTGGCCTCGATGATGTGGTCGTGGAAGGCCAGATCCGCGGCGGCCGCGGCATCGACCTCGTCCGCGGCGTCCGCCCGCCGGAGCTCGACGATGGTGTCCGCCATGTCGGCGAGGCGCTCTGGGGTGATGCGGGCGGCGGCGAGTCCGGCGCTGCCGACCTCGATCATGCGCCGCACCTCCAACAGGGCCAGGCCGATTTCGCGTTCCGAGCTGCCGTGACGGGCCAGCGCCACCAGGCTGGCGAGATCGTGCCAGTCGGCGGGTTCATTGACGTACGTCCCCGAACCCTGGCGAGCCGAGAGAACACCCTTCGTCGTCAGGACCCGAGTCGCCTCGCGCACGGTGAGACGGGAAACGGACAGCGCGGACGCGAGCGCCTCCTCCCCCGGAAGAGCCGAGCCCACGGCATAGCTGCCGTCCACCACGCGGCCCAGCAGTTCGGCGACCGCGATGTCGAGACGGGACTGAGCCATGCCAACTCCTCTGAGGACTTGGCGTGAGTCTAAGTCTTCCAGACGCGAATGCACAAGACCTTCTGGTAGTTGATGAGGTTTCTACATCAGCTTGAGCGACGACATCCCCAAAATGCCCTCTAGTCCTCAGATGACTTGTGTGTATGTGGGCAGGCTCTCAGACCCGGCCGACCATGGTCGGTCGGCCGGACACGACTGGCTAGGATGAACCCATGAACTGGCGAGAGGTCTGGATGCTCGTGGGCAGGCCCCACATCGACCTCGCCGCCGTGTCCTCGGCACTGTGTCGCCGCTGAACGAGAAACTCCCTCCGGCCCGTCGCCAGGGCCCCTGACCGAGGATCCGGCCAGGGCTCCTGTCATCCCTTCACACCCCTGGAACACCACGTTCAGTCGTCATCCATGTGAGGACACATGCCAGCTCGAACCACGACGCCCAGTACCACCAGCGATGCGACAGCCGGCACCGCACTCGTCATCGCCCTGCACGGGACCCGCAACCCGGCCGGCCTGGACCGCGCCGAGCAGCTGCGTCAACGCGTCGCCGCCCGGCTGCCCGGCGTCCGTGTCGGCATCGGCTGGGTCGACGTGCACGAGGAGACCCTTGAACGAACCCTGCCCGCCGTGGGGCGTGCGGTCGTCGTCCCCGCCTTCCTGAGCGCCGGGTACCACGTCACCCACGACATCCCGGCAGCCATCCGGCGCACCCATGGCCTGGCCAGGGCGACCGAGCACGTCGGTGCAGACCTCGATCCGGCCCTGCGCGACCGGCTCGCCGAGGCCGGCCCGCTCGGTGACGGCGTCGTCCTGGCCTCGGCCGGCTCGAACCACGACGAGGCGAACGAGGAGACTCGGGCCACGGCCGGACGGCTGTCGCGACTGCTCGGCCGCCCGGTCGAGGTGGGTTTCTTCTACGCGAGGCACCCCAGTCTCGTCGAGGCGGTCGCCCGCCTGCGCGAGGCCGGTGCCAACGACATCGCCGTGTCGACCCATGCCCTGTTCCCCGGCCTCTACCAGCAGCGCATCGCCGCCCTCGGCCTGCCGGCCGCCGAACCGATCGGGGTGCACGAAGTGCTCGTCGAGGCCGTCGTGCGCCGCTACCTGGGGGCCCTGTCGGGCTGAGGCGCGGCAGCGGCACGGGCCGACGGCCGGCAGAGCCCTCGCGCGGTCAGCGACGCTGACAACCCGAGGCTCTCCGGCGCACCGGGCGGAGGGTTCAGCCCCAGACCATGGCAATGCGGTGCCCGTCGATCTCGTGGACGGGCACGTCCATGCCGAACACCTCGCTGAGGCACTGGCGGGTCATGATCTGCTCGGGTGTGCCCTGCGCGACGAGGGCGCCGTCGCGCAGGGCGACCACGTGGTCGGCCCAGGCGGCGGCCATGTTGATGTCGTGCAGGACGACGACGATAGTGCGTTCCAGTTCGGTGGCGGCCGCCCGCAGCGTCGTCATCATCGACACCGAGTGCACCATGTCGAGGTTGTTGAGCGGCTCGTCGAGCAGGACGTAGGGCGTCTGCTGGGCCAGCACCATGGCGACGAAGGCGCGCTGGCGCTGGCCGCCGCTCATCTCGTCGAGGTAGCGGTCGGCCAGCTCGCCGAGGTCCATCCAGTCCATGGCCTCGTCGACGATGCGGTCGTCGTCGGTGGTCAGGCGCCCGTGCGAGTGGGGATAGCGGCCGAAGGCCACCAGATCGCGCACGGTCAGGCGCACGTCGAGGTGATTGTCCTGGCGCAGCACCGACAGGGTGCGGGCAAGTCTTCCCGGATGGGCGCTCGTCACGTCGAGCCCGCCGACCGTGACGCTGCCGGCGTCGGCGGCGAGAAGACGTGAGATGACCGACAGGAAGGTCGACTTGCCGGCCCCGTTGGCGCCGACGAGCGCCACGACGCCGCCCGCGGGCAGGTCGAGCGTGATCGAGTCGAGCACCCGGCGGGCGCCGTAGGACTTGGTGATCGCCTTGGCCGAGATCATGAGGGCCTCCCGGGACGACGGATGAGCAGTGCGATGAGGACGACGCCGCCGAGGAAGTCGATGACGACCGACAGCACGGTCTCGTCGCCGAGGACCTTGTGCAGGATCGTCTGGCCCGCGACGAGCACGAGCATGGCCAGCGCGATCGCCATCGGCACCGTGATGACGTGCCTGTCGGTGCCTGCGGCCTTGTAGGCCAGGTGCGCCACGAGCAGGCCGAAGAAGGTGATCGGTCCGACGAGGGCGGTGGACACCGAGATGAGGACCGCGACGATGACGAGCACCCGGCAAGTCAGGCCGCGCGCGTCGACGCCCAGGCCGACGGCAGTGTCCCGGCCCAGGGCCATCACGTCGAGAGCACGCAGCTGGCGCCAGGCCCATACCGTCGTGGCCGCGACGACGACGGCCGTGAAGACCAGCAGCCGCGAGTCGACCGTGTTGAACGAGGCGAACAGGCGCGACTGCAGGATGAGGTAGTCGCTGGGGTCCATGATGCGCTGCACGAAGGTGGTGACGGCGCGCAGCAGGGTGCCGACGATGATGCCCGCCAGCACGACGGTCGTCACCGAGCGTCGGCCCCGGAACACCGCGCCGAACAGCAGCAGCGAGAAGCCCACCATGATCGCCGTGGTGATGGTGAAACGCACCGTGCTGGGCAGTGACGCATAGCCGATCCCGCCCAGGAAGAGGATGAGCAGGGTCTGAAGGAGCGAGTAGAGGGCGTCGAACCCCATGATCGCCGGGGTGAGGATGCGATTGCCGGTGATGGTCTGGAAGATGACGGTCGACAGGGCGGTCGCCCAGCCGACGACGAGCAGGGCGCCGAGTTTCGGGGCGCGATAGGGCAGCACGCGCCAGGGATTGCGCGCGTCGACGATCAGGAAGACCGCGCAGGCCGCCAGGACGCAGGCCAGGATGATCCCGATGCGCAGCGCGCCGTTGCGGTTCTGGGCGCGGCGCCTCGGTGACGGTGCGCTCTTGGCCTTGGCGGGTCCGCCGGCGGTGAGTAGATGGTCAGCCACGGTCCACGCTCCGCAGCAGGATGACGAGGAAACCGGCCGAGCCGATGACGCCCATGATGACCGACAGCGACACCTCGTAGGGATAGCGCACGAGGCGCCCGGCGATGTCGCAGGCCAGGGTCAGCACTCCCCCGGCCAGCGCCACCCATGGCAGGGTGCGACGCAGATTGTCGCCGAGCAGCCTGGAGGCGATGTTCGGTACGACGAGCCCCAGGAATGGCAGCGTGCCGACGACGACGACCGAGACGGCCGTCGTGACCGAGGCGATGACGAGGGCGAGCGCGATCGTCCGTTCGTAATCGAGGCCGAGTCCGACGGCGGTCTCGCGCCCCAGACCGGCCACGGTCAGGCGGTCGGCCGCGAGGTAGACCAGGGCGACGAGTGCGGCGACGATCCACAGCAGCTCGTAGCGCCCGGCCAGTACGGTGGACAGATCGCCGACCGTCCAGGAGCCGAGTGACTGCAGCAGGTCGTGGCGCCAGGCGAAGAACGTCGTGACGGCCTCGACGATGCCGCCGAGCATCATGCCCACCAGCGGCACGGTCACATCGCTGCTGGTGCGCCGGCGCGGCAGTGCCCGCAGCAGTGCGACGAACAGCAGCGAGCCTGCCACCGAGAACAAGGAGGCGCTGGCCATCTTCCACACCAGGGGCGCCGCCGGGAACCAGATCGCCATCGCGAGCAGGCCGCCGAGCGCGAACTGGGTCGTGCCGGCGGTCGTCGGTGAGACGAATCGGTTGCGCACGGCCAGCTGCATGACCGAGCCGGCCACTGCCACGCACATGCCGGACAGGATCGCGGCCAGCGTGCGCGGCACTCGTGAGACAGCCAGCAGGTGCACCTGTCCGGCGTCGAGACGCAGCAGATCCGCCGGGTTGAGGCGCTGGGTGCCGATGAACAGCGAGCCCACCGACAGCACGACGAGGAGGGCGCCAGCAAGGATGGTGGCCCGACGGGAGCGGGTCCGTACCGGCGCAGCATCAGCCGTGCCGGTACGGACCGGGGACGTGGTCCTCACTTCTCCAGATCGGCCTTGATCTCGGCGGCCTGGGAGAGGGAGTTGTTCAGTCCCGCACCGACGATGTACCAGGAGGCTCCGGACAGGTAGAAGATCTTCCCGTTCTTGCCGGCGTTCGTGCCGTTGACCAGGTCGTTGTCGAGCAGTTCCTGGGCCGACTGGCCCTCCTGGCCGATCGTCGTGGCGCGGTCGAGGACGAAGAGCATGTCGGGGTTGGCCTCGGCGATGAACTCGAAGGAGATCGCCTCGCCGTGGGTCTGGGCCTCGACGTCCTCGACGGCCGGGGTGACGCCGAACTCGTTGAAGATGACGTCCAGCCGCGAGCCGGCACCGAGAGCGGACACGGCGTCTCCGTTGGTCAGCAGCGCCAGGCCGGTGCCCTTGCCGGATGCGAGGGACTTGATCTCGGCGGCCGCCGAGGTGAACTCGTCGACCTTGGCCTGGCCCTCGGACTGGACACCGAAGGCCGTGCCGAGAATGGTGGCGAGGTTCTTCAGCGAGGCGGTCATCTCGACGCTCGAGTTGCGGCCGCCGCCCTCGCCGCCTCCGCGGCCCCCGCCGCCACGCCGCTGCCCCTGGTCGGAGGAACGCTCCTCGGACGCGGACTGGCCCGCGGAGGCCTGATCCGAGGCGCTGGGGCCGCCCGAGGCCGGTGCCCCGCTCGACTCGGTGGTGACGGCCGAGGCGTCGATCGTCGGGAAGGATTCCGCCAGGGCCTCGTAGGAGCTCGCGGAACGGTTGGCGACGATGACCAGGTCAGGGCCGAGCTCGGCGATGGCCTCGACGTCGGGTTCGAAGAGGGAACCGACATTGGTGTACGTGTCGCTCTCGAACTTCGACAGCTCATCGGGGTAGGTGTTCTGGTTCTGCGGCACGCCCGCGACGGCGCCGTCGATGCCGAGGGCGACCATCGAGTCGAGCACGCCGAGGTCGAAGACGACGACCTTCTCGGGTTTGGCGTCCAGGGTCAGCTCCCCCTGGGCGTGGACCACGGTGACGGGATAGGAACCGGCCGCCGAGCCCGCTGCAGAGGACGATGCGGTGTCAGAGCTATCGGAGCTGGAGCATGCACTGAGGGCGGCAGCACCCGCTGCGGCGCCGGCACCAGCGAGAAGAAGGCGACGTGAAACGGCCATGGTGTTCTCCATTGATCTCGAACGGTCCAGATTGACCGAGGTGAAGGTCATCGTAGCTATGGATAGCCTTGCCTGTCTTGGAATGTGACCATATGGTGACGCGACGCGACTGGTCGAGTGCCCTGCGGGGTCAAGCGGAGCACCCGGCTAGGCCCCTGGCACGGCAGTGGCCGGGGCCGGTCCGGGCGGCCCGGGAGCGTTGACGGTAGCCTTGGATGACCAACGTCGAGAGGATGTCGAAGATGACAGCAAACGATCCCTTCGCCACGATGAAGTCCGTTCCGCCGTTGACGATCACCAGCACGACTGTTCGCGACGGGCAGAAGCTCGATCTCGCTCAGATGTCCGGTCTCATGGGCGTTCCCGGCGGCGGTGACGTCTCGCCTCAGCTGTCCTGGTCGGGCGCGCCGGCCGGCACCAAGAGCTACGCGGTCACCATGTACGACCCAGACGCCCCGACCGGCTCCGGTTTCTGGCACTGGGTGGTGGCCAACATCCCCGCCACCTGCACGAGTCTGCCCGCCGGCGCCGGTGACGACACCGGCTCTGGCTTGCCCGATCGTGCCCTGCAGCTGCGCAATGACGCGGGCAGTGCCCGTTTCGTCGGAGCCGCTCCCCCGGCCGGGCACGGCCCGCACCGCTACTTCCTGACGGTCCACGCCCTGGACGTCGACCACCTCGGCATCGGGGCCGATGCGACGCCGGCCTTCCTCGGGTTCAACGTGTTCTTCCACACCCTGGCGCGCGGCTTCATCGTCACCACCGCCGAGATACCGGCCTGAGCCGGTCCGCGCCTCGGCCGGCATGCCACACAATGGAACACCCGGGCCGACCGGGGCGCATCCCTTAGACTGCCCCGGTGGGCAGAGTCAAGTCGAGGAAGAGGACGGGCCTGCTCGTCGCGCTGCTGGTGATCGCCGTCGCCACCGCGGCGGGTGCCGTCGGGTACGCGGTGCGCACGGCCGATCGCGGCCTGCCGGGCACGAGCGTCGCGGGCCAGTCGATCAACGGCATGTCGGCCGAGGCCGTGCACGAGATGGTCGAGCAGCGTGCGGAGGAACTGGCCGTCGTCCTCACCATGGACGGACAGGATCGCCGTGCTTCCCTGTCCGAGCTCGGGATCAGCGTCGACGCGCAGGCCACCACCGAGGAGGCCTTCGAGGCGAACGGCTCGGTGGCCGCACGCTTCGCCGCCATCGTTCGCAAGAGGGACGTCCCGGCCGTCATCACCGTCGACGAAGGCGTGCAGCAGGCATTCCTCGAGGAGCTGGCCGCCCAGCACGGCGCGACCGCGAAGGACGCGTCGGTCACGTTCTCCGCGCCGGACGCCGCCTTCGTCGTCTCGCCCGGTGAGAAGGGCCGCGGCTACGACATGAGCGCCGTCACGGAGTTGGCGGCCGAGGCCGGCCGGTCGCTGAGCGAGCGGTCGCTGGCGATGGAACTCACCGAGACCGATCCAGCCGTCACCACGGAGCAGGCGCAGTCCACGGCCGAGGCCGCCAACACGCTCATCGCCCCCGAGGTCCAGGTGACCGGCACGGACGGTGTCGTCATCGCGGCCACCATGGCCGACAAGGCGTCCTGGGTTGTCCTCACCGGTCAGGACGGTCATCTTGCAGCGAGCCCCGGGCTCGACGAGGACAGCGTGTCCGCATGGGTTGGCGGTGCCGCTGCGAGCACCAACGTCGAACCGGTGAACGGCACCCGCCTGGTGAGTTCCTCCGGCGAGGTGCTCCGCGTCACCGTTGAGGGCACGGACGGCCTGTCCGTCAACAATGTCGACGAGATCACCCGGCAGCTCCTCGACACGCTCACCGCAGGCCGGCCCTACTCCGGCACCTTCACCTATGACAGCGTCGAGGCGCAGAACGACGACACGGTCGTCGCGGACGGCGCCGAGAACCTCGCCCACCCCGCGGCACCGGGCGAGCACTGGCTCGACATCAACCTCAGCAACAACACCGTCACCGCCTACATCGGTGCCGACCCGCAGGCCACGATGCTCATGGTGCCCGGCCGGCCCGGCATGGAGACCGTCACCGGCACGTTCCAGGTGTACCTGAAGTACCAGTCCCAGACGATGACCGGCACCAACGACGACGGCACCACCTGGACCGCACCCAATGTGCAGTGGGTCAGCTACTTCTACGGCTCGTACGCCCTGCACGCCGCACCCTGGCAGCCCTCGTTCGGCTGGAGCGGCCCGGGCGGCTCGCACGGCTGCGTGAACATGTCGACCGCCGACGCCCAGTACGTCTACGATTTCGCGCCGGTGGGCACGACGGTGGTCAGCCACTACTGATCCGCGGCCCGGTCCCGCCAGGGGGCTCACGTGGCGGGACTCAGCCGGGCGTCCACCGGCAGGTGGCCTGCTCGCATCCTCGCCGCAGCGGCGGAACCTGCTCAGCGGTCCTTGCGCTTGGCGCGGGCGCGCACCTCGATGTGCACCGGGGAGCCTGCGAAACCGAACTCCTCGCGCAGGCGGCGCTCCACGAAACGGACGTAGCCGGCGTCCAGCTGACCGGAGGTGAACAGGATGAAGGTGGGCGGGCGGTTCTGCGCCTGGGTGCCGAACAGGATGCGGGGCTGCTTGCCGCCGCGTACCGGGTGCGGGTTGGCGGCGACGATGCGGCCCAGGAAGGCGTTGAGCCTGCCGGTGGGGATGCGGGTCTGCCAGCCCTCCAGGGCGGTGTCGACGGCCCTGGCCAGGCGCTGCACGCCACGGCCGGTCAGCGCCGAGATGTTGACGGTGGGCGCCCAGGCCCAGGCCTGCAGATCGCGTTCGATCTCGCGTGCCAGGTAGCGCTGGCGTTCCTCGTCGACGAGATCCCACTTGTTGAAGGCGATGACCAGGCCGCGGCCGGCCTCCTCGACGCCCGAGAGGATCTTGAGGTCCTGCTCGCTGACGGGCTCGGCGGCGTCGATGACGACGACGCAGATCTCGGCGCGCTCGATGGCCGCCTGGGTGCGCAGCCAGGCGTAGTACTCCGAGCCGCTGGCCTCCTTGACGCGGCGGCGGATGCCGGCGGTGTCGATGAGCCGGAAGGGTTCGCCGTCGATCTCGACGAGCTCGTCGACGGGGTCGACGGTGGTGCCCGACACCTCGGAGACGACGGAGCGCTCGGAGCGGGCCAGCTTGTTGAGCAGGGAGCTCTTGCCGACGTTCGGCTTGCCGACGATGGCGATGCGGTGCGGCCCGGAGTCCTCGTCGGCCAGGGGTGCGGCGGGCTGCTCGGGCAGCACGTCGAGCAGGTGGTCGAGCAGCTCGCCCGAGCCGCGCCCGTGCAGCGCCGAGACCGGATGGGGCTCGCCCAGGCCGAGGTTCCACATGGCTGCGGCGTCGGCCTCGAACTGCGGGGCGTCGACCTTGTTGGCGGCCAGGACGACGGGTTTGCGGGAGCGGCGCAGGACCCGGACGACGGCCTCGTCCTCGTCCGTGGTGCCGACGGTGGCGTCGACGACGAACAGCACGGCGTCGGCCAGCGAGATGGCCATCTCGGCCTGCTCGGCGATCATGGCGCCCATGCCCTCGGTGTCCGGGACCCAGCCGCCGGTGTCGACGAGCACGAACTCGCGCCCGGCCCACTCCGCGTCGTAGCTGACCCGGTCCCGGGTGACGCCCGGGGTGTCCTGGACGACGGCCTCGCGGCGGCCGAGGATGCGGTTGACGAGGGTGGACTTGCCCACGTTCGGCCGCCCGACGACCGCCACGACGGGACGGGAGGGCGCTGCTGCTTCAGACGTGGGTTCGGACATGACCTCAAAACTACTTGGTCGGGGAAACCGGATGCGTGAGCGGGCAGGGCCGTGTCTGGCTGCCGGCTCCGTCTCGTTCCCCGATGCGCTCGGATCCTGCCGGTCATCCCCAGCGGCGGGCCTGCCCGGCGGACCCCGGGCAGGGACGGCGGCCCTGAACCGGGCCGTGGCCGGGTTCCTCGCCAGCACCAGGGTGGCGGAGCCGCCGGTTCCGGTGGGCACGCGATTGGTGGTGCACGACCCGGGTCGGTAGACTCCGACCCCTCTTCGTTGGCGGGTCAGGGGTGAGCCAAGGGTGAGCGCACACACCGTCGGGGTGTGGCGAATGGGGGGATCGAGAAGGGGGCGTCATGGCGTTCGACTACAAGAAGGAGTACAAGGAGTTCTACCTTCCACCGAGAAGGCCGGGGATCGTCACGGTACCGCCGATGAACTTCGTCGCGGTGCGCGGCAAGGGGGATCCGAACGTCGAGGGCGGCGACTACAAGGAAGCCATCGACATCCTGTACGCCATCGCGTTCACCGTCAAGATGAGCAAGATGGGTGACCATCGGATCGAGGGCTACTTCGATTTCGTGGTGCCCCCGCTGGAGGGCTTCTGGTGGCAGGAGGGCGTCGCTGAGGTCGATCTTGCCCGCAAGGCGGATTTCGAGTGGACATCGGCCATCCGGCTGCCCGAGTTCGTCACCGCCGACGAGTTCGCCTGGGCGGTCGACGAGGCGACGCGCAAGAAGGGGATGGACTTCTCCAGGGCGCAGTTCCTGACGCTCGACGAGGGATTGTGCGTGCAGTGCCTGCACGTCGGCCCCTACGACGAGGAGCCCGCGACCATGGCTCTCCTGCACGAGTTCGCCGAGACCCGGGGCTATGCCCTCGATCTCACCGATGAACGCCGCCACCACGAGATCTACTTGAGCGACGCGCGAAGGGTCGCCCCGGAGAGGCTCAAGACCGTCCTGCGGCAGCCGGTGCGGCCGCTGTGAGGCATGGCCCAGGCGGGGACGGTGCGCAGGTGCGCACCGTCCGGGCCCGGGCGCGGTTCACGCCAGGAGACGGCGATGAGGGCGCCAGGCGACCGGAACGGGGTCGGCTGCGGTTCCCCCGCCGGTATCGGCCTCACCGCACGCGCTCGCCTGCTCGGCCGGGCGCACCGCCCCGCAGCGCGGCCGGGAGTGATCCTTCAGCTCGTGGCCCCCGGCACCATCGCGATGACCGTCCCGATGACCTCGTCGAGGCCCAGGTGCGTGGTGTCCAGCAGCCTGACGCCCTCGGCGGGGGTCTCGAACTGGCTGACGGCCGAGTCCTTGCGGTCCCGGTCGACGATCGACGAGACGACCCGTTCGTGCCCGGCGGCGCCGGCCAGCTCGGCCTCGCGGCGGGCGATGCGGGCGGCCGGGTCGGCCACCATGAGGAGGCGCAGCTGGGCCTGCGGCCACACGACCGTGGTGACGTCGCGGCCCTCGGCGACGATCCTGGCCGAGTCGGCGATGATGCGGCGCATCCGGGCGGTGAGCAGCTCGCGGATCGGGATGACGCCGGCCACCGCGCTGACCTGCTCGGCGATGACCGGTTCACGGATGGCGGCGGTGACGTCGTGGCCGTCGACGACGACGCGCGGATCGGCGGGGTCGAGCACCATCCGCAGATCGGCGTTCCCGGCGCGCTCCAGCATGGCCTCCGGGCTGGTCATGTCGATGCCGCCGACCAGGCACGCCCAGCTCATGGCCCGGTACATCGCGCCGGTGTCGAGATAGTCCAGCCCGAGCCGGGTGGCCACTCCCCTGGCGGTCGACGACTTGCCGGCCCCGCTGGGCCCGTCGATGGCGATGACGAGTTCGTTGTCCTGGGCCATGGGGCGTGTGCTCCTTGCTCGTTCTGCGGCCGCGCCAGGTCGGGTCATCGGCCGCACCCAGGTTAGGGCCATGCGGCGCCGCGCGCACATCGACCGGCTGACAAGTCGACAAAACGCCACGCAGGTCTCGGACGGTACCGGGCCCTGATCCGGGGGCGTTCAGGACCGCAGGGTCCAGCCCTTCTCGCCCATCGCCTCCCGCAGGTCCTGCGCCTGCTCGGCCTCGACGGTGATCGACAGGTAGCCGACGTCCCGGTCGTAGCCGTGCTCGATGGACAGGTCCTCGACGTTGACGCCCTGGCCCATGATGTCGACGAAGAGCCTGGCCAGCGCGCCGGGTGCGTCGGGGATCTCGACGGTGACGTGCTCGAGGGTCGTGCTGGCCGGCCGGCCGTGCTTGCCGGGCAGCGCGGCGACGCCGCTGCGGCCGCGGGCGATGAGCTCGCCGATGGTCTTGATGTCGTCCAGGCCGGCGATGAGCCGGTCGAGATCGTCCCGGATCGCCTTGAGCTGGGTGGAGATCTCGGCGCGGTTGCCGCTGATGATCTGGCGCCACAGGGCGGGGTCGGAGTTGGCGATGCGGGTGACGTCGCGGACGCCCTGCCCGGCCAGGCGCAGGTCCTCGGGCGGCACGTCGGCGAGGCGGGCCGCGGTGAGCGAACTCATGATCTGCGGCACGTGGCTGGTCTCGGCGACGGCGCGGTCGTGGTCGGCCGGAGCGCGCCGCACGAGCCGGGCGCCGCAGATGCCGACGAGTTTCTCCGCCGTCTCGACGGCCTCCGCCGATCCGGTGCCCTCGGCGAGCACCCAGGTGCGGTCGACGAACAGGCGCGGGCGGGCGGTGAGCGGACCGGACAGCTCGGAGCCGGCCATCGGGTGCGAGCCGACGTAGCGCCGCAGGTCGGTGCCCATGGCCTCCAGGTCGGCAAGGATCGGCTGCTTGACGCTCGCCACGTCGGTGACGGTGGCGTTGCGGTAGTGCTTGATGGCCTGGGCGACGGTGGGGGCGACGACGGCCGGGGGGACGGCCACGACGACGAGCCGGACCTTGGTCGCCATGGGCGCCTCCACGGAGCCGGCACCGACCCCGGCGGCGACGACGGCATGGGAGCGGTAGCGGTCGCGCAGCCGCACGTCCACGCCAGCCTCGGTGAGCGCGCAGCCGATCGAGGCGCCGATGAGGCCGGTACCGATGATGACGGTGGGGCTCAGCGCCTCGGCGTCGGGATGCTTCGGCGCCATCAGTCCTCGTCCCCCACCAGTTCGGCGACGCGCTGGTCGTCCAGGCGCACGAAGGTGCGGCGGCGGTCCAGTCGGGAACGGTCGAGCAGGCCGACCTCCAGCTCGCCGATGCTCACGGCACCGTCGGTGCGCAGCGCGGCGACGGCGGACCGCAGCGCCTCGGCGAGGGAACCGTCCACGTCGTAACTGCTCTGCAGGGCCCGGGCGATGGGTTCGGCGTGGCCGCCCATGACGGTGAAGTCCTCGGCCTGGGTGATCGAGCCGTCGAAGTTGATGACGAACAGGCGGTCCAGCCCGGACTCGGCCCCCAGCTCGGCGACGCACAGCTGCACCTCGAAGGGCTTGTCGGTGCCGGAACTGAAGGACGTGCCGAGCAGCTGCGCGTAGGAGTTCGCCAGGCCGCGCGCGCTCACGTCGGCGCGGTCGTAGGCGTAGCCGCGCAGGTCGGCGTAGCGGATGCCCTGCACCCGCAGCGCCTCGAACTCGTTGTAGCGGCCGACGGCGGCGAAGGCGATCCGGTCGTAGACCTCGGAGATCTTGTGCAGGCTGCCCGAGGAGTTCTCGGCGACCAGGACGATGCCGTCGGCGCACCGCATGGCGATGACCGAGCGCCCGCGGGCGATGCCCTTGCGGGCGAAGTCGGCCCGGTCCTTCATCATCTGGTCGGGCGAGACGTAGAACGGCATGCTCATCGCGGTTCCTCCCCCGCACCGTCCGGGTCCGTCCTGCGCTGCTCGATCATGGCGGTGACGAGTTCACCGACCTGCTCGGGCGTCCACTCGTCGAGCCCGTCGGGGCCGACGGAGGCGATGGTCGGGTAGATGGCGCGCACGATGTCGGGGCCACCGGTTGCCGAGTCGTCGTCGGCGGCGTCGAACAGGGCTTGAAGGGCGATCATGGCGGCCCGCTCCTTGCCGAGACCCGGCCGGTGGAGTTTCTTCAGGGAGCCGCGGGCGAAGGCCGCGCCGGAGCCGATGCAGGCGAAGGACTCCTCCTCGTAGTGGCCGCCGGTGGCGTCGTAGCCCATGATCCGTCCGCTGCCGGTCCGCGCGTCCCAGCCGGCGAGCAGCGGCACGACGACGAAGCCCTGCATGGCCAGGCCGAGGTGGTCGCGGATGAGGCCGCCCAGCCGGTTGGCCTTGCCGCTGAAGCTGAGCGGGGTGCCCTCGATCTTCTCGTAGTGGGCCAGTTCCACACCGAACAGCTTGGCCAGGTCGACGGCGAAACCGGCCGATCCGGCGATGCCGATCAGCGTGCTCTCGTCGGCGGCGAAGACCTTGCGGATGTCGCGCTGGGCGATCTGGTTGCCCTGGGTGGCGCGGCGGTCACCCGCCATGAGCACGCCGTCGGCGTGGACGACGGCGAGCACGGTCGTTCCCCGGGCGGCGAGCTGCTCGCCCTGGGCCGGGTGCGGGAGGGTGCCCGGGCTGGTCCGGGCGAGCAGATCGGCGAAGGACTCGTTCGCCCGGACCCAGAACTGACCCGGGTCGTTGGGACTGGCGTGGTGGATCATCGTTCTCAGCCTATCGGGCGTGCCTCAGTGGCCGCGGCGGCGCAGCGCCTTGCGGATCGACGGTGAGATCTGCTCGGAGTCGTCGGCGGCGCGCTGCCGGTTCGCCTCGAGGTGCTCGGCGGCGACGTTGCGCGGGACGGGGCCGTGGTAGTCGGGCCCGTAGGCGCCCGGCGCGGGACGCCGCTTCTTCACCGGGGCCTGGACGCCGGGGGCCATGCGCCGGCTGAGGAGGAGGAACCCGGTGTGGGCGCTCGTGCCGTGACCGGGCCGGATCGCCAGGCCCTCGGCGTGCCATTCGCGCACGGTGGTCTCGGTGATCACCGGCTCGGTGAAGCCGCCGTGGTGGCGCAGCTGGTCGGCGACCCGCCCCATCTGGGTGGTCGTCGTGACGTAGCAGCACAGCAGGCCGCCGGGCACGAGGCGTTCGGAGACGGCGTCGATGCAGTCCCAGGGGCGCAGCATGTCGAGGATCGCCCGGTCGACGGGTTCGTCGCTGATCGTCTCGGCGAGGTCTCCGACGGTGATGGTCCAGCCGGGATGCGGGCCGCCGAGGAACTCCTCGACGTTGCCCCGAGCCACCTGGGCGAATGTCTCGCGGCGTTCGTAGGAGTGCAGCGTGCCGGTCGGGCCGATGGCGCGCAGCAGGTACAGGCTCAGGGCGCCGGAGCCGACACCGGACTCCAGGACGCGCGCGCCGGGGAAGACGTCGGCCCACAGCACGATCTGGGCGGCGTCCTTCGGGTAGATGACGGCCGCCTCGCGCGGCATCGAGACCGTGTACTCGTGCAGCAGCGGACGGAAGACGGTGAACTCCAGGCCGCCGACGGTGCTCACGACGATGCCCTGCGGCCGGCCGATGATGTCGTCGTGGGCGAGGGCGCCCTTCGTCGTGTGGAAGACCCCGCCCTCGGCGAGCAGCAGCGTGTGGCGGTGCCCCTTCATGTCGGCGAGGCTCACCCGTTCGCCGGCGCGGAGCGGCCCGCGGCGGACGCCGGACAGGTCGGCTGGATCGATGCTCATGGACGCCTCTCGTGGTTCGACGGCCCCACCGGGCGGGACCGGATGCCAAGACTAGTTGCTCGACGGCGCCCATCGGCCCGGCCGGGGCCGGCCCGGCCCGATTCGCCGCCGGCTGCCGGACCTGCCGCCGCGGCTCAGCCGCCGGTGTTGCCCTCGGCGATGGGTTCGGCCAGGTGCTCGCGGACGGCCCGGTCGAGCTCGTCGACGCCCAGGCCCTCCAGCGAGGCGCGGCGCAGCTGACCGGCGACGGCCGGCAGGGACACCACCGAGGGCACCCCGATCACCTGGGCGCCGGCGCGCTGGCCCGACTCGCAGCCGGTCGGCGAGTCCTCCAGGACGACGCAGCGATGCGGGCGGACGTCGAGCATGCGGGTGGCGAGCAGGTAGCCGTCCGGGGCCGGTTTGCCGTTGGCGACCATGGGGCCGGCGACGACGGCCGCGAACATGTCGGCGACGCCGAGCACCCTCAGGCCCGCCTCGATGAGCCTGGCCTGACTGGCCGAGACGATGGCGTTCGGGATACCGGCCGCGCAGGTCCGTTCCAGCAGCTCCAGCACGCCGGGCATGGGCGTCCCCTCCGAGAGCAGGCGCTCCACGACGACGTCGGTGACCCCGTCGTAGACGTCCCAGGCGGTCAGTGCCGGGTCGGTGCCGTACTCGACGAGCCGGTCGCGCATGGCCTGCCCCGAGGTCGTCCACGCCGCCCCGGCGTAGCTGCGGGCCTCCTCGGCCGGCCACGGCGCGCCGCGGCTCGTCATGTACTCGGTCTCGGCGGCGAACCACATCGGCTCGGTGTTCACCAGGGTGCCGTCGAAGTCCCACAGCACGGCCTCGAGGGCGAGCCCGGTGGCGGCTGGTCTGCTGAGCGCGGAAGTCACGGCGTCGATTCTCTCAGCTCATCCTTGGCGCACCCAAGCCGCCGGGCAGGCAGAACCCGGCGCATGCTGGCCTGGAACATGGCCTGCACCCGGCGACGGCGGTTAACCTGCCGGCATCGAGTCTCACGAGACGAAGGAGCCGCTGTGAGCACATCCGAGGGCACCGACCCAGCCCCCGAGCAGGACAGCACGAGGACCGTCCCCAGGCAGACCCCGGACAGCGACCGGCCCGCCCCGACCGGCCCGGCACCCGAGCTGCCCTATCCCCCGCCCGGGCCGTTGCCGGTCGTCGGCCAGCCGAGACCGTCGAGCTTCAAGCGGGGCTTCGGCGCGGGTGCCGGCGCCGCCCTCGGTGCCGGCGCGGTCGTGTGCGCGCTGACCCTGCTGAACATCCTCGGGCTGGTCGCGATGCTGGCCCTGGCCCGTCCGGGCAGCGCGAATACGAGTGCCGACACCTCGACGACGAAGACGATCTGGGGTGAGCCCGGCGCCTCGCACACGCTGCGCGCCATCGAGGTGACCGGCACGATCGCGACGAGCGGGGAGTCCACCAGTTCGCTGTACACGAGCACGACCTACGGCTACGACGTGGCCGACATCATCGACGGTCTCGAGGCCGATGACGCCGACGGGCTGCTCCTGCTCATGAACACCACGGGCGGCACGATTCCCGGCTCCCGCGCCATCGCCATGGCCGCCGAGCGCTACCGGGAGCGCACCGGGCACCCCGTGATCGCCTATGTCACGGGCACCTCGGCCTCGGGCGGCATGTACGCGATGGCCGGCGCCGACCACATCTACGCCGACCAGGGCACCCTCATCGGTTCGATCGGCGTCATCATGGGCCCGTTCGCCCACTACAGCGGCGTCACCCAGATCGACAACGGCATCCTCTCCGGCGGTGTCTCGGCGGAGTCGATCGAGCAGTTCTACCTGACCCAGGGCACCGCCAAGGACTTCGGCAACCCCTTCCGTGACATGACCGAGGAGGAGCGGGCCACCTACACCAACGGCATCGCCCGCGAGTACGACGTCTTCGTCCAGTGGGTCGCCGACAACCGCGGCATCAGCACCGACGTGATCCGCGACGAGCTGGGCGCCTACCTGTTCGACGCCAAGACCGCCGTCGACAAACACCTGGCCGACGCCGTGCTGGCCCGCGAGGAGGCCTTCCGCCAGGCCGCCACCGATGCCGGCGCCGACCCCGATGACACGAAGATCGTCACCGACACGACGCCCAGCACCCTGTCCCGGCTCCTCGGCGCCGACTCCTCTCGGGTCTTCGGGCACGGCCGACCGATGACCTCGGGGAAGGCCACCAGTGAGCTGTGCACGTCGGCAACGACGGTCTTCGCGTGGTCCGCGAACCCCATCCAGGCCTGCGGGGGCTGAGCGCGGAGAGCCCCGGCGCAGGCCCCGCCCCTCAGCGGACGTTGAAGTAGCCGGCCTGCGGGTGCGTCAGGACGATCGCGTCGGTCGACTGCTCCGGGTGCAGCTGGTGCTCGGCGCTCAGCTCGACACCGATGCGCTCCGGGCGCAGCAGCTCCCGGATGATCCGGCGCTGACCCAGGTCGGGGCAGGCGCCGTAGCCGAGGCTGAAGCGCTCGCCGCGGTAGTCCTGGCGGCGCAGCACCGCGGCGACGTCCTCGTCGGCCGCGGCGATGCCCAGTTCGACGCGCACACGGTGGTGCCACAGCTCCGCGAGGGCCTCGGCCAGCTGCACCGACAGGCCGTGCAGCTCCAGGTAGTCGCGGTAGGAGTCGGACTCGAACAGGGCCCCGGTGGCCTGCGACAGCCGCGGCCCCACCGTGACGAGCTGCAGGCCCAGCGTGTCGGGGCCGAACCGTTCGGCCTCGGCGCGGTCGCGGAAGAAGTCCGCCAGGCACAGCCACGGCTCTCGGCTCTGCCGGGGGAACTCGAAGCTCGCCACGACGGCGTCGAGATCGCCGGGGCGGGCCGGGTCGACGACGTGGAGGCTGCCCCCGGCACTCCAGCAGGGGAAGTAGCCGTAGACGACGCCCGGCACGGCCCACTGCTCGGCCCTGATCCGGTCGAGCCAGGCACGCAGGTGCGGTGTGCCGTCGGTTGCCACGACGTCCTCGTAGGAGCGGTCGTCGTCGGCCTTCAGCCCCCAGCGGCCGCGGAACAGGGCCCGCTCGTCGAGCCAGGCGACGATCTCGTCCAGGCCGATGCCCTTGGCCACGCGGGTGCCCCAGAACGGGGCCGGCGGCACGTCGACACCGCCGGGGACGGGCCTGGTAATCAGTGAGCGTTCGGGGGCGGGTTCGGGCGCCGGTCCCGACCTGACCGGGACGCGGCGTTCGCGGGGGGCGGGCAGCGCCGCGTCCGGGTCGCCGTTCTTGACGGCCATGACCGTCTCCATGAGCGCCAGCCCCTCGAAGGCGTCCTTGGCGTAGCGCACCTGGCCGCTGAACGTGCTCGCCAGGTCGTGCTCGACGAAGCCCCGGGTCAGGGCGGCGCCGCCGAGCAGTACCGGGTACTTCCCGGCGAGGCCGCGCCGGTCGAGTTCGGCGAGGTTGTCGCGCATGACCATCGTCGACTTCACGAGCAGGCCGCTCATGCCGATGGCGTCGGCGTCGTTGGCCTCGGCGGCGGCGATGATCTCGTCGATGGACTGCTTGATGCCCAGGTTGACGACCTTGTAGCCGTTGTTCGAGACGATGATGTCGACCAGGTTCTTGCCGATGTCGTGGACGTCGCCCCTGACCGTGGCGAGCACGAGGGTGCCCTTGTCGGGCCCCTCGGCGGCGTCCATGAACGACTCGAGGTGGGCGACGGCCTGCTTCATCGTCTGGGCGGAGGCCAGGACGAAGGGCAGCTGCATGCGGCCCGAGCCGAAGAGCTCGCCGACCTCCTTCATGCCGCCCAGCAGGTCGTTGTTGATGATGTCGAGCGGCTCGCGGGTAGCCAGGGCCTCGTCGAGGTCGGCGGTCATCCCGTCGGCCTCGCCCTCGACGATGCGCCGGTGCAGCCGCTCGGGCAGCGGCAGGGCCGCGAGCTCGGCCGCCCGGCCGGCCCGCACGTCGGCCGCCGAGACGCCCTCGAAGAGTTCGAGCATCCGGGTCAGCGGGTCGTAGCCGGCGCTGCGGCGGTCGTAGAGCAGGTCGAGGGCCGCCTCGCGCTGCTCGTCGGGGATGCGGTCCATCGGCATGATCTTCGCGGCGTGGACGATGGCGGAGTCCAGGCCGGCGCCGAGCGCCTCGTGCAGGAAGACCGAGTTGAGCACGACCCGCGCCGCCGGGCTGAGGCCGAAGGAGATGTTCGAGATCCCGAGCGTGGTGTGCACGCGCGGGTGGCATCTGGTGAGCTCACGGATGGCCTCGATGGTCTCGATGCCGTCGCGGCGGGTCTCCTCCTGTCCGGTGGCGATCGGGAAGGTGAGGCAGTCGACGAGGATGTCCGCCTCGTCCATGCCCCAGTCCTCGGTGAGCGTGGCGATGAGGCGCTCGGCGACGCGGAGCTTCCACTCGGCGGTGCGGGCCTGGCCCTCCTCGTCGATGGTCAGGGCGACGACGGCGGCGCCGTGCTCGGCGACCAGCGGCATGACCTGGTTGATCCGCGAGTCCGGGCGGTCGCCGTCCTCGAAGTTGACCGAGTTGATGATGGCGCGCCCGGCCAGGTGCTCCAGCCCGGCGCGGATCACCTCGGGCTCGGTGGAGTCGATCATGACCGGCAGCGTCACGTCGGTGCTGAAGCGGGAGGCCAGGGCGGCCATGTCCTGCCTGCCGTCGCGTCCGACGTAGTCGACGCACAGGTCCACCACGTGGGCGCCCTGGCGGGTCTGGGCGCGGGCGATCTCGACGCAGCCGTCCAGGTCGCCGGCGAGCATCTTCTCGCGGAAGGCCTTGGAGCCGTTGGCGTTGGTGCGCTCCCCCACGGACAGGTAGCTGGTGTCCTGCCTCAGCTCGGTGGGCGCGTAGAGGCTGGAGACGGCGTTGAGGTGTTCCGGCCGCCGGCCGGCGACCGGGCGGTCGGCGCCGATCGCCTCGCGCAGGGCGGCGATGTGCTCGGGTGTGGTGCCGCAGCACCCGCCGACGAGTCCCAGCCCGAAGTCCTGGGTGTACTCCAGCAGGCTCTCGGCGAGTTCACCGGGGCTCAGCGGGTAGCGGGCGCCGGTCAGGGTGATCTCGGGCATCCCGGCGTTCGGCATGGCCATGAGGCCGCAGCGGGCGTGGGCCGACAGGGTGCGCAGGTGCTCGCGCATCTCGGCCGGCCCCGTGGCGCAGTTCATGCCGATCATGTCGATGCCGAGCGGTTCGAGGGCGACGAGGGCGGCGGCGATCTCGCTGCCGACGAGCATCGTGCCCGTGGTCTCGACGGTCACCGAGACGATGATGGGCAGGTCCACCCCGGCCCTGGCGCAGGCGTGCCTGGCGGCGATGACCGCGGCCTTGGCCTGCAGCAGGTCCTGGCAGGTCTCGAGCTGGATGGCGTCGACGCCCTCGCCGATCATCGCGTCGAGCTGGGCCTCGTAGGCGGCGACGAGGGTGGCGAAGTCGACCTGCCCCAGGCTCGGCAGCTTGGTGCCGGGACCCACCGATGCGCTCACCCAGCGCCGGCCGGGCGCCTCGTCGGCGGCCTGGCGGGCGAGACGGGCGCCGGCTGCCGCCAGCTCGCCGATGCGGTCGTAGCAGCCGTACTCGGACAGGTTCGCCCAGTTGCAGCCGAAGGTGTTGGTCGTGATGATGTCGGAGCCGGCCGCCAGGTAGCCGTCGTGGACCGAACGCACCACATCGGGTCGCGTGACGTTGAGCATCTCGTTGCAGCCCTCGGCGCCGTCGAAGTCGGCGCCCGTCAGGTCCCAGTTCTGCAGCATCGTGCCCATGCCGCCGTCCCCGACGAGGACTCGGGCGGCCAGGGCCTCTCGCAAACTCAACGCATCCACCCGCCCAAGCGTATGCGGGTGCGGCGGCTGTTCCCTGCCGGCGCACATCTGGCGAACGCCGCGTGACGGTCCAAGGCGCGCCGCCGGCCCCGGCCCGCCAACACGCGGCAGGAGCGGCGCGGCGTTGGAGCCGGTCATTACCCTTGAGGCATGGCCGAGTCAGCTGAGACGCGCATGCCGTCCGTCGTGATCGCCGCCTTCGAGGGCTGGAACGACGCCGCGGATGCCGCCACTGGCGTCATCAGGCATCTCGCGAGCACCTACCCGACCGAGCTGTGGCACCGCCTCGACTCGGAGGAGTACTACGACTTCCAGGCCACCCGCCCGCGCGTCGAGCTCATCGACGACGAGCCGAAGATCAGCTGGCCGGCCACCGAGATCTCGCTGTGCCATCTGCCGCACCGCGACGCACTGCTCATCTCGGGCCCCGAACCGAACATGCACTGGCGCTCGTACTGCGAAGGGCTCATCTCGGCGATCCGTTCGGTCGAGCCCGAGCTCGTCGTCATCCTGGGGGCCATGCTCACCGACTCGCCGCACTCGCGGCCGCTGCCGGTCAACGCCTCGTCCAGCCACGGCGTCCTGACGAGGGAACTCGGTATCGCCCCGAGCGACTACGAGGGCCCGATCGGTATCGTCGGCGTGCTGGCGGACGCCTGCGAGCGGGTCGGCCTGACCTGCGTGACGCTGTGGGCCTCGGTGCCGCACTACGTCGCCACGCCCCCGAGCCCGAAGGCGACGCTGAGCCTGCTGACGAGGGTCGAGGACCTCGTCGACGAGGCGCTCGACCCGGGCGAGATCCCCGAGCTGGCGCAGGCCTGGGAGCGCGGGGTCAACGAGCTGGCCAGCAACGACCCGGACGTCGCCGAGTACATCAGCGACCTCGAGGAGCAGCAGGACGCCGAGGAGCTGCCCGACACGACGGGCGACACCCTGGCTGCCGAGTTCCAGCGCTATCTGCGCCGGCGCAATCTGTGAGGGGCCTTCCTGCCCGGGTCCGAAGGCCCGGGGCGGGCCGGCTGAGCCGTGCCTGCCGTCCGGCCGGAACCCCGCGGCGCCCGTGACCGGGGTGCAGATCGCACCGGCTGACCACCGTGGTGCCGGGGCCCGTGCCTGGCGGGCAGTCGGGTTCGGTGACGCCTGAGCCCGGGGCGCGCACCCCGGGTCCCGGTGTCTTCGAGGGGTCCGGTCAGGCGAGGGCGCCCATCGGGTCCCACAGGGGCAGTACGACCGGCTCGGTGTCGAGGACGGCGGCCAGCTCCGCCGACAGGAGCCGGCGCGGCACTGCGACCTCGTAGACGTACTCGGCGAACCAGGAGTCGTTCATCGTCCAGAAGCCCTTGTCGGCCTTCTCGTCGCCCCACGAGTTCTCGACCCGCCAGCGGCGCGGGACGCCGTCGAGCAGGTCGACGCCGGTGAGCACCATGGCGTGCGTCATGGCGGACTGGCCGCTGACCATGCGTTCGGCCTTCGTCGTGGACATGTCGATGCCGTAGACGCCCTCGTAGTCGTGCAGCCGGGCGTCCCAGATGCCCCGCTCCCGGTCGGACTGCGGGACCGTGTCGCAGCCGAACCAGACCGGCTGGCCGTCGCAGATGATCTGGGCTGCGAGCTGTTTGATGACGTCGATCTCGACGTTGAGGTAGCGCACCGGGCGCCCGCCCACGACGTTGCCGAGGTGGTCGACGGTGAGCATGCGGTTGTAGCCGCTGCTCGGGCGCGGGTCGTTGACCAGGCAGACGTAGTCGTCGACGTCGACGGTGAGCACCTGGGCGGCGAACTGGGCCGGGGTGAGCTCGCCGCCGCGCACGAAGTTCTTGTCCTTGTCGCGGTACTGCCACAGGAAGCGGGCCGGCGGGGTGCCCAGGTGGATGCACAGCACGCGGTGGACCTGTTCGAGGATCTCCCGGCGGGCCTGCTCGCCGCGGCCCTGTGCGGTGGCCTCGCGGACGATGAGGGCGCCGCGGCGCAGGATCTGTTCGAGCTGGGCGTTCATCGAGCCGGTGTTCGAGCTGGAGAAGGTCTCGGGCATCGCGTACTTGGGGACGACGCCGTACTTGGTGACGAGGGAGACGAACATGTCCCACTGGCCGCCGTCGCCGATCGGGTCGGCGAGCAGCTGGTGGACGGTGCGGTCGTCGAGCTCGCGGTCGGCCAGTTCGATCATCGAGGTGCAGAACCAGTTGGCCTTCTCGAGCTTGTCCCAGAAGTGCAGATAGGCCTGGCTGAACTCGAAGTCCGGTTCGAGGTTGAGCCGGTCGATGACGCCGCTGCGCAGCAGGTTGAGGCCGCTGAACAGCCAACAGCGGCCGGACTTCTTCTGGTTGGCGGCGCTCCAGCTGTCCACCCGGTTCGAGACGCTGGGGTCGATCGAGGCGACGACGGCCCGGTCGAGGCTGATCGTGTCGATGTCGGTGGTGGCGACGGCGTTCTGGGCGATCCGGGCGGCCGGGTCGGCGGCGAAGCGCTCGGTCAGCGCGGCGATGGTGTCCTGGTCGAGGGATGGGTTCGGTGTGCTCACCGCACCAGGATATCCCCTCCGGTTGAGAACCGTTCGCAAACCTGGTGGTTGGGGCCGCTCACCCGCTGGGCGGCCCGGAAGGCTGCTGACGGTTCAGTGGGCGCAGGCCGCGGTGGCCTGCTCGCGCAGCTGGCGCACCATCTGGTCGGGGTCGTCGGCGCGGAAGACCGCGGTGCCCGCGACGAAGACGTCGGCGCCGGCCTCGGCGCAGCGGCCGATCGTCTCGACGCTGACTCCCCCGTCCACCTGGATCCAGATGTCCTGGCCGGTGGCGGCGACGAGCCGACGGGTGCGCCTGATCTTGGGCAGCACGAGGTCGAGGAACTTCTGGCCGCCGAAGCCCGGTTCGACGGTCATGAGCAGCACCTGGTCGAGTTCGCCGAGCATGTCGGCGTAGGGCTCGATCGGGGTGGCCGGTTTGAGGGCCATGGAGGCGCGGGCGCCGAGCCGGCGCAGCTCGCGGGTCAGCCGGATCGGGGCGCCGGAGGCCTCGACGTGGAAGGTGACCGACTCGCAGCCGATCTCGGCGAACTGCGGCGCGTAGCTGTCGGGGTTGTCGACCATGAGGTGAATGTCCATGGGCAGCGCGGTGCGTCGGCGCAGGGCCTCGACGACCGGCAGGCCGAAGGTCATGTTCGGCACGAAGTGGTTGTCCATGATGTCGACATGCACGGCGTCGCTGCTGGGGATCTTCTCGAGGGTGCCGGCGAGGTCGGACAGGTCGGCGTTGAGCACGCTGGGCGTGATGCGCATGGTCACGGCGCAAGTCTATGGCCATGGCCTGAAGGAGGACCAGCCGACTACCCCAAACCACGAACAGACCCCCAATGAGGCCCGCCTCGGCCTCGGCGGCACCGCCACGCGACACGATGACCCCGTCACCGCTCCCGATCTACGAATTCCGCAACCAGACGCAGACCAGACACTGGCCAGCCGACTGCTCGCTGGACCACCTGATGCCGCACCCGTGCGAGTCGCCGGCCCCTCTTGTGGCCCACCCATCCAAGAGCTACGCTACGTAGCGTAGCGAAAGCGAGGTGTCATGAACATCGAGTCGAAAGTACGACCGGCTGTGCTCGCCGCCATTGAGGCTCGGGGCTATCGCGGGGTGACCTTTGAAGGAATTGCCGCCGCCTCCGGTGTGGCCAAGACAACCCTCTACCGACATTGGCCGACCAAGGCCGAACTGGTGTTCGCAACCGTGATGCATGATCGGGAGCTGCCGGCATTGGAGTGTGAACCGACGATTCCTGACGCCAGCAGAGTGCTGGCGCGTCGCGTCAGTGTTTTTCTGGGCAAGGACGAAGCAGCCCGGGTCATGCCGGCGGTGCTCCTCGACATGGCCAACGACCCGGTGTTGAGCAGACGGCTTCAACAGGGAGTGGTGGCGCAGGGACGCAGCGAGATCGAGGACCTGCTGAGAAGAAGTCATCTCACCCCTGTTGCCGGACTCGGAGCCGGCGATGTCCAGGCGGTGCTCCTCGGCGCCGCACAGGCGTGGCTGACACTGACCGATCTTCCGCTCAGGGAACTCGAGGACAGGCTGTGCGCGTTGGCCGCCTCACTGCTCTGCGAGAGGAATGACCATGTGGGCGGTTGAGTATCGACGCCATGGCGGCCCGGAGGTCCTCGAAATCATCGAGCGCCCGGTTCCGGACCTGCGTCGGGGGCAGGCACTCGTCCGCGTGCTGGCGAGTTGCGTCAGCCGCATCGACGCGAGATACATGCACGGGCGTCTCCCCCACGGGATCGGTTTCCCCAAACAGGTCGGTTTCGACGCCATTGGTCAGGTGGTCGACGCGAATGGCACCGGTTTGGGCGAAGGCTCATGGGTTGCCATCGTGCTCGGTTTGGAGCCCCTCACCCGACGCGGAACCTCCGTGGAGATGCTTGCGATCGAGCCGAGCCGCTGCGGGGTCTTCCCGCCGGATTACACACCCGATCCGCAAGATTGCGCTCTGGCGCTCGGTGGCTTGACGGCCCTCAAGGCGGTCCGGGACGTGCTGAGAACTCAACCGGGGCAACGCCTACTCGTCTTGGGGGCGGGTGGCCCCGTCGGCCTCGCCGCCATCCAGATCGCCGCCCGGCATGGCGCCACGGTGGACGCTGTCGCGGGACAACGAGCGCTCACCACGTGTCGCGATCTGGGTGCCCAGGAGGCCTGGGACCATCGCGACGATCTCGAGGAGATTCAATCCAGTCGCGGCTATGACGGCATGGTGGCAGCAGCAGGGAGACCCGCTGAATGGTTGACCGCCGTGCGCCCCGGCGGACGCACGGTCGTCGTTGACGGAGGGGCATGGCCGGCAACCGTTGCGCCCGCACTGCGACAACACGTCACGAGCCTGCCGGTCGCCGCGGGCCATGCCTCACAGGACCTGGCCTGGCTTGCCCGCGCGATCGCTGCGCGAGAGCTCATGCCAGTTGTCGGCTCGTGGCACAGCCCGAAGCGAATTCGCTCGGCATACGAGGAACTCGATTCCGGCAACACCCTCGGCGCTCGTTTGATCGACCATTCGGAGATGCCATGACTCACCATGCCCCGGCCTTCTTCCGGTACACCAATGCAGATCCGAGAGACATCAACCGCCACTGTCCCGCGGATGACCTGATGCCTCATTCCGCAGACCGATGGGTGCGCTGTATCGACATCAACGCTCCGCAGGGTTTCGTGTACCGCTGGCTCTGCCAACTCACAGTTGCTCCATACAGCATCGACTGGCTGGACCATCCGGGACGTCGTAGTCCCCGGACGCTGACCCTGGACGCAGAACGCCTGACGATCGGGCAGCCCTTCCTGATCTTCGCCATCGACTCGTTCGTGTCCGGGAAGTCCATCAGCGGACGCTCCCGACCTCAATTCATCCCGGTCTACGGTGACATCGCGGTGTCATACGAGGCGCTCCCCCGAAGCCCCAAGACCACCCGCCTTCAGGCAACGGCCTGTCTTTCTCGCCGGACTCCTGCCCTCACCCGCACGTTCCTGGCCCTGGGAGACAAGATCATGGCAGGCCGCCAGCTGAAGAACCTGAAGGCACTCGCGGAGCAGAGCTCCAGCTCGTAACCACCGGGGAACTCGGCGCCATCGGGGAACTCGATGACCGCCTCATCAACCGCACGTCCCGGCATGGCTGGAACGGCACGCCGAGTCCGGTGAAGACAACGTCGTTCGGATCAACCGAGGCCGAGACCATCCGTTCTCGACAGCGCTCAGTATGACGGAGGCCAGGGGGATTCATCTGATCGTCAGAACGCCGAACCCAACGCAGAACTGCGTGATAAACGCCCCGAACGCGAACGAGCGGAACCGGTCATCGTTGTCGATGACTATGGTGACAACCAGCAATCCCTGATTCCTCCCTGAAGGCATTCATCCTAGTGACCAGTACAAGCCTTCATCCAAGCACCCCCTCACCAAGTGTTTGCCTTCGTGCACAGAGTATTCCTGGCAGCCCAATCCACACGATCTCGTGCCTGCTCCTCGACTAAATAGTCGGAGATTCACCCCTCACTCACCCACACAATGGACCCATCTTCACCACCAAGAGGCGACCACGTCGTTATCATGAGTCAGCAATTACCACAACCCTGAACCTCCCCCCATCTGCAGGAAAATGAAGGCCATTGACCCATTCGGAATAAGGCTTGTAATGTCCCCGGTGGACTTATTCCGGAAGGTTAAGTCATATTGACATACCTAAACACCCCCGAAAGGAGTACCATGAAACTCCAGCTTGCATTGGATGATTTGGATTTTGATGACGCGACAGAACTAATATCAACGGTCCAAGAATTTATAGATATCATCGAGGTCGGCACACCCATGATCACTAGATATGGGATGGAGCCAGTTCGTCGTTATCACACAGAATTTCCACATCTCGAAATACTCGCAGACACGAAGATCATGGATGTCGGCGCTTACGTTGCCGCTCTCGCATTCGAAGCTGGCGCAGATTACTGCACTGTATTGAGCGTCACGGATATCAGCACCATCAAAGGATGCGTCGAAATGGCTGCTACACATGGCCGTAACGTGTATGTCGACATGATCTGCCAACCAGATATCCCCGCCCGTGTCGCCGAGTTGGAGGACATTGGGGTATGCCATTTCGGGGTTCACACCGGAGTCGACCAACAAGCGCAGGGACGCACCCCGCTTGATGACCTCTCAGTCCTGACGGAATGCACTAAACACTCCATGATCGCAGTCGCAGGAGGGATCTCCCCAACAACCATCCTCTCCTATGCCAAGCTCGGACCAGAAGTCATCGTCGTCGGGTCCGGTATTACTCACTCCGAAAACCCTGTGACAGCGGCCAGCAGCATGCGAGAAGCCCTCCACACCGTGTCATCATGAGGAGCCAACATGCCACTGCCTGAACTCAACACCATCATCGATGAATTAACCCAAGCCTCGGCCTATGTTGATCGAGAACAAGTCCGTGCTTTATGCGAGGCCTGCCAGCGCGCTGAACGCGTTTTCGTCAGCGGTGCCGGACGCTCGGGGTTCGTCGCACGCGCACTCTCAAATCGCCTGCTCCATCTCGGGATCAACGTCTCATTCGTCGGTGAACCGACGACCCCGCCCATCACAGCCAACGATCTGCTCATCATCATTTCCGGCTCAGGTGCCACGGCCAGCCTTCGTGTCATGGCGGAGAAGGCATGCGCGCTGAATGCCACGCTCGCAACAATAACCCTCAACCCACAGGGCCCCGTTGCACAAATGGCATCCCATCGCATCATTCTGCCGGGCCGGACCCACTTGGCGATGCAGGTTGAAACACCCATCGCGTCCAAACAGTTCTCCGGATCACTTTTTGAGCAGATGGCTTGGCTCACCTGCGATGCCCTTGTCATGCTGCTTCGCCATGAGATGTCTCAAAGCGTTGAGGTGATGCAAACTCGCCACGCCAACTTAGAATGAACCACGGCATGCAGCGTACGACGACTCCCTTGAACCAGAAAATCACCGTCACCACCCCATATCTTTACCGCGGTTCTGTATTCTGCACTCCACCTCAACAGTTTTGACCTACCAGTCGAAACCATTTTTCACTGCTCTGCACTGTGCCATTTCTAATACAATCCTCGATATAAGGAAGTCCATGTTTGATCAGATCGGCCGCACTGTCTCTCGACATCCAGCTTTGTTCATCATCGCTTGGATGCTGCTACTGAGCGCCATGGTCTACTTAACTTTTCAAGGCATGGGGCATGGCGGTCTCTTCGACCGCTTGACAAGCACGAACGCCCCCACTCCCGATACTGAGTCTGACCGTGTTACTTCGCTGACAACCTCTGACGAGACCGATGGTGAAACAGTGACAGTCATCATCAGCGACGTTGACATGGGTAACGACCCTGCAGAACTCTCCGCTGCCGTGTCGATGGCTCGCAAGACCCTGTCCGATCTTGAAGACGTCGTCTCGGTACAGGACGCTTTCATGATGCCTGATCCGAGTTCCCAAGAAGCTAAAGCTCTGCTCTCAAGCTCCGGTGATGGCTACGTTGAACTCGTCACACTCGCTGAAGGCCTCGACGACGAACGTTCACAGGCAGCTAACGACCGGGTTGCCAAAACGGCCGAGGGCGCCTATCTAGACGCACTACGTCAGCACTCACCCAACGCGAATGCTCACGCAGTGTCGTCGAAGCTCATCAGTGATTCCATTGGCCAACTGGTCCAAAAAGATCTTGCTCAAGGAGAATCAGTGAGCCTGCCGGTTGCACTTGTCCTGCTGGTGATCGTCTTCGGCGGCCTGCTGGCCGCCGGTCTACCGCTCGTCAACGCGGTCATCTCGATCCTGGTCGGGATGGGCGCGCTGTGGTGTCTGACTTTCGCTCTCGATGTGCACTCGTTCATCCTCAATGTCATCTCAATTCTGGGACTGGCCTTGTCGATCGATTATGGCCTGCTCTTCGTCAGCCGTTACCGCGAGGAGGCCGCCGCCCAGCTGGCCAGGGCCGGCTGGAATGATGGCGAACTGCCCGCCGGGGACGCCATGAAGGACCTCGTCCGGGCCACCGTCGTGCGCACGGTCGCCACCGCGGGCCGCACCGTCTCGTTCTCGGCGCTGACCATCGCCTGCTCCATTGCGGGTCTGCTTGTTCTTCGCACTCCAATGTTCAAGACGATTGCCGCTGGCGCTGCCATTGTGGCACTGGTCGCGGTTCTGGGGACGGTTACGCTCGTGCCGGCGATCATCACGCTGCTCGGCGCCCGCCTCGTCCGCCCCAGCGCCCTGAGCCGGGTGCCGGGGCTGCGGCGTGTCCTCGCCGCGGTGGGCGACACATCGTCCGACGACGGCGTGTTCAGCCGCCTGTCGCGCCGCGTCGTGGCGCACCCGTGGATCGTCATTCTTACCATCGCAGCTGCGCTGTCCGTTATGGCGAGTCCTGTTGTTTCCATGCACATGCGGACAAACATCATCGAGTACATGCCAGCAGGTTCTTCCGTGCGCGCCGGCTACGACATCCTCCAGGACGATTACCCGGCGCTGGCCAGCCCGACGATCAGCATCGTCGCGCAGACCGACCCGACCACCGCGGCCGGGTTCGTGTCAGACCTCGGCGCCATGGACGACGTCACCCACGTCACGGCCACCGATCTTGCCGACCACGAGCACATGACGCTCATCAGCGTCCTCATGGACGTCGACGACCCGGTCGGCCCGCGAGCCACCGACGCCGTCGACCAGATCCGCGCCATCGACCCCGGCTACCAGGTCTGGGTAGGCGGCCAGGCAGCCCAGCAGACCGACTTCATCGATGCCATGGTTGATCGAGCGCCTTGGGCGGCGCTCATCGTCGTCGCGGCCGTCTTCGTGCTGCTGTTCTGCATGACCGGCTCGCTCATCATCCCCCTGAAGGCGCTCATCATCAACACCTTCTCGCTGGTCGCCTCACTCGGGGCGACGGCCTGGCTGTTCCAGGGCGGCCACCTGGGGCTGCCGCAGACAGCCGGTATGCAGACCTTCATCGTGGCCTGCCTCATGGCGTTCGGTTTCGGCCTGGCGATGGACTACGAGGTCTTCCTGCTGGCCCGCATCACCGAGTACTGGCAGGCCGGCTACGACAACGACGAGGCAGTCGCCCGCGGCCTGCAGCGCTCGGGCCGCATCATCACCTCCGCGGCCGCCATCATCATCGCCGTCTTCCTCGGCTTCGTCTCGGGCGAGATGATCTCCATCAAGGAACTCGGGGTGGGACTGGCCATCATGGTCGCCGCCGACGCCACCCTCGTGAGGCTGCTGCTCGTACCGGCGACGATGACGGTACTCGGCCAGTGGAACTGGTGGGCCCCCGGGCCACTAGCCAAACTTTACAGGCATTTCCTGCCAGGAAAAAGCTGACAGCCCACAGCCAAAATTGCTTTTTGGGGAGATTTGTGCAACTGCCATCTCATTCAGACAACCGGTTGCGGACGCAGCGATGGCTTCCGCCGAGTAAATGAACCCATCAATCAGCATGTCAGATCGAAAGGGGAAACAAACAAATGAAGGCATTAGTCACAGGTGCTACTGGTTTTGTGGGGAGAAGTTTGGTGGAAGATCTTCTTGATCGAGGACACGATGTCGTGGTTCTTGACCCCGACATCCAGCAGACTCGATCAATATTTCCCGAAGCCGTCTCAGTCAGACAGGGTTCACTTACTAACATGAATACAATCCAAGACGCGATGGCAGGAGTCGACACGGTCTTCAACCTCGCCAAGAATGAACACCCTAGCTCACATCGGAGCTACGATTCCTACTCCGAAGGCATTGTTGGTACTAAGAATATCCTAGCCTCATGGGAACAGAATCAGAATGTCTCACGTATCATCGTTCAGAGCACCATCGCCGCCACAGGCCCCTCCAGAGATGGCTTCCCTCTCACCGAGGAAAGCGAACTACGGCCACTCACGAATTATGGTCGTTGTCAGGCAAACGTGGAATTCGCCGCTCTACGTCACCGCGCGGAAACAGGAAGCCCCGTGGTAATCATCAGATCCGTCATGACATATGGGGAAGGCAGCCAAGACTGGTATCGCTTCTTCGAGCTCATCAAAAAATCATCCCAGCATAACTACCCCTTGATAATCCCAGGAAGTCACAAGAACCTGTCAGACTTCTGTTATGTCAAAAACCTAACAAGAGGAATGATTGACGCAGCCGAATCAGATAGCACCGTAGGGCAAACCTATTTTCTCTCCGACTCGAGGCCGTACACCTTCCAAGAAATTATCGAGGGCATAGCAGCAGCCTACCAGCTGACACCACCCGAAAGGAATTTCCCTCGAGCTCCACTGTTAGGAATATCCCATGTCGTTGATACTTTATCAGGAATATTTGGTTTTACCGCTCCATTAACTCCTCGTGATATTCAGTGGATGACAACTAACTACTGGTTCTGTTCCTGTGAAAAAGCACGTCGAGATTTTGGCTATTCCCCTGAATTCTCCATCACAGATGGCCTCGCCAGAACTATGCGTTGGCTTCGTGATAACTGGACCCACACATAGAACGTAAGGCCTACTAAGTTGCCAACTGGTAGAGCTCAGCTAGTAACTTGACTTTATTTCGCCTTCCATGAATAAGTTCCGATGGCGATCTACACCTCATCACATCCCCTCAGAACATCGTTCAGTCAAAAACACCATCTAGCAAATGAATCGAGATCCATGACAAATCACAGGGTAGTAATAACTGGGCTAGGAGCAGTGTCTCCATACGGAGTGGGTGCACACACGTTGTGGCGTTCAGTAGTCAGTGGAAAGATCGCTGTAGGTGAATTGCATTCGCTCTCCAAGTTTGAGATATCCCCTCCACCGCTCGGAGCCGAGCTATGTGATTTCGACTTCGCCGCGGAATTTCCCCAAGCAGCAACCTATGCGAACCTAACGGATCGGGGCATGCAGCTAGCTCTTGTCGCAGCTCAAGAGGCGTTCGATGATGCCCATTTGACAGATACCTTGGGTAAAATAATTCCAAATGATCAGTTCGGTGTATATCTTGGAACAACCACAGCAGGGATAGCGAGCGCCGCCGACATGGCAACCTCGCATCTCACTAGGTCCCCTCGTCCCATTTCCTCATTAGCCCATACTTTTTGTCCTGGGGCCTGGCCTGACCTGATTGCGCATCATTTTTCAGCCAACGGCATCCTGCGTTCGGCTAGCACCAGCTGCTATGCAGGTGGAGAATCGGTGGGACTTAGCTTCCGCGATATCAAGACAGGCCGAACAACCGTCGCGCTCGCGGGCGGCTGCGACGCACCCATTATCATCACCAACTACATGGGGTTCCGGGTCATCGGCGCGACGTCACGGTGGACTGGCGAGCCAGCTCAAGCATGCAAGCCGTTCTCTGCCAACAGGGACGGCATGGTCTTCGGAGAGGGTGCCGGTTTCCTCATCCTGGAAGACTTGAGTTCGGCTCTTGAGCGGAACGCACACATTTATGGGGAAGTCATCGGTTATGCCGCAACATCAGATGGTGAAGACATGGTAAGACCTTCCCATGAGGGCTCTCGGTGGTCAGATGCCATCCAACAGGCTCTTACTGAAGCACGCATATCGCCGAACCATATTGACTATATCAGTTGCCATGGGACCGGAACCCGCGAAAACGATAGAGCGGAAGTTCGGGCCATTACGGATGCGCTCGGTAGAACCGACACGCCAATTGGCTCCATCAAGTCAATGATTGGCCACGCATTCGGTGGAGCGAGCGCGCTGGAATTAGTGTGTCTGAGTATGACCCTCCGTGAAAAAATTCTTCCGCCCACCATGAACTATTCTACACTTGATCCGGAGTGCAACATGGACTGCGTGCCGAATGAAGCACGCACTATCGAAAAGTGTGACTACGTATTAAAGACTGCAACTGGATTTGGGGGATCAAACATGGCCTTGGTACTAGCAGATTGGAGTGACTAATATGAGACAGTTTGTGACCGGCACAGGCTATTCTTCCGGAGGAATTCATGGGGCTAGTTCTCTCTGGCATGCGCTGACTACGAAAACAAGCTCTCTCGTGCACCACCCAAGACATTCGGGAAAGCAATTTCTGTGCTCCGCCCCCACCAGGGTACCGCTGGAAAATTACCCAGAACTCGGCAGGCGAACCCGGTACATGGACGATCAAGTTCTCTACGCAACGACGACTGCGCTCGACTGCGCAGGTGAGATGTCCATCCGGGAACTCTCCTCCCAAGAATACTTGAACCCGGAAGATATTGGCGTCATAATGGGGACTGCTTTCGCGCAAATCGAGTTCGGCATCAGCCAGATGAAGAAAGTTGTCAGCGGGAAACCGGGCAGAATATCTCCTCGCACCGGCATGGCATTCTACTTCGGATCGAGTGTAGGAGAAATCTCCAGCATCTTAGGAACGAAAGGAGAGAACTGTGCTGTCACGACTGGGTCATGCATTGGCCCTGATGCGCTCGATATCGCGCTACAAACAATTGAGAAGAAACGAAATAAGGTTGTCCTTATCGGTGCCGCCGAGGCCGTTCCTCCGGATCTTCTCGTGGATTACTGCGCTGATTCACTCACTTTTTGCGAAGAAACAGCATACGAACCATTTTGCTCTCAATATACGGGGTTTGCTCCTGGCAATGGAGGCGCCGTCATAGGCGTTGAAGATCCGCAAACCGCACTCGCTCGAGGGGCAGTTCCCTTGGCCAGTGTGACTGCTGTAGGTACCGTCAACGCAAGCAGGTCTTTTTTGTCTCGAGACATCCTCATCGACGCCGAGTACCGAAAACTTATTACCAGACTCATAGACGACGCCCACATCACTTTTTCAGATATTGATCTAATCATTCCGACAGCGGATGGTGAACCGGCCACAACGAATTCAGAGCTCACCGCCATCACCGACCTGTTTCAACCAACCAGAAACCTGATTTACACACCAAATCCAATCACTGGATATGGAATCAGTTTCAGTGTTGTCACCAACATCATCACCGCTCTGCTCTGCCTGGGACACCAACAGGTCCCCGGTCTCGCCTGCGCAGTTGCTGAGGGCTGCGAAGAATGGTTCACCGGGAATGAAACCAAAGACCAGCAGATCAGAAATGTCCTCATCCTGCACCGCAGCCTGCTTGGTAGCAGGATCTCGGGCTTGATTCTGTCCGCTGAGGACAGCTGAAAAACCAATCCGAAGAACCTCGGTTTTGCTGCTTCACCTGCGGTTTTGGCTGGCATTAGGGCCGGACCAAATCTGCCCCTCATGCGACAACTGGAGGCCAGCAATGACGTTGCCTGCCAACACTAGCGTAACCCCCGATGATCCGCCGGTGCACGACCCAAGGCTGACAGTGCGCAGCCGCGCCATAGTCTGTCCTGTTGGGTGCCCCATGGCTTGAACTGCAGGTGTTTGACGCAATGTCGACGATTGAGCCGACGCGAACATCGGGCTCCGCTCGAACTCCGCCAACACGACAGGCAAAACAAAGGAAGCCATGTCTCTCATTACCGTTGAAAACAATCTCATCCGCGTTGCGGGCCACACCCGGGTCTTCAACCGCATCAAAATACTGCTCACCTTGATGATCCCGCTCGCCATGGCTGTGATGGCCATCTCGTCCATCAGTGTGGCCCTACCAACGATCAAGAGCGCGATCGGCGCCTCGGACTCCTCTGTGCAGTGGATGCTCTCGGGTTACGCCCTCGTCTTCGGCATGGTTCTCGTCGCGGCCGGACGCATCGGCGACACCTTGGGCCATGGCTCAGTATGGATCATCGGCATGGCGATCTTCAGCCTCGGCTCGCTGGCCTGCGGCCTGGCCAACAGCCCTTTGATGCTCAACATCGCCCGCCTCGTCCAGGGCTTCGGCGCCGGCGTCTACAACCCGCAAACCACCGGCATGATCCAGCAGTACTTCAGAGGCCAGGCCCGGGCAAAGGCATTCAGCATCTTCGGCCTGGTCATCTCGGCCTCAGTGACAGCTGGCCCGCTGCTCACCGGCCTCATCATCCGCGCAGCAGGACCGAACATTGGTTGGCGCGCCTCATTCATCTGGACTTTCCCCTTAGGCATCATCGGTGCTGTTCTTGCCCTGCGCTGGTTCCCCTTCGAGACGGAGCGTCACCGCCATCAGACCCGACGCGAAGGCGGAGCCCCGCACACGCGCCTCGACATCGACCCCGTGGCCATCGTCCTACTGGCCGCCGCAGTGCTGTGCATCATGCTCCCGTTCATCCTCAAAACGGGCCCGGCGTTCGCGCTACTGGCACCGGCAGCCGTTCTCCTAGCCGCCTGGCTGCGCTGGGAACGCGCCTACAAGGCCCACGGACGTCAGCCCATGGTCGACCTGGCACTCTTCCATCACCGCTCCTTCACCCATGGAACTGCCATCAGTGGCACACAGTTCCTAGGTAGCACCTCGGTACTCATCCTGGCTGCGCTATTTCTTCAGAACGGCATGGGCGCCTCGGCCCTCGCCACCGGCATGCTGGGCCTGCCTTACGCAATTATCACAGCGGTTACCTCACTTCTAACAGGACGCATGGCACTCACGAAGGGACGTACTATTGTGATCACCGGGTTGTCGTGCATGACCATCGGTGTGATCGGCACAGCCGTCACCGCCCGTGGCATTGAGGCAGCCCACATCAGTTTCTGGTGGCTCATCCTGCCGCTGTCACTCATCGGCTTCGGTAGTGGCTGCATGACCGGCTGCAACCAGACCCTGTCGATGGCCGAGATCCCACCGGCCGAGGGCGGCGTCGCCGGCGGCATCAAATCCACTGCCGAACGCATCGCCACCGCCATCGGCAACGCGATCACCACGGCCATTTTCTACTCACTCGTCTCCCGCGGCTGGGCGACGGCGCTGACGAGCGCCTACGCGGCAATCGCCCTGTTCATCGCGGCCTCGACGGCACTGGCCGTCTTCGACCGGATCAGCCTCGGTCGAGGCGCCGGTCAGGCCGTTCCAACACCATAAGCGGCAGGGCGAAACAGCACCGGAGGTATGGGGTACGTGGTGTTTTCGGGCGGTGACTGAAATGACCGTGGAGCGGAACGCTCCGCTCATCGTTTGCGCAGCAGTGCCAGGAACATCGCATCGGTGCCGTGCCGGTGGGGCCACAGCTGGACGAAGCGGGGGTCGGTGGCCGCTGCGGCGCCGGGCACCTCGGGGATGAGGGCGGGGGCGTCGAGCAGGTCGACCCGGTCGAGCACGCTCGCCACGACGTCGGCGGTCTCGGCGCGGTGTGGTGAGCAGGTGACGTAGGCCACCAGCCCGCCGGCGCCCACCGAGCCGAGGGCGACGTCGAGCAGGTCCTGCTGCAGCGGGACGAGTTCGTCGAGGTCCTCCGGGGTGCGGCGCCACCGCGACTCGGGACGGCGGCGCAGGGCGCCGAGGCCGGAGCAGGGCACGTCGGCCAAGACCGCCTGGAAGGTGGCCTCGTCCCAGGCCGGTTCGCTGCCGTCGGCGACGATCACCTGGTGGCCGCGCCGGTCGTAGCGGCGCAGGGCGAGACTCACGAGGCGGGCGCGGTGCGGCTGGGCCTCGTTCGCGACGAGGAAGGCGCCATGCTCGGCGGCCAGGCCGCGCAGCAGGGCGCTCTTGCCGCCGGGGCCCGCGCACAGGTCGAGCCAGCGGGGCCCGCTCAGGCCCTCGGCCCGGCTCAGAGCCAGGCAGACGAGCTGGCTGCCCTCGTCCTGCACGCCGGCGCGGCCGGTGCGCACCGCCTCGACCTCGGCCGGGTCGCCTCCGCGGTGCGCGCCCCAGGGCGACCAGCGGGTGGGGGTCGCGCCGGCGGCGAGCAGTTCGTCGCGTTCGCACAGGCCGGGGCGCACGACGAGCGTCGGCTCGGCGCCCTCGTTGTCGGCGGCCAGGGCCGGTTCCAGCTCGTCGGGGCCGAGCAGTTCGGCGTAGGCGTCGATGATCCACCGCGGGTGGCCGGTGCGCAGCTCGCGTTCACGGTCCGGGTCGCCGCCGGCGATGAGCGTGCACCACTGCCCGAACGGGCGGGCGATGATCCGGCGCATGACGGCGTTGGTGATGCCGCAGGCGCGCTCCCCCACCACGTGGGCGGCCAGGTCGACGCTCGTGTCGACGGCGGCGCGGTCGGGCACGCGCATGGCCAGCCCCTGGTGGGCGCCGAGCCGCAGCACGTCGACGAGGTCGGGTTCGAGGTCGTCGAGGCTGCGGCCGGAGGCATGCTCGATGATGGCGTCGTAGCTGCCGACCATGCGGCAGGTGCCGAAGACGAGTTCGGTGACGAAGGCGGCGTCACGGCCCGTGATCCGCTGCTCGGCCAGGAGACGGCTGCAGGCCAGGTTGGCGTAGGCACCGGAACGGCCGATGTCGCGCAGCGCCTCCAGCGCGGTGCGCCGCGGCCGGTCGAGCGGCCGCCTGGAGCCGCCGCGCCCGTCACGGGTCCGGCCGGGGCGGCGCCCTCCTCGGTCATTGGCAGGGCGCGAGGGGTTGCGCGGGAACTCCTCGCGGCGGCGGGGCCGGTTCTGACCGCTCACTGCCGGCCCTGCCCGTCGCCGGCCGGGTCGTCGAAGCGGGCACCCGGGGCGGGTCTGGTGCCCCGGGCCCAGTCCGCCCCGCTCATGGCCTTCTTGCCGAAGCCCTGGACGCGGACGAGCTCCAGCGCACCATCGCCGGTGCCCGCCCACAGGTGCCTGGCGTCGGCCTCGATCTGGCCCGGGACGAGAGGGCCGGGGTGCGGGCCGGACACGGCCGGGTCGTCGGTTCGGGCGGCCAGCACCTTGAATCGCCGGCCCTCGAAGAGGGTCCAGGCGCCGGGGTGCGGGCTGGTGCCGCGAACGACCCGTACCAGGTGCCCGGCCGGTGCCGACCAGTCCAGGCGGGCGTCGCCGACCTCGACCTTGGGGGCGAGCGTGACGGCCTCCTCGTCCTGCTCGACGGCGGGCAGCCCGGCCTCGATGTCGGCCATGGTGTCGACGAGCACGTCGGCGCCGATGCGGGCCAGCCGGTCGAGCAGTTCGCCGGCCGTCTCCTCCTCGCCGACCGGGACGCGCAGCTGGCGGTAGACGGGTCCGGCGTCGAGGGCCGGCACGAGCCTGAACGTGGTGACCCCGGTGACGGTGTCGCCGCTCATGAGGGCCCGCTGGACGGGGGCGGCGCCGCGCCAGGCGGGCAGCAGCGAGAAGTGCAGGTTCACCCAGCCGTGCGCGGGGATCGCCAGGACGTGCTCGGGTACGAGCGCGCCGTAGGCGACGACGGCGCAGACGTCGGGTGCGAGCCGGGTGAGCCGCTCGACGAAGTCCTCGTCGCGCGGGTGGGCGGGCTTGAGCACCTCGATGCCCAGCTCCTGCGCCGCGACGGCGACCGGTGAGGCGGTGAGCCGCTTGCCGCGCCCGGCCGGCGCGTCGGGCCTGGTGACGACCGCCACGACCTCGTGCGGCGAGCCGGCGAGTGCCCGCAGGCTCGGGACCGCCGCCTCGGGTGTCCCGGCGAAGACGATGCGCATGGAGTGCTCCTTCACGTTGCTCCGCCACAGCCTACTGCCGGGGACGCGCCGCGCCGCTCAGGACAGCTCGACCGGGTCGATGCGCACCCGCACCGCCCCGGGTTCCTTGCGCGCGCTGCGCACCGCGAGGGCCTTCTTGGCGGAACCGGCCAGTGCCCCGCCCGCGGCGCGGGGCGCCCTCACGAGCAGCCGCCAGACGGGCTCGGCGTCCGGTTCGTCGGGTGGGAGCTGGGCCCTGCCGAGCACCTCGGCCTGCTCCGGCCAGTCGGCGAGCCGGGCGAAGCCGGTGACGGTCCTCTCGGCGCCCTCGACGGCGCACATGGCCACGGCCGGCGGGAAACCGGCCTCGGCCCGCTGGGCCAGCTCGCGGGCCGCGAAGCCGGCCGGGTCGAGCCGGACGAGGGCCTGCACCGAGGCGTCCCCGGCCGGCCCGACGAGACACACCGAGCCGCCCTCGGACGCGGGCCGGACGAGGGCGACGGCGGCGAGCCAGCGCCGCAGCGCCTCCTCGCCCGCCCTCAGATCGGCCCGGCCGAGCAGCAGTGCGGCGTCGAGCAGGACGGCTGCTGAGTACCCGGCCGATGGGAATGGCTCAGCGCCGGGGGTGGCCACGACCAGCGCGGGTGTGTCCCCGACGCTCTCGCGCGGGTTCTGCCCCGAGCTGTCGACGAGCACGACCCCCGGGAAGGCCCTGCCGAGTTCCTCGGCGGTGCGCCGCGAGCCCACCATCGGGGCCCTCAGTCGGGCCGAGCCGCACCGGGGGCACTGCCAGGACGCCATGACGCGCCCGCACCAGCGGCACGAGAGCCTGCGGCCGCCGTCGGGCAGGCGGTCGGCCCGTACCGGGCCGTTGCAGGTGCGGCACCTGACCGGGGTGCGGCAGTCCCCGCAGGACAGTGCCTCGAGGTAGCCCGAGCGTGGCACCTGGACGAGGACCGGGCCCGAGGCCAGGCCGGCCCTGATCGTCTCGAAGGCGCGCCGCGGGATGCGCACCGCGCCGGCCAGCGGATCGCGCCGCAGCGCCTCGTCGGAGTCGGCCGCCACCCGCACCAGCGCGCAGCCGCGCCGCACGACACCGGGCGGGCTGGCCAGGGCCGCCAGCCACCCGGACTCGACCCAGCGTTCGACCTCACTGGATCGCGCGTGGGAGGCCAGGAGCAGGGCGCAGGGCTGGGTGGAAGCCCGCAGGGCGGCGATGTCGCGGGCGTGCGGGTAGGGGGCGCGGGGCTCGGCGTGCAGGTCGTCGCCGTCGTCCCAGAGGCAGATGAGGCCCAGGTCGTGCAGGGGCGCGTAGGCGGCACCCCGCGTCCCGACGAGGACCCTGGCCACGCCCCGGCTGGCCGCCAGGTAGTTGCGGTAGCGGGCGGCAGGGCCGAGCTCGGAGTGCAGCTCGGCGACGCAGCCCTCGCCGAGGCAGCCGGTGAGGGCCTCGCGCACCCGCCGCACGTCGCGCACGTCGGGCACGAGGACCAGGGCGCTGTGACCGCCCTCGAGGGTGGCCGCGCAGGCCTGCACGAGGCCGCGGCGCCAGTCGCAGGCGCCCGACCGGTCGGTGACGAACCGCGGCGGCACCTGCCAGTGCGCCCGCAGGTGCCGGCCCTGGCGCAGGCCGTCGAGGAAGCGGGGGCCGCCTGGCGCCTCGTCGAGCGCCCCGGCGGGAACGTGCGCCGGCTCGGGCCGGGGCCAGGGGTGCTGCTCGGCGGCCTCGGTGGCCGCGTGACGGGGCGGCACGGCCAGGCGCATGACATCGGCGAAGGTGCCGGCGTAGTGGTCGGCGACGACCCGGATGAGCCTGACCTGGTGGGCGTCCAGCACTGGTTCGGTGGAGACCACCTTCGACAGGGGCGTCAGTTTCTCCACCTCGGAGTCCTGGGGCAGCTCGACGATGAACCCGTCGACCGTCCGGCCGGCGAAACGCGCCCTGACCCGGGCACCGACCACGGCCTCACCGGCCATGGCCTCGGGCACCGAGTAGTCGAAGAAGCGGTCGAGGTGGGGCAGGTGGACGTCGAGGGCGACGCGCGCGATGCGGCGGGCCGGCACCGGGCTCGGTTCTGGCGCCGATGCCGTGATGAGCGCGTCGGTGGTCGTCATGGTGTCGATCCTAGGAGGAACCGCCGACGTTTTCACCGCCCCGTGACGGGGTCACCTGCGCACCCGGTGGCGCACGGACCCGGGAGGTCCCCGCAGGGGGCTCTGCTCAGCCTCGGACGGCGGCCGCCAGGGCGTCGGTCCGGTCGGTGCGCTCCCAGGCCGCCTCGGGAATCTCGCGGCCGAAGTGGCCATGGTTGGTGAACCGCGAGTAGATCGGGCGCAGCAGGTCCAGATCGCGGATGATCGAGCTCGGTCGCAGGTCGAAGACCTGCTGGACGGCGTCGACGAGCTGGGTGTCGGGGACGGCGCCGGTGCCGAAGGAGTCGACGTGGAGGCTGGTCGGGTGGGCACGGCCGATGGCATAACTCACCTGGACCTCGCAGCGGGTGGCCAGGCCGGCCGCCACGATGTTCTTGGCGACCCAGCGCAGGGCGTAGGCCGCCGAGCGGTCGACCTTGGAGGGGTCCTTGCCGCTGAAGGCGCCGCCGCCGTGGCGGGCCATGCCGCCATAGGTGTCGACGATGATCTTGCGGCCGGTGACCCCGGCGTCGCCCTGGGGGCCGCCGATGACGAAGCGTCCCGACGGGTTGACGAGCACCTGCACGGCATCGGCGACGACCTCGTACTCGGCGAGCACGGGGGCGATGACCTCGCGGCGGATCTCGGGGGCCAGCACGGTGTCGAGGTCGACGCCCTCGGCGTGCTGGGTGGAGACGACGATGTTCGTGACGGCGGCCGGGGTGATGCCGTCGTAGTCGATGGTGACCTGGGTCTTGCCGTCGGGGCCGAGGTGGTCCAGGACGCCGCTGCGGCGGACCTCCGAGAGCCGCTCGGACAGCCGGTGGGCCATGTGGATCGGCATCGGCATCAGCTCGGGCGTCTCGGTGCAGGCGTAACCGAACATGAGGCCCTGGTCGCCTGCGCCCTGCTGGTCGGCCTCGTCGACTGCCGAGCCGGAGCGCATCTCCCAGGAGTTCGCGACACCGCCGGCGATGTCGGGCGACTGGTTGTTGAGGGCGACCATGACACCGCACGTGGCACCGTCCAGGCCCTTGTCGAAGGAGTCGTAGCCGATGTCGAGCATGCAGGCGCGGGCGACATCGGCGATGTCGACGTACGACTCGGTGGTGGCCTCACCGGCGACGATGGCGACGCCGTTGCTGATGAGGACCTCGATCGCGGTGTGCGAGGCGGGGTCCTGCCTCATCATGTCGTCGACGACCGCGTCCGCGATGGCATCGGCGACCTTGTCGGGGTGTCCTTCGGTGACTGATTCCGAGGTGAACAAGCTGCTCATGGGTGCTGTCTGCTTTCCGTCCGACGAAGAGCCGGACACAAGACCCCGGCAGCTGCCCGGGGCCACTGGACGAGGCCGATCGTGCCCGGGGAGCACGAACGGCAGCTGACTGGTTCAGGCCAGGTCACTGCCCGGATCGGCCAGGGCATCGAGGTCGGCCAGCGGATCACCGAAGTCGAAGTCCGGGTCCTTGGCGGCCTCGGCACGCGCGGCGGCCTCGGCGGCCGCATCGATCTCGGTGTACTCGAGGACACCCGCGTCGATCTCGCGCATGGCGATGGACAGCGGTTTCTCCTGGGGGCCGGTGTCGACGAGCGGTCCGACGTTCTCGAGCAGGCCCTCACCGAGCTGGGAGTAGTAGGCATTGATCTGACGCGCGCGCTTGGCGGCGACGAGCACGAGACGATACTTCGAGTCGACGTGCTCGAGCAGGTCGTCGACGGACGGTGCGGTCGAGCCCTCAGGCGTCATGCTGGTCAAAGTGCAATCCTCGTCTCATCCCCCGTGGGGAGGTCTGTGTCGTGGCGGACGCGTGGGCGCCCGGGTGTCCTGCGGCCCGGCGGAACGCCGGGCCGCGAGAATGGCTTCGTTGCGAGCGGCAGGCTCACAATCGCATCAACTCTACCAGCTTGTGCACGGTCGGATCGAGCTCTCCATTGACGACGATCTCGTCGAACTCGGAGGTGGCCTCGAGCTCGCGGGCCGCGGTCCGCAGTCTGCGCTCCTGCTGCTCGGAGGTCTCCGTGCCGCGGGCCTGCAGGCGCCGCACGAGTTCGTCCCAGCTGGGTGGCGCCAGGAAGATGTGGGTGGCCTGCGGGCAGGTGGTGCGCACCTGGCGGGCGCCCTGCAGGTCGATCTCGAGGATGACCGTCCTGCCGGCTGCCACCGCCTCCTCGACCGGGCGTCTGGGGGTGCCGTAGCGGTGGGCTCCGTGCACGATGGCCCATTCGAGGAGTCCGTCGTCGGCGATCATCCGGTCGAACTCGTCATTGGTGACGAACCAGTAGGCGACGCCGTCGAGCTCACCGGGACGCGGGGGGCGTGTGGTCGCCGAGACGGACACGAAGATCTCCGGGTAGAGCACCTTCAGCCGGTTGCAGACCGTGCCCTTGCCCACGGCAGTGGGACCTGAGATCACGAAGACACCGGGCCTCGACGCGCCGATACTGCCGCCCTGCGCGTCGGAGCTGTCACAGCGGACGGCCGGTCGCGTCTCGCCCATGGGTCAGTGGAACTCCTTCTTGAGCCCGGCGACCTGGTGACGCCCGAGCCCGCGCAGGCGACGGTTGGGGGCGATGTCGAAGCGTTCCATGATGGCGGCCGCGCGCTTCTCCCCGACGCGCGGGAGCGCCTTGAGCAGGTCTACGACCTTGACGTGCGCGAGTACGTCATCCTTGGCCGCCTCGTCGAGTGCCTGACTCAGGGTGAGTTCACCCTTGCGCACCTTGTCCTTGAAGTCAGCGCGGGCCCGGCGGGCCTTCGTCGCGGCTGAACGAGCGGATTGGAGCTGCTCGGGTGAAAGAGTCGGAATGGCCATGGATCCTCTCCCAATCAAGACATGTCCGGGACCCTGTTGCCCGGCCTTGGGTACAAGGTACCGCCCGGGCGGCTGTTTCCGGGCCTTCATCCCTAGTTGTTCGCCGATTTATCGGTAACTTTTCAAGAAATCGGCCCCTTATGCACCCCTGAGAGCTGTTCTCCGGGGTATTCCTGATCCTTCCCTGAGAGTCGAACGAGCCTTCGTCAACCTCTGACACGCTCTTCTCCGGGGTTGACTCTGATCGTTTCAACGTAAATGATGTTTTCATCAGTTTCGATGTAGTCATCACAGCGAGGGGCGAGCATCATGTCCTCCCACCTGTACCGCCTCGGCCGGGCGGCCTTCCGCCGACGCCGGATCGTCGTTCTTGCCTGGCTGCTGGTCCTCGTCGCCGGCTTCACCCTCATGGGCGCCCTGTCGAAGGGCACCGACGACACGGTGCGCATCCCCGGCGCCTCCTCGCAGAGCGCCCTGGACACGCTGAGCCGGGTCTTCCCGCAGGTCTCGGGCGCCTCCGGCATGATCGTGGTGGTCGTACCGGACGGGGCCTCGGTGCGTTCGCAGCCGGAACGGGACGCGATCGGGGCGACCGTCGACCAGATCGACGCGCTCGGCCAGGTGACAACGGTCGCCTCGCCGTTCTCCCCGCTGGTGAGCGGCGCGATCTCCGCGGACGACACGGCGGCGATCATCACCATCCAGTTCGACGGGCAGCGCAACGAGCTCACCGAGCAGACCCTGGACTCGGTGCGGCAGGCGGCCGACGAACTGCAGTCCCGGCTCGGCGATGGCGCCCGGGTGGACGTCGGGGGCACCGCCTTCGACAACGTGATCCCGACCATCTCGGTCGTCGAGGCGATCGGTGTCGTACTGGCCCTGGTCTTCCTCGCCGTCTTCCTGCGCAACGTCCTGGCCGCCTTCGTACCGATCGTCATGGCGCTGGTCGGCGTGGCGATCACCGAGTCACTCGTCTACGCCGCCACCGGGTTCATGACGATCATGAGCACCACCGTGCTGCTGTCGGTGATGATCGGCCTGGCAGTCGGTATCGACTACTCGCTGTTCATCATCTCCCGCTACCGGGACAACCTCGCCCAGGGGCTTGAGCCCGAGGAGGCCGTCGCCCGTTCCATCGCGACGGCCGGCACCGCCGTGGTCTTCGCCGGCGTGACGGTGATCATCGCGCTGGTGGGGCTGTTCGTCGCGCGGATCCCCTTCCTGACGATCATGGGCGTCGCCTCGGCGTTCGGTGTCGGCACGGCGGTGTGCGTGGCCATGACGCTGCTGCCGGCCACGCTGGGCTTCTTCGGGACCCGTATCACGCCGCGCCCCGGGCGCCATCGCGCCGGCGGCGACACGTTCTTCGGGCACTGGGTGCGCGTCGTCACGGTACGCCCGCTCGTCACCGTCGTCCTCGTCATCGCCGCTGTGACCGTCCTCGCGCTCCCGGCCAGGGGGCTGCGCCTGTCGCTGCCGATGGAGAGCGCCGCCAAGCCGGGCAGCGAGGTGCGCACCACCTACGACACGGTGAGCGAGAAGTTCGGGCCGGGCTACAACGGGCCGCTCATCGTCGTGGTGAACGTCCTCGACAGCACCGACCCGGTCCAGGCCATGACCGATCTCGGCGAGGATCTGGCCACGGTCGAGGGGGTCCAGCGCATCGCCATGGCCACCCCGAACGAGTCCGGCAGCTACGGCATCGTCCAGGTCATCCCCACTGGCTCACCGGACTCGGCCGCGACGGCAGAGCTCGTACAGGCGTTGCGTGCGCAGGGGCCCGCCATGGCCGAGAGGTACGGTCTCCGGGACTTCGCGGTGACCGGCATCACGGCCGTCGCCGTCGACGTCTCGGCGAAGCTGACACACGCCCTGGTGCCCTACGGCGTCTTCGTCGTGGGTCTGTCCCTGGTCCTGCTCGTCATGGTCTTCGGCTCGATCGCCGTGCCGATCAAGGCGACCGTCGGCTATCTGCTGTCGATCCTGGCGTCCTTCGGCGTGACGACGAGCATCTTCGTCGACGGGCACCTGGCCCGGCTGCTCGGCGCCGATTTCACCGGCTCGCTCATCTGCTTCCTGCCGATCATCGTCATGGGTGTCCTGTTCGGCCTGGCCATGGACTACGAGGTCTTCCTCGTCTCGCGCACCGCCGAGGAGTACGCGCACAGCGGCGACCCGGTGCAGGCGATTCATGAGGGCTTCTGCAAGGCGGCACCGGTGGTCACCACCGCTGCGCTCATCATGCTGAGCGTCTTCGCGATGTTCATTCCCGAGGGCAGCTCGGGCATCATCAAGCCGATCGCCACGGCCTTGACGGTGGGCGTCTTCGTCGACGCCTTCTGCGTGCGCATGACCCTGGTGCCGGCGGTCCTCAGACTGCTCGGGCACCGCGCCTGGACGATGCCCGAGCGGCTGGCCAGGGTGCTCCCGCGGTTCGACGTCGAGGGCGCCTCCCTGACCCGCCAGCTCTCACTGGAGGGCTGGCCGGCCGACGGCCGCGAGGTCGTCGCGACGAAGGACATGATCGTTCGCGACCGCGACGGTGCAGCCCTCAACCGTCCGGTGGACCTCGACCTGCGTCCCGGACAGATCGCCGTTCTCACCGGGCCGGAGGGCTCGGGCAAGTCCGAACTGCTGCTCGGGCTCACCGGGCGCCTGACCGGTTTCGACGGCGACGCCCGCGTCGCCGGCTACCTGCTGCCCGAACGCAATGCCGCGGTCCGCTCCCGCAGCGTGCTCACCTCCGGTGGCAGGGACGTCATCGGAGTCCTCGCCGAGGGCCTGCACCGCCACGTGGCGCTGGCCGCGGTCGACGACGCGGACGCCGTCATCGGCACGAACCGCACGGCCGAGGTCCGGGATCTCATCGGTCGACTGGCGGCCGCGGGCGGCTGCGTCCTGCTGACCGGCACGAGCCCCGACGCCGTCGCTCACGTCCTGCCGGACGGCACCGCGCCCCTCCGGATCGCGATGGAGCCCCCGGCCCCGGCACGGTTCGTCCCGGACGATCCCCAGAGGGCGGACGGGCAGTCCGCCCCGCTCAGCACCATTCTCGAGGAGGCCTCCCGATGAAGAAACGGATGATCGGACAGCTACGCGGCCGCACTTCCTGGCGCACCTGGACGGCGCTGCTGTGCGTGCCGGCCCTGCTCATGGGGCTGCTCGTCCTCGCCTTCCACGACCCCGACTCCCGGCTGGATCAGGTGAGGGCGGCGGTCGTGAACAACGACAACCCGGTCACCATCGACGGGCAGATCCGCCCGATGGGCCGCCAGCTGGTCAAGGAACTCGTCAACTCGGGCTCCGACGACTACGACTGGGTTCTCACCACGACCAGTGATGCAGCCGCGGGCCTGGGTGACGGCGAGTACACGGTGGTCGTGGAGATACCCTCGGACTTCTCGGCCAGGGCCACCTCGGTCGCCGACACGGACGCCGAGGACGTCTCGCAGGCGTCCGTGACGATCACCACGGCCGATGACTCCCCGCTCCTCGACGCCCGGGTCGGCGCCGCCCTGGCCGCGGCCGCCGAGCGCTCGCTGGGCCAGCAGATCACCCAGACCTATGTCGACACCGTGCTGACGAGCATGGGCACCGTGCACGACGGTCTGGCGGAGGCATCCGAGGGCGCCGACACGCTCGCCGAGTCGTTGGGGCGCGCCGATGACGGCGCGGCCCAGCTGGACACCGGCGCCGGCGACCTCGCCACCGGCATGGACACGCTGGCCACCGGTCAGCGCAATCTCGCCACCGGACTGGGTGAGCTGAGGACTCAGACCGCAGGGCTGCCCGCGCAGAGCCGGGAGCTCGCCGACGGGGCCGCGCAGCTGGCCGACGGGGCGCACCAGGTGTCAGACGGCACGGAGCAGATCGTCGGCGGCGCCAACCAGCTGGCCGGCGCCGAGCAGAGCATCAGCGACGGCGCGAGTGCGTTGTCCGGCAGCGCCTCGCAACTGTCCGAGGCCCTGTCGAGCGCCCAGCAGCAGACCGCTGACCTGCCCACCCAGACCCAGGCACTCGCCGACGGCGCGAACAGCGTGAGCGCCGGTGTCGATGCCCTGGCGGCCCAGCTGCAGCAGCTGTCGGTCGCCTGCGCGCAGAGCGCCGAGAACTGCCAGAGCGCGGCGAGCGCCCTGGGCGAGCTGGGCACCCAGCTGGGCACGCTCCAGCAGGGCGCCACCCAGGTCGCGTCCGGCGCCTCGGCACTCAACGACAATGCCGCGGGCCTGGCCGGCGGCATCAGCACGGCCGCCACCGGGGCGGGACAGATCTCGGCCGGCGCCGCCTCGCTCGCCGCCGGAGCCCAGCAGGCCGCCACCGGGGCGAGCGATCTGGTCACCGGCGCCACGGATCTCCAGTCCGGCGCCCAGCAGGTGGCCTCCAGCGCGGACGCCCTGTCCAGCGCCACGGGCTCCCTGGCCTCGTCCTCGCAGGCCCTCGCCGATGCGATCGCCTCGGCCTCCGACGGCGCCAATCGGCTCACCACCGGCGCCGAGTCGGCCAGCGACGGGGCGCACAGCCTCGCCGACGGAGCCGCGGCCCTGCACCAGGGCACCAGCCAGCTCAGGAACGGCTCCGGCACGCTCGCGAGCAGCCTGCGCACCGCCGCCGACCAGGTGCCGAGCTACACCGCCGACCAGCGCGAGCAGATCTCCGACGTGGTCACCACTCCCCTCGTCTCGGCGACCAGCGGCCTGGGCTCCTACACCCGTTCGGCCGTCGCTCTGTTCGGCGTCCTCGCCCTGTGGGTGGCCGCCATCGCCTTCAGCACGAGCAGCCCGGCGATCACCCGGACCGCTTTCGTGTCGAACCTGCCCACCTGGCAGCTTGCGTTGCGCTCGCTCGGTCCGACACTGCTGTTCTCCGCCGGCTGTGGCCTGGTCGTCAGCACCATCGCGAGCATCACGCTGCGACCAGGATTCGGGGCGTTCCTCGCGATCGGGGCGGCTTCCTTCGGCATCGAACTCGTCTTCCTGGCGATCAACCAGTCCCTGGGGGCCCTGCACCGCATCGGTGGCCGGGTCGTGGCGCTCGCCGTGCTCGTCCTGGCGGTCGCCGGGGGTGTCTGGTCGGCTCAGCCGGCCTGGCTGCAGTCGGTCGCCTCGTTCCTGCCCACCAGCCCCGCGGTGGGTCTCGTCCGCGCCATGGCGGTGCCCACGAGCGCTGGCCTGCTCTCCATGGCGGCCGCGCTCATCACCTGGTGGGCCGCGGCGGTGATCCTCCTCATCGGGCTGACCGGCAGGGCCCGGACGACGACCCTCGTGCCAGACCGGCTCATCCCCCGGACTGGCGGTGCGGGACAATGGACGCGATGAACATCATCAAGGCAGCCGAGAAGGCCGGTCATGCAGGACGCCATGGCCGGCGCAGGGCGGCGACCCGGGCCGCCCTCATCCAGGCCGCCCAGCAGCTGATCGCCGAGGGCCGCACCGACACCTCGATAGCGGCGATCACCGAACGCGCGGATGTGGGCTTCGGATCGTTCTACAACCATTTCGCGACGAAGGAGCAGTTGTTCTCCGAGGCCTTCGCCGAGGCGATGGATGGTTTCAGCCTGAGCCTGGACAGGCTGGTCAGAGGTGTCGAGGACACGGCCCGAGCGGTCTCGATCGGCTTCCGCATCATCGGCCGGGTCGCCGAGATCGCGCCCGGCTTCGCCTCACTCGTCACCCAGGCGGGTGCGGCCACGCTGCAGTTCAACGGCTCCCTCCGTCAGGCCTCGGTACGCCTGATAGAGAAGGGCATCCGTGCGGGCCGTTTCAGCCTGCCGAACGCCGACGTCGCCTACTCGGCGATCGGGGGTTCGCTGCTCGGTGTGGTCGCCTACCTCCTGCTGGAACCGGGCGAGGACATCGACGAGCAGATCGACGCCCTGGCGGCCGGTGCCCTGCGCCTGCTCGGCCTGGCCGACGGCGAGGCCCAGCAGATCGCCCACGAGGTTCTTCCCGAGTTCGTCCCCGATGCGTCCTTGGCCGCGCTGGCCGAACGGTTGAAGACGTCCTGAGCCCAGGCTCGCGCGCACGGCGAACTCTCTCGTCATCCTCCTCCTCGCAGCTCCTGGGACCATGGTCCCCTGACAGAGCGGGGCGAGACCACTAGTATTTGTTCTACCCGGATAGTTCGCAGCGTTGCGAACCAGTGAACGGGCGTTGACAACGGGTGTCACACCAGATTCGGTCATCGAAGGAGATGCCAATGCTTACTGAGAAGCCACGGAACGAGGAAGAGTTCCAGCAGTACCTCATGGAGATCCGGGAGCTCGCACAGGGGCCGTTCGACGAGATGCAACTCGAGATCGAGGTGACGAACAAGTTCCCCGACGAATTCTTCGAGCTTGCCAAGGAACACAACCTGTACCGCTTCTACCTGCCCGAGAAATACGGCGGCTGGGGCATGTCGACGCTCCAGATCATGAAGGTCCAGGAAGAGTTCTCTCGCGGCCCGGGTGGTATGCGCATGCACCTGCACCATGCGGCAGGCCTCAACTGGCGCATCATGGACGACTTCGCACAGCCCGAGCTCAAGGAATGGGCCATGCCCCGCTTCCAGGACAAGACGCTGTTCGTCAACTTCGCTCTGACCGAGAAGGAGGCCGGGTCGGGTGCGGACATCAAGACCAGCGCCAAGCGTGATGGGAATGAGTGGGTCATCAACGGTGAGAAGACCCTCATCAGCCACACCGACTGCTCCGACGGCACCTACCTCATCACGCTGACTGATCCTGATGCGGCGAAGGACAAGAGACTCACCGCCTTCTTCGTGCCCTTCGACACGCCAGGCTATGAGGTCGTCGACATGCCGCACATGATGGGTTGCCGCGGGGCCGGCCACGCAGGCCTGCGCTTCACGGACTGCCGAGTGCCTGACACATACCGCCTCGGTGAGGTCGGCGAGGGTCTTCATGTCGCCATGTACTCCCTGGGCCTGTCGCGCGTGCACATCGCCGACTCCAACCTCGGCATGGCTCAGCGCATGCTCGAGATCTCGATTGCCCGTGCCAAGGAACGCGTCACCTTCGGCAAGCCCTTGGTGCAACGCCAGGCGATCCAGACCATGATCGCCGAGTCGGGCAAGTGGGTCTACATGCTGCGGTCGATGATCCACGACACCGCCGCTCGTTACGACAAGGGTGAGGACCCGATGACCCAGGCGTCCTTGTGCAAGCTCGCATCGATCGATGGCGTCAAGGTGGTGTCCGATAACATGCTCGAGATCCTGGGTGGCATCGGTTACTTCGAGGAATGCGAGTACGGACCTGCCGAACGGCTCTACCGCGACTGCCGTGCCATGTGGCTGGAGGAGGGCCCGCCCACCGTGCAGCGCACCACCGCCGCCCGCGGTCTGATCGACACCGGCGGAGACCTCTGGAACTCGTGACTGCAATGACCTGTTTGAAAGGGCAGTGATATGGGCACCAATCCGCTCAGCGGGATCAGGATCGTCGACATGACAGCCTTCCTGGCAGCCCCTACCGTGGCTCGCATACTTGGCGAATGGGGCGCCGACGTGATCAAGGTCGAGTCACCTGCTGGCGACCCCGGTCGCACGCAGGGCGCCGTCTTCGGCACGCCGTACACCGATGACGAGAACCTCGGCTTCGACATGTCCAACATGAACAAGCGCTTCATCACGGTGGATCTTCGCAAGGACACGGGTCGTGAGGTGATGGACCGTCTCCTCTCGGGCGCCGATGTGTTCCTCACGTCCACTCGTGTCAAGTCACTGGTGAAACTCGGCTACGATTTCGACAGCCTGCACGCCAAGTTCCCTCGTCTCGTGATGGCCCAAGTGCTCGGCTACGGCGCAAAAGGACCGCTCAAGGATGCGCCCGGCTTCGACATGACCGCATGCATGTCACGCGGTGGCGTCCTCGGCACCACGGTGAACCGAGGAAGCCAGCCGATGATTCCACCCAATGGTTACGGTGATTTCCAGATCTCCTTCGTGCTGGCGGCGGGAATCCTCGCGGCACTGCTGGGCCGTGAGCAGACAGGCCAAGGCGACTACGTGACAACATCGCTGTTCCATTCGGGCGCGTTCATGCTCAATACGGCGATGATCTCGGCCCAGTACGGCAATGAATACCCGAAGGATCGCCGCGAGGTGATCAATCCATTCAACAACACCTATGCCGCCGGCGACGGCCTGCTCATGACGCTGTGCGCCCCGGAATACGATCGCGACTTCGACAAGCTCATGAGACTCATCGGCCGCGAAGACTTGGTGGGGAACGCTCGCTACAACATCTGTGACGAGCTCAACGCCAACAAGCTCAACAGCGAAGTGGTTGACATTCTGGATGAGGCGTTCAGCACGAAGGATCGCGCCTACTGGCTGGAATTGATGCTGGCGAATGATGTACCGATCGAGGCCTGCCAGTTACCCACCGATATCTATGCCGATGAACAGGCCTGGGCCAATGACGTGTTGCGCAAGGTGACCTGCCCCAGCGGGAATGAGCGGATGATTCCGACCAATCCCGTGCGCTTCACATCACAGGGAGATCCTGAACTCAGACTCACCCGAGCCCAGGGCTCTGACTCCGAAGCCGTGCTCGCAGAGCTCGGGTACGGCGACCAGCAGATCAAGGAGATTCTCGCTTCCCAAGGCGTCACGGCCTCCGCACCACGCGCCTGAGCCCCGGAGGTACCGGCTGCCGGTCGCCGGCAGCCGGTATCGGGTTCTCATGCGCCCGCCACGCACCCACGGACCAGCCATCGGCTCAGCGCCACCAGTCCGGCGTCAGCCGGCGAGCAGTGGGCGAGGCTCATTCCACAGCACCGGCGGATGCTGGCATGACAGGGGGTAGCGCTTCTGAGTAAGGTCTTGCGAATGGGCCTCATCTTTCGAGCCACCCATTTCATTCGATTTCGGAGACACAGGGAGGACGGCACGAATGCCTCACTCGGGAGAGTCTGACCTCATGAAGAAGAATCATGGCCCAGAACCGGGCCGCACCGCTGCTCGCTCCGGAGCCATCGGTTCGGCGCTTGAGTTCTACGATTTCTTCATCTACACCCAGGCAGCCGCGATCGTCTTCCCTGAACTCTTCTTCCCATCGACCGATCCCGCGCAGGCGATCATCGCCTCACTCGGGACCTTCGGCGTCGGTTACGTGGCCCGGCCCATCGGCGCCTTCGTCCTGGGGGGACTCGGTGATCGCGTGGGCCGCCGCTTCACCCTGATCCTCACCATGGCGCTGATGGGCATCTCCACCTTCGCCGTGGGGCTGTTGCCCGGCTATGAGCGAATCGGTATCGCGGCCCCGCTGCTCCTGGTGACGTGCCGGCTCATTCAGGGCTTCGCCGTCGCCGGGGAGATCTCCGGCTCCTCCACGCTGATCATCGAGCAGACCCCCATCGGTATTCGTGGCCTGCACGCCTCGGTGACCCTCCAGGGCGCCCAACTCGGCCAGATCTTCGGCGCCCTGGCATTCATCCCCCTGTCCGCCCTCCTCCCCACCGATGCCTTCCTGGCCTGGGGCTGGCGTCTGCCCTTCCTCCTCAGCGCCCTGCTCATCATGGTGGGTTTCGCGGTGCGCCTGCGTACCGTGGAATCAAAACCCAGTGATGCGCCCGACGTGCCACCAATTCGCCGCGTCCTGCGTCAGAGCCCTGGGACCGTGCTCCGTGTCTTCACGATGTCATTGACCAATATCGTGCCCGTGACGGCAACAGTCTTCGGGGCCTCGCTGGCCACCCAGCAGGCCTACGGCATCGGTTGGTCGGCATCGGTCTACCTGTGGGTTCCCGTACTCGGCAACTGCATGGCTGTGCTCGTGATCCCCGTGGCGGCACGCCTGTCCGATCGTCTGGGACGACGCCCCCTGATCATCGGCGGGGCGCTCAGCTCCGGAGCCTTCTCCTTCCTCTACCTGTGGGCCATCACCAACGGCATCTGGTGGCTGACGATCTTCTTCGCACTGCTCATGTGGGGCACCCTCTACCAGGGCTACAACGCTGTTTTCCCGGCCTTCTTCCCCGAGTTGTTCCACGCATCCACCCGGGTCACGGGCATGGCAATCGGGCAGAACATCGGAACTGCCGCCTCCTCACTCATGGCGATGGTCTTCGCGGGACTGTGCCCGCCGGGCACACGACAAGTGGCGATCGTGCTCATCGTCGGGAGTATGACGCTGGGCATCACCGGACTCGCCGCGCTCGCGGCGGCCCTGTCCCCCGAGACCTCACGAATCCCCGGTCCGCAGTTGGGGCAGGAGGAAGCGACTCCTCTTGACGAGCACGAGTACGCGCTACAGCGAGCCAGGAATCTTTCCGGTTTCCATATCTGGCGGCGCGGCGCTGGCCAGCCAGTCCACGTTGACCGCACGTAAACCGATCATTCGTCACATCAAGAACAAGAAAGGCCATCATGAATCAGACACTCACCGATGAACAGCAACTGCTACTTGACTCCGTCAAGGAGTTCGTCTGGAGCGAGGTCGCTCCCCACGTCGCACAGCGCGATCGCGATTCGCAGTGCGAACTGGCCGATTTCCAGTCCGCCTTCGAGTTGGGCCTGCACATGCTTGAGCTGCCTGAGGAATACGGCGGCGCCGGCATCGATTTCCAGACCGGGGCGATGGTCTTCGAGGAACTCGGCAAGGTCGACGCCGGCTATGCCATCACATTGGTCTCGACCTTCGTGGCCTTCCGCAACGTCATGCTCGCCGGAACCAAGGAGCAGGCGCAGCTGTTCGCCGACACCATCACCAACGGAGGCCTGGGCTGCTTCGCGATCAGCGAACCCAGTGCTGGTTCCGACGCGGCCGCCATCCGCACTCGGGCCGTACGCGATGGCGACGACTACGTGCTCAATGGACAGAAGTGCTGGATCACCAATGGCGGCATCGCCGACATCTATCTCATCTCGGCCAAGACCGACCCCGACGCCGGGCACCATGGCATATCCACCTTCCTCGTGGAGGCCAGCCGCGAGGGACTGAGTCATGGCGAGCATGAGGACAAGATGGGCCTACGCACCTCGAACACCTGCGACCTCATCCTCAACGACGTCCGTGTGCCGGCCGACCACTTGGTGGGCAAGGAGGGAGACGGCTTCAAGATCGCGATGTCAGGGCTGGACGTTTCTCGCGCCTTCATGGCCACCATCGCTGTCGGCATGATGCAGCGGGCACTCGACGAGGCCACCGTTTACGCATTGCAACGCGAGCAGTTCGGCCGTCCGATCTTCGAGTTCCAGATGGTTCAGGACATCCTGGCGCGCATGTCGGCGAAGACCGTGGCATGCCGGGCTCTGGTACAACAGACGATGCGCCGTGTCGACCTTGGACTGGACGTACAGAAGGATGGCGCGATCACCAAGCAGTTCGTGACGGACCTGCAGCAGGAAGTGGTCTCTGATGCCGTTCAGGTGCTGGGCGGCAACGGCTTCACGAAGGAGTACCCGGTGGAGAAGCTCATGCGCGACGCCAAGGTCTTCCAGATCATGGAAGGCACCAACCAGATCCAGTCCGTGGTGATCGCGCGTCAGCTCAAGAAGGAATACGCCAACAAGCTCTGACGCGCGCAGCCGGACCTGGGGAGGGGAAACACCATGTCATCAAGAACACCAAGGCCTCATGAACCAGGTTTCGTCGCCATGCCAGCAGCTCTGCGGGCAGACTTCCGCGCGCGCGGCTGGTGGGGTGAGCACTGCTTGCTTGACTGGTGGAACCTCGCGGTGCTCGCCTCTCCCGACGCGCCCGCTGTGATCGACCGAAACGGCACCCGTTTCACCTATGCAGAGGCGGATGAGCTCTCGTCGCGGTTCGCAGGATGGCTCGTCGGGGCAGGCGTGCGCCCAGGTGCAGTCGTCGCCGTTCAGCTGCCCAACTGGGCCGAGTTCCTGCCGATCTTCATCGGCATCATGAAAGCCGGGGCGGTGATCAACCCGCTCTCGGCCAACTTACGCTCCAGCGAATTGCGCCACGCAGTGAACACCTGCGGGACGACCATCATGCTCATGCCGGCGGCCTTCCGGTCAACTGATTACCACGCGCTGGGTGACGATCTGCTCGAACAGGTGGCCGGTCTACAGAAGATCCTCTTCGTGCGTGACGCACCAGACAACGACAGTAGTTTCTCGTCCGCTGTGAAGAACACGCAACCGGTGGCACAGGAGGACTGGCTGTTGTCCCACGGCGAGGATCTCGCCGCCGTTCTGTTCACCTCTGGTAGTGAGTCCGAACCCAAGGGGGTCATGCTGAGCCACAACAATCTGATCGCCTCAGAGATCAGTTTCTCCTATGCGCTGCGGTTGGGCCCCGAGGACCGGATGCTGATGCCCGCACCGGTGGGACACGCGACCGGATTCATGCACGGAGTCGTGATGCCGGTGCTCACTCGGGGCACTTCATTGCTGTGCGACAGTACCAAGGGCCCGGAGATGGCGGAATTTGCCAGCCGCTACGGAGCAACCTGCGGCATGTCGGTACCGGCCGTGATCGACTCCATGCTGTGCACCTGCGAGGAACTGGGAACCGGGCTGGCGAGAATTCGATTCCTGTGCTGCGGAGGTTCACCGGTACCGCGCCGCCTGCTGGAACGAGCCCGGAGTCTGGGCATTCGCGTCTACTCGGTCTACGGCGCCACCGAATCCGCACCGCACACCATGACGACCTTCCACGACAGCGACGAACGGGTGCTCAGTACCGACGGCAGGGCCTGCCCGGGCACCGAGATCCGCATCGTCGACCGGCTGACTCACAAGCCTGTTCCCGCTGGGGTGGAGGGGGAGGAGGCCTCCCGGGGACCGGCCGTGTTCTGCGGCTATATGGGTCATCCGGAACTGACGGCCGCCGCGGTCGACAAGGCGGGTTGGTATTACAGCGGAGACCTGGCGATCATGGACGACGACGGGTACATCCGGGTCACCGGCCGGTGCAAGGATGTCATCAACCGCGGCGGGGAGAACATCAGTGCGGCCGAGGTGGAACGTGCACTGATGTGCCACCCGGCTGTCTTGGCAGCGGCCGTGGTGGCGATGCCCGACAGAGTCATGGGCCAGCGGGCATGCGCCTTCCTCGTGTCCCGCGACAAGCTGCCGAAGCTCAGTGTGGCGGATCTGAACGACTATTTCGTTTCCCGCGGTATGGCCAAGTTCAAGATCCCCGAGCGGGTCGAGTACCTTGACGAGCTCCCCACCACCAGCTCGGGGAAGGTGTCCAAACGGGTGCTGCGTGAGCGCATCGAGGCAATGCTCGAGGTAGAGCACTCAGATCAGATGCCCGACCCTGACCAACCGGCCAAGCTCAATGCCTCAGTTCTGCGAAGTACACCTCGGGGTCGGCCAGCACCAGGCGCAGCACCGTCTCCTCGATGAGCGCCCTGACATGACCACGGTCCTGACCGTCGAGCATGTCACGTCCGAAAGCGGTTCTGAAGGTCGCTCGATGTTCGACGCGGTTCAGCACGAGAGCAGACAGCACCTGGTGCACGTCCAGGGCATCAGGCGCACCTTCCCCGGAGCGGAAGACGCCATCGGCGCGACCACGCTCCAAGAGCTCTGCGAGGATTTTGGGCGCGCTCGCGTTCAGCTTTTGGAAATCGGGGATCTGAGCCGCGACGCTGCCTCCCTTGAGCAGGTTCTCCAAGGCAACGATGCGCACCAGATTCTGATTCTCCTCATAGAAATCAAGGGTGGCGCGGATCAGGCGGACCAGGCCTTCGACCGGGGACAGCTCGGCCAGATCGAGAGCGGTCTCCAAGGACCGGATGCCCATGTAGTTCTCCAGCAGCACCCTCGAGTAGAGCGCCTCCTTGGATTCGAAGTAGTAGTAGATCATCCGTTTGGATGTGTTCGTCCGTTCCGCGATGTCGTCGGTGCGAGCATCGTTGGGACCGTGCCGGGCGAACTCTTCGGCCGCTGCGTCAAGGATTTCCCGTTTGGTCAGATCAGGATCTCGGCGGAGCTTGCGACCGCTGGTTGAGGTTGACATAGGGCCTTTCTCTCTGATGATCAGGGATATATTGACGTCGGGGCGCCCCAACCATACACAGTCGCGGCCGGATGGCACACGCCCCACCACGCGGGGACTCGACAATGAGGCACCACGCCCCCTCCTCGTCTGTCGCCCGACTCACGCAAGCTCTCGTGGGACCACCCACGGGGCAACGGCGACATCCGGCGACGGCATCCTGAGTGTCCCGGTCGGGCACTCGTCCACGCAGATGCCGCAGCTCTCGCAGTCCTGCGCCACGACCTCGTAGCCGCCCCCGTCGAGTAGGTTGATGGCGTAGAAGGGGCACACATCGTGGCACAGATCGCAGCCCATGCAGCTGCCGCATGACATGCACCGGCCGGCCTCGGTGCAGACCCCGGCCAGTACCGTCGTCGGGTCCCCCGATCGACGTCCTGCGGAGCCTCCTGCTGCTTGTCCGCTCGGAAGCACGGGGCCATGCCCCTCGAAATAACCGGTATTCATATGCTGCACATCGCTCACCGGTGGAAGGCCCGCAGAAGGGGCCATGGCACCGGCGAGGTAGGCGTCGAGCGCCTCAGCGGCCCGAAGCCCCCGTCCTATCGACAAGGAAGCCGTGCGACGCGGCCGGGTCTTCGTGTGCACAGGCTGGCGCCACAAGGTGCGGCCGACTACCAGCGCCATGCACATGGACGCACCCGTGGCCCAGATCACCCCGTCCGCAGGGGGCAGGACGTCCTCGAGGTGGCGCACTGATTGTCCGGACCGGACATCGACGCCGAGAGCCACGATGCGGGCGATCTCGCCGTCGAGGACAACGCGTGGCAGCCGTTCCTCGCTGATGCTCCGTCGCAGCAGGCCGCCCAGTTCGCCGTACGCCTCCCACAGCACGACCTGATGCCCAGCACGAGCAAGCCGACTGGCAGCTGACAGCCCGCAGGGCCCCGACCCGACGACCGTCACCCGGGCCGAACGACGGGCGCCGGCAGGCCATGGAACCGGGGGAAGCGCCCAGCCACGGGCCAGAGCGTAATCCCCCACGCGACCCTCCAGCTCACGGATCGACACTGCGCCATCAAGCGCATCACGATTGCAGTTGCGTTCACAATCGGCGTAACAGATGCGTCCCATTGTCGCCGGGAGAGGATTGGCCGCGACGATGGCGGTCCACGCCCGGTGTATCGCCTCCTCGTCGTCGCGTCGCAGGGCCAGCACCCACTCCCGTACCGGTTCATGTGCGCCGCAGGCGTGAACGCATGGTGGCGTGAGTTCGGCGAAACCGGGGATCTGATACTCAACGCCCTGGGCGTCACGAGGCAGGGAACCGCGATGAGTCATGCGCCCCTCCCTTCACAGGACGATCGAAGGCGCCTCTGCACCCGGCCCGATCGGGAACCGACGTTGGATCCCTTCCTGCACCAGAGAAGCCAAGGCTCCTCCTGGTCGTTGGATCCTCATCAAACGGGATCATCCGGGACCAAAGACCCTGCACCGAAGCATCCTTGCAGTTATGATTGTACCGACTAGTTAATAGCTGGCGTAGTGACGTTCCCTAGCCGTGAACCACGCCTCAACGGGACGATGGCGTTCCGTTCATCTTGTCAAGGAGAGGGCTCATGACCATTGTCGTCGCCTATAAATGGGCAGCAAATCCTCAGGATGCCTCAGTCAGCGCCGAAGGCATCGTTGACTGGTCGCGCGCCAAACTCGCGCTGAGCGAGTACGACCCCGTCGCCATCCAACTGGGCAGCGAACTGGCCACGGCCACGGGTGACGAACTCGTCGGCGTGTCGGTGGGCACCTCTGCCGTCGGCAGCTCCATGGCGAAGAAGGCGGCCATGTCACGCGGTTTTGACCGAGGTCTGGTGGTCGCTGATGACCAGACCGCGGAGTGGAATCTCACCCAGGTCGCGCAGGCCTTGGCCGCTCTGATCCAGAGGATTGATGGCGTCAACCTAGTGCTCACCGGAGACGCCTCCATCGACGAGAACGCGAAGCTCGTGTCAGCACTGCTCGCAGGTCACCTCGGCTGGCCGTGCTTCCAGGACGTGGCCGGGGCTGAGCGGAGTGATGACGGCTGGTCCATCATTCAGAACATCCCGGGCGGCACCCGTACCATCGCAGTCACCGGCCCCGCAGTACTCGCCATCGCTCCCGATGCGACCCAGGCCAAGGTTCCGGGCATGAAGGACATCCTCGCCGCTGGAAAGAAAAAAGTTGACACCGTGGCGGTTGCAGATCTTGAGCCGAGCAGCATCGATCTCACCATCACGGAACGCTCGCGCCCAGCTGCCAGGACTCGCCAGAACAAAATTGTCACCGACGGTGAACAACTCGCCGCTGTGTTGCATGCCGATGGCCTGTTGTGAGTATCGAGGGGAAGGACCAGAAATGACCACGTGGATCATCACCACCAATAACCAGATCGCAGGCCTCCTCGAGGTTGCCGGCCAGCTCAGTGCTCCCACAACCATCGTCGGTGTCGGAACTGATTCCCTCCCCGAAGCGGATCAGACACTCACCATTCCGCTTCCCGAGGGGACTCCGGCCGAGGCCGCTGCACCAGCAGTCACTGCCACGGTCGACGCTCAGCCGGGCGACGTGGTGCTGGTACCGAACCGGGCCGCAGAACGCGTACTCGCCGGTTCGCTTGCCGTAAACCTGGGCGCACCCGTACTCACCGGGCTGATCGCCGTGACTGATGGAATCTTTGAGCTGGACCGCTTCGGCGGGATCGCCCGCGAGAAGGTGACCAGTACGCAGCACCCCGTCGTGGTCGTGGCCCCAGGGGGAGCGGAGATCAGCGGTCAACAGGTCGCGACGGTCTCATCGACGACACCCGCCCCCCTGGCAGCCCGCATCACTGCTGAAACGACAAAGGCCGACACGGCAAGCGTCGATCTCAGTTCGGCACAGCGCATCGTGGCAGTTGGCCGCGGGTTCAGGACTGAAGCCGACTTGAAGTTGGCCCGGGATCTCGCAGCAGCCCTTGACGCGGAGTTGGCCTGCTCTCGACCTGTAGCCGAGGGCGTGGGATGGATGCCAAAAGAAAGCTACGTGGGCGTTTCCGGTCAGTCGGTGAAACCCGATCTGTACGTCGCGGTCGGCATCTCAGGACAGTTGCAGCACATGGCGGGCGCTCGTGACGCGAAGACCATCGTTGCGATCAATGACGACAAGGATGCACCGATCTTCGGCTACGCCGACTACGGCGTCATCGGCGACCTCTACGAGGTGCTCCCGGCCCTCACTGCAGCACTCAACTGACAGCACGGAGGAACACGATGACGAGCGACGAGGACGAGGAACTCTTCGACACAATCGTGATCGGAGGAGGCGTGGCAGGAACTGTCTGCGCCTACCAATTGGCCAAGGCGGGTCATGAGGTGGTGCTCATTGAGCGCGGCAGCCAGCCGGGAACCAAGAATCTGTCAGGTGGCGTCTTCTACTGCCGAGTCATGGAACAGGTCTTTCCCGGTTTCGCCATCCAGGCACCCGTTGAGCGACGAATCACTCGCAATGTTCTTTCCTTTCTCAACGAGAGCTCATCGGTCAATGTCGACTACTGGGACCAGAGGCTGGCCGAACCCGTGAACGCAGTGACTGTACTCCGGTCGAAACTGGATGCCTGGCTGTCCGAGCAGTGCGAGGAGGCAGGCGTCATGGTGATGCCCCAAGTGAAGGTCGATGAGCTGCTCATCGAGGACGGCCGGATCGTGGGGGTTCGCGCCGGCGAGGACGAGCTCCGTGCACGCGTCGTGGTCGCGGCTGACGGTGTGAACTCCTTCATCGCGCGACAAGCCGGCATACGCGCCAAGGAGCCCCGCAGACACTTGGCCGTCGGAGTGAAATCCGTCATCCACGTACCCCAAAACGTACTGGAGGATCGTTTCCACCTGAGCCCGCAGGAAGGCGTCGCCTATGCTGTGGTAGGCGACGCCACGCAAGGCTGTGCGGGGGGAGGATTCCTCTACACGAACATCGATTCGATCTCGGTCGGCGTGGTGTTACGGCTGGATGATCTGGCCGCCAGGGGACTGGCCTCCTCCGATGTCCACGACCACTTCCTGAATCATCCAGCCATTGCCCCCCTGTTGAAGGACGGCGAGTTGCTGGAGTACGGCTGCCACCTGACGATCGAGGATGGACCGGCGATGGCCAATCATGACCTGACCCGGCCAGGCCTGCTCATCATCGGGGACGCCGGCGGTTTCACGCTCAACACGGGAATGACGATCAGAGGCATGGACCTGGCCGCCGGCACCGCGATGGCCGCGGCACAGGCCATCGAGGAGGCCTTGGCCGCCCAGAATTTCTCGCAAGAGTCCATGGACCGGTACCATGAGAAACTTCGACAAGGATTCGTGGGGCAGGACATGGAGCTTTACAAGAAGCTTCCTGCGCTGTTGGAGAACCCGCGTTTCTACCATGATTACGGAGTGCTCCTCGCTGATGTGATGCATGGCATCTACGATCTTGACACCACACCCCGCAAGCATCTGGCAGGCATTGCTGCGTCAACCATCAGACGGTCAGGCGTCAAGATGACCGAGCTCGCCAAAGATGCCTGGCAAGCCGTACGAGCTCTGTGAGGAGAAAGCAGCAATGATCACGGGCACAGTCGCCGAACGCTTGGCGAGGAACAATTACCAGACCGATGAAGAATTCAGCCACATTGAGATCAACCAAAGGATCGTGCGGGCCACTGGCACCGGGAAACTGTTGATTGACATCTGCCCGGCGCACGTTTACACCGAAGAAGCCGACGGAACCATCTCAGCCGAGTACGCAGCGTGCCTGGAGTGCGGCACATGCCTGGCCATCATGCCAGGGGGTGCGCTCGACTGGCACTATCCGCGCGGTGGTTTCGGTGTGGAGTTCCGCGAAGGTTGATCGCCTCCGAGACACCCTCTGATCAGCACCGTGCCGGTGTCATGGATCATCCCGACACCGGCACGGTGCTTTCTTCCCCCTTTCACCTCCGCCACGACAGTGCGTGTCGCGTGGCGATCCAGGTTGCCGCCTGAGTGCGTCGCCGCAGGCCCATCTTCGCCAGCAACGACGTGATGTGATTCTTCACCGTTTTCTCGGCTATCCCCATCCGCGCGCCGATCTCACGGTTGCTCAGGCCCTCGCCTATGGACTCCAGAATGCGCCGTTCCGTTGGCGTAAGATTCGCCGTGAGATCCGTGCTTCCACTACGGGCCGGGAGCTTCTGCCCAGCCACGGCCCGCCCAGCGGCAACGCCCTTGATCACAGAAACCATTTCGACGGCCCGCAGGGACTTGTGAAGATACGCACTGGCCCCGCCCATCAAGGCCTCGCGTTTCGCCTCATCATCGTTCACCGAGGTGAGCACGATGAAGTGCACACCAGGAAGCACATCACGCAATTGTGCGATGAGGTCGAGGCCCGTTCCGTCAGGCAGCCGCAACGCAACCAAGATGATCTGCGGCGCCAAGCAAGGCGCCAAGCGCACTGCCCCTGCGACACTACGCGCCTCACCGACGAAGCTGACGCCGAGCGAGTCCGAAAGAATGGCATCGACACCTCGCCTGATGATTTCATGCTCATCGACCACCATGACACGAATTAGCTGCTGATCTTGGCGTTGCACAACCATTGGCCCAGAACTTCCTTTTCTTTTACGAAGAATCCCCTCGGGCTGCTGGCTCAGCAGCAGCCCCTGAAGCAGCAGCCCGTAGGAGCCCATTCACCGATGAGCTTGAGAATCCGGTTGAGATCCTCAACGGGAATCTGTCCCGGCGCCGAGGCGCGCCCGACCATGCCGAAGGTGGCCGCCGAACCGAAGAAGGCACCGGTCATGCGCGAGAGCATTCCCAACCGCCCCATCGACATGGTGATGATTGGATGATCGGCATACCGCACCGACATCTGCCACGTCGCTGACAGCAAAGTGAGCAGATCACCGACATCATGCGGAGTACATGCCAGCTTCGCAACGTCGGCCCCCATGTCCTGCATCGCTCTCAGCCGGGACACAATCTCCCCCACCGGTGGCGTCGCATCAAAATCGTGGTTGGATGCGATCACTGCCATCTCCTGCGCATGAGCGGCAGCAATGATGGTATGCACCGCGTCTGAGCCACGGAAGAACTCGACGTCCACGGCATTGACCTGCCCGGACGCAATCAAGGCCAAGTTGAGGTCGACATAGTCCTGGACGCCGATCCGCTTCTCACCGCCTTCATCTGCCGTCCGGAACGTCGCCAGTACCGGCCGACCGTTCAAGCGGGCAGCCAGTTGGCCTGCGAGTGAGGTGACTGCACCGCTGTCGAGTGCCCCTTCGAAGAAGTCGATCCGCCACTCCAAGATGTCTATCTCGTGGGATATTGCGGTACTCGCAGCAGCCAAGATCTCGTCGGCCGTCGCCCCGGTGATCGGTACGATCACCTTGGGCCGGCCCTCCCCCAGCACCACGTTTCCCACGCGTACCGTCTGCACAGTCATCGTCAGCTATCCTCTCCAGAACTACTGAGACCTTCTGCCTCGGGTATTGACCGGATCGTCCGGAAAATAGATCGGTGCCGCAGGAAGACGAAGGCCGCGGTCACGAAAGCAAGTACGCTGAAGGCTACTGCGAGCCACACGACGTTGGTGTAGCCGGTGGTCAGTAGGTGTACGGCCTCCTCATCCGAGACACCTGCCGTACTCGGCACAATGGCGCCAACTGCGTAGGGCAGTACGAATCCACCGACTGCGCCAGCCATCCAGTACCAGCTCACGATCTGACCCTTGGATTTCGGGAAGAAGTCCGACATCGCGGTGAGCACGAGCTGCATGATGCCACCTGAGACGAAGTAGCCGATGAGGAAAGCGGTGATCCTCATACCTGCGAGAGAGTGCATGAACCCGATGTTGAGCAGTACCACCGACACCAGGCCACAAGCGGCGTAAACGGGCACGAAGTTGATGGACTTGACACCACGCGAGGAGATCATGGCAGTGAGCAGCACTGCAACGACCGAACCGATTGTGAAGAATTGTGTCAGGGTGCGACCCTGAGCCTCGGTCAGATGAGCGGTGTTGGCACCAATCTGGGGAAGGGCCTGATTCGCCAGGTAAACGATCCCGTTGGTGCAGAAGATGAAGATGAGGCAGGCGCTGCCCTCTACCGCGAAGCGCGCACGGGCCCTCGTCGATCCATTCTTGGTGCCGGCAGCCTGCTCGGCGGCGTTCTGGGCCGCCAACTGCTCAGCCGCGATCTTCTTGTAATCGGGGAAGGACACGATGCAGGCCAAGACCCCCATCACCACCATGTAGATACCCCCTGCGATCGGCACGATTCGCCAGTTCTGGGTACCAACCATCGTGATGAGCAAGGGCATGACGAATTGTCCCGCTGAGATGAAGATCTTGATCAAGATGTTCATCGTGCCAGCATTCGAGGGGTTTGATTCCATGAGCGTCGGGTAGGTCCCGGCGTCCAAGAAAGAGTTACCGATACCGAAAACCGCAGCCAACAGCATACCGATAGTGCGGTTCGGGGAGATCGGCAGCAGGAGGAAGAAGATCACGTTGAGTGCGATACCTACCAGCACGATCTTGCGACGACCGAACCGGTCCGCCAGGAATCCCGCGAAGGGATAGCTGATGAATTTGCCGATCGCCATCACCGACAGAGCCGAGATCACATCTTTGGTCTCGACCCCCCAAGCCACGGACAGGCCCCAGCCATCGCTCGGCGAGCCGGCCAGCTGACTTGCTGCGATGAGACCCATGGCATACACGAAGTAGGCGAAGTAAAGGGTGAGCACAGCTCCCATGTTCTGAACTTTTGTGGCCACGAGAGCTCCTTTCTGATGAACGACCACGCATGCCCCACAAGGGGTACACGTCGGGTGGGAGGGATGAGTTGGTTCACGGGCCGGTGCGCCTGCACGCAGGACTCACTGACGTTCCGGGACTGACGCAACCGCACCGGGCGCGGGTATGAAACCCCTCGGTAGGTCGTGAGTGATCTCCGTGCACAGCCGACCAGCTTGCTCCCAGCCGCGCGGCGGGCACATCGCAGGCTCGCCGGGGATGATCAGGATCTTCCAGCGATTGACGATCATAGCTGTGTGCCCTCCTGGGATCACGACCGAAGAAGCACAGCGTCTCCGGCGAACGCCTTTCATGATGTACGCAGCCGATGACGACCGGCATTCTGCCCGGCGAAACGATAGGGCGAATGTGTCGTGCCCCACGCCTCACTCCGCTTCATGCCAGGCCGTTCCCGGCAACGCAGCTAAGAGCTCGCATCGCGTCAGCCGCCCTGGCGACCTCTCGCGTCATTGCCGAGAGAGTCACTCGATGAACGACTGCCATGCTGTGAACTAACTTGTTAGTTACTTTACACGGACTGCTCCCCTCGCGCCATGGGCCTCGGGGAACTCATATTCGACATACCAGCCCGATCGATGCGCCGCGGAAAAGCCCTGCGGACCGAGACACTTCTTCGGACAACGCCAGAACCGACGCCCCGCTTCCACACCGAGCAGGCTTCTCACCAGAGCCGCTCCAGAGCTTCTTCGTGCTGGGCTTGCCTGTGCGCCCTGATTGCCGGCGCGAAGCAGCCACGTGCTCAGCTCTGGAGGGCCGCCCAGGACTGTTGTAGCAACCGCTCGTCGGGGTTCCGAGCGATGGCGCACTTCTCGATGTCCTCCAAGATCACGAAACGCAGCTCACCATTGCGGACCTTCTTGTCCCAGGACATCGCCTGCGACAGTTCCGCCCAGCTCGCCGAGGAACAGCAGGTCGGCAGACCGACCATCCGCAGCACGGCGCGATGACGAGTCAGCACCTCGACATCGAGTCTGCCCATTCGATGGGAGAGCTCGGCCGCAAAGACCATGCCGATCGCTACGGCATCGCCATGCCGCACATCAGGACCCCCACAGTTCTCGATGGCATGACCCAGGGTGTGCCCGTAGTTGAGCACCTCACGCAGCCCTATCTCCCTCAGATCCTCGGCCACGATCCGTGCCTTGACCGCCAGGGCGCGCTCCATGAGCTCACGGAAGACAGGAGACTGGATGTCCAGGGCATCAGCACCGGCATTGGCCTCGATCAACCGCAGAATCCGCTCGTCCCCCAGGAAACCCGCTTTGATGATCTCAGCCAGACCAGAACGCAGTTGCTCGACTGGCAGGCTCTCCAGCAAGCCCAGGTCGCACATCACTCCATGCGGAGGGTGGAAGGCGCCCACCAGGTCACGGCCGCGAGGCAGATCCAGGGCTGCCTTGCCGCCGACAGATGCGTCCACCATGGCGAGTAGGCTCGTGGGGACGTTCACCACTGGCACGCCTCGCAGCCAGGTAGCCCCTACGAATCCGAGCAGATAGGTCGTCTCGGCACCTCCAACGGCAACGATCGCATCCTGCCGACCGAAATGATGTTCGGCCAGCAGATCCCAGATCCGGGCGACGACCTCCAGGTTCTTCGACTCCCGGAGCTCGGGCAACTCGTGGCGCACGACCTGTCGACCCGCATCCTCCAAGCACTGCGTCAGCTTGGCGGCGGTCTGAGCGCCGACGGCCTCGTGAGCCACCAGCACCCGCTCGGCGCCGGCCGGTATGAGTTCGGTGATCTCAGGCAGCAGCCCCCAACCGACACGGATGTCGTACCCGTCCTGACCGGTCACGGTCACCACACTCGCCGGCGCGTGCCGCGATGCGGTGCGCCGCACGATGCCCGGCGGCAGGTTGACCGTGCCCGCATTGATGAGCGCCAGCAGGATGTCCTCGCCGGAGTCCTGCGGGCGTCGGCCGGTGGTGTTCAGCCGGATCTGTGAGACGCTCTCGTAGATGGCCCGGCGCTGCGCCATGAGCTCGTTGAACTTCGTCACCGGATCGCCCATCAGCAGCGGGCGGACCCCAGAGAGCCCAACACGTGGCAATGCCTGCGTGACGTCGACGTCGAGGAAAACCGTCATGTGCTGGCGCAGGGCCTCCTGCGTACCAGGGTGCAAGACGGCACCGCCCCCCAACGCAACGATGCCATCGAACTCGCGCAGCACCCGCAACACCGTCTCGTGCTCAAGTGCACGGAAGGCCGGCTCTCCCTGGGTGAGGAACATCTCGGGGATCGGCATGCCGGCGACTCGCTCCACCTCGTCGTCCGTGTCGAGGAAGGGCAGTTCCAGCGCGCGGGCGATGAGCTTGCCCACCGTGGTCTTGCCGGCCCCTGGCGGGCCGACGAGCACCACGGCGGGATGGTGCTCGCTGTGGTCCCCGCAGTCCTGTACCGGGGGCTGCGTGTCATCAGCCATGATCGTCGTTCTTTCTTCTGCTGCGTCTTCGGCGAAGCTCAAGAAGGGTCATCTCGTCTGCCTCACGCGGCTCGCCTGCCGAGTTCGTCAAGCATCCTCAGCACAGCACGACCCTCGCGCACCGCATCGATGATTTTACGCGGGCGCACCGAATCCCCAATGTTCATCACGGCGATCCCCTCGCCGGTACAGCGTTCGATCAGCTCCGCCAACCCGGAGGTCACCGGCCGCATCCCGAGACAGATCACGCCGTGCACCATGGCGATGAGCTCGGGCGGAGAACCCGCAGTCCGCACCAGGACACCGTTGTCGCGGACCTCGGTCAGACTGGTGCTCACCCTGACGTCCACGCCGCCGCGGTCCAGTACCTCGAGCATCTGCAAACGGGTGATCATGTCCAGATCGTTGCCGATCGCGGGCAACTGCTCGATCAATGTCACCTGCACATCGTGGTCCACCAGGTGCTCCACCACGTCCAGGCCCACCGCCCCGGCGCCCGCGACGATGACCCGTTCCCCGCTCCACTGGCTCACCTCGTCGAGGCGTGCGGCAAAGCCGGCGATGGACGTGACGGCCGAGCCCGACTTGTCCAGACGTTCACGCAGTCCTGGGATGGGCGGGGCCACCGGCAGGCTCCCGGTGGCATTGACGACGAGATCGGGATGCTCATCGACGACCCGGCCAGGATCCCCCGACTGTCCGGCCAGGACGTGCACTCCTGCACGGCGAGCACGAAGCACTGCTTCGTCGAGGTATTTCGCGATACGCCACTTGGCCGGCAGTTTGGCGGCATGACGGACGATGCCGCCAAGCTGGTCGTTCTTCTCCAGCAGTGTCACCTCGCAGCCAACCTCGGCCGCGGTCGAAGCAGCCTCCAAGCCCGCCAGGCCACCGCCCACCACGACGACTTTCGTCGGTACGCTGACCTTCCTGTCGCGATAGGACTCATTGTCGAGGATGCTTGGATTGACCGTGCAGCGGATCGGCTTGCCCTGCCGGGTCCGGTGGTCTGCGCAGCCGATATTGCATGATATGCAATGCAGAATCTCCTCCGGGCGTCCTTCACGCACCTTGCGCGTCCACCAGGGATCGGCTATGAGACCGCGACCGATCGCTACGAGATCAGCATCGCCCTCGTCGAGGATGCGTTCGGCCACCTGCGGGTCACGGATGTTGCCCGATGTGATGGTTGGTTTTCCGAATCTCTCCTTGAAGGCGCGTGCCATCTGTGAGCGCCAGCCATCAGGCAGTCGGGCCATGTCGATCTGGTACTGAAGAGTGGGGTTCTCCGCTGCCGAGACGTTCCAGATGTCCACGTACTCATCGCAGTACGAGGCCAGGGCAAGGGTGTCATCGAGGCGATTTCCCCCGTCGAGCAATTCGTCAGCACTGACCCGCAGCGAGATCGGGAAGCGTTCGCCGACGCGGGCACGCACCTCACGCAGCACCTCAACCAGGAATCGCGCCCTGTTCTCCGGGCCGCCGCCGTACTCGTCGGTCCTGTGGTTGTAGAGCGGGGACAGGAACTGGTTCAGCAGATAGGAGTGCCCGCCATGGATCTCAACCATGTCGAAGCCGGCGCGCTGGGCGCGCTGAGCGGTCTGTCCGAAGCGCTCGATGACATGCCTGATCTGCTTCGTGGTCATCGGCGTCGGGGCGGGGCCGCCGGCTTTGGAGGGCACGTCGGATGACGAGATCGTGGGGACACCGGTCAGCGTCGGATTGGCCGAGGCACCGGCATGATTGATCTGCACACCTGCCACCGCCCCATGGCGATGCATCTCCTCGGTGAAGGCGAACATGCGTGGCAGGTACCGGTCGCTGTCGAGTCGCAGCTGGGTGAACCCGTTCGAGCCGACGGGGTGGTCGACGCAGACGTTCTCCATGACGATGAGCCCCGTGCCGCCGCGGGCCCGTTCCCGGTAGTAGGCCATGTGTTCGTCGCTGAGCTCCCCACTCACTGTGGCGAAATTGGTTCCCATCGGCGGCATGACGACCCGGTTGGGTATTGTCATGCCGCGGACAGTGATGGGCTCGAAGATGTGTGCCGTCGGATGAGCATACGAAATAATCATGAGGACCTCATTCCATGTCTCCTGGGTCCGCCTCGGCTCGAGACGGACCCAGGATCGCAAGTCAACGCTTCCGTTGCGCTGTTCGAACGGACTGGTAGTCCGCCGGATAAGTCAGGTCATCTCCTGCCAGGAAAGTCCGCTGTCCTCACCGGACGGGTCACCCGGCGAGATCGTCTTGTGGAGTCGACCGTCCAGACGTTCCCACAGAGATCAGGAATTCATGTGTTCGCGCACGTAGTCCAAGGGCATGTCGTGTCCGGTGAACAGTTTGAAGGCCGCGGCACCTTGGCGGTACATCATCTCGATGCCGTTGGCGCACCGCAGTCCAGCCTGCTTGCAATCACTCAGGAGCCTCGTCTCAGCCGGCGCATAGACGACATGCATCACGAACACATCCGATGGGATGATCGAGACATCCGGGAAGTTCGTCATCCCCTCGAGCTTGCCCATGCCAACATTCGTCGCATCAACCAGCACTGAGGAATCGGCCAATGCACCTGTGAGGGCATCCTTGTCCTCGATGTCGTGCAACACACCCACTGTGCCCGTCTCTGAACTGATTCTCTCCACGGTGCGCTCCGCGCTGGCCCAGAAGGAGTCCTTGCGGTTGAAGACGTTGATCTTCTCCGCACCGTCCAGCGCCGCCTGCACGGTCACCGCGGTACCCGCGCCGCCCGCACCGACGACTGTCAGGGTCTGCTTCTCAGGGCCGTGGCCGTAGAAACGCAGTGCCTCCATCGCACCCATGCCATCGGTGTTGTACGCGATGAGCCGGCCTTCTTCGTTGACCACGGTGTTCGACGCTCCGATGAGCTCAGCAGCAGGGGAGATCGTGTCGACGTAGTCCAAGATCTTCATCTTGTTCGGCATGGAGACATTCCATCCACGCACCTTGAGCACCCTCATGGCATCAACTGCCGCGGGCAGCTCCTCCTCGTTCACCTCGAAGGCCACGTAGGCGTAGTCAAGCCCGAGTCGCGCGAGAGCGAGATTGTGCATCCGCGGGGACTGGCTGTGCCGGATGGGGTAGGCAAGCAGGCCAAGAAGCTCTGTACGCCCGGTGATGATCTGCTGAACTTCATCGTTCATGGAAAGGATCCTCTCCGTGAGGCATTCGCCACGTTGCGAACTAACTCGTTAGTTAGTTTAACTCGATCGGCAGCCCTTGCGCCATAGGCACAACCCCAGTTTTTGTCCGAGATCCTTCAGCAGACCCTGCCGTGATCGCAGCAGTTCACCGCCGAGCAGTGGAGGTTCAGCGACGCACAGGACGGATCATGGACAGCGGCGAGGACACTCCCCCTGCCAAGAATCACCGCATGACAAGCGCGGATGCAGCCGCGCGCAGCGCCGCCACGTCCGGACCGGCACGCAGCACACCGCGGGAGACGCTGGGCAGGACGCGGCCGACGGCACCGCCGAAGATGGCGGCGAGAGCTTCCACGGTGCCGCCCTGGGCGCCGATGCCCGGGGCCAGCACCCAGCCGGTGAAGCCGGTCAGGTCGACACCGGCGTCCTCGTGGGTGGCGCCGATGACCAGCCCCATGTCGTCGAGCCCGCTCGCGGTGTTCTCGGCCCGGGCGGCGTCGAGCACCTGCTGGGCGATGGTGCGGCCCGAGGCCGTGGCGAACTGGACGGACTCCCCCTCGGGATTGCTCGTCCGGCACAGGACGAACAGGCCCCGGCCGGTCTGGTGCGCCAGGTCGATGGCAGGACGCAGCGACTCGAAACCGAGGTAGGGGCTGACGGTGATCGCGTCGGCGGCCAAGGGGGCGCCCTCGGAAAGATAGGCGTGGGCGTAGGCGGCCATCGTCGAGCCGATGTCGCCGCGCTTGACGTCGAGAATCGAGAGCGCGCCGGCCTGGGCGATGTCCGACAGGACACGCTGCAGTGCGGCGGCACCGGCGGGGCCGAAGACCTCGAAGAAGGCGCTCTGTGGTTTGAAGACCGCCACCTGATCGCCGAGTGCCGCGACGGTCTCGCGGGCCATCCGTTCGACGCCGGCGGCGTCGTAGCTCAGGCCCCAGCCGGCGACGAGCCGCTCGTGCGGGTCCAGTCCGACGCACAGGCGGCCTCGCTCTGCGGTGACGGCGCTGAGGCGTGCGCTGAACGACTCGGTCATCGCACCGCACCCCGGTCCGGCCGGCACAGCCTGTTGATGCCCATGACGAGGGCCGGGCCCTCGAAGATGAAGCCCGTGTAGATCTGGACGAGCCTGGCTCCCGCGTCGAACATGGCCTGCGCGTCCGCCGGCGTCATGATGCCGCCGGCACCCATGACCGGCAGCTCGGTGTGCCTGGTGACCCGGCGCACGCAGTCCAGCGCCATCCGGGTGAGGGGCCTGCCCGACAGGCCACCGGCCTGGCTGGCGAGGTGCTGGTCGGCCGGGGCGAGGCCATCGCGCCCGACGGTGGTGTTCGTTGCGATGATGCCGCTGATGCCGGCGCTCTCGCAGGCCGTGAGCAGATCATCGATCTGGCCGGCGGACAGGTCGGGGGCGATCTTCACGAAGACCGGCACCGGGGCGGCCGGGTCGAGTTCGCCGGCGCGGGTGACGATCGCGCCGGTCAGCTCCTCGATCTCGCGCTGGCTCTGCAGGCTGCGCAGGCCGGGCGTGTTCGGGCTGGAGACGTTGATGGCGATGTAGTCGGCGTACGGGGCCAGGGTCTCGAGGCTGAACAGGTAGTCGGGGACGGCCTGCCCGAGCGGGGTCTTCTTCGTCTTGCCGATGGAGACGCCGATCGGGGCGCCCAGGCGGTTGTTCCCGCGCCGGACGCCGGCGTTGTCGAGCTTGGCTGCCAGGGCCTCGGCGCCGTTGTTGTTGAAGCCCATCCGGTTGATGATCGCCTCCGACCGGGCCAGGCGGAACAGGCGCGGACGGGGGTTGCCGGGCTGGGCGTGGCGGGTGACGGTGCCGAGTTCTGCGAAGCCGAACCCGAGCGGGCCCCACACGCCGGCGGCCACCCCGTCCTTGTCGAGGCCGGCCGCGACGCCGACCCGGCCGGGGAAGTGGACACCGGCGAGGTCCACCGGGTCGCGTCCGGTGCCGACGAGACGTTCGATGACACCCAGCAGCGACTCGGGTAGATGACCCATCGTCGAGATGAGCTGACCGTGGATCTTCTCCGGGTCGCCGCCGTGCATGCGGAACAGTACCGGGCGGATGACGCTCTTGTAGCCGTGGCGGATGACCCGCACGTACAGCTCGTCGGCACTCGGCATGGCCTCTCCTCGTCCTCGTCGGTCGGCGGCACGCTCGGCCGCCTGGGTTGATTGTGTCAGTGCGTCCGGGTTGAGGTGAAGTGCTCGTCCATGTCGGCGCCCCAGGCCTGCAGCGAGCGCACCGAGATGTCCCCGCCTCGCACGGCCTGGATGGCCTGGACGGCCGACTCGAGTGCCTGGACGGTGGTGATCGAGGGCACGCCGTGCCCGATCGCCGCGGTCCGGATCTCGTAGCCGTCGCCGCGGGGCCTGCCGCCACGGGTCTCACCGGTGGGGGTGTTGAAGATCAGTGAGACCCGGTCGTCCTCGATGAGGTCGACGATGGTGGGTTCGCCGTTCGGGCCGCGGCCCTCGGTGTACTTGCGCACCGTCGTCACGTCGATGTCGTGCATCATGAGCACGCTCGCGGTACCCGCGGTGGCGAGGATCTGGAAACCCATCTGGGACAGTTCCTTGACGGGCAGGACGATGTGACGCTTGTCGCGGTTGGCGGCCGAGACGAACACGGTGCCACCGGTCGGCAGCGAACCGTAGACGGCGTCCTGAGTTTTCGCGAAGGCCACGCCGAAGCTGCGGTCGATGCCCATGACCTCGCCGGTGGAGCGCATCTCGGGCCCGAGCAGCGTGTCGACGCTGCGCCCCTGCTCGGTGAGGAAGCGGTTGAACGGCATGACGGCCTCCTTGACCGCGATCGGCATGCCGGGCCAGCGGGCGGCCCCGTCGCTGACCGGTCGCAGCAGGCCCGCAGCACGCAGTTCGGCGATCGAGGAGCCGAGCATGATGAGGGTCGCGGCCTTGGCCAGCTGGGTGTTGGTGACCTTGGAGACGAACGGGACGGTGCGCGAGGCCCGCGGATTGGCCTCGATGACGTACAGCGTGTCGGCGGACAGGGCGTACTGGATGTTGATGAGACCCTGCACGCCGACCCCCTTCGCAATGGCCTCGGTGCTCGTCCGGATGTGTTCCAGGACGGCGTCACCGAGGGTGGCGGGCGGCAGGGAGCAGGCCGAGTCGCCGGAGTGGATACCGGCCTCCTCGATGTGCTCCATGATGCCGCCGACGTACAGTTCGGTGCCGTCGTAGAGCGCATCGACGTCGATCTCGATGGCGTCGTCGAGGAAACGGTCGACCAGTACCGGGGAGTCCGGGCCGACGAGCGCAGAGTTCTCGATGTACGAGGCCAGTGAGGGCTCGTCGTAGACGATCTCCATGCCGCGCCCGCCGAGCACGTAGCTGGGGCGCACGAGTACCGGATAGCCGATGGCCTCGGCGACGCTGCGGGCCTGCTCGAAGCTGGTGGCCATGCCGTACTTGGGTGCGGGCAGGCCTGCGGAGTCCAGCACCTTCTCGAACGCCTCGCGGTCCTCGGCGAGGAAGATCGCCTCCGGCGTGGTGCCGACGATCTGGACGCCCGCGTCCTTGAGCCGCTGGCTCAGGCGCAGCGGGGTCTGACCGCCGAGCTGGACGATGACGCCAGCGACGGGCCCGGCCTGGCGCTCGGCGTGGTAGATCTCCAGCACGTCCTCCAGCGTCAGCGGTTCGAAGTACAGGCGGTCGGAGGTGTCGTAGTCGGTGGAGACGGTCTCCGGGTTGCAGTTGATCATGATCGACTCGTAGCCGTTGGCGCTGAGCACCTGGGCGGCGTGGACGCAGGAGTAGTCGAACTCGATCCCCTGCCCGATGCGGTTGGGGCCTGAGCCGAGGATGAGCACGGCGGGCTTCTCGCGTGGGGCGACCTCGCTCTCCTCGTCGTAGCTCGAGTAGTGGTATGGCGTACGGGCGGCGAACTCGGCGGCACAGGTGTCGACCGTCTTGAAGACGGGACGAACACCCAGCTCCCAGCGCCTGGCCCGCACGTCGTCCTCGTCGATGCCCCGCAGGACCGCGATCTGCTTGTCGGAGATGCCGTGCCGCTTGGCCTTGCGCAGCAGGCGCTCGTCGAGCTCGTCCGCGCCGCGCAGCTGCTCACCGATCTCGTGGACGAGGGCCAGCTGGTCGAGGAACCAGGGGTCGATGCTGGTGACCTCGGCGATCCGCTCGACGGGGACACCGGCGCGCAGCGCCTCGCCGATCTCCAGGATGAGACTGTCGTGCGGGCGGGCCAGGGAGGTCAGGATGGCGTCGACGTCACCGTCGAAGGAGTCGGAGAGCCAGAAACCCGAGCCCTGCTCGGTGGAGCGCAGGGCCTTCCCGAGGGCCTCGGTGAAGTTGCGGCCGATCCCCATGACCTCACCGACCGACTTCATGTGTGTGGTCAGCGTGGAGTCGGCGTAGGGGAACTTCTCGAAGGCGAAACGCGGCACCTTGACGATGACGTAGTCGAGCGTGGGCTCGAAACTGGCCGGGGTCTGCCGGGTGATGTCGTTGGGGATCTCGTCGAGCGTGTAGCCGACCGCCAGCTTGGCGGCGATCTTGGCGATCGGGAATCCGGTGGCCTTCGAGGCCAGGGCCGACGAGCGCGAGACCCGCGGGTTCATCTCGATGACCACGAGACGGCCGTCGTCGGGGTTGATCGCGAACTGGATGTTGCAGCCGCCGGTGTCGACGCCGACGGCCCGGATGATCTCGATGCCGACATCACGCATGCGCTGGTACTCGCGGTCGGTCAGGGTCATGGCCGGGGCGACGGTGATCGAGTCACCGGTGTGCACGCCCATCGGGTCGAAGTTCTCGATGGAGCACACGATGACGACGTTGTCGGTCTTGTCGCGCATGACCTCGAGCTCGAGCTCCTTCCAGCCGAGCACCGACTCCTCGACAAGGACCTCGGTGACGGGGCTGGCGTCCAGGCCGATGGTGGCCATCGCGACGAGTTCGTCGTGATCGTGCGCGAAACCGGAGCCGACCCCGCCCATCGTGTAGCTGGGGCGCAGGACGAGCGGGTAGCCGAGGTCCTCGGCGGCCGCCTCGACCTCGGCGAGGGAGTGGCAGATGTGGGAACGAGCGACCTCGGCGTCACCGACGGTGAGGTTCTGGACGACCTGCTTGAACTGCTCGCGGTCCTCGCCACGCTGGATCGCCTCGATCCTGGCGCCGATGATCTCGACGCCGTACCGCTCGAGCACGCCGGACTCGTGCAGTGCGACGGCGGTGTTGAGGGCGGTCTGCCCGCCGAGGGTCGCCAGCAGGGCGTCGGGGCGCTCGGCGGCGATGACCTTCTCGACGAACTCCGGGGTGATCGGTTCGATGTAGGTGGCGTCGGCGAACTCGGGGTCGGTCATGATCGTGGCCGGGTTGGAGTTGACCAGGACGACCCGGTAGCCCTCGTCCCGCAGGACACGGCAGGCCTGTGTGCCGGAGTAGTCGAACTCGGCGGCCTGGCCGATGACGATGGGGCCGGAGCCGATGACGAGAATGGATGAGATGTCGGTGCGCTTGGGCATCAGGCCTGCTCCCCCGCCTTGGTCGTGCTGGTGTTGTCGGCCATCATCTGGACGAACTCGTCGAAGAGATAGGCGGCGTCATGCGGGCCCGCCGCGGCCTCGGGATGGTACTGCACCGAGAAGGCCGCGAGCCGGCCGTCGCGGGTCAGGCGCAGCCCCTCGACGACGTCGTCGTTGAGGCAGACGTGTGAGACCTCGACGCGCCCGTACGGCGTGTCGACCGGGTGGTCGGTCGGCGCGTCGACGGCGAAGCCGTGGTTGTGGGAGGTGATCCCGATCCGGCCCGAGGCCCGGTCGAGGACCGGCTGGTTGATTCCCCGGTGGCCGTACTTGAGCTTGTAGGTGTCGAATCCCAGTGCCCTGCCGAGCACCTGGTTGCCCATGCAGATGCCGAACAGCGGGACGCCGGCGGCCAGCGCCCGGCGGCACAGGACGGCGGCGCTCTCGGCAGTGGACGGGTCCCCGGGGCCGTTGGACAGGAAGAGGCCGTCCGGCGCGAGCGCCTCCACCTGCTCCCAGCCGGTGGTGGCGGGCAGGACGTGCACCTCGATGCCGCGCTCCGCCAGCTGGCGCAAGGTCATGGACTTGACGCCGAGGTCGATTGCGGCGACGGTGAACCGCTTGCCGCCCCGGGCCGGCACCACGTAGGGCTCGGCGGTGGTGACGTACCCGATCAGGTCGGCGCCGGCCATCTGGGGAACGCGACGGACCTTGGCGAGCAGGGCCTCGGTGTCGGCGCTGACCGAACTGATCCCCACGCGCATGGCGCCGCGGTCACGCAGGTGGCGGGTCAGTGCGCGCGTGTCGATGCCGCTGATGCCGACGACGCCCTGGGCCACGAGTTCTTCGTCGAGGCTGCGCTTGCTGCGCCAGTTCGACGGCACCCGGGACGGGTCACGTACGACGTAGCCGGCGACCCAGATGCGGCTGGACTCGTCGTCCTCGTCGTTCCAGCCGGTGTTGCCGATGTGGGGGGCCGTGGCGACGACCACCTGACCGTAGTAGCTCGGATCGGTGAGGGTCTCCTGATAGCCGGACATGCCGGTGGAGAAGACCGCTTCGCCGAAGGTCTCGCCGATGGCCCCGAATGCCTGGCCGTGGAAGACACGACCGTCCTCGAGAACCAGGATCGCGTCCTTTTCGTGCGCGCTCATGACCATCCTTCCCTGCCCTGGGCAGCCAGCGAGTGCAGGACCGAGGCAAGGCCCTCGAGGTCCTTGGGGAACGATAGCAGCGCACGAATCGTGAGGCGGCCAGAACCGGCGGCCACGAGACGAACCACCGGACAGCTCACCGCTGGCCGGTGGGGCGCTTCTCGAGGGCCCTGTTCAGCACGCCGTTGAGGAAGGCGACTGATTCGTCGCTGCTCAGCTCGTTGGCGAGCCCGAGGGCCTCACTGATGGCGATCTTCGGTGCGATGTCGGTGAAGTCGAGCTCCCACATGGCGATCCGGGCCAGGTTCCGGTCGACGCGGGGCATGCGCTCGAGTGTCCAGTCGCCGCTCATGCACTCGGCGATGCGCTGGTCGATCTGACCGGCGTGCTCCCAGTAGCCGTGCAGGATCGCCGCGGTGAACTCGCGGACGTCCGGTTCACCCTGCCGGGCCCTGCGCTGCAGGACCGTGTCGATCGACTCGTCACGCAGCTCGGCCTGGAACAGGATGTCGAGCGCCTGCTTGCGAGCCTTCGTACGGGTGGAGTGGCGGGCTCCCTCGAAGCTGGTGCTGGCCACCTTGACCGCACCGGGCACCGGCGGGTGCTCTCCCGGTGACAGCGCGATGACCTCCTCGTGGTCCCCGCTCATCAACCCTGTGCTCTGCCGAGGTAGGAGCCGTCGGAGGTGCTGATCTTGATGCGCTCGCCGGTGTCGATGAACAGCGGCACCTGCACCTGCTTGCCGGTCTCGACGGTGGCGGGCTTGCTGCCACCGGTGGAGCGGTCACCCTGCAGGCCGGGTTCGGTGTAGGTCACCTCGACCTCGACGGAGGCGGGCAGGTCGATGTACAGCGGGTTGCCCTCGTTGGTGGCGACCGTGACGGTCATGCCCTCAAGCAGGTACTCCTTGTCGTCCCCGATGATGTCCTCGGCGATGATGAGCTGCTCGTAGGTGTCGGTGTCCATGAAGACGTAGCCGCTGGCGTCGTTGTACAGGTACTGCATGTCCCGGCGGTCGACCTGGGCCATCTCGATCTTGGTGTCGGCGGGGAAGGTGCGGTCCACGACCTTGCCGTTCACCACGTTCTTGATCTTCGTGCGGACGACGGTGTTGCCCTTGCCCGGCTTGTGGTGCTGGAACCACAGGACCTGCCAGAGCTGGCCGTCGAGGTTCAGCACGGTGCCGTTCTTGATGTCATTGGTCGTAGCCACTGGAAGCCTTTCACACAGTTGTCGACGGGCCGCAGCGGCGTCGCGCCCCGCTGGGCTGGGGCTCGCCGCCCGGGGCCGGCGTCCGGTCACGCGGCGCATGGCCGCGGTCAGCCATCCTAGCCGATGGTCCGGCCGGGTTTCTTCCCGGATTTCTTCGCGGTACGTGCCCGCTCGACCGCCTGCTCGCGGGCCAGGGCGTGCTCCCGGGAGGGACCGCGCAGGTATTCCACGGCCTGCATCGATGGGCGCGGGTAGCGGGGTTCCTCGTCCTGGGTGCGACGCGCCTCGAGCGCGTCGGCCAGGGCGTCGATGTCAGAGCTCGGACGGTTCTGGCTCATCTTGGCCTTGCCGGTGATCGAGGTGATGCGCAGCTCGACGCCGACGATCGCGGCGACCATGCCGCTGAGGCGTTCGGGGCTCAGTTCGGCCATGGTCCATCCGGTGGGCTGGGCGGCCACCAGTTCACCCAGCGAGCCGATGATCCACTCCGGGTCCTCGTGGGCGAGGAGTGTCCCGCGCACGTGCATGGTGATGTAGTTCCAGGTGGGCACCTGGCCCGGCGCCTCGTGGTCGGACGGGTCGATGTAGTCGTCCGGGCCGTGCAGGATGACCAGCGCAGGACCCTGGTCGTGCCACTGGGGGTTGACGCGGGCCATGTGGCTGCGCAGGACGCCGTGCTCGCCGGCCGTCGGATCCAGGCTCCAGGGCAGGAAGGTGGCCTCGAGGCCGTCCGGCCCGTTCGTGACGAGGTCCCCGGCACCGACCCGGTGCAGGAGAGCACCGAGCCGGCCGGCGTCGTAGGTGAAGTGCTCGGGAACGTACATCGCGGGCCTCAGCCGGTCAGGGCGTCCCAGGCCCCGAGCAGCGCCCGCTCGGGCGGGTCGACGATCATCGTGACCTCACCGGGGGCGCGCAGCCCGACGAAACGCAGGGTGGTGCCCCGGGTCTTCTTGTCGCGGGCCATGAGTTCGCGGGCCCGCTGCCAGCCGATGCCCTGGTACCGCGTGGGCAGCCCGACCAGCTCGAGCATCCGGCGGTGCCGGTCCACGTGCTCGGCGGCCAGCCCGATGGTGCGGTGGGCCAGTTCGGCGGCGAACACCATGCCGAGGCCCACGCACTCGCCGTGGCGCCGGGTGTAGTGCTCGCCGGCCTCGATGGCGTGGCCCATGGTGTGGCCGTAGTTGAGTTGTTCGCGCCCGACCTCGTCGCCCACCGACATGGACTCGCGCAGGTCCGTGCCCACGACGCGTGCCTTGACCTGCACCGAGCGCGCGATGAGTTCGGCGAGGAGGGGGCTGGCCGGGTCGAGGGCCTCCGCCGGGGATGCGGCGATGAGCTCGAGCGTGCGGCTGTCGGCGATGAAACCGTGCTTGATGACCTCGCCGAGGCCGGCGCGCAGCTCGCCGATCGGCAGGGTGCCGAGCAGATCGGTGTCCTCCAGGACCGCCGAGGGCTCCCAGAACGCGCCGATGAGGTTCTTGCCCTCCGGCAGGTCCGCGCCGGTCTTGCCGCCGATGCCCGCGTCGACCATCGCCAGGACCGTGGTGGGCACGCTCACCCACCGGATGCCGCGCATCCAGGTGGCGGCGATGAAGCCGGCCAGGTCTGTGCTCGCTCCCCCACCGATGCCGACGACGAGGTCGCCTCGGGTGAAATCCGCCGTGGCGAGGGTGCTCCAGCACTCGGCCAGCACCTGCGGGGTCTTGGCGCTCTCGCCACCGGGCAGTTCGACGAGGACGGGTTCGGCTCCGGCGGCACGCACGACGTCGGCGGCCCGGCCGGCGACTCCGGACAGCGGCGGGGCATGGAGGACAGCGACCTTGGCCGCGGCGCCGACGTAGCGTCCCAGCTGTTCCAGGACGCCGGGCCCGATGATGGCCTGGTAGGGCTTCTCGGTGGCGAAATCGACGACGGTCATGACTCAATCCTCCTCGTCCATGCCCCGGCCCTGGCCAAGGGCAGCGGCCGGTTCGACGGCGACCCGGCCGGCGTGCTTCCGGTCGATGTGAGTGTCCGAGAGCTCACGGTACAGGGGTCGCGCTGACCCCGGAACGGCACCGGCCAGGACCATCCGGCAGCGGGCTGGGCGCTGTGCGATACTCACTGCTGCACCGACAGGCCCCGGCCCGACAGGTACGCGAGGTAGGACTGGTGGTTGCGGCGGCACTCGGCGAGCGAGTCGCCGCCGAACTTCTCCAGGCAGGCATCTGCGAGCGTCAGTGCGACCATGGCCTCTGCGACGACGCCGGCGGCCGGGACCGCGCAGACATCGGAGCGCTGGTGGTGAGCGGTGGTCGCCTCTCCGGTGCGGACGTCGATGGTGCGCAGGGCGCGGGGAACGGTGGCGATCGGTTTCATGGCGGCGCGTACGCGCAGGACCTCGCCGGTGGTCATCCCGGCCTCGGTGCCGCCGGCACGGCTGGTGCAACGCCTGATGCCGTCCGGTCCGTTGACGATCTCGTCGTGGGCGCTGGAGCCGCGCACCCTGGCCAGCTCGAAGCCGTCCCCGAGCTCGACGCCCTTGATGGCCTGGATGCCCATGATCGCCTGCGCGAGCCTGGCGTCCAGGCGGGTATCGCCCTCGCGCATCGCACCGAGCCCGGGCGGGCAGCCCCAGGCGAGCACCTCGACGACGCCGCCGAGGGTGTCGCCGTCCTTCCGGCACGCCTCGATCTCGGCCTGCATGGCTGCGGATGCCTGCGGGTCGAAGCATCGCACCGGGTCGGCGTCGATGAGGTCGAGATCCGCCGTGCGCGGCAGCTCATCGGTCCTGGCGGCGATGCCGCCCAGTTCGACGACGTGGCTCAGGACGGTGATGCCGAATCCCTGGGCGAGGAAGTTCCTGGCCACCTGACCGATGGCGACCCGGGCGGCGGTCTCGCGGGCACTGGCACGTTCGAGCAGCGGGCGGGCCTCGTCCCAGTCGTACTTCTGCATGCCTGCCAGGTCGGCATGGCCGGGGCGTGGCCGGGTGAGCGCCTCGTTGCGGGCCAGGCCCTCGAGCTCGGCGGGGTCGACCTCGTCCGGGCTCATCACCGTCTGCCACTTGGGCCATTCGGTGTTGCCGATGATGATCGAGATCGGTGAACCCAGGGTCTCGCCGTGGCGCAGTCCCGCGACCATCGTCACCTCGTCGGCCTCGAAACTCATGCGCGCACCACGACCGGCCCCCAGGCGGCGACGGGCCAGGGCCCGGCGGATGTCGTCTGAGCAGACACGGACATGGGCGGGGATGCCGTCGAGGGTGGCGACGAGCGCCTGGCCATGGGACTCCCCCGCAGTGAGATAGCGCAGCATGCCATCAAGTATCCCAGCCGATCCAGGGTCCGGGCGGGCGGGCCGCGGATGTGGACGCGGGCGAGTCCGCCTCACCGCTCCGGGGCCTCAGCCCTCCTCGGCGCACCTGTCTGCATTGGCCTGGCACCAGCTCTGGAACTCCTTGACGTTGGCCGCGTGCTCCTCCTCGGTGGCGGCGAACTTGGTCTCCCCGGTGTCCGGGTTGACGGCGACGAAGAACATGTCGTCGCCGGAGGTGGGGTTGAGCGCCGAGTGCAGTGCCTCCCGGCCGGGGTTGGAGATCGCCCCCGGAGGCAGACCGTCCGCCACGTAGGTGTTGTACGGCGAGTCGACTGCGCGTTCCTCGTCGGTCGTCGTGATCCGCCCGCTCATGTCGTTGGCGTAGATGACCGTCGCGTCCGACTGCAGTTTGACGCCCTTGTCGAGGCGGTTGTAGAAGACCTCGGCGATCTGGGGGCCGTAGTCGAAGTTCGTGGTCTCCTTCTCGATGATCGAGGCCACGACGACCACGTCGTGGGGTGAACGTCCCAGGGCCTCGGCCTTGTCGACCAAGTCCTCCTCGGCGGCGATCTTCTTGAACTGCGCGACCATCTTCGCGAGCACGTCGGTGGCCGTGTCGGCCGGGTCGTAGCTGTAGGTCTCGGGGAACAGGTATCCCTCGACGTTGCCCTGCGCGTACTCGGGCAGGGCGAGGGCGGCGGTGTCCTTGGCCGCGGCCTCGAAGTCGGACACGGGAAGACCGGTCGACTGGCTCAGCTGGGCGAAGACCTCCGAGTTGCGCAGTCCCTCGGGGACGGTGACGAGGTTCGTCGCCAGGTTCGCAGGGTCGACGAGGACGTCGAGCGCGGCCTGCGCCGACATGTGCTGCCGCATCGGGTAGGTGCCCGAGTGGATGCTGCTCGCACGGCCGTCCCCGCTGGCGATGCGCACGAAGGCCCGGGACGAGGCGACCACCTGGTTGGCGGCCAGCGTGTCACCGATCTCGGAGATCGTCATGCCCTCGTGGATGGTCACCAGCACCGAGGTCGACTCGTCCCCCTGCCCCTCGTAGTCGACGCCCCGGTAGCTCGTCCAGAGCTGTGACGCCTTCTGGAAGCCGAAGTAGCCGCCGCCACCGATGATGACGATCGACAGCAGCACCGCGATGACCGACTTCCACCTGGAGCCGGCGCCGCGCTGGGACTGCTCACCGACGGGAAGGATCGAGTCCTCCTCGTCCGGCTGCTCGTCGTCCTCCGGGCGTTCCTCGTCGCCAGCCGGCTCCTCGTCCTGCGTGTCCTCGGCACGGTACCGGGCGGCCTTCCACTCACCGAACTCGTCATCGCTGAACTCGTCGTCCTGTTCGGAGCGACGCGAGGCGCGTGCCGGCCCCGGCTCTGCGAAGAAATCATCGAGATTGTCATCGTCGGCAGCTCGTTTCGGTTTCACCGAGTCACCTCCCCCATTGGCCTGCACTGTAGCGGACTCAAGCCCTGTCGATCACCTCCCCCGGTGCTGTTCCGCTGCGTTTCTCCATGTCAATGGCCTGCTCGAGGATCGCCACGGCGGCCGCCTGGTCGATGATGGAGCGGCGCACGCGGGCGTCCTTGCCGGTGGCGGCCAGCCGCCGGGCCGCGGCGACGGTGGTGAGCCGCTCGTCGAGCATCCGCACCGGCAGATTGGTCTCGGAGTTGACCCGGCGCGCGTTCTTGCGCATGGCCCTGGCCGCAACCCCGGCCTTGTTTCCCCGCAGATCGGTGGGCAGCCCCATGACGATCTCGAGGGGCTGGTAGTCGGCCACGAGTGACCTGATGGCGACCATCACGTCGTCGTCGTTGGGCACCGTAGCGACCGGGTAGGCCAGCACACCGTCCCGGTCGCAGGCCGCCACCCCGATGCGGGCCCTGCCCCAGTCGAGACACAGCCGCACGCCGGGACGCCACCTGGGTGCGTCCGGGCTCACCGGGGCGCTGTCCTCAGCCGAGGATGACATGGCCGACGGCGTACTCGACGGCCTGGAGCGCGTCGGACGCCTTGGCGGCGTCGGAGCCGCCGCCCTGGGCCAGGTCGTCCTTGCCGCCGCCCCTGCCGCCGAGCGTGGCGGCGCCCTCGCGCAGGAGTTCGCCGGCTCGCAGCCCCCGGTCGCGGGCGGCCTGGTTGGTGGCCACGACGATGGTCGGCTTGCTGTCGGTGCCCCCGATGAGGGCGACGACGGCCGGCCGGTCGTTGAAGCGGTCTCGGACGTCACCGGCCAGGGTGCGCAGCGAACCGCCGTCGACGCCGGCCAGCTGCCGTGCCGCGAAAGCGACCCCCCACATGTCCTTCGCCGAGTCGACGATGTCACCGGAACCGGCGAGCAGCTGGGCCTTCTTCATCTCCTCGATCTGCTTCTGCGCGGCCTTCAGGTCGGTCACCAGGGTGCCGACGCGCTCGGTGAGCTGTTCGGGTCGCACGTGCAGCATTCCGGTGAGCTGGCTGACGAGGCTGCGTTCGGCCGCCATGTGGTCGAACGCATCGGTGCTGACCAGGGCCTCGATGCGGCGGGTGCCGGCGCCGATCGACTGCTCGGTGAGCAGGCTCAGCAGACCGATCTGGCTGGAATGTGCCACATGGGTGCCGGCGCACAGCTCCCGGCTCCACGCGCCGTCCATCTCGACGACGCGGACGATGTCGGGGTACTTCTCGCCGAACATCGCCAGGGCGCCCATCGACTTTGCCCGCTCCAACGGCATCTGGGTGGCGCGCACCTCGAGGTCGTCGCGGATGGCCTCGTTGCAGCGGGCCTCGATCTCGGCGACCAGCTGGTCCGACAGACCGTGCGTGGCGCCGAAGTCGAACCGCAGATAGCCGGGTTTGTTGTACGAGCCGGCCTGGGTCGCGGTCGGACCGACCAGCTGACGCAGCGCGGCATGCAGGATGTGCGTCGCCGAGTGGGCCTGGCAGGAGCCCTGGCGGTGGAAGGCGTCGACGACGGCCTGGACCTCGTCCCCGACGGCCAGTTCGCTGCCTGCCTTGACGGTGTGGACGATCAGCCCGGGCACCGGGCGCTGGACGTCGATGACCTCGAACTCGCCGCTGGCGGCCCTGATGACGCCGGCGTCGGAGTCCTGGCCGCCCATCTCGGCGTAGAAGGGCGTCTCCGCCAGGACGATCTCGACCGTCTGCCCGGCGGCGACCCGGTCGACCACCTGACCGTCGGCGATGAGGCCGCGCACCGTCGTGGGGACGTCGAGTTCGGAGTAGCCGACGAAACCGGTCTCGCCGTCCGCGCGCAGCTGCGCGTAGGCCTCGGTACCGGCCGAGATGGCCTTCTTCGACTGGGCGTCGGCCTTCGCACGGGCGCGCTGGGCGTCCATGAGCGAGCGGAAGGACTCCTCGTCCACCTTCAGGCCCTGCTCGGCGGCCATCTCGAGGGTCAGGTCGATCGGGAAGCCGTAGGTGTCGTGCAGCTGGAATGCCTTGTCGCCCGGCAGGACGAGGGCGCCGGCGGCCTTCGTCTCGGCGACGGCGCTCTCGAACAGCTGGGTGCCGGAGTTCAGGGTGCGGGCGAACGAGGCCTCCTCGGCCGCGGCGACGTCCTTGATGCGCGCCCAGGCCTCGTCGATCTCGGGATAGGTGGCGTGCATGCACGACCTCGAGACGTCGAGCAGTTCGATGACCGTGGGCTGCTGGACGCCCAGCAGGCGCATGGAGCGGATGGAGCGGCGCAGCAGGCGGCGCAGCACGTAGCCGCGGGCCTCGTTGCCGGGGCTGACACCGTCGGTCATGAGCATGAGGGAGCTGCGGACGTGGTCGCCGACGACGCGCAGGCGCACGTCGGTGGTGTGGTCCTGCCCGTAGGCCACACCGGCCAGCTGGGCGGCGCGTTCGATGACGGGGAAGACCTCGTCGGTCTCGTACATGTTGTCGACGCCCTGCAGCAGATAGGCGATGCGCTCCAGGCCGGCGCCGGTGTCGATGTTGCGCATCGTCATGGGGCCGGCGATGTCGAAGTCGTCCTTGGCACGGACGGCGCTGAGCTCCTCGGTCTCGAACACGAGGTTCCAGATCTCGAGGAAGCGGTCCTCGTCGGCGATGGGGCCGCCGTCGGGGCCGTACTCGGGGCCGCGGTCGATGTAGATCTCGGAGCAGGGCCCGCCGGGGCCGGGGATGCCCATGTGCCAGTAGTTGTCCTTGAGGCCGCGGCCCTGGATGTGGTCGGCCGGGACGCCGACCGCGAGCCAGGCCTCGCGGGCCTCGATGTCGCCGTCCGGGTAGTCCGGATGGTGACCGGGGCCGAGGACGGTGACCCAGACCTTGTCGGGGGCGAAACCGTAGCAGCCGTCGTCGAGCGGGCCGGTGACCAGTTCCCAGGCGTACTCGATGGCCTCCTTCTTGAAGTAGTCGCCGAAGCTGAAGTTGCCCATCATCTGGAAGAAGGTGCCGTGGCGGGTGGTCTTGCCGACCTCGTCGATGTCGAGGGTGCGCAGGCACTTCTGGATGCTCGTGGCCCGCTTCCACGGGGAGGGCTCCTCGCCCATGAGGTACGGCTTGAAGGGCACCATGCCCGCGTTGACGAACAGCAGTGTGGGATCGTTGTACAGCAGCGAGGCGCTGGGCACGGCGGTGTGTCCCTTGGAGGCGAAGAAGTCCTGGAAGCGACGGCCGATCTCAGCAGCTTTCATGGGTGCCTTTCCCTCGTGAGGTTCAGGGGGTGGGACCCGCATCGTGCGAGGTCCGCGAATAAGACTACCGCCAACAGGCGGGCTGACTGTGCCGGATTCCTCAGAGTGATCGGAGTGGTCGGTCTCGGTCAGTTCAGTGTTCAGGTGGGGTCTGGGCGAGGAGGGTGCGGATCGTCTCGAGCCGGGCCGCGATCGGCTCCTCGTTGCCGTGGTCGGTGGGTTCGTAGTAGCGGGCTCCGGCGAGTTCGTCGGGCAGGTACTGCTGGGGCGCCACGCCGTGCGGCCAGTCGTGGGCGTAGCGGTATCCGACACCGTGGCCGTAGTCGGACGCGGTCGCGTAGTGGGCGTCGCGCAGGTGGGCCGGGACTGGTCCGGTCCGGCCGGCATGCACGTCGGCCAGGGCCTTGTCGATCGCGACGACGACGGCATTGGACTTGGGGGCTGTGGCGGCCGCGATGGTCGCCTGGGCCAGGTTGATGCGGGCCTCGGGCATGCCGATGAGCTGCACGGCCTGCGCCGCGGCCACCGCGGTCTGCAGGACGCTCGGTGCGGCCATGCCGACGTCCTCGCTGGCCAGGATGACGAGCCGCCGTGCGATGAAGCGCGGGTCCTCCCCCGCCGCGATCATGCGCGCCAGCCAGTGCAGCGCCGCGTCCGGGTCCGAGCCGCGCACCGACTTGATGAAGGCGCTGACGACGTCGTAGTGCTGGTCGCCATCCCGGTCGTAGCGCACGGCCGCCCGGTCGACGGAGGCGGCGAGGATCTGGGCCGTGATCTGCTCGCTGTCCCGGGCCGTGGCCCCGGCGGCGGCCTCCTCCAGGTAGGTGAGCACGCGGCGGGCGTCCCCGCCGCTCAGCCGCAGCAGGTCCTCGCGCGCCTCCTCGGTGATCGTGTAGCGCCCGCCGCCCGGGGTGCGCAGTCCGCGCTCGGCGCTCAGCGCCCGGTCGACGAGTTCGTTGATGTCCTCGGCCGACAGCGGCGTGAGGGTCAGCAGCAGCGAGCGGGACAGCAGCGGCGAGATGACCGAGAAGGACGGGTTCTCGGTGGTCGCCGCGATGAGGGTGACGACGCGGTTCTCGACGGCGGGCAGCAGGACGTCCTGCTGGGCCTTGCTGAACCGGTGGACCTCGTCGACGAACAGAACGGTGGGTCTGCCGCGGGCCAGTTCGCGGCGGGCCGTGTCGAGTTCGCGGCGCACGTCCTTGACGCCGGCGGTGACCGCGGAGATCTCGACGAAGCGGCGGTTCGTGACGTGCGAGACGACCGAGGCGATCGTGGTCTTGCCGACGCCGGGCGGCCCCCACAGGAAGACACTCATCGAGGCGGTGCCCTCGGCCAACCGCCGCAGCGGCGAGCCAGGGGCGAGCAACTGTTTCTGCCCGACGATCTCGTCGAGGGTGCGGGGACGCATCCGCACGGCCAGCGGCGCGTCGGGGCTGACGGCATCGCCCAGCGAGCCGCCCAGGCCGTGGTGCTCCTCTGGGGACGTCACCGCCCCGAACAGGTCCTCGCTCACAGAACGAACGATAGCGCCGGGCACCGACTCTCATCCCCACTGCGCTGGACCGATCGTCCGGCAGGGCCGAGAGCCGCATCGGGACACCGACCGCTCCGCCCGCTGGGCCATCGGCGACCTCGGCCTGAACCGTGTCCTCCACCAAACCCGGGACGATCCACCCTGCTGTTTTCTTTGTGGTTTGAGCTTCTGCCCGGACGACATACCGGCCGCTGTGGGATCATCGGGAGCATGACGACCGCATACATCGATGAGTCCTACACAGCCGTGGTGTACTTCGTTGGCGCGGCCGTCGCTGCCGATGTCTCTTGGACTGCTTTCACCGCTGATCTGGCCCTACTCCAGACCAAGGTCAGCGCACAGTTCGGGCTCCCCTCCGATGTCGAATTCCATGCTGCACAGATGTTTGGCGGCCGTGGTGAGTGGAGACCTCTCAGAGGAAGACACCGTGAGGTCGGGGAGATCGTGTCAACCATACTGCGTCACGCCGAGCAGCACGACATCAGGTATTTCGTTCGCGGCGTCGACATCCCAGCGTTGAAGCAGCGTTACTCGATCCCTCGCCACCCGCACAGTGTCGCCTTGGAACATGTCCTGCAACGACTCGAAAGGCATGGCGCCTACTTACGGCTTCCACCGCACGCCATCCGCGTTGTCGCCGACGAAGTCGATCTGTCCTCCGAACTTCAGTCGCAGTTCGCTGGCTATCAGCAGTACGGAACGCATTCCCGTTACTACGACAACAGACTGGAACACCTCATCAGTCCAATGGACTTCCACGATTCACGAACCGAGTTCGGGCTGCAACTCATCGACATCGTGGTACTTGTACCGGCGACGAGCGACGGTACCCAATCAGCATCCGAAGGCCGCAGCACTTCAGAAACGCCTCATGCGATACGTTGACAGGTCAATGGTCAATGCCAACACATGGGTGCCCCGACCCTGGCGACGCACATGAACGGGAGCTCCGCGCTGCGGAGCCCCGGCTGACAACGTTCCTGATGTTACGTGTGGCGGACCGTCGTACCTTCAGTATAACAAGCAAACCTTTCCGGCACATCATCCATGTGGACCAGACCCTGTTCGTTCTGTACGAACAGGAAGTCGGCGCCAACAGCACCTTCCGGCAGGTCTGTGCAGGACCCCCGCCCCGGGCGGCCGGTATCGAAGAGGATTGGAGCCCGATGGCTCAGCTCTCACCTGTGGCCGCCTTCTCGTCCTTCTTCGGCGCTGGCTTGAAATCGACGCCGGCCTCGCGGCGCTGGGCCGGGGTGATCGGGGCGGGGGCCCCGGTCAGCGGGTCGTAGCCGTTGCCGGTCTTCGGGAAGGCGATGACATCGCGAATCGAGTCGAAGCCGCCGAGCAGCATGACGAGACGGTCCCAGCCGAAGGCGATGCCGCCGTGCGGAGGCGCGCCGAACTTGAAGGCGTCGAGCAGGAAGCCGAACTTGCGCTGGGACTCCTCCGGCGACAGGCCCATCACCTTGAAGACCCGTTCCTGGACGTCACGGCGGTGGATACGGATCGAGCCACCGCCCACCTCGTTGCCGTTGCAGACGAAGTCGTAGGCGTAGGCCAGGGCCTGGCCGGGGTCGGTGTCGAAGGTGTCGAGGCACTCGGGCTTGGGGCTGGTGAAGGCGTGGTGGACGGCCGTCCACGCGCCCTCGCCGACCGCCACGTCGCCCTCGGCGCGGGCCTCCGCTGCGGGCTTGAACAGCGGGGCGTCGACGACCCAGCAGAACGCCCAGTCGGCGGGATCGTACAGCTGGCAGCGCCTGCCGATCTCGAGGCGGGCGGCGCCGAGCAGTTCCTGGGAGCTGGTGCGCTCGCCGGCGGCGAAGAAGATCGCGTCACCGGGTTCGGCCCCGACGGCCTCGGCGATGCCGGCCTTCTCGTGCTCGGCGATGTTCTTGGCGACGGGACCGCCGGGGGTGCCGTCGTCGGCGATGGTGATGTAGGCCAGGCCCTTGGCGCCGCGCTGCTTGGCCCACTCCTGCCAGGCGTCGAACTGGCGGCGCGGCAGTGAGGCCCCGCCGGGCATGACGACGGCACCGACGTAGGGGGCCTGGAAGACGCGGAAGGGCGTGTCGGCGAAGAACTCGGTGACCTCGGTGAGCTGCAGGTCGAACCGAAGGTCGGGCTTGTCGGAGCCGTACTTGTCCATCGCCTCGTGCCAGCTGATGCGCGGCAGCGGGGTGGTCATCTCGTAGCCGATGAGCCGCCAGCAGGCCTTCATGACCTCCTCGCCGAGGGTCATGACGTCGTCCTGATCGACGAAGCTCATCTCGATGTCGAGCTGGGTGAACTCCGGCTGCCGGTCGGCGCGGAAGTCCTCGTCGCGGTAGCAGCGGGCGATCTGGTAGTAGCGCTCCATGCCGGCGACCATGAGCAGCTGCTTGAACAGCTGGGGGCTCTGCGGCAGGGCGTACCAGGACCCCGGCGCCAGGCGGGCCGGCACGAGGAAGTCCCGGGCACCCTCGGGTGTGGAGCGGGTCAGGGTCGGGGTCTCGATCTCGACGAAGCCGTGCTCGGCCAGCACGGAACGGGCGGCCTGGTTCACCCTGGAGCGCAGGACGAGGGCGTCGTGCATACGGGGGCGGCGCAGGTCGAGATAGCGGTACCTCAGCCGGATGTCCTCGCCGACGGTGGAGTACTCGTCCAGCGGGAACGGCAGCGGCGCCGAGGGGTTGAGGACCTCGAGCTCGCTGATGTTGACCTCGATCTCCCCGGTCGCCATGTCGGGGTTCTCATTGCCCTCGGGGCGGCGTTCCACTACGCCGGTCACGGCGATGCAGAACTCGTTGCGCAACTCGTGCGCCCCCGAGTTCGCCAGCACCTCGTCCCGAACGACGACCTGGGCGATGCCGCTGGCGTCACGCAGGTCGATGAACGCCACCCCGCCGTGGTCGCGGCGGTGGGCGACCCATCCGGCCAGGGTGACGGTCTTGCCTTCGTCGGATGCGCGCAGGCTGCCCGCTTCACGAGTTCGGATCACGATGTATTCCCTTCTGCGCCGACGCATGGACGGTACGGCGGCCGGAGCCATTCTTCCACGGATGGGTCCCCGGCCGCCGACCCGGCCGGTGGTTGGCTCAGAAGACCTCGGGGAACCAGTCCCGCACCTTCTCCTGGATGGCCTTGTTACCGGCCTCGCGGGCGTGGTGGGCGAGGATCCAGTCGCGGATCGAGCCGCCGGAGGCCTCATCGACCTTGGCCTGGGCGGCCTGCGGGTCGCGCAGCACCTCCTCGAGCATGTCGGCGGCCTCCTCCTCGGAGCTGTACAGGTACGGGTAGGCGTCCGGGACGACGCCCTTGACCCACGCGCGGCGCGGCAGGACGCCGATGACGCCGGCCAGCAGCGCCTCGAGGTACTCCAGCGAGTAGGCCTCCTCGCGGGCGGTCGACAGAAAGGCGGTCATCTGCGACAGGGACTCCCAGTAGTTCTCGCGGCGGCCGAAGACCGGTCCGACGTGGGTCCACGAGTGCGAGCTCATGCGCATGGCCGCCATCGAGACGAGTTCGCGCTCGGCCAGGCTGGCCTCCATCCGCAGCTCCATGCGGCTGGCGACCTCGGAGACGATCGACATGAAGACCCTGGGCTGCTTGTCCTCCGAGACGTGGGTCGTCGGGTACAGCACGGTGGGGATCTCGGCGCCGCGGTGCGGCTGGACGAGGTCGTCGCGGACACCCGGGTAGAACCACGAGATCGGCGCCTTCTCACGGATGGCGGGGCTGCCCCAGCGATGGCACAGCTCGGTGACCTCGCTGGCGGTGCGCTCACCGGCGCACAGGGTCGGGAAGAGCGCGTAGCTCAGGCCGAGGGCCGCGAAGTTGACTCTGTGGTGGTAGTGGCGCGGTGGCAGCCACTGCAGGTTCATGATCTTGGGTTCGGCGCCGTGCCGGTGAAGCACCTGGAAGCTGCCGACGCTGTCCATGACGTCGAGGTTGATGAGCAGGTCGGAGACCGGGTCGAGGCTCGTGACGCGCTTGATCTCGAAACCGTTGGCCTTCATGTCCTCGTAGCCGACCAGGCAGGACTCGGGGAAGATCTTCAGCAGCCGCTCGACGAGGGCACCGCCGCTGCCCTTGACGGCGAGGTTGCCGTCCTCGTCGACCAGTTTCTCGTCAACCAGCGCACCGTACTTGATGGCGATCGTCATTGTTTCTGCACTCCGTTGTCGCAATGGCCCTGAGGCCTGGTGGGTGGCGGGACGGACCCTCGCAAGGAGGGACTGGCCGCCGGAGCTGCCCGCGCGCCGACGTCGATCGGCGGCGCACGATGACCAGCACCACTGTAGAGCCGACAGCCGGTGTCCTGCCAGCCGATCCTGGTCTACTCGTGGTTCTCGGTGGCCCTCACCTGGGCGTCCAGGTCACCGGGGGCCAGGTCGGCGTCCGCGAACTCCTCGGTGAGGGGCAGCGCCACGTGCAGGTCGGTGCCGAGACAGACCTCGACCAGCCCTCGGTCGAGGACGAAGTCCATGACGTGCCCGCCGTGGCTGCGGGTCTCGTCGATGAAGTGTACGTGGCAGCCGGCGACGTTGATGCCCTGTTCGAACAGCGGCGTCCGGAAGCCGGCCATCACTCCCCTGGTCCGTTCGTGCCGCAGCACGTCCTCGCCGGCAGTGGCCTGGGTCATGGGACGGTAGGGACGCTCCTGGCGCTCGACCGCGCGAGTGCTCACCCACTCGAACTCGCCGCTGATGCGCAGCGCGTACAGGTAGTTCGTCGAGATCATCATCTGGTCGATGATCTCGTGCAGCTGGCCCCGGGTGGTCGGCGCGGTGATCTGGCGGGTGACGGTGGGGACGAAGTTGGTGACGGTGGCGAAGGGGGTGCGGTCCTCGAGGCCGGCCCTGCTGACGCTGCCGTCGACCCGCATGCGCCAGGGCACCGAGTCGATGATGATCATCTCCCCGTCGAGCCCCTGGAAGGTGCCGATGCCGAAGTTGCCGTGCCCGAGCAGCTCGGCCAGCGTCATCTCGCCCTCGTAGACACCGTCGAGCAGGGCGCTCATGAGGCTCGTCTGGAAGACCTCGTGACGCACCATGTGGTGGCGTGTGTCCTGTTCGCCGCTCATCGCCGCCGCCTGATCCTGGTCATCGCGGTTCACTCCGCGGGCAGCACGTGCGGATGCAGATCGGCCTCGTCCGGCATCCAGTCGCCGGCATCAGCGGGCTGCTGATCGCCGGATCGGATGTCCTTGACCTCACCGATCACCGGGCCGAACCAGACGAACGGGATGCCACGGCGGTCGGCGTGACGGATCTGCTTGCCGTACTTGTCGGCCTTCGGCGCGACCTCGGTGGGGATGCCCCGGGCGCGCAGGGCCGCGGCCACGTCGAGTGCCTGGTCACGGGTCTGCTCGGAGTCGACGGCGACGAGCACGCAGGTGGGCACGGGGCGTGAGACGACGAACTGCTTCCTGGCCAGCAACGGCCCGAGCAGCCGGGTGACCCCCAGTGAGATGCCGACGCCCGGATAGCTGGTGCGCCCGTCGGAGGCGAGGGAGTCGTAGCGCCCGCCGGAGCTGATCGAGCCCATCGACTCGAAGCCGACGAGCTCGGTCTCGTAGACGCACCCGGTGTAGTAGTCCAGTCCTCGGGCGATGGACAGGTCGGCGCAGATGCGCCCGGGCACGCGCTTGTTGGCCTCCTCGACGAGGGTGGTCAGCTCCCGCAGTCCCTCGTCGAGCAGTTCATCGGTGACCTGCAGGGCACGGACCTGGTCGACGAAACCCGTGTCGTCGCTGCGGATGGTGGCCAGCTGCACGCACTTGTCGGCCGCCTCGGCGCTCAGCCCCAGTTCGCTGACCAGCAGTTCCGCGGTGGCCTGCGCGCCGATCTTGTCGTACTTGTCGACGATCTGCAGGACGGCGAGGGTGTCCTCCACGCCGAGTCCCCGGTAGAAGCCCTCGGACAGCTTGCGGTTGTTGACATGCATGAGGACGGGCGGCAGCCCGATGCGCTCGTGCAGCCTCTCGAGGGCCTCGAGCATGACGAGCGGGGCCTCGACGTCGTGGTGGGCCGCGAGCGAGCCCTGACCGAGGATGTCGATGTCGGCCTGGGTGAACTCGCGGTAGCGGCCCTCCTGCGGGCGTTCACCGCGCCAGACCTTCTGGATCTGGTAGCGGCGGAACGGGAACTGCAGGCTGCCCGAGTGCTCGAGCACCCAGCGGGCGAGCGGAACGGTCAGGTCGAAGTGCAGCCCCAGCTCGTCCTTGTCGGCCTCGTCTGCGTGCAGGCGACGGACGACGTAGACCTCCTTGGTGATCTCGCCCTTGCGGGACAGCTGCGCCAGGGGCTCGACGGCACGGGTCTCGATGTTGGCGAACCCGTGCAGTTCGAAGGTCTCGCGCAGGGTGTCGAGGACGGTCTGCTCGACGATCCTCTCCTCGGGCAGGAACTCCGGGAATCCGGACAGCGGCTTGGGACGGGCCATCAGTTCAGCGCCTCCACGTAGGCATCGGTCAGATAGGGGTTGCCCGCCAGCTCGACGGCCATCGTGCTGAACGGGCCGTGACCAGGCAGTACCTGGACCTGCGGCGGCAGCGCCCGGACGACGTCGCGCAGGCTCGCGCGCATCGCCGGATCGTCACCGCCGGGCAGGTCCGTGCGCCCGATGCTACCGGCGAACAGCACGTCTCCGGTGAACGCGATCTCATGTTCGCCGGTGCTCGTGCGCAGCAGCACCGATCCGGGGGTGTGGCCGGGGGCCGGCAGGACGGTGAAGCGGAGACCGCCGATCAGCAGGGGGCTGTCCGGTTCATAGAGCTCGACCAGGCGCGGCTCGGACAGCGGCTCGGGCATGAGGAGGGGGAGCTGGGCGATCAGGTCCGCGGAGAATGCGTCCTCGGGCCTGCTGAGCAGCCGGCGGTCTGCCGCGGCGACGAACACCGGCGCACCGTGGGCGTCGGCGAGCCTGGCCGCCTCGGCGCAGTGGTCGAGGTGCCCGTGGGTGAGGAGCACCCCGGCCAGTTCCAGGCCGTGCTCGGCAAGGGTGTTCTCGACCGTCTCGGCCGAACCCATCGGCGCGTCGATCACGACCGCCGACCGCCCCTGGTCGGGTGCGAGAAGATAGCAGTTGTTGTCCAGGGGACCTGCCACGAAGTAGGCGATGAACACAAATGCCAGCCTATCGGGCAAGATAAGGAGCATGAGCGAAACCCCGAGTCCGACGAATCACGGCCGCGTCGATGCCGATGGGACCGTCTACGTGATCACCTCAGCCGGTGAGCGCCGCGTCGGTCAAGTCCCCGACGTCAGCCCTGACGAGGCCATGGCCTTCTTCGTGCGTCGTTTCGAGTCCCTGGACACTGAGGTGAACCTGCTCAAGCAGCGCGTCGCCTCCGGTTCGGTGAGTCCTGACGAGGCGCGCAAGCAGATCGGCGTCCTGCGCACGAGCATTCTCGAGGCGAACGCAGTGGGCGATCTGGATGCCCTGGCCGCCAGCCTCGACGAGGTGACCCCGGTTCTCGAGACGAAGGCGGCCGAGCGCCGCGAGGCCCGCGCCCGCCAGCACGAGGAGACGAGGGCGGCGAAGGAGAAAATGGTGGCCGAGGCCGAGGCACTGGCCACCGGGAACGACTGGCGCGGTGGCGTCAATCGTTTCCGCGCCCTGCTGGAGGAGTGGAAGACCCTGCCCCGCATCGACCGGGCGACGGACGACGAGCTGTGGCACCGGTTCAGCTCGGCCCGCACCACCTACACGCGCCGCCGCAAGGCGCAGTTCGCACAGCAGGCGGAGCAGCGTGAGACGGCCCGCCGGACCAAGGAGAGGATCATCGCCGAGGCCGAGAGGCTCTCGACGAGTACCGAGTGGGGCCCCACCGCCCGCGCCTTCCGTGAGCTCATGGCCCAGTGGAAGGCTGCCGGACCGGCCCCGCGCGAGGTCGACGACGAGCTGTGGAAGCGTTTCAGGGGCCTCCAGGACGTCTTCTTCGACGCCCGTAACGCGGTCTTCCGTGAGCAGGACGCCGAGTTCGCGCAGAACCTGGCCGCCAAGCAGGAGCTGCTCGACGAGGCCGAGCGGACGATTCTGCCGGTCACCGATGTCGAGCGGGCTCGTGGTCAGCTTCGTGACTTCCTCGAACGGTTCAACGCCTACGGCAGGGTGCCGCGTGATGCCGTCCGCACCGTCGACGGCCGGGTCCGAGCCATCGAGCAGGCCGTCAAGCAGGCAGCCGACAAGGAGTGGAAGCGCACCGACCCGCAGGCCAGGGAGCGGGCCGCCGGTACGGTGGCCATGCTCGGCTCCCAGATCGAGAAGCTGACCGCCCAGGCAGAGTCGGCTCAGGCCAGGGGTGAGAAGAAGAAGGCCGCGCAGCTGCGTGACTCGATCGCCACCTACCAGGGCTGGCTCGACCAGGCCCAGAAGACGCTCGACGAGTTCAGCTCCTGAACAACCGGCGCGGTCTGCTCCGGTATCGGGGCGGATCGGCCGCCGGGCGCCTTCCGCGCCGCCCGGGAACGACCAGTGATCGCTCGCGCATCACTGCTTGAGGCGGTAGGCGTCGTAGACGCCGGAGACCTTGCGGATCGTCGACATGACATGGTGCAGGTGCACCGGATCGCTCGACTCGAAGGTGAGCTTGATCCTGGCCAGGTGGTCCTTGGTGACGTTGACCGTGGCCGAGGTGATGTTGACCTGCTGGTCGGCCATGGCCCTGGTGATGTCGGCGAGCGTACCGGGACGGTCGAGGGCCTCGACCTGGACGCTGACCAGGTAGCCGCTGGAGACGTCGGGCGCCCAGCTGACCTCGACGATGCGTTCGGGGTGGGTCAGCAGGTTCGAGGCGTTCGTGCAGTCGCGTCGGTGCACCGAGACGCCGTTCTCGCGGGTGATGAAACCGAGGATCTCGTCGCCGGGCATCGGCGTGCAGCACTTGGCGAGCTTGACCCACATGTCGGGGTCGCCCTCGACGACGACACCGGTCGTGCCCTTGCCGACGCGGTTGCGGCGGCGTCTCGGCGCGTTGGGGATGATCGCGGCCTCCTCGAGGCTCTCCCCCACCGTCTCCTCGAGGCCGCCCTCGGCGGCGATGAGCCGGGCGACGACGCCGGGGGCGCCGACATTGCCCTCGCCGATCGCCGCGTACAGCGAATCGACGTCGGGCAGCCGGAAGCTGTCGGCGACCTCGGTGAGATGCTCGATGGTGAGCAGCCGCTGCATCGGCACGCCGGCGCGGCGCAGCTGCTTGGCGAGCGCGTCCTTGCCCTGGTCGATGGCCTCCTCGCGGCGTTCCCGGGTGAAGTAGGCGCGGATCTTGCTCTTGGCCCTCGGGCTGACGACGAAGTTCAGCCAGTCCCGGCTGGGTCCGGCGTTCTCGGCCTTCGAGGTGAGGATCTCGATCAGATCGCCGTTGGACAGCTTCGACTCGAGTGGGGCCAGTTTGCCGTTGACGCGGGCGCCGATGCAGTGGTGGCCCACCTCCGTGTGGATCGAGTAGGCCAGGTCGACCGGGGTGGAGCCCTGTGGCAGGGCCAGCACGTCGCCCTTCGGCGTGAAGACGTAGACCTCGGTCGTGGCCAGTTCGAAGCGGAGGGTGCCGAGGAACTCCTCCGGATCCTTCTCCTCCTTCGTCCACTGGTTGAGCTGGTGCACCCAGGCCAGGTCGGTGCCCTCGGGATCGACGTTGCCGGTCTTCTTGTTCGGGTCCTCCTTGTACTTCCAGTGGGCTGCGACACCGTACTCGGCGCGGCGGTGCATGTCGTGGGTGCGGATCTGGAACTCGACCGGGTGCATGCCGGGGCCCATGACCGTCGTGTGCAGGGACTGGTACATGTTGAACTTCGGCATGGCGATGTAGTCCTTGAACCTGCCGGGCAGCGGGTTCCAGTGGGTGTGGATCACGCCGAGCGCCGCGTAGCAGTCACGGACCGTGTCGACGAGGATGCGCAGGCCGACGAGGTCGTAGATGTCGTTGAAGTCGCGGCCCCGCACGACCATCTTCTGGTAGATCGAGTAGTAGTGCTTCGGCCGGCCGTAGACGACGGCCTCCAGCCCGGATTCGGTGAGATAGCCCTTGACCAGGTCGATGACCTCGCGCAGCTGCTGCTCGCGTTTGGGCGCGGCCTGGGCGACGAGACGGACGATCTCGTCGTAGACCTTCGGCTCCAGGATCGAGAAGCACAGGTTCTCCAGTTCCCACTTGATGGCGTTCATGCCGAGCCGGTGGGCCAGCGGAGCGTAGATCTCGAGGGTCTCACGGGCGATGCGGCTCTGTTTGTCCGGGCGCAGGAAACCCAGCGTGCGCATGTTGTGCAGCCGGTCGGCCAGCTTGATGACGAGTACCCGGATGTCACGGCTCATCGCGATGACCATCTTGCGGATGGTCTCGGCCTTGGCCGAGGCGCCGTACTGCACCTTGTCCAGCTTGGTGACGCCGTCGACGAGGGCTGCGATGGTCTCGCCGAAGTCGGCGGTGAGCTGGTCCAACGTGTAGCTGGTGTCCTCGACGGTGTCGTGCAGCAGGGCCGCGCACAGCGTCGGCTCCGTCATGCCCAGCTCGGCGAGGATCGTGGCGACGGCCAGCGGATGCGTGATGTAGGGATCGCCGCTCTTGCGGGTCTGCCCGCGATGGTAGTGCTCGGCGGTGCGATAGGCCTTCTCGAGGACGGCCAAGTCGGCCCGTGAATGGTTCGCCCGGACGACCGAGAACAGCGGGTCGAGCACCGCCAGCTGCGGGTTCTTGGCGTTCGCGCCGAGCCGGGCGATGCGCTGGCGCATGCGCCGCCTGGGCTGTTCCGGTCCCGAGTTCACGCGCGCCAGGGCACCAGCGGAGCCGGGAGAGGCGGGCGCCCCGCCCTCGCCCGTGCCGTAGGGCCCGTAGACTCCCTCACTCGTCATAGCGGTAAGCCCCTTCGCTGTCTCGGTGCGCCAATCTTAGTGCGAGTGCGGACCTGCCATGCGCATCCACGCAACGACAAGGGGCACGCCGCTGCCCGCGCCGACGAGTCCGGGCGCGATGTCCTGGTCGGGCCGCACCGGGCGGACCCGGTTCAGAAGATCAGCAGCGAGGAGAACGAGTCGACGCCCTGTCGTGCCAGGTGCTCGCGTCCGCCCAGACCGCTGAGTTCGAGGACGGTCTCGGTGTGGGTCAGCACCGCCCTTTCCCGCAGCACGAGCCGCGCCGCCGCACCGAGGGTGCCGCCGGTGGCCAGCAGGTCGTCGATGAGCAGGACGCGCTGACCCGGTTCGAGGGCGTCCTGGTGGATGCTCAACGTACTGGACCCGTACTCCAGCTCGAAGCTCTCCTCGTAGACGGCCGCCGGCAGCTTGCCGGGCTTGCGGATCGGCACGAAGCCGATGCCCAGTTTGACGGCGATCGGTGAGCCGAACAGGAAACCCCGCGAGTCGACACCGGCCACGACGTCGACCGGGCCGGGGATCTGGTTGATGAGTTCGTCGATCGTCTCGGCGAGACCGTCCGGGTCGGCCATGAGGGGGGTGATGTCGCGGAAGATGACGCCTGGCTTGGGGAAGTCCGGGATCGTACGGATGAGGGACTCGATGCGCTCGAGCCTGGCCTGGTTCACTGCCATCGGTCACTTCTTTCGCTGGGAGCGGGTGGTGCGGGCGGGCTGCGCGCGTCCCGCTGAGTTCCTCGAGTCGAGCGGCCGGTCCGGGCCCTCGTCCGCGCTCACGGGAGTGGCATCGCTGACCATGGTGGACGGGCTGACCGTCTCGTCCACCTCGGTGGTGGCGATCTTGACCTTGGCCTTGGCGCGTTTGGCCCGCTTGGCCAGGTTGGCGCGGTGCTTGACCATGTCGGGCTGGCGCTCGCGCAGCTGGCTGAACAACGGGGTGGCGATGAAGATCGACGAGTAGGCACCGGCCACCATGCCGAGCAGCAGCGCCAGGCCGAGGTCGGCCAGCGGACCGTCGCCACCCATGAAGACCACGCCGGCGATCAGCAGGGCCAGCACCGGCAGGACCCCGATGAGGGTCGTGTTGATCGACCTCACGAGCACGTCGTTGATGGCGGTGTTCGCGGCCTCGGAGAAGGTGCGATTCTGCTTGGTGACGTTCGCCGTGTTCTCGCGCACCTTGTCGAAGACCACCACCGTGTCGTACAGCGAGTAGCCGAGAATCGTCAGCAGGCCGATGAGGGTCGCCGGCGTGAAGGTGAACCCGATGAGGGCGTAGAGACCGACGGTGACGATCAGGTCGTGGGCCAGGGCGAGCAGGGCCGACAGCGACATCCGCCAGTTCCTGAAGAAGATCCAGATCATCACGCCGACCAGGACGAGGAAGACCACCAGAGCCTGGATCGCCTTCACCGTGATCTGGGAACCCCAGGACGGGCCGATCAGCTGGTAGGTGACGTCATCGGAGTCGACGTCGGCCTCCTGATCGGCCAGCACCTGGCGCATCTGGACGACCTCCTCGGTCGACAGGCTGCGGGTCTGGACGCGGACCGAGCCGTCACCGACGGTGGTGACCTGGGCGCCGGAGACGTCGGGGATGCCCGAGGAGTCGACGGCGCTGCGGATCTGACCGACCGTCTCATCGCTGACCTGGGCCACCGGCACGGTGAAGACCGAGCCGCCCTTGAACTCGATGCCGAGGTTGAGTCCCCGGATGGTGACGGCCAGCAGCGAGATGACGATGAGCACGATCGAGATGGCGTACCAGGTCCTGCGCCTGCCCACGAAGTCGATCGAGAACTGGCTGGTGTAGAGCTTGTGGAAGAAACCGGCGGGGGCCTTCCCGTTCCCGGGTGCCTTGGCCGGGGAGTGTGCTGCGGTGCTGCTCATCGCGACTCCTTCGGATCGTCGGCGGGCCGGCTCGTGTCATCTGGCCTGGTCGCCGCCGAGCCGCCGCGGGCCCTGCGCTGACCGGTGAGCGAGGCACGGCTGACCCCCAGGTGCTCCGGTTCGAAACCGCTGAAGCGCCTGCCCTGGCCGAAGAATTTCGTGTTCCCGAGCAGCGTGACGAGCGGATGGGTGAAGAAGAAGACGATGAACAGGTCGATGCCGGTCGTCACGCCGAGCGTGAAGGCGAATCCCTTGACCGTGCCCATCGCCAGGATGAACAGCACGGCAGCGCTCAGCAGCTGGACGGCGTCGGCCATGACGACGGTGCCGCGGGCCTTCGTCCAGCCACTCTGGATCGAGTGCCGCAGCGAGTATCCGTCGCGGATCTCGTCGCGGATGCGTTCGAAGTAGACGATGAACGAGTCGGCCGTCACGCCGATGGCCACGATCGCGCCGGCGATGCCGGGAAGGTTCATGGCGAAACCGACGGCCGTGCCGAGCAGCACCAGCGTGGCCCAGGTGACGACGGCCGCGGCAACGAGTGAGCCGGCCACCACGACACCGAGCCCGCGATAGTACAGGAAGCTGTACAGGAGCACGAGCCCCAGCCCGATGGCCCCGGCTATGAGCCCGGCGGTCAACTGGTCACCGCCGAGCGTCGGCGAGACGGTGTCGACGCTGGAGACGTCGAAGGCGATCGGCAGGGCGCCGTACTTGAGCTGGCTGGCCAGCGCCGTGGCGCTCTCCTGGTTGATGTTGCCGCCGCTGATCTGCGCGGAGCCGGAGACGATCGCCTCGGAGACCTGCGGGGCCGAGATGACCTGGCCGTCGAGGACGATGGCGAACTGATTGCGCGGACTCTGCTGGGTGGCCAGGTAGGTTGTGGCCTCGCCGAACTGGTCGGCGCCGGTCTCGTCGAAGTCCAGGTTGACGACCCAGGAGACCTCGTTCTGGGGGACGCCGGCGGTGGCGTCTGAGACGTTCTCGCCGGAGATGAGCACCGGGCCGAGCAGGTACTTGTACTGGCCGTCCTCGCTGCAGGCGAAGAGGGGCTGATCCTCGACGTCCGGTGTCGCCTGGTTGCAGTCCCACGCCGCGAAATCGGTCAGGTCCTGCTGGCTCGGCATCCAGTTCAGCCGGCTCTCGAAGTCGGCAGGGCCCGAGCCCGCGCTGGTGGGACGATCGGTCGGAGCCGGAGGGGGCGAGGTCGGCAGCTCGGGCATGACCCGCCCGGCCGTGCTCTCCCCGCTGCCCGGCTCGCTGCTCGCCTGATCGGCCGACGCCGACTCCTCGGCCGAACCGGTCTCCGCCGAGTCGTCGGGCTGCTCGCCGTCCGCGCCGCCCTCACCATCGGACTCGGGCTGCTGTGCGACGGCGCTGTAGTCCATGTAGTAGACGTTGCGGAACGCCAGCCTCGCCGTCGTACCGACGAGGTCGACGAGCTCGTCGCCACTCACGTTCGGAACGGAGACCTCGATCTGGCGGTCGCCCTGGAGGGTGACCGAGCTCTCACCGACACCGAGCGAGTCGACGCGGTTCTGGATGATCGTGCGGGCGGTCTCCATGTTGTCCTGCGAGGGGGTGGAACCGTCGGCGCTGTTCCTCGCCGTCAGCGTGATGGTGGTGCCGCCGCGCAGGTCCAGGCCGAGCCTGGGGGTCCACGAGTCGGTCAGCGCCATCATCGCGTACAGCAGGACGACGATCAGGCCGAAGGCTGCCAGCCGCTTCCAGGGGGAGAAATGTGTCGTGCTTCGAGCGGCCATTGATCAGGCTCTCCAGGGACTAGGTCAGTTCTTGTCGTCGCCGGCCACGGCGGCTTCGTCGGGAACCTCTTCCACCGCGTCCTCGTCAGCGGTGTCCTCGGTCACGTCGGCCTCACCGGGCCCATCCTGCTCCGCACCGGAGTTCTCGGCCTCACCGGCGGGTTCACCGGCCGAAGAGACCGGTTCCACGTCGGCAGCTGCTTCGGCATCGTTCTCGACGACGGGCTCGTCAGCCGTGGCCGCCTGATCCTCGGCGATGTCATCGGCGAACTCGAACTCCTCGTCCTCGGGCTTGACGATCCTGCTGATCGCCTGCTTGAGGACCGTGATGTCGACGCCGGGGGCCAGCTCGATGACAGCCTGTTTGTCGCCGGTGGCACGCACGGTGCCGAACAGGCCGCTGGTGAGCATGACGCGGGTGCCCTCGCTCATCTGGTTGAGCATCTCGCGCTGCTTCTCCATCTGCTTGCGTTGGGGACGCATCACCATGAAGTACATGAGGGCGAACATCACCACGATCATGATGATGAGATAGGAGCTACTCATTGCAATCCTCACTTCTCGAGCCGTGCCCGACATGGCACGCCGTGGCGAGTTTACCGGCTTGGTCCAGCATCGCGGGACGAGGCACGACTGGCGGGACCGACTTCACGCCGGACAACTGAACTGGGGTTCAGGCGAACAGATCATCCCCGGCGCCCTGCGGAGGGGCCAGTCCGAGATGGGCCCAGCCGGCTGCGGTGGCGACCCGCCCCCGCGGAGTCCTCATGATGAAACCCTTGCGCACGAGGAACGGTTCGGCAACCTCCTCGACCGTCTCGGTCTCCTCGCCGACGCTGATCGCCAGGGTCGACAGCCCGACCGGGCCGCCGCCGAACTTGAGGCAGATCGACTCGAGCACCCCCCTGTCGAGACGATCAAGCCCCAGCTCGTCCACCTCGTAGAGCTCCAGTGCGGCCCTGGCGAGCTCCGCGGTCACCGCACCCCCGTTGTTGACCTGGGCGTAGTCGCGCACGCGGCGCAGCAGACGGTTGGCGATGCGCGGCGTGCCGCGGGAGCGGGAGGCGATCACCTGGGCCGAGTCGTCGTCCAGCCCGAACCCGAGCTTGTCCGCCGAGCGCAGCGCGATCCGGGCCAGGTCCTCGGTCTCGTAGAAGTCGAGCTGGGCGGTGAAACCGAAGCGGTCGCGCAACGGGCCGGGGAGCAGCCCGGCCCGGGTCGTCGCGCCGACGAGCGTGAACGGGGGGATGTCGATGGGGATGGCCGTGGCACCGGGGCCCTTGCCGACGACGACGTCGACCCGGAAGTCCTCCATGGCCAGGTAGAGCATTTCCTCGGCCGGGCGGGACATCCGGTGGATCTCGTCCAGGAAGAGCACCTCGCCCTCGACGAGACCGGACAGGATCGCCGCCAGGTCACCGGCGTGCTGGATGGCGGGACCTGAGGTGATGTGCAGCGGCACCCCCATCTCGGCGGCGATGATCATGGCGAGCGTCGTCTTGCCCAGACCGGGAGGGCCGGAGAGCAGGACGTGGTCGGGCACGGCACCGCGGTGCCTGGCGGCGGCCAGGACGAGCCCGAGCTGCTCGCGGACCCGCGGCTGCCCCTCGAACTCCGCCAGGGTGGACGGACGCAGCGCGGCCTCGGCGGCACGCTCGGCAGGCTCGGCCTGCGGACTGACCGGTGAGTACTCCATGATCAGGCCAGCCTAGAGCCAGGAGCGCGGAGACCGAACGCGGACACCCCCGGGCGCCCGCCGACCGGTCCGGCACCCGCCCGAACCGCGCTCATGCGCGCACCCGCCCGAACCGCGCTCATGCGCGGGCCAACGACGCGAGGGCGGCCTTCATGAGGACCGAGACCGTCGGCGCCGGCTCGGACTCGGCGAGTTCGGCGACCGAGTCGGCAGCGGCCTCGGCGTCCCGGCCGGACCAGCCGAGCGATTCCAGGCCCTCGCGGACCTGCTCACGCCACGGCGCCGTGTCGGGAGGCGGGCAGGACGGCAGATCCGCGACACCGAGCGCGGACACCTTGTCCTTCAGCTCGAGGATGATCTTGCGGGCACTCTTCGGGCCGATACCCGGCACCTGCGTGAGCTGGCCAACGTCATCGGCCTGCACGGCCGCGGCAAGCTGCGCCGGGCTCAGCACACTGACGATGGCCAGCGCCAGCTTCGGTCCGACGCCGGAGGCCGACAGGCACATGGCGAAGCAGTCCCGCTCGTCGCGTTCGGCGAAACCGTACAGGCTCATGTCGTCCTCGCGGACGATCATGACGGTGTGCAGCAGGGCCTCACCGCCGATGTGCAGTCCGGACACGGTGGCCGGCGTCGTGGCAATGCGCAGCCCGAGCCCGTTCACGTCGACGACGACCCACGTGGCGCCAACGGCCGCGACCCTCCCATGCACCTGAGCTATCACGAGACCCTCCTACGAGCCGCGGCGGCAGCGGCCTGGGCATACTTGGCCTGGACCCCGCCACGCCACAGGTGCGTGATGGCCAGCGCCACGGCATCGGCCGCGTCAGCGGGCCTGGGCGGGGCGGCGAGCCCGAGGATGCGGGCGACCATGGCAGCGACCTGCTTCTTGTCGGCCCGCCCCGAGCCGGTGATGGTGGCCTTGGCCTCACTCGGGGTGTGCAGTTCGACGGGCGTGTCATGCCGGGCGCCGATGAGCATGGCGATCCCGGCCGCCTGGGAGATGCCGGTGACCGAGTGCAGATTGTGCTGGGCGAAGACCCGTTCGATCGCCAGGGCCTCGGGACGGTACTCCTCGTACCACTCGGTGAGGCCCTCCTCCAGCCGCAGCAGGCGGAACTCGTGCGGCATGTCGGGGCTGGTGCGTACCACACCGACCGCGACGAGCGACGGGCGAGCGCCGGGACGCCCTTCGACGACCGCGACCCCGCACCGGGTCAGCCCCGGGTCGACTCCCATGACGCGCACTGGCGCTCCTCCGTATCCGGGCCCCACCTGCCCTGGCACCGGTTCACCGCGCGGGACGACGGGCATCCCGCGACAGAATCCGAACATCAGTTCGAGAACCGAGTGTATCCCGGACGTGCGCCGGAAGCGGGCGGGAACACTCCGGGAAGCTCACTCCTGCTCGGCGAGGGCCTTCTCGACGGTCTCGGAGTACTCGGCATTGGTGTACACGTTCTGCACGTCGTCGAGGTCCTCGAGGGCATCGAGGATCTTCTCGAGTTTCGTGGCGTCCTCGGCGCTGTCGACGGACTGGTCGAAGCTGGCGACGAAACTGACCTCTGCCGAGTCGTAGTCGATCCCGGCGCCCTGGACGGCCTTGCGCACCTCGACCAGGTCGTTCGGATCGCAGACCAGTTCGAAGACCTCGCCCTGGTCCTGGAGGTCCTCGACGGCCGCGTCGATGGTGGCCTCCAGCAGCTGGTCCTCGTCGACGGTGTGCTCGACCGTCTTGCGCCCCTCCTCGACCTGGAAGGTCTTGGAGACGGCGACGATGCCCTTGCGGCTGAACAGCCGCTGCACCGAACCGCCGTCGGCCATGGTCGCCCCGTTACGGGTGACAGCGGTCCGCACGTCGGATACGGCCCGGTTGCGGTTGTCGGTCAGGCACTCGATGAGGATCGCCACGCCGGCGGGGCCATAGGCCTCGTACATGATCTCCTCGTAGTTGACCGAGTCGGCACCCTCGCCCGAGCCGCGCTTGACGGCACGCTCGATGTTGTCGTTGGGAACCGAGTTCTTCTTCGCCTTCTGGATCGCGTCGTACAGGGTCGGGTTGCCGGTGGGATCGCCACCGCCCACGCGGGCCGAGACCTCGATGTTCTTGATCAGCTTGGCGAAGAGCTTGCCGCGCTTGGCGTCGATCGCCGCCTTCTTGTGCTTGGTGGTGGCCCACTTGGAGTGACCGCTCATACGCAGATCCCCTCTTGACTCGTTCGTTCCTCGTGCTCGGCAATGGGCGCGCTCAGACGGCGCCGCAACCTCGTCGATTCTACTCACCGCAGCGAAGTGCCCGGCCCGAATGCCCACCAGGCCGGGCCCGCATCGGCCGTCACCCGGCGCGCTTGGCCAGGAGTTCCTCGTGGCTGCTGGTACGCCCGTAGACGATGAGCCGCTCGGTGGCGACGAATCCCATCGAGGTGAAGTAGTCCTCCGCGACCTGTGGCACGACCGTGTCGACACCGATGCCGGCGCTCTCGAGCCCGGCCTCGACGAAACCCCTCATCGAGGTGATCATGAGGGCACGGCCGATGCCCTTGCCGTGGCACTCGGGGCACACGCCGATGCGTTCGGTCCAGCCCTCGGCGACCTCGTCCTCGTAGGCACGGTTGATGGCGTAGCCGACGACCCTCCCGTGCGGCGCGTCGGTGTGGCTGGGCTCGGGCCTGTTGACGATGGCCAGCCAGGACAGCCTGGCACGTGCCCCCTCCGAGTTCAGGGAACGCTCCCAGTCCTCGCGGCTGGTCTCCCGGGCCCCGGGGCGCGAGGCGAAGGCCTCGTTGTGGGCGGCGCGGGCCTGCTCGGAGTACTTCTCCTCGAAGGGCACGATCGTGACCTCGGGCGGGACGACCAGTTCGGGCAGCTCGGTGCCGACCAGGTCGCGGTGCATGTCGAACTGCCAGCGCTCCGGCGCCAGGCCCGCACTGACGATCGAATCGGTCAGGCCGATGCGTTTCTTGTCGACCAGCGAACCGACCCACAGCGGACCGGTCTGCTCGTCGTGGATGTGCAGGTACCACTGCTCGGCACGGGCGATGAGCCACAACGAGAGATTGTGCCGGATGCCCTGGTGCCGCCACGCGGGGTGAACGCCGACATCGAACCAGACCCTGGGCAGCGAGCGGTCACTGAGGTCCGGGTGGTTCCAGCCGTAGGCGACGATCCGGCCGCTCTTCTCGCGCCCCACCACTGCGTGGTGGCTGGCATGGGCACCGGGACGGTTCCAGTCGGCCACGAGATCGTCGTAGCTCATCGTCTGCAGGGGGTCGTCGTAGTACTCCATGGCGGCTCGCAGCTCGGCGAGCTCAGGAAGATCGTCGAAGCTCAGGAAGCTCCAGTCGAGGAGGTCGTCGACGAAGGTCTCGGCCCACTCCGGAGTCACCGCGCCACCGCCAGGGCCTCGGGCAGCGTGAACCTGCCGACGTACAGGGCGGTGCCGATGATGGCACCCTCGACGCCCTGGTCGACCATGGCCCGGATGGCCTGGATGTCCTCGAGCGAGGTGATGCCGCCGGAGGCGACCACCGGCGCGTCGGTGTGGGCGCAGACGGTGGCCAGCAACTCCAGGTTCGGACCCGACAGCATGCCGTCGGAGGTGACGTCGGTGACGACGTAACGGGCGCATCCTGCCGCGTTCATGACCTCGAGGGTGTCGAGCAGTTCGCCGCCCTCGGTCACCCAGCCACGGGCCGCGAGCCTGGTGCCGCGTACGTCGAGGCCGATGGCGATGCGATCCGCATGACTCGCGATGACCTCTGCGCACCAGCGGGGGTTCTCCAGCGCAGCGGTCCCGATGTTGACCCGACGGCAGCCCGTGGACAGGGCCCGCTCGAGGCTTGCGTCGTCGCGGATACCGCCGGACAACTCGACGTCGACGTCGAGTTCGCTGATGAGCCCGGCGAGAAGATCGGCGTTCGAACCGCGTCCGAAGGCCGCGTCAAGGTCGACCAGGTGGAGCCAGCTGGTCCCCGCCTCCACCCAGCGCTTGGCGGCCTCGAACGGATCACCGAAGACCTTCTCCGAACCGGCCACTCCCTGGACCAGCTGAACCGCCTTCCCGTCCTGGACATCGACGGCGGGAAGGAGCTGAAGGGTCTCGCTGTGTTCAATGCTCACGGGAAAACCCTAGCCCACCGACCGGATCGGCCCGGGTCCTCGACACTGCCCGGAGCGTCTCAGTCCATCAGGCCTGCTCGACCAGGTCCAGCCAGTTGCGCAGCAGACGGGCCCCCGCCCGCCCGGACTTCTCCGGATGGAACTGGGTGGAGCAGACGGGGCCGCGCTCGACGGCGGCGACGCAGCGATCGCCCTCGTGCTCGACCCAGCTGACGAGCGCATCGGCCGGGGCGGTGTGCACGCCGTAGGAGTGCACGAAGTAGAACCGCCGCCCCTCCAGGTGGGCGAAGAGCCGGCTGCCGGGGGCCTGCTCGACGAGGTTCCACCCCATGTGGGGCACCCGGGTGCTCGTCAGCGCGGTGACGGTGCCGTCGAAGACGCCGATGCCCGCACTGACCGTGCCGTGCTCGTCCCCGGAGGAGAACAGCACCTGGTGCCCGACGCAGACCCCCAGGAGCGGTCTGGTCCCGGCCGCCCAGGAGCGGATGAGATCGACTCCCCCGCCGGCCCTGAGCTGGGCCATGCAGGCCGCGAAGGCGCCGACGCCCGGCACGACGAGCCCCCGGCAGTGGGCGAAGGCGTCCGGGGACGATGACAGGCGGATCCGGGCCCCGGCGGCGTCGAGGGCCCTGCAGACCGAGTGCAGGTTTCCGGAGCCGTAGTCGAGGACGCCGATGAGCGGACCGGCGCCGCTCACAGCGCGCCCTTCGTGCTCGGGATCCCCCGGACCCGGGGGTCGGGTTCGACGGCGGCGCGCAGGGCGCGGGCGACGGCCTTGAACTGGGCCTCGACGATGTGGTGCGGCTCACGACCGGCCAGCAGCCGCAGGTGCAGGCAGATGCCGGCGTTGAAGGCCAGCGTCTCCATGACGTGGTAGGTCATCGAACCGGCGTACAGCACCCCGGAGCCGCCGATGCGTGCGGTGACCTGGGACTCGGGTTCTCCGCTGCACACGGCGTAGGGGCGGCCCGCGACGTCGATGACGGCCTGGGCCAGCGCCTCGTCGAGGGGGACGAGGGCGTCGCCGAAACGGCGGATACCCGACTTGTCGCCGAGCGCCTCGCGGAGTCCCTGGCCGATGGCGATGGCGGTGTCCTCGACGCTGTGGTGGCCGTCGATCCAGGTGTCGCCCGTCGTGGTGACGTCGAGGTCGATGAGCGAGTGCCTGCTCAGCGCGGTGAGCATGTGGTCGTAGAAGCCCACCCCGGTGCTGATGTTCGAGGTGCCGGTGCCGTCCAGATCGAGGCTGACCTGCACGTCGGACTCGCTCGTGACCCGATGAATGCGTGCCGTGCGGCTCATGATCGTCCTTTCGGAGGCTGCGTGCTGCGGTGTTCTGGAGACTCTCAGCGGATCAGGACGCCCGGGCGGGCGATGATCGGGCTGATGGCCTCGCGGAAGGCCTTCATCTCGTCGGGGGTGCCGGCGTTGAGGCGCAGGAAGCCCTCGGGCCCGACCTCGCGGATGAGCACGCCGGCGTCGAGGATCTCCTGCCAGACCTCGTGGCGGTCGGCGAAGCGCCCGAACAGGACGAAGTTCGACTGGCTCGGCACGACCTCGAGGCCGGCGCGGCGCAGCCACTCCTGGAGCTGCTGGCACTCCTCGCGCAGGGCCTCCACCTGCGCGAGCATCTCGTTCTTGTGGGCGAGGGCGACCCTGGCGATGGCCTGGGTCTGCGCGCTCATGTGGTAGGGCAGGCGCACGATGCGACAGGCGTCGACGACGGCCGGCGCCGCCGCGATGTAGCCGACGCGGCCGCCGGCCAGGGCGAAGGCCTTCGACATGGTGCGCGAGACGATGAGGCGGCCGAAGCGGGCGAGCAGGGCCAGCGAGGAGTCCGCGGGGAACTCGGTGAACTCCTGGTATGCCTCGTCCACCACGACGATGCAGTCGACCCGTTCGCAGATCTCCTCGATCACCTTGACCGGGGTGAGGGTTCCGGTGGGGTTGTTGGGCGTCGTGATGAGCAGCACGTCGGGCCGGTGCTCGGCGACGGCCGAGACCACCAGATCGGCGTCGAGCGTGTGGTCGTCCCTGCGGGGCACGGCGACGTATCTCGTATGGGTGTTGCGCGCGTACTCGGGGTACATCGAGTAGGTGGGCGTGAAGCTCAGCACCGTGCGCCCCGGGCCGCCGAAGGCCTGCAGGATGTGCGTCATGACCTCGTTGGAGCCGTTCGCCACCCAGATGTTCGAGCTGGTGAGCCCGAAACCGAGGTAGGCGGCCAGGTCGGCGCGCAGCGCCAGGGCCTCACGATCTGGGTAGCGGTTGATCGAGTCGGCGATCCGCTCGATCTGGCGGGCCATCTGTGCCCGCACCTTCGCGCTGGGCGGGTACGGGTTCTCGTTGGTGTTGAGCCGCACCGGCGCGTCGAGCTGCGGGGCGCCGTAGGGCTGTGAGCCGACGAGCTCGGGACGCAGTGGCAGTTCGTCGAGCGTGAGCGAGGGGCCGGGGATGTTCACGTTCTCGTTCATGCCTGCACCTGGCTTCCTGTGCGTGCTGCGACCGCGGCGGCGTGGCCGGGAAGGTTCTCTGCGTGGGCGAACCGCTGGACCGTCTCCCCCAGGTCGGCCAGCGCCTGCGGGGTGTACTCGATGACGTGCACCGACTTCATGAAGCTGCGCGTGGTGAGGCCCGACGCGTAGTGGGCAGCTCCTCCGGTGGGCAGGACGTGCGTGGAGCCGGCCGAGTAGTCGCCCAGCGGCACAGGGGCCGAACCGCCGACGAAGACGGCGCCGGCATTGCGCACCTTCCGGGCGAGCGCGGACGCGTCGGCCGTCTGGATCTCCAGGTGCTCGGGTGCGTAGTCATTGCTGACACACATGCCCTGCTCCATGTCGTCGACCAGGATGACGCCGGACTGCTCGCCGGTCAGGGAGGTGCGCAGGCGGTCGGCGGTGTCCAGCCGGGCGACCTGGGCCGCGAGTTCGGCCTCGACGCCGTCGAGCAGCGCGGTCGAATCGGTGACGAGCACGGCGCCGGCCATGGGGTCGTGCTCGGCCTGGCTGATGAGATCGGCCGCCACGTGGCACGGGTCGGCATTGCCGTCGGCCAGGACGAGGATCTCGGTGGGGCCTGCCTCGGCGTCGATGCCGATGAGGCCGCGCAGATGGCGTTTGGCGGCCACGACGTAGATGTTGCCGGGACCGGTGACCATGTCGACGCGGCGGCACAGGCCGGGCACGCCGTAGGCGAACATGGCGATGGCCTGGGCGCCGCCGACGGCATAGACCTCGTCGACGCCGAGCAGCTTGCACACGGCAAGAATCGTCGGGTGCGGCAACCCGCCGAACTGGGCCTGCGGCGGGGTCGCCACCGCCACCTGGGAGACACCGGCGACCTGGGCCGGCACGACGTTCATGAGGACTGTGGAGGCCAGCGGCGCCAGGCCGCCGGGCACGTAGAGGCCGACCCGCTCGACGGGGACGAGGCGGTTGCCGACGACGGCCCCGGGGGCGACCTCGACGCTGCGGTGGGGCTCCTCGGTCTCGATGGTCTCGGCGACGACGCGACGACGGCGGATCGACTCCTCGACGGCGGCACGCAGCTGCAGGTCGAGTTCGTCGAGGGCCCTGCTCAGGGCGGCGTCCGGGACCCGCAGCTGCTCGGGCACGACGTGGTCGAACTGCTCGGCGAAACGGCGGAGGGCGGCCTGCCCCTCGTCCCTGACGGCGGTGCACAGGGGTTCGACGGCCGCCAGGGCCTGCTCGACGTCGAAGCTGCCGCGCGGCAGCACGGCAGTGTAGTCCTCGAGTCGTTGTCCGCGTAGGTCGGTGATCCGCAGCATGGGCATGGCATCAGCCTAGTCGCGGCGGCCGGCAGAACGGACGTCCGCGCCCGGGGTGAGACCGGGTCGTACCGCCGCCCCGGCGCGCAGGCGCACTGGGAGTGGACGATGCTCCGGGCGGTCCCCCGGCGATGGTGGAATGGGGCGGTGACACCTCAGATCTTCATCGGCGCCGGCACGGTCATCAATGTGTCGTCGATCGTCGTCGGCTCCGCGATCGGTCTGCTCATCGGCCAGCGCCTGTCCCAGGCCACCCGCAACGCCATCACCACAGTGCTGAGCCTGGTCGTCATCGTCATCGGCGTCGACGCGGGCATGGACTTCTCCGACCCGGCCCTGGCCGAGGTCGTCGGGGACTTCGGGATGGTCGTCGTCATGCTCTGCCTGGTCGTCGGCACGCTCATCGGGCGCTGGCTGCGCCTGGCCGAACGCCTCGACCAGCTCGGCCAGTGGGGCCGGCGCGTCATCATGCGGATGCGCCGCAAGGATCCGGCCCCGGGCAGCAGGGACGATCTGGAGGGTTTCGTCACGGCGGTGCTCATCTTCTGCGTCGGTCCGCTCGGGCTGCTCGGGGCCCTGCAGGACGGTCTCGGCAACGGCCCCAGCCAGCTGTGCATCAACGCGGTGCTGGATGGTTTCACCTCGATCGCGCTGGCCTCGACCTTCGGCGCCTCGGTGATGGGTTCGGCCATCGTACAGTTCTGCTACCTCGGCTCGATCACGTTCGTCGGTTTCCTCGCCGGTGGAATGCTGCCGGACCCGGAGGTGGCGGCGTTGAACTCGGCCGGGGGCATCATCCTGCTCTCGCTGGGCCTCACGATGGCCGGCGTCAGGAGACTGCCGGTCGTCGAGGTACTGCCCGCACTGGTCCTGGCCCCAGCCACCGTCTGGGGCATCTCGCTGCTCTGAGCACCGGCCCGACCGCCCGGCAGGAGTTCCGGGGGTCCTCCGGGCACGAACCGCGAGCCGGGTGCCCCGGTTCGCGGTGGCGCCGGTGCCCGGTGCCGGAACCCGGCACCATCAGTCCGGGGAACGTCCCTTCTCGTCCCCGCCGGCCGGCTGGGCGGGGTGCTGGCCGTGCAGGAAACGCAGCAGGCTGTGCCCGCTGCCCGTCCGGCCCTCCTCGGCCCAACGCGGGGAGTGCGGGTCCTGGGAGGATTGCTCCTCGGCGCGCTCACGGGTCCGCCGGTCATCGGCGTCCCGGGTGAGGGCGCTGTAGACGAGCACCGGGATCACGGCGGCGAAGGGCCAGACGACCCAGGCCGTCGGGGTCGTCAGGGCCAGGTCGAAGACGACGGTCTCGCCGGCGGTTGCGGCGGCCAGGCGCCGATCGAAGCCGCTGGGTCCGATGAGGGCCCCGAAATGTGTCGCGACGAGCGCGCACAGCCCGGCGCCGGCCACGGCCAGGAGGACGACGAGCCATCCGGCGTGCTTGAACCAGCGCCAGGCGAAGATGCCGAGGATGATGCCGACGGCGAGACCGATCATGACGAAGACCGCATCGGTGCTGAAGATCTCCACTGCGGCCAGGTTCGTCATCGTGGCGGTGCCGTCGGAGCTGACGGTGACCGACTGCAACGGTGTCACCAGGTACCAGCAGAATCCGGCCAGGACACCGAGGACGAGCACGAGCCCGGCGTAGACGGCGGCGAAGAGCCAGTCGCGTCTGCTGATGTGCGGGCGCCACAGGCTGACGCGATGCAGCTCGGAGGCAACCGGGGCGGCGATCGCCTTCTGGTTGCCGGTCGTCTCGGTGGACGCGACGACCGCGGGGACGCTGCCGTCCGGCATGCGCAACGGCTCCTCACTCATGACCTGCCCCCTCGGACTCGATGACTCCCCCACAGGTTAGCGACCCCCGGGCGGGTCGTGACCGCTCAGACCGCGATGCAGCTCGGACCGAGCAGCGCCTTGAGATCGGCGATGAGCGGCTGCTCGTTGCTGACCCGCAGCGAGTCGCCGAGCCTCATCAGGGTGCTCCTCCTGGAGCCGAGCACCTTGATGCGCACCTCGGTACCGCCCGGGTGCGCGGTGAGGACCCGGCGCAGTTCCTGCACCACCGGCGGGATGCAGCGCGTGGCGGCCAGCTGGATCGTCACCGGGCCGTCGGAGCTCATCCGCACGTCCGGCACGGTCAGCTCGTTGGCCTGCATCTCGATGGACTCGTCCTTGTTGGCGACCCGGCCGGTGATGCGCACGACGGTGTCGGGCACGAGCTGGGTCAGGCAGGTCTGGTAGACCTTCGGGAAGACGAGCACCTGGATGCTGGCGTCGAGGTCCTCGACGGTGACGGTCGCCCAGAAGGCGCCCGACTTGGACTGGCGGCGCTGGACCTGGGTGATCATGCCGCAGATGGTCTCGACCCGGCCGTCGAGCTCGGGCCCGGACTCGATGAGCGCGCCGACACCGATCGAGCTCTCGGCGCTCAGCACGTGCTCGAGGCCCTGCAGCGGATGATCCGAGACGTACAGGCCGAGCATCTCCCGTTCGAAGCCCAGCTTGGTGCGCTTGTCCCAGTCGGGCAGCTCGGGGACGGTGCGCCGCAGCCCGGTGCCGCTGCTGTCCTCGTCCCCACCCATGAGGTCGCCGAAGAGATCGTCCTGGCCGTTGGCCTGGTTGCGTTTGAGGTCGATGACGTCGTCGACGGCGCTCTCGAAGACGTCCATGAGCGCACGACGGGAGTGCCCCATCGAGTCGAAGGAACCGGCCTTGATGAGGGACTCGATGCAGCGCTTGTTGCACACGCTCAGCGGCACCTGGTCGAGGAACTCGTAGAAGTCCTTCGCCGGGCCGTGCTCCTCGCGCGACTCGGCGATACCGGTCACGACCGACTCGCCGACGTTGCGGATCGCGCCCAGACCGAACCGGATGTCCTCGCCGACGGCGGTGAACTCGTTCTGGGAGGCGTTGACGTCGGGCGGCAGCACCTTGATGTGCTGGGCGCGCATGTCAGCCAGGTAGAGGGCCATCTTGTCCTTGTCGTCTCCGACGCTGGTCAGCAGGGCCGCGCCGTACTCGGCCGGGTAGTTGGCCTTGAGATAGGCCGTCCAGTAGCTCACGAGCGCATAGCCGGTGGCGTGGGACTTGTTGAAGGCGTATCCGGCGAACGGGACCATGACGTCCCACAGCGCCTGGATCGAGGCGTCGGAGTAGCCGTTGGCGCGCATGCCGGCCTGGAAGGGCGTGAAGTTCTGGTCCAGGATGGACTTCTTCTTCTTGCCCATGGCCCGGCGCAGCAGGTCGGCGCCGCCGAGCGTGTAGCCCGCGAGCTTGCGGGCGATCGCCATGATCTGTTCCTGGTAGACGATGAGGTGGTAGGTGGGCGCCAGGATCTCGTCCAGGTCCTCCTTGAGTTCGGGGTGGATCGGGATGATCGGACGGCGGCCGTTCTTGCGGTCGGCGTACTCGATGTGGGCGTTGGCGCCCATCGGGCCTGGCCGGTACAGGGCCAGGACGGCGATGATGTCGTCGAAGACGTTCGGTCCCATCTGCCGCAGCAGGGCGCGCATGGCCGTGCCGTCGAGCTGGAAGACGCCGAGCGTGTCCCCCCGGGACAGCAGCTCGTAGGTGGCCTTGTCGTCCAGCGGCACCGAGGTGAGGTCGACGTCCTCGCCCCTGTTCTGCTTGATGATCTTCAGGCAGTGGTCCATGATGCCGAGGTTGCGCAGCCCCAGGAAGTCCATCTTCATGAGGCCCATCTCCTCGAGCTGGGGATAGGCGAAACCGGCGATGATCATGCCGTCCTTGTCCCTCTTGTGCATGGGGACGAGGTCGAGCAGTTTCTCGTTGGACAGGATGAAGGCGCAGGCGTGCACGCCGGTGCCACGGATCAGCCCCTCCAGGCCCTTGCCGGTGTCGACGACCCGGTGCACGTCCGGGTCCGCCTCGTAGAGTTCGCGGAACTCCCCGCCCTCCGCGTAGCGCGGGTGCTCGGGGTCGAACAGGTCGTTGAGCGGGACGCCCTTGCCCATGATGTCCGGCGGCATGGCCTTGGTGATCCGATCGCCGAGGCTGAACGGATAGCCGAGGATGCGGTTGGCGTCCTTGACGGCGGCCTTCGCCTTGATCGTGCTGAAGGTGTTGACCTGGCTGGTGTACTCGGCTCCGTACTTGTCGGTGACGTACTCGATGACCTTGTCCCGCTGACGGTCGTCGAAGTCGAGGTCGATGTCGGGCGGGTTGACCCGCTCCGGGTTGAGGAAGCGCTCGAACAACAGGTCGTGCTCCAGCGGGTCGATGGCGATGATGTCGGTCAGATAGGCGATCATCGAGCCGGCGGCCGAGCCACGGCCCGGCCCCACCGGCACGCCCATCCGCCGCGCGGCATCGCAGATGTCGGAGACGACGAGGAAGTACGAGCTGAAACCCAGCGGTTCGATGGTGGCCAGCTCCGTCTCGACGCGCTCCAGCACCTGCTGGCTGGGGTTGTCGCCGTAGTGCTTCTTCAGGCCGGCCTGGATCTTCTTGCGCAGCCAGCTCTCCTGCGTCTCGCCGGCGGGCACGTCGAACTGCGGCATCCGGTCGACGTGGGCGAAGACCTCGTCGTAGGGCTCGATCATCTCGGCGAGGCGCAGCGTGTTGTCCGCCGCCTCGGCCGGGAACAGGGCGCGCATCTCCTCGTTGGTCTTGATGTAGTAGCCCGAACCGTTGAACCGGAAGCGGTTCGGGTCGTCCTTGTTGCGTCCCACGCCGACGCACAGCAGATTGTCGTGCGCGTCGGCCTGGTCCTCGGTGACGTAGTGGGAGTCGTTGGTGGCCAGCAGCGGCAGCTTGAGCCGCCTGGCCAGGCGCAGCAGCTCGTCGCGCACCTCGTGCTCGATGGGCACGCCGTGGTCCATCAGCTCGCAGTAGTAGTTCTCCTTGCCGAAGATCTCCTGGTAGGCGGCGGCGGCCTCGCAGGCCGCCTCGAACTGCCCCAGCCGCAGGCGGGTCTGGACCTCGCCCGAGGGGCAGCCGGTGGCTCCGATGATGCCCTCGGCGTGCTCGGCGATGAGCTCGCGATCCATGCGCGGCTTCATGTAGTAGCCCTCGTAGCTGGCCAGCGAGCTCAGCTTGAACAGATTGTGCAGGCCGGTCGGGTTGCGCGCCCACATCGTCATGTGCGTGTAGCGGCCGCCGCCGGAGACGTCCTTGCCGCCCTCGATCTCGGGTGCGTCCGAGTCACGCCCGCCGCCCCAGAACTCCTGTTTGCGGGAGAACCGGGAGCTGGGTGCCACGTAGGCCTCGATGCCGATGATGGGCTTGATGGCGGGGTTCTCGGCGCCGTCGTACTTCCTGGCGGTCTGGAAGAACTCGTAGGCGCCGAACATGTTGCCGTGATCGGTCATGGCCACGGCAGGCATGCCCTGACGGGCGACCTCGGCGAACAGCTTCACGTTGCTGGCGGCTCCGTCGAGCATCGAGTACTCGGTGTGCACGTGCAGGTGGACGAAGTTGCTCCTGCTCATCTCACTCCCCTCACCGCGGTCTCCCGTTGGTTCGATGACAGCCCGTCTCAGGCTACTCGCGCGCCGCCACGAGCACGATCACCGGCGCCCCGATCCCGGTTCGGCCTCCAGCGCAACAGCTGGTCATCAGCGTTGCTCCTTGATAGTTGAGTCGTGCTCGCTCAAGATTGATTCATCACGTCTGGTTCAGGAGTAGCCATGAGCAGCACCGGAATGCATGTTCCCAGCAAGAACGACGGACCGTTCACGCGTCGAGTGCCCTCCGGCCGTGGTTGGCGCGCCAGTCTGGTCGCCGGCATCGCCGTCGCGGGAGCGGGTCTTGCCTGCATGATCTGGCCCGGTCACTCGGTCAGCGCCCTCGTTCGCATCATCGCCCTCGCCATGCTCGTCTCGGCGCTCGGCTCGATCGTCACCGGGCTGCGTTCACGGGGTCGGGTCGGTTCGGGCACGATGATCTTCTCCGGTGTCCTCCTGCTGCTGGCGGCCATCTTCATGCTCTGGCACCCGGGCCTGACCGGTGAGCTCATCGTCCTGGTGATGGGTGGGGCGATCCTCGCGTCCGGCCTGGCGGCCGGTGCGCTCGGGACGGTCCTGCACGGCTCCTTCGGCAGCACCCGCTGGCTGCAGATCAACGGGCTGGTCGGGGCCGTCGTCGGCCTCGTCCTCCTCATCCACCCGCAGTTCGGCACCACTGCCGTGGGCATCATCATCGGCGCCGTCCTGGCCCTGCTGGGTGCCGCACTCATCGCACTCGCCCTGCGCCTGCGCGGCTACATCACCAGGTTCCGGGCCGCCTCGGTCCAGCACGAGGCGATGGCGACCCGGCTGACGACTGACCGTGCCCGGCACCGGGAGGACGGCGGGGAGGACGTCGTCATCGAGGGCGACGTCATCGACTGACGACGGACCGTGACCCTGCGACGATTCCGGGTACGCAGTGCCTGCGACGCGAGGAGGATGCCCCGTGAGGATCGACCAGAACGCCAGGTCCGGCCGGCGCCAGACAGCCACCGGCTGGACGACGCATCAGCCCATGGCGGGGATCTCGACCGTCGAACTGTTCGACGGGGGCCGCAGGATCGGCATCGAGGAGCCGCCAGAGCTCTCCGGCGTCCTCGACCTCCTGGCCGACGACCCGGGTCGCACGGCCCTGGTCACCTACACGGCGCCGAGCCAGCCCCAGGTCCGTGAGCTGGGGCAGCTGCTGGACCTGCACCCGCTGCTCGTCGAGGACCTGCTCAAGGGCCACCAGCGACCGAAACTGGAGCGACACGAGGACACCCTGTTCGTCGTCGCCGAACCGGTCCTCTACCTGGACGACACCGAGGACGTCGACGTCGCGGAGGTGCACGTCCTCAAACGCGCGAACCTCATCGTCATGCTGGTGCGTCCGAGTGCGCACGGCATGATCTGGTCCGGCCCGGCGCTGAACTACCCGCCGGACTTCCTGGCCCTCGGTTCCGAGGCACTTCTCTACGGCATTCTCGATGCGGTGGTCGACTCGGTCTTCCCCGTCGTGCGCGGTGTGCAGACCGATCTGCACCAGATCGAACGCCAGGTGTTCAGCGGCGACACCGCGGCACCGGAACGCATCTACCGGCTGGGCCGCGAGGTGCTGGACCTGCAGCAGGCCGTCGCCCCGGTGTCTGACATCATCGAGGCGCTGCGCGCGGGTTTCGACAAGCACCGGGTCGCCGACGAGCTGCGCGCCCACCTGGGCGACGTGGCCGATCACGTGCGCCGCGTGGACGTTCAGATCAGCCAGGTGCGCGAGCTGCTGACCCAGATCCTGACGGTCAACGCGACCCTCACCGATCAGCAACGCAACGACAACATGAAGGCCGTCTCCTCCTGGGGCGCCATCCTGCTGGTCCCGACCCTCATCGGCTCGGTGTACGGCATGAACTTCTCGCACATGCCCGAGCTGGACTGGCGGTACGGCTACCCGATGGCCCTCGGGCTCATGGTCGCATCCGCCGTGATCCTCTACATCGTCTTCAAACGCCGCGACTGGCTGTGAGAAGAGCCGCTCACCCGTCCGCGGATTCCTCGCCCTGCCGGTTCTGGTCAGCCGCCCGGTGCGCAGGCGTGTCGCCGCCCTCACCGTCCCGCAGATCTGGTCCGGACGCCTCCTCGCCCTCGCGCCCCCGGCCTGCGGCGCCGGCACGCTGAGCCCGCCCTGCCTCGTGACCCGGTTCGCCAGCATCGAGCCGCGGGCCGTTGCCGGGTCGGTACCGCAGCTGCCAGAAGAGCAGTGCCAGCGCCGCGACGAAGCAGATCGCGCTGGTGTAGTTGTTGATCCGTATCCCGCCGATCTGGTTGGCCGGGTCGATGCGCAGGAGTTCGACGAAGAAGCGGCCCAGGCAGTAGTAGGCGACGTAGACGGTGAAGGTCTTGCCGCGGCCCAGCCTGAACCGCGAGGACGCCCACAGCAGGAGAAGGCCGCCTGCAATGTCCCAGACCAGTTCGTAGAGGAAGGTCGGGTGGAAGGTGGCGTACTGCAGATAGCCGCTCGGCCGGTGCGCCTCGTCGATCTCGAGGGCCCACGGCAGGGTGGTCGGGCGGCCGAAGAGCTCCTGGTTGAACCAGTTGCCCACCCTGCCGATGCCCTGGGCGAGGAGCAGGGCCGGGGCGACCGCGTCGGCGACCGCACCGAGACGCACCCGGTGCACGCGGCACCACACGAGGACGGCCAGGCCACCGCCGATGATGGCGCCCCAGATCCCCAGGCCGCCGTGCCAGATCTTCAGTGCGTCGAGCGGGTCGCGTCCGGGCCCGAAGTAGAGCTGGTGGTCGGTGACAACGTGGTAGGCGCGGGCGCCGACGATGCCGGCCGCGACGGCCCAGGCCATCATGGCGTCGAACTGGCCCGGCTCGGCCCCCCGGGCCCGGAGCCTGCGTTCGCTGAGCCACCATGCGAGGAAGACGCCGGCCAGGATGCACAGGGCGTAGTAGTGCACAGTGACGGGGCCGATCGAGAAGGAGCTGGCCGCGGGGCTGGGCAGGAACAAGGTGGTCACCGGGCGGCCCTCACCCCTGCGGCGAGATCGTCGACGAGGGCGCGCAGACCGTCGAGCGAAGCGGTCCCGGCCTCCTCGGCCGAGATGAGTTCCTTGACGAGCGCCGAACCGACGATGGCCAGGTCGGCGAACGAGCCGATCTGGCCGGCCTGGGCGCCGTTCGAGATGCCCAGGCCGACCCCGACCGGCAGGTCCGGGGCCAGGCTGCGGACCCGCTCGACGAGCCGCGGCGCAGCGTCGGAGGTCTGTGAGCGGGTGCCGGTGACGCCCATGACCGAGGTCGAGTAGATCCAGCCGCGGCAGGCCGCCGCGGTGCTGGCGACACGGTCATCGGTGGACGAGGGGGCGACCAGGTAGATGCGGTCGAGCCCGAACTCGTCCGAGGCGGCCGTCCAGAACTCGGCGTCATCCGGGGTCAGGTCGGGCGTGATGAGTCCGGCACCGCCGGCGTTGGCCAGATCCCGGGCGAAGGCGCGCACGGAACCGGCCGGATCGCTCTGGCGTCCCCTGGCCCCGTAGTGCTCGACGAGGTTGTAGTAGATCATCACCAACGGGGTCGCCCCGGTGGCGGCGACGGCCTCGACGGCCGAGAAGACGTCCCGCGTCCGCACGCCGCGTTCGATGGCCTTCGTGTCGGCGTGCTGGATGGCCGGACCGTCCATCATCGGGTCCGAGTAGGGCATGCCGATCTCGACGGCGTCCACCCCCCTGCCCTGGGCACCCTGGGTGAGGGCGACCATGGCGGCGATGGAGCCGGGCACGTCGGGATAGCCGACGGGCAGGTAGCCGACGAGAGCCGCCCGGTTCTCGTCCAGGCAGGCGGCCACCGTGCGCCCTGAGACGCCCAGGCGGGACTCGTCGTCGAAACGCCGGCTCGACTCGGTCATGACATCCTCCCCGTGCTGGCGTCCACGTCACCGTGCACGCCGAAGTAGTTCATCGCCGTGTCCACGTCCTTGTCGCCACGGCCGGAGACGGTCACCAGGATCGTCGGGCGACGGTCGGGACGCTCCTCGATCATGCGCAGGGCCAGGCGCCGGGCGCCGGCGATGGCGTGGGCCGATTCGATGGCCGGCATGATGCCCTCGCAGCGGGTCAGCTGGTCGAGAGCGGTCATGGCCTCGTCGTCGTTGACCGGCTCGTAGCGGGCACGGCCGATCTCGGCGAGATAGGCGTGCTCGGGGCCGACGCCCGGGTAGTCCAGGCCTGCCGAGATGGAGTGCGACTCCACCGTCTGGCCGTCGTCGTCCTGCAGGACGAAGGTGCGGGTGCCGTGCAGAACGCCCACCGAGCCGCCGTTGATCGAGGCGGCGTGCTCGCCGCTCTCGACACCGGCACCGCCGGCCTCGAAACCGTAGAGGGCCACGTCCTCGTCCCCGATGTACTCGGCGAACGAGCCGATGGCGTTGGAACCGCCCCCCACGCAGGCGCAGACCGCGTCGGGCAGGGTCCCGAAGCGTTCGAGCAGCTGGGCGCGGGACTCGGCGGAGATGACCGACTGGAACTGCTTGACCATCTTGGGGAAGGGATACGGACCCGAGGCCGAGCCGATGAGATAGTGCGTCGTGGCCACATTGGTGACCCAGTCACGCATGGCCTCGTTCATGGCGTCCTTGAGGGTGGCACTGCCCGCCTCGACGGCCACGACCTCGGCCCCCAGGAGCTGCATGCGGGCCACGTTGAGCGCCTGCCGGTCGGTGTCGACCCTGCCCATGTAGACGCGGCACTCGAAACCCATGAGCGCGGCGATCGTCGCGGTGGCCACGCCGTGCTGGCCGGCGCCGGTCTCGGCGATGACACGTTTCTTGCCCATGCGCCTGGTCAGCAGCCCCTGACCGAGCACGTTGTTGATCTTGTGGCTGCCCGTGTGGTTGAGGTCCTCGCGTTTGAGCAGGATCCGGGCACCGCCGCAGTGACGCTGCCCGAAGTTCCGCGCCTCGGTGATCGGGCTGGGCCGACCGGCGTAGTTGACCTGCAGATCGGCGAGCTCGGCCGCGAACCCGGGATCATTCTGGGACGCCTCGAAGGCCGCCGCCAGCTCCTGCAGCGCGGCCATCAGCGCCTCGGGCACGAACTGGCCGCCGAACGGACCGTAGTGCCCCAGGGCGTCGGGCAGCATCCCCGACACGATCTCACTCATCAGGACTTCCCATCCTCGTCTCTCGCAGCGACCATCATCTCGTGGCCTCCATCATGGCGCGCACGGCAACGGCGGGATCACCACTGCGCACGAGCATCTCCCCGACGAGTACCGTATCGGCTCCGGCATCGCGGACGCGCACGACGTCAGCCACCGAACCGATCCCGGACTCGCACACCTTGATCGTCCGGTCGGGAAGGAGGCCGACGAGCCGCTCGAACTGGGCCAGGTCGACGTCGAGGGTCCGCAGATCACGGTTGTTCACGCCGATCAGCTCGGCACCGAGATCGGCTGCGCGGCGCGCCTCCTCCGGGGTGTGCACCTCGACCAGCGGCAGCAGGCCGAGAGCGATGGCCTGGTCGTACAGGGCTCGCAGCCGCGCGTCGCCGAGAGCGGCGACGATGAGCAGGACCAGGTCGGCCCCGGCGGCCCGGGCCTCCAGTACCTGATAGGGGTCGACGACGAAGTCCTTGCGCAGCACCGGGACCGCGACCGCGGCCCGCACGGCGACGAGATCGTCGAGACTGCCGCCGAAGCGGCGCTGCTCGGTGAGCACCGAGACGGCACCCGCCCCGCCCTGCTCGTAGGCCCGGGCCTGGGCAGCAGGGTCGGGGATCTCGGCCAGAGCCCCCTTGGAGGGGCTGGATCGTTTGACCTCGGCGATGACCCGCACGGACTCGGCACTGCGCAGACAGGGGCGCGGGTCGATCGTCGGCCCCATCGACGCGATGGCGGCCTCCAGCCGGCTGGGGGTCGTGCGCACCATGCGGGCCGCCATGTCGGCGCGCACGCCGGTGATGATCTCGTCCAGGACGGTTCCCGTGCTCATGGCCTCTCCTCCTCATCCCTCCTCATCGGCGGCCCCGGCGGCCGGGACGCTCACCTCGTTCCTCGCACCGACGAGCGGGACACTCGCCCGCGCCCTGCCAAGGGCCGCGATCATCGCGGCAGCCTTGTTGCGGGTCTCCGTGTCCTCGTTGTCCGGTACGGAATCGGCCACGACACCGGCGCCCGCCTGCACGTGCGCGACACCGTCCTTGAGGACCGCGGAGCGGATCGTGATGGCCGCGTCGGCGTTGCCGGCGAAGTCGAAGTAACCGACCACCCCGCCGTACGGGCCCCGGCGGGCCACCTCGAGCTCGTCGATGATCTGCATGGCGCGCAGCTTCGGCGCACCCGACAGGGTACCGGCCGGGAAGCACGCCATCGTCACGTCCAGCCCCGAGACGCCGGGCCTGACGATGCCGGTGACGGAGGCCTCCAGGTGCATGACGTGGGAGTAGCGGCCGACGTGCATGAACCGGGTGACGGCGACGGTGCCCGGGACGCAGACCCGGCCCAGGTCGTTGCGGCCGAGATCGACGAGCATGAGGTGCTCGGCACGTTCCTTCTCGTCCGCCAGCAGTTCGTCGGCCAGTCTGCGGTCCTCGGACTCGTCCCGGCCCCGGGGGCGGGTACCGGCGATCGGATGGGTCGTCGCCACGCCGTCCTTGACGGTGACGAGCGCCTCGGGGCTCGACCCGACCAGGTCGAATCCGGGCAGACGCAGCAGGAACAGGTAGGGGCTGGGATTGGTGACGCGCAGTTCGCGGTAGATGTCGAGGGCGGACGCGGTGAACGGGACGTCGAAACGCTGGGAGGGCACCACCTGGAAGACGTCACCGGCACGCACGTACTCCTTGGCGATCTCGACGAGTTCCTGGAACTCCCCCCTCGCCCGCTGGTCATGGACCTCGAGCGGAACGGTCTCCCCCCTGGTGGCCAGCATCGCCGGGCGCGGCTCGCACAGTCGAGCAGCCATGGCGTGCACCCGGCGGACGGCGTCGTCCCAGGCCTGCTCGGCGCGCTCGGGGCTGCCGTCGAAGTTGATGGCGTTGGCGATGAGCCAGACCTCGCCGCCGTCGTGGTCGAGGACCGCCATGTCCGAGGCCAGCATCATGACCATGTCCGGCACGCCGAGGTCGTCGGGCAGCGGCTGGCCCAGGGTGGGTTCCTGCTCGCGTTTCACGTCGTACCCGAGATAGCCGACCATGCCGGAGCTGAACGGGGGCAGTCCCGGATCCGATGGCGTGTGCAGCGTCCTGAGCGTCTCGCCCAGCACCGACAGCGGGGGACCCTGCGTGGGCAGGCCGGCGAGCGGGCGGCCGAGCCAGTGGCTCTGTCCCGCCGTGCCGACGAGGATCGAGGGGCAGTCCACGCCGACGAACGACCAGCGGGACCACACGCCGCGCTCGACCGACTCGAACAGGAAACTACCCTGACGCCCCCCGGTGAGCTGCTGGTAGAGCGCCACCGGAGTCAGGTCGTCGGCACGCAGGCGAGCATGGACACCGATGACGCGGCGATCAGCGGCCTGGGCGACGAACTCGTCCAGGCGGGGTGTGACGTCGAGATCGGGGATCACGAGCGGACCTCCTCGGGCTCGTCGCCGGCCAGGGGCAGGGGCCCGCCGGTGTCGAAGCAGGACCGCTCACCGGTGTGGCAGGCGCCGCCGGCCTGGTCGACGCTCAGCAGGATCGTGTCGCCGTCGCAGTCGAGCCAGGCCCCTCGCACGTACTGCGTGTGACCGCTCGTCGCGCCCTTGACCCACAGCTCGGACCGGGACCGCGACCAGTAGGTCGCCCGCCGGGTGACCAGGGTCATCGCAAGTGAGGTGGCGTTCATCCAGGCCATCATGAGCACCCGGCCGCTCGTGGCGTCCTGCGCGATGGCGGGGATGAGCCCGGCCTCGTCGTACCTCACACGAGAGGCGATCTCGGCGGGCAGCTCGGGGACGTCGGGCGAGTCGAAGGCATCGGAGGGCATGACACCATTGTCCCCGCCGATCCACCGGAGCATCGCCACCGCCGAATGGCGGTCCGGGCAATAGACTCGCTGGCATGAGCCCTGACCTTGCCGGTTTCCATCGCGCGGCCATCTGCGATCTGTTCGACCAGCTCGGCCCCGAGGCCCCCACGCTCTGCACGGGATGGGCCGCGAAGGACCTGGCGGCGCACCTGTTCCTGCGCGAGAATGATGTGATCAGCCTGCCCGGCATGCTGGTCCCGGCTCTCGAGCCCGTCACCGAGGCCCGGGCCCGCACGCTGCTGGCACGTCAGAGCTTCGATGAGATCGTCTCGGCCCTGCGCAGCGGCCCGCGCCGGCTGTCGATCATGCGTCCCCGGGCCATCAACAGGCGGCTCAACGGCATCGAGTACCTCATCCACTACGAGGACCTCCTCCGCGCGCAGCCCGCCGGATCCGTCGAGCGGCCAGTGCCGCCCGTCGAGGAACGGTTCGCACTGGCCGACCAGGTCTGGGGCGCCATCGGCGGCATCGGCAGGCTGATCGGTCGCCGCAGCGAGGTCGGCCTGGAACTCGCCCGCACCGACGGGGCGGCCGAGACCCGCACCCTGGCCGGGGGCAGCGCGACGGTGCTCGTCCGCGGAACCCCGACCGAACTCGCCATGTGGCTGTACGGGCGCGCGGCGGATGTGGAGCTGATCGGCGAAGCAGGCCCGCGCGCCCTCGCCAACGAGGCGGTCTCCAGGGGCATCTGAACCGTGAGGATCGACCCCAGACGCCTGGAGGTGCTGCTCGCCGTCCACCGTGAGGGCGGCGTCGTCGCGGCGGCCGCAGCGCTGTCGGTCTCGGCATCGGCCGTCTCCCAGCAGCTGGCCCGGCTCGAGCAGGAGGCGGGCGTCGCCGTCATCGAACGCACACCCTCCGGCGCAGTGCTCACACCCGCCGGGCGGGCCCTGGCCACGAGCGCAGAACGCATCGAGAACGAGCTGGAGGAACTGTCGAGCGTCCTGCGCAGCTTTGCCGGCGGCGCCACGGGAACGATCCGGGTGGGGGCCTTCCCCACCTTCATCAACGCGATCCTCCTGCCCTCCCGCCGGGAGCTGGCCCGGACGACGCCGGGCATCGAGCTGCGGATCGCCGAGATCGAGGAGCCCGAGGGCATGGCGATGCTGCGCACCGGACACCTGGACGTCCTGTGCCTGGAACGCGACACCAACCCGGAGACCGCCCCGCCAGGCTACGCCGACATCCCCGTCTACGACGAGCCGTGGGTGCTCATCACTCCTGCCGGCACCGGCCCGATCACCTCGCACCGCGACCTGGACGGGCTGACCTGGCTGCGCCAGCCCGCCGGCTCGGCCGGCAACCACGCGATGGAGCGCATCACGGCACCGATGGCCCACCCGACTCACAGCCCCCACATGCACTACTCGTACTCGACGGGCGTGGCCATGGTCGCCGAGGGGCTGGGCGCGACCGTGCTCCCCCAGCTCGCCCTGGCCGACGCGAACCGGCCAGAGGTGCGCGTCACGGCACTGCCGGGCCTGGGGGTACGCCGACTGCTCGCACGGCACCGCACCAGGACCGGCTCGCACGAGCCCGCGGTGGAGCAGTTCCTCGACCAGTTGTGCACCTGGTGCCGCCGGTTGCCGGACCGGGACCGGACCGGCACCGCTCTCGGGTGAGACCGTCGCCGGCCGCACTGCAGGAGTCGGGTCGGTCGGACGGGCAGGTCCCGGCAGCGAACTCGGGGAGAACTGAGGGTACCCAATTCGGGCCCGGGTTGATACGCTATTGGCGCGCTCCAAAAGAGCTCTCCGCCCATCATCCCTCAACGAGGAGGAAGAACAATGGCCTCGCGAGCACGCAACACCAACGACCCGAAGTACTCCAAGCTCACCATCGGCGTGTGCCCGGACCAGTGGGGCGTGTGGTTCCCCGACGACCCGAAGCAGATGGATCCCCGCCAGGCCTGGCAGGAGATGGCCGAGGCCGGCTTCGAGGTCATCGAGACCGGCCCCTGGGGATACTTCCCCACCGATCCCAAGGAGCTCCAGAAGTGGTGCGACGAATTCGGCATGCGCGTCGTCGCCGGCACCGGCTGGGGCATCCTGCACAAGGAGGAGGCCTGGCCCGAGACGCAGCGGCACTTCCGCGAGATCGCCGAGACCCATGCGGCCGTCGGCGCCGAGTACATGGTCCACCTGCCCCCGCTGTACCGCGACGACAAGACCTGGGAGTGGACCGACGACCGCGTCCTGGGCGACGACGCCTGGAAGCTCTACGTCGAGCACGCCAACGCCCTGGGCCAGATGCTGCTGGACGAGTACGGCCTCAAGATGGTGCTCCATCCCCATGGCGACTCCCACATCGAGACCCCTGAGGAGATCGCCCGCATCTTCGACGCGACCGACCCCACCTACGTCAACCTGTGCCTGGACTCCGGCCACGTCGTCTACGGCGGCGGAGACCCGGTCGAGCTGTGCCGCACGTACCCCGAACGCATCACCTACGTGCACATCAAGGCCTTCGACGAGGCGATCACGAAGGAGGCCCACGAGAAGGACTGGCCCTTCGGCGAGGCCGTCACCAAGGGCGCCTCGGTCTGCCCGCCCGCCGGGCTGCCCGAGATGCATGCCTTCGTCGACGCGCTCGCCGCACTCGACAAGCCGATCTACTGCATCTGCGAGCAGGACTGCTACCCCTGCGACCCGTCCTTCCCGAAGCCCAACGCCATCAACATGCGCACCTATCTGGCCGAGTGCGGCCTCGGCCTGGCCTGACCGAACCCCCATCCCCATCGCTCGAAGAAGAGAGAAGAGAGAACACATCATGACTGTCCGTATCGGACTCATCGGCGCCGGCGGTATGGGCCGCGCCCACCTGGCCCGGATCACCAACGAGCTGTCCGGCGGCCGGATCGTCGCCGTCGCCGACATCAACCACGACGCCGCGGTCTCGGCGGCCGAGCCCTATGGGGCCAGGGTCTACGACACCTCCGACGAGCTCATCAACGATCCCGGCGTCGACGCCGTCATCATCGCCACCTTCGGCAAGGTCCACGCACCCGACGTCATCAAGTGCATCGAGGCCGGCAAGTACGTGCTGTGCGAGAAGCCCCTGGCCACGACGGCCGAGGACTGCATCGCGATCATGCAGGCCGAGCAGAGGGCCGGCAGGAAGCTCGTCACCGTCGGCTTCATGCGCCGCTTCGATGCCGCGTACAACGAGATGAAGGCCGTCCTGGAGGCCGGCGAGAACGGCCAGGCGCTGCTGGTGCACAACCGCCACCGCAATCCCTCCGTGCCGCAGTCCTACACCTCGCGCATGGCCATCGACGACACCGCCATCCACGAGATCGACACGATGCGCTGGCTGCTCGGCGAGGAGATCGTCAGGGTCCGCGTCGAGCGCCCGAAGTCGACGACGCACCGCTTCGACCACCTCATCGACCCTGTCGTCGTCGTCATGTACACCGAGTCCGGGGTGCGCATCGACGACGAGGTCAACGTCAACCTCCAGTGGGCCTACTCCATCGAGTGCGAGCTCGTGCTCGAGACCGCCGCGGTGCGCCTGGGCGACCAGGAGAGGATCCACATCCGCGACGCCCAGGGCAACCGCAACGCGATGTGCCAGTCGCACATCGATCGTTTCCAGGCGGCCTTCAATCGTGAGTTCCAGGAGTGGATCAACGCCGTGGCCCGCGACGAGCACACCGGCTCGACCTCGTGGGACGGCTACGCAGCCACCTCCGTCGTCGACGCCGCGGTCGCCTCGCTCGAGGACGAGTCCTCGCCGATGGTCGCGGTGAGCCTCATCGAGAAGCCGGCGCTGTACGCCTGATCTCCCCACCCGCCCGATCGTCTGGGCCGGGAGCCCCGGATCGGGGCTCCCGGCCCAGACGTCGCCGATATGCTTCCATCCCATCGGTACGCTGTCCTCTCCGTCCGGCGAAAGGTGGGTCATGGCCAAGCCGCACAGACCGACGCAGGTGGATGTCGCGCGCCTGGCGGGGACGTCCCGGCAGACGGTCTCACTGGTGGCTCTCGACGACCCGCGGGTCTCCCCCGCGACCCGTGACCGGGTGCTCGCCGCGATGCACGAACTGGACTACCGGCCGAACATCGCAGCCCGTGCCCTGGCAGCACGCAACTCCCGGTTCATCGGCATCGTCCTCACCGACATCACGAACCCCTTCTACGCGGATCTGTGCGACGAACTGCGCAACCGCTGCGAGGCGCTGAACCTGGTGCCACTCATCGCGGTGTCGGGTCATGACCGTGACACCTGCCTCATGTCCGCCGAACGCTTCCTCCACATGGGAATGGAGGGCCTGGCACTGGTGTCGCCGCCTCTCGGTACGGCGGACCTGCACCGGATCGGCACCCAGGTCCCCACGGTCCTGCTCACGCACAACACCGGCCCGGAACAGGTCGACCTCGTCCACTGCGACGACGAGGCGGGGGCACGCATGACCACCCGCCATCTGCGGTCCCAGGGCTATGCCCCCGTCGTCTACCTGGGATTCGACCGCGCCGTCCCGGGCGATTCGGCGGCTGCCCGTCTACGCGGCTTCGCCCAGGAGATGCAGCACCAGGATCGTGAACCGTTGAGCGTCGACCTGCTCTCGACCAGTGTCGAGGACGCCCTCACGGACGTTCTCGACGCCTTCGGACCAGGGGCCGGTTTCTGCTGCCACAATGACGCCATCGCCCTCGAGGCCATGGGGGTGCTCGCCGGGCGGGGCCTGCAGGCCGGCGCCGACTACGGCATCACGGGGTTCGACGACTCCCGGATCGCCTCGCATCCCGCCGTCTCGCTCACCAGCATCGATCCGCGGACCACGGAACTGGCCGAGGCGGCGATGGGCCTGCTCAGTGAACGCATCGGCGGACGGGCCGACCAGGCCGAAGAGGTGTTCGCACCGAGGCTGGTGCCGCGCGGTTCCACCCGCCCCCGCACCGGTTGAGGGCGCGGACCGGCCCGACCGCCCGACCGAACAGAACCGCGTGATCATTTGTTCTCACAAAAGTTCTTTACAAGCTGTGAGGCATCGACTACTGTCAGAGCAAAATCAGTGGCGCGAGCCCTGACATGGCATGATTGATTTGATCCAATGGAGGACAAAATGTCATCACAAATCCCCGCCATGATGCGCGCGGCAGTCCTGCGCGACATCTCGCGCGGACTGGAGATCCAGGAGATCCGCACGCCGAGACCCCGCACCGGCGAGGTACTCGTCAAGACGAGTGCCTGCGGGCTGTGCCACTCCGATCTCCACGTCATCGGCGGGGCCATCGCCTTCCCCCTGCCCTGCGTCCTGGGTCACGAGGTGGCCGGTGAGATCGTCGAGCTCGGCCCCGGCAACGACCACACCGGGCTCGCCGTCGGACAGCGGGTCGCCGGGGCCTTCCTCATGCCCTGCGGACAGTGCCCGGCGTGCGCCTCGGGCCGTGACGACCTGTGCGGACCCTTCTTCGACCTGAACCGTCTCCAGGGCAGGCTCTACGACGGCCAGACCCGCCTCTTCGACCGAGACGGCTCACCCATCGCGATGTACTCCATGGGTGGTCTGGCACAGTACTGCGTCATCCCCTCGACCTCGGTCGCTCCCCTGCCCGATTCCGTCGACCCGGTCGCCGGGGCCATCCTCGGCTGTGCGGCCATGACGGCCTACGGGGCGGTGCGCCGTGGTGCAGACCTGCGCCACGGCGAGTCCGTCGCCGTCGTGGCAACCGGGGGCGTGGGCTCCAACATCATCCAGGTCAGCCGCGCATTCGGCGCGAAGCAGATCATCGCGATCGACGTCGACGACGACAAGCTCGAGGCGAGCCGTGCCCTCGGCGCCACGGACGTCGTCAACTCGACGAAGCAGGACGTCCACGAGGCGGTCCTCGCGCTCACCGCAGGACGCGGGGTCGACGTCGCTTTCGAGGCCCTCGGTCGCCCCCAGACCTGGACGTCCGCGCTCGACGCCCTGCGGGACGGCGGGCGCATGGTGCCGATCGGACTGGGCGCCGGGGTGCAGACGGCGGAGGTCGAGATCAACCGGACGGTGCGCCGCTCCCAGTCGATCCTCGGTTCCTACGGCGCCCGGACCAGGCAGGATCTTCCCGAGGTCGTCCGTCTCGCCACAGAGGGCGCGATCCGTTACCAGGACATCGTCACCAGGAGGTTCGCACTCGAGGACGTGGCCGAGGGCTATGACCTGCTGAGGCAGGGCAAGGTGCAGGGGCGAGGCGTCGTCGACATGTCGCTGTGACGTCCCCGTGCCGGATACTCCTGAGCCGGGGCCCGCACGCCCCGGCTCAGCCGCCCCCGACCAGGTTGAACTGGAACGAGTACAGGCCGCTGTTGTAGACGTGGTTGCCGTACTCGATGACGTTGCCCTCCTTGTCGAAGGCGGTCCTCTCCATGACGAGCACGGCGGCCCCCTCGTCGACGGCGAGCAGACGCGCCTCCTCGGGCGAGGCGAGCCGGGCACCGATCGACTGCTGCGCCATGACCGGGCGGATGCCGTGCGCGGCAAGGCTCTCGTAGAGCCCCTGTCCGGAGAGCTGCGTGATGGTGGGGGCCTTCGCCCCGGCCGGCAGCAGATTGGTCATGACGGCCAGGGGCTCGTCCTCGATGTAGCGCAGTCTCCTCACCTGGATGATCTCCGTCCCCAGCTCGCAGTGCAGGCTGTGGGCGACCGCCTCGTCGGCGAGCATCACCTCGTAGAACAGGACCTCGGTCCGTGGGGTGAACCCGGCGGCGACGAGATCGTCGTTGAGCGAGGTCAGCCCCAGCGAGCGATGCACGTGCATGGGCGTCACCCGGGTGCCGACACCGCGACGCCGCGTGAGCAGTCCTCGCGTGACGAGATCACGCAGCGCCCTGCGGGTCGTGGGCCGTGACACCTGGAGCCGCTTCGCCATGGACACCTCGTCCTCGATGAGACGGCCCGGACCGAGCTCACCGGCCACGATGAGCTCCTCGATCGGGCGGGCTATCTGCTGGTACAGGGGAACATCGGACTCGCGGTCCAGCACGATCTGCGGGACGAAGGGCACGTCGAGATTCTCCGTGCTGCCGGTCTCCTCCATCGACTCACCTCGGTGTTGCCGTCGGCGGGTTCTGCACCTGCCGCACTGAGTGACATGAAGCGCTCGCAGTGTACATCGTCATCATAAATGCAGCATCAACCATGATTTGTTAGGACAAAGTGTTGACGCTCGGCCTCGACTGCGCATAGATTCGGAGGTGCAGCGTGCACGGCACGCGAGCAGCCCTGGGCGCACGAGAAGGAACGACGATGTCCACTCTTTCAGGAACGACGATGCCCTGCCCGTCCGATACCGACAACGACGACCTCGATCTGCTGACCATCGGGCGCAGCGGAGTCGACCTCTACCCCTTCCAGACCGGGATCGGACTCGAGGACGTGACGAGCTTCGGGAAGTTCCTCGGCGGCTCCCCCACGAACGTCGCGGTGGCGGCCGCCCGCCAGGGGGCACGCAGCGCCGTCATCACGGCGGTCGGCGACGATCCCTTCGGCCGGTTCATCTGCCGGGAGATGAGACGGCTCGGGGTCTGCGACGACTTCGTCGTGCGCAACGCGGAGTACAGCACTCCCGTGACCTTCTGTGAGATCTTCCCCCCGGACGACTTCCCCCTCTACTTCTACCGGCAGCCCAAGGCACCCGACCTGGAACTCACCGAGTCCGACATTCCCCTCGATGCCGTGCGCAGGGCCAGGATCTTCTGGTTCACGGTCACCGGCCTGTCGGTCGAGCCCTCGCGCTCCGCGCACCATGCCGCGCTCGGCGCCCGGGAACGCGGCCAGTGGACCATCGCCGACCTGGACTACCGGCCGATGTTCTGGGAGGACGAGCAGACCGCCACCCGGGAGGTCGAACGAGTCCTGGGCAAGGTCAACGTGGCGATCGGCAACAAGGAGGAGTGCCGTATCGCGGTGGGCGAGACCGAACCCGATCGCGCGGCCGACGCACTCCTGGACCGGGGCGTGGAGATGGCCATCGTCAAGCAGGGCCCCCTGGGAACCCTCGCGAAGACCCGCACCGAACGGATCGTCATGCCGGTCACCCCCGTCGAGGTCTGCAACGGCCTCGGCGCCGGGGACGCCTTCGGCGGGGCCTTCTGCCATGCGATCCTCGAGGGCTTCGACCTGGCCGGGGCCGTACAGTTCGCATCGACGGCGGGCGCGATCGTCGCCTCCCGCCTGGAGTGCTCCACGGCCATGCCGACCGCCGACGAGATCGAGCGCGTCATCGGCGCGCACCCCGACATCCAGCCGGTCATCGAGAACAGGTGAGACAGACGATGGGCATCCTGATTGAACAGCTCGCCGAGATCCGAGCGAGCGAGCCGGAGCGGATCTCCCGTGCCCTCGCCCTGCGCCCGCGCGCGGATCTCGCCGCCACCAGGCGACTGCTCGTCATCGCCTGCGACCACCCGGCCCGCGGGGCGCTCGGCGCCGGGTCCGATCCCATGGCGATGGCCTCGCGTGAGGACCTGCTGCGCCGTTGCGTCACGGCGCTGTCCCGCCCCGGGGTCAACGGCTTCCTCAGCACCGCCGATCTCATCGAGGACCTCGCCCTGCTCGGGGCGCTCGACGGCAAGCTCGTCTGGGGATCCATGAACCGGGTCGGCCTGCAGGGAGCCGCCTTCGAGATGGACGATCGATTCGGGGGCTATGACGCCGGGGGCATCGTCGCCGCAGGGCTCAACGGGGGCAAGATGCTCACCCGTATCGACTACGACGATCCGGCCACCGCCAGGACCCTCGAGGCCAGCGCCCGCGCCATCGACGCGCTGGCGGACCGGGGGCTCAACGCCATGGTCGAGCCCTTCCTCTCGCACCGCGAGAACGGCCGCGTCGTCAACGACCTGTCCGCGGACGCCGTCATCGGCTCGATCTCGGTGGCCCAGGGACTCGGCCACAGCTCGGCGCACACCTGGTTGAAACTGCCCTGCGTCGAGGACATGGAGCGGGTCATGGAGTCCACCACCCTGCCCAGTCTCATCCTCGGCGGTGAGGTCTCCAAGGACCCCGAGGCCGCACGGGCCTCATGGGGCAGGGCCCTGTCCCTGCCAAACGTCAGGGGCCTGGTCATCGGCCGGTCCCTCCTGTATCCGCCGGACGACAACGTCGAGGCGGCCGTCGACAATGCTGTGGAGTTGCTGTGAACGAAGAGAAATACATCATCCGCTCGGGTCAGCTCGCCCATGACGCGTACGAGACCGATCTGAGCCCCGAGCGCGCGGGCTGGGAGTGGTCCTCCCTGCGCGTGCTGAACCTGACCCCGGGCCAGGACGTCCACGTACCCGGCGGCGAGGCCGAGTTCCTCGTGCTGCCGCTCTCGGGCGGCTGCACCGTCGAGGTCGACGGCCGCTCCTACAAGATCACCGGCAGGGCATCGGTGTTCACCGACATCACCGACTACCTGTACGTCCCGCGCGCCACCGACATCGCGCTGACCAGCGACGACGGCGCGCGTATCGCCCTGCCCGGGGCGAAGGCCACGAAGGACCTGCCCGTGAGCTACTGCGGGCGCGAGGAGGTCGGCACGGGACTGCGCGGGGCCGGCCCCTCCTCCCGCCAGGTCAACAACTACGCCCTCGGCAACGAACTGGAGACCTCGCACCTGCTGGCGTGCGAGGTCCTGACCCCCGGCGGCAACTGGTCGTCCTATCCCCCGCACAAGCACGACGAGCACAATGACGTCGAACGCGTCCTCGAGGAGATCTACTACTACGAGGTCCGTTCCGGCGACGAGGGCGCGGCGCCCGGTTTCGCCCTGCAGCGGATCTACCCGTCCCCCGGACACGAGATCGACGTGTGCACCGAGGTGCGCAGCGGCGACATCGTCGTCATGCCCTACGGCTACCACGGTCCCTCCGTCGCCGCCCCCGGCTACGACCTCTACTACCTCAACGTCATGGCCGGGCCGGCCGAGGACTCGGTCTGGCTGATGACCGACGACCCCCATCACACCTGGGTCCGCCGGTCCTGGCAGGACCAGGAGGTCGATCCCAGGCTGCCGATGACACCGATGAACTGACACCCCACCGAGAACCCGACCAGAACTGCCCCGTTCCCGTCCCGAGCAGGAGAAACAATGACCAGTCCCGTACCCACGGTTCGTCTGACGGTGGCTCAGGCGACCATCCGATTCCTCATCAACCAGTACTCCGAGCGAGACGGCCGTGAGCAGCGCCTCATCGCCGGCGCCTTCGGCATCTTCGGGCACGGCAATGTCGCCGGAATCGGTCAGGCGCTGCTGCAGAACGAACTCGATCCCGAACCCGACGGCGGTTCGATGCCCTACATCATGACCCGCAACGAGCAGGGCCAGGTGCACGCGGCCTCCGCATACGCGAAGAGCACGAACCGCATGCAGACGATGATGTGCACCGCGTCCATCGGCCCGGGATCGCTCAACATGGTCACGGGCGCGGCGCTCGCGACGACGAACCGGCTCCCGGTGCTGCTCTTCCCGTCGGACCAGTTCTCCACCCGCTACCCCGACCCGGTCCTGCAGCAGATCGAGAACGCCCAGACGCTCGACACCACGTGCAATGACGCGTTCCGTCCGGTCGCGGCCTTCTTCGACCGCATCAACCGCCCCGAGCAGCTGCTGCCCTCCCTCATGCAGGCGATGCGCACGCTGACCGACCCGGCCGACACCGGCGCCGTCGTCCTGGCGATGCCCCAGGACGTCCAGGCCGAGGCCTTCGACTTCCCCGTCGAGATGTTCCGCAGGCGCGTGTGGCACGTACGCCGCACGCCCGTCGACCCGGCCTCGCTCGAACGCGCAGTGGCGCTCGTCAAGGCCTCGAAACGACCGATGGTCATCGCCGGCGGCGGCACCATCTACTCCGAGGCATCCGAGCAGCTGAGGCAGTTCGCCTCGGCGACCGGCATCCCGGTCGCCGACACCCAGGCCGGCAAGGGCGCCATCAACTTCGACCACCCCCAGTCGATCGGCGGCGTCGGGTCGACCGGCGGTGACTCGGGCAACCACATCGCCGACAAGACGGACCTGGTCATCGGCGTGGGCACGCGCTACTCGGACTTCACGACGGCCTCGCGGACCCAGTTCAAGAACCCGGACGTGCGCTTCGTCAACATCAACGTCAAGGCCTTCGACGCCGTCAAGAACAGCGGCGAGATGCTCGTGGCCGATGCCCGCGAGACCCTCACGGCGCTGACCGGGGCACTCGACGGCTACTCGGTCGACAGCGAGTACGCCGCCGAGATCGCACGGGAGAAGGCGGCGTGGGACAAGCGGGTCGACGAGTGCTACCACCTCGGTCACGGCCCCCTGCCGGCACAGACCGAGGTCTTCGGCGCCCTGAACGAGCTCATGGGCGACGAGGACGTCGTCATCAACGCGGCGGGATCCATGCCCGGCGACCTGCAGGCGCTGTGGCGCGCCCGCACACCCGTCCAGTACCACGTGGAGTACGCCTTCTCGTGCATGGGTTACGAGATCCCCGCCGCGATGGGCGTCAAACTGGCGCTGCCCGACGCCGAGGTCGTCGCGATCGTCGGTGACGGCACCTACCAGATGCTCCCGATGGAACTGGCCACGGTCGCCCAGGAGGGCATCAAGGTCATCTACCTGCTGCTGCAGAACTACGGCTTCGCCTCGATCGGTTCGCTGTCCGAGTCGCGCGGCTCGCAGCGCTTCGGCACCCGCTACCGCCAGGGTGGTGCGGGAGCCTCGCACACCGCCGAGGGGAAGCCGCTCGACGTCGACATCGCCGCCAACGCCCGCTCCTGGGGCATCGACGTCATCGAGGCCCATGGCATCGAGGAGTTCAAGGACGCCTACCGCCGGGCCACCGAGTCCGACCGGCCGACGATGATCCACATCGAGACCGACCTGTACGGCCCCAACCCGCCCGGCTCGTCCTGGTGGGACGTGCCCGTCTCCCAGGTCTCCCGCATCGAGAGCACGCAGGAGGCCTACCAGGACTACCTGCGCGATCGCGCACCACAGCGCCACTACCTGTGAGGGAACGGCCCACGGATGTGACGACATGACCGAGGGCCCGCGACCCGGACTCCAGACCGGCCTGGGTCGCGGGCCCTCCCGTCTCCGAGAAAACCCCACCACAAGGACTCTTATTTGTTAGAACAAATACCGAGTTTTGGGTTACAAAGAGGGCGGCACAGGGTAGACTGACCAACGGGTGGCGAGTGACATCCAACTACCCCCGACAGGGTCCGAAGGGTGGCCCGTGAGCGAACCGGCAATGGCCGGTCGCCGTTCACTCGCTCATGCACACGAACACACTCCAGAGGAGTTCACGGACAATGAAGACGATTGAGCACTGGATCAATGGCGCGCCGTACACCGGTACGCCGGCGGGGCGCATCCCCGTGGAGAACCCTGGCACGGGTGAGGTCGAGGCGGAACTGCTCCAGGCATCCGCCGCCGATCTCGACCATGCCGTCGAGGTGGCCCGCGAGGCCCAGAAGAAGTGGGCGAAGTTCTCCCTGGCCAAGCGCGTGGAGATCATGTTCCGCATGCGCCAGCTGGTCCTCGACCACCAGGACGAGATGGCCGAGCTGATCGTCGCCGAGCACGGCAAGAACTACTCCGACGCCATCGGCGAGATCCAGCGGGGCCGTGAGACCCTTGACTTCGCGACCGCCATCAACGTGGCACTCAAGGGCGAGTACTCCTACGACATCTCCACCGGCGTCGACATCCACACACTGCGCCAGCCGGTGGGCGTCGTCGCCGGCATCTGCCCCTTCAACTTCCCGGCCATGGTCCCGATGTGGATGCACCCGCTGGCCATCGCCACCGGCAACGCGTTCATCCTCAAGCCCGCGTCGCCGACGCCTTCCGCCTCACTGCTCACGGCGCAGCTCTACAAGGAGGCCGGCCTGCCCGACGGCGTCTTCAACGTCGTGGCCGGCAGCCGGGACACGGTCACCCGGATCCTCGAGCACCCCGGCATCAACGCGATCTCCTTCGTCGGTTCGACGCCGGTGGCACACATCATCCAGGACACGGGCGTCGCCCACGGCAAGCGCGTCCAGGCGCTCGGCGGGGCGAACAACCATGCGATCGTCATGCCCGATGCCGATCTGGACTTCGCGGCCCAGCACATCTCGGCCGCTGCCTTCGGCGCTGCCGGCGAGCGCTGCATGGCGCTGCCGGTCGTCGTCGCCGTGGGCGGCATCGGCCCGGACCTGGCCCAGCGGGTCAAGGGCAACGCGGAGAGGATCAAGGTCGGCTACGGCATGGACGAGGGCGTCGAGATGGGCCCGGTCATCGACGCGAAGGCCAAGCAGCGCATCACCGGCCTCATCGACGACGCCGAGCAGCGAGGCGCGAACGTGGTCCTCGACGGGCGCCCCCTGGTGATTCCCGGCCACGAGCACGGCCACTTCCTCGGCCCGACCATCATCGACGACGTGCCGCTCGACGCCCCGGTCTACACCGAGGAGGTGTTCGGCCCGGTCCTGACCATCGTCCACGCCGACAGCTACGACGAGGCCATCAAGATCGTCAACGCCTCGCCCTTCGGCAACGGCTCGGCGATCTTCACGAACGACGGCGGCGTCGCCCGCCGCTTCACGCTGGACACCGAGGCCGGCATGGTCGGCGTCAACGTGCCGATCCCGACCCCGGTCGCCTACTACTCCTTCGGCGGCTGGAAGGAGTCGCTGCTCGGCGACACCCACATCCACGGCCCCGAGGGCGTCAAGTTCTACACCCGCGCCAAGGCGATCACCTCGCGCTGGCCCTCCGAGAAGACCTACGCGGCGACGATGTCCTTCCAGCGGGAGGAGTGAGGTCCCGCACTCAACCCGGACCGGCGGTCGCTGGAGGACGCCGGGTGAGCGTTCCGAGGGCGGTGGGCCACGGCATGACGCCGTGGCCCACCGCCCTTTTTCCACGGTCCACCGGGAGCCGCCGACGCGGCCGGTCGGCATCCGTGCACGTCATGACCGATTCACCATGACGCGGGGCTACTGGATCCCTCGTGAGCCCGGCAGGGCGGCTCGACATCGCCGAGGACCGCCTGCTGTGTCGCCCTCGTCACGCTGAGGACGGACAGGCGTGCCGCCCGGCTGCGCCGCGTCGACGTCACCCGGGGCCGCCACCGGTGGATCGCGGCCCGGGAGATCGAGAAAGGTCTCCAGCGCGTCAAGCGATGACCTGCTGGACGCCGACCGGCCACCGAGCATCCACGGGCCTCGGGCACCGTGACGGCGTTCACCGGCCCCTGACCACCGGCGTCCCCCAAGGGGTCACGCAGGGGTTTCCGGGCTGCCGTGACGAACCGCCGCACAGCCCACCCGGAGATCGGCGGCTCCACCGCACCGTCATGCACGGGAGTGCTTCTTCGGCCAGTGACCGTCTCTTCAAGGCAGACGCGGGGGCGCGGACACGGACAGAGTTCGTCCCGCGCCCTCGGGAGGGCGCGGGACGAACCGGTCATGGGGCTGTCAGGGTCGGCTCTGCTCGCCGGCCAGCGACATCAGCTGTACTCCTTCTCGAAGCGCTCCTCGAGCTCCTCCAGGGAGTCGTACTTCGTCTCGGGGACGAACTTGATGTAGAAGATGAGCGAGAGCACGTTGAGCAGGGCGAAGATGAGGTAGGTCCCCGCCCCGCCCAGGCCTTCCATCATGATCGGGAAGACGGCGGCCACGATGGCGTTGGCGATCCACAGGGCGCCGACGGCCAGGCCCATGGCGGTGCCACGGATCTTGCTGGGGAAGATCTCGGCGACGAGGACCCAGGTGACCGTGCCCGACTGCTTGGCGAAGACGAACAGGCTCACGATGATGAGCACGAGGAAGGGCGCGAACGTCGGGGCGCCGATGATGTCACCCTCATCGTTCTGGTAGGGCTGGATGAGGAAGAAGAACACCGCGGCCAGCAGGCTCAGCGAGATGACGATGCTGGTCTCCTGGTAGATGCCGACGTGGCGGCGGGCGAACTTCGTGACGAGCCACAGGCCGACGGCCGAGCCGATGAAGGACACGGCACCGGACACCACGTTGAGCGAGATGGCGTCGCTCATGGGCAGGCCGGCGGCCGACAGGACCTTCGGCGTGTAGTACATGGCGGTGTTGATGCCCGTCACCTGGTCGGCCAGGCCGAGGATGATACCGATGATGAGCAGGCGCCGGGTCCACTTGGTGTTCCAGATCTGGGACAGCTTCCACTTCTCCTGGTTGGCCTCCTTGCGCTGGATCTCGAGCATCTCGTCGACCTCGTCGGCGATGGAGCCGTCCTTGGCCTCGTTGCGCACGCGCTTGAGGGAGCCGATGGCCTCGGGAATGCGCAGATTGGCCACGTACCAGCGGGAGGACTCGGGCATGAGGCGGATGCCGATCCACAGGGCGATGGCGGGCAGGGACGCCAGCACGAGCATGTAGCGCCAGGTCATGCCGTTGCCCGAGGTGACCGCGACGTTGGCCAGGTTCTGGACGGTCTCCCAGGAGACGGTCTGGCCGGCCCGGGCGACGGTCTCGCCGGCGCTGTTGACGACGTCGTTCGCCATGGTCGCCTCCGGGCCGCCATGGGCCCGGGCGAGGATGGCGTTCATCGAGTAGGCGAGGAACTGGCCGAAGACGATCATCATCTGGTCGACGGCCACGAGCGTGCCGCGGATGCGCTTCGGGGCCGTCTCACCGAGGAAGACCGGGACTGTGGCGGAGGCGCCGCCGACGGCGAATCCGAGGATGAGACGGAAGAAGTAGAGAATCCAGATGTTCGGGGAGATGGTACAGCCCAGCGCACCGAGGAGGAAGACGATCGCCAGCATGGTGATGTTGTGGCGCCGTCCGTACTTGTCGGAGAGCTTGCCGCCGACCGAGGCGCCCAGGGCGGCGCCGATGCACAGGAAGGTGCCGACCAGGCCCTCCTCCCAGGTCTTCAGGGCGAGACCACCGGCGTCGGTGGGCAGGTACATGTAGGGAAGGGCGCCAGCGATGACGCCGGTGTCGTAGCCGAACAGCAGCGAGCCGAGGGTGGCCACCAGGGCGATGAGCCCCAGCGAGCGCTTCTTGCCGGAAGGAGGGGTCTTCTCGACCAGCTCCTGGAGCTGTTCGCGGCTGTAGTCCGCCGCCGTGACGGGTGATGAGGACATGTTGATCTCCTTTGAGGGCCTGCCGTCATCGGCAGGTTGGGGGATGCGCCACAAGAAATGGTGCTGCCTCCTCCGGAGGAGGCAGCACCGCAGGAGAATCGATCGCCTCTCGCGGCGCTCAGGACGACCGATCCAAGAATCAAGGCGCTGGGCTCCTTTGTGAGGGCTCCAGCGCAGCCTTATTTTGTTTTCGCCGGCTCGCGCATGCCAGCCGCGATGCACACGGACATGATGCCGTCGAAACCGACCTCGCGCGACTTGCCCACCGCCGCCGTGGCGAGAACCATCCGACTGGCACCGCCACAGGCGGAAGGTGCGCGGCAGCGGCACTCGTCACCGAGCCATTCCTTGCTTGTTCGAGGGCTGATCGGGCCGCCCGACACGACCTAGCATCCAGGCGGATCGCGTACTTCGCGAATACGGGATCCGCCCAATGGACTGTGGACTTGTCCCACTGCGGCTCGGTCTCATCGGGAGAAAGAACCGTGGACTACTTTCCGCCACGCTTGAAGAGCTTGCCACTGGTGACGTCGGCCTCAAGCTGCTCCAGTGTGCGGCCCTTGGTCTCGGGCACGAACAGGAGGAAGAAGAAGAACGCGATGACGTTGAGGACGGCGAAGACGAGGAAGGACATGGACAGCCCGATGGCCGAGATGACACTGGCGAAGCCAAGGCTCAGGAAGGAGTTGGTCATCCACAGCACGAAGACCGACAGCCCCATGCCGAAGGCGCGCATCCTCAGCGGGAAGATCTCCGACAAGGTCACCCAGGTTGCCACGTTGAGGCACAGCTGCATCGAGCCGACGAAGAACACGATGAGTGCCAGCAGCACGAAGGGTTTTGCGCCGCCCTCCGGCAGCACGCTGGCCGCAGTGGCGATGAGCACATGGGTGATCGCGACCAGACCGTAGCCCCACAGGAAGGTCTTGCGCCGGGAGAACCGGTCCATCATCTGCAGGGCTATGATCGCCGCGATCACCGAGATGGTGGCTGGGGCGATGTTGGCGATGAGGGCCGCACCCGTACTGAACCCGGACTCCTCCAACACCCTCTCCCCGTAGTAGAGGATGGAGTTGATGCCCGTGGTCTGCTGGAAGAAGCCGATACCGCACCCGATGAGGACGATGCGCACCAGGTTCTTGTTGGAGAAGATCTCCTTGATCGACATGTTGACCCGGCTGGCCTCCTCCCTGCTGGTGGCCTGAATCTCGGCCAGCTCGGGCTTGGCGCGCCCCTCGGGCCTCAGATTGTCCAGAATCTTGAGGGCCTCCTCCTCACGACCCTTGTCAGCCAGCCAGCGTGGGGACTCGGGTAGACGTGCCACACCCAGCAGCAGGAGGATGGCGGGGACAGCTGCCAGCGCAAACATGGCGCGCCACACCCACGGGTACTCGCCGCCCCAGACATTGCCGATGATGGCGTTCATGACAATGGCCAGAAGCTGACCGGTCACGATCATCATCTCGTTGCGACCGGCCAACGAGCCGCGAATCTCGTAGGGGGCGAGCTCGGCCAGGTACACCGGCACCACCACGGAGGCCGAGCCGACGGCGAGCCCCAGGATGACACGGCCGATGGCCAGCATGGGCAGGTTGACAGCTGTGACGACGACGACCACGCCCACGATGAACATGGTGGCCATGAACGTGATCGTGGTTTTGCGGCCAATCCTGTCAGAGACGCGGCCGCCGGTCAGGGCGCCGACGGCGCTGGCGAACAGCAGCGAGCTGACTGCGATACCGAGGCCGAAGTCGGTGAGATTCAGCTGGTCGGGCCGGACCATGAAGCTCTGGGCCCCGTTGATGACGCTGGTGTCGTAGCCGAAGAGCAGACCGCCCAGTGTGGCGATCAGGGCGACGACGGTCAGCCGGGCACGGTAGGGGCCGGGCGTGAGTGGGGGGAGCTTGGACGCACCGGGTTGTGCGCTGGCAGTCGAACTATGCGACACATTGACTCCTTTGTCTGTTCAAATGATGAGGTAACGCTAACACGAGCGACGATTAAATGTCAGGACATATCTGGTGCACGTGATTCACCCCTCGCCGGTTGAGAGGAGGACGGGACACCGGCCGCTCCGCGGCAGACCAAGCGGCCGCAGGACTCAGGCGCCGAGCTCGGCGGTGAGACGCTCCAGCGCGGCCTTGTTGTACTCATCGGCGTACTCGTGCCAGCCGAAGATGCACACGGACAGGACACCGTCGAAACCGACCTCGCGCAGCGTCTGGAAGACCTCGCCCCAGGGCACCTCACCCTGTCCGATGGCGTTGTGCTGGTGGACGGTGACATCGGCGCCCGGGGGGTTCACGATGTAGCGATTGCCGTCGTTGGCGCGATGGTTGAAGGCATCGGAGACGTGCACCTCGCGCAGCTTGCCCGCCTCGGCAGCGGAGCGGATCATGCGGCCGGCGTCACCGGCGCCATCGGACAGGTGGAAGGTGTGGGGGCAGCAGTACTCGTAGCCGATCCAGTCCTTGTCGACGCCGCGGACGATCTCCAGGGCGCGGTCGTGCAGCTCGACGAAGTCGTAGGGGTGCGCCTCCATGGTGAGGTTGATCCCGTAGCGCTCGAAGACGGGGGTGAGCTCCTCGATGGAGTGGTACCACTGGTGCTCGGACTCACGGGCCCTGTTGCGGTCGCCGGAGAACTCCGAGACGATGTCGCGCACGTCCAGCTGGTCGGCGATCTCCAGCAGCCGCCGCCAGTTGCGCACCTGGGCCCGCCTCTCCTGCTCGTCGACGGCGGACCAGTTGAAGACCGGGTTGAGAGTGCGGATGGTGACGCCGGTTTCCTTCTGCGTCCTGTTCAGTTCGTCGATGAAGGCCTTGTCGGCCTTCGGATAGTGGTGCCAGAAGTGGAAGTCCGAGCGGGGCGAGAGCTCCACGTGCGCGAAGCCGAGCTCGGCCGCCTTGCGCAGGGTGTCCGGCGCCGACATGGTCATGTAGTACATATTCGGGTCTAGGGCGATGTCAACCACGGGTGCTGCTCCTGTTCAATCAACAACGGTGTCGATGCCTCCCTCATATTGTCATGACAATCGGGATTTGGGAAGTCCTGACCATGAAACCCTTTCCAGGACGCGACAACAACGGGTTCGTCACTAGTTGAACATCGAAGCATGACGGAGGGCGAATCGAGCCGTGGAGCCGACCCTGAGCCGACAGGCCGAGCTTCGGACTATTTGTCATGACATTAGTTGACAGCGTGCCCTCGGAGGGCTTCAATGAGTGTCATGCACCCCGGCACCGACGACGGGGCGCGAGGTCCAACCGCATAGGAGAAGCAGCGCATGACCATCGAATACACTCCAGGCCCCCTCCTCGACGCGTCGCGGAACACCCCGACGGCCCTGTGGAATGACTCGGCCGACCCCAACGAACTGAGTCAGTCGATCTCCTTCGGCGCCGTTGGCGCGACCTGCAACCCGGCCATCGCCTACACCTGCATCAACCAGCGCAAGGACGTGTGGCTGCCCCGTATCGCCGAGCTTGCCGAGGAGATGCCCGAGGCCACCGAGTCCGAGATCGGCTGGCGGATCGTGCGCGAACTGAGCATCGAGGCGGCCAAGCTGCTCGAGCCCATCTTCGACGAGCAGAACGGCCGCAACGGACGCCTGTCCATCCAGACCGATCCGCGCCTGGCCCGCAACGCCAAGGCCCTTGCCGACCAGGCCGAGGAGTTCTCCAAGCTCGCCAAGAACATCATCGTCAAGATCCCCGCCACCTCGGTGGGCATCAAGGCGATCGAGGACGCCACCTACCGCGGCGTCTCGGTCAACGTGACCGTCTCCTTCTCCGTCCCGCAGGCCGTCGCCACCGGCGAGGCCATCGAGCGTGGTCTCAAGCGCCGCGAGGCCGAGGGCAAGGACGTCTCCACGATGGGCCCCGTCGTCACCCTCATGGTCGGGCGACTGGACGACTGGATCAAGATCGTCGCCAAGAAGAACGACCTGTTCATCGACCCCGGTCATCTCGAGTGGGCCGGCGTGGCGGCGTTCAAGCGCGCCTACCAGGAGTTCCAGTCCCGCGGACTGCGCGCTCGCATGCTGTCGGCCGCCTTCCGCAATGTCATGCACTGGTCCGAACTGGTCGGCGGCGATCTCGTCGTCTCCCCGCCGTTCAAGTGGCAGCAGCTCATCAACAACTCCGGCTACAAGGTAGTCAACCGCATCGACGAGCCGGTCGCCCCGGCAATCATGAAGACCCTGCAGAGCATCCCGGAGTTCGTCCGTGCCTACGAGCCCGACGGCATGACCCCCGAGGAGTTCGACACCTTCGGCGCCACGGTCCGCACGGTGCGCGGCTTCCTCCAGGCCGATGCCGACCTGGATGCCCTCGTGCGCGACGTCATCATGCCCCAGCCGTGAGCTGAGGACCTTGAATCCGTACCAGGTGGGGCATCGCACGCGCGTGTGATGCCCCACCTGCCGGTAGTGACGTCCCACGACGTCAGCCCCAGCAGTCAGTTCATCCCGACCAGACAAGGAACAGCATGCTCAACATCGCCGTCATCGGTGCCGGCCGCATCGGTCATGTCCACGCCCGGACCATCGCGGGACACCCCGAGGCCCGTCTCGCGCTCGTCTGCGATCCCATCGGCGACGCCGCCGAGAAGCTCGCATCGACCCATGGGGCCAGGGCCGCCAAGGATGCCGAGGAGGCCTTCGCCGATCCGCAGGTCGACGCCGTTATCGTCGGCTCCCCCACCCCGCTGCACATCCCTCATCTCATCGCCGCGGCGAAGGCCGGCAAGGCCGTCCTGTGCGAGAAACCGATCGCCCTGGACATGGCCGACGTCGAGGCTGCCCAGGCCGATCTGGACGCCATCACCACGCCCGTCATGTTCGGGTTCAACCGCCGCTTCGACCCCTCCTTCGCAGCGGTCCGCGCCGCGGTCCAGGCCGGCCGGATCGGCGCGCTGGAACAGCTGACCATCATCAGCCGTGACCCCGCCGCCCCGCCGATCGAGTACGTCAAGGTCTCCGGCGGCATCTTCCGCGACATGACCATCCACGACTTCGACACCGCTCGCTTCTTCCTGGGCGACATCGTCGAACTGCACGCGGTGGGACAGAACCTCGACCCGGCCATCAAGGAGGCCGGCGACTTCGACGCCGCCGTCGTCACCCTCAAGGCCGCCTCCGGGGCCGTCGCGACGATCATCAACAACCGCCACTGCGCCTCCGGCTACGACCAGCGTCTCGAGGCCTCCGGGCGGGACGGCGCCCTCTTCGCGGAGAACATCCGCGGCACGACGGTGCGGTTGTCGAACGCCGAGGTGACCGATGCCCAGGAGCCGTACCTGGACTTCTTCCTCGAGCGCTACGCAGACGCCTACCGACTGGAGCTGTCCGCCTTCATCGAGGCCGTCGAGGCCGGGACCACGCCGCCCACGGGCATCACGGACGCCGTCGAGGCCCTGCGGCTGGCCGAGGCTGCCACGACGTCCGCCCGTACCGGTGAGGTCGTCCGGCTCGTCTCCTGAACCGGGATCAGTTCCTGACCCTCCACTCCAGGGGCCGGGCGCTGCCCGCCGGTTGTCCGGTGAGCAGCGCCCGGCCCTTGTACCTTTCCACCGCGGCATGGACGCACAGGGAACGCTCAGCGCCGATTCACCTGATCGGCGGCGGGCGACCCGACGTGTCGGCGACGGCTGACCGGCACGTCCTGGCCATCAGGTCTGGTCAGGTGGGGCGCAGGGCCGCATCGCGGATCGTCTCGGCAAGATCCTCGGCCCGGCTCCACATCGGCCAGTGACCCGTGGGCAGGTCGACGACCTCCACGTGTTCGAGCCTGCTCACTTCCGCGAACATGGGATGGCCCATGTGGGCCAGCTCCAGGATCCGCGTGCTGGGGATGGAGCAACACACCAGTGTGGTCGGCACCCCCAGCCGGGCATCATTGGTCAACTGGACAGCCTCCCACAGCACCGGACCGGGCTCGGGGACGGCCCTGGCGCGGAAACGGTCGAGGTCGTCGGCGCTGAGGCCTTCGAGGCTGGCCCGCTCCCCCAGCACGTCGAACGAGGGCAACGGCAGTTCCTCGACGGATTCGGGAAGCTCCGGAGCGAACACGTTCCCGGGCGTGACCGGGCCGGAGTCGACCCACACGACGCGCCGAATCAGCTCCGGGCTTCGATCCAGGACGAGGCTGACCGGAGCATTGGCGCCGCTGTGGCCGACCAGGACGACACCTTCCGGCACGGAATCGACGACTGCCTGAATCGCTGCGGCCTGCTCCTCGAGGGTCCTCGAGGAGCTCCCCGGGTCCTGGTCGTCAAGCCCGGGAAGGGTCATCGCAACGGCTCGGAGGCCTGCGGTTCTGAGGTGCGTGAGCACCTCGTCCCAGGCCCAGGCCCCCAGCCAGTGGCCGGGAACCAGTACGATCGTGGACAGGACTGAGTTCTGCGGTGTTGGTCTCATGCCACGATGCTTCCGGAGCCCTTGGCCAACGGTGTGTCACCATGTGCGGCATGAATTTCTCGTGGGCCCGATCGTGAAGCGATCCGAACGACTCCACGCCCTCTCGGAGGCCCTGCGCCGCAGCGGGAAGCAGGGGTGCAGCGCCAGGCGGCTGGCGGACGAGTTCGAGGTGTCGGTTCGCACGATCAAACGAGACATGGCAGCCCTGGAGAGTGCCGGCCTTCCCATCTGGTCGCGGCCCGGCCCCAGCGGCGGGTACGGGCTGGCGCAGGGCGCCTCGCTCCCACCCGTGAACCTGTCCCCGGTCCAGGCGATGGCCCTGCTGGCGGCGGTTGCCGCATCACCCGATGCACCGTACTCCGATCTGGCCGCCGCGGGAGCCCGCAAGATCGTCGATGTCCTGGATCCGCGGACCCGGGAGCGTGCCGAGCAGTTGGCCAGTCGCGTCTGGGTCGACCGCACCGCCGTCCCGTCGAGAGCAATCCGGTCCGCCCTGGAACAAGCGATGGCCGACCAGCGCGTGGTCCGCATCGACTACACGTCCGGTGAAGGCGTGACCAGCCACCGTGACGTGGAGCCCATGCTGTTCGCCTCCACCGGCGGCAACTGGTACCTCATCGGGTGGTGTCGTTCTCGATCCGCCGTCCGCTGGTTCGCAGTGACTCGCATCCAGAAGGCCAGCGTCACCGACGAAGCCTGTACCGGGCACGAGATCGAGGAGATCGGCACGCCGCCTTTGACGGCCAGGAGCGCAGCCCCTCGCCCGCGAAACACCTGAACGCTACCGGGCAACTCCGCCTGGGATCACCGCCGCAGCGGCGCTCCCGTGTAACCTGCCGGTGGGCCGGACCGGTCCACCGGCAGACAGGGAGGACCCGTGGGGACGAGCGGACAGGACGTCACCCAGGACGACGTGGCCCGTGCCGCCGGCGTCTCTCGCAGCCTGGTCTCCCTCGCCCTCAACGGTTCGCCCAAGGTCGCCGAGGAGACCAGACGGCGCATCGCCGAGACCGCAGCGCGTCTCGGCTACCGGGTCAACGCGGCCGCGGCCTCGCTGGCCCGTCAGCGTTCCAGGACGATCGGCCTGGTCCTGCCCAATCTGCGCAACGCCTTCTTCGAGCAGATCGCCCACACCCTGGGCGACGCCACGAGCGCCAGGGACCTCGCCCTCTTCGTCACGGTGGGCTCCGAGCAGCCCGAGGTTCTCCACCGCGCCATCGAGAGCCTGCTGAGTGTCCGCGTCATGGGGCTCATCCTCGTCTCTCCCTGGCTGTCGGACGAGGACCTCATCGCCATCGGCGAGGAGGTGCCCGTCTGCCTCATCGGACGGCGCAGCCCCGGCGGAAGAGTCGACTCGGTGCGCGTGGACGAGCAGGCCGCCGCCCGGCTGCTCATCGGCCATCTCACCGAGCTCGACATGCGCTCGGTCGGCTACGTCGGACCGCGCGTCGTGAACGACACCTCCCGTTTCGAGCGAGAGTCCGCGCTGCGTCGTGCCGCCCTGGCCGCCGGACTAACCCTCGACGTCCACGAGTGCGGCGAGGACGCCGGGCCCGCCGTGCGCGACATGCTGAGCTCCCACCCCGAACCACTCGGTCTCGTCGTCCACAACGACATCCTCGCCATCGACGCCGTCCCCGTGCTGCGCGAGACGAACCGGCACCCGGGCAGCGACATCGCCCTCGTCTCCTACGACAACACCTACCTGGCCAGACGCGGTGAGTTCTCCCTCACCAGCATCGACCAGCTCGAGGACGTGCTGGGCACGACAGCCGTGCGCCTGCTGTGCGAGCGCGCCGACGACGGGGCCACGGCCCCGCCCAGGAGCCCTCGTGACGTGGTGCTGGAACCCGCCCTCGCCATCCGGGGTTCCTCCTGCCCCGGCCGGGAGCGCTTGACGCCTTGATCCATTCACCGGCCAGGGCCCGTGGACGATCCCACGGACCCTGGCACCGCGCCACAGCCGGACCCGCTCACCGAGTACGTCAGAACCGAGCACCACCCGGCGCTGCACCGTTGCGATCCCTCAGACCCGCTCCCCATGGTCCACCCGTCCAGCCCAGATGCAGTACACCCGGCGATGCAGAACCGGGCACCAGGGGTTGACATCGCCCGAGTTCGACGCCCATACTCGTAGCAACGCGTTTTTCACGCGCGTTAATCCCTTCGGACTAGCACTGTCAACGAAGACAACGAGGAGCTTCGACATGACCCCCAAAACTCTTTCTGTGGCTGTCATCGGCGCTGGCATGGCCGGCACCACCCATGCCAACGCGTGGCGCCAAGTCGGCACCGTCTTCGACCTGGGACTGCCCAAGATCCGGCTCGCCACCATCGCCGATGCCTATCCGCCCTTCGCCCAGGACGCCGCCGAGCGCTACGGCTACGAGAAGGCCGTCGAGGACTGGCGCGACGTCGCCGACGACCCGAACATCGACATCGTCTCGATCGTCGTCGGGAACGCGCTGCACCGCGAGATCGCCGAGGCCATGATCGCGGCGGGCAAGCACGTCCTGTGCGAGAAGCCGCTGGCCGACACCCTCGAGAACGCCAAGGCGATGGCCGAGGCCGAGGCCCGGGCCGGGGTCGTCACCTCGGTCGGCTTCACCTACCGGCGCAACGCCGCCGTCGCGGAGATCGCGAAACTCGTCGCCGAGGGCCACCTGGGCGAGATCAACCACTTCTCGGGCCGCTACTGGTGCGACTACGGCGTCGACCCGAACACCCCGATGGCCTGGCGCTACCGCGGCCCGATGGGCTCCGGCGCCCTGGGCGACGTCGGCAGCCACCTCATCGACACCGCCGAGATCATCTGCGGCCCGCTCGTCTCCGTCTCCGGCGGTGCCATGACCACCGCCATCAAGGAGCGCCCGGTCGCCAAGGGACACGTCACCCGAGGCACCACCCTGGACACCACGGAACTCGAGATGGAGGCGGTCACCAATGACGACGTCGCCACCTTCACCGGCCACTTCGCCAACGGCGCCGTGGGCACCTTCTCGGTCTCCCGCGTGGCCTGGAACATGCCCAACGCGATGATGATCGACGTGCTCGGCAGCAAGGGCCGCGCCTCCTGGGATCTCGCCCGCTGCGGCGAGATCAAGATCGACGACACCAACTCGCCGGCCGGCCTGGGCGGCGCCCGTCAGGTGCTCGTCAACCCCGAGTTCCCCTACTTCGCCCGTGGTTCCTCCATGGCCTTCGGCGGTGTCGGTCTCACCCAGATCGAGCAGTTCACCTACCAGGCCTACGCCTTCCTGCAGCAGATCGCCGGCGTCGAGGGCCTGCCCCCGTGCGCGTCCTTCGCCGACGGGTACCGCGAGATGCAGATCATGGACGCCATCGCCCGTTCCGCCGCCGCCAACGGCGCAGCAATCGACCTGACCCACCTCAACTGACTCACTGACGAACGAAGGAGCCCCGCCATGTCACTCACCTATGGCGCCTACACCGCGTGTCTCCAGGACCGCCCGCTCGAAGCCGCCCTCGACATTCTCAAGGAAGCCGGCTTGACCGGGGCCGAGGTCAACGTCGGCGGCTTCATCCCCTCCCCGCACTGTCCCGTCGACGCCCTGCTCGCCTCGAAGGCGGCCCGTGACGACTACCTGGGCGCCTTCGAGTCGAAGGGCATGGTGCTGTCCGGCCTCAACACCTCGGGCAACCCGGTCTCACCGCTGCCGAACGAGGGCCTCAAGCACGCCGAGGACATCCGCAATGCCATCAAGCTGGCGGGGCTGCTCGGCGTCAAGGAGATCGTGACGATGTCGGGCACCCCCGGCACCGATCCCACCGCCAAGTACGCCTCCTGGGTCGTCAACCCGTGGAACGGGATCGACCTGGAGATCCTCGACTACCAGTGGTCCGTCGTCGTGCCCTTCTTCAAGGAGGTCGACGCGCTGGCCCGCGACAACGACGTCAAGGTCTGCCTCGAGCTGCACCCGCGCAACCTGGTCTTCAACATCCCGGCCTTCGAACGCCTCGTCGAGGAGACCGGATCCACGAACCTGCGCGTGAACATGGACCCCTCGCACCTGTTCTGGCAGCAGATGGATCCGATCGCCGCCACCAAGCGGCTGGGGAATCTCGTCGGGCACGTCCACGCCAAGGACACGAAGATCTTCCCGGGCGTCGCCTACCGGGGCGTCCTCGACACCGACTTCGGCCACGTGCCCGCCGATGCCGAGAACAAGACGCCGACGGCCTACGGCTACTGGTGCTCGGCGTGGCCGCAGGACCCGGCCTGGCGTTTCGTCGCCCTCGGCCTGGGCCACGACACCGACTACTGGGCCGAGTTCCTGCGGACCATCGAGAGCTCTGATCCCGACATGAACGTCAACATCGAGCACGAGGACGCCGAGTACGGCAACGTCGAGGGGCTGCAGGTCTCCGCGGCCAATCTGCTGGCCGCCGCGGCCAAGATCTGACACCCGGACAACCAGCCGGCCCGTTCGACGGATTCGACCGAGGGCCGCGCGCACGGAACCACCCCGGACGCGCGGCCCCTTGTCGTCGGGCCCGGCTTCCCGCCCCGTCCCGCCTCGTTGTCGAGCCCGACGCCGCCGAACGGGCACGGGCGCACCGCCGGTCCTCACAACACACCTAGGATGAACCCCGTGCCCGCACCGTTCGCCCTGACAATCATGCAGTGGGCCGTCCTGGCGCTGGCCGCGTTCTTCGTCGGTGTCGCGAAGACCGCCCTGCCCGGGCTCGCCACCTTGTCGGTGGCCCTGTTCGCCGCCGTCCTGCCGGCACGCGAGTCCACTGCGGCAATGGTCGTCCTCCTCATCGCCGGTGATCTCTCCGCGATCTGGATGTACCGCCACGACGTCGACTGGCCGACGTTGCGCCGGCTCGCGCCCGCGATCCTGGTGGGCCTCGGTGCCGGGACACTCGTGCTGTGGCGCATCGACGACGCGCACATGAAGCGGATGATCGGGGTCATCCTGCTCCTGCTCACCGCGGTGACGCTGTGGATGATGTGGCGGCGCAGCCGCCCCGGACACCATGGCAGGACGGCCCACTCCTTCTCCCAGAGCCCCGCCGCTCGCTGGGCCTACGGGTCGCTGGGGGGCTTCACCACGATGGTCGCCAACGCCGGTGGCCCGCCGATGACGATGTACTTCGTCGCGTCCGGCTTCGACGTCATGCGTTTCATGGGCACGCAGGCCTACTTCTTCTTCTTCGTCAACCTGGCCAAGGTTCCCTTCCAGGCCGGCCTCGGGTTGTTCTCGGCGCGCTCGTTGAGCATTGACGCCGTGCTGCTGGTGCCGCTGGTTCTGGGAATCCTCCTCGGACGATTCGTCATCCGCCGCATCCGGACCACCGTCTTCGACGTTCTCGTGATCGCGCTGACGATCGTCTCCTCGGCCTTTCTGCTCGTCTGACGGCTCGGGCGAGGCCGCGCCACACACGGCCTCGCGGACGGCAGGACCGATGGGCACGCAGGACGAGGCCGCGTGTCCGGCCCCGCCAGGATGAGGTTCAACAGGTCCGGGACGATGCTTGTTCCCTGATGCCAACCATGAGCAACAACAGAACAGACCATTTGTTGTGACAAATATCCACCCCTATAGTGGACCTCGTCAGCAGGACCAGGACGTCCCTGGACCTGAGTACACCGTCGTGCATGTCACGGCTGGTGTCGCGGCATGCACTCCGCACCCAGTGAGGACATCATGACCGCCATCGACACCATTGCCACTCAGGCCTCCACCGTTCGCCACGAGACGGCTACCATCTCTCCGGTTGTCGCCGGCACTCTCGTCGCCGGCGCCCTCATCGCAGCCAGCATCCTCATGATCATCGTCGGCCTTGCCACCACGATGACCCCCATGATGCTCACCGGCGCCCTCGCCTTCAGCGCCGCCACCCTGCTCGGCACCTACAACGGCATCAACACCCTCGCCCAGGGCTGATCTGACGTCAGCCGCCGCAGGAAGAACCACCCGGACCCGTCAGGAGGACTCACCAGCACATCTCTTCCCCCAGACCACCGAGCCATCGCAGCGCCACCGCAGCACGCGCGATGGCTCCTTTGCTGTCAGAATGCGGATGTGACCCAGCTGACGACAAGGATCAGTTCACATGTCCCTTCCCGACCGTGAGGCCCATGCCACGCAGCAGGACGTCGCAGCCCGGGCGGGGGTCTCCAGGGGACTCGTCTCGCTCGCCCTCAAGGGCGAGGGCCGCATGTCCGACCAGACCCGCCAGCGCATTCTCGACGCCGCCCAGGCCCTCCACTACCACCCGAACGCCGCCGCCGCCGAACTCGCCGCCCGGCATTCGCGTCGATTGGCCGTCATCCTGCCCTATCTCGACAATCCCTTCTTCGATCGCCTGCTGCGACGGTTGCGCCACCACGCCAGCGCGGCCGGCTACGTCCTGGTCGTCCTCGTCTCCGATCTGGAGGACCAGCTCGAGCAGACGACGGTGGACGACGTCCTGTCGATGCGACCCGCCGGGCTGATCCTGCCCGGCACCTCGATGAGCCAGTCGGAACTCCTGGCGCTGTCCGAGCACATGCCCCTGTGCGTCCTCGACCGCGCCCTCGACGAGCCGTCGATCCCGACGGTCCGTCTCGACGAGGCCGGCGCCGCCGCACAGATCGCCGGCCATCTCGCCGAGCAGGGATTCGAGCGCATGGTCTTCTTCTCCCCCGCCCACAATCGGTACGAGTCACTGCTCGACGAGCGGCGGGAGGCCTGTCGCGAGGCCTCGGCGGCGGGCGGCCTCGACTTCGCCGAGATCGCCTGCGACGACGGCGCGAGCCAGGCCCTGATGGCGGCCCGGGCGACCTCGGCAGGACCATTCGGAGCCGTCGCCTACAACGACGTGCTCGGCATCGACCTCATCGCGGCGACGCTGTCCGCCCGTCTCACACCGGGACCGGACCTTGCGGTCATCTCCTATGACAACTCATCGCTGGCCTCACGCCGGGAGGTCTCACTGACGAGCGTGGACCAGTCCCCGGATCGGCTGGCCGAGGCCGCCATAGCCGCGGTGCTCGCCCCACGGGAAGATCCGGCGGCACACGTAACTGTCCCGGCCACCCTCGTCATCCGCGCCTCGAGCCGGCGAAGGCCGCCACGGGGCTGATCCACCTCACCGCGCACGACGTCTACGCCCCTGACACCCGCAATCGGGTCGAGCATCACCTTGCGATGCTTCCAGAACTCTTGCTACTGTTTGTCATGTCATTGATGACGCGCGTTAGCACATCTTTCATGGCATCTCACGTTCCACACCTCGAACACATCGTGCGGCGCAGGTCAGAAACTGCGCGACCGGTCACTGTTGACCGGGAAGGAGAACACCCATGAACAGCAAGAAGCAGATCGGAGTCGGCGTCGTCTCCCTGGGATGGATGGGACGCCTCCATGCCCGCAGTTACCGCACGGTCTCGGAACATTTCCCCGAGTTGGGCGCCGAGGCCCGGATCGTGGCGGCCGCTGACCCCATCGACGAGGCACGGCGGGCCGCCGTCGAGGACCTCGGCTTCGAACGGGCCTACTCCGACTACCACGAGCTGCTCGCCGATCCACGGGTGGAGGCCGTCTCCATCTGCGCACCGAACTATCTCCACCAGGAGATCGCGCTGGCCGCCATCGAGGCCGGCAAGCCCTTCTGGATCGAGAAGCCGATGGGAGTCAACGCCGACCAGTCCCGGACGATCGCGCAGGCTGCGGCCCGAGCCGGCCTCGTCACCGCCGTCGGGTTCAACTACCGTCACGTCCCGGCCATCGAGTACCTGCGCACCCTCGTCCGCTCCGGGGAACTCGGCCGGATCACCAATGTGCGCGTCTGGTTCATCGCCGACTACAACGCCTCCCCTCAGGGGCCACTCACCTGGCGTGCCTCCCGTGAGAAGGCCGGTGCCGGCGTCGTCCCCGATCTCATGAGCCACGGCGCCGATCTCGCCCAGTACATCGTCGGACGCATCGCCTCGGTCACCGCCATCACCGACACCTTCATCACCGAACGCCCGATCCCCACGAAGATGGGCATGGGGCACGCCGGTTTCGAGATCGGCGACGAGACCGGCCCCGTCGAGAACGAGGACTACGTCGGCATGCTCGTCCGTTTCGAGAACGGCGTCATCGGCACGATGGAGTCCTCTCGCGTGAGCGTGGGCCCGCGCGCCGAGTACGTCGTCGAGGTCTACGGGATGAACGGCTCGGCCCGGTGGAACTTCGAGCGCCTCAACGAACTAGAGGTCTGCACCACCGTCGACGGCGGCCCCACCCACGGCTACACCCGCGCCATGGCCAACCCGGCCTGGGGAGAGTGGAGCCGCTACCAGCCCGCCATCGGCACCTCCATGGGATTCGACGACATGAAGTCCATCGAGGCGGCCCAGTTCCTGCGCTCGATCCTCACCGGAGAGCAGCTCGCCCCCTCCGCCGCCGACGCCTGGTGCGCCGCCGAGGTGGACGAGGCCATCGTGGCCTCCGCCGCCGATGGCGCCTGGCACGACGTCGCCCGGGTGGACGGGACGACGACCTTCGACGCCCCGGACCGGTCGAGCAGGGCATGAGGGAGTCTAGCCGCGCGCACCCAAGCGGTCACCCGGCTTCGACTCACTGACGCAACCGAGAACACAAGATCCGAACAAAGGAGACACACCATGGCCTTCCGACTCGACCCCGCCACAGCGATCAAGGATCCGCACGGCATCAACTGGGGCATGCACCCCATCGCCTGGCGCAATGACGACATCCCCGAGGTCGGCGCCTTCAACACCCTCGACGACATGCTGCTCGATCTCGCCGATGTCGGCTACGCCGGCACCGAGTGCGCCGGGTTCTTCCCCGCCAAGGAGGAGGTCAAGGAGCGCATCGAGGCGCGCGGTATCCGGATCGTAGCCCAGTGGTTCTCCTCCTTCATCCTGCGGGACGGGATCGACGCCGTCGTCCCGGTCTTCGAGGAGAACTGCCGCTACCTGGAGTACCTGGGCGCCACCCGCATCGTCGTCTCCGAGCAGACCGGTTCGGTGCAGGGCGTCCGCGACGTCAGCATCTTCACCAACAAGCCGGTCCTGACCGAGGAGCAGTGGCCGGTGCTGGCCGAGGGCCTGAACCGGCTCGGCGACGTCGCCCATGCGCACGGCCTCGAACTCGTCTACCACCACCACCTCGGAACCGTCATCCAGACCACCGAGGAGACCATCCGGCTCATGGAGATGACCGACCCTGCCAGGGTCTCCCTGCTGTTCGACACCGGCCACGCCTTCGTCGGCGCCGGCACGGTCATGGGGCTGCTGGAACCCACCATCGACCGCGTCAGGCACGTCCACTTCAAGGACGTCCGGCCCGAGAAGATGGCCGAGTCCCGCGACGCCGAGCGTTCCTTCCTCGACTCCTTCCTGGCCGGCATGTTCACCGTGCCCGGGGACGGCTGCATCGACTTCACCGAGCCCTACCGGCTGCTCGTCGAGCACGGCTACGACCAGTGGATCCTCGTCGAGGCCGAGCAGGACCCGGCCATCGCCAACCCGCACGAGTACGCCGTCAAGGCCCGCGAGTACATCGAGAGCACGCTCTTCACGCTCTGATCCCGGGCTCTGCGGCCCCGTCCTTCCCCACCCGGGCGGAGGGCGGGGCCGAGTTCTTCTCCGGCGTCCTGCCCCGCCACCGTGCCACGAGAGCCTGTCGGACCGAGCATGACCCCGTCCAGGAGCTGGTACTGCAGCGGAGGCTGGACGAACGGACACCGCCGGATCGCTCGCCGGGATTGCTTTCAGGCTCTCTTCGCCGTCATGGCCGCTTTCGAGGCCTTGCGCTGCAGCGCCGCCCACTCGTCACGCAGACCCACCGTGCGGTGGAACAGGCCGGGGCGGTCCAGGTCGGCGGCGAAGTAGCCGAGACGCTCGAACTGGACGACCTGGCCCGGCTCGACATCGCTGATCGCCGCCTCGCCCTTGGCTCCTGCCAGCAGCTCACGGGAGCCGGGATTGAGGTCGTCGAGCGGCTCACCGGTCTCCTCGCCCGGGTTGGGTGTGGTGAACAGACGGTCGTAGAGGGCCACGTCGACGTCGACGGCGTGCGGGACGCTGACCCAGTGCATCGTCGACTTGACCTTCCGACCGTCAGGGGCGTCCCCGCCGCGGGTGGCGGGGTCGTAGCTGGCGTGCACCTCGACGATTTCTCCGGCCTCGTCCCTGACCACGTCGGTGGCGGTGACGAAGTAGGCGCCGCGCAGGCGGACCTCGCGCCCTGGCGACAGCCGGAAGAACTTCGGTGGGGGCGTCTCGGCGAAGTCCTCGCGCTCGATGAACAGGTCACCGGTGAAGGCCACCTGCCTGGTGCCCTCGTCCGGGTTCTCCGGATTGTTCGTCAGCGGGAAGTACTCGACGACGGGCGCGCCGTTCTCGTCGGTGGGCCAGTTGTCGATCACCAGGTGCAGCGGGCGGGTGACGACCATGCGGCGCTGACTCGTCGCATTGAGCTCGCGGCGCACGAAGGATTCGAGTTCCTCGATGTTGTGCCGTGCGTTGGTGCGCGTGGTGCCGAGGTAGGTGCAGAAGTCGCGCACCGCCTTGGCCGGGTAGCCGCGGCGGCGCAGGCCGCGCAGCGTGGGCATGCGCGGGTCGTCCCAGCCGTCCACGACACCGTCCCGGACGAGTGTGGCCAGCCGGCGTTTGGAGGTGATCGTGTAGGTGAGCTCCAGGCGGGCGAACTCGATCTGGCGGGGTTTCTCCGCAGGCAGGGGCAGATGGTTGAGGTACCAGTCGTACAGCGGGCGGTGGGTGTCGAACTCGAGGGTGCACAGCGAGTGGGTGACGCCCTCGATGGCGTCGCTCTGACCGTGCGCCCAGTCGTAGGTCGGGTAGATCGGCCACTGCATGCCGGTCTGGTGGTGCTCGGCGTGCCGGATGCGGTACATCACCGGGTCGCGCAGGACCATGTTGTCCGTGGCCATGTCGATCTTGGCGCGCAGCACGCGGGATCCGTCGGGGAACTCGCCGGCACGCATGCGGGTGAACAGGTCGAGGTTCTCCTCGACGGAGCGGTCCCGGTAGGGGCTCTCGACGCCGGGCCTGCCGTAGCCGCCCCGCTGGGCCGAGATGGTCTCGTTGTCCTGGTCGTCGACGTAGGCCAGACCCTGCTGGATCAGGTGACGGGCCCACTGGTAGAGCTGCTCGAAATAGCCGGAGGCGTGCAGGACGGCTGCCGGTTCGTAGCCGAGCCAGGCGATGTCGTCGAGGATCGACTGCACGAACTCGGGGTCCTCCGCCACGGGGTTGGTGTCGTCGAGCCGCACATTGCACACCCCGCCGAACTTCTCGGCGGCGCCGAAGTCGACGGTGATGGCCTTCGCGTGACCGATGTGCAGGTATCCGTTCGGCTCGGGGGGGAAGCGGGTCTGGACGCGCCCGGTGTAGACACCGTCCTCGTTGTCGCGCTCGATCGCGTCGCTGATGAAATCACCGGCGCCGCCTGTCCCCTCCGCATTCGCCATGGCGGTCAAGTTAGCACGGGTCCGGCGTCACTCCCCCACTGCGGTGAGGCGTTGAAATGGTCGAGCCGCCATCCGCTGCTCGTGGGCAGCAGGCCCGTCGAGCAGCAGTTGTCCACCGAGCCGAGACGCCATGCGCCCTCGACGCCCCATCCGAGCATGGCCGCGGCGCCCATCCGGATGGCCGTGCCATGGGAGAAGACGAGTACGAGGCCGGCCGGCGCTGACGCGTCGATCTGCCTGAGTGCCCCACCCACGCGCTGCTGGACGAGAGAGCCCGACTCGCCGCCCGGCCACAGCACGTCCTGCCCGGCACGCCAGCCGGCGATGCCCGGGTCGAGGGCCAACACCTCCTCCCAGACGCAGCCCTCCGCCGCACCGAAGTCCATCTCCTTGAGACGATCGTCGGTACGAATCCGGAGCCCGGTCAGCGCGGCCACCTCGGTGGCCGTGTCGTGGGCTCGGCTCAGCGGGGAGCTCCAGATCGCCACCGGTTCGAGCGAGGCGTAGAAGGGTGCGGCCGACCTTGCCTGCCGCCTGCCATTCTCGTTGAGAGGGATGTCCGTGGCTCCCTGCCAGCGCTGCTGGGTGTTCCACTCGGTCTGGCCGTGACGCACCAGAACCAGGCGAGGGCTGACCGGCATTGTTCTCCTTCCCCACGGGCCGGCCCACCTCGGCCGGCCCGTACAATCCTAGTGAGCCGGACAGGCTGTCCCCGGCCACCAGGACACCGTACGATCTCTCGTCCGCGGCGCGATCGCACCGCTGGGACGGAAGAATGTCCAGCGGTCGGGCACGGGCAGTGCGCGCTTTCGCTGAGCGTTAACGTGAGGCCCTGAAAAATTTTCTTTCACAATGGCTAAGGACAATCATGAACCGTCGAACCCTGCTCTCCGCCGCCGGCCTCGCTGCTCTGGCCGGGCCGCTGGCCGCCTGTTCCTCCGACTCGGGCGAGTCGGGTTCCTCCTCCGCCAGCTACTCGATCGGCATCATGCAGATTCTCACCCACAGCTCGCTGGACGCCGCCCGCGAGGGCTTCAAGTCCGCCTTCGCGGAGGCCGGCATCACCTGCGAGTTCGACGAGGAGAACGCCCAGGGCGACCAGACCACCGCGACGAACATCGCGTCGAAGTTCTCCTCCCAGGGCCTCGACCTGGTCCTTGCCATCGGCACCCCGGCCGCCCAGGCAGCGGCCCAGACCATCACCCAGACGCCCGTCCTGTTCACCGCCGTCACTGATCCGGCGACGGCACAGCTCGTCGAGTCCGAGGACGCCCCCGGCGGCAACGTCACAGGCACGAGCGACATGAACCCGGTCGCCGAGCAGATCGGTCTCATCAAGCAGATCAAGCCCGAGGCCGGCTCGGTCGGCATCCTCTACTCCTCCGGCGAGGTGAACTCGCAGGTTCAGGTCGACCTGGCCAAGGAGGCCGCCGACGACCAGGGCCTGACGGTCCAGGAGAAGACCATCACCAACACCGCCGAACTGCAGCAGGCGGCCGAGGCCCTCGACGTCGACGCCATCTACCTGCCCACCGACAACAACGTCATCTCGGGCCTGGCCACGGTCGTCGCGTTGTGCGAGGACCGCAAGATCCCCCTCGTCGTCGGTGAGGGCGACTCCGTGCGCAACGGTGGCGTCATCACCTACGGCATCGACTACAACAAGCTGGGCCGGCAGACCGGCGAGATGGCGATCCGGATCCTGCGCGATGGCGCCGATCCGGCCACCATGCCGGTCGAGACGCAGTCCGATCTGACCGTGTACGTCAACGAGACTGCCGCGGATGCCATGGGCGTGACGATCCCCGATGACCTGCTCGAGGGCTCGGAGAAGGTCGGCTGAACGTCTCATGCTCGGTGCCATCGAACTGGGCCTGCTGTACGGGCTCATGGCCCTGGGGGTCTACCTCACCTTCAGGATCCTCGATTTCGCCGACCTGACGGTCGACGGAAGTTTCACCACCGGGGCGGGTCTGTGCGCCCTCATCATCACCAACGGCGGCAATCCCGTGCTGGCCACCGCGGCAGGCTTCGGTGGGGGTCTGCTCGCCGGCACCGTCACCGGCCTGCTGAACACCATGGGCAAGATCCATCCGCTGCTGGCCGGTATCCTCACCCAGATCGCGCTCTACTCGATCAACCTGCGCATCATGGGCAAGGCGAACCTGCCGCTGCTGCGCGCCACGACGGTGTTCACCCCGCTGTCGGAGCGGGCCTTGCTGGGCACGCTGAGCTCTGTCGTGATCTTCGCCCTGGTGCTGGCCCTGTTCGTCCTCGTCATGGACTGGTTCCTGGCGACGAATCTTGGTTTCGCGATGCGCGCCACCGGTGACAACGAGTCGATGGCCCGGGCGAATGGCATCAATACGAACACGACGAAGATCATCGGACTGGCGCTGTCGAACGGCCTGGTCGCCACGTCCGGAGCCCTCATCGCGCAGTTCCAGGGCTACGCCGACATCTCGATGGGCATCGGCCTCATCGTCGCCGGGCTGGCCTCGGTCATCATCGGCACGGCCATCTTCAGTTCGTCGAGGATCGCCGTGGCCACCGCCGCGGTCTGTTTCGGCTCGATCATCTACCGCGTGATCATCCAGCTGGCCCTCATGGTCGGGCTGCAGCCCAACGACATGAAACTGGTCAGTGCGGTCATCGTCGTCCTGGCCCTGCTCATCCCCCGCTGGGGCGTGTTCGCCAATGTCCGGGCTCGACGGCGTGCCCGCAGCCTGCCCGCCGAGCCCGACGTGACGGCGTCGATCGAGGACCGCGACCCCGTGTCCGGTCTGGTGAAACCAGGAGCCTGAGATGCTTGACGTGGTGAACATTCACAAGGCCTTCTTCCCCGGCACGGTCAACGAGAAGGTCGCCCTGGCGGGGATCGACCTGCACTTGGACGAGGGCGACTTCTGCACTGTCATCGGCTCCAACGGAGCCGGCAAGTCGACCTTGCTGAACACGATCTCGGGACGGTACCGCCCCGATGGCGGCGTGGTGAAGATCGCCGGCCAGCGCATCGACCGTCTGCCCGACTACAAGGTCGCCCGGCACGTGGCGCGCGTCTTCCAGGACCCGATGGCCGGGACCGCGGCGCACATGACGATCGAGGAGAATCTCTCGCTGGCCCTGGGCCGCGGCACCACCCGGGGTCTGGGGCCTGGCATCAGCCAGGCCAAACGCGCCTTCTTCCGCGAGCAGCTCGCGGTGCTCGAGCAGGGGCTCGAGGACCGCCTGAGCACCAAGGCGGGCCTGCTCTCGGGTGGCCAGCGTCAGGCGCTGTCGCTGGTCATGGCGACCTTCAGCGACCCTAAGGTGCTGCTCCTAGACGAGCACACCGCAGCCCTGGACCCGCAGCGCGCCGAGCTCATCACGCGACTGACGCGCGAACTCGTCGCCGAGAAGGGCCTGACCACGCTCATGGTCACGCACAACATGGAGCAGGCCCTGCGGCTGGGCAACCGGCTCATCATGATGCACGAGGGCCGCATCATCCTCGAACTCGGCGGCCAGGCGAAGGCGGCTGCCAGCGTCGAGGACCTGATGGCCGAGTTCGACAAGATCAAGGGCGGTCAGCTGTCCGATCGGACACTGCTCACCTGAGTCCGGCCGCGGGTGCAGGCCCCAGGGAGGACCCCCAGACCCCCATCCGCCAGGTAAAGTTGAGTCGGGTTCACTGAAGTTCCTGGAATGAACCACGTCTTGCCGACGTTGCACTGTATGTGTCGTGGGCGCTGTCGCGCGCGCGAGTACAGGAGGATGAAGACATGCCCGATCCCACATCGCTGTTCCGCTACGAGAGTTCCATCGATCAGCGCACGATTCATGACCGTGTGCTGGTGGTCACCCTGGGCAGCTACGCAGACGCGGGGTCGGCCCAGGCCCAGCTTGACGAGCACCTGCTCAACACCCTTGCCCACCGCAAGCTCGGCTCCTTCGACGTCGATCAGATCATGGACTACCGCGAGCACCGCCCCATGATCGACCTGGACGTCGACCACTACACCAACTACCGTGCCCCGGCGATCGAGCTGCACGAGGTCACCGACAAGTCCGGGCATCCCTTCCTGCTGCTGACCGGCCCCGAGCCGTCGCTGCAGTGGGAGCGCGTCACGCGTTCGATCGAGCGCATCATCGACGAGCTCGACGTGCAGCTCGTGGTGACCGCTCAGGGCGTCCCGATGCCGGTGCCGCACACCCGCCCGGCGACACTCACCAAGCTGTCCACCCGTCCGGAACTGCTGCCCGGGAATCAGGGCATCGGGTCGTTCCGCATGAGCGCCTCCTTCTCGGCCATGATGACCCAGCGGTTCGGTGAGAAGAACCTCGATGTCATCAACCTGGCGGTTCACGTGCCGCAGTACCTTGCCGAGAACGAGTACCCGCCGGCCGCGATCGCCCTCGTGCACGGGTTGAACCTCAACGCCGGCCTCGACGTTCCGATGGGTGACCTGGAGCAGGCGGCCCGACTGGTGCGGGGCCAGATCGACGCCCAGGTGAACGCCTCCGAGCAGCTGCAGCAGATCGTCGCACAGCTCGAGAACCAGTACGACCGTTTCATGGCAGACCGCTCCCTGCCGACCAACGGTGAGGGCCTGCCCAACGCCGACGAGATCGGCCAGGCCGTCGAGGACTTCCTCGCGAGCCTCGATGACGGGAGCGCCGCCGGCAATGGTTTCGGCCCCGTCGGCGGCACCCCGAGGAACGGCGACACCGGTACCCCGCCGGAGACGGAGCCGCAGGACGACAGCGGCCCGGATCAGGACCCGGAACCGCAGTAGCAGCTGGGCGCCTGTGGCCATGCCTCGCGGATTCAACCCCGAGGCATGGGGAGAAACGATGAAGGCCAGACACCTGCCACGCGTCTGGCCTTCATCGTTTCAGCGAGCAAGCATGGGCCAGAGCAGTCGCGGCGGCTCGGGAGGAGCCGGACCTACAGGGGCCAGGCGGACCGCATCGGCCCGGGATCGGCCGGTTCGCGGTAGTACTCGGTGCCGAGTATGAGGGCGAAGACATCGGCCGACAGCGACAACATGACCCCGACATCGCTCACCTGGCTCGCATGGGCCTCCAGGGCGCGGTACTTGGTGGCGATGATGTGCTCGGGGAGATCGACGGCCCAGCGGATCTGCGACTGGGGCGAACCGATCAGCTCGCCATCGTCGGCGACCGCTTCGGGGCCCCAGAAGCCGGTGTCGAGGCCCATGGCACGGGCCTTCTCGTACTGCTCGACCATGGCGTCCTGGTTGACCGTCCCCTCGAGCACGCGCAGCTGCGGGCCGAGCAGTGCCCCCGCAGCAGCACCGACACGGTGCACCATCAGATGATCTGGGTGCCCGTAATTGCCGCGCGGGTCGTAGTGGACGAACACGTCAGCGTCCTCCTCGCGCAGGACCCGGGCGACCTGCTCGGCAGCCAGCCCCAGGTCCGCATTGCAGAAGGCCCTGGGGTTCTGGTTGGAGTCCCAGCCGGCCATTCCCGAGTCCGTGAACCCCAGGCGGACGATCCGGTCGATGCCGATGACCTCGGCGGCATGTTCGTGCTCGGCTTGGCGGTGCCTGGCCAGGCCGGCTGGGTCGAGACCGTCGGGAACGACACCGAGGGCGCCGTCGGTCGCGAGGATCTCGACGACCCGGTCGCCGCGCTCGTGAGCCATGGCCATGGTTCCGGAGGTCTGGCTGGCCTCGTCATCAGGATGTGCATGGAGGAAGACCCAGTTCGTCACCAGGCAATCATCCCCCAGTTTTCCCCAGTCCGTGATCGTCAAGCCCTGGGCTGAACAGTTCGACCGTGGCGTTGCAGGATCACCCTCCGCGCTTGTCGCAGGAAGGTACCGGTGCACGCTGGGTCCCCAGTGCGTGGCCTCATCGGTTCGCGACGAGCCGGGACGGTTCGCGGCACGACCGTAGACTGGCCTGGTGAGTGACGAGACGAACAAGGACGGCGGCACCGAGCCGACTCCCCCGTCCGGGATGCCCGATTTCGCCGCACCCGAGTCGGCTTGGCCCTCGCTGGATCCACCAGGCCACGGTCAGGAAGCGCCGGGCACAACGCCCGGCCGGCCCTCACCGGTACCACTGACCCCGGCATGGCAGCAGCCGAACCTGCCGGCAGACGGCCAGGCGCCCTCCTTCGGCGCCAATGCCTCGTCGCACCGGCCGCAGAGCTGGACCTCGACGGCTGGCGGCACCGGCCAGTCCTGGGATGCCCGAGACTCCCGGGGCATCGCCCAGCCCGGGGCGGGGCGGCAGAATCCCCCGTGGGGCCCGACGCCGTCCTACGGCTACACACCGCCGGCCGCCGCCGGACAGACCCCCTACGGCCCCGCCGGCCAGCCGGGTCCCGGGACGGCCGGGGGCGCCGCCATGCCGGCCTGGGGCCAGCAGCCGGCCCAGATGCCGAGCGCACCCCAGTACGTGGAGACGCCAGACGGCGGTGTCGTCGTGGCCGGCCAGCCGATACCGAAGGAGCCCAAGCCGCTCGTCACCTACGTCACGATGGTGATCTGTGCCGCTCTGTGGTTCGTGTCGCTCGTCGCCCCTCAGGTGGCCGGCGCCCTCGAGATGAGCCCCGATCTGGCGTTCACCCAGCCGTGGCGGCTCGTCACCGGCGGGTTCGTCTACACGAACGTGAGTCTCTTCAGCCTCGTCTTCGCCCTGCTGATGATCTGGATCATGGGTCGCAGTCTGGAGCCGGCCCTGGGCCACCTCGACTTCCTCCTGGTCTATCTGCTGCTCATCGCCGCCGGTTCGGCGACGCTCGTCCTGTGGTGCCGGGTCTTCGACGTGTACCTCATCCCCACCGGAGCGTCGGCCGTGATCCTGGGCACGTTCGGTCTGCTCATCACCCTGCTGCCGAGGGACCAGCTGCGCTCCATGAGCGGTTTCTGGACCATCCTCGTCATCAACTTCCTGCTCGTGTTCATGTACCCGTGGATTCCCTGGCAGCAGAAACTGGGCGGATTCCTCATGGGGCTGGCGGCCGGCTGGCTGCTCAGGCGCCGGAAGAACGGGCGGGCCGTCACCACGGAGCTGTGGGTGCTGCTCGTCCCGATCGTCCTGATGCTGCTCGTCGCCGCGCTGCTCTGAGCCCGCCAGGCGCACCGGGCAGATGGCAACGATGCCGTCCGGTGTCCGCCTCGGGTGGCTCTCGGCCGACACGGACCGCCCCGCGACCTCTGATCAGGCCACCGTGGCGTCCGGGATTCACGTCACGGACGCAACCGGTTCACTCGAACAGTTCGGTGCTCCCGCCGCCGCGGCGCACGATCTCCGGTTCGTCCCCGGTCAGGTCGATGACGGTGGTCGGCAGGTAGCCGGCATCGCCGGAGTCGAGAACGGCGTCGATGTCGTTGTCAAGGGCCTCCTTGATCTGCCAGCCGTCGGCCAGGGGCTCCTCCTCGCCGGGAAGGATCAGCGTGGACGAGACGATGGGTTCGCCGAGCGTCTCGATGAGCGCCAGCGCCGTCACGTGATCGGGCACCCGGGCCCCCACCGTGCGGTGGCTCGGGTGCAGCATGGCACGGGGCACGTCACGGCTGGCACGCAGGATGAACGTGTAGGGGCCGGGCGTGGCCGCCTTGACGGCACGGAACTGGCGGTTGCCCATCTCGACGTACGTGCCGAGCTGTGCGAAGTCACTGACGACGACCGACAGGTGGTGCTTCTCATCGAGTTCGCGGATCCGTCGGATGCGGTCGATCCCGGCCTTGTTGCCGTAGGCGGTGCCCAGCGCGAATCCGGAATCGGTCGGGTAGGCGATGACCGCTCCCCCACGGAGCAGGTCAGCCGTCTGGTTGATCGAGCGTTGCTGCGGGTTGACCGGGTGAACCGGGTAGTAGCGAGCCATGGGACCAGCTTAGGACCACGACGAGCACGCCGACAGCGTGACCGAGCCGAGACTCGGCCCCGGGCCTGGGCCCTCAGACGACAGGACCCAGGCGTACGGCGGGTTCTGGATGTGCGGCGGACAGGAATGGGCGGGAACCCCACCGCGAACCGGCACGAGTGATCTGAGTCACGTGCCGGCCGGTCATATCCGTCGCAGCTCGGCCTCGGCCTCACCAGTGACCGTGAATCGGTTGATGCCGACGATTCCCAGGAAGGTGGTGTCGCATTCGGCGGTGGTGTTCACCCGCACCCGCCGGTCTGGACCGATGGACACGTGGACGTCGACGACGTCGTACTCGCGGGCCACGGCGCCGGCGGCGGCGATCGCCTGCGCGTCGCCAGCGGCCCCTTGCAGGCGCCCGGTCGCGGCGCTGTCGGTGGCGGCCCGGGCCGCTGCTGCGGCGGCCACCTGGGCCTCGCGCTGGGCCGCCAGCCGGGCCGCCCCGTCGACCGCCAGGCCGGCTGCGAGGATGAAGGCGGGCAGGACGGCGGCGAAGAGTGTGCTGACGCTCATGCCGCGCTCGTCACCGGCCGGCCTGGGCAGCGCCCGCGCGGGGCCGGGTGGTGAGCCGTGCCGAGCGTTCCCGGTGAGAAGGTCTGGCCTCATCGCATGCTCCCAGGGGGGTGGGGACGCCTTCAGTGTGGCACGGAACCCTCACGGGACGACAGGGCTGTGGACATCCCCCTGATGACGGGTCCCCTTTCGTCGCCCTCGTGGCCTAGGCTTGGAGCAACAGGCCCGCACAAGGGCGGGCCCTGCTCAATGGAAAGGCTTCCACATGGTGAAGAAGGTAGCCCTGCTCACTGCCGGCGGTTTCGCCCCGTGCCTGTCCTCGGCCATCGCCGGTCTGGTGCGCCGCTACACCGAGGTCTCCCCCGATACCACGATCATCGGTTACCGCTACGGTTACGAGGGTCTGCTCAAGGGCGACTCGATCGAGTTCTCCCCCGAGGTCCGAGCCCACTACGACCGTCTCTTCGCCTTCGGCGGCTCGCCCATCGGCAATTCGCGTGTCAAGCTGACGAACGTCGCCGATCTGGTCAAGCGGGGGCTGGTGCCCGAGGGCGCAGACCCGCTGAAGATCGCCGCCGACCAGCTGGTCGCCGACGGCGTCGACGTCCTGCACACCATCGGCGGTGACGACACGAACACCACCGCGGCCGATCTCGCCGCGTTCCTCGCGCAGAACGGGTACCCGCTCACCGTGGTCGGGCTGCCCAAGACCATCGACAACGACATCGTCCCGGTGCGCCAGTCGCTCGGCGCCTGGACAGCGGCGGAGCAGGGCGCCAGGTACGCGGCCAACATCATCGGCGAGCACAACTCGGCCCCCCGCGAACTCATCATCCACGAGGTCATGGGCCGCAACTGCGGTTACCTCACCGCCGAGACCGCGCGCCGCTACCGCTCCTGGCTCGACGAGCAGGAATGGCTGCCCGAGGCCGGACTGAAGCGCGAGGCCTGGGACATCCACGCGGTGTACGTGCCCGAGGCCAAGATCGACATCGACGCCGAGGCGGAGCGCCTGGCCGCGATCATGGACGAGGTCGGCAATGTGAACATCTTCCTGTCCGAGGGCGCCGGCGTGAACGACATCGTCGCCCAGCTGCAGGCCGCCGGCCAGGATGTCCCGACGGATGCCTTCGGGCACATCCAGCTCGACAAGGTGAACCCGGGCGAATGGTTCGCCAAGCAGTTCGCCCCGCGCATCAAGGCGGCCAAGACGATGGTCCAGAAGTCCGGTTACTTCAGCCGTTCGGCCAAGTCCAACGACGAGGATCTCGAGCTCATCGCGGCCACCTGCGACATGGCCGTCGACGCTGCGCTCGCCGGTAACTCCGGTGTCGTCGGCCAGGACGAGGAGGCCGGCGACGAGCTGTCGGTCATCGCCTTCCCACGGATCGCCGGGCACAAGCCCTTCGACATCGACCAGGACTGGTACAAGCAGATGCTGTCCGAGATCGGCCAGCCCGCTCCGGTCAAGGCGGAGTGATCCGTTGATCATCTGGTGGGGCGTCCTGATGGGCGCCCCACTTGCGTTACCCGTCCACCCGGTCTGCGAGGTTCCTTCCCGGTGAGCAGCACGCCCTCCCACCTTCTGTGGCGCAGCCTGTGGGCGGCTGGCTGGGGGCACTCGCTGCTGCGTTCACTGGGGACGCCCACTCCCTGGGCCCCACCCTCCCGCTCGTCCGCGGCGAGCAGGCCCGGGCCGGACGCCGGAAGCCTCCGCCCGCACACCGAGGAGGACTGGCATTCCTCCTCGCACATGCTGTGGGCCGCGCTCGTCCTGTTGCGCACGGCTCCGGCCGAGCTCGGCCCCCAGCTGTGTCGGCTGCTGACCGGGGCACTGCGTCGACGCTGGCATGGCGGGGCGATCGGGGTGGAGGCCGACCATCTGCTCACGCACCCCGAGGCCGGTCGGATGTTCGGCTGGGCGTGGACCGTCATGCTCGCCGCCGAGGCCCGCCGCAACGAGCTCGCCGCCCGCCGGGGCTGGGACGCCCAGCTGGGCGAGTTGGCCGACGCGGTGCGGGACAGTCTGCTCGCCGTCCTGCCGCGGATGGGCGCCCCGGAGCGGCTGGGCACCGAGCAGAACACGGCGTTCAGCATGGGACTCCTGCTGGACGCCTTCCAGACGCTCGGGGACGCCCGGGTGGTCAATGCCCTGAGCGACCGGGCCCGCTCCTGGTTCGGCGGCCGGGAACGTTCCTCCTCGGCGGTGGATCCGCACGCCGACGACATCTGCTCCCCCGCCCTGGCGCAGGCCGACCTGGTTCGCCGGGTGCTGCCGGCCGGCGCCTTCAGCCAATGGCTCGCCGGGTTCCTGCCGCGCCTGGGATCGCCCGGGGACCCGACCCTGCGCGTCCCCGTGCTGCACGAGGGCACGAGCGGCAGGGCCCGCATGCTGCCCGCCCTGGCCCTCACTCGGGCCCTGCACCTGCAACATCTCGCACCGCACCTGCCAGACGCCCGCACCGAGCTGATGCTGCAATCGGCCGGCCGGCTGGTTGAGGAGGCGGCACCGTTCATCGGCGCCGCGCCGGTGACGACCGCGCACCTGCTGGTGCCGCTGGCGCTGCTTGCGGCGACAGAAGCCTGACCGGCTCCTCGCCGTGGCCGGCGACGAGCCGCCGCGGGGCTCTCCCGGTTGCCGCGTCCGGCCCGCATCGCCGAGAACACGGTGGCCCGGACCCGGGATCGCCCCGAAGACCGACCCCAGAAACCACTTAACAGATATGTTGATGACTCGTATGATGAATTGTACGTGACACGCAACCGCAAAGGAGCGCACCGTGACACATGACACCATCGCTCGTCTCAACCTGTCCCACGTCGTCCTCCCGCTCGCGACGGAGATCTCGGACGCCAAGGTCTTCACCGGTCGGCAGAAACCGATGACCGAGGTCAACTTCCTCTTCTGCGAACTCTGGACGACCGACGGTCTCTACGGCGTCGGCTTCGCCTACTCGAAGCGGGCCGGCGGCCCGGCGCAGTTCGCGCACGCCAAGGAGATCGCCGACAATCTCATCGGAGAGGACCCCAACGACATCGACCGCCTGCGCGTCAAGCTGCTGTGGGCCGGCGCATCGGTCGGCCGGTCCGGGGTCGCCGCCCAGGCCATCGCCGCCGTCGACGTCGCCCTGTGGGACCTCAAGTCGAAACGCGCGGGGCTGCCGCTGGCCAAGCTCATCGGCGCCCACCGGGACTCCATCCGCTGCTACAACACCTCCGGCGGCTTCCTCAACGCCCCGCTCGAAACCATCCTGGAGAACGCCACGCGATCGGTCGAGGCCGGTATCGGCGGCATCAAGATCAAGGTCGGGCACCCGGACCCGCACGTCGACCTCGAACGGCTGACCGCCATGCGCGAGCACCTCGGTGACGGCTTCCCGCTCATGGTGGACGCCAACCAGCAGTGGGACCGCCCCACCGCGTTGCGCATGTGCAAGGCGTTCGAGCAGTTCAACCTCGTGTGGATCGAGGAACCCCTGGACGCCTACGACCACGAGGGGCACGCGGACCTGGCCCGCCAGGTCATCACACCCATCGCCACCGGCGAGATGCTGACCTCGGTCGCCGAGCACACCGCGCTCATCGAGCACAAGTCCTGCGACATCATCCAGCCCGATGCCCCGCGCATCGGCGGCATCTGCGAGTTCCTCAGGCTGTCGGCCCTGGCCGCCACGGCCGGTCTCATGCTGGCCCCGCACTTCTCGATGGAGATCCACTCACACCTGGCCGCGACCTATCCGATCGAACCCTGGGTCGAGCACTTCGACTGGCTCGACCCGCTCTTCAACGAGCACATGCAGATCAGGGACGGCCGCATGATCGTCTCGGAACGCCCCGGACTGGGCGTGACACTGTCGGACCAGCTGCGTGCCTGGACGATCGACACCTTCGAGCTCGGCGCCCGGTGACGACACCCCGGGGCCGCCGGACGTGGCGATGCGGTCCGGCGGCCCCGGTTCTCGGTAGCCTGCCGTTGACACGCGCAACCACCGGGAGACCCTATGACAGCACTGCACCGCTCGGATCCGCGCGGCCTCGGTCACGCCCTGGCGGATCAGCTGAAGCACCGCATCGCCGGAGGTGAGCTCGGTGCCGGCGAACGGCTCCCCTCCGAGGCCGAGCTGTGCCGGGACTTCGCCGTATCGCGCACGGTCGTCAGGGAGGCGGTCGCCCAACTGCGGGCCGAGGGGCTGGTGGAGACCTTCCAGGGCCGCGGCACCTTCGTCACCGCGCCGGGTGGCGACCCGGAACCCGCCACTGCCCACCTGGCGGGCAGCCCCCGCCACGTCATGGAACTGCGTCTCGCCGTCGAGTGCGAGGCCGCTGCGCTCGCGGCCACGAGAGGCACCGAGGTGGACCGGGAGGTCATGAGACGGGCGATGGCGGACCTGCGCGAGGCCCTTGCCCGCCGGGAACCGGCCATCGCGGAGGACTTCGCCGTGCACGCGGCGATAGCGCTCGCCTCGGGCAATCCCCTCATCAACGACGTCCTGCGTGAACTCGGCCCGCACGCCATCCTCCGGCACCGGGCGGGGCTGACCGGGCCCACTGTGCTGGAACCCGGCCACGCCGACCTGCTCGTGCACGAGCACCAGCAGATCTGCGATGCGATCGTCAGGGGTGACCCCGATGCCTCGCGGGCCGCGATGCGCGCCCACCTGGCCCGGTCCCTCGCGGCCCTCGACGCCGAGACGCTGCCGTCCGGTGACGGCGGCTGAGTCGCTGGGGCGTGCTCACTCGTTCCCGCGACCGGCGAGGATGAGACGGATGGCCCGCTCGGCGGCATCGGCGAGGGCCTGCCGCCCGTTGCGCAGCGAGTCCTCGAGGGTCGTGATGGAGGCGACGATCGGTACGAGCCCGACGAAACCGTGATCGTACAGCTCCTCGACCCCCTCACCGAGCCTGCCGGCGAAGGCGACGATCGGTACGCCGGCCGGCTGGGCCACGCGGGCGATCCCCGAGAGGGTCTTGCCCATGAGCGTCTGGCGGTCCATGGCGCCCTCACCGGTGAAGATGAAATCGGCGCCCTCGATGGTCCGGGCGAGCCCGACGGCCTCGACGACCAGATCGGCCCCGGACTGGAGCCTGCCGTCGAGGAAGGCGCGGAAGGCGTAGCCCAGCCCGCCGGCGGCGCCGGCGCCCTCCTCGGCAGCGACGGTGTCCAGGTGACCGGACACGGCGGCGAGGCGTCGCAGGGCGTCGTCGAGGAATCGGACGTCCTCGGGGGAAGCCCCCTTCTGCGGGCCGTAGACGGCTGAAGCGCCGCGGTCGCCGAGCAGGGGGTTGTCGACGTCACAGGCGATCCGGAAGACCGCGTCCCGGGCCCTGGGGTCAAGGCCCGAGGCGTCCACCGCGGCGAGGCGGGCGAGAGAGACCGGGCTGCCGTCCAGCTCGGCGCCCGCCTCGTCGGTGAACCGCACGCCGAGGACACGCAACATCCCCGCGCCGCCGTCGTTCGTGGCCGACCCACCGATGCCGATGAGGAACTCGTGTGCGCCCCGGTCGAGTGCGGCGAGGACCATCTGCCCGACGCCGGCCGTGGTCGCCTCACGGATGCGGCGGCGTTCGGCGGGGATCATGCCCAGCCCGATCGCCTGCGCGCACTCCATGACGGCCACGCCGTCGGCGAGCGCGAACCGCGCCGACGCGGGGCCGCCGTACGCGTCGGCGACGGGCACCTCGATCATCTCGAGGCCGAGCGCGTCGGCGAGGGACTCGGTGAAGCCCTCGCCGCCGTCGGCCATGGGGACCTGGGGGCAGTCGGCGTCGGGGAGCACCCGGTGCACGCCCTCGGCGAGCGCCGCGGCTGCCTCGGCCGCGCCCATGGACTCCTTGAAGCTGTCGGGTGCGCAGACGATCTTCATGTCAGTTCCTCCTTCACATCTGCACCGTGCCGCCCCGGGCTCGACGGGTCAGTCCTGAGGCTCGCCCGGCGTCAGCTCGATGTTGGCGAGCTTCTCGTACACCTTGACGAGCGAGGAGTGGTCCTCGGTGGCGAAGCCGTCACCGTCCAGGACACTCATCATCTCGCGGACCAGGGATGTCAGCGGCAGGGGCGCGTCGACGCCGTGGCCCGTGTCCAGGACGTTCGCCAGGTCCTTGATGTGAAGATTGATGCGGAAGCCCGGGGCGAAGTTGCGGGCCAGCATCATCGGGACCTTCGCGTCCATGACCGTCGACCCGGCAAGGCCGCCACGGATGGCCCGGTACACGGCCTCTGGGTCGACCCCCGCCTTCTGGGCGAGGGTGAAGGCCTCGGCACACGCGGCGATGTTGACCGCGACGATGGTCTGGTTCGCGAGCTTGGCGATGTTGCCGGCGCCGATGGCACCGACATGGGTGACGTCGCCGGCCATCGCGTCGAGGACTGGGGCGACCCGGTCGAACACGGCCTTGTCGCCGCCGACCATGACCGACATCGTCCCGTCGATCGCCTTGGGTTCCCCGCCGGAGACCGGGGCGTCGAGCATGGCGATGCCGGCCTCGGCGAGCGCGTCGTGCACCTCGCGGGACACGAGCGGCGCGATCGAGGACATGTCGGCGTAGACGAGCCCCTCGTGGGCGCCCTCGATGATGCCGCCGGGGCCCAGCGCGACCTCCTTCACGTGGGGCGAGTTCGGGAGCATCGTGATGACCAGTTCGGCTGCCTCGGCGGCCTGGCAGGCCTTCTCGACGGCGGTCGCCCCGAGCGACACGAGGTCGTCGACGGCGTCCTGGTGGTGATCGTTCACGTAGAGCTCATGACCCGCCTTGACGAGGTTCTTGGCCATGGGGCGGCCCATGATGCCCAGTCCGATGAAACCGATCTTCATGAATTCCTCTCCTTCAACTTTCTGGTTGATCGTCCCGAATGGCCCCGAGGGGCAGTGTTCACGTCTCGTCCCTGTCGATCGTCTCACCTGACGAGGGCGGGTTTCTTGGGGTCGAAGGTCCAACCCGGAATGAGGTACTGCATACCGATCGCGTCATCACGGGCCCCCGAACCTGCGACCTTCTCCCGATACAGCTCGTGAGCGGCCCGGATCTGGTCCATGTCCGGCTCGACGCCGAGCCCGGGCCGGTCGGGTATCGTCACCTGCCCGTCGACGATGACCGGTGGTTCCTTCGTCAGCCGTTCCAACCCTTCCTGCCAGATCCAGTGCGTGTCGAGTGCGTTGTACTCCCCCGGCGCCGCCGCGCCGCAGTGACTGATCATGGCCAGTGAGATGTCGAAGTGGTTGTTCGAGTGACAGCCCCATGTCAACCCCATGTCGTGACACAACTGCGCCACTCGCACCGAACCCTGCATCGTCCAGAAGTGCGGGTCCGCCAGCGGGATCGACACCGCCTGGAGGGCTATCGAGTGGGTCATCTGGCGCCAGTCCGTGTCGACCATGTTCGTCGCGGTGGGCAGGCCGGTCGCCCGGCGGAACTCCGCGAGGATCTCGCGTCCGGAGAAGCCGTCCTCGGCGCCGCAGGGATCCTCGGCGTAGGCGAGCACCCCGACCTTGTCCCGGCACAGTGCGATCGCCTCGTCGAGCGACCACGCGCCGTTGGGGTCCAGGGTGATGCGCGCCTGCGGGAAGCGCTCCTTGAGGGCGAGCACCGCCTTCATCTCCTCCTCGCCGGGCAGCACGCCGCCCTTGAGCTTGAAGTCGTGGAAGCCGTACAGCTCGTGGGTGGCCTCGGCCATGCGGACGATGGCCTCGGGGGTCAGCGCCTCCTCGTGGCGGATGCGGTACCACTCGACCGGGGAGTCCTTCTCGCGGGCGTACTCCAGGTCCGTCTTGTCCGGGTCGGCCACGTAGAAGAGATAGCCGAGGGTCCTGACCCGGTCGCGGACCTGGCCGTCTCCCAGGAGGGCCGCGACGGGCACGCCGACGAACTGGCCGAAGAGGTCGAGCAGGGCCGCCTCGACCGCCGTCACCGCATGCACGGTGGTCCGCAGGTCGAAGGTCTGCAGGCCCCGCCCCCCGGCGTCGCGGTCGGCGAAGGTCGCCTGGATCTGCGTGAGAATGTTCTTGTACTGGCTGAGCGGCCTGCCCAGCACGATCGGTTTGGCGTCCTCGATGGTCTGCGTGATCTTCTCACCGCCCGGCACCTCACCGACACCCACGTTCCCGGAGGAGTCCTCGATGATGACGACGTTCCGGGTGAAGTAGGGGCCGTGCGCGCCGGAGAGGTTGAGTTCCATGCAGTCGCGTCCGGCGACGGGGAAGACGTCGATTCTGGCTACCGTGGGAACGGTCATCGGATGTCCTTTCTGGTTTCACGAGCCCGTCTGGGCCGACGGTGTCTCACCTGACGAGAGCGGGTTTTTTGGGGTCGAAGGTCCAACCCGGAATGAGGTACTGCATACCGATCGCGTCATCACGGGCCCCCGAACCTGCGACCTTCTCCCGATACAGCTCGTGAGCGGCCCGGATCTGGTCCATGTCCGGCTCGACGCCGAGCCCGGGCCGGTCGGGGACGCGCACCGTGCCATTGGTGATGAGTGGAGGGGAGACGGTGAGTCGCTCGACGCCCTCCTGCCAGATCCAGTGCGTGTCGAGGGCGTTGTACTCCCCCGGCGCCGCCGCGCCGCACTGGACAGCCATGGCCAGTGAGATGTCGAAGTGGTTGTTCGAGTGACAGCCCCACGTCAACCCCATGTCGTGACACAACTGCGCCACCCGAACCGAGCCCTGCATCGTCCAGAAGTGCGGGTCCGCCAACGGGATCGACACGGCCTGCAGCAGCAGGGTCGAGGCCATCTCGCGCCAGGTCGTGGCGACCATGTTCGTCGCGGTGGGCATGCCGGTCAGGCGACGGAACTCGCCCAGGGTCTCCCGACTGGAGAAACCGCCCTCGGCGCCGCAGGGATCCTCGGCGTAGGCGAGCACGCCGAGCAGCGGCTTGCACAGCTCGACGGCCTGGTCCAGTGACCAGCAGCCGTTGGGATCGAGGGTGATGCGCGCCTGCGGGAAACGCTCCTTGAGCCTCTTGGCGGCCTCGATCTCCTGTTCCGGTTCCAGTACCCCGCCCTTGAGCTTGAAGTCCTGGAAACCGTACTTCTCCTGCGCCGCCTCGGCCTGCCGGATGATGGCCTCCGGGGTCAGCGCCTCCTCGCGGCGCAGCCGGTACCACGAACAGTCGCCGTCGTCCTCACGCAGGTAGTCCAGATCGGTCCGGCCGGGATCGGCGACGAAGAAGAGATAGCCGAGGACGCGAACCTCGTCGCGTTGCTGCCCGTCGCCGAGCAGCTCGGCCACGGGCAGGCCGGTGAACTGGCCGAAGAGGTCGAGCAGGGCCGTCTCGATCGCCGTCACGGCGTGGATCGCCGTGCGTTCGAAGGTCCAGAAGATGTTGGCGTCGTCGCGCCCTGCCATGGCGCGCGCGACCTCGCGCAGGATCCTCCGGTAGTTCGTGACGGGTTCGCCGACGATGGCGGTGAACCCGTCCCTGATCGCCGTCGTGATGCGTTCGGCGCCCGGGACCTCTCCGACGCCGAGACGGCCCTCGGAGTCGGTGAGGACGACGACGTTGCGGGTGAACCAGGGCTGGTGGGCGCCCGCCAGGTTGAGGAGCATCGAGTCGTGCCCGGCAACCGGATAGACGTCGGCCCTGACGATGGTCGGTGCTGTCATGGTCACTCCCTCCCCGGTCGGATCATGCCTGGATGAAGAGGCTGAGGATCAGACAGCCGGCAAGGCCGAGGATGGCGAGCACCGTCGTGTAGGTGGTGCGCACCTTGAGGGTGTCCTTGACCGACAGGCCGAGGAACTCCTTGAACATCCAGAACCCGGGGTCGTTGAGGTGGGAGGCGATGACGGAGCCGCACGCCGTCGCCAGCACCATGAGCTCCGGGCTGACGGCGCCAGAAGCCACCAGGGGCTGGGCGATGCCGGCCGCCGCCACCACGGCCACCGACGCCGAGCCGAGGGCGATGCGCATGAGGGCCGCGATCGCCCAGGCGAGGATGATCGGGGAGACGTCCCATCCGCCCGTCAGCTCGATGATGTAGTCGGAGATGCCGCCGGCCTGGAGGACCTGCTTGAAGGCGCCGCCCGCGCCGATGATGAAGATGATCATCGCAATGGACTTGATGGAGGAGCTGCACGAACTCATGAGCGTGTCCATCGGCACCCTGCGCACCAGCGCGAAGTAGCAGATCGCGACGAGCAGCCCGATGAGGAGGGCGACCGGGGCGTCACCGATGGCGGCGAAGATCTGCGTGACGACGTGTTCCTCGCCGAAAGCCAGCTCGAAGATGGCCGATCCGGCGATGAGGAGGATGGGCAGTGCCGTGATGCCGAGCGAGACCCCGAAGCTCGGCATGGTCTCGTCGGTGAACTCCTTCTCGCTCACGAGCCCCTCGGGGGCGGTCGCGGTGACATTGCGGACGAAACTGAGCCGGGGCCAGACGAGGGCGACCGCGAGGCCGACGGGCAGGGCGATGATGAGCCCGAAGAGCAGGGTCTTGCCGATCGAGGCCTCGTAGATGCCAGCCACCGCGGTGGGTCCGGGGTGTGGCGGCAGGAAGGAGTGCATCGAGGACAGTGCGATCGCCAGCGGCATGGCCAGCCACATGATCGGCAGTTTCTGCTGCCGGGCGACGGCGAAGACGATCGGGATGAGGATGATCCACGCGGTCTCCCAGAACAGGACGACGCCGACGAGGAAGGCCACGATGACGATGGCCAGCTGGGCGCGTTTCACGCCGAAGGCACGGATGAGCGTGGTGGCGAGCCGGTTCGCGGCGCCCATGTCGGCCATGAGGACCCCGAGCATCGCGCCGAAGCCGAGGATGAGTATGAGGTCATCGACCTGCCCGCCGACACCGTCGACGACTGAACTCATCACCGTGACCTCATCGCTGTCACCGCTGATGAAGGGCAGCCCCTGCAGGAGGCCGACCACGACGGCGACGAGGATGAGTGAGATGAAGCCGTTGAGCTTGAAGACGAGCATGAGCAGCAGCAAGAGCGCTATGCCAACGGCGAGAATGACCAGGGGCATGGGGTCCTCCCTACGATGAGCCGGAGGCGCGGCAGGCTGCACTGCGTCCCGCGAGGCATCCGGCGATGCAGTTCTGCGGTTGTGAGCAGGGCCGTGTGAGGCCGGTCAGCGGGCGGTGACGGCAAGGACCGCCGTGCGCAGCGGCTCGCGGTACTGTTCGTCGAGTTCCCGGGCCGGGGCGAAGCAGAACCCGGCCTCGACGCCCGCGTACCGCAGGCCCTCCTTGAGAACGACCGGGAAGGTCGCCTTGTCGACAAGATTGCGCAACGGGGAGAGCTGCTCCTGCAGCTCGAGTGCGCGAGCCCGGTCACCGGCCACGAAGCTGTTGTACAGATCGGAGAGCAGCCGTGGCGCGATGTTCGCCGTGGAGGCGATCGCCCCGTCGGCGCCCATGGCCAGGGCGGGATAGATGAGGGTGTCACGGCCCATGAGGACGGTGAAGTCCTCGGGCACCTCCCGGATGTAGTCGGCGGTGAGGGTCATGTTGCCGGCCGAGTCCTTGATCCCGATGATGTTGTCGACCTCGGCGAGTTCGAGGACGGTGCCGAGCGCCACGGGCACCTGGGTGCGCCCGGGATTCGAGTAGACGAGGATCGGCAGGTCCGTCTCGGCTGCGATCGCCCGGTAGTGCTCGACGAGCTCCGACTGGGTCGGCGTCATGAAGTATGGGGTGAGGACGGACAGGGCCTGCACTCCCCCGATGCTCTGGACCATGTGTGCCGTCGCGATGCAGTCACGGGTCGTGATCTCGGAAGCACCTGCGTAGATCGGCACGCGGCCGGCCACGTGCTCGACGGTGATCTCGACAACACGGCGTTTCTGCGCATCGGACAACCCGTAGATCTCCCCTGAAGACCCCAGGACGAAGACCCCGTGCACCCCGTTGGAGATCGTGTAGTCGAGCAGATCCCGCAAGCCCTGCTCCAGAAGCTCACCCTCTCTGTCGAGGGGTGTCACGAGTGCCGGGATGATCCCGTGAGGCCTGAACGACATGGCGGTCTCCCTTCCTGCATCGGCGGTGATGCGTCCATGTGCTGTCGAGCCTAGCTTTTTCGTAGACTTATGTCCACACTCGTAGACATACGTCTTAACTGAAGAACAAACATCGTCCTTTAGGATCACCCTGCGCGACACGCGCATCAAATCGAGAGCCGAGGAGGAATCGGGCTATCGTGTTGGCGCGTCCGGCGCCGCTCAGCCCGCCATACGGCATGGCGAAGAGACGGGAAGGCTTCCGCAGGCGGGCGTCACCGGTGAAAGGATTCCCCATGACGAGCATTCACGACGCGGCAGGTGGTGTGCGCGACGTGAAGTCCGCTGGCCGGGCCATCGAACTTCTCGAATTCCTTGCAGACCGCCAGGCGAACCCACCCCGGCTGAACGAGATGGCGCAGGCATTGGGCGCCCCGAGGTCGTCGGTGTACGCGATCCTCAAGACACTTCAGGCCCGTGGCTGGGTTCAGGCCGACGGTTCCGAGGGATACTCCCTCGGCATCAGGGCCCTCATCACCGGTACCTCGTACATTGACGCCGATCCCCATGTGAGGATTGTCAGGCCGCTCCTGACGGACCTGGCCACCCAGTTCGACGAGACCTTCCATCTGGGACGAATCGATGCCGACAAGATCGTCTACCTCGTCACTCAGGAATCCCGTCAGGACATCCGCCCCTACTCACGTGTGGGACGGCGCATGCCGGCCACCGCGACAGGGCTTGGCAAGGCAGTTCTCGCCGAACGCCCTGACCTTGTCCCCTCCTCCTTCGAGCAGCTCACGCCCCGCTCCATTACAGACCCAGGGGTCTTCGAGGCCGAGATGAGGGCGACTCGCCGGCGCGGTTACGCCACCGACAACGAGGAGAGCACGACCGGCCTGCGGTGCATCGCGCTGGCCCTGCCGTACACCGAGCCCGTGACCGATGCGATCTCGTGCTCGATCCCCGCATCGCGCTGGACCCAGCAGCAGGAGGACGAGATCGTCGCCGCGATGCGGGTCGCCGTCGAGCGGGCCGTCATCCAGGCCCCGCTGCGCTCCTGAACCTGAACCCGACGCCGGCTCGCATACCGGGATGGTGATCCGATCTCACCACCCCCTGGCCGGCCTCCGTGCGGTTCGACTGTTTCCGGTGTGACCTCGGGCATCGTGACAGCTTCTGCCCCTTGCCGACGACGGAGCCGCTCCACCGATCCTGTGAGCGGACGTCCCCTTGTGAGACGATTCCTGCATGGGAGATTGGTGGATCGTCCTGCAATGGGCGGGCATGCTCGGCGGCGTAGCATCGGCGGGCGTCGCGGTGTGGCTGGCACTGAAGAACCGCCGCCGGGTCCGGGTCCACTGGTCGCCGGCTCTCTGCACGATCGACCCGGGTACCGAGGCAGAGATCACGCAGCTACGCAGCGGGCACCCGGCGATCGCCCCGTGGGACATTGAGCTCACTCACGTCGGCAAGGGGGTCGCCTACAACGTGGCGATCGAACTCGACGGGAGACCGGTGGAGATCGTCTCTGACGACGGCAGGGCCTTGCGTCCTCGCACCCCGTTGAGAAAAGCGGTCATGGCGGGGACCCGCCTCAGGGCAACAGCCCCGCGCGGGACCGGGCCGGGCCCGGAGCACGAGATCCGGGTTGAGTGGACCGAGAGCACGCGACCGGGCCATCGGCTGACCACGACGTTTCTCCTTGTCAGGAACGGATCCGAACCACTCCCCCCGGAGGCGGATCCCGGGTGACGAGCCCGCCGGAGGACCAGGTGTCCGCGGCTCTCCGCGACAACGTTCCGAGGTGCCGGCGTTGTGGAGCATGCGATGCCCTCACGCTCGCCGGGCGGGCAGAGACCGTTCGGCACAGAGCACGGCAGGGTCCTCCTCGACCAGGGCCCGAGCATGGCCCGGCCCGAGCATGGCCCGGCCGGCCATGACCCAGTGGCACCGTGGGATGCGTTCGGTCGTTCAGACGAATCAGGGACCCTGGGCGAGGTGCCCGGAGTCCCTGTGATCTCTCGTGGCTCCCCCGACTGGACTCGAACCAGTAACCCTCTGATTAACAGTCAGATGCTCTGCCAATTGAGCTACAGGGGATCAATAGCCGCCTCCCGCCGAAGCGCTCAGCGCGTGAAGGAACGTTACCAGTCTCCACCCGGAAACAAAAATCGGGGCTGCCGCCCGGCCCCGGGCCTCACAGGCCGTACTCGTCGGCCAGGCGTTCGCTCTGGCTGACGATGAACTCCTGCACCGCAGGCTCGTCCATGGCGGCCCTGCCAGATGGCTGGGCCATCCAGGTGACCTCGCCCGTCCCGGCCGGGTTCCGTCGCCCGATGAGCACCACCGATCCCCCACCTGGAAGCTCGAGTTTCTCCTGCACGAGCACTGACGCCTGCACACGTTCCAGGAAGGCGCCGGGCAGCTGTCCCGCCTCGGTCAGCACCGCCGAGTGCTCGGTGCCGTCGATGAGTGTCCAGCTCAGGCGATCGTCGTCGCCATCCCACGAGCCGTGCTGGATGTGCTGCCAGCCGACCTGACCCCACTGTCCCTCGCGCCGGACGGCGAGAACGTCGCCGAGGGCGACCACGAGGACCCCCTCGCCGCGGCCGGCCGCGATGACGTGAGGGGCACTGCCCCGCAGCGCGCGCAGTTCACGCAGCTCCTCGCGTCCAGGTGTGCTGGTGTGTCCGATCGTTCGCATGCTTCCATTGTCGCTGCTGCGGCTGCCCGGCCCGGTCAGGCGATCATCGCCTGGGTGGCGAGCCGGCGTCCCCGCTCCAGTGCCCGCCGTTTGGTGCGCGCCACACTGGCCACGCTGACACCCATGCTGGAACTCATCTGGGCGAGCGTCCTGGGCCCGCGACCGTCCAGGCCGAAGGTCATGACGAGGACGCGTCTCTCGTCACCGGGCAGCGACCAGATCCACTCGATGTCGGTGTCCTGCTCGTCGTGGTGGCAGGTGCCGGGAACCTCGCCGAGATCCGGACTGCTCGTCCACAGGGAACTCAGCCGCACCGGCTCGCCGCGCCCGTCATCCGTTCCGGCCACGGCCAGTCGCCTCATGAGCGAACGGCCGCACATGCCGGCGCTGTGCTGCTGGGCACCGAGGGCGCCGACCCGCTGGGAGATGATGAGCCAGGCCAGTGTGCTGAAGCGCGTGCCACGCCGCCAGTCCCACCGGTGGATGGCCTCGACGAGGGCCGCGGTGCCCTCGGCGATGAGCTCGTCCAGTTCGGCGACTCCAGGTTTGTCCCACTTGCGGGCGATACGGCGCACCATGGCCGCATTGGCCCGGCAGAAGACGAGGAAGGCCTGTTCACCCTGCTCGGCGATCAGGCTCAGTTCCGTGGCGTCGACCCCGGCGGTCCACAAGCCCCGGTCCAGGCAGTGCCGGGCGTACTGCCCGGCCTCGATGGCCTTGGCCAGGGCGATCTCCTGTTCGGCGCTGAGCCGGTTCGGTTCGTTTCTGATGACGTCGATGGCATCCATGCCCTCAGCCTCCCGGCAGGCTCGCGGCCGGCACCAGAGCTGTGGACGCCGGGAAACGGACAACACTGGTTTCTGTGGAGAACCGGCCGTGACACCCGTCGTGTGTCTGGCCGGGACCGGTCATTCCAGGAAGCCGATGCTGTCCTGGGCGAGCCGCTTGCGCTCGACCTCCAGGGCCAGCAGTGTGGTGAACATGTCGGCGTGCTCGGCCTGATCGGTCACCGGGTTGGTGCGCTGAAGACGTGACTTCAGGTCGTCGATGCGCCGCATCACCGTGAGCATACGCAGCTTCGACGTGTAGGCGGCGGCGTACCGCTCGGTCGGTTCCTCGCTCAGCAGCGGCTCCACGAGCAGGGCCACCTCGAGCTGACGGGCGGTGGGGTCGGCGGTGGCCGACTGGACCTGCTCGACCCAGCCCTGCGGCTGGTAGCCGGTCTCGGCGATGGCCTCGAAGACGGCGCGCAGCGCGGGATGGGTGAAGTCGTCTGCGCCCACGCCGTTCCAGGCCGTGTCGAACAGGGTCGGTCGTTGCAGCATGAGTTTGAGGGTGCCGCGTTCGACGTCCAGCCGATGATCCCGCGGGTCCGGCCAGGGCAGACCGACCTGCTGGCGCGTCGGGCCGGGACCCGGCTCGACGATGCGGTCCGGCGCCCGCTCGGGTTCGGGCCGGCGGGGCCGGCGGCGACGCTCATCGCTGATGATCCTGCGCACCTCACCAGGGTCCATGCCGACCAGGCGGGCCAGCTCACGGACGTACTCGTTGACCAGCGAGGAGTCACGGACCGAGGCGATCATCCCCGAGGCGGCGCGCACCGCCTCGACCCGGCCATCGGCCCGGTCGAGATCGTAGCCGGCGATCGTATGGGCCATGACGTACAGGTAGAGGGGCTCACGGCGCCCGATGAGTTCACGCACCGCGGCATCGCCCTGTGCCATGCGCAGATCGCACGGGTCGAGCCCGCTCGGCTCGACCGCCACATAGGTCTGCGAGGTGAAGGAGCGGTCGAGCTTGTAGACCTTCAGCGCGGCCGCCTGACCGGCCCGGTCTCCGTCGAAGGTGAAGACGATCTCGCCGCGGGTCACGTCCGAGCTGCCCATGAGACGCTGCAGCAGGCGGGCGTGGTCCTCCCCGAAGGCGGTACCGCAGACGGCGACCGCCGTGTCGACGCCGGCCAGGTGGGCACTCATCACGTCGGTGTAGCCCTCCATGACGACGGCCTGCTGCTTCTTGCCGATGTTCTGGCGGGCCAGGTCGAGCCCGTACAGGACGTGCGACTTCTTGTAGACGGGCGTCTCGGGGGTGTTGATGTACTTGGCGGGCAGTCGGTCGTCGTCGTAGAGGCGCCGTGCGCCGAAGCCGAGCACCGAGCGGCCCGAGTCCTTGATGGGCCAGATGACCCGGCCCTGGAAGTAGTCCCAGCCGCCGCGTTCGCGGATGAGTCCGGCGCGGACGAGCTCGTCGTCACCGAAACCCGCCTTGGCCAGGTGACGGTGCAGGGCCCGGCCGTCCTTGGGGGCATAGCCGACGCCGAACTTCTCAGCCGCGGCCCGGTCGAAGCCGCGGCCGTCGAGCATCCGCCGGGCCTCGATGGCCTCCGGGCCGGCCAGCTGGGCGGCGTAGAAGTCGGCGGCGAGCTGGTTGGCCTCCATGATGCGTACCCGCTGCCCGGGCGGCGTCGAGGGGCGGCCGTCGTCGACGATGCGCAGCTGCACCCCGGTCCTGTCGGCCAGGGCCTGGACGGCCTCGGTGAAGGAGAGATTGTCGATCTTCTGCATGAAGGTGATGACGTCGCCGCCCTCGCCGCAGCCGAAGCAGTAGAACAGGCCGCGTGCGGGCGTCACCTGGAAGCTCGGGGTCTTCTCGTCGTGGAAGGGGCACAGCCCCTTGAGCGAACCACCGCCGGCGTTGCGCAGTGTCACATAGGACCCGACGACATCATCGATCCGGGCACGCTCCCTGACCAGGGCGATGTCCTCGTCGTTGATGCGTCCGGCCATGTCCGAATTCTATGCACCCGGCTCGGCGGCCGACCGGCTCAGCCGCGGCCCTCGGTGACGGCGACCATGCGCAGTGCCGCGGCAGTCGCCTCGTAACCGTGGTCCTTCGCCGACCCGGGCAGTCCTGCCCGGTCCCACGCCTGATCGGCGTTCTCGCAGGTCAGCAGGCTGAAACCGACTGGTTTGCCGCTGTCCAGGCTGACCCTGGTGAGCCCGGCGGTGGCGGCGTCGCAGACGTAGTCGAAGTGCGGGGTGCCGCCGCGCACGACAACGCCCAGGGCGATGACGGCGTCGTGGTCACGCAGGGCGGCCTGAGCGCCCAGCGGCAGCTCGAAGCTTCCGGGCACCCGGATGACGTCGGGCGTGATGGCGGCATCGGCGCAGGCGCGGGTCGCGCCGGCGATGAGGCCGTCCATGATCTCGGCGTACCAGCTGGCCGCGACGATGGCGACGCTCACCGGGCTGCCGTCGCCGCGGCGTCCCGCCTGAGCGGTGAGGGTGGTTGGTTCGATGGCGTTGGCGGGGGCATCGCCGGTCTCGGCCATGGTCTTTTCTCCTTCAGTCCAGGTCCAGCAGGTGATTCATGCGGTCACGCTTGGTCCGCAGATAGCAGATGTTCTCGGGCCGGGCACGCACCTGGTCGGGTTCCAGAGCGGACACCTCGATGCCGGCGGCACGCAGTCCGGCTGCCTTGAGCGGGTTGTTGGTGAGCAGACGAACACGGGTCATGCCCAACCCTCGCAGGATCGTGGCCGCCGACTCGTAGCTGCGCGCCTCCGCAGGCAGCCCGAGCATCTCGTTGGCGGCCACCGTGTCAAGGCCCTGCTCCTGCAGCCGGTAGGCACGGAGCTTGTTGAACAGTCCGATGCCCCGCCCCTCCTGGTCGCGCAGGTAGACGATGGCTCCCCCGGACTCGGCGACCATGCGCATGGCGAGGTGAAGCTGCTCACCGCAGTCACAGCGGTGCGAGCCGAGCACGTCACCGGTGAGGCACTCCGAGTGCACACGCACCAGCGGAATACCAGACTCGGGCACCGGCACGACCAGGCTCATGTGTTCCACACCGTCGATCCGCCAGCACTGAGCGGTGAAGGAACCCCACTCGGTCGGCAGGGCGACGGGTTCGGTTCGCTCCACGAACGGTGCTGTCCCGGTCGCGACAGCACCGTTCGTGACGTGCCGGACAGGCGGGGTGCTCACTCGTGGTCCCCGGTGGGAGCGAAGACCATGAGCCGGTTCACGTACTTGGCGAAGACGTCGGTCTCGATGTTCACCAGGTCTCCCTCGGTCAGACGACCGAGACGGGTCTCGGTGAGCGTGGTGGGGATCAGGCCGGTCTCGAACCAGCTCTGCGCGGCGCCGGGTTCGCTGACGGCGGTGACGGTGAGCGAGACACCATCGACCGCGATGGCGCCCTTCTCCGCGATCTGCGGGGCCAGGCGGGTCGGAACGCTGACGCGCAGCGTCGTCCACCTGCCCTGCGGGGTGATGGACAGCACCCGGCCGGCGGCGTCCACGTGGCCCTGCACGATGTGGCCGTCGAGACGCCCGTCGGCGGGCACGCAACGTTCGAGGTTGACGACGTCCCCGGTCGCGATCTGGCCGAGGCTGGTGCGGTCCATGGTCTCGCCCATGAGTTCGGCGACGAACATGCCGGGGTGAGCGGGATCGTCGATCGAGGTCAGGCAGACTCCGTTGACGGCCAGTGATCCCCCGATGGCGAGATCGTCGGCGACGCCGTGCGCATCGACGACCAGACGCGTGATGCCCGGGGCGGTTCCGGGAGCGAGTTCGACGACGGTTCCCAGTCCATTCACGATTCCGGTGAACATTCTTCTCCTCAATGGGTCGGTACTCGTTCCGGCCGGTGCGTGGACGGCCGGAGAGTGATTTCGAGACTGTCGCCGAGGGTGCGGACGGGCCCGTCCAGCTGCCACCTGATGGCCTCGCTCAGTGTGCCGACGCTCAGCGTGCGAGTGGATCCGAGGCCGGGGCCCAGCATGAGGGGGGCCTGGTGGACGACGAGGGTGTCCACCAGGTCGGCGGCGATGAAGGCGGCGGTGACCGCCGGACCGCCCTCGACGAGGACATGGCCGATGCCCTCGGCGGCCAGTTCGGCGAGCACCTGGGCGGGGTCGTGGCTGGCGATCCGGGTCCAGCGGCCGTCGCGCAGCGCAGCACCGTCGGGTACCGGGCGCATGCCCATGACGACGTGCAGGGGCTGCTGGCCGAGCGGGTCCCCGTTCCGGTCGCGGGCGGTGAGCCTGGGGTCGTCGGCGAGCACCGTTCCGGTGCCGACGAGGATGGCGTCCGCCCGTGCGCGCAGGTCATGGCCGCACTGGCGCGCCTGGTCGCTGGTGATCCACTGGCTCGTGCCGTCCGCCGCCGCCGCACACCCGTCGAGGCTCTGGGCGATCTTGGCCGTCACGTACGGCCGGCCCTGCCTCGCGGCGAGCAGCCACCGCTCGTTGAGTTCACGTGCGGGCTCGGCCATGAGTCCCTCGACGGTCTCCACTCCGGCGGCCCGGAGCCTGGCGGCACCACCCGAGGCGATGGTGTGCGGGTCGGCCGTGGCGTAGACGACACGTGAGATCCCGGCGTCGATGAGGGCCTGGGAGCAGGGGCCGGTGCGTCCGGTGTGGTCGCAGGGTTCGAGGGTGACGACCATGGTGGCACCGCGCACGTCCTGCCCGCTCTCCTGGGCTGCGCGCAGCGCGTCGGTCTCGGCGTGCGGGGTGCCCGCTCCCCTGTGGTGGCCGACGGCGATGATCCGGTTCTGGTCGACGATGGTGGCCCCGACGAGCGGATTGGCGCCCCGGACGCCCTGCCTGGCGACGTCGAGGGCCACTGCCATGGCCTGCGCCTCGAGCGGCGTGTGGGGCTGTTCCGCCTGCACGCCGCCCCAGTCCGACTGTGAACTCATCTGCCCCTCCGGCATCCTTGCCCGGGGCCATGAGCGAGCGCTCTCGGACGACCGGCTGGTGCGCGGCCCGTCCCCCGTCAGGCGCCTGTGCGGCCTGCCGAGTGATCACCACTCATGTCATGTACCTTCCATCCAGACTCTGACTGTCGGTTCTGGGGTTCCACCAGATCAACCGGCCGGGGGGCCGGGTCGCGGACTGTCACCGCCGGTACGGGTTTCCACCGTCCCCGGGACATGACAGAGTCAGTATGCCACGTCCGCGACCGCCGCGGAGCCTTCTCGGCGGCAGAGGCCGAAGTGAGTACCAGGAGTTGATCGCCTCCTGGCTGATCGAGGCCGCGGCAAGGTCCCAGCTGTGGACCAGCTCGGCGGCGGTCCGCAGTGCCAGACAGCCCCGCCAGGATCTCGTCCTGGTGGAGAATACTGGTGTGTCCATTGACCCCAGCCCGCGACTGGCCGTCGCGCTTGTGCTGCTTGTCGCACTGACAATGCTCGCCGCGTGGGGCGGCCGCTTCAGTCTCCTGAAATCCGTGCCCTGGGCCGCCGCGCGTGCCATCATCCAACTGTTCGCCGTTTCGTTCATCGTCGTGGCGGCCGTCACGAGGCTGTGGGCCGCCGCACTGTTCGTCACCGCAATGTTCGCGGTCGCCGTATGGACGACGACGGGCCGGATCGGCACCCGGCGGGTCTGGGCCTGGTCAGCGCTGACGATCGCCGCAGGTGTGCTTCCGGTCTTGGCGATCATCTTCGCGACCGGCGCCGCACCGCTCAACGGGGCCTCGCTCGTGCCGATCGGCTCGATCATCATCGGCAATGCGATGAGCGCCCATACGCTGAGCGGACGGCGGCTCTTCGCGGCCCTGCGCGGGGGACAGGACGTCTTCGAGGCCGCCCTGTCGCTCGGCTTCACACGGTCGGGTGCGATCGGGATCATCGTGCGCCCTATTGCGGGCGAGTCCCTCGTCCCGACGCTCGACAAGACACGAACGGCGGGTCTGGTGACGCTGCCGGGCGCCTTCATCGGTGTTCTGCAAGGCACTGCACGCCTGAGCGGCCGACCGAGCGGGGGCGCATCTGCGCCGCCCGGGTTCTGGCCCCTCAGGCCCCGTGCCCCACGCCGCGTGGCAACCGCGCCGGGTCCCAGCCGAGCAGGCGTTCGGCGCAGTCGAAGGCGAAGCGGTCGGTCATGCCCGCAACATAGGTGACGGCGCTGCGGGTCAGATTGTCATGGTCGCAGTACTCGGCCGGCAGGTCTGCCGGGTGGCTGAGATAGTACGAGACGAGCTGCTGCAGCACCTCGATCATCGCGTGCGACTGTGCCAGTGACTCGGGCCGGGTGTAGATCCGCTCATAGTTGAACCTGCGCAAGGCGGCCAGCGCCCCTGCCGTGCGGGCATCCATGCCGACGGCGCCGGTGCGTGTGGTGGTGGCGATGACGGCCCTGATGAGCGCCGCCAGCTGCTCGCGCAGTGACAGACCGATGATGTCGACGACCCCGCCCGGCACATCGCAGGGATCGACGATGCCGGCCCGGATGGCGTCCTCGAGGTCGTGAGCGCAGTACGCGATGCGATCGGCCCAGCTGACGAGCTCGCCCTCGACGGTGAACGGGGCCGGCCTCGACCACGAGTGGTTGGCGATGCCGTCACGTGTCTCGGCGCACAGGTTCAGGCCGGCCAAGGCCACCTCGGCGCCCCAGGGGCCGTGGTCGAAGCCCTCGGGCAGGAACGCGTCGAAGGCTTCCTCGGAGGCGTGGCCGCCCGGGCCGTGACCGCAGTCGTGACCGAGTGCGATGGCCTCGGTCAGTGCCACGTTGGCGCCGATGCCACGGGCGATGGAGGTGGCCACCTGGTAGACCTCGATGGCATGCGTCAGGCGGGTTCGCTGGTGGTCGGTCGGGTAGACGACGACCTGTGTCTTGCCGGCCAGGCGCCGGAAGCTGGTGGAGTGGACGATCCGGTCGTGGTCCCGTTCGAAGCAGGTGCGTTCGGTGTCGGGTTCTTCCGCGCGCAGCCGGTTGCCGGCGCCATGGGATCGTGCGGCTCCCTCGCGGAGGGTGCGGGCCTCGAGTTCCTCACGGGCCAGGCGCCCGACGGGTTCCCCGCGGCCGATGAGCAGGTGCGAGTCCCGGTGCGGACGCACGATGCCGTCGCCACCGACCTCGTGCTCATGACCGCTCATGGTGCGAGCCCACGCCCTGGACCGTGCCGTGACCACCAGCCCATGGCCGTCCGGGTCCTGCTGACCGCTGTCACTGCTGCTCGTCATGGTCACCAGTATGGCGGTGGGTACCGACACAGGAGCAGGGCGGTCAGCTCAGTCTGCCGGAGTATCCCAGTTCGGCGTCGGACAGATCGAGGTCGCGTCCGTCACGGTCGTCCAGCCAGCCGGTCGGCATGACGACCTTGCGGCGCACCGCGCCCTGGCGTCCGCGCGGCCGGCCCAGGACACCGGAGGGATAGGGGCAGTCGGCTCCGGCCTTGTCGACGAGGACGGCGAGCAGTTCGTCGAGGCGCTCGAACGAATCGATCATGCCGAGTGCCTGGCGCAACTCACCGCCCACCGGGAAACCCTTGAAATACCAGGCCATGTGCTTGCGCAGGTCCGTCAGGCCGTGCCGCTCGCCCATCTGGCGGGCCAGCAGCTCGCCGTGCCGGCGCACGGTCCGGCATATCTCGCCGAGGGTGGGCAGGGTCAGGCGCTCACCACCGGACATCGCTGCGGCCAGATCCGCGAACAGCCACGGGCGTCCGAGGCAGCCGCGGCCGACCTCGACGGCTGCGCAGCCGGTGCGCTCCATCATGGCCAGCGCATCGTCTGCCTCCCAGATGTCGCCGTTGCCAAGCACCGGGATGTCGACCTCGCGCACCAGCTCGGCGATGACGTCCCAGTGGGCGTGGCCCGAGTAGGCCTCCTCGACGGTGCGGGCGTGCAGGCAGATCGCCGCAGCACCCGCATCCTGGGCGATCCGGGCGACGTCACGCCACGTGGTGTGGCTCTCGTCGATGCCGATCCGGGTCTTGACGGTCACCGGCACACCGTGACGGTCGCCGGCCCGAACGGCGGCGGTGACGATCTCACGGACCAGCCCGGTCTTCCAGGGCAGGACTCCCCCACCGCCCTTGCGCGTGACCTTCGGCACCGGGCAGCCGAAGTTCAGGTCGACGTGGTCGGCTCCGTGACGCGTGCACAGCAGCTCCACGGCCCGGGCCACGACGGGCGGGTTCGTGCCATAGGTCTGGACGCTGCGGATCGGTTCCTCGTCGAAGAAGGTGAGCATGGCCCCGGCACGGCGGTCCGAACAAACCAGACCGCGGCTGGTGACCATCTCGCAGATGCACAGCCCTGCCCCCTGTTCCTGGCAGAGCGTGCGGAAGGCGGCGTTGGTGACCCCGGCCATCGGGGCCAGGATGACGGGGGTCGCGATCTCGACGCGACCGCCCGAGGGCGAGGTGAGGACGAGGGGCTTGATGCGTGGCACCGGTCAAGCTTAGGCCTGAGTTGGACTGTCAAGCCCCGGGTTTGGTGGCAGGGGGGATCGTTCCGGGTTTGGTGGAGGCAGTGAATGCACGGAAGGATCACTGTCATGAGTGTACGAAGGAAGTATCCCGAGGAGTTGCGGGAGAGGGCCACCCGGATGGCTGTGGAGGCTCGTCGGGAACCGGAGCGGGCCAGGGGCGCGATCGGAAGGATCGCAGGCGAGTTGGGTGTCCATCCCGAGGCGCTGCGTACCTGGGTCAAGAAGGCCGAGATCGACGGCGGCACCCGGCCGGGAACCACCAGCCAGGACGCCCAACGGATCCGGGAATTGGAGGCCGAGAACCGTGAGCTACGCAGGGCTAATGAGATCCTGCGCAAGGCGAGTGCGTATTTCGCCCTGGCGGAACTCGACCGCCGCTAGAGGTCATCGACTCGTTCATCGATGACGACAAGGCGGACCATGGAGTCGAGCCGATCTGCCAGGTCCTGACCCAGTCAGGAATCAAGGTCGCTCCTTCCGCCTACCGGGACCGCAAGACCAGGCCCCCATCAGAGCGGGCTGTGCGCGATGACGCTTTGAAGACTGAGATCAGCAGGCTCCACGAGGACAACTGCTGGGCGCTGGGGGCTCGTAAGATGCACGCGGTACTGAACCGGCCCGAGGAATCTGAGCGGCACGGGGCCGGACACGTGGCCCGCTGCACCGTGGAGAGGTTGATGCGGGCGATGGGCCTGCACGGCATCGGTCGCGCCACATCACCGCGCACCACACGCAGCGCTCCCAAGGAACAGTGTCCGGCGGACCTCGTCAACAGACACTTCAGCGCGTTCAGACCGAACCAGCTGTGGGTCGCGGACATCACCTACGTGCGTACCTTCTCGGGCTGGGTGCACGTCGCGTTCGTCACCGACGTGTACTCCCGCAGGATCATCGGCTGGCAGACCTCCACCAGCCTGTACACCGACCTGGCCCTGGACGCCCTGCGCATGGGGATCTGGCAGCGCCAACGAGAAGGAGCCGATCTGACCGGCCTGATCCACCACTCCGACCGCGGGGTCCAGTACCGGGCCATCCGCTACGGGCAGGCCCTGTCCGAGGCCGACGCCGTCGCCTCCGTCGGATCAGTGGGAGACTCCTACGACAACGCTCTCACCGAGGCCCTCAACTCCCTCTACAAAGCCGAATTCATCCGCAACCGCCACTACCTCGACGCCCACGGCCCCTGGCAGGGCATCGACGACGTCGAACTCGCCACCGCCGAATGGGTGCACTGGTACAACACGACCCGCCCCCACTCCGCCATAGACATGCACAGCCCCATCGAACACGAACAGGCCTACACCCCACTGGAGTGCTTGGTGTTTTTCGGACAGTGGGTGAAATGATCGTGAGGTAGAATTAGATCATGTCGGCATCGAAATACAGTGCAGAGTTCACCGAACAAGTCGTTCCAGGGGTCGTCCAGAAGTCCAAG
>NZ_RCIV01000019.1 GCF_003666605.1 Propionibacterium australiense | reverse complement strand
CTGGCACATCACCTGGACCGCCAACGGGCACACCGGCACCGACACCACCACCCGCCCCGCCGGCACCCACCACATCACCGTCATCGAACTGTCCTCAATCCTCACCAACCCCAACCAATGAGCCAGCGCATCGACCCACCCACGCCATCGAGTGGACCGCTGCCGTGACGAGGCCGTTGACGTGACGAGACCGTCGTAGCACCCCCACGGCATGTCCCGTGACGCCGCCATGGCGGTCCACCGCGTCCGTTCGGCGCGGACTTGCCACACTGGCATACTTGAGGAGTTGCACCGGGGTGCTCCGATACCCGTGCACGCGTCGTCCTCGCTTGCCCCGTCCGGGCGAGCAGAGGCCGCTGCGCGGCTCGTACGCCGGTGCGAGGTCCGGTCCGCTGCCCGAGGCGACCGGTCCACGGCAGGCGGTCCCCAACAGACGCGAAGGAAAACCACGCCCTCATGGCTGAATTCATCTACCAGATGCACGATGTGCGCAAGACGGTCGGCGAGAAGCTCATCCTCGACAACGTCACGCTGTCCTTCTTCCCCGACGCCAAGATCGGCGTCGTGGGCCCGAACGGCGCCGGCAAATCCACCCTCCTCAAGGTGATGGCCGGTCTTGAGCCCATCAACAACGGCGAGGCCTTCCTCGCAAAGGACGCCACGGTGGGCCTGCTTCAGCAGGAGCCCCCGCTGACCGAGGGCAAGACGGTGCTCGAGAACGTCCAGGAGGCCGTCGCCGAGGTCAAGGGCATGCTCGACCGCTACAACGCGATCAGTGCCGAACTCGCCGACCCCGACGCCGACTACGACACCCTGCTCGCCGAGATGGGCGAGCTGCAGGAGACCCTCGACCAGCGCAACGCCTGGGACATCGACTCCCAGCTCGAACAGGCCATGGACGCCCTGCAGTGCCCGCCGTCTGAGACCCCCGTCGACGTGCTGTCCGGTGGCGAGCGCCGCCGCGTCGCCCTGTGCAAGCTGCTCCTGGAACAGCCCGATCTGCTGCTGCTCGACGAGCCCACCAACCACCTCGACGCCGAGTCCGTCAACTGGCTCGAGGGGCACCTGAAGAACTACCCGGGCGCCGTGCTGTGCATCACGCACGACCGCTACTTCCTCGACAACGTCGTGGGCTGGATCTGCGAGGTCGACCGCGGCCGCCTCTACCCGTACGAGGGCAACTACTCGACCTACCTGGAGACCAAGCGCAAGCGACTGCAGATCGAGGGCCAGAAGGACGCCAAACGCGCCAAGATCCTCGAGCGGGAGCTGGAGTGGGTCCGCTCCAGCCCGAAGGCCCGGCAGGCCAAGAACAGGGCCCGCCTGGCCCGCTACGAGGAACTCGCCGCCGAGGCCGAACGTTTCCGCAAGATCGACACCAGCGAGATCAACATCCCGCCGGGCAAGCGCCTGGGCGCCGACGTGCTGCAGGCAACCGATCTGCACAAGGGCTTCGGCGAGCGCAAGCTCTTCAACGGCCTCGACTTCACCCTGCCGCGCGCCGGCATCGTCGGCATCATCGGCCCGAACGGCGTCGGCAAGTCCACGCTGTTCAAGATGATCGTCGGCGAGGAGACCCCCGACTCCGGTGAGCTCAAGGTCGGCCAGACCGTCGAGATCAGCTACGTCGACCAGAGCCGCGCCGGCATCGACCCGGACAAGACCGTGTGGGAGGTCGTCTCCGACGGCCTCGACTACATCAAGGTCGGCAACTTCGAGATGCCCAGCCGCGCCTACGTCGCCTCCTTCGGTTTCAAGGGCCCCGACCAGCAGAAACCAGCCGGCGTGCTGTCCGGCGGTGAGCGCAACCGACTGAACCTGGCGCTGACCCTCCGGCAGGGCGGCAACCTGCTGCTGCTCGACGAGCCCACCAACGACCTCGACGTCGAGACCCTGCAGAGCCTCGAGGACGCCCTGCTGGAGTTCCCCGGCTGCGCCGTCGTCATCAGCCACGACCGCTGGTTCCTCGACCGCATCGCCACCCACATCCTCGCCTTCGAGGGCGACGAGGACAACGATCCCAAGTGGTTCTGGTTCGAGGGCAACTTCGCCGACTACGAGAAGAACAAGATCGATCGCCTCGGTGAGGAGGCCGCGCGTCCCCACGCCAGCCGTCACCGCCGCCTCATGCGCGACTGACCAAGACCGCTCGTATCCAGGAGCCCGGGCCATCTGTGGCCCGGGCTCCTGCTCTGTGCGCGTCCGTGACCGCCGGCTCCGTGCCGCCCTGGGCGGGGGAGCGTGGTGCGCCAGGCCGCGGTCGCGGGCACGTCCCGGCCACAGGGCGCTCGGCAGGGATTGCGGACTGATATTGTCCGCTTTGAGCAATACGGGGCAGGGGACTGTCCCCACGATGTTATCTTGACGTCAAGATAAACCGCTGGACCGTCGCCGCCGCGCTCACCCGCCGCAGTAGACCAGACGCCTGGGAAGAGTCAATGAGCCTGAACAGTTTCGATGCCCGCCACGACCTCGTGGTGGGGGACAGCCACTACGAGGTATTCCGGTTGGACGCGGTGCCCGGTCACGAGCACCTTCCGTACAGCCTGAAGGTGCTGCTGGAGAACCTGCTGCGCACCGAGGACGGCTCGTCGGTGACCGCCGACGACATCAGGGCCCTCGCGGGCTGGCGCCCAGACGACGAGCCCCACCACGAGATCCAGTACTCGCCGGCCCGTGTCATCATGCAGGACTTCACCGGCGTGCCCTGCATCGTCGACCTGGCCACCATGCGCGAGGCAATGGCCGACCTGGGCGGCGACCCGGCCCGCATCAACCCGCTCAGCACCTCGCAGATGGTCATCGACCACTCCGTCATCGCCGAGCACTTCGGCACGCCACAGGCCCTGCAACTGAACACCGACATCGAGTACGGTCGCAACAAGGAGCGTTACCAGTTCCTGCGCTGGGGTCAGGGCGCCTTCGACAACTTCACGGTCGTGCCCCCGGGCACCGGCATCGTCCACCAGGTCAACATCGAGCACCTGGCCCAGGTCACCTTCACCCGCGAGAAGAACGGCGTCGTCCAGGCATATCCCGACACCTGCGTCGGCACCGACTCGCACACCACGATGGTCAACGGCCTCGGCGTCGTCGGCTGGGGAGTGGGCGGCATCGAGGCCGAGTGCGCCATGCTCGGCCAGCCCGTGAGCATGCTCATCCCGCGCGTCGTCGGGTTCCGGCTCAGTGGTGAACTGCCGAGCGGGGCCACCGCCACCGACCTCGTGCTGACCATCACCCAGATGCTGCGCGAGTACAAGGTCGTCGGCAAGTTCGTCGAGTTCTTCGGCGAGGGCGTCGCCCGGGTGCCGCTGGCCAATCGCGCCACGATCGGCAACATGAGCCCCGAGTACGGCTCGACGATCGCCGTCTTCCCCGTCGACGAGGTCACCCTCGACTATCTGCGCCTGACCGGCCGCGACGAGCAGCAGATCGCCCTCGTCGAGGCCTACGCGAAACTGCAGGGCCTGTGGCACGACCCGGCCCACGAGGCCAGCTACTCGGAGTACCTCGAACTCGACCTGTCCATCGTGCGGCCCTCGATCGCCGGTCCGAAACGCCCGCAGGACCGCATCCGGCTCGACGAGGCCCAGGAGACCTTCCGTCGCGACGTCGTCAACTACGTCACCGACACCACCAGGGCCCTCGACACCGAGATCGACGGTGAACCCGTGCGTCTCGACAACGGCGCGATCGGCGTGGCCGCCATCACCAGCTGCACCAACACCTCGAACCCGTCGGTCATGATCGCGGCCGGTCTGCTCGCCAAGAAGGCCGTCGAGAAGGGCCTGCGGCGCAAGCCCTGGGTCAAGACGACACTCGCCCCCGGCTCCCAGGTGGTCACCGACTACCTCACCAAGGCCGGACTCATCGAGCCGCTGGCCGCCCTCGACTTCGACGTCGTCGGCTACGGCTGCACCACCTGCATCGGCAACTCCGGCCCGGTGATCCCGCAGGTCTCCCAGGCCGCAGGAGACAACGACCTGGCCATCACCTCGGTGCTGTCCGGCAACCGCAACTTCGAGGGGCGCATCAACCCCGACGTGAAGATGAACTACCTGGCCAGCCCGCCCCTGGTCGTGGCCTACGCGCTGGTCGGCACGATGGACGCCGACCTGACCACCGAGCCGCTGGGCGTCGGCTCCGACGGCCAGCCGGTCCACCTGGCCGACATCTGGCCCAGCGAGGACGAGGTCGCGCAGGTCATCAACGACTGCATCGACCCGCAGATGTACAAGGCCGACTACGCAGACGTCTTCACCGGCGACGAGCGCTGGCAGAACCTCCCGACCCCCACCGGCGATCTCTTCGCCTGGGACGAGGACTCCACCTACGTGCGCAAGCCCCCCTACTTCGAGGGCATGCCGGCCGAGCCCGACCCGGTCGAGGACATCTGTGGCGCCAGGGTGCTGCTCAAGCTCGGCGACTCGGTCACGACCGACCACATCAGCCCCGCCGGTGCCATCAAGGCGGACACCCCGGCCGGCAGATACCTGCTGGAGCACTGCGTGCAGCCGCTCGACTTCAACTCCTACGGCTCGCGTCGCGGCAACCATGAGGTCATGATGCGCGGCACCTTCGCCAACATCCGGCTGCGCAACCAGCTCGCGCCGGGCACCGAGGGCGGGTTCACGAGGGACTTCACCCGGCCCGGCGCGCCGGTCAGCACCGTCTACGAGGCCTCGCTCAACTACCGGGCAGCCGGCGTCCCGCTCGTCGTGCTGGCCGGCAAGGAGTACGGCTCGGGCAGCTCGCGTGACTGGGCCGCCAAGGGCACCCTGCTGCTGGGCGTGAGGGCCGTCATCGCCGAGAGCTTCGAGCGCATTCACCGCTCGAACCTCATCGGCATGGGCGTTCTGCCGCTGCAGTTCCCCGAGGGCGAGAGCACCACCAGCCTCGGGCTGACCGGCGAGGAGACCTTCGCCATCAAGGGTGTCGAGAGACTCAACGACGGCGCCATCCCGAGGATCATGACCGTCGTCGCCACCGCCGCCGACGGCTCCGAGACCAGCTTCGAGGCCGTCGTACGGATCGACACCCCCGGCGAACGCAACTACTACGTCAACGGCGGCATCATGCAGTTCGTACTGCGCAACCTGGCACGAGCCTGAGCCGTCTGCTGCTACTGTGCTTCGTGCGGAATCCGCGTGCCAGCGGTGGGTCACCCATGGGTGAGCCACCGCTGGCCCAGAGAGATCCGGTGTCTTCACCGGGCGATCGGTGCGGATGAGGGTGGTCAGGCCAACAGGCCGGGCCACCCTGCCCGCCGCAACAGACGGACAACCACGCACCGGAGTTCACCCGCCCGGTCACGGAAAGGACCACGATGACCCCCTTCGGTTCCAAGAGACTCGTTCAGGCTGCCGCCGTGCTCGGCAGCATCACCCTGCTGGCCGGCTGCTCGGGAGGCGGCTCCGACGCGGATGCCGCATCCTCGGCCGCCAGTGCCGTTTCCTCCGCCGCCAGTGCCGCGTCGTCGGCCGTCAACTCCGCCGCCGACGAGGCCGCCAGCGCCGCCGCCGGGGCAGCGAGTGCCGCCCAGGAGGCGGGCTCCGAGGCAGCCGAGATCGCCGATGAGGCCTGGCGCGAGGCCCTCGACCAGGCCGAGAAGACGATCCAGGCCTCCGCCAGCACCTTGATCGGGGAATCCGATGCGAATGTCAGTATTGACGGCGACTGCGACAGCCTGAACATTTCTGGTTCCGACAACACGATCGTCGCCGAGGGCGTCGGCACCCTCACCGTCGGAGGCAGTGGCAACACGATCTATGTCAAGGACCCGGTCACCATCAACCTGCTCGGCTCGGACAACACGATCGTGTGGAGCGGCACGGAGCAGCCCACGATCAACGAGGCGGGCGCGGACAACACGGTGCGCCAGGCATCGTGACCGACTGACCCGCACCCGGACGAACAGGCCCCGACAGGGCTCCAGCCGAAAGAGCCTCGTCGGGGCCTGCTGCTTCAGCAAGGCCCGCCGGCCTCACCACCAGCCCATGAGGGCCCCGACGCCATGCGCCGCCGCCACCTCCTCCCCGGAGCAGCTGAGACCGGCTGTCGCCGGATTGCGACATCGGGGCGACAGCCCTGCGGCATCGGCTCCCTAGGCTTGAGGCAGACGAGATGAAACGGGAGTGCACGACCACTCGGCACCCCAGGGCCCAATTTCATCCGGCTCCGATCCACAACCCGGGCCCGCCAGAAGAACCGGCGGGCCGACGAAAGGAACAACGACCATGAACCCGATGAACCACGGCAGGAAGCTCATCCTCGTCGTCGCCGGTGCCACCAGCGCCATCCTGCTGGCCTCCGGCTGCTCGTTCAGCGTCAACGACTCCTCCACGCCGACCACGACCACCCAGCCGGCATCGGTGTCCTCGACCACTGCCGATCCCAGCGCCTCCAGCGCCGCACCCGCCAGCACCGCGGCGGCCCCGAACACGCAGGCCAGCACCGGGACCACGGACGTGGCTGACCCGGACGATGACATCACCGATCCCGAATGGCTCGAGGCCATCGCCAACTCCCAGAAGACCATCGCCGCCACCCCGACGACGACCATCAGCGGCTCCGACCAGGTGATCACCGTGCGGGGCGACTGCGATGTGCTGATGATCAGCGGCTCGGACAACACGATCATCGCCGAGGACGCAACGAGAATCGACATCTCGGGCAGTGGCAACAAGGTGTTCGTCGAGGAGACCAGCACAGTGACGATCGGGGGCTCCGACAACATGATCGTGTGGGACGACGGCACCGAGCCGACCGTGCAGGAGAGCGGCTCGGACAACATCGTCCGACGGGCCCGCTGAGAACCGTCCCCTTGCCCGACCATGGGGCGGGATATAGTGCAGGAACTCCGCGGGGGCGCCAGGGGCGCCCCCGCGGTCGCATCGGATTGACAAGGAACTCATCATGCCCGACGACCACGGCAGGCGGACGGTCCTCCTCGTCGACGACGAGGACGCCATCACCGGTGCCCTCGCCCCCTACCTGGAGCGATGCGGCTTCCGGGTGCACGTCGCCACCGACGGTGCGCAGGCCCTGACGCTGCACGACCGGACGGCACCCGACATCGTCGTGACCGACGTCCTCATGCCCCGCATGGACGGCCGTGAACTCGTGCGCCGCATCCGCGCCAAGGGCGGGTGGACGCCGATCATCCTGCTCACCCAGATCGACGCCCCCTACGAGCGCTCGGCCGCGCTCGACGAGGGGGCCGACGACTACCTGTCCAAACCCTTCGATCCCCAAGAACTCGTCTCGCGCATCAGGGCGGTCCTGCGCCGCGCCTCCGGCGCCCCCAAACCCCTGTCGGCCTCCGACACGGTGGTCTGCGGCGATCTCGTCGTCGACCGGGTCGCCCGCCGGTTCTTCCTCGCCGACCGCGAGCTGTCCCTGACCCCGAAAGCCGCCATGCTGCTCGACTACCTCGTCACCCACCCCGGCGAACTCCACACCCGAGAACGACTGCTCGCGGCGCTGTGGGGCATCGACTTCGCCACCTCGACCCGCGCGGTCGACCACCGTGTCCGTGAGATCCGTCGCGTCCTCGGCGAAGATCCCTCAAAGCCGCAGTACATCGAGACGGTGCCCTCGATCGGCTACCGCTTCATCGGGCAGGTCCACGCGTCATGACCACGGTCCCGCGCACCGGCGCCGATCCGCAGCATCTCGGCGCCGACGAAGAGTCCGCCTCCTCGCCGTGGCCGGGCCGGCTGCTGCCCCTGTTGCCCGCTGCTGCCGCTGCCGTGGCCGCGCTCGTCTGGTGGCTGGCGGGGGAGCGGCGTTCGCTGGTGCTGTCCGCAGAACTACCCGGTGTGCTGTTCGGTGCCGGGGTGGCGGCCAGCGCCGTCCTGCTCGGCGTCCGGTTCCTGCGCACCGGCACGGCGTCGCGCATCGAGCAGGCCCGTCAGGACGCCGAGGAGTTCAACCGCCAGGCGTACCGCCAGTTCCTGGGTCGCCTGGATCACGAGTTGAAGAACCCGCTGACGGCCGTGCGCGCCGCGGCGAACAGCATCGAGGACGACGAGAGCCGTGCCATCATCGACGCCCAGTCCCAGCGGATGGGCAGACTGCTCAAGGACCTGCGCAAGCTCGCCGAGATCGAGGTCGCGCCACTGGAGATGGAGGAGGTCGACCTCGTCGAGGCCACCCACGACGCAGTGGACGCGGTTCAGCAGGAACTGGCCGTCGCAGGGCAGCGACGCTCCTTCTCGGTCAGTTTCCCCGGTGCGCCATGGCCGCTGCCCACCGTTCGAGGCGACGCCGACATGCTCTACTCGGCGGTCTACAACATGGTCTCGAACGCCGCCAAGTACACCGGCCCGGAGGCCCTCATCGAGGTGCGCGGGTCCCAGAACGGGGGCGCCGTCACGCTCGAGGTCGCCGACACCGGGATCGGTATCCCGGCCGAGGAGATCGGTCAGGTCTGGAGCGAGCTGGGCCGGGCCAGCAATGCCCGCGGCCTGCCCGGTCACGGTCTCGGCCTGTCCCTCGTCGCGACGATCGCCTCCCGCCATGGCGGCAGCTGCTCACTCAGCTCCCGGCTGGGCGTGGGAACGAGCATCACCATGACCCTGCCGGCTGCGGGCTGAGGCGTGCGCCGCCGGGGGCGATGCGCGTGCTCCCCGCCGAATGTGCCGGCTGCGGGGCTGTGAGGGGCACGGTGGGGCATGGCTCCTGCGCGAGGACCGACCGGTGTCCCTCGGGGACACCGGCTGCACGGCCCCGGATCGCCCTGCGGGTGTGCCCGTGACCCTCGGGCGGGGACGACACGGTGATCTGTCAGTGGCTGCGTCCACACTGGTGAGTGAACAGGAGTTCGATTCATCGAGTGGATGAGGACGGTGCGAGATGAGCGTTGCCCCCGATCATGCGACCGGTGTCAGGGCCCCAGCAGGCTGGCCCTCCCGGGTGGCCTCGCCAGGTTCGGTGCGGATGCGTCGTGACGCCGTGGTCTTCCTGCTCGAGCACTGCCCGCCCGAGTTCAGGGCCCACGCGCCGCTGCGGCGCCGGCCACTCGTCCTGGCCCGTCTCGCCGCCGCCCACGTCGACAAGCAGCTCAAGGTGACGCGCAGGGCGCTGGCGCAGGAGCGGGAGGGCCCGGAGCAGGCCGCTGTCCTGGGCATCCTGGACGACGCGGCGGCGGTACTGCGGAAGGAGGAGACGCGACTGATCAAGGCGTCCCGCTCCGTCGCCCTCGTCGAGCAGGCGCTCCGCGCCGAGACGCCCTGGGGCGGCCACGACGCGGATCCGCATCGGTGACGACCCCGGCCGGGCGCCCGGTGGACAATCGACGTCCCCGGCGGCAAGGAGCCGGTCGGCGGCTCGTGACTCAGCCCTGCCCGGTCACGCGGTTCACCTCGGCGATCATCTGGCTGGCGCTCAGCGCGCCCGGGTGGGCGACCTGCACCACGCCGTCGGCGTCGATGAACACGTGGCTGGGAATGCCCATCACGCCGAACGAGCCGGCGATCTTCGAACTCGCGTCGGGCACCTGGGAGTACGTCAGGCCGAGCGTGTCGACGTACCGCTGCACGGCAGCGGAATCCTCCGACAGGTACAGGCCGACGGTCTGGAGCCCCGCCTGCCTGCCGTGCTGGTAGGCCGCCTCGATGTCCGGCGCCTCGGAACGGCAGGCCGCGCACCACGTGGCCTCGAAGACGAGCCAGACCGGATGGCCACGCAACTCACTGAGCGCCACCGTCTGCCCGTCGATCGTCGTCGCCGTGAAATCGGGGGCCTGCTGGCCCACCTCGACCAGTTTCGAGGCGCCGCCACTGATCTGGACACTGGTGATATTGGTCTCGTCGGCCTCGTCGTGGTGGTTCACCAGCCACACGCCGGCGATCACCACGCCAGCTGTGACGGTGAGCACGAGCAGGGTGAACAGGGGGCTGCGCCGGAACCTCGCCCAAGCCGACTGCTCGGCCCCGGTCCGCTGCGCTGCGGGCGCCGTCGCCCCGGCACCGTGATGATCAGGCATAGGAGTGCAGACCTCCGAAGAAGAGATTGCCCATGAAGGTGAAGATCACCGCGGCGAACCCGAGGATCAGCAGCCACGCGGCCCTGGCCCCGCGCCAGTTGCCGACGACCCTCGCATGCAGATAGGCGCTGTAGAACAGCCAGGTGACCAGTGCGGAGGTCTCCTTCGGATCCCAGCTCCAGTAGCGTCCCCAGGCCACATTGGCCCAGATCGCGCCGAGAATGATCATGAGCGTGATGAGCGGATAGGCGATGACGATCGAACGGTAGCCGATCTCGTCCAGACGATCCCTGCTCGGCAGCCGTACCCGGCCGAGACGGTCATGCAGCAGGTAGAGGATCGCCGCGCCGAACGAGACGGCGGCTGCGCCATAGCCGAGTGAGGCGGTGATCACGTGCAGGGGCAGCAAGAAGCCGTTCTGCAGGGCCGGCATGAGCTCGGTGGCGGCGTCATCGAGGGTCAGCGAGTACAGGCACAGCGCCAGGCCCACCGGCAGCACCCCCAGGGCCAGTGCCCGCAGCTTCGTGCGCCACTCGACGATCACCATCGCCAGCATGGTGCCCCAGGCGAAGGAGACCGCGAACTCGTACTGGTTCGACAACGGCGCCCTGTGCACGACGATCGTGCGCAGCACCAGGCACGCCGTGAGGCAGACGAACGCGAACTGGTCGAGCACGGCCGCGTAGTGGGCCAGTCCCCGGCCCCTGGGCTGCGCGGGCCGTTCCTTCGTCGTCTGCTCGCCGCCGGCGCCGGCGCGGGCCGTCGACACGACGATCTGGGCGATGAGAGCCAGGGCCACCGCGATGGTTGCCGCGACCAGGCAGTATCGGGAAATCTCAAGCATTGTCGGCGCCCTCCTCGGCAGTGTCCGCGAGGCTCGCGGCCATGCGGTTCAGCAGGTTCTCGAATGACGTGTCATGGCGGTCGGGGCAGGCGAACTGTACGAGCGAACCGCCCTCGGAGGACTCGCTGATACGCACCCAGACCCGCCTGTGGCGGGCGAGCATCGTCATGCAGATGCCGGCCAGTAGCAGGCCCGAACCGATCCACACCCACACGGCTCCCGGGTCCCGGGCGACGAGCAGCCCGGTGTACGACTTCTCGCGGTTGAAGGTGAACTTCAGCCCGCCGACCGTGCCCTGGGTGCCCTGCTGGATCGTCCCCGTGCCACGCAGCGTCTGCTGGCCCTCACCGTAGACCTCGATGCGTGCCTCCCCCGGGGCCAGCTGGGAGGCGTTCGCGCCAGAGGCGGCCGTCATCACGTAGACGTCGAGGTGCTGCTCGGGCAGGGTGACCATCCCGTACGCGTTCTGCCCGTCATCGGTGCTCCACTGCAGCGGCACCACCTGCGTGGTGATCTCGCTGCCGTCGGCATCGGCGATGGTCACGTCCGCGGCGACACCGAAGTAGCTCTGGTTGAAGGCCACCTCGTCGACAGTGAGCGGGTGGTTGACGCGCACCATCTGGCGGGCAACCTGCTGGCCGTCCCGGTAGACGGCCAGGTCACTGACGTAGTCCTTGGGGCTGCCGTCGGCGTAGTAGCTGTCCTCGAAGGAGATGAGCTCGACCTCCAGACCCGTGTCGTGGCCCACCGCGACGCGGCTCTCCAGCGGGACCGTCACATCCTCGTCCTGGAAACCGGCCGCGCCGGTCAGGGTGAAGCCGATGAGGATGATGATGAAGGCGGTATGGGCGAACACCGTGCCGAAGGGCGCGAAACGGAACCTGTCTGCGTAGATCTGGTCGGAGCGCTCAGGGTCCGACAGCACCCGGAAATGGGCCTTCGACAGCATCGTGCGCACCTGCTCGTGGGCCTCGCCGGTGCCCAGGGGGCTCACCGCCTGTGCGCGGGTCTGGGCCCGTGAGTAGAAGCCCGTTGTCACGCGCGTCTTCGGGTGCGCTGCGTTCTTCCACAGCACTGGGATCCGGTGCACCGTGCAGGCGATGATCGACAGGGTGAGCAGGGCGAGCACCGCGATGTACAGCGGCGAGCTGAACATGTGGAAGAAACCGATCGCATCGAGCACGCTCGTCCAGCCGCCGTACCTCGATCGTGCCTGCTCCAGCCAGGCGGCGTACATGTCGGGATCGGAGCGCACCGTCGAATCCGCCTGCTCGATGAGGATGCCGAGCAGGCTCAGCACGCCCATCGCCAGGATCAGAGCCAGACCGACCTTCTTGCTGTGGAGGAAGCGGTAGATCGCTGCGAAGAAGTCGCCGACCCCGATCTGCGGGGTCTCGTCGTACTCATCGGCTGGTGTCGTCATGATTGTTCCCACCTAGTCCTCAGGGAGCCAGCACCGGCAGATACCCGGCCAGGCGCTCGAAAAGATTCGTGATGATCAGGAAGCCCGTCACCATGAGCAGCGCACCGCAGATGCGCGAGACCGCCACGTGATGACGCTGAAGCCAGCCGAGCCGGTTGCACAGGTGTGAGGCGCCGGCCGCCACCAGCACGAAGGGGATCCCCAGCCCCAGGCAGTAGACCACCATGAGGAGGGCGCCGCGCCCGGCGGAGGAACTCATCTGCGCCAGGGCGATGATGCCGCCCAGGACGGGGCCGATGCAGGGAGTCCAGCCGGCTCCGAAACCCACGCCCAGCAGGAGCGAGGCGAGCCCGGGGTGTGATGAGGAGCGGCGCGCCCGCAGCAGCGGCTGGCTGCTCTGGTCGAGCGGGGTGAGTCGGAGGAGGCCCGCCACGTACAAACCCATCAGGATGATGACCGCCCCGCCGACGATGCGCAGGAGCCCTCGGTGGCTCGCCAGGAGCTCGCTCAGGGCGCCGAGCGAGGCCCACAGCGCCATGAAGACGGCAGAGAAGCCCAGGACGAAGAGCAGGGCCCCGGTCACCGCCTGCCGCCGCGAGCCCGCAGCGCCGTCACGGCCCTGCGCCACGTAGCCGATGTACACCGGCACGATGGGCAGGAAACAGGGCGACGCGAACGAGACGATGCCTGCCAGCAGGGCGATGGGAAGAGTGATCGATTCCATGGTCGGTCACGGTGTCGAACCGGCACTGGGGGATGCGGTCATGTCGTCGAGGCTGCCCATGTGCGATTCGACGATCTGGGCGTACTGGCTGTCGGGTTCGAGCTCGATGACCCTGTTCCACTCCTTCTTCACCCGCTCGATGTCGGGCGGGTCGATCGACAGGTAGTAGTAGCCGAGGTTGAAGTGCAGATCCGCGCGGTCCGGGTCGAGCTCGTTGACGATGTCCCAGTGCTCCTTGGCGCAGTCCAGGTCGCCGATGTTGAAGCACGAGACGCCGAGAGTGAGCTGGGCGTCCACGTCGTCGGGCATCAGCTCGACGCGCCGGGCCTGCCACTTGGAGGCGTTCTCGTAGTCGTCGACCGCGGCGTACAGCGAGGCGAGCTGAGCCATCGCATCGGTGTCCTCGGGGTTGTCCTTGATGCGCTGTTCGAGCTCGGCCACCTGGGCCGCGTCGAGCGTCGGTGTCGCACTGGACCCCATCATCCCCGCCGAGTCGGAGGCGTCTGAGCCCGAGGAGCCCGCGGGGGCCCCGAGCTTGTAGACGGCCAGGACGACCGCCACGACGATGGCGACGATGACGATCCGTGCCACCCAGCTGGTGGGGTCAGCGCGGCGGGAGGAGGGCGCCGCGTCCTTGGTCGCCTTCGACGCTTTCGTCCTTGAGGTCGTGCGCGGGGTGGCCGCGTCGACGCCGTTGACCGAGTTCTTCCGGGCGGCCTTCCTGGCCAGGCGGCGGGCCTCGGCCACCTCGTCGATCTCGTCGAGGGCGACCGGGTCATCGGGGTCGACCGCCTCGTCGGCAGGGTCATCGGGCTCGGGAGGCGGGTCCTCGGCCGGGTCGGGCACGTCCCCGGACGGGTCTGCCCCCTCGACCTCCGCACCCCCCTCTGCGGCACCGAGCGCGATGACGGCATCGACCTTGGCGATCTGCTGGGTGATCCATTCCGTGCGCCCCTTGGGGGCGGTCTTGAGGGATGCGCTCAGTTCGGCCTTCTTCGCGGCCAGCTCCTCGTCGCTCGCATCCGGGGGGAGTCCCAGCGAGTTCAGCAGCGTACGTCTGGCCTGGGACAGGCTCGAGTGCTGCGTCATCATCATCTCCGGTCCGTCATTGATCCGAGTCGTTCGCTGTGTGCCAGTGTGACAAGCAGGGACTCCATGCGGTATCCACCTTTGGGTATGTGCGGGGTACAGAAAGTGCGGCACCGGTGCACATCACCGGTGCCGCACTGCCTGTTTTCTGGATCGTCAGCGTCTCACGACGGTGACGGGACGGATGTGTTGATCGGGGTCGAACCCGCCGGTAGCGGGGCGGCCTCGTTGTTGGCGCGGCCCGGTTCGGGCGTGCTCGGGACATCCGCCCCGCTCAGCGCGAGCTGACCCTTGCGTGCCGTGTCGGTCACGTCGTTGAGGATCCGCAGCGAGTACTCCGGGGCGTGGAAGCCGTGGGAGTTCTCGGACTCGACGTAGTCCATGTAGAACTGCGCCTTGCGCTGGTAGTTGCGTGCGGCCTCGATGCGATCGGCGGGTGTCCCATCGGTCTGGGCCTTCTCGATGTCATTGATCAGGTCGACCAGGGCGTCGAAGGAGACGTCACGGGCCTGGTAGAAGCGGGTCTGGATCGTCGCCACGCGCGCCTTGAGCTCGTCGTCGGAGGCCTTGTGGCAGGTGCCGCAGGTCCCGTTGACGTCCCCCATCGGCGTGGTGACGTGGTGGTTGCTGACCTTCTTCGCGCCGGAGCTCTGGTACGCCATGTGGCAGTCGGCGCAGGTGACGCCGGCCTGACCATGGGTGCCGTTCGACCAGGTCTCGAAGTCAGGGTGCTGTGCCTTGATGATCGAGGCGCCGGTGAGCTTGTGCGTGAAGTCCGTGAAGTCGATCTCCTGGTAGTAGTTGTACGCGTCGTCGATCGTCAGGCCCTTGCTCCATGGGAACGTCAGGTTGTCGTCGGTCGGGGACCGGTAGTACTCGACGTGGCACTGGGCGCAGACGTAGGCGCGCATCTCCTGGGTGGAGGCGTCACGGTTCACGTCGTAGTCGGAGACGCCCTGCGAGGCCTTGTAGGCGGCGATGCCCTTCTCGAAGGCCGGGCGGGTGACGCGCAGTTCCGTCGTCGCCGGATCGTGGCAGTCGATGCAGGCCACCGCGCCGTTGTGCTTGGCGATCTCGTAGGCGTCGTCGTAGGTCATCGCGTTCATCTTCGCCCAGCCGGCCTCGGCGTCGCCGTCACCCAGATCGTTGAACAGTTTCGGCGTGCTGACGTGGCAGTTGAGGCAGTAACCGGGCTGCTTGAACTGCGTCGTCCGCTTGGTGTAGCGCTGGTCGATGAGCATCCAGTTGTGCCCGCGGGGCTCGGTGTAGTCCACCGAGAACGGGTAGCCGGACCACATGGTCACCAGCCGCTCGTCGTTGGCCAGGTTGTCGTAGCTGAGCCATTCGCGGGGATCATCGGCGGTCGGGGTCCTGGGGAAGTAGTTCCCGGAGCGCGGGTCGCTCGTCTTCATGTACGACTCGTACTGCTCGGGGAAGTTCTGCCCCCACACTGCCGGGTCGACCACCGTCTCGTCGAGCGCGACGACCTGGGTGAACTGCTCCCTGCCCTCCTGCTTGTGATTGAAGATGCTCGTGAGCAGCGCGACGATACCGGCCACGACCAGGGCTCCGGCGATGAGGAACACGATGAACAACGCGGTCTTGCTCATGCGCGAGACCCGCGGTCTGTACTGTGACTGGTTCGATCCGCTCATCCTCTTCTCACCTCCTGTGCCTGTGCTCGGTGTGCTGACTGTTCTGGCTGCCCGGGCCGGAGGGCCGGGACGCTGGGATCACTTGCCCCGCACGTCATGGCCCACCCCCTGGTGGCATCGGATGCACATGATCTGGTCGCCGTCCCGCTGGCTGGCCAGCACGTCGTGGGTGAAGCCGCCGTGGCAGTAGATGCAGTTGTTGTTGATGATCTGCAAGGAGACGTCGCGCGCCCGGATGTTCTGCGGGTAGTTGCCGGAGGTGAAGGCGATCGAGTGGTGCAGGCCGTTCTCGGCCTTGACGGCGTACTTGCCGACCAGATCGTGGGGGGTGTGGCAGTCGTTGCACCCCGCCACGTGGTGGTGGGCCCCGGCGTTGTAGGCGTCGTAGTAGTCCTGCATCACGTGGCAGCTGGCGCAGGCCTTGGGGTCATGGCCCAGGTAGGACAGGCCGTTGGCGTAGACGAACGTGAACGCCGCCAGGCCCACCAGGGCGCCGATGAGAAGCCCCATGATCCCGGGCAACCAATGACGCGCAGCAGTCAACACACCAGATGCCCGGTGTCCGCTCGTCATGGTCACCCACCCCCACGGCAGTGTGAATTGTCCCTGACTCAATCCTGATGGAGACGGGCTGTCGCGTCCATGGGGCGGAGGGCACAAACTGGGCACAGAAAGGGCACAAGGGCGCTGGCCGGGGGCGGTCGCCGCGGTGATCGCGCGGCCGGTCAGACCCTGGCGTTCAGGCCGTTGCGGATGATGTACGCGGCGGCCTGGTTGCGGTTGCTCATGCCGAGCTTGCGCAATGCGTTGTGCACGTGGTTCTTGACCGTGCCCTCGGTGATGGTCAGGTGCGTGGCGATCTCGCGGTTCGACATGCCCTTGGACACGAGCGTCATGATCTCGAGTTCGCGGCGGCTCAGTCCGTGTGCGGTGTCCGGTTCGGGGACGATGACCTTCTGCACGTCCAGGCCGCCGCGCAGCTGGTTGAGCAGGCCGCTCACCAGCCGCGGCGACAAGGGGGACTGGTCTGCCATGACGCCGCGGATCATCTGCAGCAACTCGGCCGGTTCGAGATCCTTGAGCAGATAGCCGTCCGCGCCGGCCCGGATGGCCTCGGTCAGCAGCTCGTTCTCGTCGTGCACGGTGAGCATGACGATCTTCAGTCCGGGGTGCCGCTCACGCAGCAGCCTGGCGGCCCGGGCCCCGTTCATGACCGGCATCTCGAGATCGAGGATCGCCACGTCCGGTCCGCTGGAGGCAACGGCCTCCAGGGCCTCCAGTCCGTTGGAGGCCTCACCGACGATCGTCATGTCGTCCTCACGGTCGATGAGGGCGCTGACTGCTCGGCGGAAGAGCGTCTGGTCATCGGAGATGACGACGCGGATCGGATTCGTGGGTTCCGGCTCCGCCGGGATCGTGTTCATGCATGCGTCCTTTCCTCACGCAGGCCCTCGTCGGAAACGGCGAGAGGGACGACTGCGCTGACACAGGTGCCCGCCCCCGGGATGCTCATGATGCTCAGGTGTCCGCCGATCTCCTCGATGCGTTCACGCATCGACAGCAGGCCGAAGCGGCCGGGGCCGGGGGCAGGATCCTCGAAGCCGATTCCGTCGTCGCTGATGTTGACGGTGATGCTGCTCGGATTGGCGCGCATCGTCAGGTCCACGGAACGTGCGTGCGCGTGCTTGCGCACATTGGTGAGCGCCTCCTGCACGACGCGCAGCAGCTGCAGACGTGCCCCGGCCGCCAGGGGTACGTCCGGCTCGGCCAGCTCGAGACGGCAGGTGATGCCGCTGCGGCGTTCGAAGGCGCCGGCCGCTGACTGGATGCCCGAGCTCAGCGAACCGGTCATCTCCTCCGGCATGCGCAGGTCCCAGATGGCCTCCCGGACGTCGGAGTAGGCCATGGCACAGTCCTGGCCGATCTGGGTGAGTTCCCTGGCCGTCTCGTCCCCGAACTCGCCCCGCTCGGCCAGGGAGGAAAGCCTCAGGTGGGCCGAGCCGAGCACCTGGGCGACCCCGTCGTGCAGTTCTCGGGAGATCCGCTCGCGTTCGTTGGCGATCATGCGCGCCTCGGAGTCATCCGCGCGAACGGCCCTGGCGATGAGGCGCTCGGCCATGCCGGCCATCGCCACCAGCACGAGTTCCTCGGCCTGCCGGCGGCTCGGGTCGGTGCCGCCCAGGCGTGCGTGCCACAACCAGCCGAACTCGTCGTCGGTGCCGAGCCCCACCCGGACGACGTCCTTCTCGTCCATCGCGCGCGGGCACTTCAGCCGCGGCCCGGTCAGGATGCAGGTGCTGCCGGGGTCGAGCAGGCAGGTCATCGGCTGGAGCTCTTCGGCGGGACGGACCTGCATCTGGACGGTCTGGCAGCGTGTCGCGGTCAGACAGCGGTGCACGCACAGGCCGCTCTGGTCCGGTCCGAGGGTCGCGTGAACCTGCGCGACGACATCGGCCAGGGAACCGACGAGCTCGGTGACGGGCAGGGTGGTCCTGCCGGCTGGCCGCTGGCCATCGGTTGCTGGTGCATGGTGTCCGGTCATTCTGAGCGACTGCCTGGCTTCCTCGTCACAGCGGTTCGGTCCTGCCCTCCCCGATGACGCCATAACCCACCATAACGGGGCTCCAGGCAAAAGTGTGGGTTGGGCCGTGGAAAATCTGCGTGGCGTGTCCTGCCGGTGCTCGATGGACCTGCCGCGGCCCGGGGTGCGTCTCACTCTAGACTGGCGCACATGGCGCTGCTGGACCGTATCCGTGAACCCTCGGACCTGCGAACGCTCAGCGACGAGGAGCTACGGGCGCTCGCCGACGAGATCCGCCGGTTCCTCGTCACGAACGTCGCGCGCACCGGCGGGCATCTCGGTCCGAACCTGGGTGTCGTCGAGCTGACCATGGCCATTCACATGGTTTTCGACTCCCCGAAGGACCCGATCGTCTTCGACGTCGGACACCAGAGCTACGTCCACAAGATCCTCACCGGTCGTGCCGCTGAGTTCGGCGCGCTGCGCCAGAAGGGCGGGTTGTCCGGCTATCCGAACAGGGACGAGTCCGAGCACGACTGGGTCGAGAACTCGCACGCCTCGGCGGGCCTCAGCTGGTCCGAGGGCATGGCGCGGGCCTTCAGACTGACCGGGCGTGCGAATCGGACGGTCGTCACCGTCGTCGGTGACGGCGCGCTCACCGGCGGAATGGCCTGGGAGGCGCTCAACAACATCGCCGCCGATCCAGGGCTGCCGATGGTCATCGTCGTCAACGACAACGGCCGGTCCTACTCGCCGACGGTGGGTGGCCTGTCCAGGCAGCTGTCCGGCCTGCGCACCGATCCCCGGTACGAGAAGGCCATGGAGAATGTGAAGACGACCGTCTCGCGTGCTCCGCTCGTCGGTAGACCCGCCTACGATCTCCTGCACGGCCTCAAGATCGGTTTGAAGGACGTGCTCGCCCCCCAGGGCCTGTTCAGCGATCTCGGTCTGAAGTACATCGGCCCCATCGACGGCCACGACCTGCAGGCGCTGGTCGTCGCCATGGGCCAGGCGAAGGGCTTCGGCGGGCCGGTCATCGTGCACGCCATCACCCAGAAGGGCAAGGGATTCGCCCCGGCGGAGAACCACGAACGCGATTTCTTCCATGCCATCGGCAGGATCAACGAGTGCACCGGTGAGCCCCTCACCCCGTCGGTGCAGGCCACCTGGACCGACGCCTTCGGGGCCGAGCTCGTCGAGCTCGGTGCCGAACGCGACGATCTCGTGGCGATCACCGCCGCCATGCTCCACCCGGTGGGACTGGGCCGTTTCGCCGCCGCCTACCCGGACCGCGTCTTCGATGTCGGCATCGCCGAACAACATGCCATGGGACTGGCCGCCGGCCTGGCCCGTGCCGGCCTGCACCCGGTCGTCGCGGTCTACTCGTCCTTCCTCAACAGGGCCTTCGACCAGCTGCTGCTCGACGTGGGCATGCACCGGCTGGGTGTCACAGTCGTCCTCGATCGCGCCGGTGTGACCGGCCCGGACGGCCCCAGCCACGACGGCGTCTGGGACTGCTCCATCGTCGGCATCGTGCCCGGTGTCCACCTGGCCTCCCCGCGTGACGAGGTCCGTCTGCGTGAGGCGCTGCGCCAGTCCGTCGGTATCGAGGACGCCCCCAGCGTCATCCGCTACTCCAAGGAGAAACTGCCCGACCCGATCGAGGCCGTCGCGAGCAGTGACGGCATCGACGTGCTGGCGGCGGGGGAGCGGCCCGAGGTGCTCGTCATCGGTTACGGCCAGCTGGCCGGTACCGCCCTTGCCGTCGCCAGGGCACTGGAGGGGAGGGGACTGTCCGTCACCGTCGCCGACCCGCTGTGGTCGTTGCCGGTGACCGATGCGCTGCTGCAGCTGGTCGCGCAGTACTCCCTGGTTGCGACGATCGAGGACAATCAGGTCGTCGGCGGCGTCGGTTCGCAGCTCCAACTCGCCATGAACGCCAGGGGCGTCAATGTCCCCGTGCGCCAGTTCGGCGTCCCCCAGGAGTATCTGCCGGTCGGCTCCCGCGCTGAGGTGCTGGCCGACATCGGTCTCACCGCTGAGCGGATCGCCGAGTCCGTCGCCGCGTCATGGGCGGGGCTGGGGCACGGGCTTTCCTGATCGTACGGGGATCACCAGCTCCTCGCCTGTGCTCAACGCGGCGTGGAGCCCAGCGCGGCGACGATCACCGGCGCGGTCAGCCGGCACTGCCATCCGCGCGCGCCGTGGGCGGCCAGACGAGCAGCGACATGCTCGCGGTCGACCGTCTCCAGCGGCTCCCAGGCCAGCCGGCGCAGCGTCTCGGGTGCGATGAGATTCTCCGGCGGTACGTCCAGGGCCTTGGCCAGGCGGTTCATCGCAGGGCGCACGCGTTGCCAGCGGCGCCATGCGTCCGGATTGGTGCGTTGCCAGTTGCGCGGCTGAGGGGAGGGGCCCTCGTGGGGAACCCGCAGACGCGGTAGCTCGGACTCGCTCATCGCGGCGATTCGCCCCGCGGCCGCGAGCCAGCGGCCGCGGTAGCGGCGGGCGTTGCGGCGTTTGAAACCCATGACGGCGTTCATCTGAGCCATCCCGGGCACGTCGGGGGTGTTCTTGGTGATCTGGCTGGCCAGTTCGCTGATCGCCTTGTCGGGCAGGATCTTGCCCGGTGCCCGGTCCAGTTCGCGGGCCACCCGGTCGCGTTCGGTCCAGATCTCGCGCACCAGCGCCAGGCCACGGCGGGTGCGCACCGAGTGCAGGCCGTTGACGTGGCGCCATGGTTCGGCGGGCGGTGTGGGGGGCTCACGGTGAGCGTCGATCATGTGCTGGAACTCCTGCTGCGCCCAGCCCCATTTGCCCTGCTCGTGCAGCTGGCGCCACAGCAGATCGCGCAGTTCGACGAGCAGCTCGACGTCGAGTGCCGCATAGGCGATCCAGTCGGCGGGCAGGGGGCGCTTGGACCAGTCGGCGACCGAGTGCTCCTTGAGAAGGTGGACGCCGAAGAATGTCTCCGCCATCGGGCCCAGCCCGACCCGCGGCATGCCGAGCAGGCGCCCGGCCAGTTCGGTGTCGAACAGTCTCTCGGGCAGCAGACCGAGCTCGCTCAGGCAGGGCAGGTCGGAGTTGGCGGCGTGGATGACCCATTCGCTGTCCGTGATCGCCTCGCGCAGCGTACTGAGGTCCGCGACGGAGCCGTCCCCGGGCTCGAAGGCCTGTGGGTCGATGAGCCAGGTGCCGCATCCGTGGCGGCGGATCTGCAGCAGATAGGCCCGGCCGCTGTACCGGAAGCTCTGGGCGCGTTCGGTGTCGATGGCCACCGGTCCGGTGCCGGCCCCGAGGACCTGGACGCATTCGGCGAGCTTCTCGGCCGTGTCGACGAGGGGAGGCAGTCCCTCCCCTGGGACGGCCAGGACGGGCAGGCCGGAATCCGGGTCGATCAGTCCGTCGCGTTCAGTCGTGGCGTGCTGCGCGCCGTCGGTGTCCTTCATCCTGTTCCTGTCACTGAGAGGTTGACGCGGATCGGAGTGACCTTCTCGGGCAGCGGCGGCATGCCGGCCGCCTGGCACATGAGCTGTTGCCACGCGCGAAGGTGGCCGGTGATGTCGGAGGGATCGTTGATGAGCGGGGTCCAGCTCGCCCGGATCTCGATCTCGTCGCGATTGGCCTCGGTGCTCATCGAGCCGAACGAGCGGCTCGTCACGGTGGTCACCGTGCCAGCAGGCGCGGTGAAGACCGCACCGCATTCGCCGAGCGCCTCGACGAGCCAGCTCCAGGCCACCTCGGCGATGAGGGAGTCGGCGACCATGTCCGCGTCCGTGCCGGCCCGCACCAGGGTGACGATCCGCCAGTCACCGTCCCAGGTGTCATTGCCCGCTGGATCGTGCAGCAGGATGAGCCGTCCTGATCCGTACTCCTCCGCATCGGTTCCCAGTTCTGCTTCCAGTGCGTAGCCGTAGGGGGCGATGCGCTGGGGGGTGCCGATCTCCTCGACGTTGACGTCGGGTCTCCATCCGAATGCCTCGAGCTCGGTGATGACACGGCGGAAGCCGTCGTCCCCGAGGCGATCACGTAGGTCGGTGGGCATGCCCTGACCCTACGATTCTGCTCACCCGCTGCCCTGGACGCCACGCCGCGGCGCCGCAGCTGGCGGGGGAGGGCTCGACCATCGCCCGTGGATGGTCTCAGGCACCCGCGGCCGGGGCGAATCGCAGGCTGATCGAGTTGATGCAGTAACGCTGGTCGGTGGGGGTGTCGTAGCCCTCCCCCTCGAAGACGTGGCCCAGATGTGAACCGCAGTTGGCGCACCGCACCTCGGTGCGCGGGCGGCCGGGGATCGAGGTGTCGGCCAGGTAGCGCACGCGGTCGGCCGCCAGCGGGGTGTAGAAGCTGGGCCAGCCGCAGTGGGAGGCGAATTTGGTCTGGGAGCGGAAGAGTTCCGCGCCGCACGCACGGCAGCTGTAGACGCCCTCGGCGAAGTGCTCGTCGTACTCTCCGGTGAACGGGGCCTCGGTGCCGCACTGACGGAGCACGTGGAACTCCTGCGGGCTCAGTTCCGCGCGCCACTGCTCGTCGCTCTTCTCGACGGGGTAGTCACCCATGTCTTCCTCCTGTTCGTTGCCCCGAGACTAGCTCTGCGCCTCGAAGGGCAGAGGCCGGGAGAAAAGGTGGGATCGCTGGGTCACGTGCTCAGAGAGCGACCAGTTCGAGGGAGCTGGTGATGACGTCGTCGCCCAGGTGCTCGTCGGCCGGCACGGCGTCGAGCATGTCCATGGCGGTGAACGAGTACCGGCTCATGACGAGCTCGATGATGCGTTCGTCGGCGCCGAGGGGGGCGCTGACAGTCAGGGCACCCGCTGACAAGGCCTGCTCGACAGCCGCCATGAAGCTCTCCGATGCGGTGAGGAACAGTGCACCGACCGCGATGGCCCTGCGCCCCTGTTCACGCAGCAGGTTGATCGCCGCAGCGATGGATGAGCCGGAGCCGTCGACACTGGCCATGGCGACCGGCAGCCTGTGGTGAGAGCTCCACTGGCGGGCGCGGCGGGCGATGAGACCCTGCCCGCGGACGTCGCCGCTGTTCGGCGTGGCCAGCACGAGGCCGTCCAGTTCGAGGGCATGGCAGCTCGACAGGGCATTGCGCAGGCGCAGGTCCAGGATGCTGAGGAGTTCGGCGGCCGGACCGATCGGGCGGGCCATGGCGAGATTCATGTCGGGGTGAGCAGCACGGACGCGTTCGAACATGTCACTGGCGGCCTGTCCCACGTCGACGGCGTGGGTCAGGGACATGGGGACGAACGCCGCCTCGCGTGTTCCGCGGGACGCCAGGGCGCTGATGACCTGGGGCCCGCTCGGCGGGCACTGATCGAGGAATGCGAGATGGATGGGCAACTCGGGGCGCTGGATCTGCATCCGCTTGCGCAGCAACCGTATCTCCTCGGCGCCGTCGGCCAACAGAATCAGTGCTGGTGCAGTCATAGCGTGCCCTTATCTCTTGTTACTGTCAGGGCGGCGCCGTTGCCGTGGTGTCTCAACTGTCGGACATTTTTCCGCGAATAGCAAGTTGGATGTCCACGATGTGACACAAGAAAATGAATCCGCTTGGCTGTGCGGCCCGCCATGGCTGAGCTCTCCGGGGTGTTGGGGGCGAAAGATTTTTCTGCTCGACCCTCGATCTGGACGTTTCCCGCGGGTCTGGACCATGGCGTGTCGGAGCAGTCGCGCTACCCGGGTCGGTCGGCGCCGGCCGCGCATGCCGTCTCAGTCGCTTGTCAGAGAGAGCAAGGGTGCCCGGAGCGGGATTCAGGGTCGGATCGGTTGTCGACCGGCGCACTGAAAGAACTGCGGGGCGCACTGCCGACAACCCTCATCCAGGAAGTGGAAAGAGTTATCAGTGGGCGATACTGGGTTCGAACCAGTGACCTCTTCGGTGTGAACGAAGCGCGCTACCGCTGCGCCAATCGCCCGGCTTGGCCAAAGCTAGCGCACCGCTTCAGGTCTGGACAAATCCGTTGCCATGGGTCCTCGCGGGGGCCGATCCCTCGCGGCGGGTTCCCCCGGCGCTGCGGGACGTCGTCCCGTCGGCGGGGTAGGTCGTGGGCGGGTCAGGCGTCCCTGGGCTCGTACGGCCTCACTCGAGGGGCGCGCTTCGTGTCCGGTTGCTCTGCCCCGGCCTGTCCGCCCGCTCGTCCTATGGTGAAGCACCTGGTCAGGTCACTGTTGACGGGAGCGGGGCAATCGCTCGCAGCGTTCGATTTGTGCTGTCCGGATGAGTTCGCTATTGTGGTCTCCGCGCTTCGTCGAGGGAAACCTCGTGAAAGCGATGCGGACGTGGCTCAGTTGGTAGAGCATCACCTTGCCAAGGTGAGGGTCGCGGGTTCGAGTCCCGTCGTCCGCTCGGAGAGGCCTTGGCCCCATCCACTGACCATGAAGCTTCGTGGTGGAGGCAAGCTCTTCACCCGGTGGAGTGGCCGAGAGGCGAGGCAGCGGACTGCAAATCCGTATACACGGGTTCAAATCCCGTCTCCACCTCGGGCGGCTGGCGCAGTGGTAGCGCGCTTCCCTGACACGGAAGAGGTCACTGGTTCAAACCCAGTGTCGCCCACCATGATGAAGACCCCCGGTTCCTCACCGGGGGTCTTCGTGTGTGCCCGCCGCCCCGCGGATCAGCGGGGGCGGCGGACGGGCATCGCCCGCCCGGCCGGGCTTATTCGGGAATGGAGATGCAGTAGGTGCGGCCGGGTTCGTCGTAGGTCAGCCCGCTCGTGGAGGTGTCCGGGCAGGTCGCGTCGTACTCCTCGATGATCTCATCGATGCGGAAGTAGGCCTCGGTACTGCTGCAGTCGACGCTCTGGAAACTCAGATCGCTTGTCTCAGTCGGGTAACAGGCGTCCTTCATCATCTGGGGCACCAGACACATGCTGGCCCTCGTGCCATTGCTCGTGATGGTGATCTCGTCGTAGACGCCGCCGATGTTCTTCTCGGTGTCGGCCACGTCGGTGCAGGTCACGTCCGAACCGGCCTTGGCGACGTAGTAGGCACCCTCGGTGCTGCAGTCGACGCGTTCGGTCTTGACGTCGTCCTTGGTGCCGGACAGGGCCACGCACTGCCCGACGTCCTTGGTGGCGTCGTGCGTGGCCGTGATCCAGCCGTAGACGAGCCTGCCGCCGATGGCCAGGGCGACCACCACCACGATGCCGATGATGCGCTTGAGCACCACGTTGCCGCTCTTGGCCGGGACGCTGCTGCCCATTGCGGCTGCGGCGGGCGGAACCTGGCCCTGCTGAGGGGGCTGGCCGTTGGGCTGGAAGGGTGGCTGGCCCTGCTGAGGGGGCTGGCCGTTCGGCTGGAAGGGTGGCTGGCCCTGCTGAGAGGGCTGGCCGTTGGGCGGGAACTGGCCTGGAGCCTGCTGCTGGAACTGCGACTGGCCCTGCGCCGGTGCGGGGCCGTACGTCTGGTTGATGGCATCCTGGCCTGTGCCGGGCTGCTGCGCGGCGTTGGGATCATTGGGCTGCCACGAACCGCCGGCGCCATCGGCGGCGGAGGTGGCCTCGTTCGGGTTCTGGGGATCGCTCATGTCTCGTGAGTATCGCACAATGGTTCCCTCTCCATCTGCGGTCTCAGCCAGAATTCCGCTCCCGCCCGGCGGGACCGCCCTCACGACTGGCATGTCCGGTCGGGAAAGGCCGCCCCAGGGCTGATGTCCCGGATGCCGGAGGCGGCCCCGCGCCTGACCGGCAGGCGGCGAGATCCGCCGTACGGCCAGCTCAATGGGGCAGAATGTACGAGGTCCCAGCATGGGACTGCTTCCCGCCGCAGGCGGGTGATCGACCACGGGCGGCCCGGTTCGCCGCCGAAAGGAACAGAAGTGTCGGTATCAGTCATCATCGCCAGTGATCGCCAGGATGAGCCGAAGGTGGTCGGTGCGGGCAGCACGGGCCTCGACCTGTTCGGCGATGACAAGTCCGTCGTCGCCATGCGCGTCAACGGCGAGACCTGCGACCTGGCCACCGAACTGTCCGACGGTGACCGGATCGAACCGGTCCTGGCCGCCAGCGAGGAGGGGCTGGCCATCATTCGTCACTCCGCCGCGCACGTGACCGCCCAGGCGCTGCAGGAGATCTTCCCGCAGGCCCGCCTCGGCATCGGCCCGCCCATCACCGACGGCTTCTACTACGACTTCAAGACCGATCCGCTCAACCCGGAGGACCTCAAGGCCGTCGAGAAGAGGATGCAGACGATCATCAAGCAGCGTCAGCGCTTCGTTCGTCGCGTCGTCACCGAGGAACAGGCCCTCAGCGAGGAGGCCGACGAGCCCTTCAAGATCGAGCTGATCACGGACAAGGGCCGCCCCGGGGTGCAGGACGGTTCGCAGGTCGAGGTGGGCGGCGCAGAACTGACCATCTACGACAACGTCCGCCGCGACGGCACCGTCGCCTGGAAGGACCTGTGCCGTGGCCCGCACGTGCCGCACACCGGCTACATCAAGGCCGTCGCCCTGACCCGCACCAGCGCCGCCTACTGGCGCGGGGACCAGAGCAGGGACACGCTGCAGCGCGTCTACGGCACCGCCTGGGCCAGCAGAGAGGACCTCAAGGCATACCAGGAGCGCATGGCCGAGGCCGCCCGGCGCGACCACCGGAAACTGGGCGCCGAACTCGATCTGTTCAGCTTCCCCGAGGAGATCGGTCCCGGCCTGGTGGTCTTCCACCCCAAGGGCGGCATCCTGCGCCACGAGATCGAGTCCTATGTGATCGGCCGCCACCTCGAAGCCGGCTTCGACTTCGTTCACACCCCCGAGATCAGCAAGGGCGGCCTCTTCCACACCTCGGGCCACCTGCCCTACTACGCCGACACGATGTTCCCGCCGATGACCGTGGACGAGGAACACGACGCGGACGGTGAACTCACCAGGGCGGGCCAGGACTACTACCTCAAGGCCATGAACTGCCCGATGCACAACCTCATCTTCCGTTCCCGCGGGCGTTCCTACCGGGAACTGCCGCTGCGCTTCTTCGAGATGGGCCGCGACTACCGCTACGAGAAGTCCGGTGTCGTCCATGGCCTGACCCGGATGCGCGGATTCACCCAGGACGACTCCCACACCTACTGCACGCCCGAGCAGGCCGAGACGGAGATCACCGAGCAGATCGCCTTCTTCCTGTCCATTCTCGAGGCGTTCGGGCTGGACGACTTCTACCTGGAACTGTCCACCCGTGACGAGGAGGGCTCCCACAAGGACAAGTTCATCGGCTCGGACGAGGACTGGCGGGAAGCAACCCGGGTCCTCGAACGGGCCTGCCGGGCCACCGGTCTGCAGCTCGTGCCGGACCCGGGCGGGGCCGCCTTCTACGGGCCGAAGGTCTCGGTCCAGGTGAAGGACGCCATCGGCCGCACCTGGCAGATGTCGACCATCCAGTACGACTTCAACCAGCCCGAGCGCTTCGACCTGGAGTACACCGCCTCCGATGGTTCGCGTCGGCGCCCCGTGATGATCCACTCCGCCAAGCTCGGCTCGGTAGAGCGCTTCATCGGCGTGCTCACCGAGCACTACGCCGGGGCCTTCCCGGCCTGGCTGAGCCCGGTCCAGGTCGTCGCCATCCCGGTCGCCGGCGAGTTCAACGACTACCTGCACGAGGTCGCCGCCAGGCTCAAGACCAGGGGGGTGCGTGTCGAGGTCGACGACTCCGACGACCGGATGCAGAAGAAGATCCGCAACGCCACCCGGCAGAAGGTGCCCTTCATGCTCATCGCGGGGGAGAGCGACCGCGCGGCCGGCGCGGTCAGCTTCCGTTTCCGTGACGGCAGCCAGTTCAACGGCGTCGACGTCGACGAGGCCGTCGACCGGATCGTCGGGCACATCGCCGCACGCGCCAACGAGGACCCGACGGCACCGGGGCAGGCGAACTCAGGTGAGTGAGCCGGAGCCCCCGGGCACCACAGCCGGGGCCGTCGAGTGGGTCGAGAACCTGCCCGGCGTCCCTGACGCCCTTCAGCGGTTGTGGACCCCGCACCGGGCCGGCTACGTCGGCGGTGAGGGCAAGCCGAGCGACTCCGGGGCCGGCCCGCAGTGCCCCTTCTGCCGGGCGCCGCGGATCGGCGACGACGAGGCCTCGCTCATCGTCCGGCGCGGCCGGACGGCCTTCGTCGTGCTCAACCTGTACCCCTACAACCCCGGGCACCTGCTCGTCTGCCCCTACCGGCACGTGGCCGGGTACGTGAACACCACCGAGGACGAGGCCGGTGAGATCGCCCAGCTGACCAAGCAGGCCGTCACGGTCGCCAGGCACGTCTCGGCCCCCGCCGGGTTCAACATCGGTATGAACCAGGGTGAGGCCGCGGGCGCCGGTATCGCCGCTCACCTCCACCAGCACGTCGTGCCTCGATGGCTTGGGGACACGAATTTCCTGCCCATCGTCGGACGGACCAAGGCCGTCCCCCAGCTCCTGTCCGACACGCGCAGGCTCTTCACCGATGCGTGGGCCGAACTGTTCGGCCCACACCAGGAGGTCACGCATGCTTGAGCATCTTCGCTCCCGCTGGACGAAGGTCATGTCACCGATCGCACTCGCCCTGCTCAAGGCCCGTGTCACGCCCGACATGGTCACCTGGGCGGGCACCATCGGAGTCGTCGCGGTCTCGCTGATCTGTTTCCCGAACGGGTGGCTGTGGCAGGGCGTCCTGCTGCTGCTCGTCTTCATCTTCTCCGACTCGCTGGACGGCATCATGGCGCGCACCAGCGGCCGGAGCTCGGACTGGGGCGCCTTCCTCGACAGCACCCTCGATCGCATCGCCGACGGGGCGGTCATGGGTGGCCTGGCGCTCTACTTCGTCGGCGCCGGCAACAACGTCTGGTGGGCGGGGCTGGCTCTCGCCACCCTCGTGCTCGGCCAGGTGACCAGCTACACCAAGGCCCGCGGCGAGTCCCTCGGCTACGAGGTCAACGGTGGTCTGGCCGGTCGCGCCGACCGTCTGCTCCTCAGCCTGCTCGGTGCCATGCTCACCGGGATCGGCGTCGACTGGGGGCTGCCGGTCTGCCTCATCATCCTGGCCATCGCCGGGGTCATCACCGTCGCCCAGCGCATGATGCTCGTCCGCCGTGCCACCAAGGCCCCGTCGCAGGCCGGGGAGCGCCTGGAGTGAGCGCCCGTCGCCACCACCGACCCAGCATGCTGATGGTCCTCAAGGCCGGGGCGCACCTGCCAGGGTGGTTCTGGCGTCCCGTCAGCGTCATCGGGGCGGCCGTGCTCGTCCTGAGGCCCAACCGGACCGTGCGCCAGTGGCAACTCAACTACGAGCGCGTCCAGGGGCGTGCGCCCGGACCGCGAGCCACCTATCGGGCAATGACCGGCTGGATGGAGAACACGATGATCTCGCTCCAGCTCGCCGGGTGGAGCGAACGCCGCATCCGCCGCCGTATCGTCCTGGAGAACCCCGACGCCTGGGAGCGCCTCAAGGCCGTCCACGAGGAGGGCGGTATCGTCGCGGCCCTTCCGCACATGGGCAGCTGGGACCTCGTGGGTGCCTTCGCCTGCCTCGAGGGGCTGCCGGTCAGCTCGGTCGCGGAGGGGCTGCCCGATGGCCAGTTCGAGTACTTCCGTGATCTGCGCAGCAGGCTCGGTTTCCGCATCTACAACGTCAAGGATCGTTCAGTCTTCCCGCGGCTGCGCGCCGACCTGGACGAGGGCCGTGTCGTCTGCCTCGTCGCCGACCGTGACTTCAGCCGCAGGGGCGTGCCGGTCACCTGGCAGCTGCCCGGCGGGGACGCCGAGATCACGATGCCCCCCGGGGCCGGGCTCCTGGCCCAGCAGAGCCATCGCCCCCTGTTCGGCGTGGTGACCTGGTTCGACCGGCTCGGCAGGCTCCACGTCCTCGTCACCGAACCACTGAAGGTGGCCCACGGGGCTGACGGATTGCCGCTCATCATGCAAGAATTGGCCGATTTCTTCAGCGAGCAGGTCAGCGGGCACACCGTGAGCTGGCTCATGCTGCAGAGATTCTTCAAGGGGGTGAGCGCATGAGGGTGGGGATCGTCTGCCCCTATTCCTTCACGTATCCCGGTGGCGTGCAGAATCATGTCCTCGGACTGGCCTGCTGGCTCAAGAAGCACGGCCACGAGGTCTCGATCCTGGCCCCGGGCCAGGCGAGCCCTGCCCTGCTGGCAGAGACCGGCCTGCACCCGGAGGAGTTCACCAGCGCCGGGCACGCCGTCCCGATCAACTTCAACGGATCGGTGGCCAGGATCAACTTCGGCCCGGGCCCGGCCGCGAAGGTCAAGCGGTGGCTCGACTCGGGCCACTTCGACGTCGTGCACCTGCACGAGCCCATCGGCCCCAACATCGGATTGATGGCGCTCTACCTGACGGACCGTCCGGTCATCACCACGTTCCACACGGCGATGCCGACGCTGCGGGCCATCAGGATGGTCAACTCGATCCTGCCGAGCGTCGTCAGCCGCATCGACGCCTCGATCGCGGTCTCCGAGGCCGCCGCGAAAGTGGCCCACGAGCACTCCGGCGTCAACCCGGTGATCATCGGCAACGGCATCCACGTGGACGACTACCCGCTGGAACCCGTCCAGGGCCGCTGGCGGGGCGGGGACGCGCCGCGCCTGACCTTCCTCGGCCGCTACGACGAGCCCCGCAAGGGCTTCGAGGTGCTCACCCCGGCGCTTCCCCTGGTACGGGCCCAGTTCCCCGACCTGGACGTCATCGTCATCGGCTCGGGGTCGGCGCGCTCGGAGCAGGGCGTGCGCTTCCTCGGCGGACTGGACGACGAGGCCCGCAACTACTGGCTGGGCCACACCGACGTCTACATCGCCCCGCAGACCGGCCGGGAGAGCTTCGGCATCGTGCTGCTGGAGGCACTGGCCTGCGGTGCCCCTGTCGTCGCCTCCGACCTGCCGGCCTTCGTCGACGTCCTCACCGACGACGAGGGCATCGTCGGTCACGTCTTCCGCAACGGCAACTCGGCCAGCGCCTCACGGGCGATCCTGCGCAGCCTGTCCGAGCCCCGCGACCTGCGTCTGGAGCGCGGCAGGGCCCAGGCCGCCCGTTTCGACTGGTCCCAGATCGGCCCGCAGATCGTGCAGATGTACCGCACCGCACGGCTCAACTCGGCGAGGATGCGGCTGAGCAGCCGCTGGAGGTTCCCGAGCCTGCGCACCCGCTCCTCCCGGCGGGGCGCCCTGCGTCCCTGACCGAGCATTTCCTGTGCACTTCTTGTGTACAGTGTCTGGCGGTGCGTGCCCGGGTGGACCGTCCGTCCGGGACGATGATTGACTGTGCGGCAGGTGGGCCCGCGCTCACCTGCCGCACGCGCGACCGCGGCTCCACTGCGGGCGCGCCGGAGGCTTCAGGCTCTGCCGGAAGGGTGAGGACATGGCGCAGTTCCCGGCTGGACTTCGGTACAGCAGCGAGCACGAGTGGGTTCGCTTCGAGGAGGGCAGCGCGATCGTCCGCGTCGGTATCACCGACGGTGCGGTCGATGCCCTGGGGGACGTCGTCCATGTCGACCTGCCCACCGTCGGCAACGAGCTCGTCGCCGGTGACGCCTGCGGCGGGCTGGAATCGACGACCTCGGTCCGCGACGTCCACTCGCCCGTCACTGGTGTGGTGAGCGCCGTCAACGAGACCGTCATCGCCGCGCCTGAGACCATCAACGCCTCGCCGTACGGCGAGGGCTGGCTGTTCGAGGTCGAGCTGGCCGAACAGTCCGGCACCGACGATCTGCTCGACGCGGCCGGACGTGCCGGTCTCGTGCAGCAGTAGCCAGCCACCGGTTCCCGCTACCATGGTGGCAGGGCCAAGCCACAGCGTCCGACGGGGGAGTCACATCATGATGATCTGCGCCAAGTGCGGCCACGAGAACGCCGACGGCAGCAATTTCTGCGCCCAGTGCGGCGAGCGGCTGAGCACCGCGTCCGACACCACGTCGGTCATCCCGGCCATCGACGAGGATGCCCCCCACGCCGAGATCAGCGCCGAGGACTCCGCCGCGGTGCACGCGCTGCCCGCCGGCCATGCCCTGCTCGTCGTCACCCGTGGCCCCGACGTCGGTGCCCGCTATCTGCTCGACCAGCCAGAGACGCTGGCCGGTCGCAGCCCCGACTGCGACATCTTCCTCGACGACATCACGGTGTCACGGCACCACGCCAAGTTCGTCATGGGCCGGGACGGCGTGACGATCACGGACCTGGGCAGTCTCAACGGCACCTATGTGAACCGGACCCTCGTCGACGGCTCGGCCGTCCTGCGCCACGGTGAGGAAGTGCAGATCGGGAAGTTCCGGATGGTCTTCTTCGTGAGTGAGCTCGGACTTCGCTGATGCCCCCGGCTCAGCTCGTCGGTATCGGCCGTGTGGTCGAGACCCTCAAGGCCGAGTTTCCCGACATCACGATCTCGAAGATCCGTTTCCTTGAGACCGAAGGACTCGTCTCGCCCGAGCGGGCCCCTTCCGGTTACCGCAAGTACTCCCCGGCCGACATCGACCGGCTGCGGTACATTCTTCGCGTCCAGCGCGACCAGTACCTGCCCCTGAAGGTCATCCGCGAGCACCTGGAGATGATGGACGCCGGCCAGCAGCCGCCTGCGGCCGAGAATCCCCCGCAGCCTCCGGCCCAGTCAGGACCCGCCGAGGATCCGGCGCCCACGGCGACCACCGCGCAGCGGACCCCCAAGACGGTGCGCCTGACCCGGCGTGAACTCATCCGCGAATCAGGTCTGCCCGAGGCCACCCTCATCGAGCTGGAACGACAGCAGATGGTGCTGCCGCGGCGCAACTCCATGTACTACGGGCGTGATGCCCTCATGATCTGCGTCGTGGCACGCCGCCTGCAGGACTACGGCATGGACACCCGCCACATGCGAGCCATCAAGCAGGCCGCCGAGCACGAGGCGGGGCTCATCGAACAGGGCGCCCTGCCGCTGTCACGCCGTGGCGGGAACAACAGCCAGGTGATCGCCGAACTCGCCAATCTGGTCGTCCACGCCCACGCCGCGCTCGTCCAGACGATCCTGGAGCACTGATCATGGTCACACTGTCAATCGTCGGGGTGCAGCTGATGGAGTCCAGCGAGCAGCCCGTGCTCATGCTCGGCCAGGCCTGGACCAGCCGTTTCCTCCTGGTCTGGGTCGATGCCCAGGTCGCTGCCGCGTTGTTCGCGGCGGCCGATCCCGACAGCCGGGACGACCCGAGCCTGCGGACCTACGAGCTCTTCGCCCAGGCCCTGGCGGTGACCGGGGAGCACGAGCTGACCGGCCGCGTCACCGGATGGTCCGACGGCGTCTTCAGCGCCGAGCTCGTCATCGACGGCGCACCGGTTCCCGGACGGCTCTCGGACATCGCCGTCCTCTCCCACACGATGGGTTTCCCGCTCGAGTGCCCCGACGAGCTCATGACTCAACTGGCCGTTGAGGCTTTCGAGGGCGACAGCGACGTCATCGAGGAGTTCAAGAACTTCCTCGACAAGGTCGAGGCGGATGACTTCGGTGAGGACAGTCCCTAGTCACATGCGGTTCGGGAGAGGATTCGAGGGCTCTCGGGGCAGCGGCTGCGGCCTGGGCCCGCCCGACACGCCGGACCCGGAAGATTGCACGGACGAGGGCTCGGCGCTTACCGTCAGGTGTGCAGCCGCTCGTGCGAGGCTGTCCATCCGACGAAAGAGGCCATTGTGACCAACCCCGTTCCCGAGGCCCCGTCGTCCGTCCTCGTGCAGGACGCACTCTTCGAGGGTGACTTCTCGGCGGTCCCCGAGGACGCGGGTTTCCGAGGTCCCGTCGCCTGCTCGGCCGCAGGCATCACCTACCGCCAGCTCGACTACTGGGCCCGTACCGGCCTGGTCACCCCTGGCATCCGGTCCGCCGACGGCTCGGGCACGCAGCGGCTCTACTCGTTCCGGGACATCCTCATGCTGCGCGTGGTCAAGAACCTGCTCGACGCCGGCATCTCGCTGCAGCAGATCCGCAAGGCCATCGACCACCTGCGCGCCCGTGGTGACGAGAACCTCACCGGCATCACGTTGATGAGTGACGGCGTCTCCGTCTACGAATGCACGAGCGAGCACGAGGTACTCGACCTGCTGCGCGGCGGCCAGGGCATGTTCGCCATCACGCTGGATGGTGTCGTGCGTGACCTGGAGGGTTCGCTCACCGAGCTGCCCACCGAACGCACCGACCTGACCAGTGGCGACGACGAGCTGGCACGCCGCCGGCGCGCTGCCGCGAACTGACGGCCGTCGCCTGCTCTCCGTCGCGTCTCCAGGGGGAGATTCGCCGTCCCGTTAGACTCGTCCCCATGGATCCTGCTCCAGCCGCGGTGGAGTCTCGCGGGCGTGCTGCCGCCGGCCCGGCCGCGGCCGGGGCCTGCACCGACGGTGGTGGTCGATGAGTCGGGTCTACCACGCGCTGCCCGCCCCGGCATCCGCGGCCGAGACCGTCCGGGGACCGGCCGGTAACGTCAACCGTCTCCTGGGCTGGGCTGCGCGCAATCGGATCGTCGCTCACCTGTGGCGCACCAACGAGCGGTTCAACAACCGCCTCGGCAACCAGTTCGCCGGCGGCATCACCTACTTCAGCGTGCTGGCCGTCGTGCCGGTGCTCATGTTCGCGTTCAGCGGCCTGGGATTCGTCCTCACACGCATCCGGCCGTCCTGGCTCGTGCAGGTGAAGGAGATCATCACCCGCAACGTCTACTCGGGTCCGGTGCGTGACACGATCCTGAGCTACGTCGACCAGTACCTGTACAACTGGCAGGCCGTCGGACTGGTCGCCACCGCGGTGGCCCTGTGGGCCGGCGCCGGCTGGGTGGGCAACGTCAAGGGCGCCATCCGCGCCATGTGGCGGCCCGAGTTCGACACGAACGAGAAGAGGCACTTCTTCCTCACCGAGGTGCTCATCAACATGGGGCAGCTCATCTGTTTCATCGTGCTGATCCTGCTGGACCTCGCGGCCAGCACGGTGTTCATCACCTGGGGCGAGGACCTGGTCCACCTGCTGCCCTTCAACGCCCTCGGGCTGTCGAACTGGCTGGTCAGACTGGTGTCCGCCGCCGTCTCGCTGGCCTCCGGGTGGATGCTCTTCTTCGCCTTCTTCACGGTGCTGCCGGCCGAGAACAGGGCCCCGAGGCGATCGGTGCGGCGCGGCTCGCTGATCGCCGCCGTCATGTTCTGGGTGCTGCAGGCCGGGGCCGGCACGCTGGCGGCGATGTTCGCCCGCAACCGCAGTGCCGCCCTGTGGGGCGCATCCTTCGTCGTGGCCCTGCTGTTCCTCAACGTCTTCGCCCGGCTCATCCTGTACGTCGCGTGCTGGATCGCGACCGCCAACCAGCCGGCGGTGGCCCGGCGCTGGAGCGATTTCGATCAGCCGCTGCGGCACCACGACGACGTGGTCACCGTGCCGGGGCACTGGGACGCCGCGGACGAGGACCGCGCCCGCCGCCAGACCGAGGACACGGATCCGGGCGCGGCCGCACGCCGCAACACCGTCTACGTCCTCGACACCGTCATGGGCAGTCTCATGTCGGGGCTGGGCGGCCCACCCGCCGACGCGATGACGCACCGCGCACCGGTCGTCGGTGGCGGGCATGGCCGCGGCGCGCGGCAGCGGCTCCCGGAACGGCTGGCGCAGCGGACCTCGTGGAGTCCCACCAACCCGTCACCGGCCACGAGCGAACGCAGGGGTGAACGTCGCGCCCGCAGCGGCTGGCTGAGCGGCCTGGCCGCCGGACTGGGCGCCGGGGCCCTCCTGCCCCGGCTCCTCGGCCGGCTGCTGGCCCGCCGCAGGGCATCGCGGCGCGAGTGACGGCCCGCCCCGCGTGTCCGCGCCGGGCCGGCCGGTCAACCGGATGCGGGTTCCCCGGCCGGTGCGGCCGCCTCAGGCGGTGACCGCCACGGTGAGCAGATAGGCCAGTCCGGTCAGCTCGATGAGCGAGCCGAAGACATCGCCGGTGATGCCGCCCAGCCGGGCCAGCAGATGACGTTGCCACAGTGCCTCGACGAGCCAGGCGAGCGCGCAGGCCACGACGGCCGCGATCGCGGTGCGCACGCCGAACAGCAGCCAGCCACTGACCGCCGAGACGACGAGCACCCCCGCCAGGTCCAGGGCCAGCGTCGCCGGTGTCGTGAGGTCGGCGAAGAGCCTGCCGAGGCTGCTCGTCGGGGCGGCCGGGACCCCGCGGCGGCTGGCCAGGACGGCGCCAGTGCGGGCCACCATCGGCATCGTCACGAGCGCCCAGACACCGCGCCAGCCCGCCAGGTGGGGGGAGGCCGCGGCGGCGAGCTCCAGGGCGAGGACGCCGACGACGGCGACGACACCCATCGGGCCGATGTCGGACTTCTTCATGATGCGCAGCGCCTCGTCCGGGGGCTTGCGGGAGCCCAGGCCGTCGGCCGTGTCCGCCAGGCCGTCCAGGTGGAAACAGCCGTTGGTCAGTGCCAGCACCGCCAGGCCGGCCGCCATGGTGAGCAGTCTGCCGCCGTCGAGCAACTCGACGAGGGCCGCCGCGGTACCGGCCAGCAGCCCCAGGCACAGGCCGATGACGGGGATCATCCGCATCCCCCTCGCGCAGGCCGGTCGGCTGAAATCGTCCACCGCCGGAGCCGGGATGACGGTGAACATCGCCCACGCGGTGACGAAACCACTGGCCATCAGGGCCGCTCCTGGCCGCTGACCGGGCAGGGGAGTGTGGTCGTGGCGGGCAGGTCGAGGGCGCGGCCCGCCACGCACAGGACGACACGGTCGCACCGGTCGGCGATGGTGGCGTTGAGAATGCCCAGCCAGTCCCGGAAACCCCGGCTGCCCGCGCCGGCCGGGACGATCCCGGAACCGACCTCGTTGGTGACGAGCACCACGGTGCGCCGGCTGGTCTCCAGGGCCGCGGCCAGTTCGCCGACGCGCGCCCGCACCGCCGGCTCGGCCGTCTCGCGGTCGGTCCAGAAGCCGGCCTCGTCGAGGACGCGGGTCAGCCACACGCTCAGGCAGTCCACCAGCACCGGCGGGCCGTCAGCGGCCAGCACGGCGGCGACATCGAGCGTCTCGATCGTGTGCCAGCCGGCGGGTCGGCGGGCCACGTGAGCGGCGATGCGCGCCATCCACTCGGGGTCGTCCTCGTTGCGTTCGCTCGTGGCCACGTAGTCGACCACCGGGGCGGCGGCGAGCAGCGACTCGGCGTAGCTCGACTTGCCTGAGCGCGCCCCGCCCGTGACGAGGGTCCGGCGCCCCCCGGCGGGGCCGAGGCGGGCCCCGAACGCCTGCAGCGCCTCGACGAGGGCCCCGGTGCGCGGGTCATCGTCGGGCAGCTCGATGGTGAAACGGCTCATACGTCCTTCTCCGCGCTCACCTGGCCGTCGGAGAAGTGGGACATCTCACGCATGATCTTCGCTGCTGCGGCGAGGACGGGCAGGGCCAGCGCGGCACCGGACCCCTCACCCAGACGCATGCCGAGCTGGAGGAGCGGGGTCAGGCCGAGCGCCTCGAGACCGACTGCCAGACCGGGTTCTGGCCCCAGATGGCCTGCGAACAGGTAGCTCCTGGCCCGGGGGGCGAGGGCGACGGCGGCGAGGGCGGCCGAGACCGCGATGACGCCGTCCAGGACGACCGGGACGCGGGAGGCGGCGCCACCCAGGATGAACCCCGCCATCGCGGCGTGCTCGAACCCGCCGACGCCGGCCAGGATGCCCAGGGCGTCCTGCTCGGTGACGCGGTTGGCCGCCAGGCCCTGCTCGACGGTGCGCGTCTTGCGGGCGAGCATCTCGTCGTCCGCGCCGGCCCCACGGCCGGTGACGTCCTTGGCGGAGCGGCCCGTGTAGGCGGCGATGAGGGCGGCCGCCGGGGTGGTGTTGCCGATGCCGAGCTCGCCGGGCACGAGTGCCCGCGCGCCGGCCGAGATGGCGTCCCGCGCGGCCCCGATGCCGATCTCGAGGGCCTGGGTGGCCTGTTCGCGGGTCATCGCCGGCCCCTGGGTGAGGTCAGCGGTGCCGACTGCGACACGGCAGTTGACGATGTGCTCGTCCTCGGGGAGTTCCTTGAGGCCGCCCACGTTGTAGAGCCGGTAGCCGGCGCCAGCGTGGCGGGCCAGGACGCTGACGGCGGCCCCACCGGAGGCCAGGTTCACCCCCATCGTGTAGGTGATCTCCTGGGGCCAGGGCGAGACCTTGTTGGTCTGCACTCCGTGGTCGCCCTCGAAGACGCCGACGAAAGCGGGGTCCGGGACCGGGGGCGGGCACTGGCCCGAGATGGCGCACAGCTGCACGCCGAAGGCCTCTAGGTCGCCGAGTGAACCCGGCACCTTCGTCAGGTCGTCCTGCCAGGCCAGGGCTTTCGCCTGGGCGTCCTCGTCGAGGGGCCCGATCGTCTCGATGGTCTGTCGCAGTGTCTCACCACTCATGTGTTCTGTCCGCTCCTTGATCCTTGTTGTGGTCCTCGCCGTCCACGTGGGCGAGGTGGTACTCCAGGGCTCTGACGAAGGCCCTGCTCGTGTCCGGGTCGCGCACGGCCAGCCGCAGCCAGCCGGCCCCCAGCCCGGGGAAGGACTCGCCGCCGCGCACGGTGAATCCGGCGTCGCGCAGCTGCGCCCGCAGCCGCTGCGGGTCGTGCCCGCGCAGATCGGCCAGGACGAAGGGGCCGGCCGGTGCGGGCACCGTGGTCACGCCGATCCTGGTGAGCTCGCAGACGAGGACATCCCGGTCGCGGGCCGTCGCGCGGGCCTGTCGCCGGGTCAACGCGAGGGCCTCCGGTGCCGCCGTGGCGACGGCGGCGTCGACGGCGGGGGCCGAGACCGACCAGGGGGGCTGGTGCGCCGCGAGCCGGGCCACCAGGTCCGGGTCACCGACGACGTAGCCGATGCGCACCCCGGGAATCGACCAGGTCTTCGTCAGTGAGCGCACGACGAGCAGGCCCGTCATGGCGGGGCCGATGAGCGAGTCCGGTTCGCCGGGTACGCAGTCCATGAAGGCCTCGTCGACGACGAGGACGCGGCCCGGGGCGCGCAGGCCGAGCAGCGTCCGGGTGGGGTGCAGGACGCTCGTGGGGTTCGTCGGGTTGCCGACGACGACCAGGTCGCTGCGCGGGTGGACGCGTCCGGGATCGAGGGTGAACCCCTCCTGCGGCCGCAGGACGAGTCTCCCGACAGGGTGGCCCTTGGCGCGCAACGCCACCTCTGGTTCGGTGAACTGCGGGTGCACGACGGTGGCCCATGCCGGTGCGAGCGCCGCGGCGATGAGGCTGAACGCCTCGGAGCCGCCGGCCGTGATGAGCACCTGCTCCGGCGCCACGCCGTGCCGGGCGGCGACGGCGAGGCGGGCGGGTTCGGCGTCTGGGTAGCGGCCCCAGCCGTCGGTGCGGGCGGTGAGTTCGCGCACGAGCCAGGAGGGGGGAGCCGGCGCGTGCACGTTGACGGCCAGGTCCGTGGTGCCGGGCACCAGGTCCTGGTCGCCGTGGTGGCACAGGTCGACGGTACCCGGCAGGGCGCCGATCGCCGGTTCGGTGGCGGGATCGGGACGCCCGGTGAAACCGGCGGCCGCCGCGGCGAACCGCTCGGCGAGCTGCGGGCAACCCGCCCAGTGCAGGTGCTGGTAGCTGGCGTGCACGCTGGCCGTGCCGCCGGCGGGGGAGGCGACGACGCCCTCGCTGCGGCCGTCGACGTGCCAGGCGGGGGCGAGCGGGACGCCGCCGAGGCTCGCCCCGGTGACCGTGCGGTGGAACTCGTGGGCGCGGACCTGCTCGCCCGCAGGCACGAGGAAGCTGTCGGTGGCGGCCGTGGCCACGTGGTAGCCCATCGTCAGGCGCGGGGTCATCGCCGAGTCCAGGTCGAGGGCCCCGGTCATCGCCAGGCCGTCGAGACTGCGGCACAGGTACAGCAGGCCGGCGCACTCGGCGACGACGGGCATGCCCTGATCGACGAGGGCGCGGATCTGGGCGCGCAGCGGGCCGTTGGCGGTCAGTGCGGCGGCGTGGATCTGGGGGAAACCGCCGCCCAGGTAGACGCCGGTGGTGCCGTCGGGCAGCTGCTCGTCGAGCAGCGGGTCGAACGGCACCACCGTGCAGCCCGCCGCCTGGAGCAGTTCGGCGGTCTCGGTGTAGCGGAAGGTGAAGGCCTGGCCGGCGGCCATGGCGATGACGGCGCCCCCGCCGACCCGGGCCAGCTCGGCGGCCGGGTCCCACGGGGCGTGGGGGAGCGCGCTGGCCTCGCCCGCCAGGGCCAACACGGCGTCCAGGTCGACGTGCTCGCCGACCAGGTCACCGGCCTGTTCGACGACCGCACGCGCCCGGGCGCCCTGCTCGTCGGCCGTGACGAGCCCCAGGTGCCGCGAGCCGACCCGGACCTGCCGCCTCGTGGGGATCCTCCCGAGGACCGGCAGACCGAAGCGGGCGCAGCCCGCCTCGACCTCGTCGGCGACGCGCGGGCTCATCACCCGGTTGAGGATGACACCGCCGATCCTGACGCGCTCGTCGAACGCGGCCATCCCGGCGCAGACCGCGGCGGTGCTGCGGGAGGCGTGCGAGGTGTCGGCGACGAGGATCACGGGTGCGTCCAGCAGGCGTGCCACGTGGGCCGTCGAGCCGAAGCCCACCGGGTCGTCGCCGCCGTCGGGCCAGGGGCCGAGCTTGCCGTCGAACATGCCCATGACCCCCTCGATGACCGCCACGTCGGCCGGTTCCGGGGTCAGTGCGCCGTGCTCGAACAGTGGCACGATGCGTTCGGGGCCGCACAGGAAGGGGTCGAGGTTGCGTCCGGGTCGCCCGCAGGCGAGCGCGTGGTAGCCGGGGTCGATGTAGTCCGGCCCCACCTTGAAGCCGGCCACGGCCTGCCCGCGCGCGCTGAGCGCGGCCATCAGCCCGATCGCCACGGTCGTCTTGCCGGTGCTCGAGCTCGGCGCGCCGATGACGATGCGGGGCAGGGCCAGGGATGCCGGGGTGTTCACCATTCGATCCCCGCCTGACCGCGCTCACCCTTGTCGAAGGGGTGCTTGACCTTGTCCATGACGGTGACGAGGTCGGCGACGTCGATGATCTGCTGCGGGCAGCCGCGGCCGGTGATGACCACGTGCTGCACGCCGGGTCGGCCGACGAGGAAGCGCGCGGCCGTCGCCGGGTCGACCCAGCCCTTGTTCAGGACGTGGGTGAACTCGTCGAGGATGTAGACGTCGTGCGCCTGGGTCTCGATGAGGGCCCGCACGTGCGCCCAGCCGGCTTGTGCCATGGCCTCGTCGTCGGCCGGGTCGGTGCCCCGCAGCCAGCTCCAGCCCTGCCCGAAGCACTGCCACTCGACGGGACCGCCGACGCCCTCCGCCTCGTGCAGGGCACCCAGCTGCTCGTAGGCGAGCCGTTCGCCGGCGGGCCACTTGCCGGACTTCACGAACTGGAAGACCCCGACCGACCAGCCGTGCGCCCAGCAGCGCAGGCCCATGCCGAAGGCGGCGGTGGACTTGCCCTTGCCGTCGCCGGTGTTGACGATGAGGCGGGCCCTGCGGCGCAGCCGGGCGGTGCTCGGGGCCGCCGCGTGCCCGGCGGCCGCGTCCGCCGTGGTGATTCCCGGGCTCGCGACGGTGCGGTTCAGTTCAGGGCCACTGCTCATCGCGCACGCTCCAGTGCCAGCGCCAGCAGGGCGTCGACGTCGAGATTCTCCTCCATCGCGTCGGCCAGGGTCTCGATCATCTGTTCCCGGCGGCGGGCGTACCCAGGGGAGCTCTCGTCCGGCGCCCAGCCCGAGCCGGTGAGGGCGGCGACCTCGGACAGGAGGGCACGCCGGAAGGCGTCGTTCTCGAGGCTGCCGTGCAGCATGGTTCCCCAGGTGTTGGCGCTGCGCACGCCGTCGAGGAATGGTTCTCCGCCGGTGATCTCGCAGACCCCGTGGTGGATCTCGTAGCCGGTGACATTCATGCCCCGGTAGTCGTAACCGGCGACGCGGACGGTCTTGTCGCCGTCGAAACGCACCCGCATCGGCAGCAGCCCCAGGCCCGGCACGACGCCGTTTCCCGACTCGATCTCGTCGTCCAGCTGCCGGGCGAGCATCTCGTAGCCGCCGCAGATGCCCAGCACCGGGCGGCCCTGGGCGTGGCGCAGGGCGATGACCTGCCCGAGGCCGCGCTCGTTCAGCCAGGTCAGGTCGCTGACGGTGGAGCGGGAGCCGGGCAGGACGAGCAGATCGGCCTGCCCGGCCACGGACGGGTCATCGGTCACCTGCACGTCGACGCCGGGTTCGGCTGCCAGCGCGTCGACGTCGGTGGCGTTGGAGATACGGGGCAGGCGGATGACGGCGACCCGCAGGCCGGCCCGGCCCTGCTCGGCCTCGCGGGCCCAGCGGTCGACGCTGAGGGCGTCCTCGCCGTCGATCCACACGCCGGGGAGCCAGGGCAGGACACCGTAGCCGGTCATGCCGGTGCGGGCGCTGATCTCGGCGAGCCCGGGTGCGAGGACCGAGGCGTCGCCGCGGAACTTGTTGATGACGTAGCCGCGCAGCAGGGCGCGGTCGGCCTCGGCCAGCAGCGCCCAGGTGCCGTACAGACTGGCCAGTACGCCGCCGCGGTCGATGTCGCCGATGATGACGGTCGGCAGGTTGAACTTCCTGGCCAGGCCCATGTTGACGTAGTCGCCGGCGCGCAGGTTGATCTCGGCTGGGCTGCCGGCGCCCTCGCAGACGACCAGTTCGTGCTCGGCCGCCAGGGCGGCGTAGGCCGCGAAGGCCGCCTCGGCGAGCCGGCGGCGGCCGGTGGCGTACTCGCCGGCGTCGAGTTCGCCGGCGGGCGAGCCCATGAGGACGATGAAGCTGCGGCGATCGGTGCCCGGCTTGAGCAGGACGGGGTTCATGGCGGCGGTGGGGACGACCCCGGCGGCGGTCGCCTGCAGGTACTGGGCGCGGCCGATCTCGGCGCCGTCGGGGCAGACCATCGAGTTGTTCGACATGTTCTGCGCCTTGAACGGGACGACGTCGATGCCGCGCCGGGCGGCTGCCCGGCACAGGCCGGTGACGAGGGCCGACTTGCCCGCGTCCGAACTCGTCCCGGTCATGAGGAGACCACTCATGATTGTCCTTTCCGGCGGCGTGCGCCGCGACGGTGTGCCGTCCGGTGGGCGGCCCGGCCGGTGGCGAGTGCCCCGAGCCCGGCCAGCGCGCCGGCGGCGCCGCTGACCAGGTGGACGAGCCTGCTGGCCCTGCGTACTGCGGCGCCGTCGGGCCGGGGGCCCTCACCGAGCAGGCCCCGGTGCTCGACGCGCCCGCCCGGGTAGACGTTGCGCCCGCCCAGCCGGACGCCGAGCGCGCCGGCCCAGGCCGCCTCGCACCATCCGCCGTTCGGGCTGGGGTGGTGGGCGGCGTCCCGGAGCATGATGCGTGCGGCCCGCCGGGCGTCGCCGCCGACGGCGGGGGCGAGCACGCAGGCCAGGGTGCCGGTGATGCGGGCCGGGACCAGGTCGAGGGCGTCGTCGAGGCGGGCCGAGAAGGCGCCGAAGTGCTCGTAGCGATCGCTGTGGTGGCCGACCATGGCGTCGAGCGTGTTGACGGCACGGTGGACGAGCATCGCCGGGAGGCCGCCGACGGCGCCCCAGAAGAGCGAGGCGACGGCGGAGTCGGCGGTGTTCTCGGCCATCGACTCGACGGTGGCGCGGGCCAGCTCCGGTTCGTCCAGGCCGGCCGCGAGCCGCCCGCACAGGTGGGGGAGCTGCTCGCGGGCCCCGTCGAGGTCACCTGAGGCGAGCCGGTCGGCCATCGTGCGGCCCTCGCGGGCCAGTGAGCCGGCGCCGAGCACCACCCACGTGGTGACACCGGTGGTGACCATGCGCGCCAGGGTGCTGCGCCGGCCGGCCGCCTCCAGTCCGAGCCCGGCAGCCGCGGCGGGCGCGCAGGCGATGAGGCAGTAGGCGGCGCCGCGGGACACCGTGTCGGCCCACATGCGCTGTTCCAACCAGCCGGCCCAGCGTCCGAACCAGGCCACCGGGTGGCCGGCGTCGGGCGGGTCGTGGAGAAGACGGTCGGCGAGCACTCCCGCGGCGAGTCCCAGGCCCCTGCCCAGGCCATCGGCCCCGTGACTGCGGGGTTCGCCGGACACGTTCCCGCTGGGGTGCAGGCGCCGCGTCATGGCCGCCCCACCCCCACTAGTCTGCTGGCATGAGGCGGGCCCGGATCGAATTCGCACTGGTGCGCCACGGGGAGTCGGAGGGGAATCTCGGCGGGCGTGTTCTCGGTGGGCAGATGGATCCCGATCTCACGTCCCGTGGCCGCGCCCAGGCCAAGGCCGTCGCCAGGGAACTCGCGGGCTGGGGCGCCGATGCCCTGTGGAGCTCCGACATGGTGCGCGCCCGCCGCACCGCCGAGCAGATCGCCCTTGCGACCGGTCTTCCGGTGAAGACCACCGCGCTGCTGCGCGAGCAGAACCACGGCCGTCTCGACGGCGCGGAACCGGGAACGCTCACCGCCGAGAGCACCCCGCCGGGCCTGGACGTCACGGAGGTGCGCTGGGGCGGGGGCGAGTCCATCGTCGACGTCTACGCGCGCCTGCGGGTCTTCCTCGGCCAGATCGCGGCCGGCGCGAACAGTCGTGTCATCGTCGTCGGGCACTCGGACATGGGCTGCTGCTTCACCTCGATACTCGCCGGCCTGGGCCACCGCCAGGTGCGCTGGGACCGGCTGCGGCACGGCCAGGTGACCTACCTGGCCTGGGTGCCCGGGCAGCAGAAGCTGCCCGCGTGAGGGATTCGTCAGCAGAAGCTGCCCGCGTGAGGGATTCGTCGGCAGGAACCGCCCGGCAGCTGGGGCGGCGAAGCCACGAGCCCGGCCGGTGCGCACGGCTGGGGGCACGTGCGGGCCAGTTGTGCAGCAGCTGCGATAGCCGATCACCGGACCGTCCTTCGCCGAGTGGGGTCGAGAGGACACGGCCGGGGCCGTTCTCCTCAACCGGGAGCCGATTACCGCCACGTTCAGGCGACCGGGCTCGGGGCACGTGGCCTCATCACCGTTGCGGGACAGCGCCGGATTCGCACCGGCTTCGCTGAGAACGCGGCATCAGCCGTGACCGGCTGACCCCGTAGACCCTAGTACACGCCGGGGAGGAATCGGGCACCGATCGGGTCCGGTGGGACGGGGAGACCCGAATCGTGCAACTGGCACGCCGGCGAGCGCAGGGGCTCAGAGCAGCTGGGTGGGGACGCCAAGGTCACGCAGGAAGTTGGCGGCCCACTCGTTGATGTCATGCCGGAACACGTGCTTGCGCATGGCCCGCATCCGGCGGGCGTGGTTGGCGTGGTCGTCGCCGCTGGCGCGCAGCAGCTGGTTCTTCATGCCGTTCAGGTCATAAGGGTTGACCAGGTAGGCCTGCTTGAGCTGGATGGCCGCGCCGGCGAATTCGCTGAGCACGAGTGAGCCGTCGTCGGAGTCGTGAGCGGCGATGTACTCCTTGGCCACCAGGTTCATGCCGTCACGCAACGGTGTGATGACTGCCACGTCGGCGGCGCGGTACATGGCGGCCAGCGCCGTCTTCGGATAGCTGGAGTGCCGGTACTCGATGGCGCTGCGCCCGATGCGCCCCACCGAGGAATTGATGCGCCCGACCATCTCGTCCAGTTGTGAACGCAGTTCCTTGTACTGCTCGACGTTCTCGCGGGTCGGAGTGGCGACCTGCAGGTAGACGTTGCGTTCCGGGTCGAGCTGGCCCGAGGTGAACAGCTCGCCGAAGGCCCGCACCCGGTGGCGCAGCCCCTTGGTGTAGTCGAGCCGGTCGACACCGAGGAAGATGTGGTCGGGGTCACCGAGGTCGCGGCGCAGCTGGGCGGCGGCCTCCCGCACCTGCGGGGTGCGGGACAGGTCGAGCATCTCCTGGGCGTCGATGGAGATCGGGTAGTCGCGGGCGATGACGGTGCGCCCGTCCGGCAGGTAGATCTCGCCGCGCCGCGGCCGTCCGCTGGTGATGAGCCGGGACAGGCCGGCGAAGTTCTGGGCGGAACCCGCGTCCTGGAAGCCGACGAGATCGGCGCCGAGCAGCCCCTGGACGACCTGGGCCCGCCACGGCAGCTGCCGGAACAGTTCGGGCGGGGGGAAGGGGATGTGCAGGAAGAAGCCGATGCGCAGGTCCGGGCGCATCTCGCGCAGCAGCTCCGGCACGTTCTGCAGCTGGTAGTCCTGCACCCACACGGTCGCTCCGGGAGCGGCGACCTCTGCGGCGGCGTTCGCGAAGCGTTCGTTGACCCGCATGTACGACTCCCACCACTCGCGGTGGTACTCGGGGTGCGCGACGCAGTCGTGGTAGAGCGGCCAGAACGTGGCGTTCGACATGCCCTCGTAGTACTCGGCGACCTCCTGGGAGCTGAGCGGCACGGGCTGTACGCCGAATCCGTCGAAGGTGAAGGGCTCGATGTCCTCGTCGGCCGAGCCGGCCCAGCCCACCCAGGTGCCGCCCTGCTCCTTCATGACCGGGATGAGGGCGGTCACGAGGCCGCCGGGGGAGGCTGTCCAGCCCTGGGAGCCGTCGTCCTCGGTCGTGCGGTCGACGGGGAGGCGGTTCGCCACGACGACGAACTGGGCGTCACCGCGAGTGCTCATGTCGGCGGGGCCGACCGGGGAGGGCGTGTCCGGTTGCGTGGGTTGCGGCGAACTGCTCGTCAGGCCGAGTGACATGTGAGAAGACCCCCTTGACTTCGGCTGATTTTCCTCAAGGCTACCAAGACGGACGCCTCGGCCGGCCCGCACGCTTTCCGGCACGGCGAATCCGTGTGTTCTGGCACAGTGAACCCATGAGCAGTTCACACATCCCGCAGGCCCCCGCCGCACAATCCATGACGTGCTGGGCCGAGCGCCTCCGGCAGACGATCACCGGCCGGCCCGACCGGGCCGTGGTCTGCCTCGACTTCGACGGCACGCTGGCGCCGATCGTCGAACACCCCGAGGACGCCAGGCCCCTGCCCGCGGCACTGGACGCCGTCGATGCGCTGGCCGGGCGGATCCGGTGCGTCGCCGTCGTCACCGGCCGTCCCGTGCGCACGGTGCTCGACCTGAGCGGTCTCGACCACCTGGCGCACGCCGACCGGGTGCGTGTCTTCGGCCAGTACGGGGCGGAGCGCTGGGACGGCGCCACCGGCGAGGTCACAGTGCCGCCCGTGCCCGAGGCCGTGCTCGCCGCGAAGCAGCAGATCCCCGCCCTCGTCGACCGATCGGCGGCCGCCGGAGGCCCGGTCGAGGGCGTGCGACTGGAGGACAAGGGTCTGGCGATCGGCGTGCACACCCGCTCGTGCGCCGACCCGGCTGCCGCGCTCGCCGCGCTCGAACCGGGCCTGCGCGCCCTGGCTGGCGAGCTCGGCCTGGTCGTCGAGCCGGGCCGCAACGTCATCGAGCTGCGGGCCAGTGCCCTGACCAAGGGCGACGTGGTGCGTGAACTGGTGGCCGAACTCGATCCCGCAGCCCTCGCCTTCTGCGGGGACGACAGGGGCGACATCGCGGCCTTTGACGCGCTGCGCGCCTGGCGTGACGAGGAGCACCCGGGTGCGGTGGTCGTCTCCGGCTCGCCGGAGGTGCCGGATCTCGCCGAACGTGCCGACGTGCTGTGCGACGGCCCGGCCGGGGTCGCCGTCTGGCTCGGTGCTCTGGTCGACGGGCTGTGCCCGCGCTGAGCCGCTCATCGGCTAGCCTGTGAGGAGCCGGTGATGCGCCGGCCAGGGGCGTTAGCTCAGCAGGTCAGAGCAGGGGACTCATAATCCCTGGGTCGTGGGTTCGAGCCCCACACGCCCCACCAGAAGTTCGCAACTCCTGAGGGTTATTCAAAACTCTTGGTTTGAGGGGTGATCTTGGAGGCTATTTCACCAGTATGGGCGTGTCATGATAAAAGGTGAGGGCCTGCCACAGAGATAATTGGGTTACCAAACACCCGACAATCTCAGAACAGGCCCTCACATGTATCATACAACAGGCTTCTCCCCGGCCGCAATGGCAGCCCTCCACCAGATCCTGACCCACAATTACCCTCGCCTCCCGCAGACAACCGGACGCCCGCCC
>NZ_RCIV01000018.1 GCF_003666605.1 Propionibacterium australiense | reverse complement strand
AGATTGTCGAGTGTTTGGTAACCCAATTATCTCTGTGGCAGGCCCTCACCTTTTATCATGACACGCCCATACTGGTGAAATAGCCTCCAAGATCACCCCTCAAACCAAGAGTTTTGAATAACCCTCATCGTTTCTGCCAGCCTGTGAGCTCGCCGGCTGGTGGTTTGCGTATCGGGGTCGTCATGCCCAGCCCGGTGTAGCCCTTGTCGCCCAGTGGCGGGATGTCCGGGAAGTTCTCAAGAAAACCCGTGGACTGGATGGCTTTCGCGTCATGGGCTGACCCCGGGGCCGGATCGGACACCCACACCAGCCTCCCAGTCAGGGCGCAGGCCAGCTGAAGGTTCAACCCAGTCCGGGGGTGCTTGCCCGAGTACAGACCCGGCTGGTCCTTCCAGTCCGCAGGGCACGAGAGTACCGCCCACGATCAGAGTCTGGTCCTGGTCCAGGTCGCCTACGGTGGGCACGAGGCCTGCGAGGACCTCGACGATGCGAGCCGTCCACCGGGCGATGGCCCGGCAGATCGAGGACTGGCTGGCCCCGAACGACTCGGCCAACTCGACTTGGGCCAGGTTGCGTTGCAGAAAGGCCAGTGTGGCCCTGACCTGTTCTGCCCGGCTCAATATGAGCGGGCACCCCGTGGCCTGTGGGATGCGGGGTAATTGTGAACGAGGGCCTGGTAAAGGACTGCAATTACTTCGGCGGGGCAAGCCTGTTGTATCGTACACGCGATGACCTGTTCTGAGAATACGGATTGTCGACAACCCATTTTCTCAGTGAGCAGGTCCTCATCTTTCATCGTGGCACGCCCATATCAGTGGAACAGCCCTCAAGATCACCCCCTCAGATCAAAGGTTTTGAATAACCCTCATGAACCTCTTACCACACCCACATCTGCCCGGACGTGTTTGATCCCCGGGGACACGGCCCTCACCCGGCCGCTCTTCGGATGAACGATCGCGCGAAATCCAAGCCGGTACCGGCGCCCGCTCAGGCAGCCCGGTACTTGCGTGCGGCGGCCTGCTTCGACACGCCGAGCACCGCACCGATCATCCGCCACGAGGCGCCGGCCTCGCGTGCCTTGAGCACGGCCTCATCGACCCGCTTCAATGCGGCGTCCCGGTCGAGCCTGGCAGCCGTGAGCTCACGCAGAGCAGGACCCTCCAGGGTCTCGAGAGGCTCGGGGCCATCAGCGGCCTCGATTTCCGCGAGCATCTCCTCATTCGTCCGCATACCAGTCCTCCTCAGAGCCATCGTTTTCTCGCCTCCATGGCATGAAAGATCTCACCGTCGAGATTGCAGGCGACCTCGATCAGTCGACCATCGCGCGCAGGACCGACATACATGACATAACCATCCATCCGATGCGCGCGGATCGCCATCCGAATCGCGTGAAGCATGTCGGCCTCGTCGACACCGTGCTTGTGCGCGCTCGGAACAACCTCCACTCGTCAATAATAGTTGACGGCTGACGGCTCTGTCAGTCCCGCCCCGAGCAGGTCCCGTGGATCATCCTGACGTCGGCCCGGGCGCTCCAGGATCTCTTGCCCCGCTCCCCCGCCCGCGCTATCACTTGCCCCCATGGACGTGCTGATCCTCGGGGGCACCACGCTTGCCCGCACGCTGGCCGGGCTGCTCGTGGAGCAGGGCCTCGACGTCACCACCTCGCTGGCCGGACGCACGAAGACGCCGCGCTCCCTGCCCGGGGCGGTGCGGGTCGGTGGTTTCGGCGGGGTCGATGGGCTGGCCGGCTGGCTGGCCGAGAACCGGCCAGGCTGCGTCGTCAACGCAGTCCACCCGTTCGCCGCCGTCATGACCGCCAATGCCGCGGCCGCCTGCCGCCGCACGGGCATGGCGCTGGCCCGTCTCGAACCGCCGAGTTGGCGCAGCCAGCCGGGCTCAGCGGACTGGACCTGGGTGAACAGCAATGAGGAGGCCATCCAGGCCGTCCGGAATCTGCCCGATCCGGTGCTGCTCACCGTCGGCCGGCAGGGAACCGCCCACTACCTGCCGCTCGGCGAGCGCGACGTCACCCATCGCGTCATCAACGCACCCGACGAGGCCCTGCCGGCCGGCTGGACCCTCGTCACCCAGCGCGGGCCCTTCAGCTACGAGAACGAGCGGGCGCTCATGGCCGACCCGGCCCATACGATCGCCACGCTCGTCACGAAGGATTCCGGTGGCGCCGAACTCGACCCGAAACTCGTCGTGGCCACCGAGATCGGCGCGAGCATCGTCATGATCGCCCGGCCGCCTGCCCCCGGCTACGGCGACCAGCTGGACACCCCACAGCAGACACTCGACTGGGCCCTGGCCCAGCTGGGTGACTGACGAGAGGCGCCCAAGGCGCCTGGCGGGTCTGGGTCTGACGGACAAACGCGGAACACGGGAGCCCCGCCCCGCGACCTCGGCCAGCAGCGGCCGACACCAGGGCCGGGCCGTTCACGAGCGCCTCCTGGACGCCGCCGACGCGCTCCTGCCCAGGCCACCCGTAACGCCTCCCCGATCCGTCGCTGCGGCCGGATAATCTTGCGGGCGTGACCATCGACCGCGACGCCAGCCTGCTCGGCCGCACGCCCGGCCTGCCCGAGGAGCACTTCGCCCACGACGGGCTCATCACCAAGCACCCGGTGCGCGCCGTCGCGCTCGCCGGGCTACGGCCCATGCCCGGCGAGCTGCTGTGGGACCTGGGCACCGGCGCCGGGTCGATCGCCGTCGACTGGTGCCGCGCCGACCCGACGTGCCGGGCCATCGGCGTCGAGCAGCGGGCCGACCGCGCCGCCAACGCCCGCGCCAACGCGGCAAACCTCACCCTGCCCGGACAGTTCGAGGTGCGCGAGGGCGCGGTGTCCGAGCTCATTGCGGACCTGCCGGCCCCCGCCGCGGTCTTCATCGGCGGCGGCCTCACCGCGGGGCTCGCAGAGCAGTGCCTCGGCGTGCTGCCGCCCGGCGGGCGGCTCGTCGTGCACGCCGTGACGATGGAGGCAGACGTGGTCATCGCCGCCTTGCACGCCGACCACGACGGCGAGCTGTTCCGCCTCGGCGTGGAGACCGCCGACCGCATCGGCCGGCTGCGCGGCTGGAAACCCGCACGCACCATCACCTGCTGGAACTGGACCAAGCCGCCGGCCTGACCGGGCTGCACGGCCCGGTGAATTCCGGTCCGCACCGGTTCCGGGCCAGACCGCCGGACCGATCACCTGCCGCCCGACCCGGGCCGATTCGACCCATCGACGGTAGGCGGACCTTGATCACCCAGGGCGGAAAACCCCTCTCAGCGGGGCCAACGGCGCACTGAGAAGCAGATTCACCCCGGCGACGTGCTCAGCGCCGAACCTGGGCGGGCCGGCTGTGGCTATGCTGGGCGCCGCACGGCACGACGGGGTCAGGAGAGCGATGAACGACTACCTCAACAACGGTTCGGACATCTACAGCGAGTCCTTCCGCATCATCCGGGCCGAGTCCGACCTGGAACGCTTCCCCGCAGACGTCGAACAAGTCGTCGTCCGCATGATCCACGCCGCCGCCGACCCGGCCATCGCCGGCGATATCGTCTTCACCCCAGGCATCGTCGCCTCCTGCAAGGCAGCCCTTGCGGCCGGAGCGCCGATCCTGTGCGACTCCTCGATGACCGCCTCCGGGGTCATCCGCTCCCGGCTGCCCCGCGACAACGAGATCGTCTGCCACATCAAGGACCCCGCGCTCGCCGACGAGGCGAAGGCCAAGGGCGTCACCAAGACCCACGCCGCCGTCGACCGCTGGGCCGAGCAGGGCCAGCTGGACGGCGCCGTCGTCGCCATCGGCAACGCCCCCACCGCCCTGTACCGCCTGCTCGAACTGTGCCACGCCACGGGCGCCTGCCCGTCCGGCATTGTCGGCATCCCGGTGGGATTCGTCGGCGCGGCCGAGTCGAAGCAGGCGCTCGTGGACGACGACCTCGGCATGGAGTACATCACCCTGCTGGGCCGCCGGGGCGGCTCGGCGATCGCCGTGGCCGCGGTCAACGCCCTCGCCTCCCGCGCCGAGCTCACCAACGAGCACAGCTGATGCCCGACCGCTCCGCGCCCGTGCGCACGGGCCCCGGCGAGCCGCCGCGCGACGTCACCGCGGCGGACGCCCCGGCGGGCCCGGGCAATGACGCGGCGCTGGCCGAGCAGGGACGACACGACCTGACCGACCACGGGTCCGGCCCCGGATCGAGGAGGCGCGGGACGAGCGGCAGCGGGTCAGGGCCTGCGGAGCGCGACACCGCGGACGGGCCGGCTCCGAACGGTCGCGGATCGGCTGGCCGAGGCACGGGCCGCAAGTCGACCAGTCGCGGCTCGGGACGTGAGGCACAGCTCGACCGCTCGGGTCTTCGTCCCGGCTGGACGACCGGGGCCTGCGCGGCTGCCGCCAGCCGTGCCGCCTGGACGGCGCTGCTCACCGGCGTCTTCCCCGATCCCGTCGAGATCGAGCTGCCCCAGGGGCGCCGCCCGGCGTTCGCCCTCACGCAGGAGCGGCTGGGCGACGGCTCGGCGATGGCCGCCGTCACCAAGGACGCCGGCGACGACCCCGACGTCACCCAGGGCGCCGTGATCCGCGCCACGCTGCGCCGCGGCGAGCCGGGTAGCGGCATCACCTTCGCCGCCGGGGAGGGTGTCGGCACCGTCACCCGCCCCGGCCTGCCCCTGGATGTCGGTGAGCCGGCTATCAACCCGGTGCCGCGCAGCTACATCGCCGCCAATATCGCAGAGGCCGACCGTGCTGCCGGTGGCAGCGGCGCGCCCGATGTGCTCGTCACCGTGTCGATCGACAACGGCGAGGCCATCGCCCAGCGCACCTGGAACCCGCGGATCGGCGTCCTCGGCGGGTTGTCGGTGCTGGGCACCACCGGCGTCGTCGTGCCCTACTCGTGCTCGGCGTGGATCGCCAGCATCCACGAGGGCATCGACGTGGCCCGCGCCGGCGGGGTGCGGCATGTGGCCGGCACCACCGGTTCCTCGTCCACCACGACCGTCGAGACCCTCTACCCGGACGTCGAGCTGCTCGACATGGGCGACTTCGCCGGGGCCGTCCTGAAGTACCTGCACCGGCACCCGGTCCCCCGGCTGACCCTGTGCGGCGGTTTTGCGAAGATCTCGAAACTGGCCAACGGCTACCTCGACCTGCACTCGCACCGCACCCAGGTCGACCACGGGCACCTCGCCGCGCTGGCAGCTCGGGCCGGCGCCGGGCCCGAGCTCGTCGAGCTGGTGCGCCAGTCCCCCACCGCCGCCCACGCGCAGTCCCTCTGCGCGGACGCCGGTGTGCCGCTCGGTGACGCGGTGGCCTCCGCGGCCAGGGCCGAGGCGCTGGCGGTCATCGACAATCCGCAGGTCGACGTGCAGGTCATCTGCACCGACCGCACGGGCCGGATCGTGGGCCGTGCCGGATTCACCGGAAGCACCCCGGAATAGCTGGGACGGAGGCGGTGCGGTGACGGCATCGGGCCAGGTGACACATGAGCAGTACACGCCGGGGTACGGGGACACGGTCGCGGGCTTGTATGCGCGGCGCACGGCCGGTGCCGAGGCCGCGTTCTTCATCCCGCATCTGGCCAAGGGCATGAGGCGTTCGACTGCGGCCCGAAACCGGGCCCGCCCACGCTTGTTCGGTATGCCACTCAGACGCCCTGCAGGGCGCGCAGCAGCTCCTCGCGCACCTTCACGCTGCGACATTGATGCTGAGAGTCCCGCCGAGAGCGTGAGCGATGCGTGCGAGCATGATGCCCCCTGGAGCCTGAGCACCGCTCTCAATGGCGGAGATGACCGCCTGACGAGTATGAGCCCTTCGAGCGAGCTCAGTCTGGGACAGCCCGGCTGCTGTGCGTGCGTTGTAGACCAATTCAGCGAGTTGCAGCCGCGCCTCGGCTTCGATGGATGCCGCGTCGTACTCGGCACGCTCTGCATCGGTCATGGCGGCCAGGGATTCCTCCCTGACCTGTTCCCACGGAGTCGTCGCGGCGCTGGTGTTCATCATCGTCCCTCTCCCCTCCTCTTGGTGGCCTCTGCCGCGTGGCGCGCCGCCTGCGCACGCCTGGCCCGCAGAATCTCACCACGCTCGTTCTGACGTTGCTTTCGGAACGCTGTCAAAGTCACTGCCCTCCGATCCAACTCAAAGACGTAAGTGATGCGCTGGTTGACGTTTTCGCAGGCAAACCGCAGCTCGTACAACCCGCCGCCCAATGAGCGCGAGTGTGGCATGCGCAACATATTTCCTTGAGTGGCTAACCTCTCAAGAATGCGGTCTGCCGTTGCTTTCCCCGCGGGGCTCAGCCCCACGTACCAAGAGCGCACCTCGTCGGAGAACTCGACGGTCCACCTCACGCGACGCAGCATACTCTTGAACGGATATCTTGCCAACAAGATATCCGATGCTCTGTTCATCGTCGTGTACTGCTACGCGCTCACTGCGCTGAAGACAACAACTGAACTCGCCAAAATGGGGCGGGCCCGAACCGGACCCGCCCCACCCTGTTCGGCGTTGCCGCTCAGACGCCCTGCAGGGCGCGCAGCAGTTCCTCGCGCACCTTCACGCTGCGGCGGGGATTGCGGTCGCCCACGACGGCGACGGTGATGCCGCCGGCCTGCTCGGTGGCCGGGGTGTAGGCGCTGCCGCCGAGAGCCCGGTCGGAGCGCACGCAGAACACGTGCTGAGCCTCGGCGGTCTCGGCGACCTGCTGGTTCACGGCGGTGTCGTTGGTGGCTGCCACGACGTACCAGGCACCGTCCACGTCGGACGGCCGGAAGGCCCGCTCGATGAGCTCGACCTCGCCGCGGGCGGCCATGCCCGACACCTTGATGCCGGCGCTCGGCGCGACGACCCGCACCTCGGCGCCCGCCTCGAGCAGGGCCGGGATGCGGCGCTCGGCCACCTGCCCGGCCCCCACGACGAGCGCCCGGCGGCCCTGCAGGCGCAGCCCCGACAGGTACACCGGGGCGCCCTGCCCGGCCCCCTCGATGCCCAGCTGCTGGCGGTAGCGGTCGATGAGGACGTCGGCGACCTCGTCGCAGTCGCCGATGACGCCGCCGATGCGCACCTCGACGTCGGGGTGCGAGGCCTGCCAGGCCCCGACCTGCTCGGCCAGCCACTGCGACAGCTTGCCGGTGAACAGGAAGACCGGCGCCACGACCACCTGGGTGGCCCCCGCGGCGGCCGCCGCGGAGAGGGCGTCGGGCACGCTCGGGCGGTTCACCTGGATGAAGGCGGGCAGCACCTGGCGCAGCCCCATCTCGTCCCACACCAGCCGCGAGAGGCGGTAGTGCTCGGCGTTGGCGTCGGGCACCAGCGCGCCGCGGCCCACGAGCACGACGCTCGTGTCCCCGGGCCGCCACTCGGCGCCGCCGTCGGGGGCGAGGGCCTCGCCGATGCGGCGCTGCAGGGCGAAACGCATCCGCGGGTCGGGCATGAGCGGGCCGGCGTAGGCGACGTGCGCGTCCCCGCGGCCCTCCTCGATGGCCTCGGGAATGTCCGAGCGCACGTGACCGCCGGTGTGCAGCAGCAGCGGCGCCACGACGGCGTCCTGCCCCTCGCCGGCCTCGGGCTGCACGGCCTCGAGGGCGTCGGCGACGGCCGTGGCGATGTCGGGCTCGGCGAGCTCGACGAAACCGATGCCCACGTGCACGCCGGGCAGCTTCGCGGCGACGCGGTCGACGAGCGCCCGGCAGCTGGCCAGGCCCTCGGCCTGGCGGGTGCCGTGCGCCGCGACGACGAGCGGGGGTTGACGGGTCATTGTCATCTCTCCTTGGTCTGGCCCCGGTACTCGGCGCGCGACATCTTCGGACGGTCCTGGTGGCGGTAGTTAAGCCGCTTCTCGCCGCTCACGTGTCCCTCCATCCAGTGGTAGTCGCGCGGGGTGACGATCATGCGCCGACCGTCACCGCTAGTGACGAACTTGGTGGTGTCCGAGCCAACGATCACCATCGTGTTCATGTCCACCCACTCAGGCTTGAATTGCGCCAGCGTCGACATCGTCACCTTCTGCTGGCGACGCTCGGCCTGCGCCACGCACGCCACCGGCGTGTCGGGGCCGCGATACTCGGCGATGATCGCCAGCGCGTCGGGCAGGTGATGGATGCGCGTGCGCGAACGCGGGTTGTAGAAGGTGATGACGAAGTCGCCCTCGGCGGCCGAGCGCACCCGCCTGCAGATGAGATCCCAGTCGGTGTGCAGATCGGACAGGCTGATCGTCGCGTGATCGTGCCCCAGCGGGGCGCCGAGGATCGCCGAGACGGCCAACTCCGCGGTGACTCCGGGGATGACGTCGACGTCGATGCCGTCGGTGCCCATTTCGAGGGCGGGACTGGCCATGGCGTAGATCGCCGGGTCGCCGCCGCAGACGAAGGCGACGTCGAGGCCGCGGCGGGCGCCGTCGATGGCGGCGGCGGTGCGCTGCTCCTCGGTACCCATCTTCGTCGCCATGACCTCGGCGTTCGGGCTGATGAGGTCGCGGACCTGCCGCACGTACGGCCCGTAGCCGACCACCATGTTGGCGTTGCGCACCGCCTCGCGGGCGCGCGGGGTGAGCAGGTCCCGGGCGCCGGGCCCCAGGCCCACGATGTGCAGCACGCCGCGGGCGGGCAGGCGCCCGATCGCGCACGTCGCGTTCTGGGTCTTGTGCTTGGGCACGACCAGGTCGGCGCCGGCGGCCAGGACGGCTGCCTCGGACACCGATCCGGTGCCGACCTCTGCCCGGACGAGCTCGGACGTGTTGGGGGCCTCCTGCGCGTCGAGGGTCGCCGCGTCGAACACCCGGTACGGCACCCCGAGCTCGGCGGCCAGCTTGATGAGGCCCTTCTCGCCCACCTTGACGTCGGCGCTGTACAGCGCGGTGACGGACTCGATCGCCAGTCCGGCCTCGGCCAGGGTTGCCTCGAGGAGGTCGCGCAGCTCCTGAGACCCGGTGCCCTTGTTGCAGCCCATGCCCACGACGAGGCTGTCGGGGCGCAGGACGACGGTGGGCAGCTCCGATTCGGGCACCTCGATCTCATCGGTGACGACGACACGAGCGACCGCCGGGACTGCCTCGTCAGGTTCGCCGGTCGGCTGCTCGCAGGGGCCGGTGACGCGCACGTGGGCGGGCATGGGCGGCACCCGCCACAGCCGCTGGCGCACCCAGTCGACGGGCTGGCCCTCGATGATGGCGGCTGTGACGGGGGCGACATCGCCGCTGAACGCCCAGCCGAGCTGGTCGAGGGCGGGCAGGCCGATAGCGTCGGTGGCGGTGGAGACGACGGCGGTGGCTCCGGTCGCCTCCGCGATCCGGCGGGCCAGTTCGTTGGCGCCGCCGATGTGGCCGCCGGAGAGCGGGATGGCGAAGCGGGCGGCCTCGTCGACCACGACGACACCCGGGTCGGTCTTCTTGTTGGCGAGCATCGGGGCGATCATGCGGGCCGTGGCGCCCAGGGCGACGTGGGAGACGATGAGATCGCACTCGCCCCAGGCCGCGGCCAGGCCAGCAGCGACCTTTCCGCCGTAGCGTTTCGAACTGACGCCCAAGAACTCGTCGATGCGGTCGGCGGTGGCACGGGCCCGGGTCGTGGCGTACACATGGCCGATGATCGGTTCGCGATCCGAGCCGTCGGCGGCCGCCGAGTCGCCGGGGCGGGGGTCACCGTCCGCGGGCATCTCGGCGTCGCCGGCTATCTCCGGGGCCACGCCGATCACCCGCGGATCGTCAGGCCTGTAATCGAGCACGAGGACGACGTGCAGGCCGGGCACCTCATCGGCGTCCAACGCCAGGGCCTGTTCCTCGGTCAGGACGTCGACCCGCTGGTCGGCCTCTCCCATGCGGGCGGCGAGGACGTAGGTCTTGCCGGCCCCGCGCAGGGCCTCGGCCAGCTCCCGCACTCCGCGGCCGGGAGCGGTCAGGACGGCGACCTTCGGGTGGTTGCGGGCCACGCGCACGGCCGCGCCGAGGCCGTGGGAGTGGGCGCTGACGATCTGGGCGTCGTCCCAGGGCACGGCGACGGCGGCGAAGGCCGCCTGGACGCTCGTGACCTCGGGGACGACCTCGACGTCCAGGCCGCTCTGGCGCAGGCGCCGGACGATACCGAAGAAGAGCGGGTCGCCCGAGGCAATGACGACGACCCGGGCGTCGGCGGGCAGGGCGCGGATACGGTCGACCGCTGGGTCGGCCAGGCCCAGTACCTGACGCCGGGCCTCCGGCACCGCGAGGGCGTCGAGATGCCGGCGACCGCCGACCACCAGGTCGGCTTCGTCGGCCTCCTGGCGCAGCTGCTCGCTGATCGTGCCGAGATATCCGTGGACGCGGATCATGTGTTCTCCTCAGAAATATCGTCGCCCTGGGCGGGCGTGATGGCGGCGGAGCCGAGGGCGCGGGCGCCGTGGGCGCGCAGCTCCTGCTGGGCCTGGGCGTCGGCGTCGCGGTACTCGTGGCGGAAGCCGGGGTGGTACAGGTGGCTGCGGGCGGCGATGGGGCCCTCGGCGAGGGCCGGGCCGACGAGCACGATGGTGTGCTTCCACAGCTTGTGGGACCGCATCGTCTCGGACAGCCGGGCCAGCTCGCAGCGGAACATCATCTCCTGCGGCCAGGTGACGCTGTAGCCGATGATGCAGGGCGTGTCGGGCGGGTAGCCGCCGTCGAGCAGCGCCTCCTGCAGGGCGTGGTGGCGGGCCGCCGACAGGTAGACGGCCATGGTGGCACCGTGGGCGGCGAACGAGGCGATGGTCTCGCCGGGCGGCATCGGCGTGCGGCCGCCCTCCAGCCGGGTGATGACGAGGGACTGGCTGACCTCGGGCACGGTGACCTCGACGTCCATGCGGGCTGCGGTGGCGCTGAACGCCGAGATGCCGGGCACGGTCTCGTAGTCGATGCCGATGCTCCGGCACAGATCGCGCTGCTCGGCGGTGGCGCCGTAGATCGACGGGTCGCCGGTGTGCACGCGGGCCACGAGCAGGTGCTCGTCACGGGCGCGGGTGTACAGCGGGATGAGGTCCTCCAGCGGGATCGACGCGGAGTCGATGAGCTCGGCGCCCGGCTTGTGTCCGGCGACCATGTCGGGGTGGACGAGGCTGGAGGCCCAGATGATGATGTCGGCCTCGGCGATGACACGGGCGCCGCGCACACTCACCAGGTCGGGGGCGCCGGGGCCGGCGCCGACGAAGACGACCCGGCCGCGCGAGCCGTCGCGGGCGGGCGCCGGGATCGGCGGCGGGTCGATTCGGGTGTGGTCGATCGCGTCGATGTCGACGTGCGCGTCGTCGACGGGTGCCGCGGGTTCGGGTCGCTCGCTCATATCCGGCCTCCTGTGATGGTGCGTTCGGGTGTCGTGAGGACGGCCGAGAAGTAGGGCAGCGTCTCGTCGGCGCCGATCTCGTCGAGCGCCGCGAGCTGCTGCCCGGGCAGGGAGACGTCGGTGCCGATGACGGCCTGGCGGCCGCGTTCGCGCAGGGCCTGCAGCACCTCGGGAAGTGTGCGTCCGCCCTTGTAGATGGCGACCGAGTCGGCGACGTCGAGCACCTCGGCGATCCGGTCCGGCCCGACGGTGGCCGGCACGAGGGCGAGGATCTCGCGGCCCTCGGCCAGCGGGGTGGTGCTCGCGGCGGCCAGCGCCTGCATGGCGGTGATGCCGGGCACGAGTTCGAAGCCGACGCCTGGCATGCGCTCGGCGAGGGTGGCGCGCAGATAGCTGAAGGTGGAGAAGACGGCAGGGTCGCCCACGGTGGTGAAGGCGACGGTGCGGCTGCCGGACTCGAAGGCCTCGACGGCGGCGTCGGCGCTGGCCCGCCAGCTCTCGGCCCGCCGCGCCCCGACGCCGCGGCGCTGGGCCATCGAGAACGGGATCCGCCGGATGCGCGCGGCGCCGTCGGGAACCACCTGGGTGATGATCTGCTCGGCGCGGCCGGGCCCGTCCGCGGAGGCCTCGGTGGAGGGGACGAGGATGACATCGGCCGTCTCGAGGATCCTCACCGCCTTGAGCGTGACCAGTTCGGGATCACCGGGGCCGACCCCGACCCCGACGAAATGTCGCTCGTCGCCGGACCCGCTGTCGTGGTGCGCACGGTGTTCGCTCACATGGCCTCCTCAGGTGCCTCGCCCAATGGTCTGGTGCCGGCAGTCCGCGAGTGTCTGGCTCACCGGCCGGGGCCGGCTCACAGTGGCGGGACCGCTCCGGACTACCGGCCGGGGGCCGGGCACCGGGATTCCTCGGAAGAACTGCAGGGATCAGTCTGTCACACGCCCGAAACGAACCGGGCCGGCACCACACAGGCTCTGCCACGGGGAAGGCATGCTTTTTCTGACAGGATTCGGCCGTTTTCTGGCAAAAAGGGTCGAAAACGGCCGAGTTTCGTCAGTTTCGGCATTCCACCCAGCCGGCATCAGGCCTGACCGTCTCACTGCTGAGCGGCCGCCTCGGGCAGGGTCGAGCCCAGATCGTGCACCTGACGGGCCCAGCCCGGTCCGTGCGCGGCCTCGTCGTCCTCGGGCACGGCCAGCGCCAGCGGCAGGGGGTCGGCGCGACGCAGCTGGGGGTCGTCCGCCTTCAGGGAACGGACCGGGCCGATGGGCCCGCCGCGCTGCTCGAACCGCACGGTGACGACGCCGTGACCCGAGCCCCACACCCAGCCGCGGCCCCACTGCTCGTGCTCGACGTCCATGCCGGGCAGATATCCGGCATCGGCGCGGCGCACCGTGACCGGCGGGGCGGGCTCGTCGTAGCGGACGACCGCCTCCGTGGCGGGTTCGGCGTCGTCGAGCTCGAAGAGCTCCTCCTGGGCCGCCTGGGTGAAGTTCGAGACGCCGACGCCGATCAGCCGCACGCCGGCACGCGGGTTGAGGGCGCCCGCCAGGCCCTGGGCGACGGCCGCGATGCGTTCGGGGTGGTCGGTGGCGCCCAGCAGGGTGCGGGACCTGCTCACCGTGCTGAAGTCGGCCATGCGGGCCTTGAGGGTGATGGTGCGAGCGAACAGGCCGGCCCTGGTGAGCCGCGAGGCGACGAGCCGGGCGTCCTTGGCGATGACCTCGGCGATGACGCCCGCCTGGGTGATGTCCTCCTCGAAGGTGTCCTCGACCGAGATGGACTTGGCCTCGCCCCGCGGGGCGACGGGGCGGTCGTCGCGGGCGAAGGCGATGTCGTGCACCTGCTGACCGACGGCCTGGCCGAGTTCACGGACGAGTTCGTGCCGGCTCGCCTCGCGCAGCTGCGCGACCGTGCGGATGCCGAGACGGTTGAGCTTCTCGGTGGTCGCCGGGCCGATGCCGGGGATGGCCCGCACGGTGAGCGGCGCGATGAAGTCGAGTTCCCGGCCTGGCTCGATGATGCGGCTGCCGTCGGGTTTGGCGGCCTCCGAGGCGAGCTTGGCGATGAACTTGCTGGAGCCGACACCGACCGAGGCGTGCAGCCCCTCGGTGCGCACCGTGATCTCGTGGCGCAGGTTCTCGACGAGGTCTGCGAGCGCGGACGGTGAGGTGTCCTGCCCGCCCACCGCGAGGTCGGCGTAGGCCTCGTCGATGCTGAGGGGTTCGATGAGGGGGCTGAGTTCGCCGAGCAGGGCCATGACGATGCGGCTGGACTCGCGGTAGGCGCCGAAGCGGCCGACCAGGTAGGCGGCGTGCGGGGCCAGGTGCCGGGCCTGGCTGGTGCTCATGGCGGAGTGAACGCCCAGCGCCCGGGCCTCATAGCTGGCGGTCGCGACGACGCCGCGGCCCCCGACTCCCCCGACGATGACCGGCTTGCCGGCCAGCGATGGCTTGTCGCGCTGCTCGACGGACGCGAAGAAGGCGTCGAGATCCAGGTGCAGCACGCTGGCCGTCTGGCGCATGGTCAGCCCCCGGGACCGGGCTCTGGCACCGGGCGCGGCGCGCCGACGCGCTCGTAGCGGACGAAGTCGAACTGCTCCCCGTCGACGCGCTCGATCTCACGCCAGGTGGCGGCGTCGATTCGGGGGAAGGTGACCTGGCCGTCGGCGTCGGCGTGCACATGGGTGATGTCGAGTTCTGCGACCCAGTCCATGGCATCGCGGTAGACCTGGCCGCCGCCGCAGACGAAGATCTTCTCCCGGTCGAGCCCGGCGGCGACCCGCAGGGCCTCCTCGAGGCCGGCCACGGCGATGCCGCGCGCGCCGGGGGGCGGGACATCGGGGAACCGCACCGAGGCCGGGTCGTGGCTGATGACGATGCTGGTGCGTCCCGTGAGCAGGCCCATGGCCCGGTGCGTGGCGTGACCGACGATGAGCGGGTGGCCGAGCGTGGTGGCCTTGAAGCGGGCCCAGTCCTCTCCGAACGTGAAGGGCTGGGTCTTTCCGTCGCCGATCACCCCGTTGGCAGCGACCATCGCGATGGCGATGACCCTCGGGCCGGGCGTTGCGCTCACACCGCCACCGGGGCCTTGATCGTCGGGTGCGGGTCGTAGCCGGACAGTTCGATGTCGCTCAGCTCGAAGGCGTCGATGCTGCGCACCGCGGGGTTGAGGCTGAGCATCGGCAGCGGGCGGGGCTCGCGCGACAGCTGCTCGCGCACCTGGTCGACGTGGTTGTGGTAGATGTGCGCGTCGCCCAGTGTGTGGACGAAGTCGCCGACGCCCAGGCCGCAGACCTGCGCCACCATGTGGGTGAGCAGGGAGTAGGAGGCGATGTTGAAGGGCACCCCGAGGAACAGGTCGGCCGAGCGCTGGTAGAGGCTGCAGCTCAGGGCGCCGGGCCCGCCGTCGGCGCCGGGCGCCACGTAGAACTGGAAGAGCAGGTGGCACGGCGGCAGGGCCATGCTGGCCACCTCGGCGACGTTCCAGGCCGAGACGACCAGGCGGCGTGAACTCGGGTCGTCCTTGATCTGGCCGATCACCTGGGCGAGCTGGTCGATGGTGCCGCCGTCGTAGTCGGGCCAGCTGCGCCACTGGTGTCCGTAGATGGGGCCGAGGTCGCCGTTCTCGTCGGCCCACTCGTCCCAGATGTGGACGTTGTTCTCGTGCAGCCAGCCGATGTTCGTGTCGCCGCGCAGGAACCACAGCAGCTCACCGAAGACGCCCCGCGTGTAGACCTTCTTGGTGGTGACGAGCGGGAAGCCGTCGTCGAGGTGGAAGCGCATCTGGTGACCGAAGACGCTGCGCGTGCCGGTGCCGGTGCGGTCGGGCCGGTCGACGCCCTCGGTCATCACGCGGTTGAGCAGATCGAGGTATTGCTGCATGACGTCTCCTTCTCTCGCGTCCCGTCGTGCACGGACGGCCCCGGCCACCGCCTGACCCCCCTTGCCCGCCAGGCGGGCTGTGGGGCGGCTCCGCCCTTGCCCACAAGACTATGCGTGGGTACCGACATGTCCGATGTCTCACCCGCCGCAGCGCCGGACCGTCCTGCTCAGGGTTCCAGCGGGGTCACGCCGCTGGCCGGGTGGCCGGGAGAGGCCGGTTTCGCGGTGCTCTCCTGCTCGGTGCGGCCGACGACGGGGATCTGGGCGGTCCATTCGCTGGCGGGCAGTGTCGGGGCCGGTCCTTCTCGGTCGGCGCCGGGGAGCGCTCCGGGCTCCACGCTCAGGTCCTCGGGCACGGGCAGTCCGAGCTCGCGGGCGAGGATCGGCAGAATGGCGCGCACGGCCCGGCCGCGGTGACTGATCGCGTCCTTCTCGCCGGCGGTCATCTCGGCGGTGGTGCGCAGCCGGCCGTCGGCGTCGGGCACCTGCTCGTCGGGAACGAAGATCGGGTCGTAGCCGAAGCCGCGCGAGCCCTTGGACCTGGTGGTCAGGTGCCCGGCCATCTCGCCGCGGGTGGTGAACTCGCGCCCATCGGGCATGACGAGGGCCATGACGGCGACGAACTGGGCCTGCCGACGGCCGCGCGGCACGTCCTCGATCTGGCGCAGGACGAGTTCGAGATTGGCGATGTCCTCCTGCTCTGGGCCGTTCCAGCGGGAGCTGCGCACACCGGGCATGCCGCCCAGAGCGTCGACGCACAGCCCGGAGTCGTCGGCCAGCGACGGCAGGCCGGAGTGGATCATGCCCTCCCGGGCCTTGATGAGGGCGTTGCCCTCGAAGGTCCACTCGGACTCGGCGGGGTCCGGGTACGGGTCGATGTCGCGCAGCCCGACGACCTCGAGGTCGAGACCGTGGTCGGCGATGATGCGGCGCAGCTCGGTGAGCTTCTTCGTGTTGCCGGTGGCCAGGAGCACTCGCTGGGTCACAGTTCCGCCCTCCCGTCGGGATCGGCCAGCGCCCTGGCCTGGAGCTCGGCCAGCTGGGCGCAGCCGGCCTGGCCGAGGTCGAGCAGGCGCCCGAGCACGTCGCGGCCGAAGGCGGCGCCCTCGCCGGTGCCTTGCACCTCGACGAAGTCGCCGGCGCCGGTGCACACGATGTTCATGTCGACGTCGGCGCGCGAGTCCTCGGCATAGGCCAGGTCGGTCATCGGGACGCCGTCGACGACGCCGACGCTGATCGCCGACACCGAGCCGGTCAGCGGCTCACCGACCAGCGCATCCCGGGCCCGCAGCCACTCGACGGCGTCGTGCAGGGCGACGTAGGCGCCGGTGATCGAGGCCGTGCGGGTGCCGCCGTCGGCCTGGAGCACGTCGCAGTCGATGACGATCGTGTTCTCGCCGAGGGCCCGGTAGTCGATGATGCCGCGCAGGCTGCGGCCGATGAGGCGGCTGATCTCGTGGGTGCGTCCGCCGATCCTGCCGCGCCGCGACTCTCGGTCGGAGCGGGTGTTGGTGGCCCGCGGGAGCATCTCGTACTCGCTGGTCACCCAGCCGAGCCCGGAGTCCCTGCGCCACCGGGGGACGCCCTCGGTGACGGATGCGGCGACGAGTACGCGGGTCCTGCCGAACTCGACGAGGCAGGAGCCCTCGGCGTGGTCGAGCCAGCCGCGGGTGATTCTCACGGGACGCAGTTGATCGAGGGCGCGACCGTCGGCGCGCACCGTCTTCGCAGGATCAGACACGCTTGACGAGCTTACCCGCCACCCCGGTCGCCGTGAACACCGAGGCCGGACCGTCCGGGCCGGCATGATCCTGCGGTCCTGGCGTGTCATTCCACGAGAACCGCGGGACGAGCTGCCGTCAGCCGATGCTGGTCGACTGCACCTGGTCGACGAAGCTGCCCATGAGGCGCCGTCCCAGGCCCTGGAAGCGCTCCGCGTCGCCGGTGGTGATGAACTGGCGGACCGGTTCGTGGCCGAGGTCGTCGCGCAGCAGCCCCAGCCGGGTCAGCTCGGCGAAGACGGTGCGGGCGCACTCGTCGGAGCTGGAGACGAGGGCGACCTGCTCGCCCATGACGTAGCTGATGACGCCCGACAGCAGCGGGTAGTGGGTGCAGCCGAGGATGAGCGTGTCGATCCGGGCGCGCTGCAGCGGGGCGAGGTAGTCCCGGACGGTGGCGAGGATCTCGGGCCCGGTGGTGATGCCCTGCTCGACGTACTCGACGAGCTTCGGGCAGACCTGGGTGACCAGCTGCACCGGTGAGGCCCCCAGGGCGTCGTCGTAGGCGAGCGAGCTCGCCGTGGCCTGCGTGCAGATGACGCCGACGCGGTTGGTGCGGGTGATGCCGGCCGCCTTGCGGGCCGCCGGGACGACCACCTCGATGACGGGCACGTCGTAGCGCTCCCGGGCGTCGCGCAGCGCCGCGGCGGACCCGGTGTTGCACGCGATGACGAGGGCCTTCACGCCGCGCGAGACCAGATCGTCGAGGGCCTCCAGGACGAAACCGCGCACCTGGGCGATCGGGCGCGGCCCGTAGGGGGCGCGCGCGGTGTCCCCCAGGTAGACGATGTCCTCGTGCGGCAGCAGGTCGCCGACGGCCCGGGCCACCGTCAGCCCGCCGAAACCGGAGTCGAAGATGCCGATCGGCGCGTTCGCCGCTGCCACGTCGGACGGGGCGTCGGATGGTGGCGGAGTCACCGCATCGAGTTCCGGGTCGAGCACGTCCTCGATCTTAGCCAGTGCGGTCAGGGCCACGGCGGGGTGCAGGCGGAGTGATGGGGCGCCTCAGTGCAGACAGTCGAGCAGGGACTCCTGCACCCAGCCCAGCCACTCGTAGACCGAGAAGACCGCGGCCTGCGGCTCGTTCTCCGGCAGCTCGGCGAGACGGTCGACATCGTCGGCGGTCAGGATGTCCAGGCGCACGGACAGCGCGAGCCGCACGGAGGTGAGGGTCTTGAGCCAGGCGTCGATGTGCTCCTCGGGCACGACGCAGCGCATGTCGTCACCGACCTGGTTGAGATCGGCGAGCATCTCGACGGCGGCGTCGAACTTGGCGTCACGCTGCTCGACCTGGCTGAAGCGGCGGAACTCGGCCGAGGCGCGCGGATCGTTCTGGTAGGCGTCGGGGAAGAGCCGGCGCAGAGCCGGATCGACGTCGGGGTTCTGGCAGAAGTCGACGGCCGGGGCACCGTTGAGTTCGCGTTCGAGCTCTGCGAACAGATCCTGCTCCCCCAGCCCGTTCGAGCTCTGCTGGGGCATGTCGTCGCCGGTGAGCAGTTCCATGAGCTGGCTGACCAGGCTGATCATGACGCCGAGCTCGGCTGCCTCGAAGGTGCAGGTGAGCTGGCCACGGCGACGACGGAAGGAGTGCACTTACTCGCCCCTGCCCACGGTGGCCCACAACCCGAAGCCGTGCATGGCGTTGACGTCGCGTTCCATGCGTTCCCTGCTGCCCGCGCTGACGACGGCCTTGCCCTCCATGTGCACCTGCATCATGAGACGCTCCGCACGATCGCGGGAGTAGTGGAAGTAGGTGCAGAACACGTGGGTGACGTAGCTCATGAGGTTGACCGGGTCGTCCCAGACGATCGTCACCCAGTTCTGCTGGCCAACGGCCTCCTGAGCAGGCCGCTCGACGACGGCAGTGCCGCCGGAGGGCACCTGTGAAGGGGTTTCCGTCATGGCTCCCATTCTGTCGCACGACTCAACAAAAACCACGGTTCGGGCGGTGTGCCGCACCGCGGCCAGGTGTCCGGGGCAGAGCCCCGTGAGACGCCCCAGGGAGCACGCCGCGCCCGGGCCGGCCGGGCCTGCTGACAGGCCCGCCCCGCCCCTCGCCGTCCCCCATGCGGCCCTGTGTATCGCACGCCGACCGGGACGATGGGTCCGAGCCCGGCACGATCGGGCGGGCCCCGGTGCGAGGGGAATGCGGTGCGCCAGGCCCGCCCGATCGCGATCTGGGTGGCGGACCCCGGCGAGGGAATGCAGCGGGCAGGTTTTCGACCATGAGTCGAATCTTGGCCCGGTTGCCCGTATGGTGGGTCCATGACTACCACGTCACTGCTCACCGACATGTACGAGCTCACGATGGTCAAGGCCGCGCTCCACGCCGGCCGGGCGAACCGTCACGTACTCTTCGAGCTGTTCCCCCGCCGCCTGCCGACCGGACGGTCCTACGGTGTCGTCGCGGGCACCGGTCGGGTACTCGAGGCCCTCGCGGACTTCCGCTTCGGCGAGGAGGAGATCGACTACCTGCTCAGGGTCGGCGTCGCCGACGACACCCTCGCCGAGTACCTGTCCCGCTACCGCTTCCACGGGGACATCATCGGCTACCCCGAGGGCGAGCTCTACTTCGGCGGTTCCCCGCTGCTGCAGGTCGACGGCTCGTTCGCCGACGCGGTGCTGCTCGAGACGCTGCTGCTGTCGATCTACAACCACGACTGCGCGATCGCCTCGGCCGCCTCCCGCATGACGATGGCCGCCCAGGGCCGCCCGATCGCCGAGTTCGGCGCCCGCCGCACCCACGAGGCATCGGCCGTCGCGGCCGCCCGCGCGGCCTGGATCGCCGGCTTCAGCTCCACCTCCGATCTGGAGGCCGGCCGCACCTGGGGCATCCCCGTGTCGGGCACCGCGGCCCACGCGTTCACGATGCTCTTCGACTCCGAGGAGGAGGCCTTCACCGCCCAGCTCGAGTGGCTCGGTGAGGACACGACGCTGCTGGTCGACACCTACGACATCGACGCCGCGATCGTGAAGGCCGTCGAGCTGACCGGCGGCAAACTCGGCGGTGTGCGCATCGACTCCGGCGACCTGTTCACCGAGGTCAAGCACGTCCGCGAACTGCTCGACCGGCTCGGCGCCACGGGCACGAAGATCATCGTCACCAACGACTTGGACGAGTACCAGATCGCCGCCCTGCGCGGCGCACCCGTCGACGGCTTCGGCGTCGGCACGAGCCTGGTCACCGGTTCGGGGCATCCCACCTGCGGTTTCGTCTACAAGCTCGTCGCCCGCGCCTCCGCGGACTCCCCCGATGCGCCGATGATCGACGTGGCGAAGCAGTCGGCGAACAAGAAGACGATCGGCGGCCGCAAGTTCGCGCTGCGTTCCATCGACGACAACGGCTTGGCACAGGCCGAGGTGATCGGCGTCAATGCCGCCCCGCGCGCGGGCTCGGCCGACCGCACGCTGCTCGTCGACCTGGTGCGCAACGGCGAGGTCGTCGGCGCCGAACCACTCGCCGCCGCCCGGGACCGTCACGAGGCGGCCCGCGCCGAGCTGCCGATCGACGCGCAGCGCATCTCGAACGCCGAACCGGCGGTCCCGACGATCATCCTCGACGAGCTGGGCCGTGAGCTCGACAACGTCTACGCCGCGGGCCAGCCGGCGAAGAACATCTGACCGCGGCCGGGGAGCATCCGGTCCACGGTGCCGCCGTGAGCGACGAGCAGATCCGGGCCTGGGCGGACGAGACCGGGACCGGACACGACGCGGCGGAGCTGCCTCGCCCGAGGCCTGGTCGCCCGCCGGTGGGAGGACTCGGTGTGGTCGTGCCGGTCCGGTTGGACACCGACACCATCGGAGCGCTCATGACGCGGGCCGAGGCCGATGGCCTGGCCACCTGCCCGGACGCAATCCGCGCCGCCGTACGTGAATGGCTGCGCGGTGGCTGAGTCCCACGCTTGCGCCCGTCGACACTTTCGGCGTGACCATCTCGACGGACGTGCATGATCCGCCGGCTGAGCGCACCATGCACGTCGACTATGGCATCGGCCGGTTCGCAACGGCGGGCTGCGCCGGGGCGGTGAGGGGGCGATGGTACCTTCACCCCATGAGCAGTCTTCCCGGCGTTTCCGACACCTTCGACGCATCGCGCTGGCGCGAGGCGACCCCCGACGACGTCCCGCTCCGCGAGACCACCTACCACCGTCTCGTCTCCCGCGGCGACGTCGACGGCGCCCCGGCGGGCCACGATCTGCCGGTGGTGCGCATCGCCATCGACCGCCCGGAGCTGCGCAACGCCTTCGGCCCGCAGACCGTCGACGAGCTGTATCGCTGCATCGACGACGCCCGCTCCACGCCCGACGTCGCGGCGATCGTCCTCACCGGCAACGGCCCCTCCCCCAAGGACGGCGGCTACGCCTTCTCCTCGGGCGGCAACCAGCTGCAGCGCGGCGCCGACGGCTACCAGTACCAGTCGGACGAGACCCCGCACGGGGCCGGGCACGAGGGCTTGGAGCAGGGGATGACGCCCGAGCGCGCCGCACGCATCGACCGGGGCCGGCGGGCCCGCATGCACATCCTCGAGGTGCAGCGCCTCATGCGGTCCACCCCGAAACCGATCATCGCGGCGATCCCGGGCTGGACGACCGGCGGCGGGCACTCGCTCATGGTCGTCTGCGATCTGGCGATCGCCAGCGCCGAGCACGCCGTCTTCAAGCAGGTGGACGCGAACGTCGGCTCCTTCGACGCCGGCTACGGCGCGGGCCTGCTGGCCCGCCAGATCGGCGACAAGCGCGCCCGCCAGATCTTCTACTTGGCCGAGCCCTACACGCCGGCGGAGGCCGAGGCCTGGGGCGTCATCAACAAGGTCGTCCCGCACGCCGAGCTCGAGGACGCCGCCATCGAGTGGGGCCTGACGGTCGCCACGAAGTCCCCGCAGTCGATCCGCATGCTCAAGTACGCGTTCAACATGATCGACGACGGCATCGCGGGCCAGCAGGCCTTCGCCGGCGAGGCCACCCGGCTGGCCTACATGACCGAGGAGGCCCAGGAGGGCCGTGACGCCTTCCTACAGCGCCGCGCGCCCGACTGGTCGCGGTACCCGTACTACTTCTGATGCCAGGCCCCACCGCACCCGCCGTCCTCGTCGCGGCACGCACCGGAGCCTCGGCCGGGGCATTGGCGCGTGCGCTGGAACCGGTCCTGGCGGGCCGCGACGGCCCGCTGCTCATGCCCGCCGGACCGGGCGAGGACATCGGCGCCCTGGCCGGTGACGCCGCCGCACGCATCGTGCGGCAGCCGCCCGGGGCCCGTCTGGTGCTGCGCACCTCGGGGTCGACGACCGGGCGGGGGCGGCTCGTCGGCCTGTCGGGGGCGCAGCTGAGGTCCTCGGTCGAGGCCACCCACGCCAGACTCGGCGGCGCTGGCACCTGGGTGCTGGCGCTGCCGCCGCACCACATCGCCGGCCTCCAGGTGCTCGCGCGCTCGCTCGTGACCGGCCGCTCCCCCCTCGTCGTCGAGGGGCGGGCCACGCCCGCACTCATCGGCGCGGCCGTCCGGCGGGCGGCCCGGCAGGACCCCGACGGGCGCGCCTACATCTCGCTCGTGCCCACTCAGCTGTCCGATGCACTCGCCGACGCCGAGGCGACGAGGGCGCTCGGCGAGGCCGCGGCCGTCCTGGTCGGCGGCGCCGTCACCCCGGCCCCGCTCGTCGCGGCGGCCCGGGACGCCGGGCTCGCGCTGCGCCTGAGCTACGGCATGAGCGAGACCTGCGGCGGCTGCGTCTACGACGGGCGACCACTGGCCGGGGTCCGGGTCGGGTTCGGCGCGCCGGGCGTGCAGGACCGGCCCGGGGACCGCGACGAGGGGCGGGTCTGGTTGAGCGGGCCGATGGTGATGAGCGACTACCTCGACGGCGCGCCGGGCGTGCAGGTGATCGACGGTGCACGGTGGCTGGCCACGAGCGACCTCGGCTCGATGACCGCCGGGGTCCTGACGGTCAGCGGGCGCACCGATGACGTCATCGTCAGCGGCGGCCTGAAGATCAGCGCACAGGACGTGGCCGCGGCGGTCCTGGGCACCGGCCTAGTGGACGACTGCGTCGTCGTCGGGCTGGACGATGCACGCTGGGGCCAGGTCGTCGCCGCGGCCGTCGCCGCCCCCCTGGGCCTCGACGCGGGCCGGCTGCGCGAGGAGACCGGGCGGGCCATCGGCCGCGAACGGGCGCCGCGGGTCATCCTGCGCCTGGACGGGCTGCCCGCCCTGGCCTCTGGCAAACCCGACCGTGCGGCGGTCAGGGCACTGCTGGCGCGGGCACGGGCCGACGGGGAGGCCTGGAACCGCTGCTGAGCCGCCCCGCACCGTCCACGAGTCGGGCCGCGGGGCACGGTGGCGACTGGCCTCGGGGCGTGGGTCACCCGAACCGGGGCGCGCACCGGACATCGCCAGGAGCAGACCGGCCCCCGGCGCGCTGGTCCGCCGTGGCAACCGTGAACGAGTCCCCTGCGGCAGCCGGGACCGATCCCCCAGCACGCGGATTCGCCCGGCGGCGGGGCCGTGTCGAGCACTCCACTAGACTCGGCGGATGTGATGGACGTGGCCGATGTCAGTGCACTGAGTCGCCGGCGTGTCGCCGCGTCCGGCGCGCTGGCCGGGCTGGACAGCGCGCAGTGGCTGAGTGCCGCGCTGCGGCGCGTGCCCGCCGACGTCGAACAACCCTGGGTGTGGGTCGCCCCGGACGGCGGCCCGGCCCTGGTCGGCTGGGGCGAGATCGCCCGGTTCGAGGCCGGCGGGCCCGGGCCGGTCGCCTCCGCGTGGCGGCGCTTCCGCGACTGGGCCGCGGGGCACCGGGCCGGTCCTCTCGCCTTCGGTTCGTTCCCGTTCGACCCGGCCGAGAACGGTTTCCTCGTGGTGCCGCGGTTCACGCTCGCCCGGATGGGGGCCGGGGAGCCGACCTGGCTCATCGCCCCGGCCGGCGAACCGGAGCCGCGGCCCTGCGATCAGGGGCGCCGTGCGGCGCCCCGCCTCGAGTTCACGACCGCGCCCGACGCGGAGCAGGCCTGGGTGCGGGCCATCGACGCGAGCCGCGCCGTCCTCGCCGATCCGGACCGGGTCGAGGAGAAGGTCGTCCTGGCCCGCTGCGTCGACGCCGTGGCCGACCGCCCGCTCAGCCAGGTGAGCGTGCTCGACTGGCTCGCAGCCCGCTTCCCCGACTGCTGGGTCTACGCCGACGACGGCCTGGTGGGTGCGACCCCCGAGCTGCTCGTCGACGTGCACGACCAGGTGTTCCGCTGCCGGATCCTGGCCGGCACCCGCAAGCCGGGATGGGTGCAGGAACTGCTCACCGACCCGAAGGAGCAGCACGAGCACGCGCTGGCCGTCGCCTCGGTGACGGCCCACCTGGAGCAGGCCGGGCTCAGCACGCCGCGGCTGCACGGCCCGTATCTGCTCGAGCTGCCCAATGTGACGCACCTGGCGACCGACATCACGGCGCGCGTGGCGCCGGGACGCAGCGCGGCTGACGTGGCGGACGTGCTCTACCCCACCGCGGCGATCTGCGGCACGCCACGGGCCGAGGCCTTCGCCCAGATCAAGACGGTCGAGCACCTCGACCGGGGGCGCTTCTCGGGCCCGGTGGGATGGATGGGCGCCGATGGTTCGGGCCAGTGGGGTCTTGCCCTGCGCTGCGCCCAGTTCGAGCCCGGCTCGCGCCGGGCGCGGCTCTTCGCCGGGGCGGGCATCCTGCCCGATTCGCGGGCCGAGCTGGAGTGGGACGAGACGGGTTCCAAGATGGCGCCGATGCGCCAGGGGTTGGCCCAGGGCTGAGAGTCTACGAGCCCAGTCGGAGCTCGACGAGGGAGCAGCCGCGGACCGGTTCGGCGAGCAGCGCCCGCAGCTCGGCAGGGTCCCCGACCAGCCGGTGGGCGGCCCCGGCCGCCGCCGCAAGGGCAGCGAAGTCGACGCCCTGGGGGGTGGCGAAGTAGCGGGCGAACAGGCCGGGCGGGGCGGCCTCGGCGTGCTCGAGCCGGGTGAAGATCGTCCCGCCACCGTCGTTGAGCACGACGACCTGCACGTCGGGCTGGGTCTCAAGCGTGCCGTGCAGCAGGCCGAGCCCGTCGTGGGCCGCGGTGAGGTCACCGACGACGGCGCGCACCGGGCGCCCCAGGCCCAGGCCGAGGCCGACGGCCGTGGCGATCGTGCCGTCGATGCCGGCCAGTCCCCGGTTCGAGACGACCAGCGGGGCGCGCTCGGCAGGAGCGGCGCAGCGGTCGAAGGCGCGGATGACGTCGGAGGCCCCGATCACCAGGGCGGGGGCGCCGGGAGCGCAGTGGGCGGCCCAGATCGCGGCGGCCGCCGTGTCCTTCGGCGGGGCGCCTGGGCTCGGGGTGTCGGCGTCGAGCCAGGCCCGCAGCCAGTCGCCGGCCGGTCTCCGGTTCGTCGTGACCGGGCCGGGCACCACCTCGGCGAGGCCGGCGACATCGGTCCAGCGTGAGCCGTCGGTGGCGGCGATGATCCGCACGTCCCGGCGGGCCAGCAGCCCGGAGACGGGCCGGGACAGGGTCGGGCGGCCCAGCACCAGGACGGCCTCGGCGGGCTCGGCGAGCCCCGCGGCCAGCAGCCGCTGGTAGTCGCGAATGGCGTGCGGGCCGAAGCGGGCGCCCGAGGAGGGCTCGGCCAGCAGGGGCCACCCGCCGGCCCTGGCGAGCGACTCGGCCTGCGGGCCGGCTGTGTCGCCGGCGACGACGAGGGTGCGTTCGGGCAGGTCCAGGGCGGTGGCCGGGCGGGGCGGGGGCGCCGGCGGGCCGCCTTCGGCTGCGGGCGGCCGGACAGGGGCCCAGTCCGAGGCGGGCACCAGGGGTTCGCGCAGTCCGACGTTGAACTGCACCGGCCCGGGGTCGCCGGTCAGCGTGCCGCGGGCCAGGGCGAGGGTGCGGCCGATCGCCGCGTCGAGACGCCCGTCGGGCGGGTAGCCCGCCGGCAGGTCGACGGCGGCGCGCACCATGGGCCCGAAGAGGCCGCTCTGCCTGGTCACCTGGTTGGCGCCGGTGCCCCACATCTCGTGCGGGCGGTCGGCGGTGACGGCGACCAGGGGCGTGCCGGAGGCGTCGGCCTCGGCGACGGCCGGGTGCAGATTCGTCGCCGCGGTGCCCGAGGTGGTGACCACGGCGACGGGTTCGTGGCGTCCGGCGAGGCGGGCGGCCTTGGCGACGCCGAGCGCGATGAAGGCGGCGTCGCGCTCGTCGAGGTGGACGCGCACCCGGAGCCATCCGGCCCGCTCGGCGGCGTCGAGTGCGTAGGCGAAGGGGGCGTCGCGTGAGCCGGGACAGTAGACGACGTGCCGGACGCCACAGGCGGCCAGCGCCGTGACCATGCGCCGGGCGAGCCGGGTGGACTCGCTCTCGGCTGGCGCGCCCGGGGTCATCGCAGTTCCCCGCACAGCGCGTCGAGGCGTTCGGCCCACCGGTCGGCGAGGCCGCCGGGCAGCGCGGCGGCGTCGCCGACCGGTGCCTCGACCGTGGCCCTGGTGACCGGGATCGCCCCGCAGGTCGGCAGGATCGGGTGGTCGGTGACGTCGCCGTCGAACAGTTCGACGGTCGCCAGGCCGCAGGCGTGGTCGAGCGTCGGCAGGCTCGCGGCGAGGTGGGCCGCCACCGAGATGCCGACGGAGGTGTCCAGGGCCGAGGAGACGACGGCGTCCAGCCCGGACCGGGCGACCACGTCGAGGGCGCGCCGCACGCCGCCGAGCGGCTGGGCCTTGATGACGAGGACATCGGCGGCGCCTGCGCGGGCGACGGCCAGCGGGTCCTCGGCGCGGCGCACGGACTCGTCCGCGGCGATCGGCACGTCGACCCGGGCACGTACCCGGGCCAGTTCCTCGACCGAGCGGCAGGGCTGCTCGGCGTACTCGAGGCCGCCGGCCGCGTCGTCGAGCTCGGTGAGGGCGGCCACCGCCTCGTCGACGGTCCAGGCTGCGTTGGCGTCCACCCGGATCCGGCCGCCGGGGCCCAGCGCCTGGCGGACGGCCTCGACGCGGGCGCAGTCGTCGGCGAGTGTGCTGCGCGGGTCGGCGACCTTCACCTTCGCGGTCGTGCAGCCGCCGGAGGCGGCGACGAGCCGTGCCGCGTCCTGGGGACCGACGACGGGGATCGTCACGTTCACCGGGATCGTCTCACGAAGCGGCGCGGGGAGCGGCATGGTGGCGGCCTCGAGACCGGCGCGCAGCCAGGCCGCGGACTCGGCGCTGTCGTAGTCCCAGAAGGGCGAGCACTCCCCCCAGCCGTGCGGGCCGTGCAGGAGCAGGCCGTCGCGCACGTCGATACGCCGGAAGCGGTGCCGCAGTGGGACCCGGAAGACGAGAACCTCGTCGATGCCCGCGCGCGCTAGCCTGCCGGGAACGCGCAGACGCCCCAGCTGCATCCGTCCGATCGCGGGGCTCATGCCGACGGTGCCCGCCGCTGGCCGTGATGTCCTGGCGCGGCACGGCGCCGGGGACGCTGGTCGACGGGCCGTGACTCGACCTCGCCGGAGCGCTCCCACGGCGCCGGCACCTGGGTGAACCCGTCGAGCACGGCGGCCAGCCGCATGGGGCGCTCCATGGCGTAGATGTCCTCGAGCAGCAGCGGGGCCTCGTCGGGGCCGCCCAGCGGCACCCGCCAGTTCGGGTACTCGTCGATCGTGCCGGGCTGGTTCTGGATGCGCTTCTCCCCCACCGCGTCGACGAGCGTGGCGCACAGCACACGGCTCGGGGTGCGGGTGAGCATGCGGTACAGGCCGAGCACCTTGGCCTCGGTGGTGTCCTCCATCGACTCGTCGAGGGCTTCGACGGCGCGCAGATAGGCCATCCAGCGTTCCTGCTCCTCGTCGGCCAGGCGCTCCTCCTCCACGAGCGACTCGGTGAGCAGCCCCAGCCCGTGGCGCAGCCGCACGTGCGACTTGTCGAGGTAGCCGGCCGTCGGGGGCAGGTCGTGGGTGTTGACCGAGGCCATCGCGTACTCGCGCCAGGACTCCATGGCCCGGGGATGGCCGTTCTTCTCCTCGAACCACAGCACGGAGGTGCCGAGGATCCCGCGGCCGGCGAGGTAGTCGCGCACCCACGGCTCCACCGTGCCCAGGTCCTCGCCGATGACCATCGCCTGGGCGCGGTAGGCCTCGAGGGCGATGATGCCGATGAGGGCCTCGTGGTCGTAGCGCACGTAGGTGCCCTCGCGCGGGCCGCAGCCGGCCGGTACCCACCACAGGCGGAACATGCCGATGATGTGATCCATCCGCATGCCGCCGGCGTGCCGCAGGGCGTTGCGCACCATCGTGCGGAAGGGCGCGTAGGCGAGGTCCTCGAGCCGGTCGGGGCGCCACGGCGGCTGGCCCCAGTCCTGGCCGAGCTGGTTGTAGGCGTCCGGCGGCGCCCCCACCGTCATGCCCTCGGCGTAGACGTCGCTCATCATCCAGGTGTCGGCCCCTGCCGCGCTGACCCCCACTGCCAGGTCGGTGACGACGCCCACCGGCATGCCGGCGTCGAGTGCCGTCTGCTGGGCCCTGCCGGCCTGCACGGAGGCGATCCACTGCAGCCAGCACTGGAAGTCGATCTCGTCGGCGTGCCCGGCCCGGAAGGCGTCCACCTCGGGGGACGTCGGGCGCTGGTACTGCGGCGGCCACAGTCGCCAGTCGCGGCCCAGCTCCTGGGTGAGCGCCGCCCACGTGGCGTAGTCGCGCAGCATGCGGCCCTCGCGGCGCCGGTACGCCTCGAACATCATCTGCCGGTGGTCGTCGCGGCCGGCAGCCCAGATGATGCGCAGGGCGCGTCGCTTGAGCGACCAGCAGATGTCGCGTTCGATGCGGCCCGAACCGGCCAGCCGCCCGGCGAGCTCGGCCTTCGCCGCCTGGACACGCGCGCGGTCGGTCTCGTCCAGGAAGGCGTACTCGGTGATGGCCTCGGGACGGATGTACATCGGGTTGACGAACAGCCTGCTCGTCGGCAGGTACGGGCTGGGTTCCAGCGGCTCGACCGGCTCGGCGGCGTGCACCGGGTTGATGAGGACGTAGCCGGCGTACTGCTGCGAGGCGGACCAGCCGGCGAGCGCGCCGAGATCGTAGAAGTCCCCGGTCCCCCACGAGTCGGCCGAGCGCACCGAGTAGAGCTGGACTGCATAACCCCAGATGCGGTGGTCCGCCATGGAGCGGGGGAAACCGAGGAAGTCGGGTGAGACGATGAGTGTCGTCTCTGCCTGCAGGTCGTCGGAGACCAGCTGGATGCGGTGGTAGCCCAGTGGCAGGTCCGCCGGCAGCGCGAAACTGGCCTCGCCCACCATGCGCCCGTCGATGAGGCGCGCCGGCTCCCAGTTGTCGATCTGCTGCAGGGGCAGGAAACGACCGTCCTCGAGCCGCAGCTGCACCTGGGCGGGGTGACCGTCCTCGACATGCACGTTGATCGCCGAGGCGTTCCCGGCGCGCATGACGACGACCGGTGGCAGCACGCGGCGCCACGGCTTGTCGAGCTGCGCCAGAACGGCCTCGTCCGCGGCCTCGGGCGTGGAGGCGTCGACACCGAGCGCGGCGAGCACCTTGACGACCGTCTCGTCCGTCACGTCGACGCGGCGACCCTTCCAGTCCCAGAACTGAGTGGCGATGCCGAAGAGTTCGGCGAGACGGTTCAGCGCGGGGTCACTCAGGGCCATGGCCCCACCCTAGCGAGTACCCCCTGCTGTCCCCGACCGGACTCGGCGGACGACCACAAGGTGGCCCCGCTTCCCCCGCGCGGGCGCCCCGCGGGGATCACGGGCGGGTCGAGATGACCTGGGTGCCGGAGAACTTGCAGTGCAGCGTCTGACGTTTCTTGTTGGCGAGGCCGTAGATGACGTCGGCGAGCTGCACCAGGCCCCCCACGAGGCTGATGACGGGGAGTAGGCCGATCAGTCTGCCGGCCCACAGCACACCGATGCGGATGAGGCTGGGCGCCCAGCCAAGGCCGGCGGGCACGCGGCCCCGGTCGACCGGCACGACGCGCAGGCCCATGGCCTGCTGGCCGAGGGTGGCGCCCCTGAAGTGGGTCAGGAGCAGGAAGTAGACGAAGCCGAGGACGAGCACGACGACCTGGTAGACGTACCACTGGGTCGTCACCCCGTAGACGGGGTCGGTGGGGCTGAGCGGGTAGTCGGTGGAGCCGCTGCGGAGGGCTGAGACGATGTCCTGCTGCCACTGCGTCATGGCGGTGACGATGTCGCGGAAGAAGAGCTGCAGGACGACGGCCTGGATGACGACCAGCAGGATGCTGTCGATGAGCCACGAGACGAATCGGGCGCCCCAGCTGCCGAGCCGCACGCCGTCGGCGGTGGCTGGGCCGCTCGGGTAGGCGAAACCGGCCTCGGTGCGCCAGGGCTGCTGGTAGCCGCCGGCGTAGGGGTAGCCGCCCTGGCCGTAGCCGGGCTGCGGCTGCCCCTGCTGGATGGGAGGATAACCGGGCTGGGCCGGCGAGTAGCCGGGCTGAGCCCGGGAGTGGTCGGACTGCGGCCGGCCCTGATCCGGTTGGGCGGGCTGCGGCTGGGCCGGGGTGACGGGAGCAGTCCCGGCCCGGCCCGAGGCGGTGGCTGCCGGATCGGGGCGGGTGCTGTGCGTCCACTGGGCGCCGTCCCAGTAGCGCTGGCCGCCGCCCTGCGGGTGCGGGTCGGGGTACCACCCGGCCGGGGGCAGCTGCTGGGCGGCCTGGCCGCCCTCGTCCTGCCGGCCGATCCGGTCGTCGGCCTGCTGACCGTAACCGTACCCTGAGCCCTGGTTCTGGTCGGTGCTGGGATCTTCGCTCACGCCTCAAGGATGCCATGGGCAAGGCGGGCCGCCCCAGTTGTGCACAGGCAGACCGGGGAATCTGGAGCCCCGACGGCCGAGGGTCAGGCCGGGTCGTGCACCGGACCGATGCGTGAGGCGGCGACGAGGCCGATGGCAGCGGCGGTCGTCGTCACGGCAAGCACCGAGCCGAAGACGACCGGCCAGGCGGCGCTGCCCGCTCCCATCGCGTAGGCCGAGCCGGCGACCCCGGTGATGAGCGAGTTGAGCAGGCCCTCGGAGACCTGCAGAGACGACGTGGAGCGCCCGAGCACGGCCGGGTCGGACAGGGCCATGACGGCCAGCGAGGTGCTGGAGGCGATGAGGCCCATGCCGAAGCCGCCCGTGGCGTAGCCGACGATGAGCACGGGCACCGGCAGGGCCTCGGCGAGGGCGCAGACGAGCATGGCCGCGACACCGAGCGTGCACAGCCAGGCTCCCAGCACGATGATGCGGTCGCGGCGCATCCGCCCGCGCATCCACCGCTGGGACTGCGCCCACGCGCTGATGGCCCAGGCGATCGATCCGGTGCACAGCAGGATGCTCGCGCGGCCCAGGTCCATGCCGTGCTCCTGGGTGAGGATGAGCAGCAGATAGGTCTCGGAGGCGATGAAGGCACCGTTCTCCAGCCCGCGGGCGGCCATGACCGAGGGCAGGCCCCTGCCCAGCCGGAGGAAACCGGCCGGCATGAGCGCCGGGATCGCCAGGCGCAGCAGCACGACGAGTCCCGCCACCGCGACGAGCGCGCCCACCAGGTCGAGCCGGTGCCCCGCGTACTGGATCATCGCGGCGCCCAGCGCGGCGCAGACGGCCGCCCACAGCGGGACCGGCGTGTTGGCCGGATCGGGGCCCTCCTCGTCGATGGCGGCCAGGTCGCGGCCGCGCACCCGCATGAGCGGCGCCCAGCTGATCCCCAGGGCGAAACCGACGACGGGGATCAGGCCCCAGAAGACCCAGTGCCAGCCGAAGTGCTCGGTGACGAAGGCCGCCACCGGCGGCCCGGCGAAGCTCGGCAGGACCCAGCAGAACGAGAAGGCCGACATCATCGCCGGTTTCCGCTCGTCGGCGAAGACCCGGCCGATGAGCACCATGAGGGCGACGTTGCTCATACCGGCGCCGAAGCCCTGCACGGCGCGCGTGGCGAGCAGCATGTGCATCGACACCGAGGCGCCGGCCGCGACGAGGCCGACCGTGAAGATACTCATGCCGCCGGCCAGGGGGATGACCGAGCCGATCCGGTCGCACAGGCGTCCCCCGATGACGATGGCCACCACCTGGAAGATCATGAACGCCGTGAATGCCCAGTCGTACAGGTCCATGCGCCCGAACTGCGCGGCGGCCGACGGCATGGCCGTCAGCGTGCCGTAGCTCTCGAACGCCGTCGTCAGGACCGCGGCGAGGATGCCGACGACGAGCAGCGGGCTCGTCCTCGGCCCGCTGGATCTGGAGATTGCGCCGGTCACAGCGACCCATCAAAGCACGCCCGCCCATGTCTTGGTCGAGGCGGGCTCTTGTCCTGGTCGAAGCGGGCTCTCGCCGCAGGACGCCACGGCTTCGCCGATGTGGGACGATGACCACATGAGTCAGTTGGCACCGGGTTCTGAAACCATCGTCAAGGAACGCACCCAGCCCACCTACGAGGAGGGCGACGAGGAGCGTTTCAGCCACTACGTCCCGAAGGCGAAACTCACCGAGGCGCTCGTGACCGGCACGCCCGTCGTGGCCCTGTGCGGCAAGGTCTGGGTGCCCACCCGCAACCCCGACCGGTTCCCCGTCTGCCCCACCTGCAAGGAGATCTGGGAGCAGATGAAGCCGGGCAAGGACAAGGGGCCCGATCGCTGATCGTCCCTCACCGACGACAGAGGGCGCCGGGCCCGCAGGAGCGGTCCGGGCCCTCTGTCGTCCACGTCCCGGGTCTGCGTGGGCTCAGAACTTGCGTCGGGTCGGGCGGTAGCCCGAACGCCTGATGTCGGGTTCCAGGTAGATGTACTCGCACCGCGGCTCGTTCCACCGCACATTGCGTTCGGCGACGTCGATGACGGCGGCGATGTACTCGGCGCTCTCGGTACGGGTGACGGCGATCTTCGCGGCGACCAGGATCTGCTCGGGCCCGGTGTGCACCGTCTTCATGTGGATGACGCTCTCCACGCCGGGCGTGCTCGTCAGGGCCGCCACGATCTGGGCCTCGGTCTCGGGGCTGGCGGACTCGCCGAGCAGCAGGGACTGCATCTCGTGGCCGAGCAGGACGGCGACCGCGATGAGCAGCAGGCCGATGAGCCCGGATCCGATGCAGTCGTAGATGCCGTTGCCGGTGACCAGGGTGAGGACGATGCCGACGAGGGCCAGGATGAGGCCGGCCAGGGCCGCGAGGTCCTCGAGGAGGACGGCCGGCAGCTCGGGCGACTTGGTGGCCCGGACGAAACCGATGACTCCCCTGCCCCTGCGCTGCTCGCGGGTCTCGGCGAGTGCGGTGCGCAGGCTGAGGGATTCGGCCACCGCGCTGACGAGCAGCACGGCGATGGGCACCCACCACCAGCGGGAGGTCATCATCTCGTCCCCGGCCCCGGCGAGCACCTCGCCGGCCTTGTGGGCGGCCTCGTAGATGGCGAACAGCCCGCCGACGCTGAACAGGATGACCGAGACGAGGAAGGCGTTGATGTAGCGCTGGCGTCCGTGGCCGAACGGGTGCGTCTCGCTGGGGCCCCTGGAGCCCTGCTTGCCCCCGATGAGCAGCAGCACCTGGTTTCCGGTGTCGGCCAGTGAGTGGATGGCCTCGGACAGCATCGAGCTGGCTCCGGTGAGCAGCCAGGCGATGAACTTGGTGAGGGCGATCGCCAGATTTGCGGCGAGCGCTGCGATGGTGGCCTTGGTGCCGCCTTCTTCACTCATGCGGGGTCGCGCCTTCGGTCGTGGTTCCATGCAGGGTACGGGGATGTGCCGTGCAGCGGGCTCCCATTGTTCCTCACTCGCGGATGGATCGTGACGGCCCGATCAATTCTGGCCGGACAGCCCCAACTCGAGGTAGGCGGCGCCGTAGAGACCCTTCTGGCGGAGCGTGACGTAGCGGTCGAGAGTCCCCCCGGTGGTGGCGCTGATGGTGCACACGCGCACGTCGTGCAGGCCGGCCGATGCGACCAGCCGGTCCCGCTGCTCGTCAATGGCCGGGTTGTGCTCGTCGTCGTCGAAGACCACGAGCACCGGACGCAGCTCGGCGGGGCCGTCCTCGGGGTCCGCGAACGGGTCGCGCACCGGCGCGCCCTCGATGACCGGCAGCAGTTCGCCGCTGACGGCGGACAGGGCCGGCCGGCTGCTGGCCCTGCGCAGTGCCTCGGCGACACGCCGGGCGGCGCGGGCGGCGAGCACCGAACCGCCCCAGGTCAGCGGCATGGCGTCGGCAAGCGCCAGGGCGAGGTCCTTGGCCGGGTTGCCGGACAGGTCGTGGAAGGGGCTGGACTCCTCGGCGACCATGTCGGCCGTCTCGGCGACGTCTGCGGGCCTCACCGGTGGGCACAACCCGAGTTCGTGCAGGACGCTCATCGCGGCGACGGCGCTGCCGAGCGCGTCGGCGCTGCGGGTACGGATGTGCACCGTCGAGGACGATCCGGCGGCCCTGGCGACCTGCGAGTCGTCGGGAGCCGCGGCGAGCACCGCCGCACCGCGGCGCACCGCCTCGGAGGCGCTGGAGACCTCGTCCTGCCCCACCTCGGCGGCGCCGGCGAGGACGACGACGAGGTCGAGCGGGCCGGTCCATGCGGGCAGCCCGGCGAACGGCCAGGCCACCACGGGCACCGGGCAGCAGGGTTCGAGCAGGGCACGCACGAGACGCGCCTCGGGGCCGACGATGACGATGCCCCGGGGACGGTAATCGGGACCGAAGTCTGGGTGGCAGAGCTCGGCGGCGTCCATGCGGATGCGCGCACCGGTACCGGCCAGGGCGCGCAGCTGCTCGTCGATACGGCTCAGCGCGTCCTGATCGTCGAGGAGGGAGTCGTCGAAGTCGCTCATCTGCCTCACCTGGGCAGGGTGGGACGGGCCTCGTCGATCAGCAGGACGGGAATGCCGTCGATGATCGGATAGGCCAGGCCGCAGTCGGTGCTGGTGCACACGAGCTCACCGTGGTCGTAGTCGACGGCGAGCTTGGCATGGCAGCTCGGGCAGGCCGCGATCTGCAGGAAGTCTGGGGAGAGGATCACTTCGGCCTCAGTGGGCATCGTGTTGGCTCCTTTGTTGGGTTCGAGATCAATGATGCCCCGTCCCGGGCGATCTCACCGATCCGCCCGGCGCGGGCCAACCGAAAAATACGCCCGGAAGAGGTGACGTGGAAGACACCGAGCCGCCCGGCGCGGGCCGGCCCATCCCGCGGGGAAGGCGGCCTGTGCAGCGGCTCAGGACAGGGGCTCGAGCAGGTCCAGCAGCTCCGCGGCGGGCCGTTCGCCGGAGGCGAGCACCGGGATCAGGCGACGTAGGTAGGCGAGCGTCTCCTCGTGACCGGTGACCTCGTGGCAGGGCACGTGGAGAGTACGCACCGGGTAGTCGTTGCCGCCGGGGGCGAGCCGGTCCCCGACGAAGAGCATGTCGGCCAGCGCGACACCGGTCTGCTCGGACAACTGCTCGATGCCGTAGGCCTTGTCGATGCCGTGGCGCGTGATGTCGATGGACGTCGAGCCACCGGCCCGCACCTCGAGGGTGGGCAGGTCGTCGGCGATCGCCGAACGCAGGGCGTTGCGCTTCGAGCCGTCGGGATCCCACGCCTTCTTGTCGTCGACGGCGGCCTCCTGTCCGAGCGCGGAGTAGGTGATCTGGCTGCCCCGGTCCTCGATGCGCTCGCCGGCGACGAACTCGTCCGGCTCCCACAGACCGAGCTCGACGGCGCGCCGCTCGATCGATTCGATGGCTGCCCTGCGCTGGGCGGGTTCGAGGTCGTGGGCGTACAACTCCCGCCAGCTGCCGTCGACGAACCGCATGTACCGGGTGCCGCAGGTGGGCATGAGGTGAAGTCCGCTCAGGTCGGTGTCGGCCGGCAGGCGATCGAGCACCTGGGTCTTGAACTGGCCGAACTGGCCGCCCGAGATGATGCACACGGGCCGCACGGCCAGCAGGTCACGCATCGTGGCGCCCATGGCGTCGGGCAGGGGCGATTTGCTGGGGGCCAGGGTGTCATCCAGGTCGAAGGCGATGAGGGCCGGGAAGCCTTCGGCGAACTCGTTAACCATGGGGACAACCCTAGACCAGTGCGGGGGACGTCACGTCGGATCGACGGCCGGGCGCCGGCCGCTCCGGGACGAGTGGAGGCTGCCAGGGTCCCCTGCCATGGGGGCACGCGGGGTCCGGGCTGCTGCCCGATGGCGGCTGCCGATCCCTCGGGGCGGCCCGTCGCACCGACGACCGGGCGGCGCTCAGCGCCGGCGGTCCGCGATGACGCGCAGATGGCCGCGGTGGGCCAGCTCGACGACGCCGTCCTCGTCCGGCGTCACCGGTTCGGGTTCGGCGGCCAGCCCGACCTCCCGGACGGCGTTGGCCAGGGCGAGCAGGTCGTCCTCATCGGGCTCGGGGGGTCGCCCATCGGGCGCCTCCACCCGGATGACGTCCCAGCCCCTCGGCACGCTCATGGACCCGGCGTGCCGTGCGCACAGGTCGTAGCTGCCGGGCTCGGCCGCCGCGGCGAGCGGACCGAGGACAGCCGTGGAATCGGCATAGGCGAACGTGAGGGTGGCGACTGCACGCTCATTGCAGCCGTTGCGCGAGCACCGACGATCCATCACCCGTCCAACGGTAGTCCGTCGGTGCCCCTGCGCAGCCGACCGACCCGCGCCGTCGGGCGGACAACCGCCCGGACGCTCCTGGTTCCCGACCGGTGCGCACCGGCGTAGGCTCCGAGCATGAACCCACCGCAGACCCGCCGCGCCCTCCTCGTCGTCGATGTGCAGCCGACCTTCTGCGAGGGCGGTTCGCTGGCCGTCACCGGGGGCAACGCCGTCGCCCACCGCATCGCCGACCACGTCGCAGCCCATCGGGACGACTACACCTTGGTGGTCACCACCCAGGACTGGCACATCGATCCCGGTGAGCACTTCTCCGAGAACCCCGACTTCGTCGACAGCTGGCCTCCCCACGGGATCGCGGGCAGCGACGAGGCCCGGCTCCACCCGGCCCTGGCCGGTCTCCGCCCCGACTCCCAGGTGAGGAAGGGGCAGTACGCGGCCGCCTACTCCGGTTTCGAGGGCGTCGACGACGAGGGCGATGGGCTGCACGAGATCCTCACCCGCCACGGGGTCACCGCGGTGGACGTCGTCGGCCTGGCCGAGTCGCACTGCGTCAAGGACACCGCGCTCGACGCACTCGGCCGGGGCTACCAGGTGCGCGTGCTGACCGATCTCACCGAGCCGGTCAGCCCCGAACTCGGCCTGGCCGCACGCAAGGCGATGGCCGAGGCCGGCGTCGAGCTGGCCGAGTCGTCCACCTGAGCTCACCTGCATGATCGTGGGACGAGCCTCAGGAGCCCCCGTCCTGGACCCCTCGCGCCCGGTCGTCGGCCGTGGCTGGCTGAGCCGGGGCGAGGGGCCGACCGCGGCCCTGGTGACCACCCCCGGTGAGCTGCCGGTCGCGAGCGTCCGGCTCGACCGGCCGCTCATGCCGCTGAACCCGGCCCTGCGCTGGCAGATCAGCGGGATGCTGCACGACGGGGTGCTGCGGGTCAATGCCTGCCGGCCGGCCGACCGACAGACGCGCCCCGACGAGCCCTGGCTGCTCCCGGTCGGACCCACCGCGCCCCTAGCCGAGATGAGCAGGGCCATCCCCCTGCTGGAGGGCTCGACCCTGGACGAGATGGCAGGCTGCGGCTGGTCCGTCAGCACGCTCGGCGACGAGCACTTCCAGGTGGTCACGATGATGTGGTGGATCACCGCGGAGTTGGTGGAATGGCTCGGGCTGCACCCCGAGGCGGCCATCGGGCACCGCATCGTGCCCATCATCGCCAACGACCCCGCCGACCTCATCGACTGATGTGCGGGGTTTCCTGTCACGTGGCAGGGTCAGGCACCCCCGTGCTGGTTGCGCGGGGGCAGGGATGCCAAATCCAACAGGATCTGGCCGTTTCCTCGCTTTTTCGGCCTGAAACGGCCAGATCCTGTTGGAAACAGCATGCCTCCCGATGGATCGTTCGTCTCAGGTGTAGCCGACCTCGGCCGGCCACCAGGCCGGTACGCAGCCCTGCAGGTCGATGGTCTGCTGCACCATGATCGGGGAGGGCCGGCCCTCGCCGGGACAGGGCACATGGCCGAAACCGATGTAGTGGCCGACCTCGTGGTTGACCAGATAGGTGCGGTAGGCGTCGACGGTCTGGCCCTCGTACGGTGGCGCCGCGAACAGCCAGCGGTCGATGTTGAGCGCGATCCGGTCGCCATTGCGGCAGTCCACCAGGCCTTCGGTGTCATCGGGCCAGCACAGCTCGTCGACCGTGCCGGCGCTGCCCACGTAGATCGTGAAATCCGCCCGGGCGGGATCGGAGACCAGCTGGAAACTGTTCTCCTGGAACCCGGTCCAGCCCCGCTCGTCGTTGAGGATCGAGGAGATCTGGGTGGCCGTGGCGTCGACGTCGAGTGGAAGACCCTCCTCGACCTGCACCGCGTAGGTGTGTACGGTGGCGGTCTGCTTGGCGGGCTCGACGTCCAGGCCCGCGATCCGCCACTGGCCGGTCGAGGCGATGTTCGAGTGCCAGTAGCCCCGGTCGTCCCGGGTGGCCTTGAGGGTCACGCCGTTGATGATGACGGTCGCCGTCGTCGGGTTGCCCGTCACGGCGGCGGGCAGCGGGGCCTCGCTGGAGCCCACTGAGATGCTGGGGACCGCACTGGGGTTGCGGCCGGCGCTGTTCGACCCGGTCGCGTCCGGCGCATGCGGATCGGCGGCCCGGCCTGCGCAGCGGACCAGGACGAGCACGACGACCAGGACGAGCGCCACCGCGAGGAGCACGGCACGGTACCAGGGTCTTCGTGACCACTGGGCACGGAGCGACCCGACGAGACCTGTGGCGCGTCCGGGAGCAGACCGCTCGGGTCTGCCCTCGTCGCGCCGTCGGGGCTCGGAGGGGGAAGTCACGGAACCATCTTACGGAGACGGGCCCGCACCGTGAGATGCCCCACGGTGCGGGCCCGAACAACCGCGACCGGCTGCCCTCAGCCCGTCACGACGGCGAATCACTGGGCCATCTGATCGCCCTCGACACGTCTCCTGGCGTAGTTCGAGGCGAGTTCCTGCAGATCGACGCCGGTGGCGTTCTTGATCATCTCCATGGTCTCGACGACGGTGCCGGTGACCTGCTTGGGGCCGGAGCCGGCGCCGTCGGCGCTGATGACCGTGTACTTGTCGATGTTGCTCATCGGCGCGGCGATCTTCTCTGCCACCTGGGGCAGGGCGTTGACGAGCATCTCGACGATGGCGGCGTCGTTGTAGCGGGCGTAGGCGTCGGCCTTCTTGTTCATGGCCTCGGCCTCGGCCTGGCCGGTGGCCAGGATGGCGGCGGCCTGGGCCTCGCCCTCGGCGCGGAGCGCCTCGGCCTCGGCGAGACGGCGGGACTTCTCGGCCTCGCCCTGCTTGGCGCCCTCGATGGCGGCGGCCTCGGCGAGGGCGGTCCGGCGGGACTTGTCGCCGACACCGATCAGACGCGACTTCTCGGCGTCGGCCTCGGCGGAGGCGATGGCGGCGGCCTTGGCGGCCTCGGCCTCGAAGATCTCGGCGTTCTTGCGGCCCTCGGCCTCGGTCTCCATGCGGTAGCGCTCGGCGTCGGCGGGCTTGCGGATCTCGGTGTCGAGCTGGCGGTCCTTCAGTGCGGCCTGGCGCACGGCCACCTTCTCCTGCTCGGCGAGGATGGCCTGGTCCCGGTCGGCCTGGGCCAGCGGTCCGGCCGCCGCCGCCTGCGCCGCTGCCGCGTCGGTCTCGGCCTTGATCTCGGCCTGCTTCAGCATGAGCGCACGCTCGGAGATCGCGATCTCCTGCTGGGCGATGATGCGGGCCTGCTCGGCCTCCTGCCGCGAGGCGGCCTCGGCGACGGCGGCCAGCTGCTGCACCTTCGCGGCCTCGGGGCGGCCGAGATCGCTGAGGTAGGTGCCGTCGTCGGTGATGTCCTGGATCTGGAAGGTGTCCAGTACCAGCCCCTGGCCGGTGAGGGAGGTCTCGGACTCGTCGGCGACGCGCTGGGCGAAGGCCGCGCGGTCACGGATGATCTGCTCGACGGTCAGGCCGCCGACGATGGAACGCAGCGAGCCGGCGAGGGTCTCCTGGGTGAAGGACTCGACCTGCTCCTGCTGGGTGAGGAAGCGCTGGGCGGCGGCCCGGATGGAGTCCTCGTTGCCGCCCACCTTCACGATGGCGACACCGTCCAGGTTCAGTTTGATGCCCTGCCCCGAGACGGCGCCGCGGATCTGGACCATGATGCGCCGGCTGGACAGGTCCATGACGTACAGCCGCTGGATGAACGGGATGACGAAGACGCCCCCGCCCATGACGACCTTCTGGCCGGACAGGTCGGTGGACACGATGCCGGTCTCGGGGTTGATGACCTCCTTGCCGCGGCGCCCGGTGACGATGAACGCCTCGTTCGGGCCTGCCACGCGGTAACGGCTCGCGATGAGCAGGCCGATGAGCACGAGGAGGACGATCACCCCGATGATTGCTGTGACGATACCTTGCACTGTTCTCCTTCGGTGGTGAGTGGTGGACCGGGCAACGGTAGTGGACGCCGGGCCCGGCACGCCAGAGGGCGATACCTGGAAGCTTCCCTACTGCCCCGCATCGCCGGCGGGCAGGGCGTCGATCGGGTGCACGCCGACGGCCGTCGGCGTGATGACCTCGCTGATCCACACCCGCGAGCCCGCCTCGATGGCGATGGCGGAACGCGCGGAGATGGTGACCAGATGACCGTTGTGGGACAGCCGCACCTGACCGTAGCCGTCGGCTGGGATGGCGGTGATGACGCTCGCCTCGGAGCCGACGAGCGAGTCCGTGCGGACCGTGTTGGAGCTGCCCTGGTGGCGCAGCACCCGGGTGAGTTTCGTGGCCCCGTATGCCAGCGTGACGCCGAGCACCAGCCCGCACAGGACACCGATCAGATTGCTGCCGCTGACGCCCAGGCCGATGGCGCCGCCGAAGCCGAAGCCGCCGACCAGGCCGGCGAGCCCGGCGGTTGAGAAGACGTCCGAGTCGAGGAGGCCCTCGGTGGAGCCGAGGACGCCGTCGAGGACGTCGCCGACGATGAGCGCGAGCAGGAGCAGGGCCACGCCCGCACCGCCGATGATGAGAAATGTCGTCACGTCAGATCGCCCTCCTGTCCCCCCACCAGCCTAAGGGGCCCCTTGCCGGCTCGGCCAGCCGCACCAGAGCCCGGACGGGCCGGGGCCGGGCACGGCCCTGACGGCCCTGCCCGGTCCCGGTGTGTGGTGGCGGAGTCTCAGATCTCCTCCAGCGCGACCCCCTTCGTCTCCTTGGCGAACAGGTAGATGATGCCGCCGAGCAGGAGCAGCACGGCGAACAGCACGAAGGCGGGGAACACCGCGTCGAGCGTGACGTTCTGCTGCACGGCGTTGCCGCCGATCATCGCGCCCATGAGGGCCGGGCCGAAGACCTTGGCGCTCGAGCCGATGCCGTAGCCCAGGCCCAGGCCGGTGGACCGCACGTCGTTGGGGAACTGCTCGCCGCCGAAGGCGTTGAGGATGCCGAAGGCGCCGTCGCCGAAGCCCATCGTCACCAGGATCCCGATGAAGAAGATCACCCAGCTCGCCTGCATGTGCGCCGCGAAGGCCACGATGAGCGAGCCGGCGGCGCCGATGACACCGAAGAGGAACATCGTCCAACGGCGCCCGATGCGGTCGGCGAGCCAGGCCGAGCCGAGCCGGCCGAGCAGATCGGCGAGCGAGACGAACATGAACAACGTGCCCACCGTGCTGGCGCTCTTGGCGTAGCCGGTCTGGAGCAGTGTCTGCCCCCAGGACTGCACGGTGAAGGAGCCGAGGATGAAGCAGAAGGAGCCGAGCATCACGATGATGAGCGGTTTCAGGTGCTTGCGCAGCAGCGTCGCGTACGAGGCCGAGGCCTCCTGCTTGACCTCGGGCAGAGAGCCCAGCTCCTCGGCGGGGATCTCCAGAGCCCAGGCCAGCGAGGCACGCGCCTCGTCGAGACGGCCCTTCGTCTGCAGGAAGCGCGGTGACTCGGGCACGGCACGGATCCAGAAGAGCAGGAAGACCGGGAGTGCGCCCAGACCGATGAGCAGGCGCCAGTTCTCGTGGAAGGCCTTCTGCGCCAGCGAGCCGAGGAACAGGCCGAGCGGGATGAACACCGAGGCCAGACCGGACAGCAGGCCGCGCTGCTTGGCGGGCACGAACTCCTGGACGTACGGGATCGAGGTGATGTTCAGGCCGCCGACGCCGATGCCGACGCCGACGCGCAGCACGGCGAGCATGGCCCAGCCGCGGTCGGGGGTGAACACCGAGATGACGGTGAAGGTGACGAACAGCAGGACGCACCAGAAGAAGGTGCGCCTGCGGCCGATCTTGTCGGCCAGGCGGCCCCACATGATGGCGCCGGCGACCGTGCCCAGGCCGGAGCAGGCGAGGATGATGCCGGTCTCGGTGCCCGTCAGGTTCCAGGGCTTGGTGAGCAGGGACACGACGAATCCGATGAGGAACATGTCGAAGAACTCCGAGATGTTCCCGACGATGGCGAGCCCGATGAGGCTCTTCTGGTGGCCGGTCAACGGCCTCGAGTCGATCTGTTGCAGAGCGGTCTGCTCCGCATTCACAGTACTCATTGATCAGTTCTTTCTGTACGGGGACAGCCCGCCCCGGGGGCGGTCCCGGGGCGGGCGCTGGGCCCGCTGGTTCAGCGGACGATGTCCGTGGTGGTGGGAATGTCGAGTTCACTGGGCGACAGCCGTGTCAGGTCGCCGTAGTGGGTCAGGGCGAACGCGCTGGTGCGCTGCCCGTACTTGATGCCCTGTTCGACGTCGCCGGCGAGGAAGCCGTGCAGGGTTCCCGCAACGAACGCGTCACCGGCGCCTGGGCGATCGAGGACCGGCACGCGGGTGACCTCGAAGGTCTTGTCGCCGCGTGCCTCGTCGGACAGGTAGACGCCGTCGACCTGGTCGGTGGAGACGACGGTGGGTGCACCGAACAGTTCGCGCAGCGCACGGCAGGCGCTCTGCCCCGGCTCCTGCACGCCGAAGACGGCCTCGCCGTCGCGGCGGGAGCAGAACACGATGCTCGACTTGCGGGCGATCGGCTCCAGCACCCGGCGGGCCCGGGCGGTGTCCCACAGCAGCGAGCGGTAGTTCACGTCGAGGGCGATCTTGACGCCCCGGTCGGCGGCGCGGTCGACGAACTCGGTGATGACGGCGGCGGTGTTCTCGGTGAGGGCCGCGGTGATGCCGGTGACGAACACCAGCTCGGTGTCGAGCATGTCGTCCCAGTCGAGGTCGGCACTGGTCACCGAGCGGAAGGGCGTGTGCTCGCGGTCGTAGACCACCTTCGCGGGCATCGGGTACTCGCCGGGCTCCATGAAGTAGAGGGCGACCCGGCCCTCGGGCTTGATGACGACGTTGGACACGTCCACGCCCACGCCCCGGAACTCGTTGACGACCCGGTCGGCGAGTTCACCGCGCGGCATCACCGAGGCCCACGAGGCCCTGCGGCCGAGCTGGCTGAGCAGGCCGGCGACGTTCGCCTCGGAGCAGGCCGCGGTCATGCGCAGCTGGTGGGCGCTCATGAGGCGCTCGCCCTTGAAACAGGTCAGGCGGATCTGTCCCTCACCGATGGTGGAGATCTCGTACTTGCTCATTCGCTCACCCCCGTGGACGCGGCAGCGGTGCCGTAGCGGTTCATGTAGCGGTCGTGGTTGGCGTCGATGGCCTCCTGAGGGAGGTCCTCGATCTGGCCGACGATCTTGGCGTAGGTGATGGTGCGGGCCACATCCTCGACCATGACGGCGGCCTTCACCGCCTTCTCGATAGTGGCCCCGATGGTGAACACGCCGTGCTGCTTGAGCAGGATGGCCGGCGAGTCGCCGATGTGGGCCATGATCTGCTCGCCGATCTCCTCGGTGCCGATGTTCGCGTAACCGCCGCACGGGACGGGACCGCCGAACTCGTCGGCGACCGCGGTGAGACAGCACGGGATGGGCTGCCCGGTGGCCGCCCACGCGGTGGCGAAGGTCGAGTGCGTGTGGATCACCGACTGCACGTCCTCGCGGCGCCGGTAGACGTACAGGTGGGAGGCCGTGTCCGAGGACGGACCGTGGCTGCCCTCGACGACCTTGCCATCGAGGTCGACGACGACCATGTCGTCGGGTGTCATGTGGTCGTACAGTACGCCCGAGGGCTTGATGACGACCAGACCGGTCCGCGGGTCGCGGGCCGACAGATTGCCTCCGGTCCAGATGACCAGACCGTGGCGCGGAAGGGCCATGTTGCCCTCGCACACTTCTTCTTTCAGTGCTTCCAGCATGGGAACGTTCCTCCTCGAACGTCGAAGCGATGGGGATTGTGTCGTTGGGGGACGCACCCGCCTGCCGGGTTCTCGTCGAGCGGCCGGCTGGTGCAGGGGGACGGGCGCGGTGCGCGCCCTTACAGGACCGGTATGCCGGCCTTGGTGAGGTGCTCTGCGATGAACTGCCGGGCCCGACTGGAGCGCTCGTTGGAGTCAGGAGCGTCGTCGTTCCACATCTCGATCATCATGCGGCCGGCCCAGCCCTGGGCCTTGAGCAGATCGAAGCTGTGGTCCCAGTCGACGATGCCGGTGCCCATGTCGACGCGCCGGGGCTCCCCGACCCGCACGTCCTTGGCGTGCAGGGCCACCATGTGGCCGCGCCCGGCCTCCAGTTCGGTGACGGGGTCCATGCCCTGCTCGGCGATGTTGCCGAGGTCGGGGTACACCTGCAGATACGGGGAGTCGACCTCCCGGACGAACTGCATCGCCTTACGCACGGAGGTCACGTCGGTGCCGTCGACGTTCTCGATGCCCATGACGACACCCAGTCGGGCGGCCATCGGGACGGCGTCGGCCAGCAGCTGACCGTAGTACCGCTCCGCGTCGGGGTTGGGCTCCTCGTAGTAGCAGTAGTAGCCGGCCACCTGCAGGACGCTGATGCCCAGGTCGTGGCAGAGCTGGAGTCCCTGGGCCATGATCCGCCGTGCGTGGGCGCGCACTGCCGGATCAGCCGAGCCGGGGCCGATCCTGCGGTGCAGTGACAGGCACAGGCCGCCGATCATCGTGCCGGCCGACTCGGCGGCTGCCCTGACCATGCGGCGCATGTCCTGGCTCCACTCGAGCCTGGCCTCACGCTCGGGGCTCTCGTCGATCGAGATGTCCAGGAAGCTGAAGCCGGCTGCCGGCACCTGGTCGAGGAAGCGGCGCCACTCGTCACTGGTCTGCAGCGGATTCCCGATGAGCGCCTTCTCGTAGATGCCCAGCGTGATGCCGTCGGTCAGTTCACTCATGCCACACCTGCTCGATGGTGCTCTTGAGCTCGTGCGCGGCCGCGGCGGGGTCGTCTGCCTCGACGATGGAGCGTCCGGCGATGACGATGCCCACCGGGTGCCCGGCGAAGACAGGCAGGTCCTTCGGCGAGATGCCGCCGGTGATGGTGACCGTGAACCCGAGCGCGGCGAGCTCGTCGATCCGGGCGATGTCGTCGGGCTTCCAGCTCAGGTCGCCGGCGGCCTCCCGGTCGCGGGAGCGTTTGACGATGACGTGCTGCACGCCCGCCTGGCGCCAGGCCCTGGCGCGTTCGACGTCGTACCACTCGTCGGCCAGCTCCACCTGCACCTCGCCCCCGAACTCGGCGGCGACCTTGCAGACCTGCTGGATCGTCGTCAGCGAGGCACCGGCCACGCAGGAGACCATGTCGGCGCCGGCCTCGAAGGCCAGCCGGGAGATCTTGGCGCCCGCCTCGGCGATGCGCACATCGGCGAGGATCTTCTTGTCGGGGAACAGGGCGCGGATGGCCCGCACCGCGTGGTAGCCCTCGCACAGCACCAGGATGGTGCCGCACTCGATGACGTCGATGTCCCCGGCCGCCTTCTGCAGCGGGCCGAGGGCGGACGGCAGGTCGAAGGTGTCCAGGGCGATCTGAAGACGTGGACTGCTCGCCATGTCGTTCAGCCCCTCAGCGGATCGAACGCGAAGAAGGTCTTGGCGTTGTTGATGAGCAGGTCCTCGACGTAGGACTCCTCGAAACCCTCATCGGCCAGCAGACGCGGCGCGAAGACCGCGGGATCGTAGTCGAGGCCCGAGACCGAGCCGTAGACCTTCTGGTAGGAGGCCTTGCCGGAGTCGGTGCCGAGCAGGATCTGCTTGCCGTAGCCCTTCTCACCGAGCACCCGCACCAGATTGACGCGGGCGTTGTCGGGCACGTACTTGATGCGGTTGGTGCCGTCGAACTCCACGTAGCAGCCGAGCTTGGTGATCTGCTCGCTCACCCACGGGTCCCAGTTGCGCTGGATGTGTCCGATGGCGATCTTGGCAGGGTCGACGCCCTCGTCGATGAGGAAACGGGCCTGCTCGGGGCCGCAGGTGCCCGCGGTGACGTGGGTGTTGATCGGCGCCCCGGTCTCCTTGGAGGCGATGGCGACGGCCTTGCCGGACTTGCGCTCCCAGTCGGTGATCTTCCCGTAGGCGGTGGCCCACTTGATGACACCGGCCTTGACGGTGGTGCGCTCGACGATCGGGCCCATGTAGTCGAAACGGTCGATGCCCTCGACGATGTCCGCGATGAGCAGGTCGGCGATCTGGTTGACGGTGTACTGGTTGACCCAGCTCTGGCGCCACTCGAGGTAGACCTTCTGCTGGTGGAAACCGGTCGCCTGCACCACGTGCAGGCCGGGGACCTTCTCGACGACCTCGAGGGTCTTGAGGACGCCGCGACCACTCGAGGCCGGGCACATGTCGATGACGGTCGCATTGGGCGACCAGCGCTTGGCCGCCTCGACGAAGTAACGGGCCTCCTCGGCCGCCTTGTCGACGTCGTCGAGCAGGTGATCGGGATCGATGTAGACCTCACCGGCACCGACGCGGATGAGGTGGTCATGGGCATTGACGACACCGAGGCTCTCGGGCGCCACGTCGCCGGTGATCGTACGGACGATGGCCATGGTTGTGTGTTCCTTCCTCACAGGACGATTTGGTGCGACTCCCGCCACGTCGCGGGGCGCGTGCCGCATTACCTTTATCCCCCGCCAGGACCATCCCCGGCAACATCTATTGTTCACATATGTGAACGCGACTTCCTTGAAAAATTAACATGGTCAGGAAAAATACGCCTCCACCCAAGGGGTCAATCCAGTCCACACTCATGAAAACATGCACATATGTGAACAGTCACGCTCCTTCGCGGACCGGGACGTCCGGGCGTCGATCACGATCGGGGTCCTGGGGCCCGCGCACACGGGCTCCGGTTCGGCGGCCGGGCCCGGCCCCGGCTGGCGACGGGGATGCCCTCGCGCGGTCGACGGACCGCGTGCGACGGCACGACGGCACCGGGTCAGCGCCCGGGAGCGGGCCGGAGCACCGGCGCAACTACCGGGAGAGACCCCGGTCGCAACGGAACCGGTTGTCAGAGGGCATGACGAAACAGCCCTGAAAGGAGCGCGCCGGAGCGAATTCCTCACATTAAAAGGAGAGGCTCTGCTCAGCCCGTGACGGGGACAAAAATAGGCGGTGCCCGGTGTTATAAAGAATCAGCAGAACTGGCGAGAATTCTCCTCCAATTGTGTGGGCGACGGAAACACCCGCGTCTTACCATGCCCCCATGAATGGCTCATTGCCAGAGAGAGGGGAGAGCCATGAGAACCCTTTTCGACCGTACGCAGATCGGCGCCATGAAACTCAAGAACCGGATCTTCATGTCGCCCATGGGCACGACCGGTGAGGCCGACGGCGCCTACTGCAACGAGGGCATCGACTACTTCGAGGAGCGCGCGAAGGGCGGCGCCGGTCTCATCGTCACCGGCGCCAACGTGGTCTCCACCCGGTACGAGCCGCGCCCGTGCACCGAGCTCTCGGACTTCCACCACGTGGAGCGCCTCAACATGCTCATCGACCGCTGCCACCACTGGGGGGCGAAGGTTTGTGTGCAGATCTCCCCCGGCCTCGGCCGCCAGCAGTTCACCGATCCCTTCACCCCGCCCTACTCGGCCGGCTCGGTGAGTTCCTTCTGGTTCCCCGAGCTCATCTGCAAGCCGTTCGCCGTCGAGGACATCCACTATCTCGTCGAGCGGGTCGGCTACTCCGCGAGCCTCGCCGTCAACGCCGACGCCGACGCCGTGATGCTGCACGCCTACGGCGGTTATCTGCTCGACCAGTTCCACTCCACCCAGTGGAACAACCGTACCGACGAGTACGGCGGCAGCCTCGAGAACCGGATGCGTTTCACGCTCGAGTGCATCGAGGCCATGCGCTCGAACATCCCAGCGGGCATGCCCATCATCGTCAAGTTCACCCCGCACCAGCGGGTGGAGGGCTTCCGCACCCTCGACGAGGGGGTCGAGATGGCGAAGATCCTGGAGCGGGCCGGGGTCGACGCCCTGCTCGTCGACACCGGCTGCTACGAGGAGTGGTTCCAGGCCATCACGACCGTCTACTCGGCGCCCGGTCACAAGCTCGACGTCCAGCGGGCCATCAGGGAGGTCGTGTCCGTCCCGTTGCTGGGCGACGGCAAGCTCATCGAACCGGGTCTCGCCAAGCAGGTCGTCGAGGAGGGCACCCTCGACTACGTCGGGCTCGCCCACCAGCTGCTTGCCGACCCGTACTGGCCCAGGAAGGTCCAGGAGGGCCGGGACGAGGACATCCGCCCCTGCGTCGGCTGCAACGAGTGCCTGCTCGCCGGTTTCTCGGGCAAGCACTACTACTGCGCCGTCAACCCCCAGTGCTACGCCGAGAAGGCGTACGCCCTGCCCAAGCCCGACGGCACCAGGCGTTCCGTGCTCGTGATCGGCGGCGGCCCCGGTGGCATGGAGGCGGCCATCACCGCTCGGCAGCGTGGCTTCGACGTCGAGCTGCTGGAGAAGTCCGGGAGGCTGGGCGGCACCCTGTGGCCAGCCGGCGGCCCCGAGTTCAAGCACGACATCATCCGCCTCATCGAGTCCATGGAGACCCAGTGCCGGAAGCTGGGCGTGACCATCACATTGGACACGGAGGCGACGGCCGAGACCCTGGCTGACGTGGACGTCGACAAGATCATCCTGGCGACGGGTTCGGTCCCGGCGGTGCCGCCGATCCCCGGCATCGAGAACGCCATCCCGGTCACGGACTATCTCACGCACCAGGTGGAGGTCGGCCGGAACGTCGTGATCATCGGCGGCGGGCTGGCCGGCACCGAGGCCGCGTGCGACATCGCGCCCGACGCCAACAGCGTGACCATCGTGGAGATGCTCCCCGACATCCTCGCGGCCGCGGCGCACTGCCTCAACAACGACCAGCACCTGCGCGCGATGGTGGCCGAGCGCGGCGTGTCCGTCGTCGCGGGCGCCAGGGTGACCGACATCTCGGCCGGCTCGCTCAGCTACGAGAAGGACGGTGAGACCGTGACGATCCCGGCCGACACCGTCCTGAACGCCGCCGGTTTCACGGCGTCGAACGAGTTGGAGGAGGCCTGCCTGGCGGTCTGCGATGACGTCGCCGTCATCGGGGACGCGGTCGGTCCGCGCAAGATCCTCGACGCGGTCCACGAGGGCTACCACGCCATTCGCATCATGGAGTGAACCCGACCACGGCCCCAGCGGCTGGATCCCGGCCCACCGCGCGCCCGCGTGCGCGGGGCGGACCGGCAGCCGACCCCGAGGCGACCGCCTACCGGCCCGGCGCAGTGCTCTAGCGGCCGGGCGCGCCAGACGACCCGAACCCGGTGTACCTGGAAGGACGTGCCAAAACTGACAGGATGTGGCCGCTCTGGGCCTGTTTGGGTCAAGAACGGCCACATCCTGTGAGAAAAAGCATGCCTGCGTGTCGCCACCCCGGTTCAGGATCATATTGGTCGGTCCAGGGGCTGGTCGCGGCGCACTCGCGTCGTCCCTCAAAACTCCCCGCCGCGTTCGTCGGCCAGGCGGGCGCCCGCGTGCGTGGGGCGGGCCGGTTCTTCGCGCACGTGTGTCGCGGCGGGACGAGCATACCCGCCCGACCAGGTGACCGCCCTAGAGGGTTATGCAAAACTGTTTTTGTAGAATTCTAGTGCGATGACTGTTGTGATGGTTTGTGGGAAGGTGTGGATGGGTCTGCGGTAGCCGGTGTGGAGTATTCGCCAGGTTTTGAGGTTGGCGATTG
>NZ_RCIV01000017.1 GCF_003666605.1 Propionibacterium australiense | reverse complement strand
CAAACGTCTCCACTCGGCCATTGACTACCGGACCCCCAACCAAGTCGACACCGAATGGAGACAACAACACAGGGCAGCAGCCTAAAACCAACCAGTAACCACTGTCCGAAAAACCTATATCACTCCATCGTCAGCTGATGGCTGGGTCGTGTCTTCCTGCTTCAACCCCCGGGTCACCAGCGCACCATCCGACTGGGAAACACTGGCCGCAGCCCTCAACGACTTCATCGATGGCCTGCGCACCGCATTGGCGACCATCGAGCCGGATGCCGCGAGGCTCATCTAGACTTGTCACCAGCCTCGCAGGCTTGTCCACAGCACCGATGGGGAGGTACGTGACAAGGGTTGACACTTCTGGTGAGGGTTCCCGTGAACATGCCTCTCGATGCTCTCACCGCCCGGAGGAGTCCGATGACCAACCCGTATTCGTTCACCATCATCCCGTTTTATGCCCAGGTCTGGCTTTTCGATCCGGCATGTCCTTCTTCCTGCCAACACCGTCCGATCCGTGTCGCGTGTGCTCCTGTAACGCACCGGGCAGCGTTGAGCCCAGCGGCTGCCCGACCGTTCGGTTGCGGAGGCCCGGCGAGACGCACCGGGAGCCCGCAGGCCCAGCACGATCAACCCTCAACCACCGTCAGGGCATGCCTGGTGCACCGAGCCCGTTCTGCTCACCAGCGGTTCTCGTTTCGGTGCAGCGCGTCTTGCGGCTACAGTGGTGCGCAAGGTCTCTCGCGCGGCGGTACCTCACCCAACTCCCCCAGGGTCGGAAGGCAGCAAGGGTAAGTGAGCTCTTCCGGGTGCGCGGGAGGCCCCTTTTTCTTCTGCTCTTCCCCGAGGACGGCGCCCCGCAGCGAGCACCGGGACGGGGCCGGGGTCTGCCCCGTCAGACGAGCATGCGGTAGATGGCCGTGTCGGGCTCGAGCACCTCGACCTTGAGCGGCGAGCTGTCGATGCGTGCCAGCAGCGACCGGTAGCTGGCCGGGTCGCCGAGCTCGATGCCGACGAGCGCGGGCCCGGTCTCGCGGTTGGAACGTTTCGTGTACTCGAAGACGATGATGTCGTCGTCGGGGCCGAGCACGTCGTTGAGGAAGCGGCGCAGCGCGCCGGGCTCCTGCGGGAAGTTCACCAGGAAGTACCGGCGACGGCCCTCGTGGACGCCGGAGCGTTCGATCACCTCAGCGTAGCGGGAGACGTCGTTGTTGCCGCCCGAGACGATCGCGACGACCTCTTGGCCGGGCTCCAGCCGCGCCGAGACGTCGACCTTCCTGTTGCTCAACGCGGCCGAGGCGAGGGCACCGGCGGGTTCGGCGATGATGCCGTCGACCTGGTAGAGGTTGAGCATCTCGGAGCAGACCTGTCCCTCGGGCACGGCCAGCAGCTCGGGGCTGACCAGGCGCGTCATCGAGAAGGTGAAGTCGCCTGCGCGGGCCACCGCGGCGCCGTCGACGAAGCTGTCGACGTGGTCGAGGGTGACCGGGTGGCCCTCGTACATGGCGGCGGCCATGCAGCGCGCACCGGCCGGCTCAACGCCGATGAGCCGCACCCCGGGATGGTTGACGCGGGTCCAGGCGCCGCACCCTGCCATCAGCCCGCCGCCGCCGACCGGGATGACGAGGGCGTCCGGCACGTGACCGAGCTGGCTGAAGACCTCGCGGGCCACGGTGCCCTGGCCGGAGGCCGTGCGGGGGTCGTCGAAGGCGGGCACCATGGTCGCCCCGGTGCGTTCGGCCTCGGCGGCGGCCGCCGCCGCAGCGAGGTCGTAGGTCTCGCCGCCGACGACGAGATCGACGTAGTCGCCCCCGAAGAAACGGATGCGGTCGCGTTTCTGGCGCGGCGTGGTGCTGGGCACGTAGACGGTGCCCTTGATCTGGAGCCGGGCACAGGACCAGGCGACACCCTGCCCGTGGTTGCCGGCGGAGGCCGCGATGACGCCGGCGGCGCGCTGGGCCTCGGAGAGCCTGGAGATGAAGGTGTAGGCACCGCGCAGCTTGTAGCTGCGGACGGGCTGGAGGTCCTCGCGTTTGAGCCAGACCTTGCAGCCGGTGGCCAGCGAGAGACGCTCGTCGTACTGCAGCGGGGTCTCGACGGCGACGTCCTTGAGGCAGTCGGCCGCCTCGTCGACCATTGCGGCCAGCTGGTTCATGTCCATGGTGCTCACCCGCATATTGTGCCGCGCGCGCCCCGGACGGCGGTCACCGCGGCAGCATGTGGGAGAACAAGACCGCGCCGCCCTCACGGCAGCAGCCACGAGGCCTCTGGTCAGCGTGCCGAGGCCGGCCGACGGTGCAGCTGTCGACGACGGTGACACGAATCCCTGCGGCAACGACCCGAGAGCCGGCGCTGCCACCCAAGAACCGGCATCGCCTCCGGCGTCCGGTTGGCCCGGGCCCCGGTGAGGCGCTAAGCTCTCGGGCGGAGGATTCGCCTAGAGGCCTATGGCGCTCGCTTGGAAAGCGGGTTGGGTTCACGCCCTCACGAGTTCGAATCTCGTATCCTCCGCCACCGCCCTCCGGCAAACGGCCCCGCCCCGCCGGAGGGCTCTTTCGTGCCAGTCCTGCGACTGGTGGGGAGACAGGTGCACTGTAACCGCAGGGCGGGCATGACCAAGGCGGAGGCTGGGACCACCCACTTGCCCTTGATGGCGTCATCGGCTAGTTTATGAGTCATAGTTCCCCACCGTCCCCCACAGGGATTGGTGGGGTTTTTCTGTACAAGGATGATGATGCCTGCCGTACCAACCCCTCCACCGCTGCATGCCACCGTGATCATGGACTACCAGAACGTGCACTTGGTCGGTCACGACACCTTCACGGACTCCTGGGCAACACCTCGGCACACGACCCTGATCGACCCGTTGCTCTTCTCCGAACAGCTCCTCCGGGCACGAAACAGCACCCAGAAGCCAGGTCACGCCGAAGCCGTTCTCAGCCAGGTCCTCGTCTACCGCGGTCTCCCCTCCAGCGAATACGACCCCGACGACAACGCACGAAACCTCAAGCAGCAGCACCACTGGCAACGTGACCGACGGGTGAAGGTGATCCATCGACCACTCCGTTACCGGTTGAACCTCGACGCCTCCGGCAGACCCGTTCTCGACATCAATGGGAAGCCATCCATCATCGAGAAACGAGAGAAGGGCGTGGACGTCCTGTGCGCGCTCGCCGTCGTCCGTGAAGCCCGGCGGCCCGGTAACAATGTGGTCATCCTGGCCTCTCACGACAGTGACCTCGAACCAGCGCTGGACGAGGCGTTCGAGCTCAACAGGGCGAAGATCGAAACCTTCCGGTGGGACTCGCCAGAGCGGCGCACCTACCAGCTCCGCTGCACCGACCGCCGGCGGCGCCTGTGGTGCACCAGGCTGGACGAGCGGGCCTTCGTCGCCTCCCGCGATCTGACACCCTATGGCCCCTGAGCAGCCGACCGTGCCCGGAGCGCCTCCTCGACCACCGAAGTCCCGTGGCGCCGGTGGAACTGCCCCGGCCCGCCAGGTAGCCACGAGCCCCCGCCCATCAGTGAGCCTCTGGTGAACCCGAGAAGGAACCCCTACAAAACCCTGATACCGCATCTCCTATCCATCAGGGAGACCCTGACCAGGACGACTGCATCGTTCATCCGCCATGCCGGATTCATGCTCGTGACTACGCAAAATGATTCGTTCACAGAACAGGGAGCCAGACCCGGGGGCGACCTCCCCATCCGGATGCCGACTCACAGGAAACTCAGGTTCACGTACCCTTGTGGGGCACACACCCCACCCCTGACAGGAAACCCACCGATGCGTCGCCTGAAGATAACCGCCCTGTGTTCGCTGCCGCTGCTCCTGCTCGGCCTCAACGCGCCGGCCGCAGTGGCCAGTCCCGGCGACGCCACGACGATCCACGTCTCGGCGGCCTCCGGTGACGACTCGAACAAGGGCAGCGAGCAGGAGCCCCTGCGCACCCTCGGGGCGGCACTCAAGGCGGCCGACGACGGCGACACGATCGAGTTGGCCGGTGGCGACTACCGCGAGGGCGAGCTCGTCGTCGACAAGCAGGTGACGATCGTCTCGGCCGACGGCGCGGACAAGGCCGTGCTCAACGGCGCCGACGTCGTCACCGACTGGACGGCGTCCGGCGACGGCACCTGGTCCACCCCGCATGACAAGGTGCGCTTCTGCGACGTGTGCACCACCGACCCCGACCCGGCCCGCCTGGGCGCCGCCGCCCACCCGGAGCAGCTCTTCGTCGACGGCGTCGAGCAGACCCAGGTGCTCAGCAGGGACGAGCTCAAACCCGGCACCTTCTTCGTCGACGACCCGCAGCCGGTCACTCTCAAGCAGGCCGGCAACAGCTGGGGCGGCTTCAACGCGGCCCCGCACCGGGGCGTCAGCTACGTGCTCGGCTCCGACCCCACCGGGCACACCGTCGAGATCACCCAGCACTCCCGGGCCCTGACGCTCAGCGGCAGCAGCATCACCGTCGACGGCGTCGCCGTCACCAAGTACGCCCCCGTCCAGCGCTGGGACTACGCCGATCCCGAGATCGGCACCGCCACCGGGGCCGAGATGGTCGTCGTGCACGGCACGGGCAACACCTACCGGAACGCGACGTTCAGCCACTCGGGCATGAGCACGGCACTGGATCTCAGCAACGCCACCAACGCCACCATCAGCGGCAACACCTTCGCCCACAATGCGGCCGGCGGCCTCGGCATCAACACGTCGCACGACATCACCGTCACGGGCAACAGCTGGTACGACAACAACCGCGGCGAGATGGCTCTGGCGGACTGCGGCGCCTACTGCACGGTCGGTGACCTCAAGGCCACTCACTCCGAGAACGTCACCTTCTCGTTCAACACCTTCGACTACGCGGGGGCGCCCGACCGCTCGCAGCCCGGCAGCACGGGCGGTCAGCCGGCGCTGTGGCTCGACGAGGGCATGATCGGCTCCACGATCGCGGCGAACTACTTCGTCAACACGAGGACGGCGATCCTCGCCGAGGTCTCCTCGAACACGACGATCGCGTCGAACATCGTCAACGGCGCCGGCAGCGCCATCATGATCGCCGGCTCGGACCACACGCGGGTCTGGAACAACACCATCTCGCACGCCCGCACCTCGATCGACGCCTACGAGGACGGCCGCACCAACGGCTGCAACAAGCGCGCCGAGGACGGCAGCTGCCAGCAGGAGGAGTCGTGGAGCATCGAGCACGGCCTGAGCTGGGACCTGACCGATACGACGCTCTACAACAACATTTTCTCGTCCGAGACCCTCTCCGGCCCCGACGACCCGTGGCGGTACTCGCCGACGGTGCAGTTCGTCGGCCACGCCGACGACAACCAGGGCAACCCGATCTGGGCCAACCAGATGGTCACCGGCATCGACCACAACGTCTACTACCGTGACAAGAGCAGCGACGTGCCGAACACCACGGTGCTGTGGACGGGTCCCGACAAGAACGTCAACGCCGAGAAGCTGTCCGACTTCACGACGAGCCCGCTGGTGACGACGCAGGGCAAGGAGGCCAGCGGGCTCGACCTGCACGGCACGCCCGCCCAGAACCCGCTGTTCGTCCACGAGTCGGAGCAGGTCACCGAGTGGGCGAGCTCCGACCTGCGTCTCAAGGACGGTTCACCGGCCAGGGGCAGCGGCACCGATCTGCCCGCCGACATCGCCGGCCTGCTCGGCGTGAGCGCACAGGGCCCCGACCGCGGCGCCCTGGTGAACGCCGCGTGGTCAAACGGTGCCTCGCCGGAGAAGCAGGCCGCGGCGCCGTCCGGCGACGAGCAGGCCCGCGACGGGGACACGACATCGGACGAGCAGCCCTCGGCGCGTGAGACCGAGAAGGGCTCGACCGATGGCAGCAGTGAGGGCCCGAGCGCCGATGATCCGTCACCGAGCCTGCATGACCTGTCCACCCCAGCGACCCCCGGCGCCGGCCAGGGCCCTTCGCAGACCCCGGGCAGCACCAGTCCGGCAGCCGCACCGTCGCCGCGGGACGACGCGTCATCGCCCTCCCCAGCCCCGCAGTCGGCGCAGCAGGAAGCCAGCCTGGCGGGCTGGGCCACTGCCCTCAGCCCGTTCGGCACCTCGCTGCTCCTTCTGTTCCTGTGGCTCAAACGCCTCTGACGGGCGCTCCCGGCCGGTGATCGCATCCACGGATCACCGGCGGGCTCATGCCCGGGAAACGAGCATGAGCCCGCCCAGCGGCCGGCCCGCATCCGTCGGCGGGACACCGGACCGCACCCCGCGGTGGATTCCCGCTGTGGAAACCCACCTGAAATGACTGATCGGATCTTCCCATTCCGGGATCTACAGATTAGGCTCGCCTAAGCGTTCCATGACCGGAACGAGACTTCCCGACGGAAGGATCACGATATGTCCCTGGTACCGGAGGTGAGTGCGGCAACAGCCGACGCACTCGTTGGACGGACCCAGTCGATCGCCTACCGGCTGCTCTGCGGCTCCGGCTGCGGGGCACTGCTCGCATACCGTCAAGAACCCCAGATCAGCATCGAGTTCCTCGCGCACGGCCTGACCAGGTCCGGCCATATCGTCGTGGCCTGCTGCCCCACTCCGGGCGATGAGGTCGCCGAGATGCCGCTGAGCGAGTCGATCGCCATCCGCCTCGACGTCACCAAGGCCTCACAGGAGCCGAGCGTGCACATCATCTCGTCGGCGGTGCACCTGCTCGGCACACTCGAGTGGATGCCCCAGCAGGTCTCGGCACAGCTGCTGGCCGACGACCAGCTCCCGCCCAGGGTGGCAACCACCGTCACCCATCCGCACGGCCGCCTGGGCGTCATCCGCACCCAGCGCGTACTGCTCCACGACTCCACAGGCGTCACCCCGCTGGCCTTCGGCACGCTCATGGAGGCCAGCACCGGCATGCCCTTCCCCATCGTGGAGGAGGAGTTCGAGGCCTTCGACGCCGCGATGAGTCTCGGGGAGGACGCCCTGTGGAACATCGCCGAGGCCATCGGCGACGAGCGCATCGAAGGCCGCATCTGCTCGCGCCACGCCGTGACCACCGGGTGCCCGCACACCTGGAACCGCATCTACTGCGTCGACGTCGACCGCTACGGCCTGACGCTCATGCTGGTGGAGCCGACACAGACGAGTACCTTCTTCGCGCCGTTCGGCGCCCCTGTCGACGAGATGGAGGCGCTGGACAAGGCCCTCCAGGAACTGGCCTCCAAGGCGGCACCGGGCATCGGCTGACTGCCGCTCCTCACACACCGTACTGGGGTCCCCGCCGCGTCATCGGGCAGGGACCCCAGTACGAATGATCATCGGCCGGGTACGAGCCCGGCGGGAGCGCTCAGATCAGGAGGCAACCTCGTAGCTCAGGCAATTGGCGGTCTCGGGGCCGAAGGACACCTCCTGTGCGGTGCACATGAGATCCTTGTTGTGGACGCACTCGATGCACTGGCACGCGCCGACCTGGCTGTTGGCCGCGGCGAGACCGGCGCGGGCATCAAGAACGGTGAGGGTCTGGCAGACCGGCTTGCTGCCGACCGTGACGGCAAATGCAGTGCAGCCGCCGTTGTTGAAGGCGCAGGCAGTGGCGGCGCAGGACTTTACGGGGGCGATGGTGGTCATGATCATTCATCCTCTCAGCTGTTGCGGGGCGCTTCTGATATCTGAGACTCTGCCTTCGCAACTATATTTCCCGCAAGACAGCACAGGCTGACCTCCACTCCATTTCGATATCATCCCTCCTTGTCACAGAGATTCCTGTGAAAAAATAATTTCTGATCGCCAACGGTCCGTAATATTTCTCCGATCATCTCGATGGACCGTGAGAACAGCGAGGAAAGCCTTGGGGAATCGACAGCAGGGCGGGACACCGGGGTCACAGCACCGAGGTCATGCCTCCGTCGACGAGGATGTTCTGCCCGGTGACGAAGTCGGATGCCGAGGAGGCGAGATACACCAGGGTTCCGAGCAGCTCCTCGGGCTCGCCCCATCGACCCGCCGGGGTCCGCCGGACCACCCAGGCGTCGAACTCCGGGTCGTTGATGAGGGCCGTGTTCATCTCGGTCCTGAAGTAACCGGGCGAGATGGCGTTGACCTGGATGTTGTACCTGGTCAGATCGGCCGCCATCTCCTTCGTGAGCATCGCGACTCCGCCCTTGGCCGCCGTATAGGGCGGCAGCGTCTGGCGGGCGAGGACGGTGACGACCGAGCCGATGTTGATGATCTTGCCGGAGCCCCGCTCGACCATTGCGGGGGCCAGTGCCCTGGACACGTAGAACACGCCGCTCAGATTGGTCCCGATGACCTCGTCCCACTGATCCACTGGGAACTCGTGGAACGGCGCCCTGCGCTGGACGCCGGCGTTGTTGACCAGGACGTCGGGCACCCCGACCTCGTCGACCAGGGCCTCAATGGCGACGCGGACGCCGTCCCGGTCCGCGACGTCGAAGACGCAGGGATGCGCCTTCACCCGGTAGGTCCGCGCGATGTCGGCGACCTGCTCAGCCACCACGTCCGGGCGCCGGCCGTGGACGACGACATCGCAGCCCGCCGCAGCGAGGCCGCGGACGTACACACTGCCCAGCCCCCGAGCCGAACCGGTGACGAGGGCGAGTCTGCCCGAGACGTCGAATGACGATGCCATGCCTTCTCCCTCCAGCCCTCCCTCAGGGGGCTCATGCGTTGACGATGCGGCCGGTGACCGGGCCGCATCGCACGGCGCACCAATGTCCGCGCGGCGCTGCCGCGGCGGAAGACGCCCTGCCACGACGTGAATCCGCCACGCCGAACTTGCCCTCCGGCCAGCACTAGGATAACACTATGTTTCATTAAGCGATTCATCTATTTTGTTGAAAGAAACACAAAGAGTTCCTGAGTCCACGTTCGGACACCGTCACGACCCGACGGCATCCCGCCACCGCCGGGCCGAGCGGGCATCGGCGAAGAAGTACGAGCAACAGGGGGAACCATGGCAGACAGCATCGAAACGGTCGACGTCATCGTCGCCAGCCCGGAACGCAACTACGTGACGGTCCGCGTCACGACCGCCGATGGCCTCGTCGGCCTCGGCGACGCCACGGTCAACGGCAGGGAGCTCGCCGTGGCGGCCTACCTGCGGGAGCACGTCGCCCCCATCCTCATCGGACGCGACCCGGGCGCCATTGAGGACACCTGGCAGTACCTGTACCGCGGCGTCTACTGGCGGCGCGGCCCCATCTCCATGGCGGCCATCGGCGGCATCGACATGGCCCTGTGGGACATCCTCGGCAAGCGCACGAACCAGCCCGTCCACCAGCTCCTGGGCGGGCGGGTGCGCCAGTGGCTCACCGCCTACCGGCACGCCTTCGGCTGGGAACTGCCCGCACTGCTGGAACAGGTCGACCAGCACCTGGAGAGCGGGTGCACCCACATCCGGGTCCAGACCGGGGTGCCCGGCCTCGACACCGTCTACGGGGTCTCCCGCACCGCCGGCTACGAGCCGGCCGGGCGCGCCGCACGCCCCAGCGAGGAGCGCTGGGACGCCGAACGGTACATCGCCGCCGCCCCCAAGGCCCTGGCTGCCGTCCGCGAGCACGTCGGTGAGGACGTCGGCCTGCTCCACGACGTCCACCACCGGCTCAGCCCGAACCAGGCGGCCCGCTTCGCCCGGACCGTGGAACCGGTCAATCTCTACTGGCTCGAGGACATCACCCCGGCCGAGGACCAGGCGGCCCTGGAGTTCGTCCGGGCGCATACGACGACACCGCTCGCGATCGGCGAGGTCTTCAACACCGTCTGGGACTGCCAACGGCTCATCGAGGACCGCCTCATCGACTACGTCCGGTGCGCCGTCGTGCACGCCGGTGGCATCAGCCACGCCCGGACGATCTTCACCCTCGCCCAGGTCCATGGCGTCCAGGCCGCCCCGCACGGTCCCTCGGACATCTCACCGATCGCCCTGGCCGCGTCGATCCACCTGGGCGTGGCGACCCACAACGTCGCCATCCAGGAGTACATGGGCTACCCGGACCTGGTCCACGAGGCGTTCCCGCACGCATGGACCTTCGCCTCCGGCCGTCTGGAGCCGGGCGAGGCCCCGGGCCTCGGCGTCGACCTCGACGAGGACCTCCTGCGGGCCCACCCCTACAACCCCGCCTATCTGCCCGTCGCCCGCCGCCTCGACGGCACGCTCACCGACTGGTGAGTCCCGAACCCCCTCACGGAAGGACCCTCAACGATGAAGGCACTGAAGATCCTCGGCCCGCAGGACATGGTCGTCCAGGACCTGCCCGTCCCCCAGCCCGGTCCCGACGAGGTCCGCGTCCGGATCCACTACGTCGGCATCTGCGGGTCCGATCTCAACTACTACTTCAAGGGGGCCAACGGCCCCAACACCATCCGGGAGCCCTTCAGCTTCGGCCACGAGATGTCGGGGCTCGTCGACGCAGACCCGTCGGGCAGCTACGCGCCGGGCACGCCGATCACCATCGCCCCGGCATCGCCGGGGCGGCCCGTCCCCGGGCTCGAGAACAAGTCCTATCTGTGGCCGGGCAGCCACTACATGGGCAGCGCGGCGAATCTTCCCCACGACCAGGGCGGAGCAGGCGAGTACGTCCTCATCAAGCGGTACATGGTCCGGGCGCTGCCCGAGTCGGTGAGCCTGCGGCACGGGGCGCTCGCCGAGCCCCTGGCCGTGGCCCTGCACGCGCTGGCCGTCGCGGGCGGCGTCGGGGGACGGGACGTCCTCGTGTCCGGGGCCGGCCCCATCGGGCTGCTCGTCGCGGGCGCGGCGAAGATCCTGGGGGCCCGCTCGGTCACGTCGAGCGACATGCTGGCCGCCCCGCTGGAACGAGCGGGCCGGATCGGCGCGGACCGGACGATCCTGCTGGGGCAGGACAGCCCCGAGGACTCGGGCTACGACGTCGTGTTCGAGTGCTCCGGATCGCCCAGGGCCGTCGAGCCGGCCATCCGGGCGGCCCGCCGAACGGGGACGGTCTGCCAGGTCGGGACGCTCCCGGACGAGGAGATCCCGGTCAACATCGCCCACCTGGAGACCAAGGAGATCCGCTACGTCGGTTCATTCCGCTACGACACGGAGATCGACGACGCGGTCGCCATCATCGGCCGGCACCCCCAGATCAGCACGGCAGTGACGCACACCTTCCCGGCCGGCCAGGCGGCCGAGGCCTTCAGGGTCGCCCGGGACAGCACGCAGTCCGGCAAGGTCCTCGTCTCCATGTGGATCGACTGACCGGCCCTGCGAACACGCAACGACCCACCAAGCAGAAGGAACGAAGGGCCCACACCATGTCAAAGAAGATAACCACCGTCCGGTCCTCCAGCGGAGCAGTGGTGGAGCGGACCACATCGGATCTGGCCAGGGCGGCCGTCTCCGGCTGGCTCGGAACCGCCCTGGAGTTCATGGACTTCCAGCTGTACTCGCTTGCCGCCGCACTCGTGTTCAATCAGATCTTCTTCACCACCGAGGACGCCGCCATGGCCGTCGTCGCGGCCATGGCCACCTACGGCGTCGGCTACCTCAGCCGGCCCCTCGGCGCCTGGTTCTTCGGCCGGCTGGGCGACCGCGTCGGCCGCACCAGGGTGCTCTACTACACCATCGCGCTGATGGGTGTCGCGACGACCCTCATCGGTGTCCTGCCGACCTACGACCAGGTCGGGATCGTCGCCCCGATCCTGCTCGTCGTCCTGCGGCTCCTCCAGGGCTTCGGCGCCGGTGCCGAGATCGCCGGCTCCTCGGTCATGCTCACCGAGTACGCGCCACGGAACCGCCGGGGCATCATCGGCTCGCTCGTCGCACTGGGCACCAACTCCGGGACCCTGCTCGCCTCGGCGATCTGGGGGATCCTCGTGGCCGCCATGTCGGAGGAGACGCTGCTGTCCTGGGGCTGGCGGGTGCCCTTCCTCGGGTCGGTCGTCATCCTCTTCTTCGCGGTGTGGATCAGGCGCACCCTCAAGGAGTCCCCGGTCTTCGAGGCCAGGGCCGACGTCAAGGACGGCGTCGCCGTCTCCAGGTCCGAGCTGCGCCAGATCGTCAACGAGGGCAAGGCCGACGAGGTGCTGGCCCCCGACCGGAAGAAGGGCCGCGCCTTCGTCACCGCCTTCTTCCTGCGCCTGGGACAGGCCGGCAACTCCGGGATGATTCAGACCTATCTCGTGAGCTACATCACCGCGGTACTGCTCATGACCAGGTCCGTCGGCACCAATGTCGTCATCGTGTCCTCACTCGTGGGTTTCGCGACGGTCCCGTTCATCGGCTGGCTGAGCGACATCTTCGGACGCAAGACGATGTACATCGTCATGGCGTCCCTGTCCATCGTCCTGGCCTTCCCGATGATGTACGTCCTGTCCGGCAGGACCGTGCCCGCCGTGTTCGTCGGCTACATCATCATGCACCAGGCATCGGTGCTGGCCCTGGCGTCGCTGGAGAACCTGACCATGTCGGAGATCTTCGGGGCCAGGCACCGCTACACCCAGCTCGCCCTGGCCAAGGAACTCGCCGCCATCATCGGCACCGGCGCCGGGCCGGTCATCGCCTCCGCCTGGGTCGCGGCACGGACCGGATCGTGGATCCCGATCGCGGGCATGCTCGCGTTCTTCTCGCTGTGCTCGCTGTCGGCCGCCATCGCGATGCCCGAGGTCGCCGGGCGTGACCTCACCCTGCTGACCGACAGCAGGCGCGGCGAGTCCGAGATCGGCCCGTTCGCCCGGCGCGAGCGGGCGAACCTCGGTCTGACGTCCGAATCGGACACGGCAGTAGCAGTCTGATCCTCGACGACGACCGGCCATCAGACGTCGTGTCGGGTGGGGCGGCGTGACGCCAGCTTTTGGGTTGACCCTGACGGCCACCGGGTCCTGGCCTGCGGGGGCGGGCCGAGTGGCTCTCCGCACGCGCTGGCTGGGTCATAACCGGGCCCCGGCCCGCGGGGGCGGGCCGGGGCGGTCGCGGCCGAGCCCTTCGGCCCCCGAAGACCGGACCGGTGGAGCGGGCCCAGGGCGACCGTACGATACCCTGACTACCTGTCCCCGCGATGCCAGGAGCGCTGCCGAGGCAGGCATTCGCACGCCGACGACCGCACCAGCCCCCCCCCAGACCCCGGCATCGAACCCGGCCCACGTGCGGGACCACCGGCCGGACGCACCATCAGGAAGGCATGACATGAGTACCCCGAACACATCAGGCTCCTCGGTCCTCGTCGCGTACTACTCCGCGCAGGGGCACACCCGCATGGTCGCCGAGGCCATCGCCCAGGCGCTCGGCGCCGACACCTTCGTCCTCACCCCGGCCGAGCCCTACAGCGAGGCCGACCTGGACTACAACGACCCCGGCAGCCGGGTCTCCAAGGAGCACGACGACCCCGACAGCCGGAACGTGAAACTGGTGAGCACCACCCCGGACGGCTTCGCCGACTACCGCACCGTCCTCATCGGCTACCCGGTCTGGTGGGACGAGGCATCCTGGGTGCTCGACGACTTCGTCCGGCAGAACGACTTCTCCGGCAAGACCGTCGTCCCGTTCTGCACGTCGTACTCCGCGCCGGTCGGCACCAGCGCGAGCCGGCTCGCCGCCCTCGCCACCACCGGCGACTGGCAGCCGGGGACGCGCCTCGAGGCGGCCGCCGGCACCAGCGCGATCGGCGCGTGGCTGCGCAGGATCGGCGTCGAGTAGTCCACCGGCCCCGCCCGACACGAGGCCCTTGTCGCCGAGGCCTCTCCCCCCAGTGAGAGCCGGCAGGCCCGCTCGCCCAACGCCGAACAGACCCGCGCACGGCCGCGCAGCAGCGGCGAGGACGAGCCCACTCGCCCAGCATGGGCCTGGCGTTGCCGGGCCACGGCTGGCACCCGTCCGGCGCGCCGGGTCACGGCCCCGGCGTGTCGGACCGATCCTCTAGTCTCCTGGCCATGAGGATCCTGCACACGAGCGACTGGCACCTGGGACGCACCCTGCACGGGGTCGACCTGTCCGGCGCGCACGCGCGGTTCCTCGACCACCTCGCCGAGCTGGCCGCCTCGGAGCGGGTCGACGCCGTGCTCGTCACCGGCGACGTCTTCGACCGGGCGCTGCCGCCGGTCGGTGCCGTCGAACTGCTCGACCGGGCCCTGGCGCGGCTGTGCGAGACCACCTGCGTGGTCATCACGCCGGGAAACCACGACAGCCCGCAGCGGCTGGGCCTCAACGCGGGGCTGCTCGGCGATCGGCTGCACATCCGCGCCCGGCCCTCGGCGGTGGGCACGCCGGTGACGGTGCCGGCCGCCGACGGCACGCCGGGGCTGCTCGTCTACGCGCTGCCCTATCTCGACCCGGACATGACACGGGCCGAGCTGGCCGAGCGGACCGGCTCCGGCGAGCCGCTGGCCCGTACGCACGAGGCGGTCGTCTCCGCCGCCCTGCGCCTGGTCCGTGACGACTTGGCCGCCCGGCGCTCCGGCGGCGGCGGGCGGTTGCCGGGCGTGGTCATGGCGCACGAGTTCGTCACGGGCGGGCTGCCGAGCGAGTCCGAGCGCGACCTGCGGATCGGCGGCGTCGACTCGGTGCCGGCCGCCCTGTTCTCGTCCGTCGGCGCCGACTACGTCGCGCTGGGGCACCTGCACGGCCCGCAGGCCGTCGCCGGTTCCCGCGACCCGCAGGAACGGGGCGCGGGCGGGGCGCGTCCGGCGCCGGTCATGCGGTACGCGGGCTCCCCGCTGGCGTTCTCGTTCTCGGAGAAGGACCACCACAAGTCCACGGCCGTCGTCGACTTCGACGACACCGGCGCGGTGGCCGGGGTACGGCTCGTCCCGGCGCCGGTCCCCCGGCGGCTGTCCGACGTGACGGGCGGTCTCGGTGAGGTGCTCGGCCCGCGGTTCGCCGCCCGGCGCGAGGACTGGGTGCGGGTCACCGTCACCGGCGAGTCCCGGCCCGACAACCTCGTGCACGAGGTGAAGAAGGTCTTCCCGCACGCCCTGCAGGTGCTCTTCGAGCCCACCGGGCGGCCCCGCCAGGCGCAGACCGGAACCGCCGGCGTCGACGATCCGCTCACCGTGGCGGCCGGCTTCGTCGAGCAGGTGTCGGGCCGGGCACCGGACCCGGCCGAGCGCAGGGTGCTGGCCGAGGCGCTCGAGGCCGCCGGCAGGAGGGGCTGAGATGCAGATCCTCCGCCTCGAACTGTGCGGCATCGGGCCGTACGCGGGCCGTGCGGCCATCGACTTCCAGGCGCTCGGCGAGAACGGCCTGTTCCTGCTCGAGGGCCCGACGGGATCGGGCAAGACGACGATCATCGACGCCGTCGTCTTCGCGCTCTACGGCCAGGTGTCCGGCAGCGAGTCGAGCAACGACCGGCTGGCGTCCACCCACCTGACGCCGGGCACCGAACCCTACGTCGAGCTGGTCGTCGACACGAGCCGCGGCCCGTACCGGGTGCGGCGTTCCCCCAGGTACGAGCGCCCCAAGAGACGCGGCTCGGGCACCACCACGGAGAACCCGCGCATCACGCTGTGGAAGCTGTCGGACCCCACCGACACCGAGGGCGTGGCCGTCTCGTCCAACATCCAGGAGGCGAACGTCGAGCTGCGCGCCGCGGTCGGGCTGAGCCGGGAACAGTTCACCCAGACCGTCGTCCTGCCGCAGGGCCAGTTCGCCACCTTCCTGCGCGCCACCGCCGAGGAGCGGCGCGGGGTGCTGCAGCAGATCTTCGGCACCCAGGTCTACGAGTCGATGGCCGACGAACTGAAACGCCTCGCCAGGGAGCACTCCGACCGCGCGCAGGAGGCCCGCGACCGGGTCGGCGCCGCGACCGCCGAGTTCTGCCACGCCGCCTGGCCGGACACGGCTGCCGGACCGGACGAACCCATCGCCGAGCCAGGCGGGCAACTCATCGGTGCAGGCGCGCCTCTCACCGGGCAGGCGCAGGCCGGCGGGGAAGGACCCGGCGCGACCGGCCACGGCGGCGATGCCGCCGAGACCCAGCCGGCTCTCTTCACCGACCAGGAGCCGTCCCCCGCTGAGGGCACCGCCGATCCAGCCGGGGACACCGGCGGTGACGGTGACCCGCACCCAGTCCTCGCGTCGGGCGGCGAACCGCGGGCCGAGCACCTCACCGAGACCGCCCGTCACGTCGGACAGCCGCCGGGGGACCGGCGCCGGGACGAGCCGTACCCCGGCCACCGCGCCGGTGCCGTCGAAGTCGACGAAGCCGAGGACACTGGCAGTCCCCCTGCCGAACCCACCGGCCCCTCCTCCACAGACGATCCGCAGGCGATGACGGCGGCCGTCGAGGCGGGCGAGTTCTCCGTGCTCGGCCCCCTCGCCACGGCGCGCCTGTCGGTGTTGCAGACCCGCTACGAGCAGCTGGCCGAGGAATCCGGTCGGGCCGCCGGGACGGCGGACGCGGCCCGCGAGGCGGCCCGGCAGGGGCACCTGCTCGCCGCCGACCGCGAACGCCACGCCCGGCTGCTGCACGAGCAGGCCGAGCACGCGGCCCGCGCAGAGGCGATCGAGGCGTCCCGGGAGCGCGCCGAGCTGGCCCGGCGGGCCGCCCGCTGCGCCGAGCCGCTGCGGGACGACGAGGCGGCGCGGGCGCGTCACGAGTCGGCTGCCGACGGCTGGCGGCGACAGGCCGCCGAGCAGGCCGGCCGGCTCGGCCTCCGGTTCCCGGAGCGTTTCGAAGCCCCCGGAGAGCAGGCCGGTGAGGCGGAGCCCCCCGAGGTCGACAGCGTCCGGGACGCCCTCGCCAAGGCGCTGAGTGAGGCCGAGCAGGCCAGCGGCGCCCTGGCCGATCTGCTCGACCTGGAACGGTCGCTTGCCGAGCGGCGCGCCGCCGTCGAGACCCGGCACGCCCAGGCCGCCGAGGTCGCCGGGCAGCTGGCGGCGCTGCGGCAGGAGCAGGACGACCTGGCGCGGCAGTGCGAGGAGACGGCGGCCGAGGCCGAGGCGCTGGCGGAGCCCGCCGAGGGCCTGGCCGACGCCAGGGCGGCCCAGCAGACCGCGGCGGCGAGGCTCCAGGCCTCGCTGGCCGCCGAGAACGACCAGCAGGCGCTGGCCCGGGCGCGGCACGCCGAGTCCGAGGCGAGACGGAAGGCGGAGTCGGCTGCGGCCGATCACGCGGCGGCCCGCACCCGCTGGCTCGACGGCCTGGCCGGTGAGCTCGCCGCCGAGCTGGCCGCCGGCCGACCGTGCCCGGTCTGCGGCTCACTCGAGCACCCGAGCCCCGCCGCCCGCCCCGAGGACGCACCGACACGGGATGACGTCGAACAGCTGGCCGAGGCGTCGGCGGCGCAGCAGCAGGCCCTGATGCGGGCGGCGGCCGAATGCGACCGGATCGCCGGCCATCTCGCCGAGCAGCAGGGCCTCGCCAGGGGCCTGACCACCGAGCAGGCCCGGGAGGCGGCCGATGATGCGGACCGGGCCGTCGAGCAGGCCACCGCCGCCGCCACCCGCCGCAAGCGGCTCGGCGCCCGGATCGAGGAGTTGAGGGCCGGCGCCGAGCAGGCCTCGTCCGAGATCACCTCGCTCACCGCCCGGCAGGCCGCGCTGGCCGAGACCGTCCGGGCGGCGCGGGCCGCGCTCGCCGACGACGAGGCCCGCGTCGAGGACGCCCGGGCCGGTTTCGGCAGCGTCGCCGAGCGGGCCGCGTCGATCACGGCACGCATCCGCGCGGTCACCGCCCTGCAGCAGGGGCTGGACCGGCTCGTCCAGACTCGCCGGGAGTACGCCGTGAGGCACGCCGCAGCGCTGTCCGCCATGGCCCGGGAGGGTTTCGGCGAGGACCCGGCGCAGGTGACCGGGGCCGCCCTGCCCGAGGCGGAGCTGGCGGCCCTGACCGGCCGGATCGCCGAGTACGAGGCCCGCGCCGCCGAGCTGCGCGTCCAGCTCGCCGACGAGCAGCTGGTGGCGGCCGCGCAGGCGCCCGAGCCCGACCTGGAGGCCCTGGACGCCGCCGCGGCGCGGGCCCAGCAGGCGGCGCAGGCCGCCCAGCGGCGGCTGGGCGAGGCGGGCGCGCAGCTGTCGCACAGCCGGCAGGCGTCCGAGCGTCTGGACGGCGCGCTCGCCGAGTACGCCCGGATCGGGCCGCGGGCCGAGCCGTACCTGCGCATGGCCGAGCTGGCCAACGCCACCGGGAAGCGGAACCTCATGGGCGTCACGCTGCCGACCTTCGTGCTGCGTCAGCGTTTCGAGCAGGTCATCGACCGGGCGAACGAGCGCCTCGAGGCGATGACGCACGGCCGCTACAGCCTGCGCCGCACCGACGAGCGCGAGGGCCGGGCCCGCAGGCAGGGCCTGGGGCTGGTCGTCGTCGACCACGTGCCCGTCGACACCGAACGCGACCCGCGCACCCTGTCCGGCGGCGAGACCTTCCTCGCCTCGCTGGCGATGGCGCTCGGACTGTCCGACACGGTGACGAGCGAGGCCGGGGGCATCGAGCTCGACAGCCTCTTCATCGACGAGGGCTTCGGCAGCCTCGACTCCGACGCCCTCGACACGGTCATGGGTCAGCTGGAACAGTTGCGTGCAGGAGGGCGCTGCGTCGGCGTCATCAGTCACGTCGCCGAGATGAAGCAGCGCATCACCGAGCGGGTGAGCGTCCGCGCCAACCCCGACGGCACCTCCACCCTGACCACGACGAGTTGAGGAGTTGTCGTGAAAGCCCTCATCGTTTTCGAATCGGCGTTCGGGAACACCCGGCGCCTCGCGGAAGCCATCGCGGACGGGCTGCGGAGCGCCGGTGCCGAGCCCCACGTCATCCCCGCCTGCGAGGCCCCCGGGACCGCCACGTGCGATCTGCTGGTGCTGGGGGCACCCACGCACTTTCGGGGCATGCCGTCGCCCCGCTCACGGGAGCAGGCGGTCGCGAGAGGGGCCTCGGAAGTGCCCCGCACGGGCTTGAGGGAGTGGCTGACCACGGCAGATCTCAGCTCGGTTCCGAGGGTGGCGATCTTCCAGACCGCGGTCGACAGCCGGTGGGCCGGCTCCGCGGCACGCGCGGTGCGGAGGGCCGTCGGTAGGAGAGGTGCGGAGCGGCGCAGCTTCATCGTGAGCGGCAAGGCGCCGGTACTCAACGATGGCGAGAAAGAGTCCGCACGCGCGTGGGGAGTGGCTCTGGCGGGCGACCGCTGAGCACCCATACGGACCATCACTTTCACCGAGTGGTTTTCCTCGCCCGCTGCAGGGTGGGCCTGCGCCGGTCGCGTGACCTCAGCGCTTCTCGTCTCCATGTCGACGAGGGCTTCGGTGGTCTCGTCGCCGAAATGAGGCAGCGCACCGCCTGAGCGGAGGAGCGTCCGCGCCAACCCCGACGGCACATCCACCCTGGCCACGACGAGCTGAACTAGGCTGGCCTTGGTCGTCGCGTTGGGTGCCAGGGGTTGTCATGTCTGTTTCACCGAGGATCACCGGAAGGCTCGCTGCCGAGTGGGCCGCCATCACGCTGGCCTGCCTGCTGCTCGATCTGGTCATCCTGCTGGCCGCCGGCCGGCGGCCCGGAGCCTTCGAGAACGTCTGCTGGGTGCTCGTCGCCGTCGCCGTGGGCTGGGCCGGCAGCGGCGGCAGGCGCCTGCTCCGCTGAGAGCATCCGACCCGAGGGGCCGCAGTAGGGCTTGTACGGCCCGGTTCGCACACCATGTATTCCACGGCTCTGCCCTGGTGTGAGGCTGCCCGCAGCTTCCCCATCCCATAGCTCTGGCCAGGGACGCTTGGGGCCGAGCGAGCCTCTTCACCCGCGAAGCGAGGTGCGGGCACATGGGCCTCGGTGAGCCTTGGATCCTGCCCCGGCCCTACCGCATCAAGAGCAGGCTCGGCGTCCCCATCGTCCTCGACGCATCGACCCCGCCGGTTGCCGCCCCCGGTGGTCAGGGCCGCTGCCCGGAGTCCTCCTGCCCTGCCGCCTCCTGGTTGAGCCGGTTGAGTTCGTCGGTGATGGTCCAGCTGTGCAGCAGCCGGGTGAGGCGCCGCCCGTCGATGTACACCACCGGGGCGCCGTCCTCGGTCAGGTCCTCGACGTCGTCGGAGTCGGCGAGCACCTTCGCCTCGTCGACCTCGCTGTTGATGCGCCGCCACAGGGCGTCGGTGTCGATGCCGTGGTCGCGGGCGGCCCGGGTGATGGTGCGCGCGGTGATGCCGCCGCGCAGTTCGGCGAGGGCGTCGTGGAAGGCCCACAGGTTCGGCTCCTTGTTCGCCGCGGCCGCCTCGAGGGCGAGCGCGGCGAGCAGGCTCTCCGGCCCGGAGACAATGTGGCGCATGACGAGGAGCAGTTCGCCGGACTGCACGAGGTGCTGGCTGGCCTGCAGTGCCTCCGCGAGGCGCCACCGGCCCTCGTAGTTCATGTCCGCGTAGTTGACGAGCACGTGTGGCGCGTCCGGGTCGCCGACGGTCAGGTCCCGCTCGACGTCGACGCGGCGTTCCAGTGTCTCGCCGGCGGGTTCGGGCAGCGGCGAGAGCCTGCCTGCGACGCGGAAGATCGCCCAGGCGAGGACGAGCGCGGTGAAGGAGGCGAGCAGCACGCCGAGCCTCGCCTGGTCGCGCAGGGCCTCGTCCTCGAACGCGATGTTCACCACGAGCAGTGAGATGGTGAAGCCCATGCCGGACAGGGCGCCGAGCCCCAGGATCCGGGGCATGTCCAGGCCGTGCGGCCGCGAGGAGGGCACCAGCCGCATGACGATCCCCGCGCCGAGCCCGACGCCGAGCACCTTGCCGAGCACGAGGCCCGCGACGATGGCCCACAGGATCCGTGAGGAGAACGCGGCGGCCACGATGTCTCCGTTCAGCGCGACCCCGGCGTTGGCCAGGGCGAACAACGGCACCACCACGTAGTTGACGTACGGGGGCAGCACGAACGCCAGGCGCTGGTTGAGCGGCATGGAGTAGATGAGGGACTCCCGCAGCGCCAGGGCGGTCGCCGGGGCCGGGGCCTGCCGGTAGAGCGTGGCGATCTCGTTGGACTGGTCCACGTCCTCGCTGCGCACGCTGTACACCGGCATGAGCAGGGCGATGAGCACCCCGGCCAGGGTGGCGTGCACGCCGGAGCGGTACAGCGCGTACCAGATGACGGCGCCGAGCACGAGATAGGGCGGAACCCGCCACACGCCCCGGCGGGCGATGAACCAGACGACGACGAGACCGGCGACGGCCACCGCGAGGGCCAGGAGGTTGAGCGATCCGGTGTAGAAGACGGCGATGACCGTCAGCGCGCCGATGTCGTCGATGACGGCGAAGGCGAGCAGGAACAGCCGCAGGCGGGGCGCCCGCTTGGGGCCGATGAGGGCGAGCATGCCCAGGGCGAAGGCCGTGTCGGTGGAGATGACCGCGCCCCACGCGTGGGCGCCGTCCCCGCCACCGACGACGAGCCAGAAGACGGCGGCGGGGACGACGAACCCGCCGACGGCGGCGGCCGCGGGCAGCAGCGCGTGGCCGGGCAGGCGCAGATCGCCCAGGGTGAAGTCGCGGCGCACGTCGAGGCCCACCATGAAGAAGAAGACCGCCATGAGGGCCTCGTCCACCCACTCGTGAAGGGTGAGGTCGATGGCGAACGGGCCGACGGTGATCGCCGCCGACGTGTGCCAGAAGGTCTGGTAGCTGTCCCCCACGTTCGCCCACACCAGGGCGATGACGGTGGCGAGGGCGAGCGCCGCCGCGGCATAGGTCTCGTTGTTCTGGAAGAGCCGCCGCTGCCTGCGGCGCCTCAGCCGCTCATCGACGGCATCCTTGATCTGCTCGATGTGCTCGGCCGGTGCGCTGACAGCGCTCATGCAGTCCCCGTCTCTCCTGTCTCGTCCTTGCCGTCTCCCCGGCCTGCGAGGAGACCCGGAGCGTCCAGCGCCCCGGGCACGCAAGAGTAGCCACCTCTCGGGTGAACACCCTGTGATGGCCCTGTGCCGGCACCGGTTCGCCCTGCGTTCGTCGTGCAATGACACACAAGAACCGCAGGTTGAAACCGATTCGGGCGTGGCACTGCCGCGCAACGAGCCGGGTGGGCCGCCCCCCTCAGGGACAGCCCACCCGGCTCTCACTCATCAACCGCCGATCAGCACGGCGCTGGTCGACGTCACACGTGCTCGGCGACCACCTCCAGGATGTGGCGGTACTCGTGGCCGGTGGCGCGGCTCATGCCGAGCTCGCACGTGCGGTTCGCCGAGACGTACTCGTCGTACTCGCGCTCGGCGACCTCGGCCGCCTCGGCGCGGGTGGCCGAGCGGGTCAGCTCCGGGTGCAGCAGGCCGCGGTCGCCGGCGAAGGCGCAGCAGCCCGCGTTGACCGGGACGGTCACGTCGTCGCTCACGAACTCGGCGCAGGCCACCGTGTCCTCCACGCAGTCCAAATGACGCATCGAGCAGCTCGGGTGGATGACGATCGAACCGGCCTTCGAACGCGGCGTGATCTTGTCGAGCACGAACTTGGCCACCCAGGTGGTCGAGTCGTAGATCGTGATCTTCCGCCAGTTCTCGGCCTCCACGCCACTCAGGTGGTTGCCGGTCTCCTCGAGGCCGTGGGTGCAGCTCGCGGCGTCGCAGACCACCGGCAGGCGGCCGTGGTCGGTGGCCTCCCACACCGAGGCGTAGACGCGGCGGGCCATCTCGTCGGCGCCGTCGGTGAAGCCCTTCGACACCCACACCGTGCCGCAGCACAGTTTGCCGAGGCCCTCGGGCACCCGGGCGCGCTGGCCGGCGAGCTCGACGAGCCTGGTGAAGCTCGACCCTGCGCCGCCGCCGTGGCTGTGCTCGGCCGGGGCGAACAGGGCGCCCATGCAGCTGGAGAAGAACACGAAGTCGTCGGACGGGGTGCTGCGCGCCGCGGGACGCTTCGGGCCGCCGGCCGGCAGGTCGTCACCCACCAGCGGGATGATGTCCTTCGGCAGCACGGCGCGGGCGGCCTTCGTCACGCCGGTCATGGCGGGGCTCGGCACCTTGTCGACGACATTGAGGGCCACCTGCAGCACCGAGACCACCGGGCCCCAGCCCTTGGCCGCGGCGGTCATGACGGCCTTGTACGGACTGGAGTGGCGTGCGGCGCGGAAACGCTTCATGAACTTGCCGGTGTCGATGCGCAGCGGGCAGGCCAGCAGGCACAGCGAGTCGGCGGCGCAGGTGTCGACGGCCTCGTAGGCGTAGTCCTTGCGGATCTCGGCGGCGGCCTCGTCCGAGAGCACCTTCATCGAGCGCAGCAGCGCGATGCGGCGGCGCGGGGTCTGGGTGAGGTCCTTCGACGGGCAGGTGGGCTCGCAGTAGCCGCACTCGACGCACTGGTCGATGAAGCCGTCGACCGGCGGCATCATCTTGAAGTGCTTCATGTGGATCTGCGGGTCGTCGGTGATGATCGTGCCCGGGTTGAGCACGCCGGTCGGGTCGGCCAGGCGGCGCACGGTCTTCATGACGTCGTAGATCTCGGGCCCCCACTGGCGCTCGACGTAGGCGGCCATGACGCGGCCGGTGCCGTGCTCGGCCTTCAGGGTGCCCTCGTGGGCCAGCACCGAGGCGACCATGTCCTCGGTGAACGCCTCGTAGCGCTCGATGTCACCGGGCTTGTTCCAGTCGCAGGTGACCATGAAGTGGATGTTGCCGTCCTTGGCGTGGCCGAAGATGACGGCCTCGTTGAAGCCGTTGGCGGCGAAGATCTTGCGCAGGTCCTCGGTCTGGGCGGTCAGGTCGCCGACCGGGACGGCGATGTCCTCGAGCAGGTTCGTCGTGCCGGCCGGACGCGAGCCGGCGACCGAGGTGTACAGGCCGTTGCGCAGCTGCCACAGATTGGCGCGTTCGCGTGGGTCCTTGGTGAAGCGCGGCGGGTCGGCGATCGGCAGGCCGCCCAGCACCGAGTTCAGGGCGTCCATGCGTTCGACGAGTTCCTGCTCGGTGTCGGCCAGGGCCTCGATGAGCAGGCCGGAGTCCTCGCGGACGTTGAGGGCGGCCAGCTCGGGCGTGGCCTCGGGATAGGTCTGGACGACCCGCAGGCTGGCGGCGTCCATGAGCTCCAGGCACTTGGCGCCGTTGGCGATGAGGTCCTCCAGGGCGTCGGTGGCGACGCTCAGCTCGGGCGTGATGAGCAGCGCGGTGGCGGCGTGCGGCTGGATCGGGATGGTGCGCATCGTCACCTCGGCGACGAAGCCGAGGGTGCCCTCCGAACCGACCATGAGGTGCTCGAGGATGCGCACCGGCTCGTCGTAGTCGAGGAACGAGTTCACGCCGTAGCCCATGGTGTTCTTCATGGCGAACTGCTGGCGGATCTTGGCGACGGCCTCGGGATTGGCGCGCAGCCGGTCGCGCTGGGCGGCCAGGCCCTCCCACATCTCGGGTTCTGCGCGGCGCAGGTGCTCGTCGGCGTTCGGCGAGGAGGTGTCGATGATGGTGCCGCTGGGCAGCACGATGACCATCGACTCGACGGTCTGGTACGAGTTCAGCTGGGTGCCGCAGCTCATGCCGGACGAGTTGTCGGCGATGACACCGCCGATCGTCGCGGCGCGCGAGGAGGCCGGGTCGGGGCCGAGCTTGCGGTTGTAGCGCGCCAGGTGGGCATTGATGTTGAGGATCGTGGCGCCCGGCTGGCAGCGCACTCGCTCGCCGCCGTCGAGCACGGTGACCCCGCGGAAGTTCTTGCGGACGTCGAGCAGGATCGAGTCGCTGAGCGCCTGCCCGGACAGGCTGGTGCCGCCCGAACGGAACGTGACGTGCTTTCCGTCACGACGGGCCTGCGCCACCACCGACGCAACATGGGCCGTGTCGGTGGCCGTGATCACAACCTCGGGGATGAGCAGGTAGTGGGACGCGTCGTGGGCCATGCCGACGCGATCGATCAGCCGGGTGGTGCCGATCTCCTTGTTGATGGTGGTTGACGACATCTCGCCTCCTTGCAGAAGGCCGGGTCTTCGTTGACACCGGTCGGACCGTTCCTTCCACTGACAATAGACCAAGAAGCAGGTTGCGGACCAAGAGGGTCCGTATTTTGACGAGAAAAATTCTTCCAGCGGAAGCTAAAACTCCTTTTCTCGAAACAAAACCCCTTGTCAAGGGGCAATTCTACAAACAGATCTGGCGCGAGTCAGCCTGCATGCGAAGCGCGCGCCCCCTCATAGATGGCATGTTCACCCCTGGGCCAGCAGCCCATGGCGAAGTACCGCGTCCAGAGCCCCCAGATGAGCCGCCACTCCTCACTGCTCACGTCAGCCCGCTCGGCGGGGAGCCCATAGCCGGCAGCATGGTCGACCGAGATCACCGCCGAGTGACTCGTGGGAGCATCGATGAGGGGCTCCTTGAGCGCGGAGGCCAGTGCCTGCACCTGCTCTTCGTCACGCCCCTGAGCGCTCAGGGCCTCCTGCATCAGCGCTTCGGAACGCGAGAGGGCTGCCTTCGCCTGCTCGACCATGAGCATGTTGACATCGGACAACAGCGAGGCGAAGAGAGGGAATGAATCAGGATTGACCCTGATACGTTCCTCGGCCTCAGCGACCGCCGCGACAATCTCTTTCGCGCTTGCCACGGTACGCCTCCCATCGCCCCCGAAGAACATCATCTGTGGGTCGATCGGCCCCAGATCACCACCTGGGCCCATGAGAATGTGGTGAGCCCCAAGACACACGATCATCGCCGCACTCTTGGCCATGTCGGGCACGATCACAGTGAGCTCTCGGCACCGCTGCTGAAGCGACCGCACCATGCGGAGAGCGATCTCTCCGTCGCCACCGGGGGACGACAGGAGGAGGTGCAGATCCTTGGTCTGATCGCAGTCGACGAGAAGCTCCTCGAGCACCGTCATATTCGTCCACGTGATCTGGTCAATCACAATGATGAGATCAACTCCGGTGAGCTCCTGGTACTTGCAGATGAGCTCTTAACGTTCATAACGGTCTGAGTGCTCCGCACGGAACAACGGGGTGTGGTTGGGCATCAGATCCTGCCCACCACCGGGCGGAAGCTCCTCGGCTTGCCCTCCCGAAGCCGTGCCCCTTGGCGGCGGGCCTCCCTCGCCATCCTCACCTGGTCCTGCCAACTGATCTCGCTCTTCCCGTCCGACTCTGCACAAGTGCGAGGATCCCGCAGCACAGGAGTCTGAGCAGTCTTGTCCTCATTCATGGCGCTACTCCTCCCCTCAAGATGATCGTATCCATCGGCACCGACGAGGGCGAGGCCTTTCTCGCGATTCTGGTTCGCGCGGGTGAGGAACCGTGGGGCCGGCCATTGGGCGCGACCGAAAGGCCACGAGGCAGTCATACGACCCGCACTCGCACCGGGTCTCGGTCGAATCAGTCAGCACGGCCGATCGAGCCCCCAATGGAGCGCCTTGGGTCTTCTCCGGAGACCGAGCAGCAACTCCTGGGGATCGAACGGCACCAAAAGATCAGCTGCGCATGCGCAGGTAGTTCTCGATGAGGCTGCGCGTGGAGCCGTCCTGGTCGTCCAGCGCCTGCTCGTCGCCGCCGAGGGCCGGCGCGATCTGCAGGGCGAGCTTCTTGCCGAGCTCGACGCCCCACTGGTCGAAGGAGTTGATGCCCCACACGACGCCTTCGGTGAAGGTGATGTGCTCGTACAGGGCGATGAGTTCGCCGAGCACCCTCGGGCTGAGCTCGGGGGCCAGGATCGAGGTGGTCGGACGGTTGCCGCTGAACACGCGGGCCGGGACGATGGCCTCGTCGCAGCCCTCGGCACGCACCTCGTCGGCCGTCTTGCCGAAGGCCAGGGCCTTGGTCTGGGCGAAGTAGTTCGACATGAACAGCGCGTGCACGTCGTGACCGCCCTCGTGCAGGGCGTGGGCCGGGTTGGCGAAACCGATGAAGTCGGACGGGACGATGCGGGTGCCCTGGTGCAGCAGCTGGTAGAAGGCGTGCTGACCGTTGGTGCCCGGCTCGCCCCAGAAGACCTCGCCGGTCTGGCTCACGACGGCGCTGGCGTCCCAGCGGGTCGACTTGCCGTTGGACTCCATCGTGAGCTGCTGCAGGTACGCCGGGAAGCGGTGCAGGTACTGCGAGTACGGCAGTACGGCGTGCGACTGGGCGCCGTAGAAGTTCGCGTAGAAGACGTTGAGCAGGCCCATGAGGGCCGGCACGTTCTCGGCCAGCGGCGCCGTGGCGAAGTGCTCGTCCATCTCGTGGAAGCCGTCGAGGAAGGCGCGCCAGTTCTCGGGGCCGATGGCGATGAGGTTCGACAGGCCGACCGCCGAGTCGACGGAGTAGCGCCCGCCGACCCAGTTCCAGAAGCCGAAGGCGTTCGCCGGGTCGATACCGAACTCGGCGACCTTGTCCAGGGCCGTCGAGACGGCCACGAAGTGCTTGGCCGTGGCCTCCTCGCGGGCGGCGGTGGTGGACTCGATGGCGCCCGCGTTCTCGAGCGAGTTGATCAGCCAGTTCTTGGCCATCCGCGCGTTCGTCATGGTCTCGAGCGTGGTGAAGGTCTTCGACGCGACGATGAACAGCACCGTCTCGGGGTCGACGTCCTTCGTCTTCTCGTACATGTCCGTGGGATCGATGTTCGAGATGTAGCGGCACTCGATGCGATCGGCCTTGTAGGGCTTCAGCGCCTCGTAGACCATGACGGGGCCGAGATCGGAGCCGCCGATGCCGATGTTGATCACCGTGGTGATCGGCTTGCCGGTGACGCCCGTCCACTCGCCGGAACGGACCTTCTCGGCGAAGGCGATCTCGCGGTCGAGCACCTCGTGCACCTGGGCTACGACGTCCACCCCGTCGACGGCGAGCGTCTCGGTGGCGGGCAGCCGCAGGGCCGTGTGCAGCACCGCACGGTTCTCGGTGGTGTTGATGTGCTCGCCGGCGTACATCGCGTCACGGCGGGCCTCGAGCCCCACCTGCTCACCGAGACGGACGAGGGCGTCGCGCACGGCGGGCGTGAGGTAGTTCTTCGACAGGTCGACGAGCAGATCGCCGGCGCGCAACGTGTAATTCTCGGCACGCTGCGGGTCGTCGGCGAACCAGGCACGGAAGTCGACGGACAATTCGCCGTGCAGGCGGCTGAGCTCAGCCCATGCACCAGTGGTCGTGGGATCAACAGGTGAGGAGTTCATGGGGCTCAGCCTACGGCGCGGAGCTGTGTTAACGGCGACATCCGCAGCCGGGGCTGCGGACATCGACGTATTTTTTCGCGCGGTCATCCGGCGACACGCGCCGCACTGGTGGGGCCCATGGAGTTCATGTCGGCGATCTTGACGACATCGCCCTCGGTGGGGGCATGAACGACCTGGCCGTTGCCGATGTACATGCCGACGTGGCTGCCGCCGTAGAAGAAGACGAGGTCGCCGGGCTGCAGGTTGCTGAGGGAGACCGAGGTGAGACCGGCCATCTGCGCCTGGCTGGTTCGGGGGATCGAGACGCCGGCGGATGCGTAGGCGGCCATCATGAGGCCCGAGCAGTCGTAACCGCTGGGGCCGCTGGCGCCGTACACGTAGGGCTTGCCGAGCTGGGCGAGGGCGAAATCGACAGCCGCCTGGGCGGAGGCGCTGGATGCGGTGACCGAGGGAGCTGATGCGGTCGAGCCGCCTCCGGCGGTGGTGGTGGCCGTATTGGAGGTCGCGGCCTCCTGCTCGGCGAGGGCGGCAGCGGCGGCCTTCTCGGCCTCCTCCTTCTTCTGCTGCTCGCTGGCGGCCGCGTTGGCGGCGGCACCTGCGGCGGCGGAGTTGGCCTCATCCTTCAGGGCGGCAAGGTCACCGATACTGCCGTTGAGGGCGTCGTCGGCGTTCCTGCTCTCCTCGACCGCTGCGAGGGCGTTGGACTGGAAGAGGGTGCCGTCATCGGCGGACGGGTTCGGCGCCGCAGCGGCGGGAACGAGGGTGGAGATGACGCCGATGGCCGAGGCCGCGGCGACCGCGGTGACCGGGGCCACGAAGCGGCGACGGCTCTTGACCGGGGCGACCTTGGCGTCGCCGACGGCGTGCAGGGTGGTGGTGTCCCGCGAGTCGGCGGACGCGACGGCCATCTCGGCGAGGGACGGCATCACGGCGCGACGTGGGGTGGCAGCGGGTTCAGCAGTCTCGACGATCTCGATCTCGGTGGTGTCGTCGTTCAGCAGAGCTCGGCGTGCAGTCACGGCTTCCTCGTTCTCTGTGATGGTCAGGGAATGATCAGTGCTCTCGCACCGACCGGGACCCACCATATGTGAGTTCCTGAGAAAACTTCAACTTCGGTTGCCGAGAATCTCAGAATCAGCCGGCCGGCCACGCCTCCCGAGCCGGGGAACCGTATGGCCTTCCTGAGAGAATCGGGGTTCCCTGAGGCAGCCCCGAGAAGCATCGCCCCTAGTGATGGCGGCTCAGCTGCTGGACCGCCGCCGCGGCGCGCTTGCGCAGCGAGGCGTGATCGCCCGAGACGAACACCCGAGAAAGAATCGGCTCGGTGACATCGGCGGCAACCGCCCCCTCATTCAGCCACTTGCGTGCCGTGGGGATCTCCTGGGCGCTGGCGATGAGACGCACCCCGGGCACCATCGGCGGCAGCGCCCTGGGATAGCGGTCCCCCATCACGTCCGCGGGCCGTATCTCGACGGCGGCGACGCCGCGGCGCCAGGCGGCGCGGATCTCGACGGGGGTGAGCGCCTCGCAGATCACCGGGACCCCGCCGGCGCGCAGCACGTCGAGCGTCTCGTCGTCGGGATCGGGACACAACGCGAACGCCGCACCAAGCTCGACCGCGCGGCGTGCGTCACCGGCCGTGGTCACCCCTGCCGCACCCAGGCAGGCACGGAACGCGTACAGCGGGAACAGCGCCGACGAGTCCTCGCCGCCGAGGTCGACGGCCATGACGCCCAGTTTCTCCTGGACGAGCACCTCGATGACCGGCATGAGCCTGTCGAGACCCTTGTCCGGCAGGACGACCAGTGCCCTGACCAGTTCCAGCTCGCGCGGCAGCGGCGCAGGCGCGGCGGGCTGCTCCCGGGCCTCGGTCATCTCGCTCACGGGGATGATTCTAGGCGCCGCCCCAGCCCGCAGCCCGGCCGGGAAACGGACCGGCGACCGCACGACGACATCTGCTGCCCCCGGCTCGCCCCAGGCGAGGCAGGATGCCTCGACAGGCGGCGCCCGGGCCGGCCGATCAGGCGCTCGAGCCCGGCACCCGGAGCGCCCCTAGACTGGGCCCACGATGACCCGGACACTGACCGATCTGCTGCCCACCGGCCCGCTGGCCCACGACCCGGACGCGCTCTTCGACGCCTTCGACCGCTGGACCGCCGGGCTGGGGCTGTCGCTGTACCCGCACCAGAGCGAGGCGCTCATGGCGCTGCTGGCCGGCGACAACGCGATCGTCACCACACCGACCGGCTCGGGCAAGTCGATGATCGCCACGGCGGCGCACTTCGTCACCCTCGCCGCGCGTGGCCGCAGTTACTACACCGCCCCGATCAAGGCCCTCGTCAACGAGAAGTTCTTCGCGCTCTGCGAGATCTTCGGCGCCGACCTGGTCGGCATGGTCACCGGGGACGCCTCGGTCAACCCAGACGCCCCGATCGTCTGCTGCACGGCCGAGATCCTGGCCAACATCGCGCTGCGTGAGGGCTCGCAGGCCGACATCGACCTGGTCATCATGGACGAGTTCCACTTCATCGCCGACCCCGACCGCGGCTGGGCCTGGCAGGTGGGCCTGTCCGAGCTGCCCGGCTGCCAGTTCGTCGTGATGAGCGCCACGCTCGGCGACGTCACCGGGCTGTCCCGGGACCTGACCACCTGGTCGGGGCGCGGCACCTCGGTCGTCGCGGGCGCTGAACGCCCGGTGCCGCTCACCTACCACTGGGCCCTGACACCCCTGCACGAGACGATCGGTGAACTCGTCGAGACCGGCCAGGCGCCGGTCTACATCGTCCACTCGGGCCAGAAACTCGCCACCGAGCAGGCCCAGGGGCTGATGAGCGTCAAACTCGTCGACACCGAGCAGCGACGCGAGATTGCAGGCGCCATCGGCGGGTTCCGGTTCGCGCCCGGGTTCGGCGCCACCCTCTCGGCGATGCTGCGCCACGGCATCGGCGTGCACCACGCCGGCATGCTGCCGAAGTACCGCCGTCTCGTCGAGCAGCTGGCCCAGCAGGGCCTGCTCAAGGTCATCTGCGGCACCGACACCCTCGGCGTCGGCATCAACGTGCCGATCCACACGGTGCTGTTCACCTCGCTGAGCAAGTTCGACGGCCGCCGCCAGCGCATCCTGCGCAGCCGCGAGTTCCACCAGATCGCCGGGCGTGCCGGCCGGGCCGGCTTCGACACGATCGGCTACGTCGTGGCGCAGGCCCCCGAGCACCAGGTGGAGAACGCGCGCCTCGCCGCGAAGTTCGCGGACGACCCGAAGAAGCTCAAGAGCACCCGCAGGCGGAAACCGCCGGAGGGTTTCGTCAACTACACCGAGGAGACCTTCACCAAGCTCATCGAGTCCGTACCCGAGACGCTCCACGCCCGGATGCGGGTGACCAGCTCGATGCTGCTCAACCTGCTCAGCCGCGACGAGGACACCGGAGCGGCCCTGACCCACATCGTCGACGCCTGCGTCACCGACCGCAGGATCCGCGGGCGTCTGCTGCGCAGGGCCGCCCAGCTGGGCCGGTCGATGATCTCGGCGGGGGTCGTGGTCCGCCGGGCCGAGCCGACTCCCGGCGGACGCCGGTACGACCTCAACCCCGACCTGCAGGACGACTTCGCGCTCAACCAGCCGCTCAGCGCCTTCGCCATGGCCGCCCTCGACCTGCTCGACGCAACGGCCGAGGACTACGCCCTCGACGTGGTGAGCACGATCGAGGCCACGCTCGAGGACCCGTGGCCGCTCATGCGGGCCCAGGAGCGCCGGGAGCGCGACGAGGCGATCGCCGAGATGAAGGCCGACGGCATGGACTACTCCGAGCGCATGGCGGCCCTGGAGGAGATCAGCTACCCGCAGCCACTGGCCGACGAGCTCGAGGCGGCGTTCGAGTCCTTCTCGGCCACCCGCCCCTGGCTGGCCGAGTACCCGTTGCACCCCAAGACGGTGGTGCGCGACATGTACGAGCGGGCCATGACCTTCGGTGAGTACTGCGCCTTCTACAAGGTGCAGCGCTCGGAGGGCACCGTGCTGCGCTATCTCTCGGACGCCTACCGGGCGCTGCGCCAGACCGTCCCGCTGGCCGCCCGCACACCGGCCCTCGACGAGATCCTCGACTGGCTCGGCCAGGTCGTCCGCATGACCGACTCCTCGCTCATCGACGAGTGGGCGCGGCTGGGCGCCGGCGCATCCGAGGCGGAGCGGTCCGAGCAGGCCGAGACGAACCGGGCCCTGTCGGCGAACAGGGCAGCCTTCACGGTGCTGGTGCGCAATGCGATGTTCCGCCGGGTGCAGCTGGCGGCCGACGACGACGTCGAGGCCCTGGCGGCGCTCAACGCGTCCGACCCCGAGGCGAGCTTCGGCTTCGACGACTGGGACGACGCGCTGGGCGACTACTGGGACGAGCACGACGAGATCGGCACCGGGCCCGACGCGCGCGGCCCGCAGTTCCTGCGGATCGACGAGACGGGGCGCCTGTGGACGGTGCACCAGACGATCGCCGACCCCGACGGCGACCACGACTGGTCGATCACCGCGACGATCGACCTCGACGCCTGTGACGAGGCGGACGATCTCATCGTCCATGTCGTCGGCTTCGGCAGGTTGGACGGGCCGGCGGTCCGGTGAGTGGGATCATGACGGGGACGCCACCTCACCGAAGGAGCCCCTGATCATGCGCATGCCCAGATGGATCGCCCGGGCGACGCCGAAATGGGCTGCCGCGGCGACGGCCACCGCCCTGTTCGCCGCCGCCTCGCTGACCGCCACGCCGGCCAGGGCCGACGGCGGCTGGTCCGGTGAGCCCGTGGCCTCCAGCGCCGCCGACACCCAGGGCTGCGCCCAGGTGCTGCTCGTCGGCGTCCGCGGTTCGGGCCAGGAGGCGCCCTACGGCGACATGGTGGACGGCGTGCGTTCCGAGCTGTCCGCACGCCTGGACGGGCAGCGCCCCGATCTGAGACTGGCCCAGGCCTACCTCGACTACCCCGCCACCTCCCTCGACGAGATCGACACGGCCTCGGTGCAGGACATGGTGCTCGGCGAGGAGTCGTCGCCGGCCCCGGCCTACGTCTCCTCGGTGGAGGCCGGCACCGCAGAGCTGATACGCCTGGCCGAGGCCGAGGCGCAGCGCTGCCCCGCCGAGAAACTGCTCGTCGTGGGATACAGCCAGGGCGCCGAGGTGGCCACCCGCGCGCTCGGCTCGGGGGCGCTCAACGGCAATCTGCTGGGCGCCGTGCTGCTCGGCAACCCGCTGCACTACGACGGGCAGAACATCACCGAGCTCGACGGCACCGCCTCGAACCGCTCCTACGGGCTGACCGCGGCCCTGTACTACCTCAAGGCGGAGCTGGCCGGCAGCACCGGCGACCGCCAGGCGCAGGTGCAGCGCCTCGTCGAGGTCGTCGTCGCGCTGTACGACGGCACGGTCGACACCGCGTCCTTCGCCTCGGCCATGACCGGCTCGGGGGCCGCGGTCCCCGGCGAGGCGGCGCCGCGGACGTGGTCGGTGTGCACGGCCGGTGACCCGGTCTGTGACTCGGCCGATGCCCTGTCGAACGTGCTCACCAGCTCGGCGACGCTGCAGAACGCACGCTCCGAGGGCGGCGCGCAGCACGGCTCCTACACGCCGGAGAACCTGCCGGGCACGCTCGACGCGGTGACCGCCGAACTCACCGGGCTGCCCCGAGCCAGCGAGGCCGAGGAGCAGCAGCCGGCCACCGAGGGGCCCGGACGCGGTGGCGCGGTTCTCGGTGCGCTCTGCGCCGGGGCGCTGCTGGCCGGCGGTGCTGCGGCAGTCATCGTCCGGCGCCGCCGGGCCGGACGGGCCGGGGCGGAGAACCGCCCCACGGGACGTCGCGCCGGGCGAGATCGCGCGCAGCCCTGAGCCGGCCAGGGCGGGCCTGCCCGTAGCGCATCGCCCGCCCACGCCCGGACGCCCCCGGCCTGCAGCCGAGACGCCGGCGGCCTGCAGCCGAGACGCCGGCGGACTGCTCGCCCTCCAGCCGGCCATCCCCACCCCGGCCAGGCCTCTCCGGCAAAAATCAGGAGAATCACTGATTTTTTGAAACGCACCCCTCGTGCTCTCCGCGCCGCCTGCCGGCGTCACCGCTGCGTGAGACGATTGCCTCATCGCATGGGGCTGTCGGCACCTGTCGTACAGCCCAGTTCTTCGATGGTGCCCGCTCCCGCACGTCACCGATCGGTGGCAACCACCCCGACGGGTCGTCATGGAAGGAGAGGTGTGATGACCCCGCCTCCCGTGTTGCTGTCCGCCCCTCGTCGTTCCCTCATCGTCCACCCCGCTCTCGTACTCGGCGTCGCCGTGTGCTGCTGGGTCGCCGTGCCCCGCCCGGCCGCCCCTCCTGGGACCTGGCTGTGGTGCATCGGCGGCGTCGTCCTGGCGGTCGCTCTCATGCTCACCCGCCGCCGCCAGCCCCGCATCGACGACCGCGACCTGGACCGGATCCTCGGTTGCGGCGGGCTGCTCACCGCCGCCTGGATCGTCCTCGAATGGGACGTCGGCGAGCACTGTCTCGCGGCCGCCGCGGCCAGCACGTCGCTCGTGCTCGGCTGCCTGTTCTGGGTGCTCGGCACCCGCGAGAGCTGCTGGCTCCTGCCCGCCGCCCCGGCGCCGCTCCTCGGCGCCGTCCCGGCGCTAGGATCGGTGCCGGCCGGCGCCGTCGGCCTCGTCGCCTGCCTGCTCGGTGCTCTCGTCATGGTCGTCCGCCGCGGACCCGGCCCGCGCGAGCAGCTCGACCGGATCAACCCGAAACGCCTCGTCGCGCCGGCCGTGGCCGCCGTCCTGGTGGTCCTCGTCGCCCGGGGGTGGTCGCCGTGATCCCCGATGTCGTCCGGGGCCGGCCGGTGCTCGTCAGCCTGCCGCCCGCGGGGGCGCTCGGCGAGGACCACGACCGGCTGATCGAACTGTCCTGCCACGGCCTGGCCGCCGCGGCCCCCGAGTACTCCGCCCGCCGCGTCCTCGCGCGTTGGCAGGGCGTCGTGCTCGCCGTCCTCGCCGCCGGGCTGGCGTTCGGCCTGCTGCTCGCCCCCAGGGCCTCCTGCGTCACGGCCATCGCCCTGGTCGTCCTCGCCTACATCACCGCGCTGGGTTACCGGCTCGCCCTGTTCCGGCTGGGCGCCCGGGGCGGGCGCATGGTCACCGTGAGCGACGAGGAGGCCCGCTCGGTCCCCGACGAGCAGCTGCCCACCTACACCGTGCTCGTGCCCGTGTTCCACGAACCGCTGCTGGGCGAGCTCGTCGATCGCCTCGAACAGCTGGACTACCCCCGCCGGCTCCTCGACATCCGGCTGCTGCTGGAGGCGGACGACGAGGAGACGGCCGCCGCGGCCGGCGCGATCGCTCCCCGCGGGCACGTCCGGGTCGTCACCGTCCCCAGCCGGGATCCCCGCACCAAGCCCAAGGCCTGCAACTACGGCTTCCTCACGGCCGAGAGCCAGATGTGCACCATCTACGACGCCGAGGACGACCCGGACCCGCTCCAGCTGCGCCGCGCCGTCGTCGCCATGGGTCGGCTCGGCCCGTCCTACGCGTGCGTTCAGGCACAGCTGGGCTTCTACAACAGCACCCAGAACCTGCTCACCCGCTGGTTCACCCTCGACTACGGCTCCTGGTTCGGCAACATGCTCCCCGGGCTCGTCGCGCTGGGGGCACCGGTGCCGCTCGGGGGCACCTCGAACCATTTCCGCTCCCAGGTGCTGCGCGACGTCGGCGCCTGGGACCCGTGGAACGTCACCGAGGACGCCGATCTCGGCCTGCGTCTGCACCGGGCCGGCTACCGGGTGGGGGTCCTCGACTCGACGACCCTGGAGGAGGCCAACTCGGACGCCATCAACTGGGTGCGGCAGCGCAGCCGCTGGTACAAGGGTTACGTCCAGAGCTTCCTCGTGCACGTGCGCAACCCCCGGCTCGTCACGTCCCAGCTCGGCCCGCGCGGCGTGGCCGGCCTGGTCGTCTTCATCGCCGGGACCCCGCTGCTGTCGGCGCTCAACGGTTTCTTCTGGGCGCTGACGGCCATGTGGTTCACATCCCAGGACCAGGCGATCGCCGCGTTGTTCCCGCCGGCGGTCTACTACCTCGGCATGGTCTGCCTCGTCCTGGGCAATCTCTCGGTCCTCTACATGGGCGTGTTCACCGCCCGCCAGATGGAGCGGCCCGATCTGCTGCCGGCGGCGCTCCTCATGCCGCTGTACTGGGGACTCATGTGGCTGGCCGCGGTCAAGGCAGTGATCCAGCTCATCACGGCGCCGTCCTACTGGGAGAAGACCGCCCACGGGCTTCACCAGCCGGCGCCGGACGCCGAGGAGTCCTCATGAGCCGCGCCGCACTCACGGCGGGGACCGGCATCGAGGCCGGGACGACACCGGCCCGTGCCCTGTCGCGGCGGGGCGAACGCCGCCCCGAGCTCCTGGTGGGGCTTGCCGCCCTCGTCGGCTACCTGGTGGTCGCCCTCTGGCTCAGCGCCCACGACCTCGTCTTCCCGGACGCCATGAGCCGTGTCGCCAACGGCTACTACGTGCTGTTCAGCCGCGACCCCCACCTCGCCGCCGTCGGCTTCGTGTGGAACCCGCTGCCCTCGCTCGCCGTCATCCCGCTGCTCCTGCTGTCGCCCCTGTGTCCCGCGCTGGCGGGCGACGCCCTGGCCGGCTGCCTCGTCTCGGCCCTGTGCGGGGCACTCGCGGTGGCGCTGCTGTACCGGCTGCTCGGGCAGCTGGGCGCCGGACTGGCCGCGCGTCTGTCCCTCACCGCACTCTTCGCCCTGCACCCGCTGGTGCTGCTCTCCTCCGCGGTCGGCGCGAGCGAGGCGATGCTCCTGGCGGTGGGCCTGTACGTCGCCGTTCACCTGACCGAATGGCTCACCGAGGGTGACCCGTGGCAGCTCGTCCACGTCGGGGTCGGCGCCGGGGTGGCCTACCTCGTCCGCTACGAGGCGCTGGCCATCGGCGCCGCCATCGCCCTGCTCGTCCTCGTCGTCTCCTGGGCCCGGTGGCGCGGGCGCGAGAGGGCCCTCGGAATGGCGATCGTCGACATGACCCTCGCCGTGGGGCCGGTCGTCGTGGCCTTCGCCCTGTGGGCGCTGGCGAGCAGGATCATCGTCGGTTCGTGGCTGGAGACCTTCACCTCCCAGTACGGCAACTCGGCCCAGGTCGGGACCTTCCGGGAGTCGATCGACGGGATCGTCGGCACCGGTCAGTACGCCCGCCTGGCCTATCTGGCCGAGCAACTGGCGCGCACGGCACCGCTGGCCATCCCGCTGGCGCTGGTCGCCCTCGTCGTCGCCCTGCGGCGCCGGGAGACCGGTTTCCTCTCGCCGTTCTTCGTACTCGGCTCGGTGCTGGCATTCCAGAACCTCACCTTCCTGCGGGGCATGTCCTTCGGCTGGCTGCGCTTCCAGATCACCGCCGTGCCGCTCGGGGTCCTCGCCGCCGGCTACCTCGTCGCGGTGGTGCATCACGCGGCCGGCTCGCCCGCACTGCGCAGGGCCGGCAGCACGGCACTGGTCGCCGCCGTGGCGGCTGCCCTGCCGCTCGCCTGGTGGACCGAGACCGATCCCCGGTTCGCCCGCGAGGAGGCGCTCGCCGTCGAGGTCGCCGAGGCCGGCCAGTACCCGATGGAGCAGCAGGTCGCCGAGGACATCGCCGCGATGGGCCTGCCCGAGGGCGCCGTCATCACCGACGTCGCCTACTCCTTCCCGATCGTCCTGGCCGCGCAGGAGCCGCGTGTCTACGCCATCACGACGGACCAGGACTTCAAGCAGCTGCTCGCCGAGCCCCGCGGGAACGGGGTCGGCTACGCCCTGCTGACCTCGCCGGACACGGCTCCCGCCGACGCCATCGAGGAGCAGTACCCGGGCATGTGGGAGAACGGCGCCGGCGCGGCCACCATGGTCCGCCAGTGGCGGGACGGCCGCGGGCTCACCTGGCGGCTGTACCGGTTCGACGCCTGACCGCGGCGGCAGGGGGCGGCCGTCCCCACGCCCGCCCTGCCGGGCATTGGCCGGGTGGAGTGCGGGTACCCCCGGGTCAGCCCCTCTCGTCGGCGGCGGGCAACTGCGCGTCGAGAACCCGGAACTCCTCGCGGCGCCGGGCCTGCTCGGCCGGGTCGGGCACCGGCAGCGAGGCGACGAGTCGTTTCGTGTAGGGGTGCTGCGGGTTCTGCAGGACGTCCCGGCCGATGCCCTCCTCGACGAGCCGACCGCGGTAGAGCACGCCGATGCGGTGCGCCAGCATGTCGACGACCGCCAGGTCGTGGCTGATGAACAGGCAGGCGAAACCGAACTCTTCCTGCAGCTGCTGGAAGAGTTCCAGGACGGTGGCCTGCACCGACACGTCGAGGGCCGAGGTCGGCTCGTCGGCGATGAGCAGCCTGGGCCGCAGCACCAGGGCGCGGGCCAGTGAGACCCGCTGGCGCTGGCCGCCGGACAGCTCGTGCGGGTAGCGGTCGGCGTAGGCGGCGGGCAGCTGCACCGCCTCGAGGAGTTCGTGGACGCGGCGGCGGCGTTCGGCGCCGGGCAGCTCCTTGGCGTGCACCTGGAGCGGCTCGGCGACGCAGGCCCCGATCGTCAGCTGGGGGTCGAAGCTCGTGGCGGGGTCCTGGAAGACGAAGCCGATGTCCTTGCGCAGCGGTTTGAAGGTGCGTTCGCGGAAGCGGCGCATCTGGTAGCCGAAGACCGTCAGGGAGCCCCCGGTGGTCTCCTCCAGGCCGACGATGGCGCGGCCGGTCGTCGTCTTTCCCGAACCCGACTCGCCCACCAGCCCGAAGACCTCGCCGGCGCGGATCGTGAAGTCGATGCCGCGGACGGCGCGGAAGGGCCTGGTGCCCAGGCGGCCCGGGTAAGTGACCTCGAGGCCCTTGGCCTCGACGATGACCTCGTGCGAGGCGAGTTCGGCGCGCCCGGCCTCGCTCATCCGCCCGGACGCCGACGAGGCACCGATGCGCGGCACGGCCGCGAGCAGGGTCCGCGTGTACGGGTCGCGGGGGTTGTCGAACAGTTCCTGGGCGGTGTTGCGTTCGACGATGACACCGTCGTGCATGACGGCGACGGTGTCGGCCAGGTCGGCGACCACGCCCATGTTGTGGGTGATGAGGATGATCGACGCGCCGTGGTTGTCGCGTACCTCGCGCAGCAGCTGCAAGATCTCGGCCTGCACCGTGACGTCGAGGGCGGTGGTCGGCTCGTCGGCGATGATCACCTTCGTGCCGAGGGCCAGCGCCATGGCGATCATGATGCGCTGCTTCTGGCCGCCGCTGAACTCGTGCGGGTAGCGGTTGATGCGGTTCTCGGGGTCGGGGATGCCGACGATGCGCAGTGCCTCGACGGCCCGCTCCTTGAGCTGGGCCCGGGTCAGCTTCGGGTCGTGGGCGCGCAGCCCCTCACCGAGCTGCCACCAGATCGGGTACACCGGGTTGAGGGCGCTGGACGGCTCCTGGAAGACCATGGACACGTCGGCGCCGCGCGCCCGGCGCAACTGGGTGCCGCTCATCGTCACGACGTCCTGGCCACGCAGGATGATCGCGCCCTCGGTGGTGGCGGTCTCGGGCAGCAGGCCGAGCACGGAGCGGGCCGTGACGGTCTTGCCGGACCCGGACTCGCCGACGATGGCCAGGATCTCGCCCTCGTCGAGGACGAGGTTGACGCCGCGGGCGGCCGGGACGTCGCCGCGGTCGGTGGCGAAGCTGATGGACAGGTCCTTGATCTGCAGCAGCGGCTCGCCGGTGCCGAAGCGGTGCGAGGTGAGATCGGTGCCGGGTTCGCCTGTCATCTCATGCCTCCTTCGTGTCGTCCGTGTCGTCGGCCGCGCGGGCGGGCCCCTCGGGCCCGTCGCCGGCGGGGCCGCTCGAAGCCGATCCGGTCGGGGCCTCTGCCCGGGCGGCGGCGCCTGGCTCGGCGGCGCGGGCCGCTGGTGCCGCGGCCCCGGTCTTCTTCGGGGCCCGGCGGCGGCGCAGGCGCAGGTCGTTCAGGTCGTTCATCGACTCGCCCATGAGGGTGATGCCGAGCACGGAGAGCACGATGGCCAGGCCCGGGAAGATGGCGGTCCACCACATGCCGCTCGTGACGTCGGTCATCGAGCGGTTGAGGTCGTAGCCCCACTCGGCTGCGCTGGACGGCTCGATGCCGAAACCGATGAAGCCCAGGCCGGCGAGGGTCAGGATCGACTCGGAGGCGTTGAGCGTGAAGATCAGCGGCAGGGTGCGGGTGGCGTTGCGCAGGATGTGGCCGAACAGCGTGCGGTGCACGGGGACGCCGGTGACGCGGGCGGCCTCGACGAAGGGTTCGGCCTTCAGGCGCACCGTCTCGGCGCGGATGACGCGGAAGTACTGGGGCACGTAGACGACGGTGATCGAGATCGCCGCGCTCATGATGCCGCCGGCCGCGCTGGACTGACCGCCGGAGATGACGATCGACAGGACGATGGCCAGCAGCAGCGACGGGAAGGCGTAGACGGCGTCGGTGATCATCGTGCAGATGCGGTCGAACCAGCCGCCGGCGTACCCGGACACCAGGCCCAGCAGGACGCCGATGACGAAACTCATGGTGACCGAGGTGATGATCGTGAGGACGGCCGTGCGGGCGCCCCACACGACGCGGCTGAGCACGTCGTAGCCGGCGACGGTGGTGCCCCAGTGGTTCGTCAGGTTCGGCGCCTGCTGGGTGCCGAAGCCGACGCCGTCGGCGGCCGAGGAGGCGAAGCCGTAGGGGGCGATGAGCGGCGCGAAGATGGCGGTGAGCACGAGGAGGGTGGTGAGCACGAGACCGACGATGAGCATGCCGCGCTGCAGGCCGACGGAGCGGCGCAGGTCGGCGATGACGGGCAGGCGCAGGTACCAGGGGGTGCGGCTGGGGCCCTCGGCGACAACGGTTGTGGTCTGGGACATCTCAGTACCTCACTCGCGGGTCGATCAGTGCGGCGATGACGTCGACGATGAAGTTCGCCAGGGCGACGATCACGGCCATGAGCATGACGATGCCCTGCACGGCGACGTAGTCGCGGGCCGTCATGTACTGGGCGAGCATGAAGCCCAGGCCCCGCCATTCGAAGGTGGTCTCGGTGAGCACGGCGCCGCCGAGCATGAGGGCGATCTGCATTCCCATCACCGTGATGATGGGGATGAGCGCGGGGCGCATGGCGTGTTTGGTGACCAGGCGGCGTTCGGGCACGCCGCGCGAGCGGGCCGACTCGACGTACTGGCGGTCGATGGTGCCGATGACGTTCGTGCGCACCAGGCGCAGGAAGACGCCGCCGTTGAGCAGGCCGAGGGCCACCGACGGCAGCACCGCGTGCCTGAGCACGTCGACGATGAGGGGGCCGTTGCCGAGCCTGATCGCGTCGACCAGGTAGAACGGCGACGGGTTGAGCAGCCTGCCCATCGTCCCCTCGCCGCTCGCGCTGATCCGGCCCGAGACGGGCAGCCAGCCGAGTTTGACGGCGAAGACGAGCTTGAGCAGCAGGCCGAGGAAGAAGACCGGGGTCGCGTAGGCGAGGATCGCGAAGATGCGCAGGACGGCGTCCTGCCACCTGTCGCGCTTGGCGGCCGCGAGACGGCCCAGCGGCAGGCCGATGAGCAGCGAGATGACCAGGGAGAAGAGGACGAGTTCGAGAGTGGCCGAGCCGTACTGTTTGAGCACCGAGAGCACCGGCATGTTGTCCGTGTAGGTGGTGCCGAAGTCGCCGCGCACGAGACCGCCCAGGTAGTCGAGGTACTGGATGAGGATCGGCCGGTCGTAGCCGGCCTCGTGCACCCGCTGGGCAAGCTGGTCGGGCGTGAGGCGTCCGCCGAGTGCCGCCGTGATCGGGTCGCCGGTGACGCGCATGAGGAAGAAGACGACGGTCACGAGGATGAAGATCGTCGGGAAGATGAGCAGGAAGCGGGTGATGATGTAGCGGCTCAGCCCGCCTCGGCGTCGCTTCTCACCGGCGCCCTTGGCCGTTGCGACGGGCATCGAGGATCGCGCCGACTCTCCCGTACTCGTCTCGGCGTCCGCGGCGACGTCGGCGACGTCGGCCGCCACCGCCTCGTCGGGATCGGGTTCTTCGGTGTGGCTCATGAGGCCTTCCTCGCGGTGAGTGGGAGTGAATGCGGCGAAGATGCCCGCCGGCCCTGCGAGGAGGACCGAACGGGCATCTTCGCCTGGACGGGATGGGTCACTTGTTCAGGGCCGACAGGCGCAGCTTGGACACGATGTCCATCGCGTTCTCGCAGCCGGAGACCGAACCGTTGGCGACCATGATCTGCTTGCCCTGGAGCAGCGGGATGGTCGGGAGGTCGGCGGTCAGCTTCTCCTGCACCTCGGACAGGATCTGCTCCCGGGACGCCTGGTCCTGCGTGGTGGCCTCGGCGGTGATGAGCTCCTGCACCTCGGTGTTCTCGTAGTGCTGGTGGATGAAGTTGTCGGCGCCGAAGAAGGGGGTCAGGTAGTTGTCGGGGTCGGCGAAGTCGGGGAACCAGCCGAGCTGGTAGACGGGGTAGACGTCGGAGACGCGGTCCTTGTTGTACTGCACCCACTCGGTGGACTGCAGGTCCACGGTGAACAGGTCGGTGGCCTCAAGCTGGTTCTTGATGGCCGCGTACTCGTCGGCCGAGCTCGTGCCGTAGTGGTCGGGGTTGTACTGCATCCTCAGGGTGACGGGCGTGCTCACGCCGGCGTCGGAGAGGATCTGCTTGGCCTTGTCGGTGTCAGGTCCGCCGTTGCCGTCGCCGTAGGCGCTCTTGAGGGTCTCGGTGGAGCCCGCGAAGCCCTGGACGATGTAGGAGTACAGCGGCGTGTAGCTGCCCTTGTAGACGTCCTCGGCGATCGCCTCCCGGTCGATGACCGAGGCGACGGCCTGGCGGACGGCGGCGGCCTTCGCGGTGTCGGGCTCGGAGTTCTGGGCGCCGTGGGGCATGGTGTCGAAGTTGAAGACGATGAAGCGCATCTCGCTGCCGGGGCTCTCGTAGACGGTCAGACCGTCGCTGGAGCGCAGGGACTCGATGTCTGTGGCCGTCAGGCTGCGGTAGGCGACGTCGATCTCGTTCTGCTGCACGGCGAGCTTGAGGTTCTCGGCCTCGGAGTAGTACTTCAGCGTGATCGAGTCGGCCTGGGGCGCGTCGATGGTGCCGGTGTAGCCGTCCCACTTGGTGAAGTTGACGAGCTGGTTCTTGGAGTAGTCGGCGATGACGTAGGGGCCGCAGAAGGGCTGGGCCGCGACGATGTCCTCGTCGCTCATGACCGAATCGGCGGGGAAGGTCTCGCTGTCCATGATCGGACCGGCGGGGCTCATGAGCACCTGGGCGAAGGTCTGGTCGTTCTCGACCTTGAGCTTGAAGACGACGGTCAGGTCGTCGACGACCTCGGTGGAATCGAGATTGGTCAGCAGGCTCGCCGGGCCGTTGGGGTCGTTGATCGACAGCTGCCGGTCGAAGCTGAACTTGACGTCCTCGGCGGTGAGGTCGTGGCCGTTGGCGAACTTCAGGCCGCTGCGCAGCTTGACCGTGAACTCGGTGGGCGAGGTGAACTCGGCGGACTCGGCGACGTCGAGTTCCGGCGTGCCGTCAGTGGCCCCCAGCGGCACGTTCATGAGCATCGGGAAGACGTTCGAGATGATCTCGAACGAGCCGTGGTCGTACTGGGCGGCAGGGTCGAGGCTGGTCACCTTGTCGGTGGTGCCGATCGTGATGCCGTCGCTGGAGGCGGCGGAACCGGAGCCGGACGAGCTGTCGGAGGTCTGGGCACAGCCGGCCAGGGCGGCGGCAGCGGCGGCGGCGCCGGAGACCTGCAGCACGTTACGGCGAGTGAGAGAGATCATGTCTTCACCTTCGACGATCCAGTGGCTCATCCAGGTGATGCGACCCGAAAGATACAGTGCGGCGTGAACACTGGGCATCCCCTTAGGGGACACCCCGCCGGGTTCCAAGATTACGGCCCGCCGCCAACCAAACCGAAAACGGCTGCGGAGAACTCAGGCTTCCCTCACGAGATTATTTCGTCCCCCACAGAAAAATTTCCAGTTGGTTCCGGGGATCAACATGAGATTGTTGCGCGCGAGACGAGATGTGACGCTGGGTTCCTCGCCATGGAATTGACAGTTCGCCGCCCGAGGACCCGCCACGTCACCGTCATGGGGCGTGGCGCAGCCACCCGGAGGGGCCGCCTCGCCTGGCGCGCCGCACCCAGGGGCCCGTCCTCGGGCGGCTCCGGTTTGCGGGGCGCTGGGGATGCTGTGCTATGTTGTCCGGGTTGCCGCACGGCGGCGTTGCGCGAGTGGCGGAATGGCAGACGCGCTGGCTTCAGGTGCCAGTGCCCGTTTAGGGCGTGGAGGTTCAACTCCTCTCTCGCGCACGGCACGAGACCCCTAGTCGACCACGGTTGGCCAGGGGTCTCGCCGTTCCCCGCGGCGGCGCCGGACCGTGCCCGGCCTCGCCGAAGTGCTCGGCGAACGCGGGCGGCGCGCCGGGAGCACGGCGAGACCCCTCACCCCGCGGGGGGCGGCGCAGAACAATCATCCACAGCTGCTCGACAACCCTGGAGACGCATGGCCGGCCTCATCATCATCTGCCTCGGCCTGTTCCTCCCCGGCACGGCCCGGCTCGCCGGATGGCTGCGGCATCCCGGTCGGGTGCGACCCGTGTGGCTGTCCGCAACCAGGGCCGTCACCGAGGTCATCGCCTGGTACACCGGTGCCGCGCTGATCCTGCTCATCCCCGTCGGGTCCGCGGGGACGCTGCGGCACATGCTCCTGGTGTGCCTGTGCGCCACGGCGATCACGCTGGGCTCCGCGCGGCTGCTGCGGATGGCCCAGACGGACGGCGGAACCAGGATCAGATCCCTCCCCTCGCGCTGGGTGCGCCGGACGGCGGGCAGAGCCCGGGCGACCCTTCGGCACGGAAACCGGATCATCGCTCCGACCGGGTGGGGCGAGCTGAACATCGGACCCCGCTCCCTGGGGAGGCTGCTCGAGCCCCAGACACTCGTCAGGGCCCATCTCGTGGGACTGCTCCTCGTCCCGGTCCTGGTAGCGACCTTTCTCGCGTGGGCGGTGAACAGCAGGCCGAACCTGACCCGGGCGACCCTCGGCGCCGGGATCGGCTACAACGGCCTGGCGATCGCCTCGTGCCTCACCACGGCCCTCATCCTCACGGCCCTGTTCATGACGATCCTGACCTATTCCCGGACGCTGACCGTCGGCCTCGACCTGCGGGCGAGCGTCCGGGCCGTCGCCGAGGGCACCGGTTTCGGGACGGCGGCCGGGCTCCTCACGGCCGCGCTCGTGCCCGCCGCGGCATTCCTGCTGACGATCGAGGAGGGCCACTCCGCCTCCCTCACGCCGAGGCTCCTCGTCGACATCCCCGCCGCGTACGCCATCATCGGGTTCACTGTCGGCCTGTTCGCCTCGCTCACGAGGATGTGCCGCAAGGCGCAGAACCTCGTCATCCGGCGGCTCGTGTGCCCTCTCGTGTTCGTCGTCTTCCTCACCTCGATGACACACATCGGCTTCTCCCCGGCGAACATCCTCAGGACACTGGCATCGGGCATATCGGACAAGGAGATACCCGACTGTTCCGTTGAGACCTTCCAGGCCCACTCGCAGGATCCGCTGTGGCTCCTCAAGGGGCTCAACACCTGCCAGGAGGGCGGCGCCTACATTCAGGACGATCAGTTCCTGTGGTCCGCCGGCATCATGATCGGCCTCATTGCGCTGGGGGCGTTCGTCCTGGACATCCGTACCAGGGCACGCTCCGAGGTAGCGGGGCAGGCACCCGCGGACCACGGCGCGGACTAGCGCTACAGCTGGCCGATCTGCACGTGAGCTACGAGTCGGTCGACCCCTACCCGTTGCACGAGTCGACCCATCCGCTTGGCGTCGACGACTGGGAACTGTACCGGGTGAGGAAAATGAAAATGAGGTGGCTGGACAAGCAGACGAAGAAGGCCATCGTCTACAACGACTACCTGACCCTCAGCGACATCCCCGCCGAGGCGAATGAGCACATGCTCGGCTCTCGCTCGGGCTTGGAATGGCTCATCGACCGCTACCAGGTGAGGACCGACAAGGACTCGGGCATCGTCAATGATCCAAACGACTGGTGTCGAGAGCACGATGGTCCCCGTTACATCATCGACCTCGTCAAGCGCGTCACCCGCGTCTCGGTCGAGACGATAAGAATCGTCGATCGCTGCCCGAATTGCCCCTATGAACCCCTTCCTTGTGCCGCACAAGAACGAGCCGACAGGGTCCGCAGGAGAGCGACCACAGTCACCCTGCTCAGATCATCTCGGTGTGCTCAATGAGCCATTCCGCGAGGTCCATTTCCTGCCACGCATGCGTGACGGCCCGCAGGACGGCGTTTGCAGCATCTTTCTCCCCGGCGACGACCACGAGCCCATTCGCCTGCAAAAAGCAACTCCGAGGTGCCATGCGAGCCGCTTGTTGCCGTCGGTGTAAGCGTGAGCCGCCGCAACAGCAGAGATGAGCTTCGCAGCCTTGCCGGGAAGCGTCGGATGAGCCTCATAGTCACCGAACCCGAGGAATGGTGCACGCAGGGCACCCCGAAGCCTTCCTTCATCAAGGAGCAGCCCTGCGTGCACTTCTTTCGAGTAGATCTCCAGGCACTGCTCCCACGTGATCTCAACAATCACGAGCCGAGGATCGCCAGTGTCTTCGCCCAGCGGCGCGAGGTGTCAGCGGCGATCCGAGCAATCTCCTCGTCTGGAGCCGTCACCGTGGGCATCATCGGACGCCGAGGTCCCTCACCCCGCAGGGCCATGCGGGTGTAGAACCTGCGCATCGAGTCGAGAGAGATCTGGTCACCGCCCTTGGCATCCTGAGGCCTGTCGCCCCAGGTCTCACGCCATGGCCCCTCCTGATGGGTCAGCTCGATCAGCTCAACACCACTCATGTCACCGTAGTAGTCGGTCACTGCGCCGAGAGTGGCCTCCTCAGTGGAAGTGAACACTCCGACAGGGGGCGCCTGCCTGATCTCAGGAAAGGCATGCCGCAGAGAGCAGACCACAGGCCCCATCCGCCACGCCTCGATCCGGTTGGAGAAGAGCGGCCGCCCATCCCACACCAGCGACCATGCCTGGGCGTAGTAGGCGAGCTTGTGCGCCTGCATCTCGCCGTACACCGGCTTGCGGGCGTTGATGACCTGAGCAGCGACCAATGCGCGGTCGACTGTTTCATTCGTTGGATACATCAGCTCGTCACCCCCTACGTTCATAGTTGCACAACGTCAGCATGAAAGCACTTGTTTCGCCTCCATGATAAGAATCACCAGTGACGGCTCCGAAGCGGATGCACATCCCAGAAGATCATCCCTGTCATAGGCCGGTTCATGCTGACTGTCCGACACTCACCGTGTACCTGGGAAACCATGATCGAGCGACCGGGCGGTAGACCAGGGCAGCCACCCGGCTGAACTGGCCGCTGCCTGATGCGGAGCGGTTCCTCACCCGACGACCGCCGCCAGCGACTCCAGGCCGGAGCGCATACGGGCGAGGACCGCTCTCGGATCGTCCGAACCCGCCGCCAGTTCGCGCAGGAGGAAGTCCCTGGCCAGGGTGGACACGGGGAGCCCCCGCTCCTCGGCGAGAGCAGTCAGAGCAGCCAGTTCCTCAGAGTTGAGCCTGATCTGAAGGGTTTTCGCCCGGCCATTGCCCCGCGTCACACGTGTCTCGGTTCCGAGCGGAGCGTCCCTGTCCTGCTCGGCGGCCTCAGCCTCGACGGCGATCAGTTCCTCGATGTCCATCGGTCATCTCCCTCCCCGTACCGATGACGATCCATGGCGTTGGAACGCCACGCATTCACGCCCCAGACCACATCTGCTTCCGGGAGCACGATGACCGTCACGAGCGCCTGGATCGACACCGACCAGCCAATGACACGAACAGTCCCGCCCGACCGCGAGGCCGGATCGGCGTATGCCTCGTCGGCGATCTGCGGCGTCATGCCGTGCTTGGTGATGTAGATGCCGCGGTGACGCCAATCGAGGCGATCCTGCACAGTTCAAATGTAATACATTAGTAATACTATACTCGGATTTGGTGTTACCACCTTCGGGATTGCCCCCACCTCACGACTCAACAGCGCCTCCTGGCGGCGGGCTCGGCACGGCCCCTTCTCACTCTCGATTTTCCTGTTCCTCCCCCGCCGCGGCCGAGGCGACGAGGTTGCTCTTCTTGCAGGCCGTTCCTGCTTCGAGAGCGTTCATCCAGTCCTGGGTCGTGGTGACTGCGGCGAGATTGGAGTGGAGCAGGATCATGAGGGCCCGGTGCAGGTGGTGGGCGGAGATGCCACCGAGGCGGTTGGCGAGGTGCGGGGTGCCAGTGGCGTCCGACAGCACTTCGGCAGTAAGTCCGCGCGGGGCGGCGGAGGCGGCGGTGGCGAGGACACAGTTGCCCGCCATGTAGCCGGTGAGGGTGAGGGTGTCGATCCGCTGCTGCCTGCACCAGTCGGCCAGATCGGTGCCGTCGAAGGCGCTGGCGTAGCGCTTGGTGATCTGCTTCCACTCGGAACACACCCGCGCCGCCACGTGGGGGTGCAGCTCGGCGCCCGCCGATCCGCGTGCGAAGGCCGCGGCACCGACCGGGTTCTCGTGACGCACGATCACGATCGGCAACCGCTGTGCCTGGGCGGCATCAATGACACTGAGGATGCGCGCCAAGGATTCCTCGCGTGCCGGGTAATGAATCTCAAGGGGGCCGGAGAAGTACTCCTGCTGAACATCGATGACGACGAGCGCGCGGCGTGGTGAGGTCATGGTGCGGTCATGCTCCTGGTCGGCGGTCGGTTGCGCTGAATCGATCATGGCCAAGGGCTGCGTACCATCGTGAGTGGCTGGGATGACTATATTCGATGGAATCAAGACATGACGCGGATTGCGGTGCATGCGTTCGAGGGCATCAGCCTGTTCCACCTCGCGGCTCCGCTCACCGTCTTCGGTGAGGTGGCCCGGCTCGGCCTGGCCGAGTGGGAGACCCTGACATGGAGTGAGGACGGCGCCCCGGTCCGCACCGCTGAGGGTCTCGCCATGTCGGAGCTTGCCGGAGCGGAGGCCGTGGCCGCGGCGGACATGGTGGTGTTCCCCTCCTGGCCTGCACAGTTGCCGGCCGCAAGCGAGGCCCTGGTCTCGCTGATCGGGCGGGCCCATCGGGCAGGAGCCGTCATCGTCGGGTTGTGCCTCGGCGCCTTCCCAGTCGCCCAGAGCGGCCTGCTGGACGGACGCCGCGCGGTCACGCACTGGGCGGCCGCCGACCAGCTGGCCGAAGCGTGCCCACGCGTCGACGTCGACGCAACAGCGCTGTACATCGACCACGGCAATGTGATGACCTCGGCAGGCACCGCGGCCGCACTCGACGCCTGCCTCCACATAGTGCGCGACCGCTTGGGATCTGCCACAGCCGCTACGGTGGCGCGGCGTCTGGTCATCGCGCCCCACCGTGAAGGGGACCAGGCCCAGTACATCACCCGCCCTATGGCGACATCGAGTGCCGGTGAAGGGCTGGGGGCCGTGGTGGCCTGGATGCACGAACACCTCGGCCAACCCATCACGGTCAAGGACCTGGCCGAAGTCGGGAACATGAGTCCCCGTCATCTCGCTCGTCGGTTCCAGGCTGAGTTCGGTACCAGTCCCGGGGCGTGGCTGAGGTCGTGTCGTCTGGACGAGGCCCGCCGTCTACTGGAGACCACTGACTGGCCCATCAGCCGTGTCGCCCGCGCGTGTGGATACGCGAGTCCGGTCACCTTCCGCCAGCGCTTCGCCGCGGCCTTCGCCACCACCCCGACCGCCTACCGCAGGCGCTTCAGCGAACCGCCGCTCGACCACTAACCGCCCGGCGCACGTCTCTGGCCAGGGCGGACACGGAAAGCTCCCGCCTGGCGATGAGAGCAATCAGAGTCACCGGCTCCATGAGGTCGAGCTTCATCCGAAGGGGTTTTCCACAAGTACGGATGGGTCTTCCAGGAGTGGCCGGGCTGGTGCGACCATGGGCGGACACCACAGACACCGCGGATCCTGGGGGTGATCGTCATGGCCCGTGTCATGACCTGGTGGCGGACCGGTCTCGCAGGGGCCGGCCTGTGTTCGGTTCTGGTGGTGGCCGGGTGCGGCTCGGGTGATGCGCCCGGGCCGGGTGGTTCGTCGGTCGGTTCCTCGTCGGGACCGGTCTCGGCCTCGCCATCGTCTGGCTCGCCTGTGTCCTCGGCGGTGTCGCCGGGTGAGGAGGAGTTGTACGCGGAGGCCGAGCGGGTCTACCGAGCATATTTCGAGCTCGAACAGGACACCTTCGCGGCGGGCGGGGCCGAGAGCCTGCCCGAGGGAATGGACCAGTACGTCACGGGTCGTTTCGCCGAACTCATTGTCGAGGCCTTTGCCCAAGTGTTCGACAAGGGCTGGCGGATGCAGCCCGGGACGAGGGCCCGGATCGTCTACGTGAACAGGACCCCCGAGATCGCCCGCGAGGACTCCGTGGCCACCCTGTCGACGTGCGTCGACTCCTCCCAGAGCCCGATCGTTGATGCCGAGGACAACATCATCGGCGGCGGCTACAACACGTACCGGTTCTTCTTCCGGTACGACGACGATGGGCTGCTCAAGATCTACGGATCCAACGCAGAGAGGGCCGATTCATGCGAGGGCTGAGGATCGCGGCGGGAGTCACCGTGCTGGTCGCTGCATCAGGTATTCACGCGCCGACAGCACACGCCTGCGACGGATCAGGATGCATGGGGGACGACAACTATATGTCCCATGAGACCAACGTTGAGGTTGGTGATTCTGGTTTGGATTATTCGGTGTCGGTGTCCGAGTCATACCAGGCCCCCGGGGCAGACAACGCCAGCGACTACGGGCCGATGACCGGCACACCCGGCCAGGCGCCGGTGGGCCCGGCCCAGCCA
>NZ_RCIV01000016.1 GCF_003666605.1 Propionibacterium australiense | reverse complement strand
AATCCCACACAACATCAGACGCCGCATGAAGGTCGTCAAGGCTCAGGCCATCACTCATTGCGGATTCCTCCAAGGGGGTGGATGAGGCAACCCCGCCAGTCTAGAACGATCACACCTTGTCGACAGCCCTTTCACATGATGAGAGGGGCACGGCTGGTCAGCGGTCGCTCGGCCCGGCCTGCCAGCCACAGCAATCCCCCTTGTCGGATCAGGCCTGACCTCACACACCGTTCTTCCGACAACCCCATCCTCGCGTGAGGGGTCGGGAGGTTTTGGGCCGGGAGTGCCAGTGGCGCCCGGGCCGGAACCCGGGCGCCACTGGGTGTGCGGAGCGGAGAAGTGGTCCTTGTCAGAGACCGGCCGTCAGGCGGTCACGGCCTCAGTCTCAGCAGCCGCCTCCTGCTGGGACTCGGCGTTCTTCTTGCGCCAGGCCGCGCCCTTGAGCACGGTGACGAGCAGGCCGGAGACGATCGCGCCGACGACGATCGACAGCACGAAGGCCCAGAACCTCTCGATGGCGAAGAAGACGAAGATGCCGCCGTGCGGGGCCAGGGACGCGGCGCCGAGCGCCACGGACAGGGCACCGGTGACGGCGCCGCCGGCCATCATCGAGGGGATGACGCGCAGCGGGTCTGCCGCGGCGAACGGGATGGCGCCCTCGGAGATGAACGAGGCGCCGAGCAGCCAGGCCGCCGTGCCGTTCTCGCGTTCGGCGGGCGTGTAGTACTTCGGGCGCAGGGCCGTCGACAGGGCCAGGGCCAGCGGGGGCACCATGCCGGCCGCCATCGTCGCGGCCATGACGCGCATCGAGCCGACGTTGTTGATGTCCAGGTTCGTCGTGGCGAACAGGTAGGCGGCCTTGTTGATCGGGCCACCCAGGTCGAAGCACATCATGAGGCCGAGGATGATGCCCAGGATGATCGCCGAGGTGCCGCTCATGCCCGACAGGGCGTTGTTCATCGTCGTGGTGAGCCAGGCCAGCGGCCGGCCGAGGACGACGTACATGAGGCCGCCGGAGATCAGCGAGCCGACGAGCGGGATGACGGCGACCGGCATGAGGCCGCGCAGCCAGCGCGGCGCGTTGAGCGTGGTGAACCAGTAGGCGACGAAGCCGCCGACCAGGCCGCCGACGATGGCGCCGATGAAGCCGGCGCCGGTCAGGGACGCGATCGCGCCGGCGACGAAGCCGGGCACGATGCCGGGACGCTCGGCCAAGCCGAAGCCGATGTAGCCGGCCAGTGCCGGCAGCAGGAAGCCGAAGGCTGCCTGCCCGACCGCGAAGAGCACGGCGCCGATGTAGGTCATGAGGGCCGAGCCGGCCAGGGCGTGCCCAGTGGCCTCGGGCAGGTTCGCGAGGCTGTTCTCCAGGGCGATGTCCAGGCCGTTGTCGGCGATCTCGTAGCCGCCGAACAGGAAGCCGAGGGCGATGAGCAGACCGCCGGCGGCGACGAACGGGATCATGTACGAGACGCCGGTCATGAGGGACTGCTGGATGCGCTTGCCCCAGCCGAGCTGGGAGGCCTCCTCCTCGGCGTCGGCGGCGCCCTCGGCGACGGCGTGCACCTTGTGGGCGTTGGGGTCTCCGATGGCGGCGATGGCCTCGGCGATCATGGCGTCGGGCTCGTTGACGGCGCGTTTGACGCCGGACTCGATGACGGGCAGGCCGGCGAAGCGGTTGCGGCCCTTGACGCCCACGTCGGTGGCGAAGATGACGGCGTCGGCGGACTTGATGACCTCGGGCGGCAGCGGCTCGTAGCCGGAGGAGCCCTGGGGCTCGGCCTGCAGTTCGACGCCGGCCTTCTTCGCGGACTCGGTGAGGTAGTCGGCGGCCATGTAGGTGTGGGCGATGCCGGTGGGGCACGCGGTGACGGCGACGATGCGGGCCTTGGGTGCCGCGCCGGAGGGCGCCGGTGTCCCAGTGTCCGCCGCCGGGGCGGCCGGTTCGGCCGCGGCGGGCTCGGGCTGGGGTTCGACGATGCCGCGCACCAGGGTGACGATCGAGTCGGCGTCGGGGGCCTCGCGCAGTGACTGGACGAAGTCCTTCTTGACCATGGCGCGGGCCAGCTTGGTGAGCAGCTTCATGTGCTCCTCGCCGCCGTCGGCGCCGGCAGCGATGAGGAAGACGATGTCGGCCGGGCCGTCCTTGCCGCCGAAGTCGACGGGATTGGTGAGCCTGGCGAAGCCGAGCGAGGACTTGCTGACGGCCTCGGAACGGCAGTGCGGGATGGCGAAGCGACCGGGCATGCCAGTGGGGAACTTCTCCTCACGGGCCAGCGCGTCGCGCGTCAGACCCTCGGCCTCGGCCCGCCCGGCAGCGGCGATGATGCCGGCCAAGGCGGTGATGACCTCGGTCTTGGTCGAGCCGAGATCGGCGTCGAGAGCGACGATCTCCGGTTCGATGATGGACTCGGACATGAACATTTCTCCTAACCGGACGGGTTCTCAGGATGAGAGGTGTTCGGCGCGCTGCTGGGGCCGGGCGCCTTCGGAGGTTGTCTGGACCGCGGTGACGCTGGTCTGCACCTGCGCCGCCTGGTCGGGGTCTGGGATGGTGGATCCGGGCAGGCCGGCCGCGGCCGTGCCCCAGGCGACGGCCCGTGCCAGGGCCGCGTCATCATCGGCGCCGCTGGTGAGGCCGATGAGCAGGCCCGCCAGCGAGGAGTCCCCTGCGCCGACGGTCGAGCGCACCTCGATGGGTGCGGCGATGGCGTGCCAGGCGCCGCTCGCGGTGACGAGCAGGGCGCCCGCACCGCCGAGTGTCACCATGACGCGTTCAATGCCCTTGGCGACCAGGCCACGGGCTCCGTCGAGGACGGCGTCGTAGTCGCCGCGCGAGGCGGCCTCCTCCATGGCCTCGCCGTCCCCGCCGCAGATCTGGGCGAGCTCGACGGAGTTGGGCTTGATGAGGTCGGGGGCCGCCTGCGGCAGCGCCTCGGCAAGCGCCAGGAGCGGGGCGTCCGAGGTGTCGACGCAGACCCGCGCGCCGCGCTCGCGGATCCTGGGCACCATCCGGGCGTACCAGTCGGAGGGCAGGCCGGGCGGCAGGGAGCCGGTCATGACGACCCAGTCGGCCTCGGCGGCGGCAGCGAGCACGGCGTCCTCGAGTCGGGCGCGTTCCGCCTCACTCAGCTCGGCGCCCGGCTCGTTGAACTTGGTGGTGGTGCCGTCGGGCTCGGTGACGGTCAGGTTCGTCCGCACGGCGTGTGCGACGGGCACCTCGCGATGGTCGATACCCGCGTCGACCATGCCCTGGAGCAACGGGTCGTGCTCGGGAGCCGGGACGACGGCCAGCGTCGGTACGGCGGCGTTGTGCAGGGCGCGCGAGATGTTGACCCCCTTCCCTGCCGCGACGGTGGTGATGTCGGTCAGGCGGTGCACCTGGCCACGGACGATGGGCGCGGACAGGGCCGCGGAACGGTCGAGGCTCGGGTTGGGAGTGACTGTGACGATCATGCGCAGACCACCTTCAGGTCTTTGTTCCGGATGAGTTCGAGTTGACGCTGCGGGATGCCGGTGTCGGTGATGAGGACGTCGATGTCGTCGAGTGTGGCGAAGCGCACCGTGGACTCGGCGCCGATCTTACGGGAGTCGGCGAGCAGCACGACGGTGCGAGCGGCACCGATCATGGCGGTCTTCGTGGCTGCCTCGTCCATGTCGGGGGTCGACAGGCCGTGTTCGACCGAGAGCGCGTTGGTGGCCATGAAGGCCACGTCGACGCGGAGCCGCTCGAACTCGCTCGTGTTGCCGACCGTGGCGGCCGTCGTGCCGCGCAGGCGACCGCCGATGAGGCGCACCTCGCAGCTCGTGCGTGCACCGACCTGGGCCGCTATGGGGGCCGAGTTCGTGATGACGACGTAGTGCCCGTCGGCGGGCAGGTGGGCCGCCAGCCGTGAGGTCGAGGAGCCGGCGTCCAGCAGGACGGTGCCGCCATCGGCCGGCAGGTAGTCGACCGCCTTGAGGGCCATCCGCTCCTTCTCCTCGACGGCGGAGGCGTCGCGGGTGTCGAGCGGGGCGTCGCCCAGCTGGTCGAAGTCGGCGGGAATCGCGCCGCCGTGGACGCGCCGCAGCAGGGCCTTGGCGTCGAGCGCGTCGAGATCGCGGCGGATGGTCTCGGGGACGACGCCGAGACGAGCGGAGGCCTCGGCCACCGAGACGCGACCGTTCTGCCGCGCGTGCTCGACGAGCCACTTGCGACGTTCCTGCGGGTACATCCGCCCACCTCCTGCCCTGAGCCGCCATGGCGCCGGCATCACGGTGGGGGTCTCACCGTCAGTCGGCAACGGGATTCACGAACGGCGGCCCCGCAGCCCTGCGACGGCCGACCATGTTTCCCGCGAACAAAATGTTGTTATGGGTTGGACTCTAGCGGTTCAGAGCCAAGAAAGCTAGCACCTCACCCAACAAAAACCACCGATCCCAACATTGAGGCATGGTGCTCCTCCGGTGGATCCCGAGGCAGGGTCACGACGCCCGGCGCTGCGGGGGTTGCGCCCCGGGCGGAGAGACAGGTTCGCGGAGGGCGAGGCGTGGCCGCACCGCAGCCCTCACGGGCCCGCCGCTGCCGGGCCGGCGGGTAGGCTCAACAAGTCCGCAGCGCAGTGGCCCGGCGCTGCGTGCGCCGGCTGCTCCGGCGCGGATCGTCCACCGGAATCGAGTACCCAGGGCCAGGAATGATCGCATACCTCGTCGCGCATCCGCTCCTCACCATCATGGGCGTCCTCGCCCTCGGGGCGCTACTGGGCCAGATCAGGTTCGGCCCGCTGCGCTTCGGCGCGGCCGGTGCGCTCTTCATCGGCCTGCTCGTCGGCATGATCGACCCGGGACTGGGTGATGGCCTGGGACTGGTCAGGCAACTCGGTGTCGTCCTGTTCTGCTACACGGTCGGCCTGTCGGCCGGCGCCACGTTCCTGTCGGACCTGAGGCGTCAGTGGACGCTCATGGTGGCGGGCAGCGCCGCCCTGATCCTCATGGCGGTAGCGGCCACGGCCGGGGGCCGGGCCGTCGGCCTGAGCCCCGCCCACGTCTCCGGCCTGTTCGCCGGGGTGCTCACCTCACCCGCCATCGACGCCGCCCAGCAGGCCACCGGCGACGATCCGGGCACCTTGTTCGCCTACGCCGTCTCGTACCCGACCGGTGTCGTCGTCGCCATGGTCATGATCGCCCTCGTCGCCACCAGGCACTGGCCCGGCCGGCGCGACAACGTCTCGCTCGCCGAGGCCGGCATCAAGGCCGTCAGCACGAAGGTGACCCGGGACGCCGCCATCGAGCAGATCCCCGGCTGGCCGTCGAGGATCCGGATGAGTTATCTGCTGCGCGACGGCCAGATGCGCGTCATGAGCCGCCGGGACGAGCTGCACCGCGGCGACGAGGTGCTCGTCGTGGGCATGCCCGAGGACGTCAACAAGGCGGTCGGCTTCCTCGGCTACCGCACCAGGCACGTTCTCACCGAGAACCGCCGGGACGTCGACTTCCGGCGCTTCGTCGTCTCGAACCCGCACCTGGCGGGGCGGGCCCTCGGCGACATCGACGTGCGCGAGCAGTGCGACGGGCTGGTCACCCGCGTGCGCCGCGGGGACCTGGAGATGCTCGCCACCGACGACCTGGTGCTGCAGCCCGGCGACCGCGTCCTGGCCGTCGTGCCCCGCGGGCGGCTCGGCGACGCCCAGGACTTCTTCGGCGACTCGGAGGCCCGGGTCTCCCAGGTCGACGCGCTGAGCCTCGGTCTGGGCATCGCCGTCGGCCTGCTGGCCGGCGCCGTCTCGGTGCCGCTGCCCGGCGGCCTGCGGTTCAGTCTCGGCGTGGCGGCCGGCCCCCTCATCGCCGGCATGGTGTTCGGCGCCCTGCACCGCACCGGGCCCTTCCGCTGGCAGCTGTCGCACGCGACGAACCAGGTGCTGCGTCAGTTCGGACTCATGGTCTTCCTGGCCTGTGTCGGTCTCGCCACGGGCCCGGCCTTCCGGTCCGATCTGCTCACCTGGGACTGCCTCAAGGTCGTGCTCGTCTCGGCCGGTTCGCTGGCCCTGGGCGGCGGCGGGCTGCTCCTGGCGGCCAACCGGCTCGGCCTGTCGGCGCAGCGCGCCGCGGGCGGATTCGCCGGTTTCGTCGGCCAGCCCGCGGTGCTCGGCTACGCCAACTCGCTCGTCAACGACGAACGCGTCGACTCCGCCTACGGCGCCCTCTTCGCGCTGGGCACGGTGGTCAAGATCCTGCTCGTCCAGGTGATCGCACTGGCCTGAACCGGCCGCGCTGCGCCCCGGGCCGCTACGTCCGGTGGCCGCCCGCGCGCTGGGCGGGAATCGGGGGGAAGACCCGGGCCGGGTTCGCGCGTACCGTTTCGGCGATCCTGCTCAGCCGCCGGAGCCGTCGACCGTCTCCTCGGCCGCCGGGGGCTCGTGCACCGGCACGTCGTTCCAGCGGTCGAAGGTCAGGGTGCTCGCCCCGTCGGTCATCGAGATCGGCAGCATCGTGGCCGGGTCGATGACGAACTCGGTGTTGTGGCCGTCCGAGAACACCCAGGTCTCGGCGCCGTCCTCGGTGCTGCCGATGCTGGCGCGGTCGATCTTGCTGGCGTCGAGGTCGGCCGTGACGAGGTCGACGAGCGCGCTCGGAACAGTCGACTTGCCGAGTCGCTCGCTGTCCTCGGCGCTGACCGTGACCCACTTGTCCTTGATGAACTCGTACTGCTCGCTGGTGATCTCGTTGGCCGTCCAGTAGGCCTCGTTGCCGCGCACGTAGGTGGTGCCGTCGGCGACGACGATCTCGGCGGACCTGTCGCCCTCGGTGACCGTGGCGTACATGTTCGTGCCGTCGACCGTGCTGAGGATGTCGGCGGTGCGCTCCGTCCCCTCCTGGTCGATGCGCCAGCTGCCCACCACGTGCACCGACGAGGCCTGCGCGATGGCGTCGTTCATCTGCTGCAGGGCCGTCTCGGCGGCGACGGACGGGGTGGGGGTGGGTGTCGGCGTCGCGCTGGAGGCCTCGCCGTTCGAGCCGTTGTCACCGGAGCCGCAACCGGCCAGGCCGCCCACGGCGAGGACACCGGCCATGAGGACCGCTACCAGACGCGTCTTTGTCATGTCTCTCCCTGATGAACGAGGATCCCGCCCCGATCTTCCCACATCCGCCCGGCACGCCGGGTGGCTGCGGCCCTCAGCCGACGTACTCGCGCACCTTCCTGCCGCGGATGTAGCCGACCAGGGCGAGCAGGACGATGAAGGCCAGCGTACCCAGGGTCAGGGCCTCGAAGGAGGCGTAGGAGACGCCCGATGCCTGCGAGAAGTCGTAGTCGATGCCGATGAGCGTCTCGAGCGTGCCGGGGAAGATGCTCACCCACGAGCCGAGGGCGACGAAGGCCGTCGTGATGATGCACAGCGCGCTGAAGACCCAGTCGGGGCCGGGCACCCGGAAGGGGCGCTCGGCGTCCGGCACGGACAGGCGCAGTTTCATGGCGGCCGGGATGACGATGAGATAGCTGAACAGATAGGTCGTGATGGAGACGCCGAGGACGACGTCGAACAGGGCAGCGCTGGAGCCGGTGAGGCTCATGGCGGCGACCATGAAGCTCGTCGAGACGATGCCCGAGAGCAGGTTGACGCGGATCGGCGTGCCGAGCCTGGGGTGGAAGCGCCCGAAGAAGCCTCCGAAGAACGAGCCGTCGGCGGCGGCCATGGCCTGCATGCGGTCGGACATGATCATCCAGGCGGCGCCCTGGCCGATGTTGGCGAGCGTGAACATGGCGACGGCGATCGTCATCATGACCGGGGCGGCTTCGCCGTAGACCGAGAAGACGGTGGACACGGCGGCCAGCAGGCCCGAGACTCCGTCGATCTGGCTCGGCGGGATGACGAGCAGGATTGTCAGCACCGGGATCGTGTAGAAGACGCCGGCCATCGCGGAGGACCGCAGCACCGAGACCGAGACGTCGCGCTGGGCGTTCTTCATCTCGCCCGAGGCGCTCGAGGAGCTCTCGAAGCCGAGGAAGGCGAACAGCAGCAGCGGGATGAGGGTGATGAAACCGGCCTTGGTCGGGACGAAGTCGGCGCCGCCCAGCGGCTGGATGCCCTCCCTGGCGGCGTAGACGATGGCGGTGCCGACGAACAGGGCGATGAAGCCGAGCTTGAAGAAGGCGCCGCCCGTCGGGATCCACTTGGCCTTCGACAGCGACAGGATGGCGGCCAGCACGGTGATCCAGATGAAGCAGATCTTGAAGGCGTAGTCGGCGGCCGATCCCTCGTGGAAGTGGACGAGGTAGTTGCGGGCGGCCTCGGCGTTGAGGAAGGCCATGGAACCGCCCACCCACACGGGCTGGGTGATCCAGGTGAAGGCCGAGGCCACGGCGGCCGCCGGGCGCCCGAAGGCCCGGCGGGCCCACAGGTAGACACCGCCCTCACCGGGGAAGGCCGAGCCGGTCTCGGCGAAGATGAGGGCGTACGGGATGAGGAAGACGATGATGAGGAAGACGAGCCAGGTGAAGGTCTCCGGGCCCTGCGCCGACACCGAGCCCAGCATCTCGAGACCGACGACGGCCGAGAAGATGAGGAAGACGATGTCGAAGCGCCCGAGGGTGCGCTGCAGGCGCCCGGTCTGCCGCTGCGCCATGCGCGTGTCGGTCGCGTGGTCCGTTCTCGTGGGGCGATCCGCCGTGGCGGGGTGATCCGTTGTCGTCGTCACATCTGCCTTCCCGGCTGCGCAGACCGCTGCGCGCACCTGACCGGGCCCCGGTCCCGGCCGGACCAGGGCACCTGGCACATCGTAGGCCCTGCGCGCGATGCGGGACGAACCGTCCGGCAGGGTGGACGCCACGAGCCGACCGGTGCTGAGCAGTCACCTTGTTTTCGCCCTTGCGGCGGGCCCCGGAACGGGCAGACCCATGCGGTCACCAGGGGGCCGGGCCCTGTGCTCCTGTGCCGCGGTTCAGCGGGCGATCCAGTGGATGCCGTGCGCGTCGAACCAGCTCGTGGCGGCGGCCTGCGCATCGGCGTCGGCGTCGAACTCGACGGTCGTCACGTGCACCGGGAAGATCTCCATGGTGGTGGTGCGGCTGCCTGTGACACGGGAGGCGAGGCCGAGGTCGGTGGTGAGCCTGTCGAGGACGGAGCGGGTGGCGTCCTTCTGGACGAAGAACAAGTCGAGAGTCATGATCGGTTCCTGGTCGTCGTGGCGGGTGGTGCTGGGGCGGGGCCTGCTCGGGACCGACGGACGCCGAACCGTTCACCGGTGGGACGCCGTCAGGAGCGGGCGCGACAGCACTGACAACAACGGCCAGCGGGCATGGTGAGCCGCGGCATTCGCGCACGGATCACCTGGAACATGGTTGTGAGTGTAGGACACGGTGGCATCCAGGCGTCAAACCCGCAGTCCACCACGTGGACAGACCGTCACGACCGGTCCGCAGTGACGCCCGGCGAGCCGGGGCCTCACGTCGACCTGGCTCCGCTCGGGGACGGCGGAAGACCTCGTCTCGGACGATGTCGTCCGATGAGCGACCGGCCCCTGCGCGCGGGCGGCCGCCCCCATACGGGAACGGACGCTGCCGGGCGCCGGCACGACACGCCGGCAGCCCCACCGCGGCCCTCACGTCATGGGCCGGGCGAACGGTCACGACATGCAGAACTCCCGTCCTCCTGCCCACGGCAGGGGGAACGGGAGTTCTGTGCGGTCACACGGGCATCACCCGTGCGATGGAGCCGAGCGTCAGGGCTCGACGGTCACCTTGATGGCCTCACCCTTGGCCACGATGTCGAAGGCATCGAGGGCGTTCTCCAACGGGATGTGGCGGGTGATGAGGTCGGCGACGGGCACCTGACCAGAGGCGATGTAGGCCAGGGCGCGCTTGTTGTGCTCGGGGGCCGAGCCGTTGGCGCCGTGGATGTGCAGCTGGCGGTAGTGCACCAGATTGGAGTCGCAGGTGATCGTCGGGTTGGTCTTGGGCAGCCCGCCGAAGAACGAGATGCGGCCGTTGCGGGCAGCCATCGCCAGCGCCTGCTCCTGCGCCACGTTGGCCGGGGTGGCGGTGATGATGACGTCGGCGCCGCGGCCGTCGGTGAGCTCCATCACCTTGGCGACGACGTCCTCGACCGAACCGTCGATCGTGATGTCGGGGCTGACGGCCTGGGCGGACATCGCCAGCCGCTCGGCGTTGATGTCGATCATGACGATCGTCCCGGCCTTGTGCACGCCGCGGGCGATGCGGGTGTGCATGCAGCCGATCGGGCCGGCGCCGAAGATGACGACGAAGTCGCCCTCCTCGATGCCGAGCTGCTCCTGGGCGTTGATGGCGCAGGCGAAGGGCTCGGCGGCGCTCGCCTCGTCGTAGCCGACGCCGTCGGGGATCTTGTTGAGGCCGTCGACCTTGAGCACCTCGGCCGGCACGATCATGTACTCGGCGAAGCCGCCGTCGTACTGGTAGCCGACACTGGTCTGGTTCTGGCAGACCTGCATCCAGCCCTTCCGGCACTCGTGGCACTCGCCGCAGGGCACGGCGGCTATCGACTGGACGCGGTCGCCGATCTTCCAGTCGCCGGCCACCTCGGCGCCGATCTCGACGATCTCGCCGGCCACCTCGTGGCCCATCGTCGTGACGCGGGTGATGTTCGGGTGCCCGTTGTGGAGGATCTTCACGTCGGTGCCGCAGGTGGAGCAGTTCTTCACCTTGATCTTGATCTGGTCGGGTCCGCACTCGGGCTCGGGGACGTCCTCGAGCCGCACGTCCTCGGGGGCGTGGAAACGCAGTGCCTTCATTGTGTTCAGTCCTCCTCCGGTGCAAGGAGTTCCTGCACCTGTTCAACGGTGGTGGCGGTGCGCAGCTGCTCCGCCCTGTTCTTGTCGGCCAGCACACTCGCGAGCGCTGACATGATGCCGATGTGCTCGTCCGAGGCCGAGGCGATCGGGATGGCCACGTAGCACGTCTTGCCGTTCCAGTCGACGCCGTCGGGGAACTGCAGGAAGCCCAGGGCTGCGCGCTTGATGTGGGCGCGGGCCTCGTTGGTGCCGTGCGGGATCGAGAAGCCCTCACCCATGTAGGTGGACACCTGGCCCTCACGCTCGATCATGCCGTCGATGTACTCGGGACCGGCGGCCTGGACGTCGACGAGCACCTGACCGGCCTGACGGACGGCGTCCTGCTTGTCGACGGCGCTCAGGCCCAGCCTGATGGCCTCGGCGGGCAGGATGTCGGGCGCCAGGGACTTCTTCCTGCGAGCGGCCCGGGCGGCTGCGACCGCCACGGCCGCGTCGCCGTCCCCGGACACCTGTGGCGCGGTGTCCGCGGCACCGGAGCCGGCGCCTTCCTGCGCGGACCGGATCTTCTCCTCGACCTCGGTGAAGACCGGGTCGCCGACGTAGTTCTTGAACGGGATGATGGCTGCCTGCGGCACCTTGGCGTGGGCCCGTTCGGCCAGGCCCTCCTGGGTGAGGACGACGGTGGCGTCGGACGGGATCGAGTCGATCGGGGTGTGAACGACCTCGACGCCGTAGGGGGCCAGCTTCTTCTTCATGGTCGAGGCGACCATGACCGAGGAGCCCATGCCGGCGTCACACGCCACGACCAGCCTGGTGAGGGCGGCGGCGTCGAACTCACCGCTGGCGACGGCTGCCGCGGACTCGGCGGCGGTCGCCTCGGCCGCGACGGCGCCGCCCTCCTCGATAGCGGCTGCCGCCTCGTCCTTCTTCTTGTCGGGACGGATGAGGACCGCTGCGACGAGGAACGAGACCACTGTGGCGACGAGGAAGTCGGCGATCATCGGCAGGTAGCCGCTGCGCGGGCACATGAGGAACCAGGCGATGATCGAGCCGGGCGAGGACGGGCCGGACAGGCCCGCGCCGAGCAGGGAGCCGACGGCCAGACCGGACATGGCACCCGCGATGGTGGCGAGGATCGTCTTCGGCTTCATGAGCACGTAGGGGAAGAAGATCTCGTGGATGCCGCCGAACAGGTGGATGATGACCGCGCCGGGCACCGACTGGCGGATGTGCTTGGCGCCGAAGGCCCAGTAGGCCAGCAGCAGGCCCAGGCCGGGGCCGGGGTTGGACTCCACCATGAACAGGATCGACTGGCCGGCCGAGTGCACCTGTTCGGTGCCGAGCGGGGTGAGGATGCCGTGGTTGATCGCGTTGTTGAGGAAGAGCACCTTGGCCGGCTCGACGAGGATCGAGGCGAACGGCAGCATGTGGTGGCTGATGAGGAAGTCGACGCCGGTGGCCATCCAGCTCATGAAGAGGTTGACCAGCGGACCGATGCCCTGGTGGCCGAGGATGGCCAGGACCAAGCCGAGGATGCCGAGCGAGAAGTTGTCGACGAGCATCTCGAAACCGGAGGGGACCCTGGTGTCGAGGAAGCCGTCGATCTTCTTGAGCAGCCAGGCCGCCAGGGGGCCCATCACCATGGCGCCGAGGAACATGGGGATCTCGGCGCCGACGATGACACCCATCGTCGCGATCGCGCCGACCACGGCGCCCCGGGTGCCGTGGATCGTCCGGCCGCCGGTGTAGCCGATGAGCAGCGGCAGCAGGTAGTTGAGCATGGGATCGCTCAGCGTGACGAGGTTCTCGTTGGGGATCCACCCTGTCGAGATGAACAGGGCCGCCACGAAACCCCAGGCGATGAAGGCCCCGATGTTCGGCATGATCATCCCGGCGAGGAAGCTGCCGAAGCGCTGGATCGAGGCGCGGACGCCTCTGCCCTCAAGGTTCTTGTTGACGGTTGCGTCAGGTAGAGACATCGAATCTCCTGATGAACGGTGCCGCGAGCGGCAGGATCTGCATTGATCTGTGTTCGATTGTGGTTGTGTTGGTTTGTGTTGTCAAGCCCTGTCAGGAAGAAAGCATTCCCTTGTAACCTCCCCGCAACCTCCCCTGAAACCAACACAACCGGACACTCGTTCAACGAAACCGACTCCGCAGTCAGCCCACCTTCGACCGGCGGGGCAGGGCGCCGTCGCAGCGCACGCTGGGCGCAGGAGACACCAGCCCATCGCGACGCCTGGGTCGGGCAAGGACGGGATGCCCCACTCGCGCGGGAAACCACGTGAGAGTCACGGGGGCGGGAGTGCAGAGGGCGAGGTCATCCGCTCACACGCGGAAACCAACCGTGTGCGGCGGTGAGGGACGCCACGGTCGCCGGCGCCGCACAGCTGTCACCGAGCACCACCGCCGGGAGACTGGGCGGAGCGGCTGCCCACCGCCTCCGGTGATTGGCCCCCGCGGCCGACGTACAGCACCGCGCGAAGGGCGGCCAGCCGCCGGCGCCACGCCACCCGGAGGTCACATCTCGATGGCGCGCGGCCTGGGGGGACGCCGGTAGCGGCTGTAGTCGACCTCACCGCCGGGCCCGGCCAGGAAGACCCGCTGGACCTCCTCCTGCACCTCGGTCATCCGGGCCATGAGCTCGGCCATCTGGTCGAGCTTGCGCTGCATCTGGTCGAGTTCGTCCCGCATGTCGATGATACGGCGGATGCCGTTGAGGTTGATGCCCTCCTCCTGCGAGAGCTGCTGGATCAGGCGCAGCCGCGAGATGTCACGCGGCGAGTAGCGCCGGCCCCGCCCCTTCGCGCGCCGGGGCACGACAAGACCCATGCGGTCGTAGCCGCGCAGGGTCTGCGGGTGCATGCCGGCCAGCGATGCCGCGACCGAGACGGTGAAGATCGGGGCGTCCGGGTCGATGACCTGGGGCAGTCTGTCCTCGAGCATCGCTCACCTCACCTCATCGCTGCCTTCGCCGCCAGATGTGCCCTCGGGTCCGGTTCGTTGACCGCCTTGACGTAGTCCTCCAGTGCGGCGCGCGCGGCGTCCGAGAGATGCGGGGGCACCTGCACCCCGACGCTCACGAGCAGATCGCCGTGCCCACCTCGGGCCTTGCTGATGCCCTTGCCGCGGACGCGGAAGGTGCGCCCGTTGGGGGTGCCGGCCGGGACGCGCAACCGCACGCTGCCGCCCTCCAGGGTGGGCACCTCGATCTCGGCGCCGAGCGCGGCCTCGGCGTAGGTGACCGGGACCGTGACGGTGAGGTTGTCGCCGCTGCGACCGAACAGCGGGTGCGCCGCGACATGCACCTGAACGTACAGGTCACCGGGCTCTCCCCCGTGCTCGCCCTTGCTGCCCTTGCCCTTGACGCGAATGCGCTGGCCGTCGGTGACGCCCGCCGGGATCCGCACCTGCATGGTGCGCTGGCTCTTGGCCCGGCCCGAGCCGTGGCAGTTCGTGCACGGGTCGTCGACGATCATGCCGCGGCCGCTGCACGTCGGGCAGGGCTCGGTGAGACCGAAGACGCCCTGGGCGCTGCCGGTCTGCACACCGGAGCCCTGGCAGTTGGGGCAGACCCGCGGGACGGTGCCCGACTTGGCGCCGGTGCCCCGGCAGGACGGGCAGGCCTCGTCGGAGACCATCTGCATGCCGACCGTGGTGCCCTTGACCGACTCGCCGAAGCTGATCGAGACCTCCCCCTCGACGTCGGCGCCGCGACGGGCGTGGCGGACGTTCGTGCGGCGGGCGCCGCCGGCGTTGAACAGGCCGCCGAACAGGTCGCCGAGCCCGCCGTCGCCCACGCCGCCGGTCATGTTCCGGAAGACGTCGTTGACGTTGGTGCCACCTGTGCCACCGGGGCGGGTGAAGTGGAAGCCGCCGCCGGCGCGCAGCTCGTCGTACTCCTTGCGCTTGGCCGGATCGGCCAGCACGTCATGGGCCTCGGACGCCTCCTTGAAGCGCTCCTCGGCCTTCTTGTCGCCCGGGTGCTGATCAGGGTGGTTCTCGCGGGCGATCCTGCGGAACGCCTTCTTGATCTGCTCCGGCTTGGCGTTCTTGGAGACGCCCAGGACCTTGTAGTAATCCTTCTCGAGCCAGTCCTTCGTGCTCATCGTGGCGCCTCCTCACTGCGTCTCGTGGTCATCTCGCCGGGCCGTGACGGCCGGGTCGCGAGCGCGTCCCTAGTCACCGGCCGGTTCGTCGCCGGTCGCCGAGACCTCGTCCGCTGCCGGCTGCCCGGCCTCACCGTCACCGGGCTGTTCGCCGTCCTCGCCCGTGGGTACGGCGACGACGACACGCGCCGGGCGCACGATCGTGCCGCCCAGCTCGAAGCCCTTCTGCATGACCTCGTGGATGGACATCTCATCATTGCCGGGCACGGGCATCTGCATGAGGGCCTCGTGGCGGCGCGGATCGAACTCCTCGCCGGGCTCGCCGAAGGCGACCAGCCCGTGCCGGGTCGTGACCCTGGCGAGTTCGTCGGCGACCAGCTTGAAGCCGCCGGTCAGCTCGCCGTGGGCCTCGGCCTGGACGATGGCGTCCAGCACCGGCATGAGATCGCGGACGATCGACTCGACACCCTGGTTGCGGGCGACGTCCCGGTCACGCTCGACGCGCTTGCGGTAGTTGACGTACTCGGCCTGCAGTCGTTTGAGGTCCTCGGTGCGTTCGGCCAGCTCGGCGCGCGCCGCAGTGAGCGGGTCGGCCGGCTCCTCGGCCGCCTCAGCGGCGGCATCGCCCGCGGCGGGCTCGGCGGCCGTGTTGTCAGCGGTCCTCGCGAGGAACTCCTCGGGTGTGAGACCGGCGAACTCCTCACCGATGCCCTCGGCGGGCTCGTTCTGCTCGGCGCCCGGGTCCGGGGTCTGGGTCATGTGGTCGCTCCTCGTGGCGGTTGCACCGGCTGCTGGTCCGGTGTACGGCGGCCGTGCGGGGGATGAACCGCACGGCCTGTGGGCACTTCTTCAGTTTCACTCCCGCCCGGCGCCGGGCCGGAGTCGGCGGGCCGGGAGGCCGTCCGGGTGACTGGACGGCCTCCCGCGCTGGTCGGCTGGGGATGCGCCCTCAACGCAGCCCCAGCGCAGCCTGCAGACGTCCGACGATCACTTGTCGTCGTCGACGATCTCGGCGTCGACGACGTCACCGTCGTCACCGCTGTCGCCGCTCTCACTCGAGCCGCCGTCACCGGCGGGGGCCGAGGCGGCAGCGGCCTGGGCCGCCTGGTACATGGCCTGACCCATGGCCGAGGCCTTCTGATTCAGGTCCTCCATGGCGGAGCGGACCTCGTCGTCGTTGTCGGTGCCTTTGAGGGCTTCCTTCAGCTTCTCGACGGCCTCGGTGACCGGCGCCTTGACGTCGTCGGAGATCTGCTCGGCGTTGTCGGCCAGCAGCTTCTCAGTGCGGAAGACGAGGGAGTCGGCCTCGTTGCGCATCTCGACGGCCTCGCGGCGCTTCTTGTCGGCGGCCTCGTTGGCCTCGGCGTCCTTGACCATGCGGTCGATCTCGTCCTTGCTCAGGGCCGAGCCGCCGGTGACGGTCATCGACTGCTCCTTGCCCGTCGCGGTGTCCTTGGCGTAGACGTGGACGATGCCGTTGGCGTCGATGTCGAAGGTCACCTCGATCTGCGGCATGCCGCGCGGGGCGGGCATGAGTCCGGTGAGCTCGAAGTTGCCGAGCGACTTGTTGTCGCGGGCGAACTCGCGCTCGCCCTGGTAGACCTGGATCATCACCGACGGCTGGTTGTCCTCGGCGGTGGTGAAGATCTCCGAGCGCTTCGTCGGGATCGTCGTATTGCGCTCGATCATGCGGGTCATCACGCCGCCGCGGGTCTCGATGCCCAGGCTCAGCGGCGTGACGTCGAGCAGCAGCACGTCCTTGACCTCGCCCTTGAGCACGCCGGCCTGCAGGCTGGCGCCCATGGCGACGACCTCGTCGGGGTTGACCGACTGGTTCGGGTCCTTGCCGCCGGACAGTTCCTTGACCAGGTCGCGCACGGCGGGCATACGGGTGGAGCCGCCGACCAGGATGATCTGGTCGATGTCGCCGACGCTCGTCTTGCCGTCCTTGAGGACCGAGCGGAAGGGCTCGCGGCAGCGGTCCAGCAGGTCCTGCGTGAGACGCTGGAACTCGGCGCGGGTGAGCGTCTCCTCCAGGTGCAGCGGACCGGCCTGGTTGGCCGTGATGTACGGGATGTTGATGTTGGTGCTGGTGGCCTGGGACAGCTCGATCTTGGCCTTCTCGGCGGCCTCCTGCAGGCGCTGCTTGGCCATCTTGTCGTTGGCCAGGTCGACGCCGTTCTTGTTCTTGAACTGCTCGACGAGCCAGTCGACGATGCGCTGGTCCCAGTCGTCGCCGCCCAGGCGGGCGTCACCCTTGGTGGCCTTCACCTCGAAGACACCGTCGGAGATGTCGAGCAGCGAGACGTCGAAGGTGCCGCCGCCGAGGTCGAAGACGAGCACCGTCTGCTCCTGGTCGGCCTTGTCGAGGCCGTAGGCCAGGGCCGCGGCGGTGGGCTCGTTGATGATGCGGTCGACGACGAGGCCCGCGATCTCGCCGGCCTCCTTGGTGGCCTGGCGCTCGGCGTCGCCGAAGTAGGCCGGGACGGTGATGACGGCATTCGTGACGTCCTCGCCCAGGTAGGCCTCGGCGTCGCGCTTCAGCTTCTGCAGCACGTAGGCGCTGACCTGCTGGGGACGGTAGTCCTTGCCGTCGACCTGGGTGGTCCAGCTGGTGCCCATGTGGCGCTTGACCGAGCGGATGGTACGCTCGGGATTGGTGACGGCCTGACGCTTGGCGACGTCACCGACCAGGACCTCGGCGTTCTTCGCGAAGGCGACGACCGACGGGGTCGTGCGCGAGCCCTCCGCGTTCTGGATGACCGTGGGCTCACCGCCCTCGAGAACGGCGATGACCGAGTTGGTGGTGCCCAGGTCGATGCCTACTGCACGAGCCATTGTTGTTCCTCCACTAGTGGGACGGTCCTCACCGCCCTCTTCCCTACGTGTCCGGGCCACGCCTGGGGCGAGACCTGAACGAATGTTGAATTGTCCGGGCCGGCTACGCCGGGCTGCTGCTCGCATCCGGCCCGCAAGCCTTGCCCACTCTCATGTTGCGTCCTGCACCCTTCAGAGCGACATTTCGTTGAGTGTAGCGCACTCAACTCGTTGCGTTGAGTGCACCTGGCTCAACCGTTTCATGACGAGGATTATTCCTGACCAGCGGCCGTGCCGCGGGGCATTCCGCAGATTCCCGCCGCCACCGGGCCGGTCGATCCAGTACGTCACGTGGCCTCCGGCGCACCCGGCGTCACCTTCACTGGTGAGGCCCCGAGCAGTCCACCCGTGATCAAGATCGGGAGCGGCGTCGCCTCACCTCCGGCTCAGCGACCCACGAATCATTGCACGGTGAGGCCCGGCCACCAGAACTCCCACCCCACATCAGGGCCACCCGTACCGGCTGGATCTCGAATGGTTTCGATGACCACTCGCTCCGTCTCGGCGATCCTGTCGAGTGCTCGGGTCACCAGCGTGTCACCGGGACGCGGGTGCTCATGCACGCGTCCCACTGCGAGCGGTCTGCAATGCGGCTCGGCTCGCCAAGGCCAGTGAACACGCGCTCCACGCCGGCGGGCCGCAACTCGGCCATCCGGGCCTCGGGGTTCTGCTCACAGGTGCTCACTCGCGCACACCCCACAAAACAACTCGCGCCAGCCTCACATCCCCGGCTCCAGCCCACTGCCCCGGTCAGGCATGGCCGGCCCCCTGTAACGCGGCGATGAGCCTCGCTGCGATCCGGCCCGCGGTGGCTGCGGATAGGACGCACCCGCCGCCGAAGGGCCCGTGCTTGCTGCTCGGGCCGCAGCACTCAGCGTCATCGCCGCCGCACTGGCTCGCGCAGGCTCCTCCGGATAGGCACGAGCCACAACCGCACGGGCATCAGTCGTGCCGATGCGCTCAACGGTCGACAACAGATCAGGATCCTGTTGTCCCAGCCCACGCACCCGCTCGATCTGATCCCGCGCCAACTCGATCCAGGAGCGCGCAGCTGCGGGCGTCATGTGATCGATGCTCCGCGCGCGCTCGAACGCGGCTCCGGCCTCCCGGCCGGCCTGTTGCAGCCCCGCATCACGAACGCCGAAGTAGCTTCGATCGAACGACACCACGCCAGTTCTGTCCTCGATCACGAAATGATCGACTGAGCCCGACTGCACCAAGCCCTCAATCGTGGGTCCTGCCCGCATGTACGCCTCGTCATGCGCAGCCGCGGGAGTCCACCGCCCCGCACCCGTCGCCTCCACCTGGGCCACATAGCGTTCGACGGTCGCCAGTCGTGACACCTCATGCGGCACCGCAACCGTGCGCAGCTCAACGACATAGCCGGCCTCTCGGAAGGATGCGATCGTCTTCGCCATCGCATCCGGCGAACGCAATGTCGTCTCGATCAAGACGTCTGCCCGTTGCTCACGCAGATAGTCCGCAGCCATCCCGATCCAGCGCCCCGACGCCTGCGCAGTGGCTCCCGGCATCGCCAGCGGATCATCACGCATCAGCCGCGCATAGTCGGGATGGAACTGCCGCAGATCGTCACCAATGATCGGCACCAGGGCCTGCCGAGACTGCGCAGCGCGCTCGTTCGCCCGGCTCTTGCCCGCGCCCGGCTGACCTCCCACATAGACAAGAACGGGCGGCCATGACGAGCCACCCCCTGCTTGCTCTCGCAGGTCCTCGAAGTACGGGACCACCCGCCGCTCAAACCTCGCCCTGAGCTGCTCCTCAGTCAGCTCGTCACTCATGTGAGGACCGGGGCCTGCAACGGCATGTCCGCCAGCGCTGCCCGAAGCTTCGCAGTGTGCTCCTCAATGGCGGAGCGGCTGTCGGGGTCGACCGCCCGGGCCTCACGCATCACCCTCAGGTGCTCGGCCCGCCAGTGCGCCTCGTCCGCATCGGACCTCGCCTGATCCATCCACTCGACATAACGCCCGCTGAGCTGCGTCGCCAACTCCCGCATCACGTCGTAGAGCATCGGACTGAAATCCCGGTCACTCCCCTCAGCACCCATCACGTCTCCTCTTCTCCCTTGGCCCCGCCAGTTTAGCTAATCAACCAGAAACGGTTCAGAAGTGATTTCGGCGCATCGAGGTTTCGGCGGCGAGTTTCGGGGGATCGGTGCACGGCGTGGCGAGCACTACGAGCCGGCCCCGTCGACGACCGCACCGGAAACGATCATCAACAGTCCAGCCTCTTGATGCGGCCGAGGCGGGTGAGTCCGACACGGCGTAACACGTCGGTCGGCGTACCGTCACTGCCGATCCGAGAGCTCCCCGGTCATCGGCAGCAGCGTGGTCGCCCAGGTGATTTTCTCCGGCTCGTCGACAAAATCGCCCCACTCGGGAACGTCGTCCCGGTAGACCCCGACACCGGCGTCACATTCAGAAGAGATCTGGCGCACGATCCCAGCAAACCAAATCGACCGCCCACGGCCCCGGCGGGCGCGGTGTCACCTGCCAGGGATGCTCTCCACAGCAGGACCCACGCCCACGGCCCCGGCGGGGCTCGGAGTCACCAGGCCCAGTCGGGGCCATCGGCGTGTGTACCGGGACGGTGCAGCACGGCGTGGTCGAGGACGACCCGGATGTCCTGACCATCGACTCGCCCCCAGCCGTCGACGACGAGACTGTGACCGTGGTGCACCGACGACGGCCAGACGAGGGTGACGAGGGGGTTCTCTGCGACCCGGCGCAGACCGGCCGGGTGGGGCGAGACGATGACGATCTCGACGCCGTCGGCCGAGTCCTCGGTGCGGGCGTCGACGGTGAGCACGCGCGGCCAGCCGTCCGTCACCGGCGTCACCATGACGGCCGAACCGAAACGAGCCAGCACACCGGCCAGAACCTCACCTGGAACCGGAATGGTCATCGTCGCCCCTCCCCCGGGAACACCGATCAACGGTGAACACACGCAACCGGCCGCCCGCTCCGGACGTCACCACGACGGCCGAACCAAAACGAGCCAGCACACCCGCCGAGACCCCACCAGGAAACGGAATGGTCATCGTCAACTCCTCCCCGGGAACACCGATCGGGTCACCGCTGTCACCGACCCTGCCGGCCTGCGGCCTCGGCCAGGCATCGGCCGAGAACTGGGACGGTGCGCCGCCGCGGCACTGGTGCAGGCTGGAGCAGGAGGCCGAGGCATACGGATGCATGACACGATAGCGGGGTCGTGTGCGGCCGCGGCGAGGCGAGGAGGGCCGCAACCCGGACGGAAGGCATGCCATGGCGAACCCCTGGCATCTGTACGAACAGCTCATCGCCGGCGTGCCGGCCGGCATCACGGTGACGCGAGCGCTGGTGAACCGCTGGACGGTTGTCGGCACCGATGCCGCCACGATGGGGGTCGCCATGACCTGCCACGGCGGCCCGCGGCTGCCTGAACCGATGATCATCGGCGCCGAGCTGCGCGAGGTGGCCGCGCTCGTGACGAGCTGGGATCTTCGGCTGGCGAGCCTGGGCACCGCGGCGCTCAACGCCTGGTACGCCCAGCCGGCGCGGCTGGAGGGGATGCCCGGGCTGGTCTGGGACGAGCAGGCCGACTGTGCCGCGCGGCTCGTGCCGTCATTGGCGTCGCGGCCGAGTGCGGTCGTCGGGCACTTCCCGTTCACCGAGCAGCTGACCGAACGGACCATCGTCCTGGAACGCCGCCCACGCGGGGATGACCTGCCCGATCCGGCCTGTGAGTACGAGTTGCCGGGGCGTGAGTTCGTCGCGATCACCGGTTCTGCCCTGACGAACAAGACCCTGCCGCGTCTGCTCGAGCTCTGCTCCGGCGCGCGGGTGCACCTGGTGGGGCCGAGCACTCCCCCGGCGATCGGGGTCTACCCGGCCTGCGTCCGGGAGTTCGACGGCACGGTCGTCGTCGACCCCGATCGCTGCTTCCAGCAGGCCGGGATGGGTGCACGCCGTCTCGCTGGCTCCCCCGCACTCCGCAGATTCGCCCTGCCGACCCCCTGACCACCCCGCTCACCCTGCGATTCCATTTCACCCTGCGATTTCCGCCAATCCTGCAATTCTTGCGAAAAGACACACAAAAACCGCAGGACCAGACCACTGGGACGGAATCACCACCAACTCACCCTGCGATTCCCGTCCACCCAGCGATTTCCACCCACCCTGCAATTCTTGCGAAAAGACACACGAAAACCGCAGGGCAAAGCCTATTTCACCGCTGTCAAGCTGTTCGCCCACGCACAGCGCCACAGCTTCGTCATGCGTTTCTTGCGTAATGACTCACGAGAACCACAGGCTGTTGGCCGTGGTGTTACCACCGAGGTAGTGAAACGCGGGGTGATGAACTTGCAGGTCTCGCCCTGCGTATGACGGTTGCGCGGATGGTTCGGACACCCCGATTGTCATTGATCGGGGCTCGCCTGTGTATGACGGTTGCGCGCGGACTCGCGTTGTACACAGGCCCAGCCCGGCTGATTACCGGGAGTCCGTCCGGCACACAGTGCGTGCATGCGACGTCAAGCCATCCTACCCGCCCGTCTCATCTCCCTTACCAACGCACAAGGCGGATGTCTCACCAGAGGGCAGTGCCTCGCAGCCGGGCTCACCCCTGGGGAGACGCGAGGTCTGGCACGAGACTGGGTGACTCTCGCCCACGGCGTCTACTGCATCAAGGAGCCCACCTGGCAGTCCCGGGCCTGGGCGGGCCTGCTGTGCTGTCGCGGCAGCGCGATGATCGGCGGTGCTGCGGCCCTTTATCTCGACGGTGCACTCAGCGACGAGCCCGCCTCGATCCTCGTCTGGCGCACCCACACGGCCCGGCGCACGAACTGCCCGCACATCATCTTCCGCGAGGGTTCACGCCCCTCTCACGGACACCTGGCCCGCACCTACCCGGAGGACAGCATTCTCGATTTCGCCCGCGGCGCCTCACAGGGGGAGGTCATCGATCTCATGGGGCGGGTCATGCGTTCTGGGGTGACGACACGAGAGCGTCTTCTGGAGACCATGGCAGGCCGGACCCGGGTGAGTCATCGGAGGCTCATCACGGAACTGTGCACGGATCTGATCGGGGTCGACAGCCCGTTGGAACACCGCTTCGAGAAGAACGTGGTGGAGGCCCACCGGCTCGTGCGTCCACTGCGGCAGGTGTCGGTTCTCTTCGCACGGTTCGACTGCTACTGGCCGTGGTACGAGCTCGCTGTCGAACTGGACGGCGAGCGGTACCACAAGAACCGCCGTTTCCGCGACATGGAACGCGACAACATCAGCGCCGCTCAGCTCGGCATCGTGACGCTCCGCTATGGCTGGACCGATGTCGTCGAGCGTCCCTGCGACGTCGCTGAGCAGATCGCCGCAGCGCTGCGCCGCGGGGGATGGACGGGGCAGACCACCCGCTGCCCCCGTTGCCGTACTGCCTCGACAGGCTAGTCCTGCGGTTCTCGTGCGTCTTTCCACAAGAACCGCAGGACATGAGAATCGCAGGGCGGACTGACTCGCAGAGCAGACTGGCCGTGATACTGCCTCAGCAGCCTGGTCCTGCGGTTCTCGTGCGTCTTTCCACAAGAACCGCAGGACGAGCGCTGTCGAAGGCCGAAAGTCGGGCGGGAAAAGTCGGGCGGGAAAAGTCGGGCGGGAGATGACCGTCAGTGCTGCCAGGCGCCGCGGAAGCGCTGCGGCGCCCAAGGGGCCTGCTCGTTGGGAAGGCCCAACTCGTGAGCAGCGCGCAGGGGCCAGTTGCTGTCGCGCAGGGCTGCCCGCCCGAGGTCGACGGCGTCGGCCCTGCCCTCGGCGAGGATCTGCTCGGCTTGGGCGGGGTCGTCGATGAGACCGACGGCGACCGTCGGGATGCCTGCCTCGCGGCGAATCCTCTCGGCGAACTGCACCTGGTAGCCGGGAGCGAGCGGGATGTCGGCGCCGGGCAGCCCGCCGGAGGAGGCGTCGATCGCGTCGACGCCGATCTGCTTGAGCTGCCCGGCGAGTTCCACCGCATCCTCCGGCGTGAAACCCCCGGGATTCCAGTCGCTGCACGTGAGGCGAACGAGAACCGGCTTGTCGTCGGGGAACACGGCACGCACGGCGCGGGCCACCTCGAGGACGAGACGGGTCCGCCCCTCGGCGTCACCGCCCCAGCGGTCGGTGCGGTGGTTCGTCAGCGGCGAGTAGAACTGGTGCAGCAGATAGCCGTGGGCGCCGTGGATCTCGACGGTGTCCAGGCCGGCCGCGTCGGCGCGACGGGCGGCGTCGGCGAAGTCGGAGATCACCCGGGCGATGCCGTCCTCGTCCAGCCCGTTGACGCGCACGGTGGAGCCGTCCAGGGCGGTCAGGGTGTCGTCCTGCGGGCCGACGGGCTCCCAGCCGCCCAGCGCCGCAGGCACCACGCCCTGGGGGACGCCGGGCCACCACTGGTTCGTGCTGGCTTTGAAGCCGGCATGCCCGAGCTGAACGCCGAGAGCGGCGCCGTGGGCGTGGACGAAGTCGGCGATGCGAGACCAGGCGGGAACCTGGGCGTCGTCCCACAGGCCGAGGTCGAAGGGGGTGATGCGGCCGACGGGCTGCACGCCGCTGGCCTCGGCGATGATGAGGCCGAAGCCACCGATCGCCAGGGAACCGTAGTGGACGAGGTGGTAGGTGTTCGGCATGCCGTCACGGGTCTCCACCGAGTACTGGCACATCGGCGGCACCCAGGCGCGGTTCCGCACGGTGAGCCCGCGGAGGGTGAGCGGTTCGAACAGGAGTGGGCGATCACCGGCCATGAGCTTCCCCTCTTCTCGGCGTGTTTCCAGTTCATGCCATTGTGCCAAGCCACGGGCATATCACCATCTGCGCATCGCGAGAATTCCTCCTCGAACATGAGCGGGACGCGTCCGGAGTTCATGCGATACGGGCCGAAGTTCAGACAGCTGCGCACATGGCCGGAACGCACCCCGGAGTTCACGGAGCCGAGCCGAGGACCAAGCAGCCGCACACACGGCCGGAACACACCCCGAAGTTCACGGAGCCGAGCCGAGGACCAAGCAGCCGCACACACGGCCGGAACGCACCCCGGAGTTCACGGAGCCGGGCCCGGGCCACCGCAGATTCCAGGGATCCTGGATGATCGGCCGGCGGCTCGGGCCCGGTGTCGGCGGGTGCGACTCAGACCACGTCGGTGCTCCTCCGGGACGCGTCAGTGGCCCTTGGGGGCGCATCAGTGGTCTTCCGGGACACGATCGCCGTCTCGATGATCCTCCGCGCGACCACCGCGTCACCGACCGGCTCCGACTTCGGCGGGTTCACCAGGATGGCGTCGCCGGTGGCGTGATCGGGTTCCAGGCACCAGCCCGGTTTGCGCAGCGCGTAGAACAGGAGCGGCGGCACGCCGAGCACGACGATGACCACGCCCACCACGAGGCCGTAACCGGTTGTACTGAGCCCGGTGAACCCGGCCGGGCGGATGAACGACAGGACGAAGGCCGCGGCGCAGGCCACGAAGCCGACACCGGCCACCAGCCTCATCGCCGGCGTGCGGTAGGTGCGCTTCACCTGGGGCCGCGTCGTCCTCAGCCGGATGGCGGCGGCGAACATGAGCATGTACATGATGAGGTAGAGCGCGGCGGCCATGTCGATGAGGGTGACGAAGGCCGTGTTCCCGTTGGGGATCACCACGAACAGCAGCGCCAGGATCGTCACGATGAGGCCCTGCAGCACGAGGATCGAGCGCTGCACGCCGGCCCTGTTGCGCCGCTGGAGCAGCGGAGGCAGCAGCCCCGTCCTGGCTGCGGCGAGCAGGCCCTTGGACGGCCCGGCGATCCAGGTGACCACGGAGGCGAAGGCGCCGAGCGCGATGAGCAGCGACATCACCGGCGTGCCCCAGGCGATGTGCCAGTGGTCGAAGAAGGCATGGAAGGCCAGGTTGATGCCGTCCACGACACCGAGGCTGCTCTGCGGGACCGCGACGGCGATCGCGAGTGTCGGCAGGATGAGGATCGCCAGGATCATGAGCGCCGAGACCACGACCGAGCGAGGGTAGCCCCGCCCGGGATCGGCCATCTCGTTGGCGTGCACCGCGTTCACTTCCATTCCGGCGTAGGCGAGCACGTTGGACACGATGAGCACGATGGACGCCAGGCCGGTCCAGGGCGGCAGCGCCGCCCCTGCCGTCAGCGGAGTCTGCGAGGGTGTGCCGGTGGCCAGCCAGGCCACGCCGAAGACGATGAGCAGCAGCGCCGGGAAGATGGTGCCCAGGATGCCGCTCCACGAACCCACCTTGGCGAAGAGATTGCCGCCCGCCAGGGTGATGAAGGTGGACACCCAGTAGAGCGCGATGATGACGACGGCCACGTAGAGCCCGTTGTCGGCCAGTTCCCCGCGGTTGACCACGTAGGACAGGCTCACGGCGATGAAGGCGATCTGGGTGGGGTACCACACGACGTTCTGCACCCACTGCAGCCAGATGGCCAGGAAGCCCCAGCGTTCACCGAAGGCCTCACGCACCCAGATGAACACGCCCCCCTTCCAGCCGGTGGCGAGCTCGGCGGCCACCAGCGCGGTGGGGATGAGGAACAGGACGGCGGGAATGATGAACAGCAGCACCGAGGCCAGCCCGTAGCTGGCCATGGCGGGCAGGGAGCGGAGCGAGGCCACCGCCACCACGGTGAGCATTGCCAGGTTGAAGACGGACATCGCGGCGGGCCGGCGGGCCGCACCGGAGCCGGTTGCGTTGGTTGACATCGCACTTCTCCTCAGTGGTGGAAGGCAGCGGGCCGGTCCGCCTCGTGGGGCAGCGGCCCGTCGAGCCGATCGAGATAGGTGACCTCGGCACGCAGGTCCTCGAGGAAGGCGCTGGCCAGGTCGTGGCTGAGCCCGTTGCGAACGACGATCCGCTGCACGGTGACGTCGGTGAGGTCGTCGGGCATCGGGTAGGCGGGCACCAGCCAGCCCTTCATGCGCAGCCGGTCGGACAGGTCGTACAGATTCCACTTGTCCGTGTAATCTGCCCGCAGCCGCCAGGCGAACACGGGGATGTCGGAGCCGTCGTTCCACAATTCGAAGGGGCCCATCGCGGCGATCTCCCCGGCGAGGTAGCGGGCCACGTCACGGCTGTTTGCCTGCACGCGCTGGTAGCCGTCGAAGCCGAGCCGCAGGAACATGTAGTACTGGAGCAGCACCTGGGCGCCCGGGCGGGAGAAGTTGAGCGCGAAGGTCGGCATCTGCCCGCCGAGATAGGAGACCTCGAAGATGAGCTCGGCCGGCAGGGCCGTCTTGTCGCGCCACACCACCCAGCCGATGCCGGGGTACACCAGCCCGTACTTGTGGCCGGACGTGCTGATGGACGCCACCCGGTCGATGCGGAAGTCCCAGACCAGGTCGGGATGCACGAAGGGGGCGATCATGGCGCCCGAGGCGCCGTCGACGTGGATGGGGATGTCGAGGCCGGTGCGTTCCTGGATGGCGTCCAGCGCCTGGGCTATCCGGGCGACGGGCTCGTACATGCCGGTGTAGGTGACGCCCATGATCGCCACCACGCCGATGGTGTTCTCGTCGACGTAGTTCTCGAGCCCGTGGCCGTCGAGCACCTTGTGCTCCTCGCTGATCGGCACGAGCCGGGGCTCGACGTCCCAGTAGTTGCAGAACTTCTCCCAGCACACCTGGACGGCGCTCGACATGATGAGGTTGGGTCTGTCGGTCGACTTGCCGGCGGCCTTGCGGGCCTGCTGCCAGCGGCGCTTGAGGGCCAGGCCGCCGAGCATGCAGGCCTCCGAGGAACCGATCGTCGAGGTGCCGATGGTGTGCTTCGGGTCCGGGGCGTGCCACAGATCGGCGAGCATCGTCCAGCACCTGGTCTCAATCTCGGCGGTACGCGGGTACTCGTCCTTGTCGATCATGTTCTTGTCGGCCGTCTCCAGATAGAGGCGGTTGGCGTGCTCGTCCATCCAGGTGCCGACGAAGGTGGCCAGGTTGAGCCGGGCGTTGCCGTCGAGCATCGCCTCGTCGTGGACGACCTGGTAGGCGGTCTCCGGCAGTGCCTCCGTGCTGGGGAAACGGAACTTCGGCAGCTCGGAGGCCTCGCCGGGACGGGCGAAGAGCGGGTTGAGCTCGCTGGCTCCCGGGTCCTTGGCGGAGGACAGGGCCTGTGTGACAGGGCACTGAGAATCTGGTCGTGACATGTTGAAAACTCCTCTCAACAAGTGGTGCTTGCCCGAAGGTTTTCACCAATGTGCGTTCCGTGCCACGAGAAGCACCTATCGTCCGATAGCCCCCATCTATCAGGGTTAAATCGGGGTACATCATCAGGGTTGACTCGGGGCTCGAGCGCATGCCGGGACCGTCCGGCCGCCCGACGCGCGGTTCAGCCCCGGAAACGCCCGTTGGCCCGCGGTGGCGCCCGCTCGGCGGCACTGGCCCCGAAGCCGGAACGCCCGCGCCACTTGCCGCCCGCTCGGCGGCACCGTCAGCCGACGCCCGGCGCGCGGGAGCACACGCTGACCGCCGAGGAGACCAGCGCCTCGACGACCGGGCTCATGGGCTCACCGGAGTGGTGTGCCAGCACGATCCTGGTCTGCACGACCGGTTCGACGAGTTCGAGGAGCGCCAGGTCGGTCACCTGCCCGGAGTCGAGCACCCAGCGGTCGGGAACGATACTGGCCCACCGCCCGGTGTTGACGAATCCGAACAGCGAGGCCACCGAGTCGGTCTCGATGGTGACGTGCGGAACGGCCCCGGAGGCCTCGAAGGCCCCGATCATGGGGGACATGCCGTGCAGCGAGGTGCCGAGCATCACCAGCGGGTAGCTGGCGGCCTGCGCCCAGGTGATGGACTCGGCGCTGTCGTCCACCATGTGCTGGGGTGCGAGGAAGGCCCAGGTCTCGTCGTAGAGCGGCCGGTAACGCACCATCTCGTTCCCCACCGGGTAGCAGATGCCGGCGTCGAGATCGTAGGTGGAGATCTGGCTGATGACGTCATTCGTGGACAGCATCGACTCGATGTGCACCTCGACGAGGGGGTGCTCGGCGCAGAACCTGTCGAGCACCCTGGCGACCGTGGTGGTGGCGGCCGGGACGACCCCGACGCGCAGCGTCCCGTTCAGACCAGCGCGCAGGACCGCGGCCGCGTCGTGCAGGGCCCGGCGGTCGTCGACCATGCGCTGCGCCCAGACCACCAGGCGGCTGCCCTCGGGGGTGAGGCCCTGGAAGGTGTGGCCCCTGCGGATGAGCGGCATCCCGAGTTCCTGCTCCAGCCTGCGCACACCGTCGGAGAGGGTGGGCTGGGAGACCCCGCAGACCTGTGCCGCACGGGCGAAATGGCGTTCGTGCGCCACCGCGACGAAGTACTCCAACTGTTTGAGGAGCATGCGGTCCTCAGCCTCCCACCCGTCCATTCATAAATAGATGAGAGTTTAATCACTCGCGCACTGGTGCCAGCTGTGCCGCGGATGTGATCGCCCTGTCGACACAGCACCGAGCCTCCGCCTCGGGCCGGGCGGCAGCGCACCGCGGACGACCTGCGCTACGCCTCCCGGACCGGAACGGTCCTGCCGGGCCCGTCACCCTTCGCGGCGGCGCAGGCGCAGCGGCTCACCGGCCCGGGCTCACGAAGGGAATGACAGCGCCCCTTCCCCGATCGCCGGCACTCATGGTTCACTCGGAGCCATGAGCGCTAACCCCGGCATCGTCGGCATCCATCACATCGGCATCACCGTCACCGAGCTACCGGCCAGCGTGGAGTGGTTCGTCAGCGTTCTGGGAGCCGAGAAGGTGGCTCAGCTCGACATCGGTCCGATGTCCAAGGCCATGATCCGGCTCGGGGACGTGATGCTCAGCCTCGTGAGCCACGGGCCGGCAGGGATATCCGGGCCCTTCGACGAGCACCGAGTGGGACTGGACCACCTGAGTTTCGCGGTGCCGAGTACCGGCGCGCTGAAGACGTGGGCGGGCCGGCTCGACGGCGCCGGGGTGGAGCACAGCGGCATCGTTGCCGGCGCGACGGGCTCACTCATCGCCTTCCGCGGCCCCGACAACATCGCACTGGAGTTCTACACGCTCAACTGACCGGCACGCCCGCCCCGGACCCGGACCACCAACCGGCCCGGGGAAACCGGGGAGAACGGGCAGTGCGATACTCGGGTCGACAACTGAACAACACGAGCAGCCACCGAGGCGACAGGAAGCCGGGAGAAGCCGGCACGGTCGCGCCACTGTGCACGCCCCACGCGGGCGGGAGTCAGGAACTGCACCTCGGCAGGCCCTTTCCCCGACGGGACGCATGATCCCGAGAAAGGAACGACCTCATGCACATCGCTGAAGGTGTTCTCCCTCCCGCCCAGTGCGCCATCTGGTACGCGGCGGCCGCCCCGTTCGTCGTCCACGGCGCCTACCGGGTCGTCAAGGAGGTGAGGGAGCGCCCCGAGAACAAGCTCCTGCTGGCGACCGCCGGCGCCTTCACCTTCCTGCTGAGTTCCATCAAGCTCCCGAGCGTCACCGGCTCGAGCTCGCACCCCACCGGCACCGGGGTGGGGGTGATCCTGTTCAAACCACCCGTCATGGCCTTCATGGGCCTCATCGTGCTGGTCTTCCAGGCGCTGCTGCTCGCACACGGCGGCATCACCACGCTCGGCGCCAACACCTTCTCCATGGCCATCGCCGGCCCCTGGGTCGGCTACTGGGTGTACCTGCTGACGAAGAGGCTGCACGGCCCGAACGCGCTGGCGATCTTCCTGTGCATGGCGCTCAGCGACCTGGCCACCTACTGCGTGACCAGCCTGCAGCTGGCCTTCGCCTTCCCGGACGCCTCCAGCGGCATCCCGGGCGCGGCCGCCAAGTTCCTGAGCGTCTTCGCCGTCTCGCAGATCCCGCTGGCCGTCATGGAGGGCTTCCTGGGCATCCTGCTGTTCCGCTTCCTGGTGAGGGTCGCCGCCCCGCAGCTGGCCGGCCTCGGCCTCGATCTCGCCCCGCAGACCTCGGCCTCCGCCGAGGGGACCCGCGCCGCCGCGAAGGAGGGCTCCCATGTCTGAGCGTGTCACCACCGCGTCCGGCGCCCTGACCAGTTCGAAGAAGTGGGTGAACTGGGTCCTGCTCGGCGCGGTCGTCCTGATCTTCCTCGTCTCGCTCGTCGTGGGGAACCGGATGGCCGGCGGCTCGGAGGAGGCCTTCGTCGGCACGGACGACGCGGCCACCGAGGCCGCCGAGGAGGCCGGCGCCGAACCATGGTTCGAGCCGCTGTTCGAACCGGCCGGTGAGGTCGAGTCGGGCCTGTTCGCCATCCAGGCGGCCATCGGCTCGGGCATCATCTGCTTCTGCATCGGCCGGATGAGCGGTCGGCACGCCGCGGCGCGCCAGGCCGCCGAGGCCGGTTCCCCCGAGGCCGCCCGGGTCGCCGAGGCGGAGGCGGCCGGGGCACAGGCTCTCGAACGGGGGACACCGGCCGAGAGCGATGCATGAGCAGCCACTCGCGGCACATCCACGCCCTCGACGACGCCGCCTGGGACTCCCCGTGGCGGCGTCGCCGCGTCGGCGAGAAGGTGCTCTGCTCGATGGGCCTGGTACTCACCGCGCTCCTCGCGCCGGTCTGGCCGGGCACCATCCTCGTCTCGGTGGCCGCCGTCGCCCTCATCGTCGGCTCGGCGCGGATCAGGCCGCGCGTCCTGGCCGAGGCCATGACCGGCCCCCTCGTCTTCCTCCTGCTGGGCGGTGTCTCGGTGCTCTTCTCGGTGGGCCGGTCCCCCGCCGACGCCTGGTGGCGGCTGGGCGCGCTCAGCGTCGGTCCCACCTCGGCCATGCAGGCCCTGCGCCTGTTCCTGCACGGCCTGTCGGGCACCCTGTCCGTCATGGTGCTGGCCACCACCACGCCGATGGTCGACCTGCTCACCTGGCTGCGTCGTCTCCGTGTCCCCGAGCCGCTGCTGGAGATCGCCAATCTGACCTACCGCCTGCTGTTCGTCATCCTCGACACGATGCTCACGGTCCTGGAGGCCCAGCGCTGCCGCCTCGGCGACAACCCGGTCGGCCCCATGCGGGGCCTGCGGCGGCGCTGGGAGAACACGGCCACGGCCATCGGCGCGATCGGTGTCCTCGCCTGGGAGCGGGCGGCCCGGCTCAACGAGGGCATGAGCCACCGGGGTTTCGAGACGACGCTGGCCACCCTGCCGGTGCGGCGCGCCGCCTCGCCGGGTTTCGTCATCGTCACCATCGCCGTCATCGCGGCGATCTGGGCCATCAGCTGGGGAGTTGACGCACTGTGACAGCACTTCTGCAGACCGAGCACGTCGTCGCCGGTCATCCCGGCCGTCCGGCAGTACTGGACGGCGTCACCCTGCGCATCGAACGGGGCGTCCGTCTCGCGCTGCTCGGCGCGAACGGCTCCGGCAAGACGACGCTCATGAGCGTCCTGGCGGGTTCGCTGGAGCCCTCCGCCGGCCGTGTCCTGCGCGAGGGGGTGCCGCTGTCGTGGTCGCGCAAGGCCCTGCGCGAGCACCGCCGCCACGTCCAGATGGTCCTGCAGGACCCCGACGCGCAGCTGTTCAGCGCCGACGTGGCCCAGGACGTCTCGTTCGGGCCGATGAACCTCGGCCTGCCCGTCGAGCAGGTGCGCGAGCGCGTCGAGGAATCGCTGCGCCTGCTCGGCGCGGACCACCTGGCCGAACGCGCCACCCATCACCTGTCGTACGGGGAACGCAAGCGCGTCGCGACGGCCGGTGCGGTGGCCATGCGCCCCGATCTGCTTCTGCTGGACGAGCCGACGGCCGGCCTCGACCCCGCCGGCGTCCGGCAGACACGCATCATGCTCGACCGGCTCACGGCGGCGGGGACGACGATCCTCATGGCGACCCACGACGTGGCGCTGGCCCTGGACTGGGCCGACGAGGTCGCCGTGGTCCACGACGCCACCGTGCAGCAGGGGCCGGCGGACGAGCTGCTGGCCGACGCCGGGCTCGTCTCGCGTGCCCACCTGGAGACGCCGTGGCCGCTCGCCCTGGCCGCGGCGCTGGGTTCGCGGCAGCGACCCCGTAATCTTGAGCAGGCCATCGCTCTGCTCACCGAGCCTGGCACGCGCTGAGCCGCGCACCGGCCAGCGAGGAAGGACACATGGACATCACGTTGCAGCCCGGCACCGTCACCCTCGTGGGGGGCGGGCCCGGTGATCCCGATCTCATCACCCTGGCCGGGCTCAAGGCCATCCGGCAGGCCGACGCCGTGCTCTACGACCGGCTGGCCCCCGCCGAGGTCCTCGACGAGGCCCCGGCCGGCGCCGAGCGCATCCCGGTCGGCAAGGTTCCCCAGGGCGAGTACGTGCCGCAGGAACGGATCAACCAGCTGCTCGTCGCGCACGCCAGGGCGGGTGAGAGAGTGGTCCGGCTCAAGGGCGGCGACTGCTTCGTCTTCGGCCGCGGCGGTGAGGAGTGGCAGGCCTGCGCCGAGGCCGGCGTCCCGGTGCGCGTCATTCCGGGCGTCACCTCGTCCACCTCGGGTCCGGCGCTGGCGGGCATCCCGCTGACGCACCGGCACCTGGTGCAGGGCTTCACCGTGGTCTCCGGGCACGTCTCGCCGAACGACCCCCGCTCCGAGGTGCCCTGGCGGGAGCTGGCCAGGACGCGGACCACGCTGGTGATCCTCATGGGTGTCGCGCACCTGCGCGACATCGCCCCCGAGCTGATCGCCGGCGGCCTGCCGCCCGCCACGCCCGTCGGGGTGGTGTCCAACGCCTCCCTGCCCGACCAGGACTCGTGGACGACCACGCTCGGCCAGGCCGCCGAGGCGATGGCGGCCCGCAGGGTGCGGCCCCCCTCGCTCGTCATCGTCGGCGAACTGGCAGCCATCGACCTCGACCACCCCGGGCATCGCGAGCCGAGCGAGCACTGAGCCGTCCGCGCCGGGTCCCGGGCCGGCCGTCGAGGCGCCGAGGACCGCGGCCGCTGCCCGCCCCCGGGCGCGCCGCCGGGCTGGTGCGGCGGGGCCGGCGTGGCAGACTTCGGGGCGTGTTCGACATTCCCGCCATCGCCGCAGGCCTGCCGGTCGGGCGGCAGGCGCAGCTGCTGGCCGGGGCCGTGTCGCCGGCCGGCGCGCGGATCGTCGTCACCGCTCCCCCGGGCTCGGGCAAGACGACGGTCGTCCCGGCCATCGTCGCCAACGCCCTGGAGGCCCGCGACCCGGCGCGGCCGGGGCGGGTCGTCGTGACCCAGCCGCGGCGCATGGCGGCGCGTGCCGCCGCCCGCCGCCTGGCCCAGCTGACCGGGACGCGGCTCGGCGGCGAGGTGGGGTTCACGGTGCGCGGCCAGTCCCGCACCAGCGGCGCGACACGTGTCGAGTTCGTGACGGCCGGCGTCCTGGTCAATCGGCTGCTGGCCGATCCCGACATTGCCGGGATCGGGGCGATCATCCTGGACGAGGTGCACGAACGTGACCTGGACACCGACCTGGCGTTCGCGATGGCCCACGACGTGGCCGAGCTGCGCGAGGACCTGACGCTGGCCGTCATGTCCGCCACGCTCGACGCCGGGGCCTGGGCCGGGCTGCTGGGGCCGGCGGCGCGGATCGTCGACGTGCCGGGCGCGCTCTTCGATCTCGAGGTCTCGTACGCGCCGGCGCCGGGCGGGGCGGCTGCCACGCACCGCGGGCACCTGTCGCGCGCCTTCGCTGCGCACCTGGCCGGCCTCGCGGAGAAGGCGGCGGGGCGCGCCGACGGTTCGGTGCTGGTCTTCGTCCCCACCCGGCGCGATGTGGCCGAGTTGCTCGGGCTCGTCCGGGTGCCCGGCATCGAGACGATGGGGCTGTCGGGCGCCCAGTCCGCCCGTGAGCAGGACGCGGTCCTGACCGGCGGCGACGCACCGCGCATCATCGTGGCCACCTCCGTGGCCGAGTCGAGTCTGACGGTGCCGGGCGTGCGGGCCGTCGTCGACTCGGGCCTGTCGCGTGAGCCCCGCCTCGACACGGGCCGCGGCGTGCAGGGCCTGGTGACGATCCGCGAGTCGCGGGCCAGCGCCGAGCAGCGGGCCGGGCGGGCGGCCCGGCTCGGGCCCGGCACGGCGGTGCGTTGCTTCGCCGCCGACGAGTGGGCGGGCATGGCCCACCAGGCCGTCCCGCAGGTGCGGGTCGCCGAGCTGTCTGGCCTCGTCCTGGCGCTGGCCTGCTGGGGGGACGCGCGCGGCGCGTCGATGGCGCTCCCCGACCCGCTGCCCGCCGCCGGAGCCGACCGGGCCGTCGCCCTGCTGCAGCAGCTCGGCGCGCTCGACGCCGACGAGCGGGTCACCGATCTGGGGCGGCGCCTGGCCCGGGTGCCGGTCGAACCGCGGCTGGCCCGCGCACTCCTGGACGGCGCGGACCGGATCGGCGCGCAGGCGGCCGCCCGGGTCGTCGCCATGCTCGCCGCCGGGGACGCACCGGCCGACGCCGACCTGGTCGCCCGCTCCCGGTCGCTGACCCGCGGTGACGCGCCGGGGGCGCGGGAGTGGCGGCACGAGTCCGCGCGGCTCGCCTCCCTCGCCCACCGATCCGCCGAGCGGCACGCCCCGTCCCCCTCCCAGCCCGAACGGTCCCCCGGGAGTGGCGAGGCGGGGCACGGCGGGGCGTCCGGGGAGCGGGCGGTCGGTCTGGTCACCGCGCTGGCCCACCCGGAGTGGATCGCCCGCCGGCGCGGCGACGGGCAGTCCTTCCTCACCGTCTCGGGCACCGGCGCCGACGTGCCGCCGGGACCGCTGGGCCAGCACGAATGGCTCGCCATCGGCCGGCTGAGCCGCGTCGAGGCCGGCCCGGCGAACAGCTCCGGCAGTCTCGTACGGGCCGCCGCGCCCATCGACGAGGCCACCGCCGTGACCGCCGGCCCTGCGGTGACGGAGTCGACGGCGCTGAGCTGGGACCGCGGCAGCGGACGCGTCCGGGGCCGTCTCGAACGACGGCTCGGCGCGATCGTCCTGTCGAGCACGCCCTGCACGCCCCGGGCCCAGGAGCAGGAGGCCTTCGCCGTCGGGCAGCTCGCCGTGCAGGGGCTGGGACTCGACGCCCCCGGCCTGCTGCGCTGGTCCGATGCGGCGCTGGCGCTGCGCGACCGGCTGGCCTTCGTGCACCGGGTCCGGGGCGGGCAGTGGCCCGACATGAGCGTCGAGGCGCTCACCGACCGGGCCCCGGCCTGGCTCGCCCACCGGCTGCGGGACTGTTCCAGCACCTACGGGATCGACGTGGCCGATGCCCTGCGCGAGCTCCTCGACTGGCACCAGCTGGCCGAACTCGACACGATCGCGCCCGAACGTCTGAAGGTGCCGACCGGCTCGCGCATCCGCGTTCGCTACCCGGCGGCCGGGACCGGCGGGCAGCCCGTGCTCAGCGTCAAACTGCAGGAGTGCTTCGGCATGCAGGCCGGCCCCAGCATCGCCGGCGTCCCGGTGCTCATGGAACTGCTGAGCCCGGCCCGCCGGCCGCTCGCGCTCACCGACGACCTGGCGTCGTTCTGGACGAACGTCTACCCGCAGGTGCGTGCCGAGAACCGCGGCCGCTACGCGAAACACCCGTGGCCCACCGACCCGCTGACGGCCCCGGCCCGCCGCGGGACGACACGGTCCGGGCGCTGACCCGTCCCGGACGGCTCAGCGCCGCGGGGCGCGGCGCCCCCTGATGTCCTCGACCAGCGCCTCGACGATAGCCTCGTTGTCGTCGGTGGGCTCACCGCCGAGCACCGACGCCCAGGCCGGCACGACCTGGGTGGCCGAGTACTTGTGACCGAAGCCCTCGAGCATGCGTGCGCACACCGGCATGTCGCAGGCCACCTGCCAGAAGGTGACGAACGGCACCCAGTGCATGCGCGCCATCGTGCTGTCCGGGGCGCGCAAGCCGTCGAACCACTCGGGCCGGCGCCACAGCAGTCTCGTGCCCCACCACACGACCGGGTCGGTGTCGTTCTGCAGGTAGACGATGCGGGGGAACGCCCACGGGCCGAGTTCGCGGCCGAACTCGGAGTGGGTCAGGTGCCAGGGCTGGCCGGCGAAACGCACGTGGCGGCCGCCGTCGACGACCGGCACGACCACCGTCGAGCCCTCGTCGCGGCCCGCGGTGAGTTCGGACTTGAGCGGGGTGAAATCGGGCGCCCCCATCCAGACGGCGCCGTCGACGCGGGCGAGCAGGTCGTCGACGTCGGTGAAGACGCCGTTGGAGCCGAAGGCGCCGAGCGACTCGCCGGCCATGTAGACCCTGGGGCGCCGATCGGGGGGCAGGGCCAGCAGGCGCCGCTCGATGGCCTCGAAGAGGGCGCGTGAGGCGACGACGGGGATCTGCTTGTCGGTGAACAGCGTGATGGCGCTGGGCAGGCCCGAGTACTGCATGCCGATGGTGCAGCAGTCTCCCCGGGTCAGGTACTCGAAGGCCGAGGCGCTCCATTCGTTGGCGCTGCCGCGCCCGGTGGTGGTGACGATGCACAGGTTCGCGCGGCTCCAGGCGTCGGTGCGGTCCATCTCGGCCAGGACCGCCTCGGTGAGCCCGCGCAGGCTGCGTGAGCCCATCGCCGCGTAGACGCGCAGCGGCTCCCTCGCCGGGCCGGCGGTCACCTGCGCGATGCGCACGGCATCGGGCCCCCCGGTGACGAAGATCTTGCCCTGCAGGCCGAGGGTGGACCAGGCCTCACGGGAGGCCGGGCTGCCCGACCGGTTGGGCGAGGAGGGTTCGTGCATGCCGTCGGGCGTGGTGAGGTCGAGACGCCCCGAGGCGGTGCGTCCCACCTGGATGACGCCGTGCAGGATGACGGTGTCGAAGATGGCGACGATGGTGGTCAGCACGACGAGCGTGGCGACCAGCCGTTCGGCCACCCGCCAGGCGATGCGCCCGTGCAGGCGCGTCCCGACCCAGTCGATGGCGGCGGCAGTGGCCCGCCACTGGGCCTGGAGCAGCAGGAAGACGCCGGCCGTCGCGGCCGCCGAGGCGAGCTGCCAGCCGGCGGTCGGCTCGTCGGCGTGGCAGGCGCGGGCCGTGCGGCGCTGGGAGCGCTGGGCCGCCAGCGGGACGCCGACGGCTGCGGCCGCTGCGGCGGCGAGCGCGGCGACGGTGAGGGCCCGCTGCCCACCCCGGCTGAGTTTCCGCGGATCGAATCGCAGCCCCAGGACGTCACCGAGCAGGCCCCCGGCCCATCCGGTGAGCATGCCCACCTGGTAGCCGAAGGCGGACGAGATGGCGGCGATGACCCCCTGAAAGGCCCACGTGCGGGGCAGCAGGGACGGCGAGTAGGCGGCGACATAGCCGGCCAGCGCGCCGATCGAGCCCCCCACCGAGGGCGGCTCGGCGTGCGGCCGGCGGATGCGCGACCGACGGCCGGGGCTCAGGTGTGGACGGGGCAACCGCATGGCGACCAGTGTAGAGCCGTCCCAGGGCACCGGCCCGGGTGCTCACGGGAGCCGTCCCGGTGCCCTGCTGACGGTCAGAAATACGGGATCATCAGCCACAGGCCGAACAGCAGGATGGCCCCGCAGCAGCAGACGAGGGCGATGGCGGCGGCCCTCAGCATCGGCGAGGGCCTGCCCGCCTGGGCGCGCGCGTGGGACAGGTCGGAGAGCAGGGCCGCACACGAGACCACGCAGACGACGAAGACCGTGCCGAGCAGGGTGACGAGGCTGACAACGCCCAGCGCGCCCCAGTTGATGTTCACGTACCGACTCCGCTACCGGTCAAACGCTGGTCGCGGCTCGGCACGCCGGCGCCGGGGACACGCCCCATCGCGTCGTCGAGCACCTTCTCGGCCTCGTGGGCGACGGAGCCGGCGGGCGCCGGAACGTCCTCGACGGTGCGCTCTGCGGCACCGGGGGCGGGCACGTCGTTCACATTGCCGCGGTGCACCTTGCTGCGATTCGCCCTGGCGAGAATCGCGAGGGCTGAGGCCACGAGGAGCGCGCCCACGAGGAGCATGCCGACGATGCCGCGTTCGGCGAGCCAGCCGGCCAGGGCGCCGACGACCGCAGCGCACGGCAGCGTGGCGATCCAGGCGCTGCCCATCTGGCCGGCGATCGACCAGTTGACCTTGGTGCGCCGCCCGACGCCCGAGCCGAGGATCGAGCCGGTGCACACGTGGGTGGTGGACAGCCCGAAGCCGAGGTGGCTGGAGGCCAGGATCGCGACGGTCGAGGCCGTCTCGGCGCAGAAGCCCTGCGGCGGCTCGACCTTCACCAGGCGGCTGCCCATGGTGCGCATGATGCGCCAGCCACCGGAGTAGGTGCCCAGCCCGATGGCGCCGCCGGCCAGGGCGATGACCCACCAGTGCGGGTGGCTGCCCGGCTCCTGCATGCCGGCCGCCACAAGGACGAGGGTGATGATGCCCATCGTCTTCTGCCCGTCGGAGGTGCCGTGGGCCAGGGCCACCATCGAGGCCGAGATGCGCTGGCCCATCTGGAAGGCGCGGCCGGCGTGCGTCACCGAGCGGCGGGTGATGCGGTAGGCGCACCAGGTGGCGACGGCGGCGGCGAGGCCGGCAACGGCGGGCGCCATGAGTGCGGGGAGCACGATCTTGGAGATGATGACGCTCCAGTGCACGCCGTTGTGGCCGGCCGTGACGAGGACGGCGCCGATGAGCCCGCCGAACATGGCGTGCGAGGAACTGGACGGCAGGCCGAGCAGCCAGGTGACGAGGTTCCAGATGATGGCGCCGGCCAGGCCGGCGAAGACCATCTGCGGGGTCACCAGGGCGTCATTGACGATGCCGGAGCTGATCGTCTTGGCGACCTCGGTGGACAGGCAGGCGCCGATGATGTTGAGGACGGCCGCGACGGCGACGGCGGTCCTGGGCTTGAAGGCGCCGGTGGCCACGGAGGTGGCCATGGCGTTCGAGGAGTCGTGAAAGCCGTTCGTGAAATCGAACACGAGTGCCGTGATGACGACGATCACCACCAGAGCCAATGTCATCATCGGTGCTCACGCCTGTCACTACAGTCGCTTGCAACTGCTGTCATCACGCACCTCACGCAATCATGGCAGTCCGGCTCGATCGGACCGGTCGCCCCGGGATGTCCACCCCCGGACGAGACATCCGCAGGGTCTGGGCGACATCTGGCTGTCGGGTTCGATTCTTACGCATCCGGGCCGGCCGCCCCAGGACGGGGCGCCCCTGTTCACCAAGTGTTCATCTTGACGTGTTCATCCCGGTCGGCCGCCCGCACCGGACTCACCGAATCGCCCCGCGGCACGACCCGGCCCGGCGCGCTCGGTGCCGGTGAGACGATCATCTGAGCAGCCGCCGCCGCTGCGGCCCGACTCCGCGCACCCAGCAGCGGTACCTTCGATGGCGCGGCGAACCGGCAGAGGACCACTCTGCCCCGCATCCAGCAGCAAATCCGTTCTTCTCACAGAAAACCGAAAGCCGATGGATAGAAAAGGCAGCGGGACAACTGTCACAGTAGACACATGTCAGGCCCACAGTCCCCGGAAACCATCTCCCGCCCCGACGGCACCCCGATCCGCGTGCTCGCCGTCGATGATGAACCGAGCCTCACCGAACTCCTGTCCATGGCCATGCGCTACGAGGGCTGGGACCCCAGCACCGCGGCCAGCGGCTCCGAGGCGGTTCGGGTCGCCCGCGATGTGCACCCCGACGCGGTCGTCCTGGACATGATGCTGCCCGACTTCGACGGCCTCGAGGTCATGCGGCGCATCCGCGCCGAGCAGCCCGAGATCCCCGTCATCTTCCTCACCGCGAAGGATGCCGTCACCGACCGCATCAACGGTCTCACCGCGGGCGGGGACGACTACGTCACCAAGCCGTTCAGCGTCGAGGAGGTCATGGCGCGCCTGCGCGCCCTGCTGCGCCGCAGCGGCGCCGCCTCCAAGCGCTCCGAGTCCGAACTGATCGTCGGCGACCTCGTCCTGGATGAGGACTCGCACGAGGTCACCCGCGGCGGCGAGGAGATCCACCTGACCGCCACCGAGTTCGAGCTGCTGCGCTATCTCATGCGCAATCCCAAGCGCGTGCTGTCGAAGGCCCAGATCCTCGACCGGGTCTGGAACTACGACTTCGGTGGCCAGGCGAACGTCGTGGAACTGTACATCAGCTATCTGCGCAAGAAGATCGACGCCGGCCGGGCACCGATGATCCACACCATGAGGGGCGCCGGATATGTTCTCAAGCCGGCTGTCAGCTGAGCCGAAGCACTCCGCGCCTCCCTCGGCTGTCAAGCCGGCCGGTGTCAGTGCCTCCGGGACGGACCGCGCCACGTCGGCCGGCGACGACCCCGAGGAGCAGCCCTGGCACCCGATGGGCCGGGGCACGCTGAGTTACAAGCTCGTCATCCGGCTCAGCGCGATTGTCGCCGCCGTCGCGATCATCCTGAGCATGTTCAGCGCCATCATGGTGCACCACATCCTGGTGCAGCAGGTGGACACCCAGCTCGCGGAGGCGCTGGGCCTGCAGGCCACGACCGGGAACCAACCGCAGGACAACCCACCGAGCACGGGTGACAGCTCCCCCGACGAGCAGGGCCAGGGCACCTCGGCGACCGACTCGATCTTCGGCACGAGTGACGTCCCGCTGGGCGGCCTGCCGGTGGGCGCCGTCGTCGTCCTCATCGACACCGAGAACAACGTCCAAGGCATCATCGAGGACGTCGACCGGCGCAACACCGTCAAGACCTCCGCCGAGGTGAACACGAAGATCGCCGAGATCGCCGCGGACGGCAAGCCCCACGACATCAAGCTGCCCGAGCTGGGGGGCTACCGCATCATGGCCCGCTCAGTCCTGGTCGCCATCGTCGGCGAGGACGGCTCCACCTCGAGCGTGCGCGGCACGCTCTACGTCGGGGTCCCGATGACGCAGTGGACCCATGCGATGCAGCGCCTCATCCTGGCCGAGGCCATCATCGTGGCGCTCGCCATCGTCGCCTCGGCGGTCGCCGCGACGGCCGTCGTGCGTCAGACGCTGGCGCCGCTCAACCGCCTCATGACCACGGCCAACACCGTCTCCGAGATGGACCTCGAGACGGGCCTGGTCACCCTGCCTGACCGGCTGGACGCCCGCGACCTCAACCCACGCAACGAGGTGGGGCGCGTCGGGCGTTCCTTCAACCGCATGCTCGACAACGTCGAGGACGCGCTGAAGGCCCGCGAGAAGTCCGAGTCGAAGGTCAAGCAGTTCGTCGCGGACGCCAGCCACGAGCTGCGCAACCCGCTGGCCGCCATCCGCGGCTACGCCGAGCTCAGCCTCAAACGCCCCGAACAGCTCAGCGAGAACACCGAGTTCGCCATGAACCGCATCGCCAGCGAGGCACGGCGAATGAGCTCGCTCGTCGACGACATGCTCCTGCTGGCCCGCCTCGACGCCGGACGAGAGACCGAGTTCACCGACGTGGACACCGGGGAGATCGTGCTCAACGCGGTCTCCGACGCGCAGGTCTCCAGCCGCGACCACACCTGGCGTCTCAAACTGCCCGACAGCCCGCTCATGGTGCACGCCAACGAACTCCAGCTGCACCAGGTCGTCGCCAATCTGCTGTCGAACGCCCGCAAGCACACGCCGGCCGGCACGGTCGTCACGACGACGGTCCGGGCCGACGGCCGGGACGCGGTCATCACCGTCGAGGACAACGGCCCCGGCGTGCCGCCCGAGATCATCGACCACGTCTTCGAGCGCTTCGCCCGGGCCGACGCGGCACGGACGCACTCCGAGGAGGGATCCACCGGGCTGGGCCTGGCGATCGTGGCATCGGTCATGAACGCCCACCACGGCAGCGCAACGGTCGACTCCCACCCCGGCTACTCCTGCTTCACGCTGCGCATGCCGCGCATCCTGGGGCCGGACAAGGTGGCCGACACGCTCGTGGACGAACTCCAGCCGGCTCAGGCCGCCAGGGCCAAGGGACGGCAGGGCCCCTTCCGCGGGCGCCGCTGAGCAGGGCCGGGCCACCCCGAGCCCCTCTCATGCCTGTCGTACCCTGGGATCAGGACCGGTCGCGCACGCCGGCCCGGAAACCGGAACAGGTCGGGGGCGATCACGATGTCGCAATTGGTCTCATTCACCGAGTCGGGGGAACAGGGCGAGGAGCGCCGCGGCGGCACGCTCAGCACCGTGCGGCGCAGCCGCAACAGCATCGCCAGGGTCGCGGACGGTGTCATGCGCTCCCGTGCCGTACACATCGCCCTGGCCATCACCCCGGCGGTCATCGCCGTCGTGCAGACGATCGTCACCCGCAGAAGACACTGATCCAGGCCCGCCTGACCTGATCTCTGACACGGCCCCGGGCCATCATCATGCCCGCCCGGCGAGAAAAGACCCGGACCCGTCCGGCCGCCGGATAGGAGTTCCGGGCGCCCTCGGCGCAGGAAGCCATCGTAGAGACCGCACCGGCACGCAGCACCCCGCGGGCGGGGCCGATACCGCCGGCCAGCCCGGCGAGCAGCACCCCGGCGGGACAGTCCCCCGGCCGGTCGTGCCCGGCGCCCGCGCCCCGACGCCGCTCAGCCCAGCGGCACCGAGAGATTGACCTGCTCGCCGTCCCCCAGGTCGAGCGTGGTGCCCACCGGGACGAGGATCGACTGGCCGTCCTCGAGACGCAGCGGATTCGCATTGGGCATGTAGACGATCGTGCCGTTCGTGGAGTTCATGTCGGCCACGAGGACCTGACCGTTCTGGGGCTCCAAGTAGACGTGCGAGCGCGAGATGTCGTGGTGCGGGCTCGGCACGCGCAGGGTCTCGGCGACCATGCCCTCGGGCAACTGCGGGGAGCGGCCGATGAGCAGCGGGCCGTTGAGCGGCTGCGAGAGGCCACTGATGGTGACGACCTGGGCGAAGGCCCTGGGCTGCTCCGGCGGCGACCAGTCGCCCCGGGAGGGGCTCGCGGCGCCGTAGGACTCGACGGCCTCCTGCCCGAGAGTGCGTTCTGCCGGGCCGTACTGCTCGGCCGGACGATCGGCGCCGACCGGCTCCTGGCCGAGGGTGCGCTCCGCGGGAGCGTACTGCTCCGGTGAAGAACCGAACCCCTGATCCGTTGCGGGCTCGGCCGGGCCGTAGCCGTCGGCGGGGGTCCATGGCTTGCCGTCCCAGGCGGGCGCGGGCTCGTTCCCGGGCTGCTGGGCGGCGGCCTCATCGGCCACGTACTGCTGCGCGGCGGCCTCATCGGCCACGTACTGCTGCGCGGCGGCCTCATCGGCCGCCGGGACCCGCTGGTGGCTGCCGGTCGAGGACTGCCCCGGCTCGCCCAGGGCACTCTGGCCGCCCCCGAGCACCTCGGTCTTCTCGTACATGAAGGAGTCGTCACGCGGCTGCTGCGCCATCCAGTTCATCGGCGTGGCATCAGCGGACTCGCCCTGCGCGGGCTCCTGACCGGAGCGGGCCGCCGGCGGCTCCTCGGAGGAGGGACCTGGCTGGTCGTAGCGGCCCTCGGCCATCTCGCCGGGAACGTCGAACTGCATGGTGGCGGCCGGTGACGAGCCGGCGGGCTGCCGCGCATCGGCGGTCTCGGCGGCCGGGGCCGCCCCGGCCTCCAGGGCCGATGTCCCCGGGACCGGGCCGCCCCAGTCGCGGTGGTGGCCGGCCCCTGGTACCGGACCGGCGAGCAGCGGAGCACCGTCCCCGCTCTCTCCGACCGGAAGCCACTGCTCGCCCCGCGCGCCGGCAACGGGCTGGGCGGGCGCGGCGAGTTCTTCCTCGACGGCCACGGGCGGCAGATCGTTCAGGTCGACGAGCAGGCCGGAGCACTGGGCCGCGCCGACGACGAGCGGCAGCTCGAGCCCGCCGGTGCTCTGGCCGACGTCGACCCGGACCCGTCCGGTGGGAATCTGGGCCTCGCGCCACGTGATGACGCCGGTTCCCTCGACGAGGGGCGAGCCCGTCTCGGCGTCGAGCACCCGTACGCCGCCACGGACGAGGGTGCGCATGACCCCGTTCTCGATGAACAGGACGGCCAGGTCGGCGATGCGGTCCAGGCCGCGCGCCGCGAGCTTGCTCACGAGAGCGCCCACCGAGGCGGCGCCGACGACGTCCTCCCACAGCTCGTTGACGAACTCGCTGGCCTGGCCGGGCTGGGCATCCAGCATCACCAGCGAGCTGGGGCCCGACAGTACGAGCCACGAACCGGGCTGGTAGGAGACACGCCAGCCCCCGAGCCCGGCGTGCCAGGAGTTCCGGGACCGTGCGTTCGCGGCGTCATTGACCTGGTCAGCCATGCGTCGTCCTTTCCTTGGCTTCGCCGCCTGAGCGGCCTTTCTTCATTGTGGCCCGCCATGACCGGCCACAGTCAATGGGCGCGGAGCCGAATCACGGCCCCGCGCCCATTGCGGTCACTTCGCGGCGTCTGCTTGAGCCAGCTTGGCCTTGGCAGCGGCGAACCGGGCGATCGGGACCCGGTACGGCGAGCAGGACACGTAGTCCAGGCCCACCGTCTGGAAGAAGGCGATCGAATCGGGGTCACCGCCGTGCTCACCGCAGACGCCCGTGCCGAGCTTCGGGTTGACCGAGCGGCCCTTCTCGACGCCCATCCTCACCAGCTGCCCGACACCGTCGACGTCGACCGTGGCGAACGGGTCGCGCTGGACGACCCCGTCGCTCTCGTACCAGCCGAGGAAGCCGTTCTCGGCGTCGTCGCGGCTGATGCCCAGCGTGGTCTGCGTCAGGTCGTTCGTGCCGAAGCTGAAGAAGTCGGCGTGCTGGGCGATCTGGTCGGCGCACAGGGCCGCGCGCGGCAGCTCGATCATGGTGCCGACCTGGTAGTCGAGCTGCTTGCCGGCCTTGGCGAGCTCGTCGTCGACTGCCTTGACGACGATCTCGCGCTGGGTCTTCAGCTCCTGCTCCAGGTGGACGAGCGGGATCATGATCTGCAGCTGCACCGTCTCGCCCTCGCGGTCGAGGACGGCAAGGGCGGCGCGGGTGATGGCGCGGGCCTGCATGTCGGGGATCTGCGGGTAGAGCATGCCCAGCCGGCAACCGCGGGTGCCGAGCATCGGGTTCTGCTCGTGCAGCTTGCGGACCTGGGCCAGCAGGGCGCGCTCGGACTCCAGCGTGGCCTCGTCGGCTCCGGTGAGTTCCAGTTCCTGCACCTTGAGGGCCTGGCTGACCAGGTCGGGCATGAACTCGTGCAGCGGCGGATCGAGCAGCCGGACGGTGACGGGCAGCCCCTTCATCGCGGTGAAGATGGCCTCGAAGTCGTCCTGCTGCATCGGCAGGATCGTGTCGAGGGCGCTCTGGCGCTCCTCGTCGTTGGTGGCGAGGATCATCTCGCGCATGGCCGGCAGGCGGTGCTCGCCGAAGAACATGTGCTCGGTACGGCACAGGCCGATGCCCTCCGCACCCAGCTCGCGGGCCTTGGCGGCGTCGGGGCCGTTGTCGGCGTTGGCCTCCACACCCAGGTCGCGGATCTCGTCGGCCCAGCCGACCACCTTGAGGAAGTCCTCGTTGAGGCGCGGCGGGATGAGCGTGAGTTCCTCGTTGAAGACCTCGCCGGTGGAGCCGTTGAGGGTGATCACGTCGCCCTCGCGGATGACGGTGTCACCGATGGTGACGGTCTTGGCGTCGGGGTCGATCTTGATCGTCGTGGCGCCGGCGACGCACGGCTTGCCGAAACCACGGGCGACGACGGCCGCGTGGCTCGTCATGCCGCCGTGGGCGGTGAGCACGCCCTGGGCCTGCAGCACGCCGTGAATGTCGTCAGGGGTCGTCTCGAAGCGGATGAGGATGACGGGCTCACCGGCGGCGCCCTTCTCGGCGGCCGTGTCGGCGTCGAAGACGGCCGCGCCCACGCCGGCGCCGGGGCTGGCGGGCAGGCCGGTGACGACCGCGGTGGCGGTGTGGTTGGGGTCGATGGCCGGGTGCAGGAGCTGGTCGAGCTGCTCGGGCTCGATGCGGCGGACCGCCTCCTCCTTGTCGATGAGGCCCTCGTCGACGAGATCGGCGGCGACCTTCAGCGCAGCGGCTGCGGTGCGCTTGCCGTTGCGGGTCTGCAGCATGTAGAGCTTGCCGTTCTCGATGGTGAACTCCATGTCCTGCATGTCGCGGTAATGGTTCTCCATCGTGCTCATCGTAGTGATGAGCTGGTCGTAGGCCTCCGGCAGCACGTCCTTCAGCTCGGACAGCGGGCGGGGCGTACGGATGCCGGCCACGACGTCCTCGCCCTGGGCGTTGGTGAGGAACTCGCCGTACAGGGCCTTCTCGCCGGTGGAGGGATTGCGGGTGAAGCAGACGCCGGTGGCGCTGGTATCGCCGCGGTTGCCGAAGACCATCTGCATGACGTTGACGGCGGTGCCGAGGTCGTCGGGGATGTGGTTGGCCTTGCGGTAGACCTGGGCGCGCGGGTTCTGCCAGCTGCGGAAGACGGCCTCGACGGCGCGGATCAGCTGCTCGCGGGGGTCGTTCGTCCAGTTGCCGCCCAGCTCCTCGTTGGAGATGCGCTTGAACTCGGCGGTGAGTTCCTTGAGGTCCTCGGCGGTCAGGTCGGTGTCGGCCTCGACGCCCTTGGCCTGCTTCATGGCGGTCAGCGCGTCCTCGTAGACGTGGGAGCTCAGGCCCTCGACGACCTCGCCGTACATCTGGATGAAGCGGCGGTAGCAGTCCCAGGCGAAACGCTCGTTGCCGGACTCGGCGGCGATGGCGCCGACCGACTCGTCGGAGATGCCGAGGTTGAGGATGGTGTCCATCATGCCGGGCATCGAGACGACGGCGCCGGAGCGGACAGAGACGAGCAGCGGCTTCTCGGTGGCGCCGAGCACGCGCCCGGCGCGCTGCTCGAAGCGGGAGAGCGCGTCGGCGATCTGTTCGCGGAGACCATCGGGCCATTCGCCGTTGTTGTTCATGGTCTCGATACAGGCCTGGGTGGTGACGGTGAACCCGTCGGGAACCGGGACACCGAGACGCATCATCTCGGCGACACCGGCGCCCTTGCCGCCCAGGAGCGACTTCATCGAGGCGTCGCCCTCGGACAGATCGTAGATGTACTTTTCACTCACTGCACATTCTCCTTTGACATGCATCTGCGTGGGCGGGGCCCCTGCTGGACGCCTGTATCACCCACCGGCGACGGCCAGCGCTGACGACGGGGTCGGCACCGATGGCGATGACGCCTGCGTTTCACTTGTCTCTTCGATTGTGCGAACCAACCGGGCAGCCACTACTGGTTTCCGATGGTTCCACCGTTGCACGCCGGTGACGGGTGCACGCCTGATTCTCCCCTTTCCGGGCGGGGGGGCTCAACTGGCCCGCCACGGAGCGAGACCGGCGACACGAGGCACGGCCTCTTGACAGGATCACTGTAAGCCCTGACAGGCACATCGGGCGCTTTCTGAGGTGTTTTCTCCAGGCGAACACGCCGAGCCGCACCGGTCACGGGGCCAGTTTCATGGAACCGGCCGGGCGGCGCAGGTGGGCGCCGGCCCTGCGGGCGCGCTCCTCGACGATCTCGATGACCCGGGCCGCCGCCTCCTCCAGGGCCAGCCCGGTGGTGTCGATGACGGGGCAGCCGAGGGAGCGCTGGACCTGGCCGACCTCGTCGAGCTCGTCGTAGATGCTCAACAGATCGGAGTAGCCGTCCTTCTGCCCGAAACCACCCAGCCCCTTCACGCGACGGGTGCGGATCTGCAGCAGGCGTTCGGCGTCGATCGTCAGACCGACGATCCGCCAGCGGTCGATGGCCCGCAGCTGCGGCGGCGGGGCGATGCCCGGCACGATCGGCACGTTCACCGTCTTGTAGCCGGCATAGCCGAGGTAGATGGACAGCGGTGTCTTGCCCGAGCGGGAGGCGCCCACCAGGCAGATGTCGCACTCGCGCAGCGAGTCGGGCATGACACCGTCGTCGTTGCGCACGGCGAACTCCATGGCCGAGATGCGGTCGAAGTAGTCGGCCTCGACACCGACCGGGCGCATCGGCACCTCGTCGGCGTCCGCGCCGGCGGCCTCGCTCAGCGCGCTGAGGGCGTCGCCCATGAGGTCGGCGCAGGGGATGGACTTGTCGTTGCAGAAGCGGGCGACCATGCCGCGCAGTTCGCCGTTGACGAGGGTGTAGAAGATGGCGCGTCCGGCCTGGCCCCGCTCGGGGTCTGCGGAGGCACTGATCGCGTCGAACACCTCGAGCATCTGCTCGGCGTTGTGCACCCGGGAGTGCCGGACGATCTGGAACTCGTGGTCGGGGAACTGCATGCGGGCCGCCCTGGCCAGCCGCGCGGCCGTCTCACCCGAGGAGTCGGCGATGACGTGGATCTCCAGTGATGGGCTCATGGGCGGAAGTCTACGGGCAGCCGGGGCACGGGCCATGGCGCCTGACCGCCACAGCCCACGAAAACCCCTAGTGAAAGCATTCCTCGAACCATCGGTCGATTATTTTCATGGTGCAATCCAGGGAATCCTCCACGGGAGGCCGACCCTGACCATGGGGAGGTTCTCCAAGCCGGGCGCCAGCACCCCTTGGGTCAAGAAAAAAATTGTGGTAGCGTGCACTCCCGCGGCTCGCCCTGCGCTTTGAATGCCCCTTAATGAAGCGCCTCGGGGCCAGTGGTCTGCTGTCCCCAGATGCGATCCCCCTGTAACGATGAACAGAATCCACGACAGCTCCACGAATAAACCTCTGATAATGCGGAGGGCAGCAGACCGGATACAGCCCCAGAAGACCGTCAGCCAGAAGCGGACTCGCCGTTTGAATCTAGGACACGATGTGCGACATCAGCTGCGGGAGACGCGCGACCCCAATGCCTAATGAATCGCTTCTACCGGGAGGTAATGTGATACGAACAAAAACCGCACGGATCACGCTGGCATGCGCGATCACTTATATTCTCACGATGGGCCTTGCCAACATCATAATCTATCACTTTTCCCACGTGAGCTACACCGACCCCAGCTACACCAAAGCGCTCCTACCATTCCTCTGCCTGCTGGCAGCGGGGACACTGTGCTGCTTCTTCGTTCTCCGCAAGCGACTCGTCCCCGTACACACCGGGCGGAGACGGTACTTCTTGTTCCTCCTGCTGTTCCTCCCGATGGTGGGTATGACCCTGTACTTCTGGTTCACGAACGGGGAACCGAGTTCCGCCTTCCTGATCCCGATCGTGGTGGCATTCCTCGTCGGAACCGCGGAGGAAATGATGTTCCGGCGGATCCTCTACGTCGGACTATCCCGTGCACCGCACGGACAGGACATCAGGGGCGCCCTACTCGTCTCTGCGTTGATGTTCAGCCTGCTCCATTCGGTCAACATCCTCGCTGGATTCTCCTTGAAGAACATGCTGGCGCAGCTTGTGTCCACCTTCATCGCGGGATTGTTCTATGCACTCATGTACGACTACACGAAGAGCATCCTCCTCATCATCGCCTCGCACTCCCTCTGGGACTACCTCATTGAGGCAGCGCAACGGGTTCCGGAGTTCGCCATCATCACCTCGGCACTGAATCTTGGCGAGTTCATCATCATGCTCGTCCTCCTCACCCGGAAGTGGCGGCAGGAGAAGGTGGCAACGCTGCAGACGCAGACCGAGCCGCGTGGCCAGCAAGAGCCACCCAATTCCTCGCCCGGTTCAGGGCCAGTGGTGGCTTCCAGTTCGTGATCCTCGTCCGCTGAGACGGATGGGTTTGCAGGGCCAGGTGCTCGGGTCACCAGCGGATCCGATACAAGGACGGGTCGTCGGCCGGGACGGGCAGCCGCTCCCTGGCCAGGTCGGCCAGGGCGAGGTCGAGGTCGACGACGGCCAGCTCGGGCTGCTCCCCCAGTTCGAGGAGCACCCGGCCGGAGGGGTCCACGACCATCGAGTGGCCCACCCCGGTGGGCAGATCGCCGTCCTCGGCGGGGCCGGCCTGGTCGACGGCGACGACGAAGGACACCGAGTCCATCGCCCGCGCCGTGACGAGGGTCCGCCACTGGTGCACCTTGTCCGGGCCGGGCGCCCAGGAGGCGCACACGAGCATGGCGCGGGCGCCGCGGCGGGCCAGCTCGGTGAACTGGGCCGGGAAGCGGACGTCGTAGCAGATGGCGAGGCCGAGGCATTCGCCCGCGACCTCGGCGACGACCAGCCGGTCGCCGGGCGCCACCCGGTCGGACTCCCGCTGCCCGAGGGCGTCGAAGAGGTGGATCTTGTCGTAGCAGACCTGGTCCCGGTCCGTGACGAGAAGCGTGTTGCGCACCCTGCCGTCCGGGGCCGTCGTGAACATGCCAGCCGCGATGACGACGCCCAGCTCGGCGGCAAGGGCCTGCACGGCGCTCGCCCACGGCCCGCCGGCGGGCTCGGCCGCCTTCGCCGGGTTCTTCCGGAAGGAGCACATCGTGGCCTCGGGGAACACGACGAGTTCGGCCCCCTCGCGAGCGGCGCGGGAGGCGAAATCCGAGACCAGCGCTAGGTTCTCCTGGGGATCGGTGGTGGCCGTGAGCTGGGCGAGAGCGATCCGCATGGGCCCACTCTCGCCCCTGCACGCCGCCTGCGGCAACACCCTCTCGCGGGGACTCGGCCCTGCCGTCCGCGTTCGCCCTCACCGACGAGAGGCAACATCCCCATCCCCGCCATGCGGTGCCGTGACGCCGCTGCGCGGGTGACGGCGAACAGCTCCGGGGCAGCCCTCCCTCGTGGAGGCTCGACCCAGGACCGTCCGGGGATGGGGGTGCGGAAGAGTCCGGGGATGGGGCGCGGAAGAGGCAGTGCTCCAGCCGGGACTCTGCGCCAGACGCCACGCGCTCTGCACGGCGCCGACGCCACGCCCCGCCCGGGGCTCCTCGTGCTCCGCAGGGCACAGCGCCTTCGCGGTGCGCCAATACTGCTCCTATGTGCCTTCGGGCCTGTGGGATCCGCCTCTGGGACTGTGGACAGTACCGCGCGCTCGACCGTCCGGTTCTAGACTTCGCGGCATGGCCGTCTTCGAGCAGCACACCACCCTCAGCAGGCAGTACCCCCTGCCCTACGCCACCGTCTTCAACGCAGTCCCCCAGGTGGTCCAGCACCTGGGCCACAGGCTGCAGTACGCGGACCCGAACCAGGGCATCGTCCGGTTCTCGACCGGCATCAGTCTCACCACGTGGGGCGAGAACCTCACGGCACAGATCGCCCCGGTCGACCCGCAGCAGTCGGCAACCGCCGTCCAGCTGACCTCCAGCGGCGCCCTGCCCACGCTCATCGCTCAGGGCAGGCGCAACCGCAAGGTGATCAACGCGTTCTTCGATGAGCTGGACCGGGCCCTGCAGTGGCAGCAGGGCGCGCCCGGGCAGGGTTGAGACGGCGGGCGCCCGACACCCCACAGTCCAGCCGCCCCGGCAAAGGAGTGATGCTCAACGCCTGCCCGGGCGTGGATGACACCACAGTGATCGATGTAGCTGGGCCGCCCCCTTGGTTAGGTCCGGTCGTTATGTGAGTCGTCGGTGTTTGTTTGATGAGTGCACTGTCGAGCATACTCGGCTGGGGTTAGGTAGCCGAGCGAGGAGTGTCGACGGTATTGGTTGTA
>NZ_RCIV01000015.1 GCF_003666605.1 Propionibacterium australiense | reverse complement strand
CCTCAAACGCCGCAGCGACGGTGTTGACCCAGTTGACCTCGTTGGTGTTGTTCGTCTCGAACGAGGCCAACGCGGTCGTGATCCCAGAGGTGTTGATCTTGCACCAAGAGCACCGCTCCGCGAAATCGGTGATCGCCCCCTCCAGGGTGCCCTTCTGTGTCACCACAGTGTCGTTCGCACCCGACACGTTCGACGAGTACGTGCGCAGGTCATCAGGACGCGCCGACGACACCCCACCGGCGGCACCCGGAGCCGGCTCGGCCCACGGGGTCGTCACCGGATCATGAGGCTCCGGCATAGGGACATGCTCCGCGCCCACAGGCGGCTTGTCCGTCCCTACCCGATCATCCCACCAGCTCTTGATAGCCCATTCTTTTTCCTGCCGGTCGGCCCACTCCTTCGCCTTCCGGCGCCGCTCCCGCTCGGCCGCCGCGGCCTGCTTCAGTGCCTCCACCTCGGCAGCCAGATCATCCAGCGCCGAAGCAATACTCGTGCAATCCGTCGACGCGGCCTTCGCATTCGACTCGAACACATCCGCGTAATGACCCCGAAACTCCGTCAACGCGGTCGTAGCCCACCCCGACCGCGAGGCCCCCTGATCCTTCAACGTGCCCGACAACACCGTCGCAGCAGACTTCACCCCATCAGCTGTCGCATCATCAAACGGCACCGGCTCGTCATAGGCACCAAGATCGCCCGAACTCATCAGAACACCTCACAGCAGCCGCAAAGGGGATGCACGGCCACCGGACAAGAACGCTAAACCCCACCACCTGCACCCGTCACCCCCACCACCAGAACCCACCACCCCAACCCAGGGCACAACCAGGGACAACCCCCAAGGGCACGACAGGGTGAGAAGGACAACCCGAACCTGCTCACCGACCAGAAAACCCGCCGGGTCACAAGCCAGCGGTTCAGACCACAAGCCCCATCGCCCGGCCGGCCTCACGCAGCTCGTCCCGGGCGTTCGGGTGAGCGGCCTGCTCGATGATCTGCCGGGCCTGCTCGTGCTCGTCGTTGCCGAAGATCTGGGCTATGCCGTTCTCGGTGGCGATCGCGCTCATCTGCAGCGAGGTGACCGGCGAGGTGATCTTCGGCACGACCGTCGACACGTTCGCCTTCGGATGCCAGCTGTGCAGGGCGATGATCGCCTCGCCGCCGTCCGAGTGCATGGCGCCGACGAGGAAGTCCGTCGAGCCGCCGGTGCCCGAGTAGATGAGATCGCCGCGGCGGGTCGCGTTCGTCTGCGCGAACAGGTCGACCTGCATCGCCGTGTTGACGCTGACGACCCTGGGGAAGCCTGCGATGACCGCCGGGTCGTTCGTCACCTCGCAGCGCCGCAGCTGAACCCGCGGGTTGTCGTCGGCCCAGTCGTAGAACTCCTGGGTGCCCAGCATGAAGGTGCCGGTGAGCGGGACGCCGGGATCGAGGGCCCCCGCGCGGTCGAGCAGCATGGCGCCGTCGCTGACCAGTTCGCTCCAGAACCGCAGGCCGCGGCGCTGGTGCAGGCAGCCGAGTACCGCGTCGGGCACCGCGCCGATGCCCGCCTGGATGCTCGAACCGTCCTCGACGCGGTTCGCTATGAGCTCGCCGAGCCGCAGCGAGGCGTCGTCCGGGACGGGCTCGGGGATCGTGATCATCGGGTGGTCGATCTCGACGCCGTAATCGATGTCGTCCACGTCGAGGACGCCGTCGCCGTGGACGAACGGCATCTGCGGGTTCACCTGCGCGACGACGATGCCGCCGCGTGCCCGGGCCGCCTCGATGGCGCCGGACATCACCTGCACCTCGATGCCCATGGAGACCTTGCCGTCGCGCGGGGGCGTGGTGTGCAGGACGACCACGTCGGGCGGGCAGGTGGTGCGGAACAGTCGCGTCGACAGGGACAGCCGCATCGGGAAGTAACGGGTACGGCCCGACGCGCGCATGGCGGGGCCGAGGAAGATTGTCTCGTGGGTGATGCCCTCGCGCGAGGGGATGCCCGCCGGGGCGTTGACGCAGAAGAGGGACCAGTGTTCGAGCCGGGTGTCGAAGAGGTTCAGGAGCTCGAGGGGGGTGGAGAAGCTACCGGGGGCGACAAGTCGTGGTTCGTCGGGAAGGCCTGCGGTCACGGTGCCGAGGTCCTCGGGGCGGATCATTCGCATGGCGTTCAGCGTACCGATGAGCGTGCCGCGGCAGGCCCGGCCCACACGGTGAGACGACGGCTCCGGGGCAGCAGCCAGGTGCCGTGCACGGACGCCTGATCGCGCCGCGAGCGCCACAACCCGCTCAACCCGCCCGGTCCGCAGCGCTGCGTTAGCCCTGCGGGGTGCGAGCGGCAGTCAGAAGGATTTGCTGATTGACGATCCCATTGCGTTAGCCTTGCGTGGCGCGGGAGGAGCACCAGGATGCGCCCGCCAGCTGCGCCAGAATCGATGGCGCCCGGTGTGACAAGGGGAGACGATGGCAAGGAATCAGGTCAGGAGACAGCGCGGCACTAGAGCCTTCCGTGGCGAGGGGCTGCCCGCCCTGCTCATCCTGGCCATCGCCAGCGTTCTGTCCGCTGCCGTGCGCGGCTCGAACCGGGGACGCCGAGACCATTCCTGACAAGGAGGCACGCAGCGGCCCTGGCTCTGGCTAGCCCGCAGCCGCCTGCCCGCCGGTCCTTCCGGTGTTCGACGGGGGGTCCTCGACCGGGGTGTTCGTGACCCTGGCGGGCACGCCGACGACCGTCGCATTGGCCGGCACGTCCTTGAGCACCACGGAGCCGGCGCCCACCTGGGCGCCGTCGCCGACCCGGATGTTCCCGAGCACCTTCGCGCCGGCGCCGATCGTCACGCCGCGCCCGATCTTCGGGTGGCGGTCGCCGCCGATCTTCCCGGTGCCGCCGAGCGTCACCTCGTGGAGCATCGAGAAGTCGTCCTCGACCACCGCCGTCTCGCCGATGACGACGCTCGTCGCGTGGTCGAACATGATGCCCTTGCCGATGCGCGCCCCGGGGTGGATGTCGACGGCGAAGACCTCCGAGATGCGGCTCTGCAGGTACAGCGCCAGCACCGTGCGGCCGGCCACCCAGTAGTGGTGGGCGACCCGGTAGGACTGCAGCGCGTGGAAGCCCTTGAAGAACAGCAGCGGCGTCGAGTAGCTGCGGCAGGCCGGGTCGCGGCGCAGCACGGCGCGCAGATCCTCGCGGATCGCCACGCCGATGCCTGGCTCGGCGATGAGGGCGTCGTCGATGAGCCGGCGCAGGCTCATGCTGGACAGCGTCTCGCTGCCCAGCTTGGAGGCGAGGATGAAGCTGATCGAGTCCTCGAGGCGGTCGTGATCCAGGATCGAGGCGTGCAGGAAGCTCGCGAGCAACTGTTCCTCGGCGGCGTCACGCCGCGCCTCTGAACGGATCAGCTCCCACAGGGGATCCTTGGCAGTCATGGGCCCAATCCTATGGGCGGGGTCCGCATGGTGCCCGGCACGCGAGACGGGCGGTCGGCCCGGGGCGGGCGGAGCCGCTTCGATGCGGCGATCCGGGTTGCTATTCTCGACGCCAGCCCCCGAACGGCAGTGGTCATCATCGAGTTCGGAGTCATGTGTTCCTCGCACTACGCGAAATACGTCATCAGCCATCCAAGTTCGCTCTCGCCATCGTTGTCGTCGGCCTCGTGGCCTATCTCACGTTCTTCCTGGACGGATTGGCGAACGGCCTGGCCAGCAGCTTCCGCGCCGGGATCGAGCACCGCAGCACCGAGGCCGTCGTCATCACCCGGGACGCCAACGAGCAGGTCAACGCCTCGTTCCTGAGTCAGGGCCAGATCGATGCCGGGACTGGTGCGCTGGCCGCCCAGGGCGTGGAGGAGCTGGCCCTCGTCGCGGGCACCGCCCGCCCCGTCGCGGGCGCGGCCTCGAACGATGCGCGCTCCGATCTGTACGTCTTCGGCCTCGACCTCGACGGCTTCGCCCGACCCCAGGTCGTCGAGGGCCGCGGCGTCGTCGATACTGCTGGCGAGGTCGTCGTCGACGACTCGCTGAAACGCGACGGCTGGGGGCTGGGCACCGTCTTCCAGCTGGTCGGCTCGGAGCACCGGTGGACGGTCGTCGGGTTCACCCACGACGACACCTATCAGACCGCGCCGATGGTCTTCGTCGACCGTCAGGCCCTGTTCGCCAACGCCCCCAGCACGACGGTCCCCGCGGTCAATGCGTTGCTCGTCCACCACGCCGCCTCCGACGAGCAGATCGTCTCCGAGCAGACTCGGCAGAGCCTCGATGCGGCGGGCCTGCAGGTGCTGAGCACCCAGGAGTTCATCAACACGCTGAGCGGCTACAGCGCGCAGGCCGCCACCTTCACCCTCATGGTGGCCGCCCTCATCATCATCGCGGCCCTCGTGCTGGCGATCTTCCTGTACGTCCTGAACCTGCAGAAGAAACCCATCTTCGGTGTCATGAAGGCCCGCGGTGTGCCGACGAGTTACCTCGTGAGATCGGGCGCCGTCCAGGCCGTCGTCCTGTCGCTGGCGGGGGTCCTGGCCGGTTTCGCGCTCACCATGGCGACCTCGCTCGTCCTGCCGGAACAGATTCCCTTCCGCGCCATGCCCGGCCAGTACGCGGCGATCCTGGCGGCCTTCGTGCTCTGCTCGGTGATCGGTGGGCTCATCGCGGTTCGTTTCGTGTCCAGTATCGACCCCGCGGAGGCGATCGCATGAGCAGCACGACGGACAGGGCACGGCGCGCGGCCCTAGACGGCGAGGACGGTACGCCCGTGCTCGAACTGTCCGGGGTGAGCAAGCAGTACCGCCAGGGCGACGAGACGATCGACGCCCTGTGCGAGACCGACCTGAGTATCCGGCCCGGCGAATTCGTCGGTGTCCTGGGGCCGTCCGGCTCGGGGAAGTCGACCCTGCTGACCATCATGGGCGGGCTGCGCACCCCGAGCACGGGACGGATCCATCTCGCGGGCCGGGAGATCACCGGCCTGCCCGAGAAGGAGCGGGCGCGGCTGCGTCACCGCGAGATGGGCTTCGTCCTGCAGAACGCCGGACTGGTGCCCTATCTGAGGGTCACCGACCAGCTGATCCTGCACGACAAGGTCGAGCACGCCGCCTCGGACGATTCCCGGCGGCTCGGGCTGCTGGAGGCCCTGGGCATCGCCGACTACCGGGACAAGTACCCCGAGGAGCTGTCCGGTGGCGAGCGGCAGAGGGTGGCGATCGCGGCGGCCCTCTACCACGACCCGGCGGTCGTGTTGGCCGACGAGCCGACGGCCGCGCTCGACTCGGGCCGGGCGACGGCCGTGGCCCGGCTGCTCGCCGAGCAGACCCACGAGCGGGGCAAGGCCGCGGTCATGGTGACCCACGACGAACGACTGCTGCCGGTGTGCGACCGGGTGCTGCGCATGAGTGACGGGGTGCTGAGCCCCTGCTGACCGCCGCCGTACGGCCCGCGCGATTCCCCGCGGCCAGGGAGCGGCCCTTCAGCCTGCCCGGTCGCCCCGCGGGAGCTTCCCCGTCCGGCCCGCCGGGCGTTAGTCTCACGGGTGTGCCCCGGGTGCACTGATGAGCCGGGAGACGTCCGCGGAAGGCAGGGTGAGATGGCCGCCACAGGAGTCCTGAGCGGGTTCAGGTGCATCGTGATCGTCGGCGACTCGATCGCCTACGGGCGGGCGGACGCATCCGGCGGCTGGGCCCACCGGCTGGCCGAGCACCACATCGCCCGCGACGAGCAGAACAACCGCGTCTTCAACCTCTCGTGGCCCGGCGCGACGCTGCACGCCCTGGCCCAGGACACCGTGGACGAGGCCCTGTCGCGCCGGCCCGACGCCGTCCTCCTGGCCGCCGGGATCAACGACCTGGCCGGCGTGGACGGGGCCAAGGCCAGCCCGCTCGACGTGCTGACCCTCATGGACCTGACCGCCGACGCCATCGCACGACGCGGGGCGGGAGTCGTCGTCATGGGGCCGTGCTGGTTCGACGAGAAGGCCAACGGCTCCGGGATGGGTCTGGACGTCACCCTCAGTGCGGCGGGCATGCTGCGCCGGGCGCTGTCGCAGTGGGCGCCGGACAACGGCCACGGCTTCATCGACCCGTGGCCGGCGCTCGAAGGGCGCGCCGATCTGCTCGTCGACGGCATCCACCCCGGCCCCGCCGGCCACGAGCTGCTGTGGCGGGCGGTCCGCGACGTCTACTGAGCCCCGTGCCTGGCACGACGGCACGATTCCCGGCACGACCGGCAGAAACAGGACAAGGAGCACGAGAATGACCATCGGCACCCCGAACAGCGCGAGCACCCTTCGTCTCGTCTGGCCGCAGTGGCAGGGCGCCGGCGCGGCGACTGTCGCCGAGCTGCTGCCCGGCGTCGAGATCGACCGGGCCCGCCGGGCGTACTCGGTCGGCACGAGGGTGTTGCAGGCGGTACTGCCCGAGCACGCCGGGCCGACCCGGGTCGTCCCCGTCGACTCCGACGAGGTCGTCCTCCGTCTCGGGAAGGCGCCCGGCGGGCTGACCGGCACCCAGGTGCGCCGGGTCATCGACGACCTGTCCGGCGCCGCCGACGTCGTCGGCCTGACCGTCGCCGAGTTCATCCCGCGCAGCGTCCTCCGGCTCCAGACGATCCTCGCCGGTCTGCCCCTGCTCTGAGACGCAGACGGGAGGTGCGGCGATCGGCCGGATGCTCACTCGTCGAGCCGGTCGTCGGCGTACTCGCGGGCGCGGGCGGCGAGATCGGCCTCGCTGATCGTCATGGCCCCTGCGGTGACGAATGACATGACGAACCGCGTTCCGATCAGATTGCTGGTGGCCTGGAAGGGGCGCAGCAGGTCGGTGACCTGGTACCGGAAACCGCCCTCGCGCGTGTAGTTGGTGCCGAGGGCGCCGGGCGACACGGCGAGGAGCAGCTCCTTGCCGTGCAGGGCGGTGCCGGTCGAGCCGTAGGTGAGGACGTGCTGCGGTGGTGCGCTCACCGCTGCATGTCGACGAACCGCGAGTAGTGGCCCTGGAAGGCCGTGGTGACCGTGGCCGTCGGACCGTTACGGTGCTTGGCGACGATGAAATCGGCCTCACCTGCCCGGGGGCTGTCGCGGTCGTAGGCGTCCTCGCGGTGCAGGAGGATGACGACGTCGGCGTCCTGCTCCAGCGAGCCCGACTCGCGCAGATCGGACAGCATAGGCCTCTTGTCGTTGCGCTGCTCGGGCCCGCGGTTGAGCTGGCAGAGCGCGATCACGGGGATCTGGAGTTCCTTGGCGAGCAGCTTGATCTGGCGGCTGAACTCGGAGACCTCGAGCTGACGGCTCTCGACCTTGCGTCCCGAGCTCATCAGCTGGAGGTAGTCGATGATCACCAGGCGCAGGTCGTTGCGCTGGCGCAGACGCCGCGCCTTGGAGCGGATCTCCATCATCGTCAGGTTCGGCGAGTCGTCGATGAACAGGGGCGCCTCCTGCACATGCCCCGTCTTGCGGACGATCTGCTGCCAGTCGTCCTCGCTCATCTTGCCGTTGCGGATGTGGTTGAGCGGCACGCCCGCCTCGGCCGACAGCAGGCGCATGACCAGCTCGGTCTTGCCCATCTCGAGGCTGAAGTAGACCGTGGTCAGGCCGTTCTTCACCGCGGCCGAGCGCGCCAGGTCGAGCGCGAGCGTGGACTTGCCGACCGCCGGCCTGGCCGCGACGATGACCATCTGGCCCGCGTGCAGGCCATTGGTGAGCTCGTCGAGCTCGGCGAATCCCGTGGGCACCCCCGACATGGCGTCGTCGTGCGACTGGATGGCCTCCATCTCGTCGATCGTCGGCTCAAGCAGGTCCTTCAGCGACTGGTAGTCGTCGGACGTGTTGATGTCCGAGACCTCGTAGATCGCCTGCTGGGCGGCGTCGACGATGTCGGGCACGTCGCCCGCGCCCTGGTAGCCGAGCTGGGAGATCTTCATGCTGGCCTCGACCAGACGGCGCAGTGTCGCCTTGTCGTGGACGATCTGTGCGTAATGACCGGCATTCGCGGCGATCGAGACCGACTGCATGAGGTCGATGAGGTAGACCCGGCCACCCACCCGCTCGAGCTCGCCCGTCTTCTCCAGCTGGGCCGCGACCGTCACGGCGTCGGCCGGCTCGCCGTGGCCGTAGAGCTCGATGATGGCGTTGAAGATCGCCTCGTGGTTGGGGCGGTAGAAGTCGTCGGCGCGCAATTCCTCGGTGACGTCGGCGATGGCGTCCTTGGACAGCAGCATGGCGCCCAGCACCGATTTCTCGGCTTCGACGTCCTGTGGGGGGACACGGTCAAGGGCCTCGACCGGGGGCTCCTCGCTCATGATGGACGTGATGGTCATCGCCCTTGCCTCCCATCTGTTCCGTGCACCCCGCCGGGGGCTCCTCCGGTGGCACTCAGCACGCTAGCGGCGACCACTGACACGCAAGTCGTCTCCGTCGTGCTGGCGGCAGGCGGGGGAACCATCGGTTCCGGCAGCCCGGCGATCAGCTCGCGGCCCCTCACGCTAGCGCCGCGGGCACGGCGCGTTCAACGTTGGGGGAACCAAGGGAAGCAGAGTTATCCACAGGGGTTGTGGACAATGTTCGGATACGTGTGGAACTCCGTGGCGTGTCGCGTGGACGACTTGTGCACAGACCTGTGCGCTCACAGGTTCTCCGCTCAGAAAACCAACTTGACAAGCAAAGATAAGGGTTCGCTGTGAGCAATTCTGTGAGCATGGGGCTGGCTGGCCCTGATGTGTGATTCATGGACGCATGCGGTATGCCCCCACTGCACACCGGTGTTATCCACGACCCAGGTGGCACGCTGTGGATAATGATGCACCGTCGGACGGGCACTCCGGTCGGATGACCCCTAAGGGTTTTCATGCTCGCCCACTAGGGGGAATGAATGATTGATGATTGACGATTTGAGTACGTGCGATGGGATCGCCCCGTCCCTTCCTGGATACCCCTGTGGGGTATTTGAAAATACCCCACAGGGGTATTACTGTTCTGGCTATGAGTGAGCTGAGGACCGCCAGTGAGGACGCCCGCGCCACGTCCGACTGCTGCCAGGACCCGCAGTGCGAACACCACTACGGGTACCTGGCCGCCAAGGACAACTACCTCAAGCGGTTGCGCCGTATCGAGGGTCAGGTGCGGGGCCTGCAGAGGATGATCGAGGACGAGAAGTACTGCATCGACATCCTCACCCAGATCTCGGCCACCACGAAGGCCCTCCAGTCAGTCGCCCTGGGGCTGCTCGACGAGCACATGAGCACCTGCGTCGTCCGTGCGGCGCGGGCCGGCGGCGACGAGGCCGAGGTCAAGCTGGCCGAGGCGCACGACGCCATCGCCCGGCTCGTCCGTTCCTGACGGCCCGGCACCCACTGGTACGTCAGTGGCCGGACCACGGGGTCAGATGACCACACACCACTCAAAGAAAGGCACACCATGACCACCGCCCACTACACCGTCACCGGCATGACCTGCGAGCACTGCGTCAACCACGTCACAGAGGAGGTCTCGGCCATCGATGGCGTCACCGACGTCAAGGTCACCCTGGACGACGGCTCCATGGTCGTCACCAGCGACACCCCGATCGACTTCGCCACGATCACCGAGGCCGTCAGCGAGGCCGGTGACTACCAGGTCGCCACCGCCTGACGCGCCCCGGGGTTCGCCGCTGCGACCGCCGCGTCCTCGTGCACCGGCGGCCGCGGCAGCACGCCAGGGCTCCGCAGACCCGTCCCATCCTCACGACACGACCGAGCACCCGCGACCGGGTGCGGGAGGCACCGACATGACCGACACCGCGCGCGCCGAGCCGGGCGCCGGCAACCCCGCGTCCCAGGAGTTCTCGAGCATCGACCTCGACGTGCAGGGCATGACCTGCGCCTCCTGCGCCGCGCGCATCCAGAAGAAGCTCAACAAGGTCGACGGTGTCCAGGCCGCGGTGAACTACGCGACGGCCAAGGCGCACGTCCTGGCCCCTCACGGCACCGACGCCGATTCGCTCATCGAGGTCGTCCGGGCCGCCGGCTACGACGCCAGCCTGCCGGATCCCGGCGAGGACGCCGAGGCCAGGGCCCGGGAACACGCCGAGCGGATCAGGCGCCGCCTCGTCCTGTCGGCCTGCATCGCCGTGCCGGTCATGCTCGTGTCGATGATCACGCCCCTGCAGTTCCCCGGCTGGCAGTGGGTGGTCTTCGCGCTCACCACCCCCGTGCTGTTCTGGGGAGGCTGGGGCTTCCACCGCTCCGCATGGGTCAACCTCAGGCACGGCGCCTTCACGATGGACACGCTCATCTCCGTCGGCACCCTGGCCGCCTATCTCTGGAGCGCCTACTGTCTCGTCTTCGGCAATGCCGGGACGATCGGCATGAAGCATCCCTTCAGCCTCCACCTCATGCGCGCCGACGCCCTCGACGCCGTCTACTTCGAGGCGGCCTGCGGCACCATCACCTTCATCCTCCTGGGCCGCTGGATCGAGGCCCGCTCCAAGTCCGAGGCCGGCTCGGCGCTGCGCGAGCTGCTCATGATGGGCGCCAGACACGTCCACGTCCTCGACGACGACGGCACCGAGACCACCAGGCCGATCGAGGCCCTGCGGGTGGGCCAGCGCTTCGTCGTCCGCCCCGGCGAGAAGGTCGCCTCGGACGGTGACGTCGTCGAGGGCAACTCGGCCATCGACGCCCATGTCATCACCGGCGAGTCCGTGCCGGTCGAGGTCGGTCCCGGCGACCATGTCGTCGGCGCCACCCTCAACACCAATGGCCGACTCGTCGTGCAGGCCACGGCCGTGGGCGCCGACACCCAGCTGTCCCAGATCGCCCACCTCGTCGAGCAGGCCCAGACCGGCAAGTCCAACGCCCAGCGCCTTGCCGACCGGATCGCCGCCGTGTTCGTGCCGGTCGTCATCGGTCTCGCCCTGATCACCCTGCTGGCCTGGCTTCTCGCCGGGGCGGGCGTCAGCTTCGCCGTCACCGCCGGCGTCTCGGTGCTCATCATCAGCTGCCCCTGCGCCCTCGGCCTGGCCACCCCGACGGCCCTGCTCGCCGGAACCGGCCGCGGCGCCCAGCTCGGTGTCCTCATCCGGGGACCCGAGGCCCTGGAACGGGCCAGGGCCATCGACACGGTCGTCATGGACAAGACCGGCACCCTCACCAAGGGCGAGATGAGCGTCCAGCGGATCGTGCCGGCCGGCGGCGAGGACGACAGCGCCGTGCTCGCCAATGCCGCCGCCCTCGAGGCCGGCTCGGAGCATCCGATCGCCGAGGCCATCGTCGCCAGGGCGGCCGAGCGGGGGGCCGTGCCGCAGGCCGAGGACTTCCGCACCATCCCGGGCCGCGGCGTGCAGGCCGTCCTCGACGGTACGGCGGCCTTCGCCGGCAGCAGCGCCCTCATGGCCGACCAGGCCATGGCGATCCCCGCCCCGCTCGCCGAGGCGGCCGACAGCGCCTCGGCCCGGGGGGCGACGGTCGTCTTCGTCGCCTGGGCCGGTGCCGTCCGCGGCGTCATCGCCGTCTCTGACGAGATCGCCGCCAACTCTGCGCGAGCCGTCGAGCGCTTCCACGCACTGGGCCTGCGGACGGTCATGCTGACCGGCGACAACGAGCGGGCCGCCGGCCACGTGGCCGCGCAGGTCGGCATCGACGAGGTGCACGCCCAGGTGCTGCCCGAGCAGAAGCTGTCCGTCGTCAACGGTCTGCGCGGGAAGGGCCATCGGGTCGCCATGATCGGGGACGGCGTCAACGATGCGGCCGCCCTGGCCGCCGCCGAACTCGGCATCGCCATGGGCACCGGCACCGATGCGGCCATCGCGGCCAGCGATCTGACGCTCATGCGCCACGACCTCATGCTCGCCGTCGACGCCATCGCCCTGTCACGCGCCACGCTGCGCACCATCCGCGGCAATCTGTTCTGGGCCTTCTTCTACAACGTCTGCGCCATCCCGATCGCCGTGGCCGGCCTGCTCAACCCCATGATCGCCGGGGCCGCCATGGCGTTCAGCTCGGTCTTCGTCGTGACGAACAGCCTGCGGCTGCGCGGCTTCCAGCCGAATCGCTGAGCAGCCTCGCCGGCGGGGCGGGTCGGGGAGGCGAGCAGGAATGAGCAGCGCGGTCGATGAGCAGCCCCCGGCGATGGGTCGGGCCATGACGGTGCCATATCCGTTCGCCACTGGCACAATGGCGCCGTGAGCCCCGAACCCGTGGTGCTGATCGTCGAGGACGACAGGCAGGCCGGCCAGCTGCTCGGCGACATCTTCGCCGAGCAGGGCTGGCGCGTCGTGCCCGCCCGCACCGGCCCCGACGGCATCCGCCTCGCCCATTCCGAGCGCCCCGACCTGGTGCTGCTCGACCTCATGCTGCCCTTCAAGAGCGGCGACGAGGTCCTGGCCGCCATCCGCGCCGAGTCGCAGGTGCCGGTCATCGTCATCTCGGCCCGCGAGACCACCCGCACCAAGATCGACCTGCTCCACATGGGCGCCGACGACTACGTCACGAAGCCCTTCGACGTCGACGAGGTCGTCGCCCGCGCCGAGGCCGCGCTGCGCCGCGCCGGCAGCGCCGGTGCGGTCGGGGTCGTCCACGAGGCCGCCGGCCTGCTGCTCGACGAGACGGAGCGGCGGGCCAGCGCGGACGGCCACGAGCTCGCCCTCACGAGCACCGAGTTCGGCCTGCTCACCGCCCTCATGCGTGCCCCGCGCATGGTCTTGTCCAAGCCGCAGTTGTACGCCGAGGTCTGGGGCGCTGCGGCGGGATACGACGAGCGCACCGTCAACACGCACATGTCGAATCTGCGCCGCAAGATCCGCGAGGCCAGCGGAAGCGACCCGATCCGCACCGTCTGGGGCATCGGCTACACGCTGCGGCCGGCGTGATTGCCCGAGCCCTGTTTCTTCGAGCCCTGTTTCTTGAGGAAGTCTTGACCGTCTGCTTCACATTTTCTTGAGATCTGCCCGCGAGGATCGTCCTGTCGAACAGATAGCGGGGGCGCATCCCCGGGGCAGGAGTGGACGATGGAGACCGTCATCCGCACGCAGGGCCTGACCAAGGCATACGGGCGGCTCAGGGCTCTCGACGAGGTGTCGATCGAGGTGCAACCTGGGCAGATCTACGGCCTGGTCGGGCAGAACGGGGCCGGCAAGACGACACTCATCCGGTTGCTCACCGGGCTGGCAAGGCCAACGAGCGGCAGCATCGAACTGTTCGGCCGCTCGACGGGGCTGAACGAGCAGCGGCGCCGGATCGGCGCCCTCATCGACGCCCCGGCCCTCAGTCTCGACCTCACCGCACGCCAGAACCTGGAGGCCCTGCGCATCCAGCGCGGCCTGGCCGGCCGGCACTGGGTTGCCGAGGCACTCGAACTCGTCGGCCTCGCCGACACCGGGAAGAAGAAGGCACGTGCCTTCTCCCTCGGCATGCGCCAGCGGCTCGGGCTCGCCACCGCCTTCCTCGGCAATCCCGAACTGCTCATCCTCGACGAACCCGTCAACGGCCTCGACCCGACCTGGATGGTCACGATCCGCCGCGAGCTCGTCCGCCGGGCCCGCGAGGAGGGCACGACGGTCCTCATCTCCTCGCACCTGCTCGCCGAACTCGACCTGTTCGCCAGCTGGTACGGCTTCATCCACCACGGCAGGCTGGCCCAGCAGATCAGCGCCGAGCAGCTGCACGAGCGGTGCGAGCAGAGCCTGCGCATCCGCGTCGACGACCCGGCCCGGGCGGTCACCATCCTGGAGGAGTCCCTCGGCATCAGGCGCTACACCGCCACCGACGACGAGATCGTCCTGACCGAGCGGCTGGACGAGGCCGCCGCCATCAATGCCCGGCTCGTGGGGGCCGGCATCGCCGTCAGCGCCCTGGAGGCCCGCTCGATGAGCCTCGAGGACTACTTCACCGAGATCGTGAAAGGGGCCTGAGATGTTCGTCAACATCATGCGCGCCGACTTCTACCGCTTCATCCGCTCACGCTTCGCCAAGACGATCATCCCGGCGTTCGCGCTCGTCATCGGCGTGTTCAGCCTCTTCGTCTGGGGTGAGGGCAGTTTCTCCTTCGGCGGTGTGATCGGTGAGAAGGACGGCGTGGCGCTCATCGACGGCTTCCGCGGTTTCGCCTTCGCCGACCCCGACAACCCGCAGTTCTGGGAACTGGTCTACTCGGCGTCGTGCTTCGGGATCGTCGCCCTGTTCGCCATGGTGATCACGATGACGACGATCACCACTGCCGATGACCGCTCCGGCATCTCGAAGCTCGCCGTGGCGGCCGGTCAGCCGCAGGTGAAGCTGTTCTGCTCCAAGCTCGTTGTCGGTCTTCTCGTCACGGGCGTGCTGTGGTTCGTGCACAATGGCCTCACCATGGGGCTGACGCTCCTGGGCGAGCACCAGTCGCTCACCGGCGACCAGGTGCGCACCTGGCTCGGTTTCGTCGCGGTGCAGTTCTGCCTGTACACGGTGGTCATGCTCCTCGGCGCGCTGGTGGCCCTCCTCACGTCGAGTCGGGTCGTCTCGCTCGTCCTGATCCTCGTGCTCATCATGGGCGACCTGATCGCCATGTCGTTGGGCGGTGACGAGCCGGGCCGGGTCTTCGAGACCCTCACCTCGGTCAACCCGCTGCGCCACGTCAACCGGATCTCCCGGTACTGGGCCGAGCCCGAGCTGCTCACCCAGGCGTGGATCCTCGTCGCCGTCGCGATCCCGCTGCTCCTGGCCGCCTGCGTGGCGTGGCTGCGCCGCCGTGAGCTGAGCTGACAGGATGGGGCCATGACCGGGTGGATCGCGGCGGGCGTGATGGCGTTCGCCGCGATCCTGTTCGCGCGGCGTGCCCGACGGCTGCGAGGCCGGGTCGGCGAGCTGCGCGCCCAGGTCGCCGCCCGCAGGTCCTCGGGAGTCCAGGAGCCCCTGGTGGTGGACACCCGTGACGACGAACTGGAGGCCCTGGCCGCCGAGATCGACCTGGCCTGGCGGGACGGGCAGGAGCGCCTGGCGCAGGCCGAGCGGCGCGAGGGGCGGCTGCGCCGCGAGATCGCCAACATCTCGCACGACCTGAAGACCCCGATGATCGCCGTGAAGGGCTATCTGCAGCTGGTCGAACGGGACGGCCCCCAGGCCGTTCCTGGCCGGCTGGAGATCGTGCTGGCAAGGGTCGATGACCTGTCGAGGCTCGTCGACGACTTCTTCGAGCTGAGCGTCCTGGACTCGGCCGACCACACGCTGCGCATCGAGCGGGCAGATGCGACGGCCCTCGTCTCGCAGGTCCTCATCGGTTTCCAGACGCACTTCGCGGCCGGCGGCGTCGAACCGGTCGTCGCCCTGCCGTCCGTCGCGCTACCGGTGCGCGTCGACGTCACGGCGTTCACGAGGATCATCACCAACCTTGTCTCGAACGCTCTCGTGCACGGCGGCGGGCCACTGCGCGTCGCACTGTCCCGGGACGGCGACGTGGCCGTGCTCGCCGTGACGAACCAGACGACCGGGCTCACCGAGGCCGACGTCCAGCACCTGTTCGAACGCTCCTGGCGGGCCGATCCGGCCCGCGGCGGTCCGCATGCGGGTCTTGGCCTGTCGATCGTCGCCGAACTGGTGGACAGGATGAGCGGCACGGTGCATGCCGCCCTGGACGATGAGGACCTCGTCTTCACGGTGAGACTCCCACTGGCCGAGTGAGCCGGTGGCGCGCCGGGCCGGTGTTTGTGATGGGCCTGGCCCCATCACGCCGAAGGCAGGCCGGCGGCCCGGGTCTGGGCCTGCCGTGCGTCGGTCTGCGCGGAACCATCGGGGCGGTCGCGGGCCGTCCGGTGGTGACCGGTAGTCTCGGCGCAGTGCGGTTGCCCGCCGGGCACCTGACGAAGACCACCACTCCACGAGTCCCGCACGCGAAGGGCCTGACCATGAGCATGAGCCATGACAAGAAGATCACCTACCCGATCACGGGTGAGTGGTGGGGTGACCCGGACGCCGAACCGGTCCCCACGCCGGCTCCGGACGAGAACGGCGAGATCCACTACCAGCCGTATTCCGTGACGGTTCCGTGGGAGGAGGCCTGGCGGCTCAACAAGAGCGTGCTCCTGTCCGATGCGAGAGCGGTCGAGGCCGGCCGGGGCATCGGTGACTCGGACGAGAGCAACTGGCTGACCTATGGCGTCACCTTCGTCTGCCAGTTCGTGGGCGCATTGTCGTTGGCGTGCAGCATGCTCACCGATCTGGGGGCCCGGATGCGCGCCGCAGTCGACTCGGGCGAGCCCGTGCTCGTGCCGGACTGGCTCGCCGAGAAGGGCGCCGGCCTTGCCCCCGAGGACCTGCCCCAGCTCGTCGCGACGACGCTGGGTCAGCGCCTGGTCACCGAGTCCGAGCAGCAGGCCGAGGCCGCGGCCCGCGCCTACGGCATGCTCGTCGTCCGCGCCGCCATCGCCGGTGACCGCCACGAGTTCGACGAACTCGTCAACGAGCAGGCCGAACCCGAATGGCTCGTCCCCGGCCTGCAGGACGCCTGTATCACCATCGCCGTCTCGTGCGCCGGGATCGGCTGGGGCGCCGAACTCGCCCCATCGCGGGTCATCGAGATGACCGAGTACAGCTGGTCCGGGGAACAGGTTGCCGAGCTGCTGAGGCGGTGAGACGGGGCCGGTCGCCTTCACAGGAATCCCACTGATCCCACACAGTCATTCCTTGCGTCTGCGAGTCATTATCCTCTCCATGGATCCGGCGCAGGACCTCGGGTCAGGGCGCCGATTCACATGGGTGCGATTCCCCTCTGTGGATCGAGGGGGATCGGAACCCGCGCACTGCGCGGGGCGCCGCTCGCACGAGACGGGCTTGGGGGTTGCCTGGGTCTCGGGGCAGGAGCGGCGATGGTGGGCTCGGCGACGTCGGATGCGCCGAGCCCACCGCTGTGCCTCGGGTTCTCCTGCCGCCCGGTGTCTGCTCGTCCGCCGGATGGGTTCGGGCAGCCATGCCGGGTCGGGCGACTGCCCGGGGCTCAGTGAACGTTCACGAGATCACAGACGAAGACGAGCGTCTCGTTCGGCTTGATGACACCGCCGACCCCGCGCGTGCCGTAACCCATGTGCGCAGGAATGACGAGCTGACGACGGCCACCCACCTTCATGCCCTGGACGCCCCGGTCCCAGCCGGCGATGACCTGGCCTGCGCCGAGCTGGAAGGTCAGCGGCTCACCGCGACCGTAACTCGAGTCGAACTCCTCGCCCGTGCTCAGCGCGACGCCCACGTAGTGCACGTCGACGAGCGAGCCGGCGGTGGCCTCGGTGCCATCGCCTTCGGCGAGGTCCTCGATCATGAGGCTGGTGGGTGCAGCCGAGGGAAGGGCGACCTCGGGTTTCGTGGGATTCGTCATGGGCTCAGCCTAGACGTGGCGACCAAGCTCGTGCCGGGGCGGGCTCAGCTGGCCGTGACGATCACGTCCGCGTTCCTCGCGCTCTCCCGGATGAGACGGGCATTGGTCTCGTCGGGGCCGTTCGCCCAGGCCGCAGCCGCCTCCTGGGTCTTCCCGGTGGCGATGTGGCGGGCGGTCAGACGCCCCACCCGGGAAGTCCCTGAGCGAGGCGGCCAGCGTCGACTTGCCCGATCCGGGTTCCCCGACGACACCGAGGAGGTGCCTTGCGCCCCGGACCAGACCGGCTGCCCGCGCCGGGGCCTCCGCTGCTGTGATCGTCGCCGGGGCGGAGGCGGTCACTCCCACTTGACCTTCAGGTCCGGGTCGGTCACGTCGATGGACGGCGACCCGAAGTACCAGCCCGTTTCCACTCCGAAGAGGGTCTTGTGCACGGTGCACTCGCCGTGCTGACCGTCCTTGCGGCAGCCGACGGTGGTGTCGATGGTGCCGAGTTCGGCGTAGGACGCTGAGAGGATGGTCGCCCCCTTGAGGCCGAGCGTGGGGGACACCGACTGCAGCTTGGCGGCTTCGGTGGCGTTCTGGGAACGCTTGACGGTGCCCTCGTCGAGGGTTTCGCCGCTTTCCCAGGTGGCCGGGAGCGGTTCTCCGCAGCCGGAGTCGAGCCGGTTGGAGGCCAGGCACTCCTGGGCCGCGGCGATGACCTTCTCCCGGAACATCTGGGTACCGGCTTCGGAGACATCAAGGGTCGGGACGTCGAGGATGGGTTCTGTGGGGTCGTAGACCTCGATCTCGCCGTCCTTGATCATCAGGTACTCGTTGTCGGTGGTGATGGTGTAGTTGCCGGGGAAGACGTACGGGGAGTCGCTGTCGGGGGAGACCCCGTTGACTCGGACCTCAACATCGTCGAGCAGGCTCAGCGGCATGGTGGGGGGCGCGTCCACGAACGGGTTGCCGCTGGAGAAGGTGACCAAGAGCTTGGTCCGGGTGGTCGTGTCGTCGATGGTGTAGCTGACCGGGACCTGGTACTGGGTGTCGGAGCCGGTGACTTGCTGTGCGTCCTCGACGGCGACGTTGGTCATCGGGGCGCGCTCGTTGGAATCCTTGAGCACCTCGTTGGTGAGCAGGGACGTGTCGAGGAGTGAGCCGAGTAGGTAACTCCTGGCCTTGTCGGCATCACCTTGGGAGATGGCGGTGAGGTAGTCCTCGACGGTCTGCTTGGCCTTCTTCTCGTTCGAGCCGCCCAGGAGGGTGATGGCCAGTACGGTGCCGACGATGAGCGCCAGGATGATCGAAACGATGATGATGATCAGTTTCGCGGGCTTCGGTTTGGCCGAGGAGCCCATGGCTGCGGGCGCTCCGGGCTGCGCGGGGCCGGCACCTGGGTACGCATTGGCCTGGCCCGGGTACGCATTGGCCTGGCCCGGCCAGGGACCTTGCTGGGGCTGCTGCGCCGGGTTGGGCTGGGTGGGTCCCTGGGCGGCGAAGGCGGCTGGCTGCTGTGCTCCCGGCTGCCCGTAGCCCTGCTGCGGCTGAGGTTGATATCCCTGCTGAGCCTGCTGCCACGGCGTGTTCTGGGGTTGAGCGCCCTGGTTGCCCATCGGGCCCTGGTTCGGGACGCCCTGGCCGGGTTGCCAGCCATTGTTCGGCTGGGACGGCTGGTTGGCCCAGTTGTTCTGCCCGGCGCCACCAGCGCCCGGTTGCTGAGGTGTGCTCATAGGGGTTTGGTCCTCTCCGGTGGAGTAGGGCCATTCTAAGAGAACGCGCCGATCCGAACGCGCTGTCCACGATGGAATACCCTTGTTCTCATCGCGTTGAAACCAGGTGGTCCATGGGGGATCACCCCCATGGACCACCTGGTGACCTCGCCGCGAGGCGTCATCGGGCCGGGCCGGTCACGACACCGGTCTGGGCCGCTGGGTCCGCGCCGGTGCGTCCCAAGCCTTCAGGGAACAGGGCGAGGGCAAGGTGGTTCGGATCATCCTGACCGGTGCTGGGGGTCAGGCGTCCCAGGTGATCGTGAGGTCGGGGTCGGTCAGGTCGATGGATGGGGAACCGAAGAAGAATCCTCCGCTGAGCCTGGTGATCTCACGGTTGCTCCAGGTGTCGCCGAGGCGGCAGGCTGCGGTGATGTCGATCCGGCCGAGATCCATGAAGAGAGCCCAGATGGTGGTTGATTCCATGGGCTTGAGGCTGGGGGTCACGGATTCGAGCAGGGCCGCCTGACTGATGTCCTGCCGGCGGTGGACGGAGTCCTCCCGGATCTCCGCGCACCCGGGAATCGAGTCCGGGTACTGGGGCACCTCGATGCCGCAGCCGGGGTCGAGGCTGGTGGAGGCCAGGCATTTTCGGGCCTCGGCGACGACCTTCTCGCGGAACATCTGCACCCCGGCCTCGGAGACCACCACGGAGTTCTCCGCGGTCAGGCTGTAGGACTGCTTGGTCGGGTCGATGGCCGCGATGGGTTCGCCGGTGACCTCGAGGTATTCGCTGCGAGTCGTCAACAGATAGCTGCCAGGGAAGACGGTCGGCGAGGTTGTGTCGGGGACGGCGCCGTTGACCATGACCCCGACGTCCTTGAGCCCGCCGAGCCGTAGCGATGAGGCATTGATGATGACCGGGCCGTTGGTGAGGCCCACGTCCAAGCCGGCGGAGACCTCCTCGTCGCCGACGAGATAGGAGACCTGCACATGGTAGGGGGAGCCGATGCCCCTGTCCCTGGTCACCTTGCCGACGGTGATGCCGGTCAGCGGGGCGCGCTCGTTGGAGGCCCGGAGCACCTCGTCGGTGAGGAGGGAGTCGTCGTCGACCTCGCCCAGGTAGCCGCGGGCCTTCTCGGCGTCTGCTTCGGCGACGGCGGTGAGATAGGCCCGGACGGCCTCCTGGACGGCTCGCTGCTTCTTCTCCAGGACGGAATGGGTCAGGGCAGCCGCCGTCATGGTGCCGATGAGCAACGCCAGGACGACCGATCCGATGACGATGCGCCGGGTGGGGCTCGGCGCGCCGGCGGGGCCTGTCGTGGCGGGCATGCCGGTGTGGGTGGCCTGGCCCGGCTGCCAGCCGTCGGCTGGGCGGGCCGGGCGGCTCGCCCAGTCATCGGATCGTTCGGTGCCGCGGGTGCCGGGTTGCTGGGGTGTGCTCATGGCGTGGTCCTCTCCTGCATGCTCATCATGGCAGCCGGCCATGGCAGCGGCCCCTGAGCCGCCACGAGGCGGTCGGCTCGGGCCAGGTTTGGTGGTCAGCGATCCCAGACGACCGGGAGCTCCGGGTCGGTCAGGGCGATGGTCGGGGAACCGAAGAAGAGGCCCTGGAGCTGGCCGTAGTCGTTGATCTCGCGGCTGGTCCAGGTGTCGCCGGTGCGGCAGGTGACGGTGAGCGTGAAGCGTCCGAGCTCGGTGAAGAGGATGCCGATGATCGTCGGTTCCTCGCCGAAGGGGGCGGGTTCGGGGGTCACCGATTCGAGCCGGGCCGCCTGGTCGGCGTCCTGCTCGCGGTGCACGGTGCCCTCCTGGATCTCCTCGCACCCGGGGACCGAGTCCGGGTACTGGGGTATCGCCTTGATCCCGCAGCCGGGGTCGAGGCTGGTGGAGGCCAGGCACTCGGTGGCCTCGGCGACGACCTTCTCGCGGAACATCTGCACCCCGGCCTCGGAGACGACCAGCTCGTTCTCCACAGAGGGGCCGTAGGGCGCGATGCTCGGTTCCGTGGCGGCGATGGGCTCGCCGGTGATCTCGAGGTACTCGTTGCTGGCCGCCAGTTCATAGCTGCCGGGGAAGACGTTCGGTTCATCGGTGTCGGGGACGGCGCCATTGACCGTGAAGTCGACGTCCTCGACCCCGGTGAGCCACAACCAGGACACGCTGGTGATGACCAGGCCACCGGTGGTCTCCACCCGCACGACGGTGGAGACCTCCTCGTCGCCGATGGTGTAGGAGACCTGCACGTGGTAGGCGTCGTCGATGAGCCTGGTCCGGATCACCCTTCCGACGGTGATACCGGTCAGCGGGGCGCGCTCGTTGGAGACCTTGAGTACCTCGTCGGTGAGCAGGGAGTCGTCGTCGACCTCGCCCAGGTAGCCGCGGGCCTTCTCGGCGTCTGCTTCGGCGACGGCGGTGAGATAGGCCTCGACCGTTTCCCGGGCCGCCTGCCCGTCCCGGCCTTCTACGAGAGCACGCAGGAGGGATGCCGTGAGCATGACGTCGATGACCACCAGGGCCAGGAGGACGGCGACGACGATGGTGAGGGTGCGTTTCGAGGTATTCCGTGTGGGAGCAGGGCCCGTGGTGGCGCCGATGACGATGGGCCGGGTGGGACTCGGCGCGCCGGCGGGGCCTGTCGTGGCGGGCATGCCGGTGTGGGTGGCCTGGCCCGGCTGCCAGCCATCGGGCCGCTTGGCGTTGTCTCCTGGACGTGGGGGTGTGCTCATGGTGTGGTCCTCTCCTGCATGCTCATCATGGCAGCCGGCCATGGCAGTGGCCCCTGAGTCGCCACGAGGCGGTCGACTCGGGCCAGGTCTGGTGGTCAGCGATCCCAGACGATCGGGAGCTCCGGGTCGGTCAGGTCGATGGACGGGATGCCGAATTTGGTGGCCTCGAGCACACCGGGCAGCCGGCTTTCGGCCCAGGTGTCGCCGGTGCGGCAGGTGACGGTGATTCTCATGTAGCCGAGACGGTTGGGGCTGGCCTGGATCGTTGTCGGCGTCAAGGCATCGGGCTCAGGCGTGATCGACTGCAGCTTGGCGGCCTCCTCGGGCTCCTGCCAGCGGTGCACGGAGTCCTCCCGGACCTCCTCGCACCATGGATTGTTCTTCGGGTACCGGGGCACCTCGATGCCGCAGCCGGGGTCGAGGCTGGTGGAGGCCAGGCACTCGGTGGCCTCGGCGATGACCTTCTCACGGAACATCTGCACACCGGCCTCGGAGACGGCCAGCTCGACACCAGCAGCAAGGGCAGAATAAGTGTGCTCGCTCGGGTCGGTGGCCGCAATGGGGCCGCCGGTGATCTCGAGATATTCGCCGCCGACCGCCAGCTCGTAGCTGCCGGGGAAGACCGCCGGGTAACCGGTGTCGGGGGTGACGCCGTTGACCGTGATGTCGACATTCCTGAACTGGCTCAGTCCCAGCGAGGACCGGCTGGTGACGGTGATGGCCTTGGCGGCGGATGTGCTCTTGCGGGGGATGGACACGTCAAGGGTGGTCGAGACAGCCTCGCCGCCGATCATGTAGGAGACCTGCACCTGGTAGGCCGTGCTGACGTACTGCGAGTGCGCTACCCCGCCGACGCTGATGTCGGTCATCGGCGCACGGTCATTGGAGGCCCGGAGCACCTCCTCGGTGAGCAGGGAACCGTCGTCGACCTCACCCAGGTAGCCGCGGGCCTTCTCGGCGTCCCCGTTGGCGACCGCGGTGAGGTACATCTCGACGACCCGCCTGGCGCGCCCCTCGTTCGAGCCCACGGTGGTGCTCAGCACGATGGCGCCGATGATCATGGCCAGGAGAACCGCGGCGATGACGATGACCGTCACCGTCGATCTGCGGGCGGTCCCCACGGCGGGTGCCGGCTGTCCCGTGCTCCCAGAGAAGCCGCCCTGCCCGGCCAACGGGCCCCAGCCGGTCGCGTGCTGAGGTGCCGTGAGCCACCCTGCGTCAGGCGCGGGGCTCGTGCCGGCTGCCTGGGGGCTCGGCTGCCAGCCATCGACGGGCCGGGCCGGCCGGCTCGCCCAGTCGGCTGGCCGCTCCGTGCCGCCGATACCGGGCTGCTGGGGTGCGCTCATGAGAGGTTGGTCCTCTTTCCATGGAGATCAGGTCTTGAGGGGATGAACCTGTCCGTTCGGGTGTGGTTCGGAGCCTACCGGGCCCGGTCGTTTTCGGAGGCAGCTGCCGACGAGACCGGCCGGTGGGGTCGTCGCACCGTGCACCGGCCGAACTGATGCTCGCCCCGAAGCCTCAAGGCACGGGGAAGACTCTGTTCATGTGGGTGGTCGTGGAGGCTTGTTCACAGGAGACTCAGCGAGAGGTGAAATCCCTAGTCATTGCCTGATTCATTGAGGCTGTGAATGAGCCCCGTGGTGTTGGTCACAGTTCTATTCCGTGGGGTCCTGGGTTGCGGCCGTGGTTAGGTCGGTGGGTGGTTTGTCTGGTTGTTCTGGTCGTGGTGTGTGGGTAGGACGCCTGGATTGTTGGTCGTGTGGTTGCCGGTGGCGGGGTCGCGGCCCGTAGCCGGCCGTTCTCGTCGCGTTGGAGGTGGCCGGTGAGCCGGGGTGTGCCGGTGGCTGGCGAGCCTGTTCGGTGGTGGTGAAGAAACGCCGGTATTGTGAGACTTGGGGTATTTGTTCGGCTACGGTGCGTGCTGCTTTGTCGCTGCGGGAGTTCGTCCCGTCTGGGGTGTCGAACACCGATTCGCGGAATTCGCTGGGCACCCACCGGCCGCCAAGTTCGCTGGTGCGGGTCTGTTCCATCCACCGCTGCAGGATGCGACGTCTGGAGACTTCGGCGGGGACCTCGACGTCGACTACTTGGATGTCGTAGCCGGCCCGGGCGAGTTGGGTGGCCAGGTGCAGGGCCTTGCCCTGGTTCGCCATCACGCCGTCGATGACGATGTTCTCACCGAGCGCGATGGCGTCCTCGCGTACCTGGGACGCGAGGTGGGATGATTCCTCGTGGACCAGTGCGGCCAGTTCCATCGGGGCCAGGGGTGTCCCGCGCTCGGCCGCCTCGGGTGGCATGAGTTTCTCGATGCTGCCGTCCTCGACCGCCGCACGAACCAACAACACCTTGAACTCGTCGGGGTCCACGATGGTGAATCGTTGTCCGGTCTCGGTGATGACCTGGTCGCGGATTGTTCCCTTGCTGGCGCCGGGTGGTCCGGCCAGCATGATGGCTTGGTGGCCCGTCTCGCCGCGGCCGTGTTCCTGGTAGAACTGCGCCAGCAGCCGCTGGTGCAGTACGTAACGTTGCGGCGTCGGCTTGAGAGCCTCGCCGGGAGCCTGCTGGAACCATTCGGGGTTGCGCCAGGTGGCGTGTGGTGAGTCCGGGGACAGTGGCCCGTCGTCGCGGGACAGCTCGCGTAGTAGCTCGGCTCGGGCGGCCAGCTCGGCGGGGGTCTCAGCCACGGCCGTACACCGCGTCGAACACGGCCTCGCACACGTCCACGTCGATCAGGCCACGCCGTGCGGCCCGGTAGAGCTCGTCGATGGTGCCGGCGGGGAGGACGATGAGGTCGTCGCCGGGACTGGTGAACATGTCCTCTCCCATTGGTACGTAGGGCCAGGCGATCAGTTGTGCCATCAGCTCTTCGCGGTTCAGTTCTCCTGCTGCGTAGCGTTGGCATACCTCGTATGGGCCTGCGCTTGTGTAGCCCTGCTTGGGTATGGGGGTGTAGTGGGCTTTTTTCAGTTCTGCTGCCAGGCTTTCTGGTGCCAGGCGTAGTTCCTCGGCTACTTGGTCGTGTGAGGTTTGTGACACTGCTCGAAGGAGTTGGCGGTGGTATTCCAGGTCTGCTAGTTCCTTGCGCATGCGGGCGCGTCGCAGGGCCAGTAGTTCTTGCTGTTCGTCGTGGTGTTCGTCTGGTTGCCCGGTGGTCATCCTGGTCTCCTTCGGTAGGGGGCGAGGTGCTGCATCGACAGGCAAGACTGTATCCGCGAGCCGTGGACATCCGCCAGACAGGTGGATCAGGTGTTCCAGGCGACCCTGAGCGCCGGGTCCCTCAGATCGATGGACGGGGCGCCGAGGTACTTGCCGGCATGGGGTTCGAGGCGTTTCCGGGTGTCGCTGTCGCGGCAGGCGATGGTGGGGTTGATGGAGCCGAGATCGTGGGATGACCCCCGATGACGGGGCCTGGCAGTGGGAACACGGCCGCCGGGCTGCTGGGGTGCGCTCATGAGGATGGCCCTCTTTTCACCAAGATCAGGTCTGGGGGCGAACCTATCCGATCTGGTGTGGTTCTGAGTACACCGTGCACGGCCGTCTCTGAGGCCGGTGTGCAGTGCTCGCTCCGCTGTGCGGCGATCACCCGAAACTCGCCATCGAAACCTGGATGCGCCGAAACTGTCACTCGAACGTTTTCGGCCCATCCGGTAAATTGAGGCGGGGCTTGGACGAGTGGAGTCGACATGGGTGAGCACAGCACCGCTGGCACCCGACCAGTCGTTGATGACGTTGAAGGCGCGCTGGTGATGATCGAGAAGGCCCAGCAGCTCGCCGGGCACTTCCCGGATGCCGAAGCGCTTGACCGTGCCCGTCGTATCCTCGAAGGGCGCATCACTCTCGCTGAGGCTTATGCCGAGCTGGATGCGAAGTACGCGCGCGAGTGAGTGAGGATGACAAGTACACGTACCCCGGAAGCGGGGGCGTGCTCATCAACTCGGAGAGTATACGTGAGGCCGCACGGCTTGACGCTGTGATGAATGACTATGCCTCGGTCGCGATGGCCGGATTGCGGGCCGAGCCAGTGCCGCCCAAGCCCGGCTACGAGTACCTGCGCCATGTCCACACGCGGATGTTCGAGCAGATCGTTCCGGGTATCGCTGGGCGGCTGCGCGACGTGAATGTGCAGGCCATCGGGACGGGCGTCGCTTACGCTCGCCCGGAGTACATACAGGACAGTCTGTCGCAATTGTTCGATCGGCTTGACCGCGAGGATTACCTGGCCGGACTGGACGCTGAGACGTTTGCCACACGATTCGCGGATCGTTGGGGAGACTTGACAGCCATCCATCCCTATAGGGATGGGAATACACGTAGTCACGCGAGCCATTGGGCTCTCGCCTCAGCGCGTAAGTCAACTCTCCAAGTCAACTGGTCAAGTAGCAAGCAGAGAAGAAGACATGACCGTTGAGTCCACCGGCCGGTCGGACTCGATTGCTTCGGCGGCCGGTGTGGTGGGAGCCACCGGGCCAAGAGGGCGGTTCCGGGACCGATCGCGAATGCCTCCAGGTTCATCTCACGATGCCCGATGACTGGGGAGGACGCGGGCGTGCGGCGCGCCGGGTTCGTCCCCCTCATTCTGCCCGATGCCCGGGGCAAGCGCCGCTGGACGGGGTTTGGGCCGGTCGGTGCCGGGTGCGAGAATCGCGGCATGCCCGGATACGCAGTGCTCGACCTCGAGACGACCGGTTTCTCGCCGAGGAGGGGCGACCGGATCGTCGAGATAGGTATCGTGCTGCTCGACGAGCAGGGGCGCAGCCAGGGGGAGTGGGGCACGCTCATCCAGCCGTGGCGGGACGTCGGGGCCACCTCGGTGCACCACATCACCGACCGCGACGTCGCCGCCGCGCCCACCCTGGAGCAGGTCACCGGGCGCCTCATCGCCCAGCTGCGCGGCCGGCTCGTCATCGCCCACAACGCGTCCTTCGACGTGTCCTTCCTCGACACCGAGCTGCGACGCGTCGGCGCCGAGCTGCCACCGGAACCGATGCCCTCGGTCTGCACGATGCGCCTGGGGCGCACGCTGCTGAGCCCACGTCCGCCCACGTTCAAGCTCGCCGACTGCTGCCGGGCCGCGGGTGTCAGCCTGCGTCACGCCCACTCCGCCCTGGGCGACGCGCGGGCCACCGCGGAACTGTTCGGTGTCTACCTGGACATCGCCAGTGCCCTCGACGGTCCCGCGCCCTGGTCGGGGGCCGGCGGCCGCGCCGAGCACTACGCCTGGCCCGTCGGCCTCGCCGACCCCGTCGACGCGCCCCTGCTCCTGCGGTCATAGCCGCCCCGAGACCCTCCCGCAGCTCGTGGGGCTCCTGTTCACAACAGGTGAAATGCCCCGGCGAATTCCCTCTGACAAGGCATACCACCTACTGTTTTGCATGGCTGGAGTCGTACCTAAACCGTTGTCGAGGGTCCGAACGGCGGACTCGTCAGCCGGACGCGAACACCACGGTCCCTGATTTTTGCGTCAGGGTGTCTCGGGGGCCTAGCCTGCCTGCCATGGATGCTGAGGTTCTCTCGCGGTGGCAGTTCGGCATCACCACCGTCTACCACTTCCTCTTCGTGCCCATCACCATCGGCATCACCTGGCTCATGGCCGGGATGCAGACCGCCTGGATGCGCACGAGGGATGACCAGTGGCTGCGCCTGGTGAAGTTCTTCGCCAAGCTCATGCTCATCAACTTCGCCGCCGGCGTCGTCACCGGCATCGTCCAGGAATTCCAGTTCGGCATGAACTGGTCTGAGTACTCGCGGTTCGTCGGCGACATCTTCGGCGCCCCGCTGGCTCTGGAGGCACTCATCGCCTTCTTCATGGAATCCACCTTCATCGGTCTGTGGATCTTCGGCTGGAACCGCCTGCCAAGGATGCTGCACCTGGCCTGCATCTACCTCGTCGCCATCGGCACCACCGCGTCGGCGGCCTTCATCCTGGCGGCCAACTGCTGGATGCAGAACCCGGTCGGCGCCGTCTACAACGAGACGGCGGGCCGCGCCGAGCTGTCGAGCTTCACCGATGTGCTCACCAACCCGTTCTTCCTCGCCACCTTCCCGCACCAGATGGGCGCCTCACTCATGGTCGCCGGCGCCCTGCTGCTCGGGGTGAGCGGCTGGTGGCTGGCGGCCAGGCGCCGCGAGGCCCTGGCCGGCACCGGCGGCGAGGACGACATCGACACCTGGCGCAAGTCCGCCCGTCTGGGCGCCTGGGTGCTGCTGTTCGCCGGCGCCGCGACCCTCGTCTCCGGCGACCTGCAGGCCCAGGTCGAGACCCAGTACCAGCCGATGAAGCTGGCGGCCTCCGAGGGGCTCGTCGAGACCGAGGACGGCGCGCCGTTCTCCCTCGTCGCCATCATCACAAAAGAGGGCGAGGGCGCCGAGACCACCTACCACAAGGTGCTCAGCATCGAGGTGCCCTACGTCCTGTCGCTCCTCGCCCAGCACGACCCGAACGCCACCGTCCAGGGCATCCAGGACCTGCGCCAGCAGTACCTCGACGAGGGCTACCGGAGCAACGACGGCGAGGTCAACCAGCTGCAGGAGGCGTTCGCCGCCGAGCTCAGGGACATGCCCGTCGACCCGGTGCCGGATGTCATGGTGAGCTTCTACAGCTTCCGTCTCATGATCGGCCTCGGCTGCCTGGCCATCGGCATCGGTGCCGTCATGCTGTGGCTCACCCGCGCCGGCCGCGTCCCCGGTGGCGGCCGCCTCTACACGGCCATCATGGTGTGCCTGCCGTTCCTGCCGCTGCTCGCCAACTCCTTCGGCTGGATCTTCACCGAGATGGGCCGCCAGCCCTGGATCGTCTACGGCGTCCTGCCCACCGCGGCCGGTGTCTCGCCGGGCAACACCGCCCTCGACGTGCTCCTCACGATGGTCCTGTACACGCTGATCTACGCCGCCGTGGCGGTCGTCGTGCTCAAGCTGTTCATCCGCACGATCCGGGAGGGCCTGCCCGAGCTGGTCGCCCCCGCCGCGAGCGGCACCGACCGCCCGATGACCTTCGCGTACTGAGAGGTGACCGACCCATGCTGACCACCATGGTTCCCCTGCAGCTCCCGCTCGACGCGAGTCCGCTGCAGATCGTCTGGTTCTGCCTGATCGCCCTGCTGTGGACGGGCTTCTTCTTCCTCGAGGGCTTCGACTTCGGAGTCGCCATGCTGTACCCGGTGCTCGGCAGGGACCCCAGGCAGCGCCGCGTCATGATCAACACCATCGGCCCGGTCTGGGACGGTAACGAGGTCTGGCTGCTGACCGCCGGCGGCGCCATGTTCGCGGCCTTCCCCGGCTGGTACGCCACGCTGTTCAGCGCCCTGTACCTGCCGCTGTTCCTCGTGCTGGCCGGGCTCATCGCCCGCGGCGTCTCCTTCGAGTACCGCGCCAAGATGCCCGACGACCGCTGGCGCAACACCTTCGACGCCTGCGCCAGCGCCGGCTCGTTCATCGTCTCGCTGGTACTCGGCATCGGCTTCGCCAACCTCGTCCGCGGCCTGCCGGTCGCCCCGGACACGAGTGCCGCCTTCGGCGCGCCCAATCTGTTCACCGGCGGCTTCTGGAGCCTGTTCAACCCGTTCAGCCTGCTCGGCGGGGTGCTGTTCATCCTGCTGTTCTGCACCCACGGCGCGGTCTTCCTGGCCCTCAAGACCTACGGAGAGGTGCGTGAGCGCGCCATGACGGTGCTGAAGACCCTCGGCCCGCTCACCGTGGCGGTGCTCGCCGTCTTCGTGCTCGCCGCCTGCACCGTCCACGGCGCCGCCGAGAACCCCTACCTCGGCGCCCCGGCCACCGTCCTCATGTGGACGGCCGGTCTCGTCGCGGTCGTCGCCCTGACGGTGGCCGTGCTGGCCCAGCGCGCCGAGCGCAACGGCCGGGCGTTCCTCTTCACCGGACTGACGATCATCGCCTTCTTCGTGATGGTCTTCACCAAGCTCTACGGCACGCTCGGTTTCGTCTCGGCCGACCCGGCCAATCCGATCACCATGGTCAACGCGTCGAGCTCGCCGCACACGTTGCGGCTCATGACGATCTTCGCGGGCTGCATCGTACCGGTCGTCCTGGGCTACCAGATCTGGAGCTACTGGATCTTCCGCAGGCGCATCAGCAGCCGGGAGCTGCCCGAACACGAGGAGGAACCCAACGAGGTGCCGGCGACGACCTGGACGTGACGCGCTCGTGGCGCGATCCCGCCGAGACTGCCGACCCGACGGCCGGTTGACATCATTTCCACGGGTCTGGCTGTGGGGAAGTGTGTGCCTGGGCCCGCTGCGGCGGTGTGAGACGACCGGGGAGGAGACCAGCCGATGCCGGCCCCACTCGACCCGCGCCTGATCAGGCGGGCCAGGGCGACGAGCCGCTTCCTCGTCGCGGTCGCACTGGTCGGCGTGACGACGGCCTTCCTCGTCCTGGCTCAGGCGCGTCTCATCAGCGACGGCATCGCCCACGTCGTCGGCACCGGGAACGCGGCCGGTACCGGCCGCATCGCGGCCCTGCTGCTGGCCGTCTTCGCGGCCCGCGCCGGCCTGAACTGGCTCTCGCAGCTGTTCGCCCACCGGGCCTGCTCGGCGGTGAAGTCCCAGCTGCGCACCGACGTCATGCGGGCCCGGCTGCGGCTGCCCAGCGACGCATCGGCCCCGTCCGGCACGCTCATCACGCTCCTCACCCAGGGCCTGGACGCCCTCGACGGCTACTACGCCAAGTACCTGCCGCAGCTCATGATGGCCGTCAGCGTGCCGCTCGTCATCGGCGTCGCGATCCTCACCCAGGACCTGCGCTCGGCTGCCATGATCGCCGCGACGATTCCGCTCATCCCGCTCTTCATGGCCCTCATCGGCATCGCCACCGCCAAGCAGGTGGACCGGCGGTTCGCCCAGCAGACCCGCCTGTCGAACCACTTCGCCGATCTCGTGGCCGGCCTGCCCACCCTGCAGGTCTTCGGCCGGGCCCGCGCCCAGCTCAAGGGCCTGCGCAGCACCGAGCGCGCCCACCGCACCGAGACGATGCGGACCCTGCGCCTGGCCTTCCTGTCGTCCTTCGTCCTCGAACTGCTCAGCACCCTGTCCGTGGCGCTGGTGGCCGTCTCGATGGGCCTGCGCGTCGTCTCCGCACAGTTCGACCTGCGCACCGCGCTGTTCGTCCTCATCCTGACCCCCGAGGTCTACCTGCCGATCCGCCAGGTCGGCGTCCACTTCCACGACTCGGCCGACGGCACCGCGGCGGCCGCCCAGGCCTTCGAGATCATCGAGAAGGCCGAGGCCGGCGCCCTCGGCGGCGCGGCACCGGCGCCCGACCCCGGCCGGGTGCCGGTGCTCCTCGACGGGCTCTCGGTCACCTACCCCGGAGCCGACGGCCCGGCCCTCGCCCCGCTCAGCTGCCGCCTCGAACCGGGGCAGGTGCTCGCCCTCGCCGGGCCCTCCGGCGGCGGCAAGTCCACCGCCCTCAACGTCCTCATGGGTTTCCAGCCGGCGACGAGCGGGCGCGTTCTCGTCGGCGACGTCGACCTTGCGCGGATCGACCTCGACTCGTGGCGCGCCCGCATCGCCTACGTCTCGCAGGACCCGGCCATGCTGGGCGGGACGATCGCCGACAACGTCCGCGTCGGCTTCCCGGCCGCCGATGACGCGCAGCTGCGCGACGCCCTCGACCGGGCCGGGGGCGAGGCGCTCTGCCTCGACCACCGCGTGGCCGACGAGGGCGAGGGACTCAGCTCGGGGGAGCGCCGCCGCGTCGCCCTCGCCCGCGCCCTGCTGCGCATCGAGCTCGGTGGCGCCCGGCTCCTCGTCCTGGACGAGCCGACGGCCGGTCTCGACCAGGACACCGAGGCCCGTGCCGTCGCCGCCGTGCGCTCCAGCGGCGTCTCCGCCATCGTCATTTCGCACCGGCCGGCCCTGCTGGAGATGGCCGATCAGGTCGTCACCGTCACCCCGCCGACGGCCGGACCCGACACCCGGCCCACCGGGGCGCCCGCCGGTCCCGTGGCGCCGGAGGGCCGGCACGAGACCGCCGCCGGTGAGGACGTCTTCCTCCTCACCACCGGCGGCCACCCCCATGCCCTGGACCGCCGGCCGCCGGAGAAGGAGGTCCTGCTCGACCTCGATACCGCAGAGCACCTCGTCACGACGCCCGGCCGGCTCGTCAGCAGGCTGCTCTCGGCGGTACCGGCCGGCCGCGCGCGGCTGGCCGGGGCGGTCCTGCTCGCCGTCTGCGCGACGGGCTCGTCCGTCGGCCTGATGGGGGTGGCCGGCTGGCTGCTCAGCCGCGCGGCCGAGCACCCGCCGGTGCTGCACCTGCTGGCCGCGGCCGTGCTCGTGCGCTTCTTCGGCATCGGGCGCGGCGCCTTCCGCTACGCCGAACGCCTGCTCGGCCACGACCTGGCCCTGCGCATGGAGAGCGCCCTGCGTGAGGTCATCTTCGCCCGGCTCGCCCGCACCACACTGCTCGGCCGCCGGCGAGGCGATCTGCTCGTGCGCGTCACGGCCGATGTCGAGGGCGTCCTCGACGTCGTCGTGCGGGTTCTCGTGCCCTTCCTCGGCACCGGCCTGGTCCTCGTCGCCACGAGCGCCGTCATGGGGTTCTTCTCACCGGCGGCCGCGGTGCTGCTGTTCGCCACCGGTGCTCTCGCCGGATTCGTCCTGCCCTGGCTGGGTCAGCGGCTCTCCGAACAGGCCGACCGCGCGGCCATCCCCCTGCGCGGTGAACTCGGCGACGAGGTGCGCCAGATCGCCCGCTGCGCGCCCGAGCTCGTCGCCTACGGCGATGCCGGGGCGGCCCTGGCGCGGCTACGGGCGATCGACGGCGCCCTGGCCGCTGCCGAGGCCCGCGCGGCCTGGACCCGCGGGCTGGCCGCCGCCGGCCAGATGCTCCTGTGCGGCGTCGCCGTCGTCGGTGGTCTGCTCATCGGTGGCCGCGCCGTCATGGCCGGGACGCTGCTGCCCCGCGAACTCGCCGTCCTCGTCCTGACGCCACTGGCTCTCAACGAGGGCTTCAACGACCTGGTCAAGGCTGCCCAGAGCCTCACCCGGGCCCGTTCCGCGCTGGGCCGGGTGCTCGCGATCATGGCCGCCGAGCCCGTGGGGCGCGGTGACCGGGAGATCGGCGTCGACAACGGTGTGCGCGAGCTCGTGCTCGACCGACTGCTCGTCGGCTGGCCCGACGGTCCCGTCGTCGCCGGCCCCGTCGACCTGCGCGTCGCACCCGGCGAACGGGTGGCGCTCACCGGCCCGTCCGGAGCCGGCAAGACGACCCTGGCGGCCACCGTCATGGGTCTCATCCCCCCGCGCGGCGGGGAACTGCAGGCGCCGTCCGGCATCGGCTATCTCGCCCAGGACGCCCACGTCTTCGCCACCTCCATCGCGGAGAACGTGCGCATCGGGAACAAGGACGCCACGGACGAGCAGGTGCGCGCCGCTCTCGACGCGGCCGGCCTGAGCGCCATGAGCCCCGAACGCGAGGTGGGAGAGGCGGGTGCCACTCTCTCCGGCGGGGAGACCCGCCGGGTGGCCATGGCCCGCCTGCTCGTGAGCCGCGAACGCAACCGGCTGGTCATCCTGGACGAGCCCACCGAGCACCTCGACCACGACACGGCCGAGGCCCTCATGGGCGACGTGTGGGCGGGTGTCGGGGGCGCCGGGGTGCTCGTCATCACCCACGACCCGGGCCTCGTCGAGGCATGCGACCGGCAGGTGGGGCTGCGCCCTGCGGTGCGGGCCTGACCGATGGGGCGGCCGGACCGGTCAGCGGGTCGCGGCCGTCAGCGGTATCTCGGCGTCCGGTTCGTGCGTGATGCGGTTGCGCAGGTCCCGGCGGACGATCTCGATCGACCACATCCACACGACGTGGCCGAGCGCCTCGGAGAAGTGCTCTGCCCAGGTCTGGCCGCCGTCGACCCACGGGAAGGGTGAGGGGACGATGCCGGTGAGCGGCATGAGGACCAGGTGCGCGCCGACCCAGACGAGCAGGCCGAAGGCCGCGCCCTGCCACAGCTTGATCCGCGGAAGGTACTCGGCCAGGACGCAGTAGAAGAGCGCGACGGCGATCGAGAAGGCGAAGTGGACGATGAAGGAGTAGATCGGGAGCGTGTCGTTGAGGTTGAACGACACGGTCGTGTGGGACTGCTCCGGGCTCATGCCGAACCACTGTTCGAGCATGGTCTGCGGCGGGTTGGTGGCGTTGCGTTCGGGTGTGCGGGGCGGGAAGGGCACCTCCCAGCCGAACTTGACGATGGCCGAGAAGAAGCCTGCGATGGCGCCGACGAGGAGCGCCGTTCCGATGCGGCGACGCGCGGGTTCGGTCCTACCGAGCAGGGATGCGGTTCGTTCTGGCATGCTCGTTCCTCCGTCATGGACAGTGGTGGCTGAACCGGGGGCTTTCCTCGGCCCTGTTGGCCACACTGTTTCACTCGGGAACCCCGGAGTCCAGTGCCCGGTGGTTCTGTCAGGGCTGGGCGGGCCGTAGTCTCGTGTCATGCTTGTTGCCTTTGCGATCAGCCCTGCCGGCGGCGACGAGGCCCACGGCTACATCCATGACGCGGTGGCCGCCGCGGTCAAGGTCGTCCGCGAGTCGGGCCTGCCCAACGAGACCAATGCGATGTTCACGAACATCGAGGGCACCTGGGATGAGTGCATGGGGGTCATTCATGATGCCTGCGAGGCGGTGGCCGCGGTGAGTCCGCGTGTCTCGCTCGTCCTCAAGGCCGACATCCACACCGGTTTCACCGGTGAGATGACCGGCAAGCTCGAGCGCCTGGACGAGGCCCTCAAGCAGATCAGCTGACGGTCAGCCCCTCCGTGACCCTGGTCGCGCCGAACGCCCTTCCCACTCAGACGGGGATCAGCTCCACGTGCCTGCGGTCATCGGGGGCGAGCGCGTTCGGGATCCGGCTGTCCATCGTCGCAAGAACCGCACGATGCCGCGCCGCCAGGTCGACGAGATGAAGATCGGTGACCTGCTTGCTGCCGGACAGGACCGAGAAGTCGATCAGCGGCTCACTCAACGGTGCGTCATCGGACAGGAACTCGTGTCCGTCCACGGCGCACAGGGCGGCCATTCCGGCAAGGACGTCACCTGGTGCGATCCGGAACCCCGTCACATTCTGGTTGAGCAGCAGTCGTACATACGCCGACTGCGTGATCGGGCATGTCGCCCAGTCCCTGACGTCCTCGAACCAGGTCGTGACGATCTCGTGATGAACATGGGATGGCAGGGACAACGCGATGACGACATTGACGTCGAGGAGTCGTGTCCGATGCTGCGTCATGGGTTTCACTCGTCTTCGTCACGGTGCTGCTCGATGAGCTCAGGCGTGACCGGGTGGGGGCTGCTTCCCGGCGGTGGGGTGAACAGAGGGACCCCGCGGCTTCCGGTCTTGAATGAGATGCCGGTGATGCCCAGCAGGGCCAGTTGAGACACGGCACGCCCCAGGGAGATCCCTTCGCGTCGCGCTCGTTCACGGGCCACCGCCAGAACCTTGTCATCAAGATCAAGAGTCGTCCGCATAAGCACATCATCGCATCACGGCATCAATGTATCAAGAAAGGACCTTCGCGATTCGCTCATGTCGTCGGCACGGCTCGTAGCGCGGCGCCAAGGGATGCCGGAACGTGTGGCCGGGGCTCTTCCGGCCCTTGTCCCTCGGATTATGCCAAGGCGAGCCTTTCCTTTTGTTTCAGTTCGTTCGTGGCAGCAGTCCCGTAATTCCCTCCGGATCTCGGCTGTCAGTGGGGTGGCATTGGTGGCCGGATGAAAAAATTAAGGCGAGCCTCACCATAGCAGCGCCGCGAATGTCGGGTGGCTCGGAGTGAAGGATGGTTCTGTGAGCGTCGTGGCTGGACTGTGAATAACTCCCCGCGGGTCAGGAAAATACCAAGAACCCAAGCCGACGGGGGTTACTTTCCGCGCATTCTCATGTAGTTTGGGACCAAGCCGGTCCGTTACCTGTGGTGGGCTCAGGTCCCCTGCAGGCCCGCCGGAAAGTCAGTGGCCAAGGTCCTGCGACCGATGCGGGGTTCTTGGCGCGGGTTCAACGAGGCCCCGCTCACTGTGGAGTCCCGCTGACGAGGCAAAGGAAAAGGGTTCGCCATGACCACCGAGCGCAGCGACATCACGATGCTCCCCGACCTTGCGTCCAGTGCCGGCCGAGTGGGTCCGGTGCGCACGCGCATGCCGATCTACGTGGACCTGCTGCCGCCGTGCAACAACGCCTGCCCCGCGGGCGAGAACTGTCAGGAGTGGCTTCGCCTGGTCAAGGAGACCGACCCCGAGAACGCCTGGCGTCAGCTCGTACGCGACAACCCGTTCCCGGCGATCCATGGCCGCGTCTGCTACCACCCGTGCGAGACCGCGTGCAACCGAGGTGAGCTCGACCAGTCCGTCTCGATCCACTCCGTGGAGCGCTACCTGGGAGACATGGCCATCGAGCGCGGCTGGAAGTTCAACCGGCCCCGCAACAACACCGGCTACCGCGTCCTGGTCATCGGCGCGGGCCCGGCCGGCCTGTCCGCCGCCTACCACCTGGCGCGCCTCGGCCACGAGGTCGAGATCCACGACGCCGGTGAGAAGGCCGGCGGCATGATGCGGTACGGCATCCCCGAGTACCGGCTGCCACGCGACGTCGTCGACGCCGAGATCGCACGCGTCGAGGAGCTGGGCGTCAGGATCGTCCTCAACCACCCGGTCGAGGACCTGCTGGCCGAGCAGCGGGACGGCAACTTCGACGCCGTGTTCGTCGCCATCGGTGCGCACCTGTCGCGTCGCGTCGAGATCCCCAGCATGGACGCCGGCCGCATGGTCGACGCCGTCGAGTTCCTGCGCGGCGTCGCCCGCGGCGACAAGCCGGTCATCGGCCGCCGCGTCGCCGTCTACGGCGGCGGCAACACCGCCATGGACGCCGCTCGCGTGGCCAGGCGCCTGGGCGCCGAGGACGCGGTGATCATCTACCGCCGTACCGAGGAGCAGATGCCGGCTCACAAGGAAGAACTCGACGAGGCCGAGCGCGAGGGCGTGCAGATGCACTGGCTGCGCACCATCAACCAGATGGACGCCGAGGGCGTCGAGGTCGAGGTCATGGAGCTCGACGAGAGCGGCAGGCCCCACGGCACGGGCCGCTTCGAGCGGCTCGCCGCGGACACCGTCATCATGGCCGTCGGGCAGGTCGCCGACACGGGTTTCCTGCAGAAGATCCCCGGCATGCAGTTCAACGGCGACGTCGTCCGTGTCGACCCCACGACGCTCATGACCGACGTGCCAGGCATCTTCGCCGGCGGCGACGCGGTCCCCTCCGAGCGCACGGTCACCGTCGGTGTCGGGCACGGCAAGCGCGCCGCCCGGCAGATCGACACCTGGCTCAACCACCAGGCCCCGGGCCCGCGGGTCAAGCACCCGATCGTCCACTTCGACGACCTGCACCTGTGGTACTTCGGTGACCACCCGCGCGAGGTCCAGGCCGAGCTCGACCCGAGCGAGCGCATCGACTTCGGCGAGGTCGTCAAGGGCCTGACCGAGGACGAGGCCATCTTCGAGGCCCGCCGCTGCCTGAGCTGCGGCAACTGCTTCGAGTGCGACGGATGCTTCGGGTCCTGCCCGGAGGACGCCATCATCAAGCTCGGCAAGGGCCACCGCTACCGCTTCGACTACGAGAAGTGCACCGGATGCGGCACCTGCTACGAGCAGTGCCCCGTCCACGCCATCGAAATGATCCCGGAGAGGTGATCGACATGAGCACGACAACCACCCGCGGCCCCGTCCCCGGCTCCGACGTCATGTCGGTCGGCAACTCGATCCCCACCGGCGAGGCGGCCACCGCCACTCCGTCGCCCGTCGACATCGCCGAAGGCGCCAAGGACGCCGTCGAGGAGGTCCGGGAGACCCGCGAGGAACGCGACCGCCGCAATCAGATGATCTGCGACGGCAACACCGCTGCCTCCGACGTCGCCTTCCGCATCAACGAGCTCTGCTCGATCTACCCGATCACGCCGAGCTCCCCGATGGCCGAGCTCGCCGACGAGTGGGCGGCCAAGGCCCGCCTCAACATCTGGGGTCAGGTCCCGCACGTCATGGAGATGCAGTCGGAGGCCGGCGCGGCCGGTGCGCTGCACGGTGCGCTGCAGGGCGGTGCACTGTCGACGACCTTCACCGCCAGCCAGGGCCTGCTGCTCATGATCCCCAACATGTACAAGATCGCCGGCGAGCTCACCAGCACGGTCATGCACGTGGCCGCCCGCTCCCTGGCGGCCCAGGGCCTGTCGATCTTCGGTGACCACCAGGACGTCATGGCCTGTCGCCAGACCGGCTGGGCGATGCTGTGCTCCACCGGGGTCCAGCAGTGCCACGACAACGCGCTCATCGCACAGGTCGCCACGCTGCGTTCGCGCGTGCCGTTCGTGCACTTCTTCGACGGCTTCCGCACCAGCCACGAACTCAACACGTGCATCCAGCTGTCCGACGACGAGCTGCGGTCGATGGTGCCCGACTCGCTCGTCCGCGCCCACCGCGAGCGCGCCCTGAGCCCCGAGCACCCGTTCATCCGCGGCACCGCGCAGAACCCGGACGTCTACTTCCAGGGCCGCGAGGCGGCCAACAAGTACTACAACGCCGTCCCCACCATCCTCCAGGAGGCCATGGACGACTTCGCGGCGATGACCGGCCGCCAATACCACCTGGTCGACTACTACGGCGCCCCCGACGCCGAGCGCGTCATCGTCATCATGGGCTCGGGCGCCGAGACCGTCCAGCAGACCGTCGCCAGGCTCAACGAGCAGGGCGAGAAGGTCGGGCTGCTCGTCGTGCGCCTGTTCCGGCCGTTCCCCGCCGCCCAGCTGCTCGACGCGCTGCCGTCCACGGTGCGCAAGATCGCCGTGCTCGACCGCACCAAGGAGCCCGGCTCCAACGGCGAGCCGCTGTTCCTCGACGTGGCCAGCACGCTCGCCGAGGCCTACGCCGCCGGCGAGCGCTCCTGGCTGCCCGTCGTCACCGGCGGCCGTTACGGCTTGTCGAGCAAGGAGTTCACGCCGGGCATGTGCGCCGCCGTCTTCGACGAGCTCGCCAAGGACAAGCCCAAGCGCCGCTTCACCATCGGCATCACCGACGACGTGACGAACCTGTCGCTGCCATGGGACGACAGCGTCGACCTGGAGGACCCGCGGACCCAGCGCGCCGTCTTCTACGGCATCGGCTCGGACGGCACGGTCGGCGCCAACAAGAACACCATCAAGATCCTCGGCCACGAGCCGGGCATCTACGCCCAGGGCTACTTCGTCTACGACTCGAAGAAGTCCGGCGGGCGCACCACCAGCCATCTGCGCTTCGGCCCCGACCCGATCAGGGCCCCGTACCTGGTCACCCAGGCAGGCTTCATCGGAGTCCACCACTGGGCCGACCTGGAACGCATCGACGTGCTGACCTTCGCCCGCAAGGGCACGACGGTGCTCATCAACTCGCCGTACCCGGCGGAGGAGGTCTGGGATCGGCTGCCCGGCCCGATGCAGCAGAAGATCATCGACCTCGAGCTTCAGGTGTACGCGATCGACGCCGGAGCCGTCGCCCGCCAGGTGGGTCTGGGCAACCGCACCAACACGGTGCTGCAGACCTGCTACTTCGCGATCTCGGGCGTGCTCGAGGCCGAGCACGCGATCAAGGCCATCAAGGACTCGATCACCGCGACCTACGCGAAGAAGTCGATGGACATCGTCAACAAGAACCACGCCGCCGTCGACGCCGCACTCGAGCACCTGCACCGGATCGAGGTGCCGGCCCAGGTCACGAGCACGACCGGTTACCTGCCGGCCGTGCCGGACACCGCGCCGGAGTTCGTCAAGGACGTCACGGCGGCCATGATGACCGAGCGCGGCGAGACCCTGCCGGTCTCGAAGGTGCCGGCCGACGGCTCCTACCCCTCGGGCACCACGCGCTTCGAGAAGCGCAACGTCTCGGAGATCATCGCGGTGTGGGACGAGGAGAACTGCATCCAGTGCGGCAACTGCTCGTTCGTCTGCCCGCACGGTGTGCTGCGCGCCAAGTACTACGAGCCCGGCGTGCTCAACTCGGCCCCGGCCAGTTTCCAGTCCACGACCCTGGACGCCGCCGGCCTGCCCGATACGCGTTACACGCTGCAGGTCTTCGCCGAGGACTGCACCGGCTGCGGACTGTGCGTCGAGGCCTGCCCGGTGCGACCGATCGGTCAGCCCCAGCGCAAGGCCATCAACCTGGAGGCCGTGCTCGACCGCACGAACGAGCGCGCCAACGTCGAGTTCTTCCAGAAGATCCCGCACCCGCAGCGCACCAGGGTGAACTTCGGTTCGGTGCGCGGCACCCAGTTCCTCGAGCCGCTGTTCGAGTTCTCCGGTGCCTGCCCCGGCTGTGGCGAGACGCCCTACCTCAAGCTGCTCACCCAGCTGTTCGGCGACCGCGCGCAGGTGGCCAACGCCACCGGCTGCTCGTCCATCTACGGCGGCAATCTGCCGACCACGCCATGGGCCAAGAACGCCGAGGGCCGCGGCCCGAGCTGGAGCAACTCGCTGTTCGAGGACAACGCCGAGTTCGGCCTGGGCATGCGCATGGCGGCCGACCTGCACCACGAGCTGGCCTGCCAGCGTCTCACCGAGCTGCGTCCGCTCATCGCCGACGACGAGCTCGTCGACGCACTGCTGGGCGCCGAGCAGTCCTTCGAGTCCGAGCTGCGCGCCCAGGCGAGACGGGTCGACGTGCTCAAGGAGAGGTTGTCTGCCATCGCCGTCGACCCGATGATCGACGAGGCCACGCGCCTGAGGGTCGAGGACCTGCGGTCGGTCTCCGACAACCTGCTGCGCCGCTCGGTGTGGATCGTCGGCGGCGACGGCTGGGCCTATGACATCGGCTCGGGCGGCGTCGACCACGTGCTCGCCTCGGGGCGCGACGTCAACGTGCTCGTGCTCGACACCGAGGTGTACTCGAACACCGGCGGTCAGGCGTCCAAGTCGACGCCGATGGGTTCGGTGGCGAAGTTCGCCACGGCGGGCAAGGTGACGAACAAGAAGGACATGGCCATGCAGGCCGTCTCCTACGGCGACGTCTATGTGGCGCGTGTGGCGATGGGCGCCGACCCGGAGCAGACGCTGAAGGCATTCCGCGAGGCCGAGGCATACAGCGGCCCGAGCCTGATCATCGCCTACAGTCACTGCATCTCGCACGGCTTCCCCATGCGGCTCGGCCTGGAGCAGCAGTACAAGGCGGTGGCCTCCGGCCACTGGCCGCTGTTCCGCTACAACCCCGAGACCCGTAACGCCGGAGGCAACCCGTTCCTGCTGGACTCCGCCCGCCCGCGCATCCCGCTGGCCGAGTACCGCAAGGGCGAGCTGCGGTACAAGATGCTCATGTCCACGGACCCGGATGAGGCCAAGCGCCTCACCGACATCGCCCAGGAGCAGGTGAACCGGCGCTGGGCCGACTACGAGGAGATGGCCTCGCGTCCGGCCGAGATGTTCGCCTCCGCCGCCCGAAGGACGGACTGACATGGTCGTCGAGTTCAACGAGGCCCTGAGGGCCGCCGCCGAGTCCGCCGCCGCCAAGTCGGCGGCGGGCAGCGGCGCGACTGATCTGCTCATGCCCGTCGAGCAGGCGGGCGCCCAGGTCGAGACGTCGGCCGGCGGTGAGCTCGCGACGGAGTACATGGGGCTCCGCCTGCCGTCGCCGCTGGTGGCGTCGGCGGGTCCGCTGTCGCAGTCGCTCGACTCCATGAAGGAGCTGGAGGAGTCCGGGGTCGGCGCGATCGTCATGTTCTCGCTGTTCGAGGAGCAGGTGCGCGAGGAGAACGGCTCGCCGGATGCCCGCCCGGTTCCCCGGGGCGACGAGCTCGGCGCGACGGACGCCTACCTGCGGTTGCTCGAGGCCGGGGCGCGGACCCTGTCCATACCGCTCATCGCGAGCCTCAACGGGTTCAGGGGCGGCGAGTGGACGGCGACCGCGCGCCGCATGCAGGACGCTGGCGCGGCGGCCATCGAGGTGAACGTCTACGCCGTGCCAGGCGATCTGTCGATGAGCGGCGCCGAGGTCGAGCAGCGGCACCTGGAGATCCTGCAGTCCGTCAAGGACGTCGTGTCCGTGCCGGTCGCGGTCAAGCTCTCGCCGTACTTCTCCAGCCTCGGGCAGATGGCCCTGCGGCTGGACGAGGCCGGCGCCGACGCGCTCGTGCTGTTCAACCGTTTCCTGCAGCCGGACATCGACATTCGCCGCAGGGAGGTCGTCGCCGGGGCCGGGTTGTCCGGCCAGGACGAGGGGCTGCTGTCCCGCACCTGGCTGGCGGCACTGCACGGCAGGGTCAGGGCCTCGCTGGCGGCGGCGAGTGGCGTGGCGGGCCCCGATGACGTGGTCAAGGCCCTGCTGGCCGGTGCCGACGTCGTGATGACCACCTCGGCGCTGGTCCGGCACGGGGCCAGCTACGCCACCGAACTCGTCAACGGCCTGCGGCACTACCTCATCCGCAACCAGCTCACCCTGAGCCAGTTGCGCGGCATGCTCGCCGTGCCCGCCGACGCCCGGGTCGACGAGTACGAGCGCTCCGGCTACCTGGCGGTGCTGGAGCAGGCCAGGCGGCGCCACGGCCTGTGAGCCCGTGGCCGCCGCCGCGACTTGGGTAGATGCATGACGTGAATCATGAGGTCGGTTTGACTAGGCTGGGCGCCGCCACGCCAGGTCCCAGCCATCAGGGGAGTCTTCCTGGTGGCAGGGGTGAGCCGTTGCATGGGGTCTCTTGTGGCGTTGTCCCCGCCTATGCGGGGGTGGGCCGTCGTCGTGGACGCGGCCGCGTCTCCTGAAAGGGTTGTCCCCGTCTATGCGGGTGGCGAGTCACTGGTAGCGAGTGTCTCGGATTTCTCGCGTGGCGAGGGGATCTCGGTGAGGCCTGTGATGTGCGGCATGAGAGCAGGCGTCTGAGGATAATTTATGAACTTGCATGGGTTATCTTGACAAACAGATGAGGTGTATGTGACCATAAGATCATGGACACCCCGGCAGGAATAGATGCGGCGACATGGACGCCACGGGCGCGTTCGGTATGGGCCAAGACGAACGTCGATGACCAGACATGGTTCCCCCTGGTGCAGCACCTGCTCGATGCGGCTGTGGTTGCCGGCGAACTCTTCGATGAGCTGCCTGAGACCATCATGAGGGCTGCCACTGACGATTTCCGGTCAGACGAGGCTGAGGCGCGATGTTTCGCGATGTTCGTCGCCTCGGTGCATGACATCGGCAAGGCATGCGAAGACTTCGCGTTCAAGGCGCAACGGACCCGTCCGAGCATGGGGCACCTGTGCGAAGCCATGCGGGCAGAAGGCTTCCCGATCAGAACAGAAATCACTCACCCGCTGCCTCACGGACAGCTTGGGGCGGCTCATGTCAGAAGCTGGCTCAAACGGACCTATGCCGCTGGTATCCGTCGGCCGCGAGGCGTCCGGGCCATCGCATCGATCATCGGCGGGCATCATGGTGTCAACCCGACTTCGGAGGACATCAAACAGGCGGTAGAGCGACTTGCCAGTGAGAAAACCATCAGCCGCAACGGTGGTGATGGTGCCCTGTGGGGTGCCACCCGTGACGAGATCCTAAACGAGATGGCTCGCCTGACAGGAGCGGACCGCTACCTTGGTGAATGGGTGAACCATCGGTTCCACGACTCGACGCTGATCCTCATGGAGGCCCTGACCATCCAAGCCGACTGGATCGCGAGCTCCGAGGACCTCTTCCCCTACGAGCTCGATTCGAGGACTAGCGCCCGTCTCGAGCAGGCCATGTGGCGGCTTGATCTCCCAGGGGCGTGGCGGCCCCTTGAATGTGATGAGGGCATCGACGCGCTCTTCCGCGATCGATTCCCCCATCTCAGGGGATTCACGCCAAGGCCCGTCCAGCGTGCCGTCTTTCGTCTGGCCCAAGAAATCCGGGAGCCTCCGCTCATCATCGTCGAGGCAGACATGGGCAACGGAAAGACGGAAACCGCCCAACTCGGCGCGGAGGTACTCGCCAGACGTTTCGGATGCGGAGGCACTTTCTTCGGTCTACCCACCATGGCCACGAGCAATCCCATGTTCGTGCGGCAGAAGGATTGGCTCGAACAAGTCCCCTGTGAGGCGGGAGGTTCGACGATCGCGCTTGCCCACGGCAAGGCAGCGCTGAATGATGCCTACGCCCAGCTCATGCCGTGGACGCGCGGAATCCGAGGCCTCGAGCAGGACGCCACGGACAAGCAGGCCGACATCGACGTGCACTCATGGTTCCTTGGGCGCAAGCGCAGCATTCTCGCCAATCATGTGGTTGGCACCATCGACCAGGCATTGTTCGCAGTACTCAAGGCCAAGCATGTCGTATTGAGGCACTTGGGCCTGGCGGGCAAGGTCGTCATCATCGACGAGGTGCACGCCGCTGACACCTACATGCGCGTATACTTGGCGCGCCTGCTTGAATGGCTCGGTGCCTATCACACGCCCGTGATCCTCATGTCGGCGACGCTACCGCCCATCCAACGTGAAGAACTGGTCAAGGCCTACCTCAAGGGGCGCGGCGTCGAACAACCAGCCATCGAGACACCTCCGACTACCGCATACCCGCTGGTCACAGTGGCCGAATCAGGGACAGTGCGGTTCGTCCCTGTCGAAAGGGACAACAGTTCGCGGCTGGTGTCCGTGTGGCAGCTGGACGACGATGACGCCGCCCTCGTCGCAGAGCTCGACAAGCGGCTCGTCGAGGGCGGCTGCGTCGGCGTCATCCGCAACACGGTCAAGCGGGCCCAGCAAACCTATGACGTCCTTCGCCGGGTCTACGGCGATGACGTCGTACTCGTGCACAGCCGCTTCCTCGCGCCACACCGCGCCGCACGCGAGGAAGCACTCGTTGGGGAGCTCGGCCGCTCGCCCGGGCGCAGGCCCGAACGTCGCATCGTCGTCGGCACTCAGGTGCTCGAGCAGTCCCTCGACATCGACTTTGATCTGCTCATCACCGACTTGGCGCCCGCCGACCTGGTTCTGCAGCGCATCGGGCGGCTGCACCGGCACGAACGAACACGTCCTGAACCACTGCGTGACGCGGTCTGTCTCGTCACAGGGGTCAACGACTGGGCGGCGACACCACCAGTGGTCGATGGTGATGCCGAGCGCATCTACGGCAGGTCCGCTCTGCTGCGAGCCGCCATCGTCCTGTTCAGGGACCGCAGTACAACCCTTGCGCTGCCCCGTGACATCCCAGTGCTCGTAGAGAGGGCCTACAGTGAGGATCTGCAGGCTCCCACGGCATGGGGTACTGCGCTGGACGAGGCGGATCAGCAGTGGGACCAAGCCAACGAAAGAGCCAGGAACAAGGCGAGGAATTACCTACTGCGTGCCCCGGGGAACAGCTCCGACCTGGACGGTCTCATCGAGGCTTCCGCATCAGATCCTGCAGTCGAAGAGGCACGAGGACGTGCAGCAGTGCGCGACACCGAGGACTCGCTGGAAGTGATCGGCTTGGTGCTTGGTGAGGACGGCCAGGTCCGATTCCCCGCTGGGGTCGGGAAGAACGCAGGAAGGATCCTCCCGTCGATCATCACCGAGAGCGACGAAGACCTCGCAAAGGATGCGGCGCGCTGCACCGTCTACCTACCCCGTGCGCTGAGCGCCCCCTGGGTCATCGACAAGGTCATCGATGGATTGGAGAGACCGCCGGTCGACATCAGTGGCTGGCAGCGCTCCCGCTGGCTTGGGGGACAACTGGCCATTTTCTTCGATGCCGACGGAAATGCCTCGCTCAACGGCTGTCAACTCCATTACGACGAAGATCGTGGACTTATCGTCAACAAAACAATCGAAAAGGAGGTTGAGTGTTTTGACTGATTCCTTCAATCTGTGTGACGAGCCGTGGGTCAGAGTGCGTGACAAGCAGGGGCACGTGACCGAATTGTCATTGCGCGAGGTATTTGCGCATGGAAACGAGTACGCGGCTCTTGCGGGTGAGATTCCAACCCAGGATGTTGCCGTGCTACGGCTGCTGCTCGCAATCATCATGAGGGCTATGGACTTGCCGGGTTCAGACGAGGAACGTGTCGATCTATGGGACGAATGGTGGGGGCAGAGAAAACTTCCTACCGAAGAGATCAACGCCTATCTCGAGCGCTGGCATGGCCGTTTCGATCTGCTCGATGCGGCGACGCCTTTCATGCAGGTGGCCGATCTTTCATCCCCATCGGGTAGGGCTTCAGGATTGGTCAAACTGATAGCCGAGGTGCCAGACGGCAACAGGTTCTTCACACTGCGCGAGGGAGCCGGCCTCGACTCTTTGACGTTCGCCGAGGCGGCCCGTTGGCTCGTCCATTGCCAAGCCTACGACATGTCAGGTATCAAGACTGGTGCCGTGGGCGACACGAGAGTCAAGAGTGGCAGGGGCTATCCCATCGGTCAGGGCCTTGCCGGCTGGTTGGGAGTCGTGATTGCAGAAGGAAATACGATCACGGAGACACTCCTGCTCAATCTTTGCCTTGATCGGTGGACCAGTGATGACAGCGTCGTGTGGGAACGTTCCCCGCAGGGACCTGAGGAATGCGTCGACCACCCGGTTCCGGTCGGTGTCTCCGACATGTATACGTGGCAGGCCCGCAGGGTGCGTCTCTTCACCAAGGACAGTCGGATCATTGACGTTCAGCTGTCCAATGGTGATCGCCCGGGACTGCAGAACATGCATCGGGTCGACACCATGAGCGCGTGGCGATTCAGTGCGCCGCAGAGCAAGAAGTTCGGACATGACGTTCTCATGCCCAAAACCCATCAACCAGAGCGGACGATGTGGCGAGGACTGGAATCAATGCTTGTCAAAAACGAGGACCCCCAACGGGGACAACGGCCTGCGGTGATTGAGTGGGAAGCGAGACTGGTCAATGAAGAAGTTCTTGATCCGAACTATTCCCTGACACTGCGTGCGATCGGCATCGAGTACGGTCCACAAAGTGCCAGTATTGCCCGAGTCATTGATGACGAGATGAGCGCGAATGTAGCGGCCATCACCGACCCCGCGTTGATAGACACAATCAACTCTGCGGTTCAGAGCGCAGCTGCTACGGCCCGTTGTGTTGCCTTTTTGGCGGACAACCTGGGTCAAGCGGCAGGAGCGGAGAACGAGGGTGAACACGATCGTGCCTATGAGCGGGCTTACGGGGTGATGGACCCATTGTTCCGCGACTGGACGAGAACACTGAGAAAAGGTGCTGATACCACTCGCTACGAGCGCGCTTGGCAGTGCCAAGTAGCGGGTGCGGTGACGGCACTGGGCGTGAACATGTGTCGATCGGCGGGTCGGAAAGCACTCGTCGGACGACAAATTCAACAGGGTGACAGAGTCATTCTTCGTGACACGGCCCAATGTTGGCACGTCTTCATGCGTGGGCTCTACAAGGCACTTCCACTAGCATATGCGAAGGACGCAATGAATAATTCCGAGGCAAAGGAGGGCGACTGATGGGGCAACAGTCATCGGCGCTCAAGGATCTTTATGGCTATGCCAGCAGGAAAATTAACACCCTGCAGCGACTGTATTTGGATGACACCTCACAGGGAAAGCAGCTATTGGCTGAGTTGCGGCATGGCGACATGATGACTCCGGGTGTGGATCCACAGCTGTGGGCTGTCGTCTTCGACGGCATGCCGGACAGCCTGGTCGGGCGCACGGATGAACCATCCCGGGCTGAACTCGCGGTGCATGCAACATTGATTCTCTATGCAACGCACCAGCAATCTCAGCGTGCTGGTATGCATCGTCCCGCAGTGCGTTTTGGGCAGGCCGTGCAGCAGCTAGCCCGTTCTCGTGGCTCGGAGGGTGAATTCGATCAGGGAACCATCACTCGATTTCATCAGTTGTGTGCACAGCAGAGCTTTCCCATGCGGCTGCGCTCACTTCGTTCCCTCGTCACGCTGATGCGTAGTGAAAAAATAGTTGGTTTTGATTACGCTCAACTGGCCTGCGACCTCTACCTGATTCAGAACAATGCTTCGGTTAACAGGGTGCTGCTGCGATGGGGCAGGGATCTTCATGCCAACCTCCGTCAGGACGCCACGGACTCAACCTCTGACTCCACCTCAACGAATGACAACGACACGACTATTTCTAAGGAGAACTGACATGACATCCTACTTTCTTGACATCAATGTGATCCAGCAGCTTCCGCCGAGTAACGTAAACCGTGACGACACCGGTGCTCCCAAGACGGCCATCTACGGTGGCGTCAACCGCGCTAGAGTTTCCAGTCAGGCATGGAAACGTGCTGCTCGTCAGGGGATGAGGGATCATCTTGACGTTTCTGATCAAGGGGTTCGCACCCGCCGCGCCATTGAACTCTTGGCTGACCGTGTGACAGAACTCGATATCAACATGGCTCGCGAGGATGCGCTGAAGAAAGCAGCCGAACTGCTCAAGTCCTTGGGGCTGAAGGTCAAGACACCGAGGAAAACGCAAGATGACGAACAGTCGCCCGACCAGATCGAATACTTGGTGCTGTTCAGTAATCATCAGTTGGATCGTATGGCGCAATTGATCTTGGATTCAGGTGACAAGATTGCGAAGAAAGATGCGGTTCAAGCGGCGAAAATAGGACAAGGCGTTGACCTGGCATTGTTCGGCCGGATGGTCGCAGATGCCACAGAACTGAATGTGGACGCCAGCGTCCAGGTCTCGCATGCGATCAGTACTCATGCCGTCGAACAGGAAGCTGATTACTTCACGGCGGTTGATGACGTGAAGGAGGAGGGTGATGACGCAGGGGCTGGCATGATTGGTACGATCGGTTTCAACTCATCAACGCTCTATCGCTTTGCGACGGTGGATTTGAGTGAGCTGCTCAACAACATGGGAGACATGGCGGCGACCGCCCGTGCAGCGCGTGCTTTCGCTGAGAGTTTTGTTCTTTCCATGCCCACGGGCAAGCAGAACACTTTCGCAAACAACACCGTGCCCGATGCGGTGCTCGTGTCTCTTCGCAGAGGAAGGTCTGTGAGTCTTGTCGGTGCGTTCGAGAATCCTGTCACTGGTGAAGATGGTGGTTTCGTGAAGGAATCCTGCACCAGACTCGCCGAATACGACCGGTCCGTGCAGGACAACTTCGTCGGTACGCCGGTGATCTCCGTGCTCACCCGGACCGAGGCTGCCGGCCCGGCTCTCGATGCCGTTGCTGAGAGGTTGAGCCTGAACGAGTTGCTCGACAGGGTGGAGACCGAGATTTCCGCTGTTCTCGAGGACGTGTCGTGAGCGTGCTGCTGCTAAGGCTGGCTGGCCCCCTGCAGTCATGGGGCGACTCCAGCCGGTTTACCCGCCGAGAGACCCGCCACATGCCCACCAAGAGCGGGGTGATCGGTCTGCTAGCGGCCTCCCAAGGACGTCGGCGCGTCGATCCAGTGGAGGATCTCGTCGCGTTACGGTTCGGGGTGCGTGCCGATCAGCCAGGAACGATCGTGCGTGACTTCCACACTGCCCACAATGCGAAGGGTGAAGCCATGCCGCTGTCATACCGGTACTATTTGGCCGACGCTGTGTTCGTCGCTGCGCTGGAGGGGCCCCGCCCTCTGCTTGAAGGGCTCGATTCTGCCATCCAGGAACCTGCGTTCCCGTTGTACCTTGGCAGGCGCTCCTGCCCAGTGTCGGGGCAGATCTCGATGGGCATCACAGATAGTGAACTGATCCCTGCACTGACCGATGCCGAATGGCAGGCCTCTGCCTGGCACCGACGCAGGCAACCCCGCACCGTGCGTCTCGACATGGCCTATGACGCCGTTGGGGAAGGACCAGTGGAGAGCGTACGTGACGTGCCGATCAGCTACGATGAGGAGCGCCGCGAATACGGATGGCGTGCCGTAGCTTCCCAACAGGTGACGATAGACAATCCGTCAGGCAGTGATGCGGATGACTGGATCAGCGTGTTGGAACGGGTGATTTGAATGTTTTTGACTGAATTCCCGGTCAATACAGGACGCCGAGCGGCTCGACAGCTGCTGGGCAGCCCCCAACGGATCCATGGTGCGGTGCTCGGTTGTTTTCCGCCGGGACAGCATTCTGATAAATCTGCCAGATGCCTGTGGCGGCTCGAAAAGCGAGTAGGCCACGACGTCGTTCTACTCATAGCCAGCCCGTTGAGGCCTGATCTCACAGCATTGAACGAGATTGCAGGATGGTCCACAGGGGTGGTGGGGCGGAGCGCTGACTACGAACCATTCCTGACCAGACTTGCCGAAGGACAGCAGTGGCGCTTCCGGCTTGTCGCGAACCCGGTTCACAACGTTCCGGTCGACAACTCAGAACGGACGAAACGTTTGGCTCACGTCACGGCAGCTCAACAACTCGGCTGGCTCCTCAAGAGAGCCGAGGGGAATGGTTTCAGTCTGGGATATCCTGAGTCACCGACAGCGCGAATCACTGCCAGGGAAACGGTCTCTTTTGACAAGGGGATCGGATCAGAGCGCCGTAAGGTCACTCTGGCCCGAGCCCAGTTCGATGGGGTACTGGTGATCAATGACGTCGATTTCCTGCGTCATGCATTGCGATTCGGTATCGGAAAGGCCAAGGGCTATGGCTGCGGTCTGCTCACTTTGGCACCTACCCGGTAGGAGCTTCAGTGTCAGATAAGATTCCGGGCACGCGCCCCTCCGAGGTGCAGGAGTTGGCGCGTGCCCAGGACCGACTAAGTTTCGTATACTTGGAACACTGCGTCATCAATCGACAAGACAATGCCATTACAGCTGCGGATCAGCGGGGTGTCATCCACGTTCCAGCATCGATGATTGGTGCACTGCTGCTCGGACCGGGCACATCGGTGACCCATCAAGCGATGATGCTGCTTGCCGACAGCGGTGCAACAGCCGTGTGGGTAGGAGAACAAGGGGTTCGGTATTATTGTCACGGGCGCCCCTTGGCTAGAACGAATCGTTTGATCGACATACAGGCTGCTGCAGTGTCATCCAGGCAAGAACGTCTCAAGATCGCTCGACGGATGTACGAGATGCGATTCCCCGATGATGTTTTCGAAGGGGAAACACTTCAACAGCTGCGAGGACACGAGGGACGTCGCGTCAGGGATATTTACCGCGCCGAAGCTGACAGAACTGGCGTGGCATGGGATAGGCGCAGTTACAATCCAAAAGATTTCAGTGCGTCTACTCCTGCAAATCAAGCGATAACGGCTGCTGCTTCGTGCTTGTATGGCGTGGTTCACGCAGTTGTTGTCGCTTTGGGTTGTTCACCTGCACTGGGATTCATCCATACCGGTCATGACCGATCATTCGTTTATGACATTGCCGATCTTTACAAGATGGAACTAGCTGTTCCGGTGGCATTCGACGTTGCGGCTCGTGTTGAGGAATCGGAGATTAGCGGTGAAACCCGGCGGGCCATGCGCGACGCGTTCCGCGAGCAGAAGCTGCTGACCAAGTGTGTCAAAGACATCCATCGTGTTCTCGGTGTCCATGGTGATGAAGATGCTGAATACGGCTGGGACGTTATTGAGCTCTGGGATGACAAGATCGGGGTAGTCGCCGGTGGGCAGCAATGGGGGTGATGGGTGTTGGTTGTTCTTGTCCTCACTGCATGTCCTGCAAGTCTACGCGGACATGTGACTCGATGGGTGCTCGAGATAAGTCCTGGAGTTTTTGTTGGGCGCATGCCAGCCAGAGTTAGAGACGAGTTGTGGGATCGCGTCATGGAGCTCTGTCTGGATGGACGGGCTATCATGGTAATCTCGACTCGTAACGAACAAGGATTCGATTTTCGAGTCCACAACCACAACTGGGAAGTGATCGACGCTGATGGGCTACGCCTCATGCGCCGACCGTCTCAGAACAGCAATGGTGCCAACCCGATGCGTAGGGGCTGGAGCAAGGCCTCTCGCTACCGTAGGGCAGTCAAGCGAGGCCGAGGCTGAGCTATACTTCATCCACAAGCTGGTGAATGGGCTAGCCAGTTAGGGAATTCCCCGCGCCACGCGGGGGTGAGCCTGACTGGCACGGACGGCACCCGAAACGCCGGTGGAATTCCCCGCGCCACGCGGGGGTGAGCCGACGCCTAGCGGGTTGTTCCAGCTCTTCTGCCGGAATTCCCCGCGCCACGCGGGGGTGAGCCCTACGACATGCCCAACGTGCGGCTGACGGCCGGGAATTCCCCGCGCCACGCGGGGGTGAGCCCGCTCGTTCCTTAATATAATCACGAACGGCGTTGAATTCCCCGCGCCACGCGGGGGTGAGCCCTGTCGGGAGCACTCCGTGAGGACTCACTGAATGAATTCCCCGCGCCACGCGGGGGTGAGCCCCACATCTCCGCGCTCTTGGCCAGCTCAAGCATGAATTCCCCGCGCCACGCGGGGGTGAGCCCGATTGAAACCGTTGAAGAGGCAGTCGAGTTCCGAATTCCCCGCGCCACGCGGGGGTGAGCCCTCTAAGCGGAGCCCGCGCGGCAGTCAAAGCAGGAATTCCCCGCGCCACGCGGGGGTGAGCCCAGACCGGCAGCTGGGGACTGGATGTCCGCGAAGAATTCCCCGCGCCACGCGGGGGTGAGCCGCCTGCTGCCAGCATCGCTGACGCCCACGGCTCGAATTCCCCGCGCCACGCGGGGGTGAGCCCGCGGTCCTCGAGGTGTACGAGCTGTTCTTGACGAATTCCCCGCGCCACGCGGGGGTGAGCCCAAGCAGCCCGCACACCGCGACTGCAACCGCCAGAATTCCCCGCGCCACGCGGGGGTGAGCCTCGCCGTATTTGCAATCCCGCCTGCTATCCCACGAATTCCCCGCGCCACGCGGGGGTGAGCCCTCGCGGATATGTCGCTTACAATCAATCAGAGCGAATTCCCCGCGCCACGCGGGGGTGAGCCTGTCCACGGTGTCCCGATCGGTTACCCCCACACGAATTCCCCGCGCCACGCGGGGGTGAGCCCACGTTGCGGGCCCTGGACCGGATGCACACCACGAATTCCCCGCGCCACGCGGGGGTGAGCCTGGTTTTGTTGTGGCCAATTATCCGAACTCGAAGAATTCCCCGCGCCACGCGGGGGTGAGCCGTCGGTAAGAATCGTGAATGGGAACGCCGGTACGAATTCCCCGCGCCACGCGGGGGTGAGCCTTAATAACACAATTCATCGTAAAGTAGACAACGGAATTCCCCGCGCCACGCGGGGGTGAGCCTAGTCATGTAGCGATTAATTGCGTAGCCATAGCGAATTCCCCGCGCCACGCGGGGGTGAGCCCCAGTCAGTTTCCTGAGCACATTCTCCCACAAGGAATTCCCCGCGCCACGCGGGGGTGAGCCCCAGTCAGTTTCCTGAGCACATTCTCCCACAAGGAATTCCCCGCGCCACGCGGGGGTGAACCGTGGAACACGTGTGTGCAGATCGTGTACCGCCGGAATTCCCCGCGCCACGCGGGGGTGAGCCCGTGACGATCTTGTGGTCCAAGTCGTTGACCACGAATTCCCCGCGCCACGCGGGGGTGAGCCCAGCAAACCCAGGACCACCAGGACCGCCGGGGCGAATTCCCCGCGCCACGCGGGGGTGAGCCCCACGGATTGCACCTCTGATAATTCCACTGATGGAATTCCCCGCGCCACGCGGGGGTGAGCCTTACTCTAGGCAGAACAAGGCACAGCTCGAAAGGAATTCCCCGCGCCACGCGGGGGTGAGCCCACCTCGTGGGTTTCTTTCAGCGCCGCCATTGAATTCCCCGCGCCACGCGGGGGTGAGCCGATTAGCGAACCCATCCGCCAACACAAGATGTTGAATTCCCCGCGCCACGCGGGGGTGAGCCTGGCCCCACCGACATTACCGGACAGGGCCTGCCGAATTCCCCGCGCCACGCGGGGGTGAGCCCGGGCAAGTTTCTGGGCACGGCGGCAACCCGTTGAATTCCCCGCGCCACGCGGGGGTGAGCCGATTAGCGAACCCATCCGCCAACACAAGATGTTGAATTCCCCGCGCCACGCGGGGGTGAGCCTGGCCCCACCGACATTACCGGACAGGGCCTGCCGAATTCCCCGCGCCACGCGGGGGTGAGCCCGGGCAAGTTTCTGGGCACGGCGGCAACCCGTTGAATTCCCCGCGCCACGCGGGGGTGAGCCGATTAGCGAACCCATCCGCCAACACAAGATGTTGAATTCCCCGCGCCACGCGGGGGTGAGCCTGGCCCCACCGACATTACCGGACAGGGCCTGCCGAATTCCCCGCGCCACGCGGGGGTGAGCCCGGGCAAGTTTCTGGGCACGGCGGCAACCCGTTGAATTCCCCGCGCCACGCGGGGGTGAGCCTGGGTAGCCCATTCCTCCATGGTGCCCTGGAAAGAATTCCCCGCGCCACGCGGGGGTGAGCCCCGCCCGGCGACGAGGACCTGAGCCAAGACCCCGAATTCCCCGCGCCACGCGGGGCTGAGCCCGCCTCCTCGGACTGCACCTGCAGGCCGGTCAGGAATTCCCCGCGCCACGCGGGGGTGAGCCCCAGTGGGAGCGCGATTGGCGCGAGCATTACGGGAATTCCCCGCGCCACGCGGGGGTGAGCCTGCATGGCGACCGTGCAGTCGTCCGATGAATGGGAATTCCCCGCGCCACGCGGGGGTGAGCCCCAGGCGACGATCCGGCTCTTGCCCTCGTACTGGAATTCCCCGCGCCACGCGGGGGTGAGCCGTTTTTCTATTCGCAGGACGCGTGGGTGCGCAAGAATTCCCCGCGCCACGCGGGGGTGAGCCCCTCTGATCGTGTGAACACGTGTTCACCGGACCGAATTCCTCGCGCCACGCGGGGGTGAGCCGCGGTTGATCGTATCAACGCCAAGTACGGCCTGGAATTCCCCGCGCCACGCGGGGGTGAGCCTCCACCCGTAGTGCTCGCGCCAGTCGCGCTCCCGAATTCCCCGCGCCACGCGGGGGTGAGCCCATGACTTATAGGAGGTACATTAATGACGCTTGGAATTCCCCGCGCCACGCGGGGGTGAGCCTCACACATCAACCTGCTGAAGTCGTATACGTATGAATTCCCCGCGCCACGCGGGGGTGAGCCGGACATGCCCTCGCCGTCGCCTCCTGACGGCGTGAATTCCCCGCGCCACGCGGGGGTGAGCCGTGACGCCGCGTCGAGTATTCCGGTGATCGAAAGAATTCCCCGCGCCACGCGGGGGTGAGCCCCAGACCTGACTCGTGCCACTTTTGGTTGGTTGGTGGGTGTTTGTGGGTGTTTTGCCTGGTGAGAGCGGGGTTGGTTAGTGTGGTTCACACACTAATCGGGTTGTTGGAGGGGTGGTGTGGCGTACGTTCGG
>NZ_RCIV01000014.1 GCF_003666605.1 Propionibacterium australiense | reverse complement strand
GAAAGGCTACGTCACGAACATGCCCGCCACCCGAATCTCCGCGGCAGAACTCATTGCCGACTATCACGAGCTCTGGCTAATCGAGAAATCCTTCAGGATGTCGAAGAGCGACCTGAAAGCCCGCCCGATCTTCCATCACACCCGCGAGGCGATCGAAGCCCACCTCACCATCGTGATGGCCGCACTCGCCGTCTCACACCGCCTGCAAACAATCACCGGGAAATCCGTCGCCAAAATCATCGAAACACTCGAGCCAATCCATGAAATGAACGTCAACATCGCTGGCCAAACCCTCCACGCTCACGACCAGATCACACCCGCAGCCCAAACCATCCTCGACACCCTCGGCCTCACCTGGCCCCCACACTAAAGTGGCACGAGTCGGGTTCGACCCGTGTCTCAATGGAGCCCCATCTGAATAGATGGGGAAATCTCAGTCAGCTGTCGCTGTTCCGTGTGGCGCCGCAGTAGTCTCAATGGAGCCCCATCTGAATAGATGGGGAAATGCATCGTCCAGCATTACTATTTCCGCGAAATCGGCTAGTCTCAATGGAGCCCCATCTGAATAGATGGGGAAATAGGCCACGGATTCCGTCCGCTGGTTGTCCGATGTGATCATGGTCTCAATGGAGCCCCATCTGAATAGATGGGGAAATTCGACGTGGCCGCCCTGGTCACCGCACCCGGAGGGTTATTCAAAACTGTTTTGCAGAATTCTAGTGCTGTGGCTGCTGTGATGGTTTGCGGGAAGGTGTGTAGGGGTCTGCGGTAGCCGGTGTGGAGTGTCCGCCAGGTCTTCACTTGGGCGATTGCTCGTTCGACCGGGGCGCGTAGCGAATTGATGGTTTTGCTGTATTCTTTCTGCCAGCCTGTGAGCCCGCCCCTTGGTTGTTCGCGTATCGGGGTTGTCATACCCAGCCCGATGTAGCCCTTGTCACCCAATGGCGGAGTGTCCGGGAAAATGTCAAGAAAACCGATCAGTTGTAGAGCCTTTGTGTCGTGGGTCGATCCGACCCATATGAGTTTTCCAGTCAGGGTGCTGGCGATATGGAGGTTCAGTCCGGGGGTGTGGTGCTTGCCCGAGTACGGGCCCTGGGTGTGTTTGCAGTCCCAGCAGGGCACGAGGGTGCCGTCCACGATCAGTGTCTGGGCATGGTCCAAGTCCTCTCCGTGGGCACGAGGTCAGCGAGGACCTCGACGATACGAGCAGTCCACCGGCTGATGGCCCGGCAGATCGAGGACTGGCTGACCCCGAATGACTAGGCCAATTTCGCCCGTGGGCCCGGTTGCGCCGCAGGTAGACGAGTGTGGCCCTGATTTCTTCTGCTGGACTCAGTGCTGGTGGCCACCCAGTGGTCTGCGAGGTGCGGGGGTAATTGTGGGCAAGAGTCTGGTAGAGGACTGTGACTGCTTCAGCCGGTAAACCTGTTGCAGGGTACACGCGTGGACCTGCTCCGAGAGTAATTGACGTATTCGGTAATCCAATTACCTCAGGCAGGCCCTCTCCGTTCATTCAGACACGCCTATACCAGCAGAACAGATTCCAAGATCCCTCTCAAATCAAGGGTTTTGAATAACTCTCCCGGAATGGTCTCAATGGAGCCCCATCTGAATAGATGGGGAAATCCCCCGGTGTCAAGCAGGTTGTCGGGATGAACACGGGTCTCAATGGAGCCCCATCTGAATAGATGGGGAAATCCCCCGGTGTCAAGCAGGTTGTCGGGATGAACACGGGTCTCAATGGAGCCCCATCTGAATAGATGGGGAAATAAGAATGACGAGGGCAAGGCGTTGATCCGCCTCTTGTCTCAATGGAGCCCCATCTGAATAGATGGGGAAATAAGATTGACGAGGGCAAGGCGTTGATCCGCCTGTTGTCTCAATGGAGCCCCATCTGAATAGATGGGGAAATAAGATTGACGAGGGCAAGGCGTTGATCCGCCTGTTGTCTCAATGGAGCCCCATCTGAATAGATGGGGAAATGGCGGTTGTCGCGGTTATGGACGCGGCGCGCTTCTTGTCTCAATGGAGCCCCATCTGAATAGATGGGGAAATCAGGTGCAGGGCCTGGACCTCGACCGGCCTCCAGATGTCTCAATGGAGCCCCATCTGAATAGATGGGGAAATGGTGCACCAGTTGCCCTCAGCAGAAGAGGATACTCGGGTCTCAATGGAGCCCCATCTGAATAGATGGGGAAATCCGCGAATATGCCCAGTGGGCAGCAAAGGGCGATTATGGTCTCAATGGAGCCCCATCTGAATAGATGGGGAAATGTGCAGGTCACTGCGATGATCAGTCACAACATGCTGACGTCTCAATGGAGCCCCATCTGAATAGATGGGGAAATGCGGCTGCAGCGCTCGTCGGGTTCTTGGTAGGTGGAGTCTCAATGGAGCCCCATCTGAATAGATGGGGAAATTACTGCTCTCAGCTGGGGCTGCCTACGGGCCCGTTCGGTCTCAATGGAGCCCTATCTGAATAGATGGGGAAATGCCGTTACACCCCCTGCTCCCTCGGCCGGCCCTGGAGTCTCAATGGAGCCCCATCTGAATAGATGGGGAAATAGACCATCCCGAGGACGAAACAGTTGAAAATAATCGGGTCTCAATGGAGCCCCATCTGAATAGATGGGGAAATCAGCTACTGGCGGGAGCGCTACAAGCAGGCCGAGTAAGTCTCAATGGAGCCCCATCTGAATAGATGGGGAAATCAGCTACTGGCGGGAGCGCTACAAGCAGGCCGAGTAAGTCTCAATGGAGCCCCATCTGAATAGATGGGGAAATTTGTCGTGCCGCGCGAGTGGCGCACCGGCTCCGAGTCTCAATGGAGCCCCATCTGAATAGATGGGGAAATGACAAGCGGAGGCGGGAGATGTCGTCCAAGAGTCGAGTCTCAATGGAGCCCCATCTGAATAGATGGGGAAATCTGTACGAAAACCGCTGATTCATTCCCATTGAAATCGTCTCAATGGAGCCCCATCTGAATAGATGGGGAAATGGCTATCAGATTTTGTGACATCTGACAAGGGGAAACGAACCCGATTGCGAGCGGCCCCACCAGCACTCCTAGATCGTAGGTCATCGCTATGGTCTTGTCAACGCTAACAGGCCTCTGGCAAGGCTGCGAGCGGTCTCGCGGGGCACCGGCGGGGCAGGATCTCTCGCAGGCCTCACACGACGACAGCTCCTTGGCTGGGAAGGTTCCTCGCCAGACCGATGACCTCGATCGGGGTCGCACCCACTGCCCCCAAGTCTATGACAACCACCGAGTCCTCCTTCAACTCGACAACGTCCGTCAAGGCCGTACGCCAGACCGCGAGCTCAGCACGCCTGAGATCGCACAGGAACACCGAGTACTGCAAGCGAGTGCCGAAGTCCTCCATCAGCTTGACGACGGCCCTCAACCTCTTCGGATTCGCTATGTCATAGGCGATCAGATAGCGGCGTCTCGCCATGCTCCTCACCTCGTCACGAAGGGCTTGTACTCAGGGATCTCTCCGATCAGCACCGCGGCCAGCAGACGGGTCTGAACCTCAAGGCACCTGCGGTAACTGATCCTGTAGCCGAAGACCGGATGCGTGACCTCCGTCTCGAGTCTTCGCTCATAGGCGCCGATGAGTTTCTTGCGTCCCTGTTTCGTCAGCTGGCAGCCGATGCCCCGGCGCATGAAGTCCTCCGAGCCGATCTCGCCGTTGTTCATCACGTTCAGTACCACGGAGTCGGCCACCAAGGGGCGGAACTCCTCCGTGAGATCGAGCGCCAGCGCCGGGCGTCCGTAACGCGACGCATGGAACACCCCAATGTAGGGGTCGAGCCCCACCCCAAGGCAGACAGCGACGAGATCCTTGACGAGCAGGGAGTAGCACAGCCCCAGCAGAGCATTGATCGGGTCCTTGGGCGGCCTGCGCGTCCGGCCGTTGGTATCGAACTCCTGACCTAGCTCTACTTGGGAACTGAGCATCTGGGTGAAGTTCTCGAAATAGAGCCTTGCTGCAGTCCCCTCATAGCCGAGCAGTGACGATGAACTGTCAGCGGCAGCGGCTGACCCGGCCAGTTCACGCAGACTGCCCAGCACTCCAGGTTCGATCGTTGACTTCGCATTGCGCCGCAGCATCGTTCGCTGGTTACGTATCTTCCCCGAGATGATCTGACGGGCTATCGCCGTGCCATCGGGTGACAGCACCTGCCGCCTCAGGAGCTGAACGTGTTTGCTGGGACTCCCCTGCGCCCACCCGTTGAGCCATCCCCCGTAGCTCATCCACAGCACCGGGGCCCCGGTTGACAGGATTCGAGTGATGGCCTGCGTGCTGATCTGGACGCCGCCGAACACGCAGAGCTGAGAGATGTCGAGAAGACGCAGGCCCACCAGCTCCTCACCATCCTTGGTGACGACGATGCGGCCGCTCCTGGACGAGACATATGCCCCCTGCTCGGTCACATACAGGGGCCTCTCATCAGGGTTGCGGGGAAGAACCCTCTTCTTGTTCGCCGCCTGCCGTTCCGTCAGCGCATTCGTCTCATCGGGAAGGCACAGCCCAGCCAACGAGCAGCGGGGGCAGCGTGGACTGTCAATGGGCGGGGGCGGAGGAACCGGTGACTCCGCAAGTTCACGAGCCGCTGCGACCAGCCCACGCAGCTCGGTCGCGGCATCGTCATCCCAGGCAACCAGAACCGTCACATGGTCTTCGGCATAGAAGAGTTCGGCATGATCGACCGTGTACCCGGCTGCGTCGAGCAGTGCCGCGTAGACGAGCACCTGAGCGCGGTCTGCAGCCCACGGCTGGCCATCGGCCTGCGGGCGCCCCTTCTTGTGATCGACCGGGACGCTGACACCCTCACGATGGTCCACCCGGTCGACGACCGCGGACAGCCCCATGTCTCATCACTGAGCGCCACGGAGTACGTGGTTCGCGGACCCGATTCCCCGCCTTCTTCGGGCATGCGGCCTCCGCGGGAGTCCACCGGCCGATGGGCGATTCTGCCCTCGATCATGTCGTCGTTCGACTCCCGACGCTGATCCACCCACTCGAAGTAGAACAGCCGCGGACAGTAGACGAATTCGTTCAGCATCCTCGCCGGGAGGAGCTGGGGCTGGGCCGCGTACTCGCTCATGGCAGGCTCGGATCGGTGACGAGTCCATCGGCCAGCGGCACGAAACGACCGAAACCGAAGTGGCTGTGGCGGCCGAGACAGACCGGCCCGGTCAGGGGGACGTCCACCTCCATGCGCTCGATCCAGACCGCCTCGGAGGGGGAATCCGCCGGATCCCACCGACTCGTCCGGTAATTCGACGCCGCCCTGCCGAACTGAAGAGTGATGAGCCTCACAGCACCCACCCCGTAGTAGTGATCCAGGTACCGCTGCACGTCCTGGGCGACAACATCCTCCCACTGGCGGGACCGTTTCGTGTGCAGCGTCAGCAGATAGGGGACAGCCGACGCCCATGCCGTGCTCACAAGCCCGCTCCCGAGCTCCGGCAGGGCGTCGGCGGCCGAACCGACACCGCTGATGCTCAGATCGCCGGGCCGAAAACCCGCGTCATTGAAATCCGGACGGCTCAGGCGTCTGACGCTGAGCACCCGGTCCCGCTGCGGTGCGGCGAGCCCTGGCCTGCACCACAGCGCCAGCCCCACGACGTGGTGCTCGTCGTCCTCGATCCACAGCCAGTGGGCGTGCGCGTGATATCCGAAACGATGCTCCGTCAGCGGCCCGGCGCCGTGCCCGGTGAGCAGGAAATCCTCCGGGTCGGTGGACTCGTCGAGCCCGGAGACCACGAGATGGCGCAGCCGGTCGGTGGCGAGAATACCCGCCCAAGCCGGATAGGGACGACGGGTGCGCAGCTCCCAGCGAATGACGGACACCCGCCGGGACGCCACGCCGCGAGAGCGATCAGGCATGGCAGGGCCCATCGCCCCTCGGCGACACGGAGCCGCCGGGCATGACGCATCCGCCCCGGTCCGCCTTGGTGATGTGCGCTGTCATGATCGGCAGAACCCCGTCCTTGAGGAGGTGGTGGCTGGTCGCCCTCGGACCGCAATCTACGCCACCGGGGCCCCACCCGTCAGGGGAACGGCCACACCACCGGTCAGATCCACGCGCCTCATGGGCGGCGCGACGCCGGGCGCCGGCACCGCTGCGGGCGTCACCGCCTCTTCCCGCGAGCCCGGGCGATGGCCCGGTGGACGGCCTTGACGATCTCCTCGTAGACGAGGATGAGGCTCGACGCCGCCACGACGACGCCCCAGTGGGCCAGGTCGAGCGAGGTGGTGCCGAAGGCCGACTGCAGGAAGCCGATCTCGACGACGGCGACCTGCAGGACGACGCCCAGGCCGAGCGAGGCCCACAGCCAGCGGTTGCTGAACAGCCGGTGGAAGGCCGAGCCGTCGGCCGAACGCGAGTTGAGCGCGTTGAACAGCTGGGCGAACACGAGGGTGCTGAACGCCATCGTGCGGGCCACGGCGAACTGCTCGCCGGCGGGCACGCCGGACAGCATGCCGGTGAACAGGCCGCCGGGCAGCGCGAAGTCGTACACGGCGAGGGTCACCAGGCCCATGACGGCGCCGACGGCGATGATCCTGATCCACATGGCCCGGTCGAGGATGCGGTCGGTTTGCCGGCGCGGGGGCCTGGCCATCACGTCGTCGATCTCGGGGTCGACGCCCATGGCCAGGGCCGGCGTCGAGTCGGTCACGAGGTTGATCCACAGGATCTGGGTGACGAGCAGCGGCACGAAGGTGGCGCCGGGGTTCGCCGGGTCGGACAGGCCGAGCGCCCCGGCGAGCAGCACGCCGAACAGCACCGTGCACACCTCGCCCATGTTCGAGCTGAGCAGATAGCGCAGGAACTTCTTGATGTTGTCGACGATCACGCGGCCCTGCCGGACCGCGGCGACGATCGTCGCGTAGTTGTCGTCGGCCAGGATCATCCGCCCGGCCTGCTTGGTCACCTCGGTGCCGGTGATGCCCATCGCGACGCCGATGTCGGCGCGTTTGAGGGCGGGGGCGTCGTTGACGCCGTCCCCGGTCATCGCCACCGTGCTGCCGTCGGACTGCAGGGCCTCCACGATGCGCAGCTTGTGCTCGGGCGCGACCCGGGCGTAGACGTCCACGTCCCGCACGGCGCCGGGCAGCCGGCCGGGCCCGAGCTCGTCGAGCTGGGCGCCCGTGAGGGCCCGCGGCTCGCGGTCGCCGCTGATGCCCAGGTCGGCGGCGATGCGCGAGGCGGTCACCGGGTGGTCGCCGGTGATCATGATGGTGCGGATGCCCGCCCGGTGGGCCTGCCCGATCGCCTCGGCGGCCTCCTTGCGCGGCGGGTCGATGATGCCGACGACACCGATCCAGGCGAGCCGCTGCTCGTCGCCCTCGGTCAGCTCGCCGATGCCGTCACCGGGACGGGCAGCGACGCCGAGGGTGCGGTAGCCGTTGGCGGACAGATCCTCGATGAGGCCGAGCAGTTCGGCCCTGCGCGTCTCGGTGAGCGGCTGGACCACCCCGCCGACGCGCTCGTCGGTGCAGCGCCCAAGCAGCACGTCGGGGGCGCCCTTGGACCAGACCCGCCGCTGCCCGTCGCGTTCGACGAGCACCGACATCATCTTGCGCTCGGAACTGAACGGCACCTCGCTGCGGCGCCGCCAGCCGGCCAGCTCGACGTCGAGACCGGACTTGGCGCAGGCGACGAGGAAGGCCGCCTCGGTGGGGTCGCCCTGGATCGTCCACTCGCCGCCGTCGTGGTGCAGCTGCGCGTCATTGGCCAGGGCACCGCCCACGAGCACCGCCCGCACCGCGTCCCGGTCGCCGGTGACGACCAGCTCGCCGTCGGGCGCGTAGCCGGTGCCGGTCAGCTCGGCCCGTCCCGCAGCCGCGACGACGGTGCGCAGGGTCATCTCGTTGCGGGTGAGGGTGCCGGTCTTGTCCGAGCAGATCACCGACGAGGACCCGAGGGTCTCCACCGAGTGGAGCGTCTTCATGACCGCGTTGCGGCGGGCGAGCGCCCGGACGCCGGTCGCGAGCACGACGGTGAGGATCGCCGGCAGGCCCTCGGGGACCGCGGCGACGGCGAGTGAGACGCCCGTGAGCAGCACGTCGACGAGCTCGTGGAACGAGCTCACGCCGTTGACCAGCACCATGACGCCCATGACGATGACCGCGATGGCGATGACGACGAGGCCGAGCGCCTTGGAGATCGACGCGATCTCGCGCTGCAGGGGCGTGTCCTCCTCGGGCGTCTCGTCGAGCAGGGTGGCGATACGGCCCACCTCGGTGGCCATGCCGGTGGCGGTGACGACGGCCCGCCCGACCCCGGAGACCACGTCGGTGCCCTTGTGCACCATGTCGTGGCGGTCGCCGATGCCTGCCGGGGCGTCGAGCGCCTCGGGCGTCTTGTCGACGGCCTCGGACTCGCCGGTCAGCGAGGACTCCTGGATGCGCAACGCGCTGGCCTGGATGAGACGGGCGTCGGCGGCGACCGCGTCGCCCTCGGCCAGTACGAGGATGTCGCCGGGCACGACCTCGGCGGAGGGGATCGTGTCCAGCCGCCCGCCGCGCAGCACCGTCGAGGTGGCGGCGGTCATGGTCGACAGGGCGGCGACCGCGTCGTCGGCCCGGTTCTCCTGGACGAAACCGATGATGGCGTTGGCGAGCAGGATCGCGACGATGACGACGGCCTCGATGGGCACGCCGGCGGCGTCCTCGAGCACCCAGGCGGCGACCGAGATGCCGACGGCGGCGAGCAGCAGGTACACGAGCGGGTCGGCGAACTGGGCGAGGAAACGGCGCCATGCCGGCACCGGCGGGGCGCCGGTCAGCTCGTTGGGGCCGTGGCGCTCCAGCCGGGACGCCGCCTCGGCCGGGCTGAGACCCTGCTCGGCGTCGGCGCCCATGCGGGCGAGCACCTGCTCGGGGCTCAGCACCGACGGGTGCTCGTCGGGGGCACCACCTGGCGTCTGCGGTGCGGCCGGTGCGGTCATGGTCATCGGGCGACTCCTGTGCATGGTGAGTGCAGTCGTTGACCAGGCCCATTGTTCACGCGCCCCTGGCGAGGAGCACAGGCTCAGCCTTGCGACGGCTGTGTGTGGCGGCCCCACGAGGGGCACCGCGTGCCGCGGCCCTCACTGGTACTTGTCGAGGATCTCCTGCGGGATGGGTCTGCCGTGGTCGTAGAAGCGGTCCTCCACCTCGTCGATCCGGCGCAGGACGCGGGCGGGCACTCCCCCGACGATGGAGTCGGCCGGCACGTCACGGATCACCACGCCCCCGGCGCGGACGATGGAGTTCTCGCCCACGGTCACGCCCGCCTGGATGACGGCCCCCGCGCAGACCAGCACGTTGTCACCGATGCGCACGGGCTTGTTGAACTGCAGTCCGTGGCGCCGCAGTCGCGGCGAGACGGGGTACTCCGTCGTGGTGATGGTGACGTTCGGGCCGATCACCACGTCATCGCCGATGACGACGTCGGCGTCGTCGATGATGCTCGCGTTGGGGCCGATGACGACGTTCCTCCCGACGTGCACGTGGCGCAGCCCGTAACTGGCCGTGACCGGCGGGCTGAGGCGCAGGCCCTCGCCGTGGGTGCCGAGCATCTCGCGCAGCAGCCGGTCGCGCTCGGCCAGCCCCTCGGGGGTGTCGCGCGTGGCGTTGAACTCGTTGAGCTTCTCCGTGAGCGTGTGCTGGTGGGCGGTGAGTTCCCTGTTGGCACCGTCGTAGAGCTCGCCGGAATTCAGCATGCCGTGGTACTTCGTTTCGATGTCGACGCGCTCGTCCATGACGACTCCTCCCCTCCCTCCTCATGTTAGGGCGGCCGGCCCTCTGGCCAGAAGACCTCGCGGCGGCGCAGCGCGAAACCGGGCCCTGCCACGTCCTTGTTCACCGCGTCGGGGGCCGGTGGCGGGCGGCCCCTACACCTCGATCTCGCCGCGCAGGTAGAGCCTGCCGTGTCCGGAGATGCTCACCGCGTCTTCGAGGTCCCGGCACCACACGGTGCCCTCGCGCTCGGACGGTTCGAAGCACACGAGCTCTCTGGTGCCGAGACGCTGGGACCAGTAGGGCACGAGGGCGGACTGCATCGACCCGCACACCGGGTCCTCGTCGATGCCGATCTTCGGCCAGAAGGCGCGGGCGACGTAGTCGTAGTCGGCTGCGGGCGCGGTCACGTACACGGAGAGTCCGTGCGAGAGGCCGGCGACCAGCTCGAAGCGTGGCCGCATGGCCCGCACGGCCTCTTCGTCGCCGAACACGCAGATGAGATCGCGCTCGGTCGCCAGTACCTGATCCGGTCTCGCGCCCAGCGCGGCCTCGATGTCGTCCTCGCAGGAGAAGGGCGAGGGTACGATGCGGGGAAACGTCATCCGCACCATGTCGCCGTCCCGCTCGCAGCAGAGTTCGTAGCCCTTCATCGTGGCGTGGAAGTCGATGCGTTCCGCCTCCTGCTCGTGGAACCCGAAGAGCACATGTGCGGCACCGAAGGTGGCGTGCCCGCACAGGTCGATCTCGCAGCTGGGGGTGAACCAGCGCAGCTCGTAGCCGCCGTCGGGTTGCCGCACGACGAACGCCGTCTCCGAGAGCCGGTTCTCGGCTGCGACGGCCTGCATCACCTCGTCGTCGATCCACTCGTCGAGCACGCACACCCCCGCCGGGTTGCCCCCGAACCGGCGTTCGGCGAACGCGTCGACCACGTAATACTCGAACCTCATATGCCCATCGTCCCCTCAGCGCGACCCCGTTTCCACCGGGCCGCCGCGGCAGGTCCCCGCTCGGCGGGAACTCAGGCCAGTGGCACGGCCCGCACCTGTTCACGAAACCTGGGATGGGCGAGCAGGAATAGCCAGACCGCAGCCATCATCGCCGCACCCGCAAGGACCGGGAGCAGCCAGGAGATTCCGTACAGGACCGTGCTCGCGGTGGGCGAGAGGACATAGGAGAGCCCGCTGACCGCTCCGAGCAGCCCGGCGAGCCCGCCCTGTTCCTCGCGTCCCACGAGCATCGAGGGGCCGGAGGTGTAACCCGGGGTGGCGATGCCCAGTCCGATCCCGATGAGGGATACGGCGACGACGAGCAGCCACAACGCACCGGCAGCCGCCATGAGAGCGAAACCGACTGCGGCGATCAGCGTCCCCACGCGCAGCAGCCTGACCGGGAGCCATCTGCTGCGCGGCACGATGACACTCTGGGAGACGATCATGCCCAGGCCCGCGGACAACAGGACGACACCGGTGACCACCCCGGTACGCGAGGCATCCAGGCCCAGCCGGTCCTGCACGAGGAATCCCGCGATCACCTGGACGAAGCCGAACGCGGTGAACATGCCGAAGCCGGCCACCAGGAACGGCCAGACCCGCGCGTCCCGCGCGGAGATGCGTGCCGGAGCCGCAATGAGTTGCGCATGGGATCTCCGCCGCAGGCGCCACGCCACGAGCAGCAGGCCGATCATCAGCTCGACGGGTACGAGGGCGATGGGCAGCAGCAGCCCGATCCCGGCCAATAAGCCGCCGACGGCCGAGCCGAGCACCATCGCAGTGCTCTGGGCGGCCCCGACACCGGCCATCCCCCGCACCCTCTCCGGGCCCTGGGCCGTCACGGCGGCGATATGGGCCTGCGCCGTCGGCAGCACCGCCGAGATGGCGGTTCCGTAGCACACGCCCCGCAGCACGACGAAGAGCGCGAAGAGGACGCCGCCGGGGAGGGTTCCCCGCATGCCGGCCCAGGAGACCAAGGTGAAGGCGACCATCGCCAGGGCAGCCAGCGTCATCGCGATGCCCAGCACCCTGCCGCTGCCCCAGGACTGGGAACGCCTGCCCCAGAACTGGCTGCACAGCACGACCATGACCGCGGCGACACTGATCGTCACACCGATCTGCCACTCGGCCAGACCCACCTCGCGGGCCAGCGGAGCGATGACCGGGTTCAGTGACATCTGCCCCAGGTAGACCAGGAAGACGATCCACAGCACCACCTGGATCGGCCGTTGACACCGAAACGCAACGACACCGACCTGGACGTCACCGCTGGCAAACGAGGGACTCTCCGCAGTCCTGGTCGATCTGCTGTCGGGCACGGTCCGCCCTTTGCGGCCTGCTTCGCCATCTGTCACCAGTAGTTCCTCCTGCTGCGTCCGTGAAACCCGCTGCCTGCCGTATGGCCGGCGACCTGATTTCCCTCACCGGTGAAGGCCCGCCGGGGCTATCCACACCCTATGTTCATAATGATTATTGTTATCAACAACAATCCTGTTCGCCACCTCCCCGAACGATCCCACGGTGATGATGTCCGAAATCAGCCTCCTGCTACGAGTGATGCGGCCAGTTCGCGCGCACCTGGTCCGCGCTGCGATCTTCGAGACCGTGGGCGCCGCAGCCAGGTTGGGACTTGGTTTCCTCGCTGCCGGTGCCCTCGCCCAGATCACCGGCGCTGGCAGCCGATCTGCCGCCTGGTGGGGATTCTGGCTCGCTGCAGCGGCGGGCTCCGCCGGGCTGTCCTGGCTCGGCCGCTGGCGCGGTGGATACTGGGCGCATCGCGCCGACAATCTTCTGCAGCGCCTGCTCCGCGAGCGGGCCGTCGATCGGATCCGAGCCAAGCCCCTGTCGTGGGTCGACGAGCACGGCAGCGTTGCCGTCAAGCGCATGGTCACCGAGGACGTCGATGCCCTGCACCATCTCACCGCCCACGCGCTGGGCGATCTCGTCAGTGCCCTGGTCCAGACCGTCATCGGGCTGGCCCTGCTCCTTGTGATCGCACCGCTCCCCACCCTCGTGGCTCTCGTGCCCGCGATGATCGGCCTCGGGCTGGCCCGCAGCCAACGGCGGGCGATGCCCGAGCAGATGAGGCGCTACGACGAGGCGTGCGAGCGGGTCGACCGGGCCGCCGTCGAATTCGTGCAGGGCATCGCCCCGCTCAAGGTCTTCGGCGGCACAGAGCGCGGCCTGTCCCGTTTCCGCTCGGCCGCTGCGGACTACGCCTCCTTCGTCGCGGGCTGGGCCAGGACGGTGACCCCGACCATGGTCGCCCAGCAGATCCTGCTCTCGGCTCCCCCGGTCTGGGCGGTCCTGGCGTTGCTCGGCGGCTCGGGCCGCCTCGAATTCGCCGGCCTGGTCACCATCGCGGTCGTCCTGCCTCTGCTGCTCAGCCCCGTCGAATCGCTCGCCTTCGCCCTGCAGGATCTGGCCGGGGCCGTCGCGGCGGCGGAGCGTATCGACGCCCTCATCGCGGAGGCCGACGACGAACCGGTGAGCGTTCCCGCCACGCCTGAACCCTTCGGCGAAGACCAGGCATGCGGGCTCGTCCTCGACGAGGTCAGCCTGCGCTATGGCTCAACAGTCGGCCTGGAAAGGGTCAGCGCAGTGCTCCCCGCGGGCGGACTCACCGTGCTCCTCGGCCACAGCGGCGCCGGCAAGTCCACTCTGCTGGAGGTCATCGCCGGGCTTGGTGAGCCGTCCAGCGGCTCGGTGCACCGCAGCCCTCACGCGGTGGTGTCCGCGCTGTGGCAGCGACCGTTCCTGCTGCGGGCCAGTGTGCTCGACAATCTGCGCCTGGCTCGCCCCGACGCGGACGAGCAGGACTGCCGGCGGGCGGCCGTGCTCGCCGGGATCGATGAACGGATCAGCGCCCTGCCGCAGGGCTACCGGACGGTCCTCGGACAGGGCGTCGTCCTGTCGGGCGGTGAGCGTCAGCGGCTGTGCCTGGCCCGCTGCCTGGTCGCCAGGCCCTCCCTGCTCCTGCTGGACGAACCGGCCTCCGCCGTCGACACCGTCTCGGCGCATCTCATGGACCGGGCGCTGGCCGCGCTGCGAGGCCGCTGCACCGTGGTCCGGGCCGATCACAGGCCCTCCGTGGCACTGGACGCGGACCTGGTGCTCGTCATGGACCACGGCAGGGTCGTGGAAGCCGGATCGGCGCAGGAGCTGCTGGCCAGTGGTGGACGGTTCGCCGCCCTGCTCACGGCCGGAGAGGCGGGAGGTGACTCGTGACCGGGCTGTGGAGGATCCTGGGAACCCGCACCAGGATTCGTCTGGTGGTGTGCATCGCCGCGGCCGTGCTCGCCGCCCTCGCCGAGGTGGCCCTGGTCGCCGACGTCGGTTCCCTGGCCGGGGCCCTCGTCGCCGATCGGCCGGCCAGCCTTGTTGCGGCCCGCCTGAGCATCACCGCCGCCGGCTGGGCGGTACTGTGCGCCGTCGCCGTGGCCGCCGGGCGCGACTGCGGATACGGCATGTCGGCCGCCCTGCACGACTCACTGGCCGCCCAGCTGCTGCGGTTGCCGCTGGGCTGGTTCGGGCCCCGACGGCATGGCCAGGTCAGTCATCTGCTCGGGACGAGGGTGATGTCGGTGATGAGCATCCCCGCCCATCTGTTGATCCCGGCGCTGCGCGCCGTCGTCCTCCCGGCCGGGCTCATCGTTCTCATCGCCCGTTTCGATCCGCTCGCCGGACTCGTCGCGCTGCTGTGGACACCGGTACTCGTCATGGTCCAGCGGTGGAGCGCCCGGCGCGCCGCCGCAGGGGACGCCGCGCTGGCCGGCGCCCGGGCCGAGGCGGCCGATCGGGTGATCGAGTACGTGGACGGCCAGCGAAGCCTGCGCCTGCTGCCCGATGCCGAGCACGCCGCCTCCCTCGTGAAACAGTCGGTGGGCGAGCTGACAGGGCGCATGGAGGAACAGGTCGACTCGGTCCTGCGCGTGCTCGGGCTCTTCGGCCTGTCCGTGCAGCTCATGCTCATCACCGTGGGCGGGACCGGGCTGCTGCGCGCCGGCGCCAGGAGCACTGCGGACGTCACCGTGTTCGTCCTCGCCGCAGTGGTACTGGCCTCGACGCTGCAGGCCGCCGCCGGGCTGTCCGCAACTATCCGGGCCTCCTGCGAATCGGCGGCGGAGCTCCGGGGCTTCCTCGCCCTGCCGGCCCTGCCCGAACCCGCAGCGCCCGTCAGCCCCGCCCCTCGTGGCGAGATCATCGTGGAGGACGCCTGGGCGGGTGAGGACCGGGAGCACCCGCTGCTCCGGGGCGTCAGCTTCACCGCCCCGCCGGGCAGTGTCACGGCTGTCGTCGGGTCATCGGGGGCGGGCAAGACGAGCCTGCTGCGGCTTCTCGCCCGGTTCTTCGACCCGTACCGGGGCCGGGTGCTGCTCGACGGCGCCGACTGCCGCCTCCTCGGTTCGGCCCAGGTGCATGAACGGATCGCCATGGTCTTCCAGGACGTCGAGCTCTTCGCCGGCAGTCTTGAGGAGAACATCCGGCTCGGCCGTCCCGACGCGAGTGACACCGAGCTGAAGGAGGCCATGGCGGGCGCCGGGATGGGTGAGATGATCGAGAGGCTCCCCCATGGCATGGCGACCACGGTCGGGGAGCTGGGCGTGGGCGTGTCGGGCGGCGAACGCCAGCGCGTATGCGTGGCCCGAGCCCTGCTCAAACGAGCACCCGTCCTGCTGCTCGACGAGGCCTCGTCCAGTCTTGACGCGCACCACCAGCAGCTGCTGGAGCAGACGGTGGCCGCGCTGCGCGGGAGCACGACCGTTGTCCTCGTCACGCACAGATTGGCTCTGGCACGCACCGCCGACCAGATCCTCGTCCTCGATCAGGGGAGGATCGTCGAGCGGGGCCGCCACGACGAGCTGCTCGCCGCCGGCGGGCTCTACGCGAGGATGTGGGCCGAGGAGGCCGGTGAGTCACCCGAGTGAGGACGCCCACCGGCCCCGGCTCAGGGAACCGTGGCGTCCTGCGCGTCCTGCGCCAGCGGCGGCCTCGTCGAACGGTCGGCGGCTCGGGCGGCCTCCTCGTCGTGGGTGGCGACGAGGATGCCGTGACCGGCCTGGGCGCGCTCCCTCAGCAGTTCCATCACCCGGGCACGCGACGCGGGGTCCAGTGCAGAGGTCGGCTCGTCGAGCAGAAGCACGGGGGCCGGGATCACCAGTGCCCGGGCGAGCGCGGCGCGCTGGCGCTCCCCGCCCGAGCACTCGCCGGGCCGCCGCGAGATGACCGGCTCGTGCAGTCCGAGTCGGGCCAGCATCTGCTCGGCAGCCAGCAGCGCGTCTCGGCGGGACAGGCCGGCGACGACACGGGCCTGCCGGGCGACCTGGGCACGCAGGCTCCTGCCCGGGTTGAGCGCCGTGGCGCTGTCCTGGACCATGAGCTGGGTCTGGCCAGGATCCACCCCGCCCTCGCCGGGAAGCCCCTCGCCGCCCACCCGCACCTGGGATGGCAGCCGGTCCCCGCCCAGGGCACGCAGCACGGAGCTCTTCCCGCTGCCCGAGGGCGCCAGGACCGCGACGATCTCGCCCGCGTGCAGGTCCAGGTCCCATGGCAGCAGACTCGGCCGGCCCTCCACGTCCACGGACAGGCCGGACCAGTGGCCGAGCAGGCGCTCACCGCCAGAAGAGAGCCGTGCAGAGCGCCCGGTGTCGGCGGCTGCCTGCGGTGCGCCCTCCACGGGCCGCGCCAGCCCCTCGCGCACCTCGATGACCCGATCGGCGACCGTGGCCAGCCATGGCAGGTCGTGGCTGATGACGATGGCTCCACCGCCGGTGGCGGCGAAATCGCCCAGCGCCGAGGTGACGACCCCGATGGTGTCGGGGTCGAGGCCGGCGGTGGGTTCGTCGAGGACGATGATCGCGGGCTCTCCGGCCAGGGCCCTGGCGAGGCAGATCCGGACGGCCTGCCCGCCGGACAGGGCTCTGGCCGGCCTATCGCCCAGCCCCCGCGGCAGGCCTAGGCGTTCGAGCAGCCCGGGGACTCGTCCGGCGAGCCTGCGGCCATCGGCGATGACGTCGATGACGGTGCGGCGCCCGTCGATCGTGCGGATCGGGTCCTGCTCGGACCAGCCGATGAGGCGCCGGCGCAGACGTGCCCGGGCGCGTTCGCCGCGAGGCAGGGCTCTCCCGGCGATCACGAATTCGGCGGCCGAGAGCTCCAGCCCGGGACGTGGCGCGCCGGCGAGCGTCTCGGCCAGGGAGCTCTTGCCCGCCCCGCTGGGGCCGCACACGCCGAGGATCTCTCCCGGGGCCAGGGTCAGTTCGGCGATCCGCACGAGAGGTTCCGACGCCGGACCCAGCCGAAGTCCGCGTACCCGCAGCAGCTCATCGGCCACGGCGCCGCCCCGGGGCAGCCGACCGGTGCGGCCGCCCCGGGCCGCGGCGCTGGGCGCGAGGGAGCGGGACAGCGCATTGAGACACAGCATCACGGTGACGCTCACCCCGGCCAGGGCCGCAGCCGGGGCGGCCACCGACCAGGGCGCCAGGGTCACGCCCGGAAGATTCTCGCGGACCATCATCGCCCAGTCCGCCGCCGGCGGGGGCGGACCGAAACCGAGCACGTGAAGGGCGGCGAGCAGCTGAAGGGCCGCCAGCACCCGGATCGCGGCGTCAGCGATGATCGTGCCGGACAGGGCCGGAAGGAGCTCGCCGACGACGATGTAGCCATGCCCCTCACCGCGCCGTTCCGCCGCCCGAAGGAACTCGGCGTCCAGCATGGGGCCCGCTGCGGCACGGATGATCCGGGCCGAGAACGGCACGCCCAGGAAGAGCATCCCGAGCGCGACAGCCGCAACCGAGGGCAGCACCACCGCGCAGCAGAGCACCATGACACTGCCCGGAACGGCCATGGTCGTAGCCGTCACGACACCGAGCAGACGGCTCAGCCGCGCCGAGCGCGTCGCCAGCAGGCCGAGCACCGCTCCGAGCGCCGTAATGGCGAGCCCGATCGGGATGCTCGCCTGCACCAGCCGCACGCCACCGGCGAGAGTCCTGGACCACACGTCGCGGCCCAGGGAATCGGTGCCGAGCAGCGCGCCCGGAGCGACGCCCCAGGGCGCCCCGAGCGGTTCGGTGATCGAGTGCGGGGCCAGAGCGGGTCCGGCACCGACGGCGACGATGACGGCCAGCAGAACGACGACCGGGGCTCCGGTGCGCAGCGGACCCGAGCACCTAGCACCCATTGTCGTGCCTCTCGGCATGCTCCACGACGATGTCGGCGCCGGTCAGCAGGGCCAGGGAGATCCCGACGACGATGAGACCGCAGCCCTGCACCATCGGCATGTCACGGGACGCGACCGCAGCGGCCATGGCCTGGCCCAGCCCCGGATAGGCAAACATCGTCTCGACGACGACGCTACCCCCGAGGATGCCCGCCGTCAGATAGGCGGTGGTCTGGACCAGCGGGCCCCGCCATCTGGACAGCACGTGCCGCCCGATGATCGCCGGAGCGGGCACCCCGCGCCTCCTGGCGCTCGTCACGATGTCGCTGGAGAGCACGTCGTCAGCGCTGCCCCGCATCATCTGGGCGCCCCAGGCCGCCACGGGGATGGCCAGCGCCAGGACGGGCAGCACGAGGATCTCGGGACTGTGCCAGGGCGACGCGCCCGGGGTGAGCAGTGACACGGGCGGCAGCAGGCCAAGGGCGATGGAGAAGAGCAGGACGAGACCGATGACGAGGACGATCTCCGGCAGGCCGGCGACGACGGCGACCGTGGCGGCGAGCCGCGCGCCGCCGGGACGCCCCCGCCACCAAGCCAGCAACAGCGCCAGCCCGACGGCGGCCACTGCCGCCAGGACCGCTGCGGGCAGGGCGATGCTCGCTGTCGCCGTGAAACGGCTCACCACCTTGGGAAGCACCGGCTGGGCGTCGATGAGGCTGAGGCCGAGATCGCCACGCAGCACACCCCACCACCAGCGTCCTAGCCGGACGAGCACCGGCGCGTCGAGCCCCTGCTGCTCGCGCACCCGTTCGGCTCCCGACCGGTCCGCCCCGGCGACCACGTCCGCGTAGTCGCCGGGCAGGGCCTCGGTGAGCAGGAAGAGGACCGACATCACGACGACCATGCCCCCGGCCCAGCGGAGCACGGGCGAGACGATCCCGCGCAGGCCGCGCGGCGGCTCAGCCGCCAACGCTGATCCTGCTCAGATCGAACTGCTCGCCGCCGGAGGGCAGACCGGAGACGGTGTCGCGGTACAGGGTGAGGCGGTCCCCGAAGCCCCACACCAGCCAGCCGCCCTCGCCGGCCATCCTGCGATGCAGGCCGGCGAGGAGTTCGTTCCGCTCGTCCTCGTCGGTGGTCGACATCGCCTGCTCATAGCCTGCGTCGAAGGCCTCGTCGCGCCAGCCGGTCTCCGAGTAGGAGGCGCTGCTCAGGACCGTGGCGCGCACCAGCCCCGCGAATGTCGCCGATGACGCGTAGTAGCCGACGGTGAAGGGCTCCACCGTGTAGGCGGACGTCCAGTAGGTGTCGGGCGTGTGCTGCTCGATCTCGACCGTGATCCCCGCTTCGGCGAGCTGTTCCTTGACGAGGGTCGCCAGCGGCACCATGGCCGGGTATGCGGTGGTCGTGTGGAGCACCGTGCTGAAACCCTCGGGGTGGCCGGCCTCGGTCAGCAGCTGCTTGGCCCTGGCCACATCCCTGGTGACCTCGGGGACGTCGGCGGGCACGTCGGGTCCGTCCTTGCGGATCATGTCGCGCCCGACGCTGCCGTAGCCGAGGTAGACCTGCTCCACGAGGGCCGGCCGGTCCACGGCCAGCTTGATCGCTTCGCGCACTCTGTTGTCTTTGAACGGCTCGGTGTCGACGCGCATGAGCAGGGGGAAGCACTCCGACACGGACAGGGTGTCGACCTTGACCGAATCAGAGGTGGCGGCCTTGACGCTGGCCGGCTGCACTCCTGAGGCGACGTCGATGCTGCCGCCAGTGACCGCCTGGGCCATCGCCTGGGGATCGGCGAAGCCTCGGATCTCGAGGGCGTCGACTCCCGGGGCGCCTCCCCACCACTTCTCGTGCGGTTCGAGCACGGCGCCCTGGTCGTCCAGGCTCTTGAGGACGAAGGGGCCCGAGCCGATCGGCGTACCGAAGTCGGTCGTGCCGTCCTTGACGACGAAGCTTCCGAGAGCGAGGGCCAGCGGCAGCTGGGAGTCGGGAGTCGTCGTGACGAGCACGAGGGTCGTCTCATCGGCGGCCCTGCTCCTGTCGATGTCGATGGTGCCGAGCCGGGCGCCGTTCTCTGCGCTCTTGCCGACCACGCGCCCGATGCTGTAGAGGGCATCCGCGGCGGTGACAGCGCTGCCGTCGCTGAACACGGCGTCGTCACGGAGGGTGAAGGTCCATTCTGTGGCGTCCTCGGATGCCTGCCACGAGGCGGCCAGGGCCGGGACCGGTCGTCCCTTCTCGTCCCGATGGGTGAGGGTGTCGTAGACGGCGGTGTGACGGACCCAGTCGGACTCGTTGAAGAGTGCGCCATGGGGGTCGGCGACCGGGGTTCCGCCCGAGGTGATGGCGCCGAAGCGGACGGTGCCGCCGCTCATCGTGTCATCGGAACGGTTGCCGCTGCAGGCCGTCGGCAGCATGGTCAGCGAGGCCGCCACACCGAATCCGAGGATGAGACGGCGGCGCGATAGCGAGGTGGGCATGGTTCTCCTGTTCTTCTCCTGTGGCAGGGGGGTCGAGGCGCCAGGACGCTGATGACTCGCACATGAGCCCCCGCATCGACGACCCTTGCGGGACCCACGGGCTGCGTCGCGGTTCTCAGCACGGCAGAGGAAGGCCCGGTCGACGATGCCCGGGCATGGTTCTTCAGCGTTCGGCCCATCGCGACTGATTTCGCACACGACATGTTCTGACCGTTCGCCTCCATGCCCCGTGGGCGCTCTCGCGCTGTCGGGCCGTTCACCTGCGCAGCGAGGGGCCGCCGCCCAGGCTCGGGGAAGGGCACCCAGCGACTCAAACAATAATGATTCTTATTACCAGCATAGCTGGGCCGGCGGGAACGGTTCACGCCAGCGGCACGGCCCGCACCTGGGTGGCCTTGACGACGGCCCACAGCCGGCCGCCAGCCGGGGCGCCGAGTTCGGCCCAGGCCGCGGTCGTCACCCGGGCGCGGATGTCGGCGCCGCCGTCCAGCCCCAGCCGGACGCTGACGAGCCCGCCCGCCTCGTCGGCCGCCTCGACGGACCCCGGCAGGGCACTGCGCGGGGACCCGGACGGCGGCTCGGTGTACAGGCTGACCGCCTCGGGGGCGAAGACCATGGCGACGCGGTCCCCCGCCGTGAGCGAGACCCCCTCGGGCAACCGCGCGGCGACGAGCCGGCGGTCTCCGACGGCCACCCCGGGCAGCCCGTCGTCGCCCACGACGAGCGGGCCGTCGACGATGTTGAGCCCGGCCAGCCGGGCGGTGAAGGCGCTTGCCGGGCGGGCGAGCAGCCGGGCCGGTTCGCCCTGCTCGACGAGCCGGCCGTGGTCGAGGACGATCATGGCGTCGGCCAGTTCGAGGGCCTCCAGTACGTCGTGGGTGACGAGTATCGTCGTCGTGCCCGCCCCGGCCAGGCGGGCGGCGAGCACCCGGGTGACGTGGGAGGACGCCTCGACGTCGAGGGCGGCGGTCGGCTCGTCCAGGATGAGGACGGCCGGTTCGAGGGCCAGTGCCCTGGCCAGGGCGACACGCGCCGCCTGGCCCCCGGACAGCTGGGAGCCGCGGCGGGCCGCCAGGTGCGCGCAGCCGACCGCGGCGAGCTGCTCGGCCGCGCCCTGCCGGGCCCGGCGCCGCGGCACGCCCCGGCAGCGCAGCGGGAAGGCGACGTTGTCGAGCACGCTCATGTGGGCAAAGACGTGCGGGTCCTGGCCGAGTATCGTCACGCCGCGGCGGCGGGCCTCGACGAAGCTGCGTTCACCGTCGACGAGCCGGTCGCCGATGCGCAGGGCGCCGCTGTCCAGGCGGAGTCGGCCGGCGACGATCTCGGCGAGCGTCGACTTGCCCGAGCCGTTGTGGCCCATGACCGCGAGCACCTGCCCGGCGGGGATCCGCAGTCTCATGCGCCAGTCCCTGGCCGACAGGCCCCCGTCGACGCTGACCGGCGCGGCGGGCAGGCGGCGGGCCGGTCCGCCGCCGATCGGCCCGGCGGCAGCCTGCTCCCCCTCGCTCACCGAGGCGCTGCGGCGCCCGGGCGTCCACTCGGTGACGGCGACGACGAGGGCGGCCACGACGACGAGCAGGGCACCGAGCGCCAGGGCGTTGTCGGAGTCGGTCTCACGGGCCAGGTAGATCTGCAGCGGCAGGGTGCGGGTGACGCCCTGCAGCGAACCGGCGAAGGTGAGTGTCGCCCCGAACTCGCCCAGGCAGCGGGCCAGCGACAGCGCGGTGCCTCGGGCCAGGGCCGGAGCGACGAGGGGCAGCGTGACCGTGCGCAGCACCCTGGTGGGTCCGGCGCCGAGCGACGCGGCCGTCTCGGCCAGCCCCGGCGGGCGGGACCGCAGGGCGGCCTCGAGGGTGATGACGAGGAAGGGCAGCGAGACGAAGACCTGCGCCATGACGACGGCCAGCGTCGTGAAGCCGACCCGGACGCCCCAGGCCCCTTCGAGCACCTGCCCGACCAGACCGCGACGCCCGAAGGTGGCCAGCAGCGCCAGGCCCGCGACGACCGGCGGCAGCGACAGGGGCAGGGCGACGAGGATGCGGGCGACTCGTACCCCACGCCAGGATCTGGACAGCACGACCGCCAGCGGCACGCCGAGTACGAGGTCGATGACGGTCGCGGCCGCGCAGGTGCGCAGGCTCAGCCAGAGGGCGTCCCGGGATGCCTCACCGGCGATGAGCTCACCGAACCGCCCCCAGGGCACGGCTGCGCCCATGCCGGCGAGTGGGATCACCAGGTAGAGCACGCCGAGCGCGGCCAGCACCGCCAGCCAGGCCGGTACCGGGACGGACGGTGCGGCGCGCCGGGACCGTGCTCTCACTGCCTGTTCTTCTCGGGTCGTTGCGTCCGGGCCGCCGTCAGGCGGCCGGGCTGAAGCCGTACTTGCTCAACGTGGCCTGCCCCGCCTCGGAGAGCACGTGGTCGACGAACTGCTGGGCCAGCTCGGCGTGCTCGCTCTCGTTGACGGTGGCGATCGGGTAGTGGTTGACGACCTGGTCGGCGCCCTCGATCGGCACCTCGGTGACCTGCTCGCCGGCCTCCATGGCGTCGGTGCGGTAGACGATTCCGGCGGTGGCCTCACCACTGGTGACCTTGCCGACCACATCGGTGACCTGCTGCTCCTCGCTCACCGGGTTGAGGGTGACGCCGAGCAACTCGGTCAGCTGCCGGATGGCCGAGCCGCAGGGCACCTCGGGCGCGCAGATGACGAGCTGCGCGGCGTCGAGCGAGTCGTCCAGCCCCGTGACACCGGCCGGGTTTCCGGCGGGTGTGATGAGCGTGAGGACATTGGTGGCGAACTCGGTGGTCTCGCCGACGGCGCCGGCGTCGACGGCCTTGCGCATCGTCGAGGTGTTGGCGGTGGCCAGCACGTCGGCGGGGGCGCCCTGGATGAGCTGGTCGACGAGGGTCTGGGAGCCGGCGTAGTTGAACTGGACGTCGACGCCGGGATGCTCGGCCTCGAAGGCGGCGGCCATCTCGTCGTAGCCGGCCGTCAGCGAGGCGGCGGCGTAGACGGTGAGGACAGTGGTCTTTGCCGCAGAGGAGTCCGAGGCCGAGTCCTCGGACGAGCAGCCGGCCAGGGCCGCGGCGAGTGCGACGGCGAGGCCGGCGGCCCCGATGCGGTGGGAGAGTCTCATGGTGCTCCTTGGGTGTGAGTGTCCCGTGCTGCGGGGCTGTGCGACGTCGGTGGCGAACCGGCCGCAGCGACGGTGCTCCGGTGAGCCGTCTACGGCCGGGCGGTGCGGTATCGGCGGTCCGGGTCTGGACGGCGCTAGGCGGTGACGGGCAGTTCGAGGGAGACGTTGGTCGCCTTCACCTGGGCCACCGCGATGGAACCCACCTCGAGCCCGAGGGCCTCGACGGCCTCGGTGGAGATGAGCGAGACGATGCGGGAGTTTCCGCTCACGAGGTCGACCTGGCTCATGACCGGGTCGGACTTGATGGCGGTGACGATGCCCTGGATGTGGTTGCGCGCCGACTGGAACCGTGAGCCGTCCTCGAGGCCGGCGTGGTCGTGCTGCTGGGCGAGCAGGTGCTCGGCCAGCGAGGCGCCGTCGACGCGCAGCACGTGCTGGTCGTCCTGGCAAGCCTGCACGAGGCCGGTGCTGATCCAGCGGCGCACCGTGTCGTCCGAGACCCCGAGCAGCCTGCTGATGTCGGAAATGCGATGCATTGGCACGAAGAAACCATAGCAAAATCGGATGATTCCGCGAGTTTGACCCGCATCAGCGGATCGACAAGGCGCCCTGCCGCTCCCCGCTTCGGCGCTCGGCTCCGACTCCTTTTGAACGCCTCGTCCGCGAGGGCAGAGCCACAAATCCCCAGCGAAGAACCCACACCCCATGGGCCCGGCACTCGATGCCGTCAGGCGTGACACTTGAGCAACTGCTCAAGGAAGATCGTGAGGAAGTGTGATCCACTACGTCGACACGTCGTTCATCGGGCTCATTCTGAGCCCCGGTGTAGTTCAGCTCTCGGCGAGCTGGATGTAGACGTGGCGCAGCAGCGGCAGCAGGACGTCGAGCGTGTCGTTCATGCCGCCCTTGGAGCCGGGTGAGCAGAGGAGCAGGGCCGCGTCGGGGTCCTTGCCGGTGACGCCGACGACCTCGCGTGAGAGCGGGGCCAGCGGGCTGTGCTCCGCACCGTGGGCGCGGATCAGTTCGGCGACGCCGGGCAGTTCCACCTCGACCAGCTCACGGATGGCCTCGGGGGCGTCGTTGTTGTGGCGGAACCCGGTGCCGCCCAGCACGATGACGAGGCGCCGGCCGGCGGTGATCGCCGCGCGAAGTTCCTCGTCGAGGAGGCGCCTCAGCTCGGGGACGACGCTGAGCGCGACGTCGGACAGGCCCTCGGCCAGGAGCCGGTCGCGGCAGGCCTCCCCTGCGCTGTTCGGGCGCTCACCCGAGATCACCCGGTCGCTCATGACGATGACGGCTGCGGTGATCTGCGACAGGTCGAAGTCGTTGCGGTCGGGCATCTATCGTCCTCTCTGCGCGCCCCGGGCATGTGTCGTCGCACCTGCGTTCAGGGCCCGGATCGCTGCGAACACACCTCATCGCCACTTTAGGCCAGCCGCCGCCCGAGGAATGGTATGACCCCGCCTTGACGCCCGGAGGCCGCCAGGGGCGGCGCGGCGGCACACGACCTGGACGAAGGCCGTTCCCACATTCGGTGGCCAGCGCAGCGTCGGCCGGACGGCAGGGGTCAGCCGAGCATCGCCAAGGGGATGACCGCCACACCGTCCGGGCGCCGGAAGGCGGCCCGCCCGGCGGTGAGCACCACCTTGTCCACCAGTCGGCCGCCCAGCTGGTCACCGAGCCAGTTCAGGTGCCGCACCTCGTGGTCTCCGACGACCCTGGCGAGTTTGACCTCGAAGGCGATGACCGGGCCGTCGAACCGTTCGACGATCAGGTCGACCTCGTGCACGCCGTCGCGTGTTCGCAGGTGGTGCACCTTGGCCTCACAGCCGCTGGCCGCGGCCCGCAGGGACAGGGCCGCCAGAGACTCGAAGAGCTGACCGAAAACCTCACCCGAGCCGGCGACACCGCTGAGCAGCTTCTGCTCGGTGACACCCAACAGGTGTGCCGCCAAGCCGGGATCGCACAGTTGGTGCTTGTCCCCCTTCGTCAGACGTGACAATGGCGCCATCGTCGGCAGCCAAGCGGGAATCGGGTCGAGGATCCACAGCCTGGCCAGCAGTTCCTTGTACACCCGGGCCGTGCTCCTGGCCGGCATGGCGGGCTCCCCCGGAGTGACCGCCCGCATCAGGGTCGCATGGCCAGCAGTCGTCGAGGACGCCGCGGCGAAGGCGCTCAGCCATGCCCTCAGCGAGGCCGGGTGGCGCACCGTGGCACCGAGCTCGGGGATGTCACGGTCGATGATCCGCTCTACGTAACCGTCCAATGCTGCTCGGCGCGCCCGCGGCGACAGTGGGTTGATCCCCGGAAGACCGCTGGCGCAGATCTCCCGTGCGTAGTCGGCGGCCTGGAAGTCCGTCTCACCGCCGATCCGGGCAGCTCCCGCGAACAGCTCGGACAGGAAGATCGTCGGAGTGGTCGACCTGCGTTCCGCAAGCGACAACGGGCGCAATCGCACCGAGACGATACGGCCCGCCCCTGAATGGGTGTCGCCGGTCGTCGGCGTGGCGCTACCAGTCAGGACGAACCTGGTCGCTGCGCCCTTGTCGACGAGCCTGCGCACGCCATCCCAGACCGGCGGGTACTTCTGCCACTCGTCCACGCACAACCGCTCGGCGCGTTGCAACTGGGTCGTCATGTCCAGCTCGACGAGCTGGCGCACCTCGGGGGAGTCGAGTTCGAGAACGTCGTCGACGTGTCGAGAGGCGGTCTCGGTCTTGCCGACCCCCTTGGCGCCATCGATGGCCAATGCCGGGAGTTCGTTGAGGAGCTCCTCGATCTCGCTGTCCAGATAACGCGGCAGATAGCCGTCCGAGGCGTCACCGCCGGGCGTAGCCAGCATGGGCGCATCCCCTCTCAGTCATCCACCAACGCTCAATCGACCATTTCGCCAACCAGCTACGCTCCATTCTGCCATCCTCGAATCAGTCATTTTGCCAACCAGCTACGCTCCATTTCGCCATCCTCGGGTCAGTCATCCAGACCCTCCGACGCCGGGCCGCAGGGGACTGGTCATACCTTGTCAACCACCTGGTTGCCCAGCACCGGGTCGAGCAGCAGGACAGCAGTCGGCACAGGGTGTCACGGCACGTTGCCCGCCCGTCCGGCGACCGGCCTCAGCCGCCCAGCCGGTCGGCCCACCAGGCCAGGTCGGCCGGGCTGTCGAGGTCACGGCACACGTCGGCCGGTACGGGCACCTCGACGAGGTCGAGGACGCGCAGCGTCCGGGTCACCCCGCGGTCGCGGGTCGGCGCAGCGGCGAGCAGTCGGGCGAGCGGTCCGCGCCGGTACAGACCCTGCAGGTACTGCCGATAGGGCTCGGGCGCGCCGCCGACGGGGACCGCGCCGTCGCTGCCCGGGTGCCGGGACAGCGCCCGAACCAGGGGCGGGGCGAGCGCACCGACCGCCGGGGTGTCGACGCCGCACACGAACACCAGCTCGTCCTGGCCGATCGCCTCGGGCAATGCGGCCAGGCCCGCCGCGACACCGGCCAGCGGACCGCCGCCCGGCGGGTCCTCCAAGGTGCGCCGGCACCCCTCGGGCACCTGGACGGAGCCGGGCGCGACAACGACGAGGGCCCCGTCCACGACGGCATCCAGGCCGTCCAGCACCAGGTCGAGCAGCCGCCGCCCGCCCAGGGCGATGTCGGCCTTGCTCATCCCGCCGAGACGTTCGCCGCTGCCGCCGGCGATCACGACCGCATGGACGACCGCGCCGGTCCGGCCGACGGCGACCTGCCCCGCACCCGTGCTCATGCCCCGATCATGCCGCACTGGCCCTCCCCGACGGACCCGGTCCGCGCCACCCACTGTGTTCCGCCGGTTCTCGTGACATGCCCGCGAGGCGGGCACCCCGCTCGAAACCGCCCGGCCGCGAGGACGAGTCCGGGAGCCGGCCACCGTCGAGACCGCGGAGGACGCGACGGCGCGGACCCGGAGCGGGCGACGCCGGCGACCAACCCGCGCCCGGCCCGCCTCGCCGCACTCCCGGCAGGGTCCGTCGCGCGGTTAGAGTCGCAGGCATGAACGCGCAGCAGCACGGCGCCGCGGCAGGCCCCCTCGTCGACCGGTTCGGCCGGGTCGCCCGCGATCTGCGCGTCTCGCTCACCGACCGCTGCACCCTGCGCTGCAGCTACTGCATGCCGCCCGAGGGCCTGGACTGGCTGCCCACCGAGCAGACCCTCACCGGCGAGGAGGTCGTCCGGCTGTGCCGCATCGGCGTCGAACGGCTGGGGATCCGCACGATCCGTTTCACCGGCGGTGAACCGCTGCTGCGCCGTGGTCTTGAGTCGATCATCGCCGCTGCCGCCGAGCTGCGCACCGACCAGGGGCCGGCGCCCGAGCTGGCTCTCACCACGAACGGCCTCGGCCTCGAACACCGGGCGCAGGCCCTGGCGGAGGCCGGCCTGAGCCGCGTCAACGTCTCGCTCGACACGCTCGACGCCGAGCACTACGCGCGGATCACCCACCGCGACCGGCTGCCCGACGTGCTGGCCGGGCTCGCCGCGGCCCAGCGCGCCGGGCTGAGGCCGGTGAAGGTCAACGCGGTGCTGCTGCGCGGGGTCAACGACACCGACGCCCCGGCGCTGCTCGACTTCTGCCTCGATGCGGGCGTCCAGCTGCGCTTCATCGAGCAGATGCCGATCGGCCCGCTCGATGCCTGGCGGCGCGACCGACTCGTCACCGGTGAGGACATCCTCGCCCTGCTCGGCGCCACGCACCGCCTGAGCCCGGCGCCTGCGCAGGACCCGCACGCCCCGGCCCGCCTGTGGCAGGTGGACGGCGACCCCACCCGCACGGTCGGCATCATCGCCTCGGTGAGCGCCCCCTTCTGCGAGGCCTGCGACCGCACCCGGCTGACGGCGGACGGGCAGCTGCGCAGCTGCCTTTTCTCGACAAGCGAAACAGACCTGCGTGGCCCTCTCCGAGCCGGCGCCGACGACGCCATGATCGCCCGGGCCTGGCGGGACGCGATGTGGGCGAAGCCGGCAGCCCACGGCCTCAACAACAGCGAGTTCGCCGCCCCCAGCCGCACCATGAGCCGCATCGGCGGCTGAATATCCCCTGACCACCCCGTTGTGGACCGCACCGGCCCACCCTGGCCGGCCGACACCTGCCACAGCTGGGCGAAGGTTCGGCTCACCAATGGCCGGGGACGCTTCGGGCGGACCCGGGGAGAGGACCCCGCAGCACGGTGGGGGCGACGGCCTCGTCCGCAGGCGCCGGACGAACGCCACCGCACCCGTCGCGCCGAGTGGCCCCCGGAGCCGCCAAAGCACTATTTTTGGCAGTAAATCCGGGTTTATTTCCCATGCGCCGACGGTCCAGTGCCGTGACCGTCAGTTCGAGGCGCACGATCCCGGCGAGCGAGAGGAAGATCATGTCCGCCGCGAAGAGCCAGTCGGCGTCCAAACACGTCATGACCGACTGGAATCCCGAGGACGAGTCCAGCTGGGACTCCAGGCTCGCCTGGCGCACCCTGGCGATATCGACCTACTCGATGATCCTCGCCTTCTGCGTCTGGTTCCTCGTCAGCGCCATCGCCCCGCGACTGGGCGCGATCGGCTTCGACCTCACGACGAGCCAGCTGTACTGGCTCACCGCCATGCCGGGCCTGTCCGGCGGCATCATCCGCCTCATCTACATGTTCCTGCCCCCGGTCGTCGGCACCCGCCGACTGGTCGGCTGGAGTTCCCTGCTGTACGTCATCCCGATGGTCGGCTGGTTCTTCGCCGTTCAGAACCCCGGCACCGCCTACGGCGTCCTCATCGCCCTAGCCATCGCCTGCGGCATCGGCGGCGGCACCTTCTCGGGCTACATGCCCAGCACCGGCTACTTCTTCCCGAAGCGCCTGTCGGGCACCGCCCTCAACCTTCAGGCCGGCATCGGAAACCTCGGCATGTCGGTCATCCAGATGGTCGGCCCGGTCCTCATGACCTTCGGCCTGTTCGGCATCACCTGGATCGCCCCGCAGCACACCAGCAGCGGCGACCTGTGGGTGCACAACGCGGCGATCTTCTTCGTGCCGTGGGCCATCGTTGCCGCCATCCTGGCGTTCGTCTTCCTCAAGGACGTGCCGGTCAAGGCCAACGTCCGTCAGCAGATCGACATCTTCGGCAACCCGAACACCTGGCTGATGACGCTGCTGTACGTCATGACCTTCGGCCTGTTCAGCGGCTTCAGCGCCCAGTTCGGCCTGCTCATCAACAACACCTACGGCGCGACGAGCCGGTTCGCCGGCATGCCGGACCTGCCCACCGGCGCCACCTACGCCTTCCTCGGCCCGCTCATCGCCTCGATCGTCCGGGTCGCCTGGGGCCCGCTGTGCGACCGCTTCGGCGGCGCCCTGTGGACCTTCGTCTCGGGCGTCGGCGTCGCCGGCACCCTCGTCTGGGCGGCCCTGTTCCTCAACCCGAGCGACCCCGGCCAGTTCCCCGGCTTCCTGTGGGCGATGCTCGTGTTCTTCTTCTTCAGCGGCATCGGCAACGCCGGCACCTTCAAGCAGATGCCGATGATCATGCCCCAGCGCCAGGCGGGCGGGGCCATCGGCTTCACCGCCGCCATCGCCTCGTTCGGCCCCTTCTTCGTCGGCGTGGCCCTGTCGAGCATGGCGGCGAGCACCTGGTTCTGGATCTGCGCGGGCTACGCCGCCGTCTGCGCCGTCATCTGCTGGGTGCAGTACGCCCGCCCCAAGGCACCCTTCCCCGGCTGACCGGCCGGCCCCCTCAGAGCTCAATCCCTCAAGGAGTCTCGCCATGAGCACCGACATCAGCGACAGCCCCGCCGGCGGGCAGGCCCGCCCCGGCACCACGGGGGCCAAGGCCTCACGAACCGGCGACGACTCTGCCAAGGCCTCGCCGCTCCTGCGCATGGGCTCGTGGCTGCGCCGCGGCAGGACGGACGCCTCCGGCCGCCAGATCTTCCTCGAAGGCGGCCGGGCGGCCGACGCCTTCTACCGCCAGCGCTGGAGCTACGACAAGATCGCCCGCTCCACGCACGGGGTGAACTGCACCGGCTCGTGCTCGTGGCAGGTCTACGTCAAGGACGGGATCATCACCTGGGAGTCCCAGTTCACCGACTACCCCGGCACCGGGCCGAACATGCCCGAGTACGAGCCCCGCGGCTGCCCGCGCGGCGCCTCGTTCAGCTGGTACGAGTACTCCCCCACCCGCATCAAGTACCCGTACGTGCGCAGCGTCCTGCTGGAGGCCTACCGCGAGGCCAAGCAGCGGCTGGGCGACCCCGTGGACGCGTGGGCCGCGGTCGTCGGCGACCCGGTCACGGCGAAGGCCTACAAGAGTGCCCGCGGCACCGGCGGCATGGTGCGGGTGAGCTGGTCCGAGGCCACCGAGATCGTCGCCGCCGCCTATGTGCACACGATCAAGACCTTCGGCCCCGACCGCATCGCCGGCTTCTCCGTCATCCCCGCCATGAGCATGCTGTCCTACGGCGCGGGGGCCCGCTTCCACGAGCTCATCGGCGCGACGATGCTCAGCTTCTACGACTGGTACGCCGACCTGCCTCCGGCGAGCCCGCAGGTCTTCGGCGACCAGACCGATGTGCCAGAGTCCGGTGACTGGTTCAACAGCCAGTACCTCATCATGTGGGGCTCGAACGTGCCGCTGACCCGCACGCCCGACGCGCACTTCATGGTCGAGGCCCGCTACCACGGTCAGAAGGTCGTCGTCGTGAGCCCCGACTTCGCCGACAACACCAAGTTCGCCGACGACTGGCTGCGGGTGGCCCCCGGCACCGACGGCGCCCTGGCCCTCGCGATGGGCCACGTCATCCTCAGCGAGTTCCACGTGGGACGCCGCGAGCCCATGTTCCTAGACTACATGAAACGCTTCTCCGACGCGCCCTTCCTCATCGAGCTCGACGAGGCCGACGAGACGGCCCGCGCGGGCGCCGGCGGCCTCGGCGAGGCGCCGGCCTTCGTCCCCGGCAAGTTCCTCACCGCCGACAAGATGCCGGCCGGCACCTGCGAGCGCACCGACAATCCCGCATTCCGTCCCCTCGTCCTCGACACCGACGGCACCGTCAAGGACCCCGGCGGCACGCTGGCCGACCACTTCGGCCCCCAGGGCGCCGGGCACTGGAACCTCAACCTGGACGGCGTCGACCCGGTCATGTCGCTCATGGACACCGACGACTGGGAGCCCGCCCAGATCCTGCTGCCGCGCTTCGACCTGCCCGCCGATGACGGTCAGGTCAGCATCGGCGCCGGCGTGGTGCGCCGCGGCGTGCCCGCCCGCCGCGTCAACGGCAGGCTCGTCACCACCGTCTACGACATCCTGCTGGCCCACTACGCGGTGGGCCGCGGGGACCTGCCGGGCGAGTGGCCGACCGGCTACGACGACGCCTCCACCTGCGGCACCCCGGCCTGGCAGGCCGAACTGACCGGCGTCGAGGCGGGCGCGGCCGTCAAGATCGGCCGCGAGTTCGCGCTCAACGCGATCGAGTCGGGCGGCCGCTCGATGATCCTCATGGGCGCCGGCACCAACCACTACCTCCACTCCGACACGATCTACCGCACCTTCCTGGCGCTCACCACGATGTGCGCCACGCAGGGCGTCAACGGCGGCGGCTGGGCCCACTACGTCGGCCAGGAGAAGGTGCGTCCGATCACCGGCTGGGCGAACTACACCTTCGCCCTCGACTGGCAGCGCCCGGCCCGGCAGATGATCTCGACCGGCTGGTACTACCTGACCACCGACCAGTGGCGCTACGACGGGGCGCGGGCCGAACGGATGGCCAGCCCGCTGGGCGCCCGCACCCTGGCGGGCAAGACGACCGCCGACTGTCTCGTCGAGTCCGCCCAGCGCGGCTGGATGCCGAGCTACCCGACCTTCGACCGCTCCCCGCTCGACCTCGGCGACGCCGCCGCCGCGGCCGGCACGACCCCGGGCGAGTACGTCGCCCAGGAACTGGCGGCGGGCCGGCTGCACTTCGCCGCCGAGGACCCGGACGCCGACGAGAACGTGCCGCGCATCCTGGCGAACTGGCGCACGAACCTGCTCGGCTCCTCGGCGAAGGGCACCGAGTTCTTCCTGCGCCACATGCTCGGCGCCAACAACGACGTCAACGCCACCGAGCTGCCGCCCGGGCAGCGCCCGGTCACCATGACCTGGCGCGAGGAGGCGCCCGCCGGCAAGCTCGACCTCATGTGGACGGCCGACTTCCGCAACACGAGCACGACACTGCACTCGGACGTCGTCCTGCCGGCCGCCACCTGGTACGAGAAGAACGACCTGTCGAGCACCGACATGCACCCCTTCGTGCACCCGTTCACCCCGGCCGTCGACCCGCCGTGGGAGGCCCGCACCGACTTCGAGCTCTACCGCACCCTGGCCCACCTCGTCTCGAAGCTGGCCGCCGGGCACCTGGGCAGGCACGTCGACGCCGTCGCCGCCCCACTCGGCCACGACAGCCCCGACGAGCTCACCACACCCGGCGGCGCCGTGAACGACCGCGAGGGCTGGGTCCCCGGGGTGACGATGCCGAAGATCGTCGGCGTCGAACGCGACTACGCGAGGATCGGCGAGAAGTTCGAGACCCTCGGCCCGCTGACCGACGGGGCCGGCATGGTCACCAAGGGCATCGCCTACCATCCCGACCGCGAGGTCGCCGAACTCGGTGACCGCAACGGCCGGGCACGCAGCGGCGCCGGGAAGGGCCGCCCGCTGCTCGACACCGACGAGAAGGCGATCAACGCGATCCTGGCGCTGTCGGGCACGACGAACGGGCGCCTGGCCACCGAGGGCTTCCGCGCGCTGGAGCAGCGCACCGGCACGACGATGGCCGACCTGTCCGCCGGTGACGAGGAGAAACGCATCACCTTCACCGACATCGTCATCCAGCCGCGCTCGGTCATCACCTCGCCGGAGTGGTCGGGCTCGGAGCACGGCGGGCGCCGCTACTCGGCGTTCGTGCAGAACCTGGAGCGCCACAAGCCGTGGCACACGCTGACCGGCCGCCCGCAGTTCTACGTCGACCACGACTGGATGCGCGACATGGGCGAGTGCCTGCCCGTGTTCCGCCCGCCGGTGAACCTGCAGCAGCTGTACGGCGAACGCCCGGTCGGCTACCAGGGCGTCTCGGCCGAGGGCACCGCCGAGGTGGCCGTGCGCTATCTGACGATCCACAACAAGTGGGCCATCCACTCCCAGTACTACGACAACCCGCACATGCTCACGCTCGGCCGCGGCGGCCAGACGATCTGGATGAGCCCGGCCGACGCCGACAAGATCGGCGTGCGCGACAACGAGTGGGTTGAGGCGTACAACCGCAACGGCATCGTCGCGGCCCGCGCGATCGTGAGCCACCGCGTGCCCGAGGGCACCGTGTTCATGCACCACGCCCAGGAGCGGGTGGCGAACACCCCGCTCACCGAGCGCAGCGGCCGCCGCGGCGGCATCCACAACTCGCTGACCCGTATCCTCCTCAAGCCGAGCCACCTCATCGGCGGGTACGCCCAGTTCTCCTATGCGTTCAACTACTACGGCCCCACCGGCAACCAGCGTGACGAGGTCACGCTGATCCGCCGCCGCAGCCAGGAGGTGCAGTTCTGATGAAGGTCATGGCCCAGATCGCCATGGTGATGAACCTGGACAAGTGCATCGGCTGCCACACCTGCTCGGTCACCTGCAAGCAGGCGTGGACCAACCGCGAGGGCACCGAGTACATGTGGTTCAACAACGTGGAGACCCGTCCCGGTGTCGGCTACCCGCACGGCTGGGAGGACCAGGAGAACTGGCACGGCGGCTGGCGGCGCACCGCCTCCGGCAGGGTCGTGCCCCGCCTCGGCGGGCACCTGTCGACGCTGGCGAAGATCTTCGCCAACCCGTACCTGCCCGGCATGGACGACTACTACGAGCCGTGGACCTACGACTACGACAAGCTGCTGGGCGCCCCGGCCGGCCAGAAGAACATCCCGACGGCCCGCGCCCGCTCCCAGATCACCGGCCGGCCGATCGACACGATCGAGTGGGGCCCCAACTGGGACGACGACCTCGGCGGCTCGCTGGAGACGCTCGACACCGACCCGGTGCTGCGGCAGATGAACCTTCAGGTCTCGAAGGCCATCGAGGACTCGTTCATGTTCTACCTGCCGCGCATCTGCGAGCACTGCCTCAACCCGACGTGCGTCTCGGTGTGCCCCTCGGGCGCCATGTACAAGCGGGCCGAGGACGGCATCGTGCTCGTCGACCAGGACAAGTGCCGCGGCTGGCGCATGTGCGTGTCGGGCTGCCCGTACAAGAAGGTCTACTTCAACCACGAGACCCACAAGGCCGAGAAGTGCACGCTGTGCTACCCGCGGCTCGAGGCCGGCCAGCCCACGATCTGCTCCGAGACCTGCGTCGGGCGGCTGCGCTACCTCGGTGTCGTGCTCTACGACGCCGACCGCGTCGACTGGGCGGTCTCGCGGCCGGAGCCGACCGAGCTGTACGCCGCCCAGCGCGAGATCCTGCTCGACCCGCACGAGCCCGAGGTGATCTCGCAGGCCAGGGCGAACGGCGTGCCGCACTCGTGGCTCGTCGCCGCCCAGGAGTCGCCCGTCCACAAGCTCATCAGCGACTACGAGCTGGCGCTGCCACTGCACCCGGAGTACCGCACGATGCCGATGGTCTGGTACATCCCGCCGCTGTCGCCCGTCGTGGACGCGGTGACCGCCTCGGGCAGCGACGGGGAGAACCACCGGGTGCTGCTGTCGGCGCTCGCGCAGATGCGCATCCCGCTGGAGTACCTCGCCGGCCTGTTCACCGCCGGCGACACCGCCCCGGTGGAGCGCTCGCTGCGCCGCCTGGCCGCGATGCGCTCGTACCTGCGGGACGTCTTCATGGGCGCCGAGGGCGACGAGGAGATCCCCGCCGCCGTCGGCATGACGGGCCAGGACATGGAGGACATGTACCGGCTGCTGTCGATCGCCAAGTACGACGACCGCTTCGTCATCCCGACGACGCACTCGGAGCTGCCGCGCGGCATCGCCCAGCTCGAGGGCTGCCCCATCCGCGGTTTCGACGACGACGCCTTCTTCCCGACGGCCCGCGGCACCGGCCGCCCGTCGATTCCCCTGCAGGTGCTGTGATGAACGCCCCCGGCACCTTGCCTCCAGCGGCCCCACAACTGCTACGCCCACCGCAGGGCGCCCGCGGGGTGTGGGAGCCCCTGCCCACCCAGGAGCCCACAACCGCCGCGTTCACCGCGGGACCTCCGCGGGATCTGGGACATCTGCTCTCGCAGAACCCCACCACTGCATTCGCGCTGGGCGCCGCTGAGCGACCGCGGGGTGTGGGGGCCCCTGCCCGCCCGCCGACTGTCGGCCCCGACGGGCCGACGTCGGATGCCCGCAGCCGAGCCCTGCAGGGGCCCCCACACCCCGCTCGGTCAACCTGTCAGTGCAGTTGCTGCATGGACCGACCGGGATTGGTTCTGCAGGGACCCCACACCCCGCTCGGTCAACCTGTCAGTGCAGTTGCTGCATGGACCGACCGGGATTGGTTCTGCGGGGACCACGCACCCCGTGTGGTTGCCCCACCGGTGCAGCCGCTGCGGACGCAACCACGAACCTGGCACAGCAGGTCCCGAGCCCCACTCAGCCAAACTGTCGACGCAGTACAGGGTGGTGCCGGGGAGTGCCTTCAGGGCTCGGCTCCGGGCATCTGCGCCTCGGGGCTGCCACGCCCCGAGGCGCAGCGGGCGGGAAGGCACCCCCGCACCACCCGGGCACCCCGGCAAGAAGCCCCTCACCGAACAGGGCGGACAGCTCCCGGCAGCGCCCGATCGTTGCAGCATCACCCGGTCGGCAACGGGTCCTTCCCTGGGTGGAGCAGTCACCACACGGTCGTTGCAGCATCACCCGTGGCCGCACCGCTCATGCAGAGAGGCCGCCACGACGAGGAGGTTCCGGCATGAGTGAGGTCTTCATGGGGGCGCCGCGCATACCCGTGCGGCGGCACGTGCCGGCCAGCCGCACCCAGCGGCAGGCCGTCGAGATGGCCTGCTCGCTGCTGCTGGACTACCCGGCCGACGAGCTGGCCGACCAGATCGGAGCCGTCCGCGCCGAACTCGCCGGGCTGCCCGCCCCGGTCGCCGGGCACATCGAGGCGTTCTGCGCCCGCACCGAGACGCTCGGGCTGCGCTCCCTGCGCGAGCACTACGTCGAGACCTTCGACCAGCGGCGCCGGTGCGCGCTGTACCTGAGCTACTACGCCGAGGGCGACACCCGCGGACGCGGCCAGGCCATCTGGGCCTTCCGGGAGATCATGCGGGCAGCCGGCTTCGAGCAGCGACGCGAGGAGCTGACCGACTACCTGCCGATCGTCCTCGAGTTCGCCGCCCTCGACGAGCAGGGCATGGGCGAGGAACTGCTCCAGACCCACCGCGAGGGCCTGGAGGTCATCCGGGCCGCCCTGGTCGAGGTCGGATCGCCCTACGCCGAGCTGCTGGAGGCGCTCGTGGCGGTCCTGCCCGAGCCCGACGCCGCGACCATCGCCTCGTACCACAAGCTCATCAGCCAGGGCCCGCCGACCGAGCTCGTGGGCCTGTCCGCAGGACCGGCGGGCGGCATGGCCGCCTCGTCCGGAACCCTGCTCAACCCGCTCGACGGACGCCCGGCAGCCGATGCGGGGGCCGTCCCGTCCGAGTCAGCGACGTTCCCGAAGGAGGGCTAACGCCATGTCCGCCGCCTCGATCCTGGCCTGGGTCGTTCTGCCGTATCTGTCGATCGTCCTGCTCGTCGTGGGGCTCGTCTGGCGCTTCCGCACCGACCAGTTCGGGTGGACGAGCAAGTCGAGCCAGTGGCAGGAGAGCACGATCCTGCGCTGGAGTTCACCGCTGTTCCACCTGGGCATCCTGTTCGTCGCCATCGGCCACGTCATGGGGCTGGCGATCCCCCAGAGCCTGACCGACACGCTGGGCGTCTCGCACCACCTCTACCACCTCATTGCGACGATCCCCGGCTCCATCGCCGGCGCCGCCGCCGTGATCGGCCTGCTCGGGCTGCTGTACCGCCGCATCGTCGTGACATCGGTGCGGCTCAACACCTCGAGGACCGACGTCCTCACCTACGTGCTGCTGACCATCCCGATCGTGCTGGGCGCCATCGCCACCTTCAGCACGCAGGTCTTCGGCTCCCCCGGCGGCTACAACTACCGCGAGACGATCTCGGTCTGGTTCCGCTCCATCCCGATGCTGCACCCGCAGCCCGAGCTCATGGCCGACGTGCCGATGGCCTTCAAGCTGCACATCATCGCCGGCATGCTGCTGTTCTGCATCTGGCCGTTCACCAAGCTCGTCCACGTCGTCTCGGCCCCGGTCGGCTACGTGACGCGCCCGAACGTCGTCTACCGCTCCCGCGAGAGCGGCCGGGTGGCCTCGGCCCCGGCCGCCAGGGGCTGGGACCGTCCGTTCGAGAAGACCGACGCGAGGAGGCGTTGAACCGGCAACCCGCCACAGGCGCGCGGCCGACCCAGCCGCACGCGCGGCACGTCCCATTCACGGTCCGTTCTTCCCCGGCACCTTAGAATCGGAGCAGCGGACAGCGACCGAAGGGCCCTCTCATGGCTAGTGACTATCGAGCACCTGCGGACTGCGCATGCGGCCACGAGGGGCATCAGCGCGATGCGGACGTGCCCGATCTGAGCAGGACGCTCAGGGTGATGGCCCAGCTGACCTCGGCCCAGCAGGCCCTGCTGCGCCGCATCGCCGCACATGCCGAGCCCGTCACGGTCACCCAGCTGGCGAACGAGTCCGGGCTGCACCCGAACTCGGTGCGCGAGACGCTCGACGCGCTCGTCCACCTCGGCCTGGTCACCTGTGAGCAGATGCCGATCAGGGGCCGGGGAAGGCCCGCCCTGGGCTACCAGAGCTACACCCCGGCCGACCCGGCCTTCCCCGCCCGGATGCTCGCCCAGGTCAGTCATTCGATGTTCACCTGGCTCACCGCTCACGTGGCCGACCCGCGTCAGGCGGCCCACGAGATGGGCCGCTACTGGGCCGACGACGCGCTGGCCATGATGCACGTGCCCGACCACACGCAGCTACGGCCCTCCGGGGACTTCACCCTGGCGGGGCACCTCAACAAGATGCGCCTGTTCCTCGTCTCGCTCGGTTTCGCGGCCCAGCCGCATCCGCGGATCGACACCGGGCTGGTGCTGCTCGGCTGCCCGTTCGGCTGCACCGACGAGTCCTGCCCCGACTCGCTGGCCCTCGAGATGCGCACCGGCATGGTCGAACGGGTCATCGAGCGCACCGCGAGCGCCATGGCGGACTCCCAGATCATGGTCGACGTGAACCACCCGCTGCGCTGCGAGATCATCTTCACCGTCAAGGGCGAGCTGGCCGACCACGAACAGGCCGTCGACACCGGCGGGGGCTCGCAGGCGAAGGCCGAGGCCTCGTGAGCACCAGGCCGGGGCAGGAACCGATCGGGGAGGACCGATGATCACGGTGCGTTACTTCGGGGGCGCGGCCGAGGCGGCCGGCGCCCAGACCGAGCAGTGCACGCCGGTGTCCCGTCTCGACGAGCTGACCAGCGCCCTGGCCCAGACCCACCCGGGGCTGGAGCCCGTGCTGGCCGTGTGCAGCTTCATGGTGAACGAGCAATCCGCCCCCGCCGACGCCCCGCTCCCCGAGGACGCGCTCGTCGACGTCCTGCCGCCCTTCGCCGGCGGCTGAGCCCCGGCGTCGCACCAGTCATCACCCGACCCGTCCACTGGTCCGGGCCCGCCGGCCCGGAGGTCCGAAGGCACGACATGAGTTCTGTTCAGTCCGGTATCACCGCAGAGGTGCTCGACCCGGCCGCACTGTGCGAGCGGGTCGGGGACGACCGCGCCGGTGCGGTGGCCGGCTTCGTCGGTGCCGTCCGCAACCACGACGCGGGCAGGCCGGTCACGGCCATCGACTACTCGGCCCACCCGACCGCCGGCCGCATCCTCGACGAGATCTGCCGCCGCATCGGCGAACGCGAGGGCGTCCACGCCGTCGGCGCCTGGCACCGCACCGGCCGGCTCGTGGTCGGTGACGTCGCGCTGGTCGTGGCCGTCGCCGCCGAGCACCGCGGTCAGGCCTTCGCGGCGACGAGCGAACTGGTCGACCTCGTCAAGGCGGAGCTGCCGGCGTGGAAGTGCCAGTGGCTGCCCGACGGCACCCACGTCTGGTCCGGTATCGCATGAGCGTGCGCGTCCCGCTGCGCAATCCGGTCGAGCCGCTCGGGGACGCGGCGTTGGCCCGCCAGCGCCGCACCTGGCTCGTACGGGGCATCGGAGAGCAGGGGCAGGCCCGGCTGGCGGCCGCACGCGTCCTCGTCATCGGGGCCGGCGGGCTGGGCTCCCCCGTACTGGCCTACCTGGCCGCCGCGGGGGTCGGGACGCTGGGCGTGTGTGACTCCGACGTCGTCGAGCTGTCGAACCTGCAGCGCCAGCTGCTGCACGGCGAGGCCGACGTCGGCGTACCCAAGCCGGCCAGTGCCGCCGCCCGCCTGGGCGGGCTCAACTCGGCCGTGCGCGTCGAGCAGTACCCGCACGCGACGCGGGCCTTCCTCGACGAGCACGGCACCTGCTGGGACGTCGTCGTGGACTGCACCGACAGCTTCACCGCCAAGTACCTGGTGGCCGACTGGGCCGCCGACGCCGGGGTCCCGCTCGTCTGGGGCACCGTCGTGGGCACGGCCTTCCAGCTGGCGGTGTTCTGGTCGCAGCCCCCGGCGGGCCTGCCGGCGACGAGCCTGCGCAGCCTGCACCCGGTCGTGCCCGGGCCGGGCACGACACCGACGAGCAGCAGGGTGGGCGTGCTGGGGCCGGTCGTCGGGCAGGCCGGCACGGCGATGGCCACCGAGATCATCAAGCTCATCACCGGCGCCGGCAGCCCGCTCATCGGGCAGGTCCTCGTCGGCGATGCCGCGCAGAACCGTTACCAGACGCTGCGGTACGCGCACTGACGGCGCAGGATCCACGACAAGGAGGCAGAGGCATGGACGAGCCACTGAGCGTCGACGAGCACCGGGCTCTCATCGAGGCACGGATCGAGGTGCCGGACACCGTCACCCGGGCCCTGGACGAGTGCCTGGGGCTCGTGCTGGCCCGTGACGTGACCGCACTGCTGCCCGTGCCGCCGTTCACGAACTCCGCGATGGACGGCTTCGCCGTGCGGCACGCCGACGTCGCCGGGGCCTGCGCCGAGCACCCGGCGCGGCTGCCCGTCATCGCGGACGTGCCCGCCGGCGACCCCGCCGCGACGCCGCTGCGGGCCGGCACCGCCGAACGCATCATGACCGGCGCGCTCATGCCCGCCGGCGCCGACACCGTCGTCCGCGTCGAGGACACCGACCACCCGGCCGGCACGGCCGATGCGCCGGGCACCGTCACGATCCATGCCGCCCCGGAGCCTGGCGCGAACGTGCGGCACGCCGGTGAGGACGTCGCGGCCGGCGACCCGGTGCTGGGCGCCGGCTCCCTGCTCGACGCTGCGTGCCTCGCCGCCGCGGCCTCGGTCGGTCACACGGCGCTGCACGTGCACCCGCGGCCGCGGGTCGGGGTGCTGGCCACCGGCTCGGAGCTGCGCGCGGCCGGCGAGCCGCTCGCGCCGGGCCAGATCCCCGACTCGAACTCGCCCCTGCTGGCCGGCCTGGTCCGCGAGGCCGGTGGCGAGCTCGTCGCGGCCGGGCGGGTGCCGGACGACCCGGCCCGGCTCACCGGCCTCCTCGCCGGCTGGCCCTCCCTCGACCTGGTCGTCACCGCCGGGGGCATCTCCGAGGGCGCCTACGAGGTCGTGCGCCGGGCGCTAGCGGGCGACGGCGCCCGGTTCCACCACGTCGCCCAGCAGCCGGGCGGCCCGCAGGGCGTCGCCACGGCGCAGGTGGCGGGCCGCCCCACCCCGGTGCTGTGCCTGCCGGGCAACCCGGTGAGCGTGTGGGTCAGTTTCCACGTCTACGTCGCCGGTGCGCTGCGGGTGCTGGCCGGGCGCGCCGGCTCGACCGCCTCGGGGACCAGCCGCGTCGTGGCCGACGCGCCGTGGACGGGCCCGGCGCGAAAGGTGCAGTTCATCCCGGTCGCCCGCAGCGGCGAGCGGGTTCGCCCGGTGCACCCGCTGGGCTCTGGCTCCCACCTGGTGGCGTCCCTGCCGCGGGCCGACGGTCTCGCCGTCGTCCCGGTCGGCATCGGCCGGGTGAGCCCGGGCATGGAGCTTGACTTCATCGCCGCGCCGGCGCATGGTGGCCGCTGACCAGGTGTTCCGTCCAGCCATCGATGCGAGGGGCCGACATGAGCGATGAACCGACCCGGCTGCCGCACCTGCGGGGCGACGGCACCGCCTTCATGGTCGACGTGACCGCCAAGACGCCGAGCGTGCGCGAGGCCACCGCCGTCGCGGAGGTCGGCTGTTCGCCGCGGGTCATGGCGGCGCTGCGCGAGGGCACCGTGCCGAAGGGCGACGTGCTGGCCGTGGCGCGGGTCGCCGGGATCATGGCGGCCAAGCGCACACCCGACCTGCTGCCGCTGGCACACCGCATCGGCGTGCACGGCTGCGAGGTCGACCTGTCGCTCGCCGACGACCACGTCGCCATCACCGCGACGGTCCGCACAGCCGACCGCACCGGCGTCGAGATGGAGGCGCTGACCGCCGTGACGGTGGCCGCACTGGCCGTCGTCGACATGATCAAGGGCGTCGACCGCTCGGCCGTCATCCGCCGGGCGCTCATCACCGGCAAGTCCGGTGGGCGCTCAGGCGACTGGACCCGCCCCGCCGGGAGCTGAACCGGGCCCGCCCCAGGCGGCGAGCCCCGCGTGTTCGCCGCACGACCGGCGCCCTGCCCGCCTCCGACCCCGGCGGGTGAGCCCCCATCCGCCCCTGGTGACGCGGAGCCGGGCTGACACACGAGCGTCACCGGATACCATGCTGAGGTGTTCGCTGCGGTGAGGAGGCCGGGATGAGTTACGGCGCGGTGATCATGATCGCGATCCTCGGGTTCGTCGTCGCCCTCGCGATGGGGGCCGCGGCCAAGGACGGACGCGACGAGAGGGCCGAGCAGGCCGCCGGCGAGCTGGGCCTGGAGTTCATCGGCGACGACCCGGAGCTCGGCGCCACAGTGAGAGGGCTGGTCGGCATCTGGGAGCGGGCCGGCGCCGAGCAGGTCGTCACCCTCAGCGGCGTCCGCTACGGGAACCTGACCTGGACGACCAGCGAGTACAACGGGGACCAGCATTTCGTCCACAACCACGTCAAGAGCTTCATGGTCTACCCGGTGCTGGCCGGCTTCCCCGCGACGCGCATCCGCCGCGAGGGGCTGCTGAGCCTGCCGTTCAACGACATCAACACCGAGGACGAGGCATTCAACCGCGAGTGGGACATCACCGGCGACGACGAGGCGTTCGCGCTGGCCCTGCTCACCCCGCAGGTGCGGGCCTGGGTCACCGCGATGCCCTTCGAGCAGCTGTACCTGACGACGTCCGGGCAGGTCGTCGGCTACGACGCCGGCCGCTACGACGCCCACCGCTTCGGTGTGCTGCGCGACGCGCTGGAGGAGTTCGTCTCCCTCATCCCAGCCGAACTGCTGCACCGCTGAGCCTCATCGCCCTGCGGTTCTCGTGCCATGACGCACAAGGACCGCAGGGTGCGGGGCGCCGGGTCACTGGGCGGGGTGGTCTCCGCCGCCGAGCTGATCGAGGACGTGGCCGATCAGCGGCGCGATGACGGCGACTGTGTCGCGCACCCCGCCCGGCGAGCCGGGCGCGTTGACGACGAGCGCGGCGCCGGGACCGCGCCCGGTGACGCCGGCGAGCCCACGGCTGAGGGAGGCGGCCGGTGCGGTGGCCTCGCCGCGACGCCGGATCGCCTCGGCCAGCCCGTCGAGGCGGGCGCTGAGCAGGGGCGCGGTGGCCTCGGGCGTCATGTCGCGGGGGCCGATGCCGGTGCCGCCGGTGGTCACCACGACGCGGCAGCCGTCGTCGAGCGCCGATCCGATGGCGGCCCGGACCGGTTCGATGCCGTCGGGCACGACGACGACCGGGCCGACCGCCAGGCCGGCCTCGGCGAGCAGCCGGGCCGCGAGGGGCCCGGACAGGTCCTCGCGGTCGCCCCCGGCACAGCGATCGGAGACGGTGATGACCCGCGCGGCAACGCCTTCCGCGGGTGCCGTGCCCTCGGTGGACGAGCCCACGGTCAGGCCAGCGTCGTCGAGCCGAGTTCGGCCGGCACGGTGGCGCCGTGGCCGAGGTCGCGCAGCGCGGCGCGGACCTTCTCGGTGGCGGCGTCGAGTTCGGCACCGGGCACCTCGCTCCTGGCGTTGGCGAAGCTCAGCTCGGCCTCGCCCCAGGCGGGCAGGACGTGCAGGTGCAGGTGCGGGACCTCGAAGCCGGCGACGAGCAGGGCGGCCCGCGGCGCGTCGAAGGCATGCTCGACGGCCTGCCCGACGACTTTCGCCACACCCATGAGATGGGCCAGCAGCGCGTCGTCGGCGCTGGTGAACTTGGCCACCTCCGCCCGTGGCACGACGAGCATGTGCCCGTCGGCGATCGGGTTGATGGACGCGAAGACGACGCACACGCCATCCGCCCACGCGAAACGGCCGGGGATCTCGCCCTCGATGATCTTCGTGAAGACAGTGCTCATGGCCCCATCGTGGCACGACGGCGCCGCCCGTGGGCAGGGTCGGGGCTTCGGCGGGCCACTCATCGCCGTGGTCTCCGGGGCCTTGGTCCGGCAGGGGTTGCGGCCTTGGCTGGAGCTTTTCGTGTTCGGCCGCACCCGCCTTCATGTATGCCGCCCCCGTATTCGCTAGAGTGCGAGGCAATGGCGGCGCTTCACTGTACATCTGGTTGGGAGGCCTGTTGTGAGCGGCCAGGAAGCAGCGGAGCGGCCTGAGGGCGCGAAGACACCACTCGCCCCGGGCCCGGAGTCCGAGGACCTGTCCTGGGCCACGAACTCGCGGTTCACGGTCGAGGAACGAAGAGAAGACGCGGCCATGGTTCTGGCGCGTGTTGATCGTGATCGGGAGATCGAGCGGCTGCTGCGGCTGGGGCTGACCCCCAGGAGGTCATTGAGCGCACGGGCTCCGAACCCAGGTTCGTGGCCCATGTGGGCCAGCAGATCGCCCGTGGCGAGCCGGTGCGCCCCGAGAGCCCGGAGGAACTGGGCTACCGGCGGTTTCTGGGGCAGATCAGCAGCCAGGAGATGATGGACCGCCTGCGCACCTGGCCCTACACCTTCGGTCGGCAACGTGACTACGACGACTACGAACGCGGCTCCTGGGACGACGTGCTCAATCTGCGCCGACAAGGATTCCTGTCTGATCAGGAGTATGCCGAGTTGCGGGTGATTACTGATCCGATGCCCAGGCCGCCCGATGACCCCTTGCCATGGGAGAAGGGCTGGCAGCCCCAGTGACGCCCCAGCCCGCCGGGGATGCCGGTGAGGTTCTGGAGGCCACCGCGGCCCAGGTTCAGGACACCATCGACCGCTTGGCACCCAAATACGCCCTGCCCCACAAGCCTGAGGAGGGGACTTTCTGGTACCAGCTGCAGGAAGCCATCACCGAGAACCCCACCACCTCGACTGCACAGAAGCAGCAATTCACCCCCGAGGACACACTCCGCACGATCAAGGCCGCCACCCAGCGAGCCACCCGCAATACCCCACGCCCCCGCAGCCACAAACCACCCGGACACGACCACGGCATCGGACTCTGAAACACCCGGCGCCGCGCGGCACCGGGGCCAGGCACACCCTGACCCTTGCGCGCCGGCCCGGTTGGCGTCAAGATTGCCTGATGCCGGTGCGCCAGCACCGCACACGTGGGGCGTCCCAGGACGCCGTCTGGGGAGGTCAGTCATGATGCCGAGACGAACCGGTTGGTTCACGGCGGTCGTCGCCGCCCTGCTCGGGCTGGCCCACCTGCACCGCCACCGCGAGGAGCGGCACGAGGCCGAGCTGTGGGCCGAGATCGGCCGCAGCTTCGATCCCTGAGCCCGCCCCGGCGCACGGCTGTGCTCCATAGACTTCACTCATGAGCTTCGTCCCCATGCTCCGCCACGACACACGCAGGGAGCTCATCACCGACGCCGCACTGGCCGCGGTGCTCACCGCACTCACCTGCTTCTGGGGCGATGTCACCTTCCCCTACCACGACTCCCACCTGGCGACCCTGCTCACGAGCCTGCCGCTGACGGTATCGGTCGTCCTGCGCCGCCGGCGCCCGCTCATCATGCTGGCCATCGCAGCCGTCGGCGGGCTGCTGCAGGCCGTCGTCCTCGAGGCGCCGTCGCCCTCGCTCATCGCCGTGCCGATCATCACCTACTCGGTGGCCCGTTGGGTTCCGGGCCGCGATTCACGGTTGGCGGTGCTGGTCGGCTTCATCGGCGCGATCGTCGGGCCCTACCGATGGTCCCGCACACCCGAGCCGTGGATCGCCACGCCGAACCCGCACAACGTCTTCTACCTGCTGTTCCTCATCTGCGAGGCAATGGTGCTCATCCCGTACCAGATCGGGCGCCGCACCCGCGAGAACGACGCAGCCGAACTCGAACGGGAACTGGCCGCCGAGGCCCAGTACGAGGCGCAGCTCGCCGCCCAGGCCGAACGCGCCCGCAGCATCGAGGCCCGTACCCGCAACGAGATCGCCCGCGAGCTGCACGACGTCGTCGCCCACTCGCTGAGCGTCATCACCGTGCAGGCCCAAGGCGGCAAGGCGCTCGCCGCGAAGAACCCCGACGCGGCCGCCCAGGTGCTCGGGACGATCGCCGACACCAGCCGCGAGGCGCTCGTCGAGATGCGCCGCATCGTCGGGGTGCTGCGCGAGGGCCCGGCCGAGTACCGGCCGATGCCGGCCCTGAGCGACATCCCGGCCATGACCGAGCGCGCCGGGGACCGCGTGCACCTGGAGGTCAGCGGCACGGCGCCAGTGGTACCGCCGACCCTGGCACTGGCCGCCTACCGCATCTGCCAGGAGGCCGTGACGAACTTCCTCAAGCACGCCGGTCCCCAGGCCACGTGCTGGATGCGCCTCGGCTACGAGCCCGACCGCATCGTCATCGACGTCACGGACGACGGTGCGGGCGCGGCGGTGACAGATGACGGCGGGGGCAACGGGCTGCGCGGCATGTCCGAGCGCGCCACCGCGATGGGCGGCACGGCCAGCGCCGGGCCACGCCCCGAGGGCGGGTTCGCCGTGCACGCGGAGCTGCCACTGCCCCAGGACGACTAGGGTCGCCGCTGCGCCGAGCCGCCCTCGCCGCGAAGACCGGCAGGGCTGTGTGAGCCGGCTGGCCACAGGACCCCGCAGTTGCGCGTACCGCGAACAGCACGGCGCTGCTCCCTCGGGCTGGTCTCGATGACTACCGTAGGGGTACCGCCGAGGCGGGATGCCCGGTACGGGCCGGGCACGAGTACAGGAGGAGAACATGGCCGAGCCCATCACGGTGCTTCTCGTCGACGACCAGGAGCTGGTGCGCAGCGGCTTCCGCATGCTCATCGACGCCCAGGACGACATGAGCGTCATCGGCGAGGCAGCCGACGGGGCCGAGGGCATCGAGCGGTTGAACGAGCTGGAACCCGACGTGGTACTCATGGACATCCGGATGCCCGTCATGGATGGCGTCGAGGCGACCCGCCGCATCATCGACTCCGGCACCGACACCCGCGTCCTGGTACTGACCACCTTCGATCTGGACGAGTACGTCTTCTCGGCCCTCAAGGCAGGCGCCTCGGGCTTCATGCTCAAGGACGCCCGGCCCGAGGAGCTGCTGTCGGCCATCCGCACCGTCGCCTCCGGCGACGCCGTCGTCGCGCCGAGCGCGACCCGCCGTCTGCTCGAACACGTCGCCCCCACCCTGCCCGATCATGTCGGGGAGGAGGACGACCGCCTCTCGGTGCTCACCGACCGCGAACTCGAGGTGCTCGGCGAGGTGGCACGCGGCGCGACGAACGCGGAGATCGCCGAGCACCTGTTCATGGCCGAGGGCACCGTCAAGACCCACATCGGACGGCTGCTGTCCAAGCTGGAGGCCCGGGACCGTGTCGGTCTGGTCCTCATCGCCTACGAGACCGGTCTCGTCCACCCCTGAGCCGGGCCCGACGGGCCGGCAGACCCCGGCGTGAGAAGAGAGTGACCCGGGCTTGCCATTCGTTGTCCGCGCTCGCCCAGCAAACAGAGGACAAGAAGCTTGTATGTCCTGACAAGGAGGATCGCCTCGACCGGAGGGAGGCCACTCCGCGTTTTTCGGACCGGGAGCGATCACATTCTGGTCACCGATGTCCCCCTAGGGGCTTCGTGTGTATAAACTTCAGGGCAGTATCGATGTTCTGCTCATGCTGATCGCATCGCCCGATGACGTAGCCGATCGCAGAACTGCAGAGCCCAGGGCATCAGCCGCATTCGCGGCCCACAGACGCCCAGGGGGCTGCTGGGGGTGACCAGCAGCCCCCTGGTGCCCTTCAACTGCGCAGCGAAGCGTCGACCGGCAGCAGCCCACCTCCTCTCGCGATGACGGTACTGCTGTGCCCCGCGTCGGCGGATCCGGTCGGGAACCTCGACACATCCGGGCCGGTTAGACTCCCCGGTGACCGCTGGAGGAGATGCGCGTGGAATTCACCCGGAGACTGAGCAGCCTGTGCCGGCACCGCAACTTCCGGCGGCTCCTGCTCGTTCGCCTGTGCGGGCAGTCCGGTGATGGCACCGCCCAGGTGGGGATGGCCTCGTATCTGCTGTTCAGCCCGCAGAGCCAGACGAGTGCGTGGGCGGTCGCCGGGGTGCTCGCCCTCACGATGCTCCCCTACTCGCTGTTCGGCCCCTTCCTCTCGGTCCTGCTCGACCGCTTCTGGCGTCAGCGCATCTCGGTGCTCGTCGACCTCACGCGCGCCCTCTGCAGCGCCGGGCTGGCCGCGATGATCGCCTCGCACCTGACCGGCGGCGCCGCGAACGTCGCGCTCGCGGTGCTGCTGCTGGTCATGCTGAGCCTCAACCGCTTCACCCTGGCCGGGCTCCAGGCGGGTCTGGCGAGCACGGTGGACGAGGACGAGTACCTGGAGGCGAGTTCGCTCATGCCGATGATCGGGCCGCTGGCCACGCTCTTCGGCGGCGCGGCGGCCGGCATCATCCGCCTGGCGCTGGGCGGGCGGCTGGGCACGGACACCGCGAACGGGCTCATCTTCGTCCTGGCGGCGCTGTTGTTCACCGTCGCCATCGCCGTGGCCGGCCGCATCCCCCGCTCGGCCCTGGGGCCGGAGGCCGGCGCAGGCCGGACGACGGTGGGTGAGGTGGCGCACGGCCTGGTCACCGGCCTGCGTCACCTGTCGACGCGGCGGCCCGCCTGGCTTGCGCTGTTCTCCGAGGCCGTCGTCCGCATCGGCTACGGCTTCCTCATGGCCTTCGTCGTCGTGATCTACCGCCACCACTTCGCCGCCGGGGACCACCTCGGTTCGGCGATCACCGGCACGGGCGCCTGGTTCGTGGTGAGCGGCGTCGGATTCGTCCTGTCGGGCGTCGTCTCGGTACCCATCGCCCACCGCATCGGGGTGCGGCGCTGCATCGGCGCGATGCTGCTCGTCATGGCCGCCTCGCAGGCAACCGTCGGAGCCGTCATGACCATACCGACCCTGCTCGTCAACTCCTTCCTCATCGGCCTGGCCGGCCAGTCGCTCAAGGTACAGGTCGACACCGTCGTGCAGGCCCATGTCGACGACGACCACCGCGGCCGCGTCTTCACGCTCTACGACGTGCTCTACAACGTCTCGACCGTGCTCGGTGCCGTCATCGCGGCCTGCGTACTGCCGGCCGACGCGGTGAGCCCGCCGGCCATGATCGGCATGGGAGCCGGCTATCTGCTGGCCGGTCTGGTCTTCTGGGCCGCCTCACGCGGCATCGGGGACGCGCTCTTCGACAGGGGCACCCGGCGCGAGGGCGAGCCACGGCCCACCGCCGTCCCGGGCTGAACCCCCCCGCCCGGCGTGCGCCCGCACCGCCCCGGGGGCCCTTCCCGGTTGCGCCGGCGCACGGCGAACGGCCCACCGTCCCGGGGAACGGCTGTCAGCGCCGCGATCAAGGCTTCCCCGCCCGCGAACGGCCCACCGGCCCGGGCAGTGGCAGGAACCTCCGGTCAGGAGTCCCGGCCCCGCCCCGGCCAGGCGCCACCGTTTGTGAACCCCCGCTTCTGTCATTAATATTTCCCCGCGAATTCAGATTCAGCCACAACAAATCGTGGCACACCTGCATCCACCGAGAATATTCGTTCCCGGGTGTCCCTTGGCCCTGCTCGACGTCCAGGAGAAGGCTCATGGCCCTCGTACTGTCCTCCGCGCTGACACTCTTCCTCGTCCTCGACCCGCTGGGCAACATCCCGATCTTCCTGACGGCCCTGCGTGAGGTCGGCCCGGGACGCCGCCAGCTCGTCCTGGCCCGCGAACTGTGCATCGCCCTGCTCATCATGCTCGCCTTCCTCATCGCCGGCCGGCAGCTGCTCGGCGTGCTGCACGTCACCCAGCCGGCGCTGGCCAGCGCCGGGGGACTCATCCTCATGCTCATCGCCATCCGGATGATGTTCCCCACCCCAGCGAACAGCCTGACCGAACGCACCGACAGCGAACCGTTCATCGTGCCGCTCGCCGTGCCCTACACGGCGGGGCCGTCGGCCCTGGCGACCGAGATCATCCTGGCCAACCAGTACCCGGACCAGATGCCCCGGCTGCTCGCCGCCACCGCGCTCGCCTGGCTGCCGTGCGCCGTCATCCTGTTCTTCTCGGGCTACCTGAACCGCTGGCTGGGCGAACGCTTCCTCACCGCCGTGGAGCGGCTCATGGGCATGATCCTGGTGATCATCTCCACCCAGATGCTGCTCGGCGGCCTGCGCGACTTCTTCGGGCTCTGACCCGGGTTCAGAAGAGTTCGCCCTGGCCCTTCGGCGGGGCGTAGGCGGGGTCGACGCCGTCGAACATCTTCGAGATCGACCTGCCGTGGTGGATGCGGTCGATGGCCTCGGCGAACAGCGGGGCGACGGACAGCACCGTGAGCTCGGGCCAGCCGTCGGGGGCCGGGACGGTGTCGGTGGTGACGACCTCGCTGATGAACTCCTCGGCGCGCAGCCGCTCGACGGCGCTGCCGGTGAACAGGCCGTGGGTGCAGGCCACCGAGGCCGACAGGGCGCCCTGCTCCTTGAGCCGGCGGGTGAGTTCGATGATCGAGCCGCCGGTGGCGATCTCGTCGTCGAGGACGATGCAGTGCTTGCCGACGACGTCGCCGACGACCATGTCGATGACGACCTTGTCGTCGGCGAGACGGCGTTTGCTGCCCGCCGCGACGGGCAGGCCGAGCAGGCGGGCGACGTTGGAGGCGGCCTTGGCGTTGCCGAAGTCGGGGCTGACGACGACCGAGTTCTCGCAGTTGCCGCGGAAGTGGCCGGCGATGACGCCGAGCGCGGTGAGCTGGTCGACGGGCGCCGAGAAGAAGGCCTGCACCTGTGGCGAGTGGAGCTGCATGGTGAGTACGCGGTCGACGCCGGCGGTGACGAGCAGGTCGGCGACGAGCCGGCCGCCGACGCTGATGCGCGAGGCGTCCTTCTTGTCCGAGCGCGCGTACGAGTAGTGCGGGATGACCGCGGTGGCCTGGGCCGCCGAGGCCGACTTGGCGGCCTGCACCATGAGGAGCAGCTCCATGAGGTGCTCCTGGGTGGGCGGCACGAGGGGCTGCACGATGTAGACGTCGCGCTGGCGGACGTTCACCAGCAGCTGCGCCTGGAGGCAGTCATTGCTGAACCGGCTGATCTCGACCGGCGAGAGCCCGACCTTCGCGTACCGGCAGATGTTCGCGGCCAGCTCGGTGTGGGCCGAGCCCGAGAACACGACGATGTCTTCCACGACCGTCCTTCCCGCTGCGGATTCGTGCGGCACCAGCCTAGACCGTCGGCCCCTGGTGCGCACCGCCGCTCCCGTCGCGCCCGGCGGGGACGCTGCCGGGCAGCAGGCCGATCCGGCGCGGGATCTCCTGACGCTGGCCGCCGACGTGGCGGATGTGCTGGTCGGCGCCGGATCCGGCGACGGTGAGCTGGGTGCGGAAGCAGCGCAGGGCCGCGACGACGCGGGCCTGCAGCACCGGGTCGGTGCCGTCGAGCCAGCTGGCCGCCGCGGCGTCGCCGGCGTCCGGGTTGTCCTCCTGCGAGAGCACCTGGACGAAGGGCACGCCGGCCCGCCCGCAGGCCAGGGCGACGATCTGGTGGCAGCGCACGTGGTCGGGGTGGCCGTAGCCGCCGCCGTCGTCGTAGCTGACGACCGCGTCGTAGCGGCGGCCGACCAGCCCGGCGCACAGGTCGGTGACCTCCTGGGCCAGCGGGGCCACCGTCAGGGCGTGCTCGCCGACGTCGGCGGCCGGCCCCGCCAGGGTGGGCGTCACCCAGCGCATGCCGGAGTCCTCGTAGCGGCAGTCCCGCAGCCCTGCCTCGCGCCAGGGCGCGGCCCCGAGGAACCACCTGTTCTGCACGCCGAGTTCAGCGCAGGCCGCGTCCAGCTCCCGCTCCCTGACGGCCGTCAGCTCGGCCGGCGTGACGGCCTCGGGCAGGACGCCGGGCACGACCTCGCCCCGTTCGCCGCGCGTGCAGGTGACCAGGTCGACGCGGCCGCCGCTGGCCGCCAGCCACGCCGCCAGCGGGCCGGTCGAGAGGGTGTCGTCGTCGGGGTGGGCGTGGACGAGCAGGACGCGCAGGCCCGCCGGGGTGTTGATGATCCGTTCGATCATGCCGGTGTCGTCGGTGGGCACGGTGCTCCTCGTCATCTCGCCGTGCGCCGGTCGAGGACGCCGCGGTAGGCGTCGACGAGCCCGGCCGCCGTCCGGTCCCAGCCGTGCTTCTCGGCGAAGGCCCTTGCCGCTCTGGTCATGCGCGCGCGCAGCTCCCCGTCGTCGCGGGTGGACTGGGCCGCCGCGGCCCAGGTGGCCGGGTCGCGGTCGTCGAGCAGGATCCCGGTGACGCCGTCCTGGACGGCCTCGGGGATGCCGCCGACGCGGCTGGCGATGACCGGCACGCCGCTGGCCTCGGCCTCGAGGCAGATGAGCGAGAAGGTCTCGGAGTAGCTCGGGGTGACGAGGGCGCAGGCGCCGCGCAGCATGCAGGCCAGTTCGTCGCGGTTCTGCGAGCCGAGGAAGACGATGTGCTCGTCGAGGCCCAGCTCGTGCACGAGCCGGTGCAGTTCCTGCTCGTAGCGGGCGAAGTCCTGGGAGGCCTCGCCGGCGATGACCAGGTGCGGGCGGTCGAACTCGGGGATCTCGGCCATCATGCGCACGACCAGGTCGGGGCCCTTGAGGGGTTGCAGGCGCGAGGCGAACAGGAAGTAGCATCCGCCGCCGGTCTCGCTCCAGGCCCAGTGCCGCTCCCCGGGGGCGAGCGGGCGGAACCGGTCGAGGTCGACGCCGGGGTGGACCGGGACGATGGGCGTGTCGAGGGGCCCGTAGCGGTCGATGATGGTCTGCTTCTCGGCCTCGGAGACGGCGACGATGAGGTCCGAGCGGGCGGCCGCCAGCGCCTCCCCGGCCGGGCGGCCGGGTGACTCGGGCGGTTCGCCGTCGGCCAGCGTGTCGGCGCCGGGCGGGGCCGAGACCGAATGGAAGCTCTGCACGTGCGGGATGCCCCAGCGCCGCGCCAGCGGCAGGGCGGCGACCCCGCTGAACCAGTGGTGGGAGTGGATGACGTCGTAGGCGGGGTCGAGCCGTGCCATGGCCGCGCGGAAGGGCTCGATGAGGGCCTCGGCCCGGCTCTTGGCGACGACGCGGGCGGGGCCGGCGTCGAGGTTGACGAGCCGCACGCCGGGCGCGATCTCGGCCTGCGGCGGCGCGTCGGGGGTGTCGCGGCGGGTGATGAGGTCGACCCGGTGGCCGGCCTCGGCCAGCGCGAGGGCGGAGTTCAGTTCGACGACGTTCATGCCCCCGGCGTCCGCCGACCCGGGGGAGGCGACCGGGGACGTGTGCAGCGACACGAACGCGATGCGCGCGAACTCGGTCATCGGGTCACCTCCGTCATCCTCACAGGATTGTTCCACAGATGCCCCGCCGGGTCACAAGTCCATCCGTCATTCGCCCCAGTGGGGGCCGTGTCGGCACGGAGGAGCACGAGGGCCGGGGCCCGTCGCTGCCGGCCGCCTGCGGTGCGCTCCCCTAGTGTTGGTCCCATGAACCGCCGTATCCTTCCCTCGCTCGTCGCCGCCGCGACGCTGGTGGCCGCAGGCTGCGCCCAGGGCCCCTCGGACAACCCGACGGGTTACGGACCGACGAGCAGCACCCCCAGTCCGACGAACTCCGACGAGACCAAGGCCATCGAGAACTTCGACTTCACCAGCGCCGAGTGGTACGACGCCCGCTCGCAGCAGACGCTGAAACCCGCCGCCACCGGCTCCCAGCGGGATTCCTGGTGGCGGATCGACAACGGCACCGATGGCAACCCGGTGCAGTACGGCGACCTCAACGGCGACGGCTACGAGGACGCCGTCGCCTGGCTGACGAGCGGCGAGGGCGACGGCTACTGGCACTACGCCTATGTGTGGACGTGGGATCCCGAGCAGGGCACCGCGGTGCAGTCGCCGTACCCGGTCACCGACGACGCCTCGTGCGGCAATGCGACGGAGTCACTGGAGGTCGACGCGGACAGCGGAGAGATCAAGGTGACGCGTCTGATCCGCAACAACGAACCCTGCTCCGAGCTGCCGGCCCAGAAGATCACCAATACGATCGCGCTGGAGAACGGCGTACCGATCCGCACCTCACCGCTGCGCGCCTCGACCAGTCCGTGCCTGGCACCGGCGTCCGACTCCCGCAAGACGACCGACGTCCTCACCAGGCCCCTCAAGCTGGCGCCCGAGGAGGGCGCCCCCGAGCTCGCCCTCGACCGGGTCGACCGGGTGGTGCTCGGCGGCGGCCGTGACCAGACGGTCAACGGCTACCACCAGGTGCTCTACCGCTGGGGTGACGATTCGCTCACCTGGTACTGCGCGTACACCGACGAGGTCGCCATCGCGGGAGGCTGAGCGGCTCCGGGCGGGGCACACCGTCCCCGCCCGGCCCGTGTGCCTCGCCGTGCGGGTGACCGCGACGGTCTCAGCCGAGGCCGGCCAGTCCGTTGACCAGGCGTTCGGTGCCCTGGTCGAGGATCGCCGGGGTGGTGGCCAGGTTGAACCGGACGAAGCCCCTGGCCTGGGGGGAGAACCACTCGCCGTAGTCGATGGCGAGACCGCAGGTGTCCTGCATGAAGGACCGCATCTCGTCGGGCCGGACGTAGTCGCGCAGGTCGAGCCACAGCAGATAGGTGCCCTCGAGCGGGGGCATCTGCGCGGTCGGGGCGACCTCGCGGACGCGGGCGCGGAAGCTCGCGTCGTTGCGGCGCAGGAGCGCGGTGAGGCCGTCGAGCCACTCTGCGCCGCCTCGCCAGGCGGCCTCGGCGGCGCAGAGACCCATGATGTTCGGTTCGGTCTGCACGTAGGCCCGCGCCCAGGCGTCGTAGCGGGCGCGCAGCGCGTCGTCGTGGATGATGATGTGCGAGTGGACGAGGCCGGCCAGGTTGAAGGTCTTGGAGACGGCGCTCAGCGTGACGACGCGGTCGCGGTAGCGGCCGCCGGCCACCTCGGACATCGCGACGAACGGGCGGTCGCCGGGCAGGATGTCCTGGTGGATCTCGTCGGCGACGACGAGGACGCCGTGCCTGGCGCAGATGCCCAGCACCGCGTCGAGCTCGGCCTCGGTCCACACGCGGCCGACCGGGTTGTGCGGGGAGCAGGCGATCCACTGCCGGACGCCGGCCTCGACGATGGTACGTTCGAAGTCGTCGAGGTCGAAGCCGTACTCGCCGTTCGCGTCGCGGACGAGCTCGCTGGTGACGAGCCTGCGGCCGGTGTCGCGGACGGCGTTGTACATCGGGTAGTAGACGGGCGTGGTGAGCAGGACGGCGTCGCCGGGCTCGGTGAAGGCACTGATCGTCCAGTAGAAGCTTGAGACGACGCCGGTGCTGAAACGCACCCACTGCCTGCTGACGCGGGCCTGCCGGCGTGGGGCGGCCCAGGCGTCGAAGGCCTCGAAGTAGGAGTCGGGCACCGTGGAGTAGCCGAAGGCGCCGTGGGCGACGCGTTCGGTCAGCGCGTCGAGGACGGCCTCGGGGGCGCGGAACTCGGTGTCGGCAACCCACATGGGCAGCAGATCGGGGTTGCCGAAGCGCTGGCCCAGGGCGTCCCACTTGAGGGAATTGGTGTTGCGGCGCTCCACCTGGTAGCGCTGCACGAAGGTCTCGGCGTCCATCGGCCCTCCTGTCGGTGAGTGGACCCGAGGATTCTCTCACCCGATCCGCCCGGCGGGGCAAGCCGGCGGGGCAGGTACGCCACCGCGCGGCGAGACCGCACGGCCCCGCCGTGCGCGGCACGGCCGGGGCGAGGGGCCGGCCGTGGTGAATCCCCGGCGCGAAATGCTCCCGTTCGGCGCCCGGCCCGTGACAGGCTTGGCCCGTGACGAACTCAGCCGCCTCCCAGCCCGGACCTGGACCGGGCACGAACGGGTTCGTCGACGCCGCCCTCACCGAGGTGCTGGCGGGCGCCCGTGTCCTCATCACCGCCCAGCGCCGCGCCGAGGACCTCGCGGCCGCCCTCAAACGCCGCGGCGCCCACACCGTCATCGCCTCGAGCATGGGCGTGGAGCACCACATCGACGAGGCGGGGCTGCTGGGCCGGACCCGCGACCTGCTCGACTACCCGCCCGACGCCGTCGTCGTGACGACGGGCATCGGCCTGCGCGCCTGGCTGGACGCCGCCGACACGGCCGGCCTGTCCGAGGCGCTGGCCGAGATGCTCACGGCGACCCGCACGATCGCCCGCGGCCCCAAGGCGCTGGGGGCGCTGCGCGGGGCCGGCGCCGAGGCGGCCTGGGTCTCGCCCAGGGCCAGTTCGTACGAGATCCTCGACCACCTGCTGGAGGGCGGCGTCGAGGGCAGGCACATCGTCATCCAGTGCCACGGCGCCGGAGACGACGGCCTGTCCGAGGCGCTGTGCGAGGCGGGCGCCAGGGTGACGCCGCTGACCGTCTACCGCTGGGGTCCGGCCCCCGACGCGGACGCCGTGACGAACTCGATCGACGAGTTGCGGGCGGCCCGCTTCGACGCGGTGGCCTTCACCTCCTCGCCCGGCTCGGCCGCCTGGGTGCGCGCCCTCGACTCGGCCAGGGCCCTCGAGGACGTGCGCGAGCAGAACCTCGCCGGCGGGCTCGTCCTCGCCGCGGTCGGCCGGGTCGCCGCGAAACCCCTCGTGGATGCCGGTTTCGACGTGGGCTACCCCGACCGCGGGCGCATGGGGGCGCTCGTCCGGCACATCTCGGCCCGGGTCACCGAGTCGGCGCTGACCTGCGTCATCCCCGGTGGGCTGCTGCGCGTGCACGCCACCGACGCGGCCCTCGGGCAGCGGGCGCTGGGCCTGTCCCCCGGCGGCCTGGCGGTGGCGCGTCTGCTGGCGAGCCGGCCGGGGCAGATCGTCAGCCGCGAGCAGATCCTCCACGTGCTGCCCGGCGACTCGACCGACCCGCACGCCGCGGAGGTCGCCATCGCCCGCCTGCGCGAGGCGCTGGCCAGCCCGGCGTCCATCCGGACCGTGGTGCGCAAGGGCTACCGGCTCGTCGACGCCAGCTGACCCGGCCCACCCAGAGCCGGTTCACGAACCCAAGGAGAACCCATGGCCACCACGCTCCTTCCCGCCCCGCACGGAACCGGTTCACGGGCGCGCTGAGGGGAAGCGCGTTCTGCGAGATGCTGGTCCGGCGCGGGGCCGTCTCCGGTGCGGGCGTCGACGCGGCAGGCGCGCAGCGCGCACCACGTTGTGCGTCGACCAACCGAAAGTCGATGCCCCGAAACTGTCCCTGGCTCGTTTCCGGTTGCCCCGATAAAATTGCCTCTGCGCCCCCGGGAACCGTGAGGATGTGAAGAGGCATGACCGACGGGGTTCGCGGCGTGACCGCCGCTGAGGAGGGTTTCCGGCGCTCCCACTCCGCCGCGCCTGCCGTACCGGCCGAGCACCGAGTGTTCCTTCGTGACGTGAAGCCCTATGCAGTTCCTGAGAGCCTGGACGATTTGAAGGGGCCGGCGGGCGGTGTTGTCGAGTTGCCCCACACCGTGCTGTGGGCGCCGGGAGGCGGCCGAGTCGACCTTGATGAGGATGGCGGCGTCAGTCTGGCTTATCGAGCAGTGGTGGCCGAGGGGACTGTGGCCGATCAGGTGGCGATCCTCAATCGTGATCGGCTGGTGGCCGTTTGGCCGGAATTGTTGCTGCCGCGGCGGGCTCGCGCGCTGTGGGAAGCCCGTTTCCCCGAGCTGCGCGATGTGGTGAATCCGTGAGCGCCCGGTCCGAGATGCAACGTGAGGTGACCCGCATCGCCCTGGCCAGGGCCGCCGAGTCCGGTTTCGCATTGGCGGGTTCTGGCGCGATCCGCGAGCACGGTGTGACCGATCGACCGACCGAGGACATCGACCTGTTCACCATGGCGCAGGACATCGACGAGTTCGCCCGGGCTGTTGATCGTGTCGTCGCGGCCCTGCGGGAGAGTGGGTACGAGGTCGAGGAGGCCCGCCGAGTCGCGCAGTTCGCGCGGTTGCACGTCAGCACCGCCGATGGGCTGCGGCTCGGCGTCGACATGGGGGTGGACTGGCGGGAGAACGACCCCGTGGGGCTCGACGTCGGTCCTGTGCTGAGCGTGGAGGATGCGGTCGGCAACAAGATCGCCGCACTCTACTCACGCGCTGAGCCGCGCGACTACCTCGACGTTGATGCCATCCGCCGATGGGGCCGGTTCACTGATGAGGAACTGGTGAGCGCAGCGGCCGAGCGTGACGCAGGGTTCGAGGTGACCATGTTCGCGCAGCAGTTGGAGGCCGTGCGCCGAGTGACGCCACGCGACGTCGAACGCTACGACGTCGGCGCAGAGCAACTGAACGGCGTCAAGGAGCGCTGCACGCAGTGGGCTGCGCGCCTGCGCGGACAATCGGGAAGTCCAGGGGTGCTGCCGCCCTGCTGAATCTCAGCCCTCACCGCTGAGGGCGAGTCGCCCGAAGCCGACCCCCGCAGCGACGCGACAGCGGCCTGACAGCGGCCCCAGGCAGGGCGTACCCGTCCGTGCCTGCCGGGCCGGGGCAGTGTTCTTCGGCCGCCCGACCAGCCTGCCGTGGGCCGTTCATACCTGCCGGGCCGGGGCAGTGGGCTGCCTACCTGGGCCGCCGGCGCCCCGGCGACACGCTCGTGATGGGTGCCGGTCAGTTGTGTATGAGCCTGCGGCGCCGGTTCGGTTTCCACGCCGGCCCTGCCCAAGTATTCCGAGGCCGCAAGGCCGCCGAGGCGCGTGGGGCCGCTGACGCTCGGCACTCGCGCTCAACTGCGTGTTGGACACCTCCCGCGGGCCGGACCGGGCACCGTGAACACAGAGTGACCCTCGCCCGGCGCGGCGTCCGGGAGGACGACAATGGGGTGCACGAAGGCCGAACGACAGGAGGACCATGAACTTCACCTCGCTCTACGACCAGGGCTTCGCGCGGATCGCGGCATGCACCGACGTCGTCGCCATCGCCGACCCCGCCACGAACGCCGACCGCCTGGCCGAGCAGGCCCACCGCATGGCCGGCCGGGGCGCCGCCGTCGTCGCCTTCCCAGAGCTGAGCCTCACCGGCTGCGCCATCGACGACCTGCTGCTCAACCAGCGGCTGCTCGACGCGACGCTGGCGGCCCTCGCCCGGTTCGCCGAGGCCACCGCCGCCCTGACGCCGCTGCTCGTCGTCGGCGCCCCGCTGCGGCGCGGGAACCGTCTCTACGACTGCGCCGTGGTCGTCCACCGTGGGCGCGTGCTGGGCGTGGCGCCGAAGAGCTATCCGCAGAGTCATGGCGGGGCCCACGAGAAACGCCGCGTCGCCTCGGGGGCCGGGCTGCGCGGCGAGATCGACCTGGGTCGGCTCGGCCGGGTGAGGTTCGGCGACAATCTGCACTTCCGCGCGTCCGACGTCGAGGGCCTCGACGTGTACGTCCAAGTCGGTGAGGACCTGTGGGCGCCGGTCTCGCCTGGCGCGCGCGCCGCGCTGGCCGGGGCGAGTGTCATCGTCACCATCGCCGGTTCTCCGGTCACCGTCGGCAGCGCCGACGAGCGTCACCTGATGTGCCGCTCCGCCTCGGCGCGGCAGGCCGCCGCCCACGTCTACTGCGCCGCCGGGGCCGGCGAGTCCACCACCGATCTGGCCTGGGACGGGCAGACGATGATCTACGAGAACGGCGTCCTGCTGGCCGAGGGCGAGCGCTTCGCCGACGGCCCGCGCGCCTCGGTCGCCGACGTGGACCTGAGGCTGCTGGCGGCCGAGCGGCTGCGCAACGGCTCGGTCGACGACAATGCGCGCGATCTGGCCGGGGCCGGCCTGGACGCGCGCGTCGAGGTCATCGACGTCGTCCTCGACCCGCCGCGCACCGATCTCGGCCTGGCCCGCGAGGTCGCGCGCTTCCCCTTCGTCCCCGCCGATCCCGCGCGGCTGGCGCGGGACTGCTCCGAGGCCTACGCCATCCAGGTGGCCGCCCTGCGTCAGCGGCTGACGGCCATCGGGGACCCGCGGATCGTCCTGGGCGTCTCGGGGGGCCTGGACTCGACGCTGGCCCTGCTCGTCGCCGCCCGGGTGATGGATCTTGCCGGGCGCCCGCGCACCGACATCTGCACCGTCACGATGCCGGGCTTCGCCACGAGCGCGCACACGAGGGACAACGCCACGCAGCTGGCGCAGGCCCTCGGCACCACGTTCGAGACGCTCGACATCCGGCCGGCGGCCACCCAGATGCTCCGCGACCTAGGGCACGCGGAGGACGAGTACGACGTCACCTTCGAGAACGTGCAGGCCGGTCTGCGGGCCGACTACCTGTTCCGGATCGCCAATCAGCGCGGCGGCATCGTGCTGGGCACCGGGGACCTGTCGGAGCTGGCGCTCGGCTGGTGCACCTACGGGGTCGGCGACCAGATGAGCCACTACGCGGTGAACGCGGGGCTGCCGAAGACCCTCATGCAGCACATGGTCCGCTGGGTCATCGCCTCGGGGCTGTTCCCGGAGGAGGTCGGTGTGGTCCTCCAGTCGATCCTCGACACCGAGATCAGCCCGGAACTCATCCCCGCCGGCGAGGGCGCCGCGCCGCAGTCGACCCAGGACACGATCGGCCCGTACGCGCTGCACGACTTCACCCTGCACCACTGGCTGCGGTACGGCTTCAGCCTCAGCCGCATCGCCTTCCTCGCCCAGCACGCCTGGGGCGACGCGGAGGCGGGCGGCTGGCCAGCGGGAACCCCCGAGGACGAGCGGGTCGCCTACTCGCTCGACGAGATCACGCACTGGCTCGGTGTCTTCTGCCGGCGCTTCATGCAGTCGCAGTTCAAGCGCACCGCCTCCCCGAGCGGCCCGAGGGCGCTGCCCAGCGGCTCGCTCAGCCCGCGCGGCGACTGGAACGCCCCCTCCGACGCCAACGCCCGGGCCTGGCTGGCCGACTTGGAGACCATCCCCGCGCAGGGCTGAGGCGTCCCGCGCCCGCTGGGGCGGCGGGCCGGTTCGAGGAGTGCGTGGGCAGGCACAGGATCGCCTCGGAGCCCCTGTCACCTGACTCGTGCCACCTTTATTGGCCGGCTGGGGTGAAGCCCTTGTCCTCGACATAGAACCTGACTCGTGCCACTTTAGTGTGGGGGCCAGGTGAGGCCGAGGGTGTCGAGGATGGTTTGGGCTGCGGGTGTGATCTGGTCGTGAGCGGGTAGGGTTTGGCCAGCGATGTTGACGTTCATTTCATGGATTGGCTCGAGTGTTTCGATGATTTTGGCGACGGATTTCCCGGTGATTGTTTGCAGGCGGTGTGAGACGGCGAGTGCGGCCATCACGATGGTGAGGTGGGCTTCGATCGCCTCGCGGGTGTGATGGAAGATCGGGCGGGCTTTCAGGTCGCTCTTCGACATCCTGAAGGATTTCTCGATTCGCCAGAGCTCGTGATAGTCGGCAATGAGTTCTGCCGCGGAGATTCGGGTGGCGGGCATGTTCGTGACGTAGCCTTTC
>NZ_RCIV01000013.1 GCF_003666605.1 Propionibacterium australiense | reverse complement strand
TCCTGCTGGCCTGCCACTCGGCCAGCCATTCTCGAACGGTTTTCTCGCTGCGCTCAACCATTTCAGCGATAATCCCCACATCGACACCACGAGAGGCATACAAGATGGCTTCGGCTTTCATCCGCACCAGCACGTAATTGTCTGTGCGTTTCTTCCACCTGATCAGAACAGCGGTTTCTTCCGGGGTGACCTCGATCTGCATGTCTCAATCATATCCGAAACAAGACCACGAATCCATCAAAATACGATTTCGTTTCATGACGGCCATATGACAATTGGGTCATGGACTATGATTCACTTCAAGGCTTTTTCACGGAGGTCGACTGGACAATCAATTGGAGCATCGGAAATGTGACTATTGAGGGGTGGGAGCTCGATCAAAATCCTTGAGGCTTATTCACAGCCCCATTGGCTTGGGCAGTGGCCCATCCTTGTAGTCCGGACAGTTGAATGCCGCCACAGAAGAGGCTGCCCCTACTAGGCAAGGCATAGCGCACGCCCGCGCAGCACATGCGCTCAGGGGAGCAGATTCCGGCCTCCTGAGCAGACAACCGGTTGTGGTTAGGCTTGGGGCACCGAGCAGCAGACGGCGGGAGGGACGAATCATGAGTGCTGTGCGGAGCGTCCACGCGGTGGCCAGCGGCCTCGTCCAAGGCGTCGGTTTCCGCTGGCACGTCCTGCAGCAGGCCGAGGCGCTCGGCCTGACCGGGTGGGTGCGCAATCTGCCGAACGGCGACGTCGAGATGTTCGTCCAAGGCGGTGAACTCGTTGTCGAGACCTTCCTGGCATGGGTTCGGGAGGGGCCCGGCTACGCGCAGGTCCGCGGGCTCCAGGTGCGCGAGGCTCCGCACCAACCCGGCTTGGCCGAGTTCACGGTCCGCTGATCCTGCCGACCGCACCGGAACCCAGTCCCCCGCCCCGGCAGATCAGGGCCTGCTCTGGTAAGGGAAGGCCGGAAGTTTTCGCATGCCCGGGGAACCCTGCTCGGCAGGCAGTTCCCGTCCCCACCCTGTTCCGGCAGGCCGGGCGCGGACATGCCCCCACACCACAACGCGGGGCTGGTCCAATCCAGGGTCCCGGCGGGCCGAGCGCGGGCAGCCGCATCACTGGCCACCCCGCCGTCGGGGCACGTGCCCCTGTCGGGCTGACCAGGCCATGCCGGGGCGGTCCCGCTCACTCCTGCTGCTGGCCGTTGTTGGCTGCCCAGAACTGTTCGGCCTCGTCACCACGGCCCTCGCCGTCGAGCCAGTTGGCGCCGAGCGCAGCGAACTCGCCGCGCAGCCCGGTGTCCTGCATCCGGTCGGCCAGCTCCATTCCCGCCGCGATGTCGGCAAAGGCGCCGCGCTCGTCGTTGACGGCGAGCCGGATCCGGGCGCGCAAGTCGTGTGCCGAGGCCGCGAACTCCTCGTTGCCGTGGGCGAGGATCTGCTCGGGCGCGTCACCGAGCTCGGTCAGGGCCTGGTCGTAGGCGCGGTGAGTGGCCAGTAGCCGCACCCGGTCGACCGCTACGTCGAGCATCGTCAGCTCGGTGTCGATGTTCATCCGCTCCGCGAACTCGGTGTCGGTCAGCACCCGGTCGCACAGTGCCTGGCCGGCCGCGGTCGCCTCGGCGTGCGCGGCAAGGCCGGCGTCCAGGCCGTCAGCCTCGGCCGCGGCCCACATGCGGCGGCGCTGCAGCCTCAGCAGTTCCATCTCGTCGCCGGCGGCGCGGGCCTGCTCGGCGGCCTGCGTGTACGCCCGCAGCGACTCGACCGCGTCGGAGGCGCGCAGCCCGTCACCAACGATCCCGAGCAGAAAGGCAGCGGCTCCCGGGGCGTCCAGTTGCTGGGCATCGGCGGCGCCACGGCGGGCCAGAGAGACGGCACGGTCGTTCTCACCCAGCGCCTCGCACAGGCGGGCACCCATGTGCAGCAGATTGGCGCGCTGGTACAGCATCTTGTCGGGGCTCCACGACACGAACGGGTCATCGGGGATCTCCAGGTCCGCCAGGGCGTGCTCGACGATCTCGATGGCCTCCACGTTCCGGCCCTGGCGCATGAGCAGATCGGCCAGGTCCCAGCGGACATCGGTCATGACGGCTCTCTTGCCGGAAGCCTGGGCCGCGGCGAGCGCCATCTGGTAGCAGCGCTCCGCCTCGGGGGCGTCCTCACGGGCCTCGCTCATCAGCGCCCGCTGGCCCAGCGCGTTGGCGAGCAGACCCACCGTCCCCATCCGCGTGTGGTAGTCGATGAGCCGGTCACACACCGCCATCGCCTCGTCCCGCTCATCCGCGTTCCACAGGGTCGAGATCCTGGACATGCCCAGGTGCTGCCTGATCGAGGGGAATTCATCGGGGTCGGGAAAGTAGGACTCCACCTCATCCCAGGTGCTGCGCACCCGGTCGGGCGCCGAACCGGCCTGCAGCAGCAGGTGGCCGAGGGCATTGCGTTCCCAGGGTTCGGAGCCGGGTGTGACCCCCAGCGCGAGCAGTTCCTCGCGGCGTTGGTGGCAGGCCTCCGGTGAGTCGGCGTCGAGCGGCGTGTGGTTGAGCGCAGACAGGATGCGGCCGGGCGAGCCCGTGGCGCGGATGCGGGCGAGCAGTTCGCCGGCACGCTCCTGGTCGTGGGTGATCGTCATGGCCAGCCAGTACTCGACGCCGAGCGCCCTGTCGGGTCCGCCACTGGCCTGCAGCAGGCGGATGCCGGTCTCGTTGCTCTCCAGTTCGGCCGAGACCCGTAGGTCCGGGTCGAGACCGGTGATGTTGAGCTCGGCGAGCGCGACCTGCTCCAGGAAGTCCGGGTCATCGCTGATGTCGGCCTGCGAGATCGCCTTCTCTCGCAGTTCGCGCCAGCGTGCCAGTAGCGCACGCTCGGCGCTGAGCCCGCCCCAGCGGACGACGCGGTCGAAGAGCCCCATGAGGTCCATGACCCCGGCGCCGGCGATCTCGTCCGCCGTCGGGGACAGCGGGTGCTGCGAGTCGCCGTCGGGGGCGAAGACGCTGCGGGAGCCGGCGACGCCCGGGGCGAGGGGCAGGGGGGTTAGGGGCCCCGCCTCCAGGTACCCCCTGCGCAGCGTGGTGCTCTCGAAATCGTTCCCGTTTCGGGCGTCGAAGGCGGCGGCCAGGTCGAGGGCCTGGCCCGACAGCTCGTCGTAGAGGCCCTCGTCGATGACGATCTCCTCGCCGCTGCGGGTGAGCAGACGCTGGCCGGCCATGCCCTCGGCGAGGCAGGCGCCGATCAGGCGCGCGGCTGCGGCCCGCAGGTTCATGCTGGTGCTGGGCGCGTCGAACTCGCGCACCTGCTCCCAGCGGTAGGCCAGCAGTTCCAGGCCCCGGGCCAGGGCGCCGGTGCGGGCGCACAGCAGGATGTTCCTCGCCACGTCCGAGGCGCGCCCCTCCTCGTCGCGGATCTCACGCCAGGCGCGCAGATGGTAGTCGGCGGCCTCGTCCATCCGGCCCAGCTCGGCGGCGCACACCGCGGCCAGGCTCAGCGAGGAGCCCGGCTCCTCGGCGCACGTGGCGTCGCCGCGCAGGGCGGGGGCGAGCAGTTCGAGGGCCCGCTCGTACTGCCCCTGGCCGGACCAGTAACTCGCCTGGCCGCGGGACGAGCAGACCTGGCAGTCGCTCATGTCGCAGCGGGGCAGGGCGGTCCAGGCGGCGAACTCGGCCGCTGCGCTGTCGTCACCGCGAGTGGACGAGGCGAGCTTGTAGGTGCAGTGGGCGACCGGTTCGGGTCCGATTCCGGCCGCCGCGTAGCGCCGCCGCATGTCTGCCAGCAGTGCCTCGATCTGGTCGAGCGGGATCTGCGGGTAGGCCGTGGCGTGATCGACCATCCACTTGTTGCTCCACAGAATGCGAAAGCGGTAGCGGTCGGTGAGGGCGGGCGAGTCGGCGTCGTAGCGCTGGACGAGCCAGGCGAACGGCACGAAGGCCTCCGAGACGCGACCGCCGAAGACGAGGGCCGAGACGAACGCCAGGCGCATGGCGATGCCCAGGCCCTCATCGCCGATCTCATCTGCCATTTCGACGGCCTGCCGCAGCGGCGCGATCCGCTCGGCGTAGGGGCGCTGGATCGCCGTGTCGTGCAGCTGGATGATCCGGTCGCGGATGTCCTCGTCGCTCATGATTCTTCTCCTAGGGGGTGGTTACTGTGCCTGGTTGTCGTTCCAGTAGCGTGCGGCCTCCTCGTGACGGCCGTGCTCGGCGAGCCAGTCGCGGCCGGCGGCCAGTATCTGCCGGCGTGTCTGCTCGTCACCGCTGCAGTCGGCCAGCTGCAGGCAGCGGCCAAGGGCGGTGAAGGCGTCCTGCTCCATGTCGAGTTGCAGGCACAGCCGGGCGCGCAGCCAGAAGCCGTCCATGGCCAGGGCCCGGTCGCCGTGCTCGGCGGCCTGCTCCGGCAGCCCGACCAGCCAGCCGATGGCGTTCTCGTAGGCCTTGGAGACCGCAATCAGCTTGGCCTGCTCGATCTTGACGCCCAGGACGAGCATCTCCCCGTCGACCCCGCTGGTGCGGGCCAGTTCTGGGTTCGCGGCGAGGGTGTCACGCAGCTGCTCGGCGATCCGCTGGGCCTTCTCCTGCATCTGGGCGGCCTCCTTCGTGCCGGTGCAGATGGCGATGGCCCAGGCCCGCCGGCGGGTCATCTCGAGGACGCGCAGGCCGTCCTGGTCCTGGTGGGCCAGCCGGGCGGCCTGTTCGAAGGCCCGGTCGGACTCGGCGGCGTCGGTGGGCATGATCGCCTCGCCGACGAGCTCCCACATGATGGAGGCGCGGCCGGGTTCACCGAGCTGCTCGGCGTCCTGCGCCGCCTCGCGGGCCAGGGCGCAGGCCCGGTCGGCGTGGTCGAGCTCGTGGTGGACGCGCGCCCCCATGTCGCACAGGGCCCAGTGGGCCTCGATGAGGTCCTGGCCGATGATGAGGTGGCGGGGCCCGTCGACGGTTGCGAGCAGGGCCAGTGCCTCGTCCACGACCGTGGCGCCCTCGACGACCCGGTCCTGGTTGAGCAGGCGCATGGCGAGACCCTTGAGCGCGTCCACCTCGTACTTGGTGACCCCGGAGGAGTGGGCGGCGGCGACGGCCTCACGGATCGCCTGCTCGGCGCCGACCGGATCGCCCAGGGCCTCCAGCTGGTCGGAGAGCCGGTGCATGACCCTGGTCAGCTCCACCGTCTCGCCCATCCAGCGCTGGCGGTCCGCCTCGGCGCGCAGGATGGCGACGGCCTGGGCGCCCTGGCCGGTCTGCTGGGCCAGCACCGCGCGGCGCCGCGCCTGCCTGGAGCGCAGCATGGGGAACTCGTCGTCGAGCAGATAGGCGTCGACGATGTCGGGCAGGTCGAGGACGCTGTCGAAGGTCGGGCCGAGGTAGAGGATCGCGGAACCCATCCGCATGCGGGTCATCGGCTCGCTCGTCACGTCCACGGCCAGGGCGCGCAGTTCGGCGAGGCGGGCGCGCACGGCGTCGAGGTCCTCGACGTCGATCCGGCTGCGCGAGATGGAGGTGAGCAGAGCGCTCGGGTCGCCGGTGTCGCGGATCCGGTCGAGCAGCATGTCGCCGCGCACCGGGTCGTTGTCCAGTTCGACGGCGAGCAGGTGCTCCAGGTCGAGTGCGCGGGCGGTGGCCCCGGCTCGGGTGAACAGGTCGATCGCGGTCTCGATGCGCTCCAGGTCGCGGGCGTCGGTGGCGGCGAAGTCGGCGATCTCGGTGTCCATCTCGAGGCAGGCCAGCGCATGGAGCAGCTCGGGCTCGCCGGTCGCCCTGGCCCATTCGATGGCCCCGTCGCGCAGCTCCTCCCAGCGTGCGATGACGGCCTGCTGGGTGTCGCGGCCGCCCCAGCGGGTCGCGGCGATGAACAGTTCGGCGAGGCCGCGGGCATCGGCCTGCGCCACTGCCTCGAGGGGCGGGGCGAAGCGGTGCCGCGAGAGGCCGCTGACCGGCCGTGGTGGGGTGTTGTCAGTCATCTCGGGTCTCCAGGGCGACGGTGAGCAGGGCGAGGAAGGAGTGGTCGACGGCCGCCAGGTCGGCCGCGCGCAGCCGGTGTCCGGCGGCCAGCAGGGCGCGGGCGTAGAGCGACTCGGCGGCGGGTGCGACGAGTTCGTCATCGCCCAGGTCGAGCACCCTGCGCACCAGTGTGCTGTCGTCGTTGAGCAGCAGCCGGGGCCGGGCCGGGGCCGGGCGCATCGTCGCGAGCAGGGCAGCCCAGGTCTCGTCGGCCCCGGCGGCGACCTCGTCGGAGACGGCTGCGGCGCGCGCCTGCTCGTCGTCGAGGTAGAGCGCGGGCATCGTGTCGGGCGCGAAGGCGCGCAGCTCGACGTCGACGTCGAGCAGCTTCAGCGCCTGGCGGGCCCGTTCCAGGCCGGGGCGGGCGGCCCTCAGCCGCTCCTCGGGCACGGCACGGATGTGGGCGTCCAGGTCGCGGGGCGACAGGGGCCGGGTCTGCAGGCCCGTCATGACCCGCGGGGCGCGCAGGGCGAGTTCGGTGTCGTAGACGTAGCCGCCGTTGAGGATGTCGATGCCCTGGGCGGCGCCGACCGCGGCCACCTGGCGGTAGTCCTCGATGGTGCGTGCGACGTGGACGACGTCGGTGCGTCCGGCCAGCTCGGGCAGGGTCAGCTCGCCGGTGTTCGTCTCGAAGCGCAGCGCCGGCAGCAGGGTCTCGAAGAGTTCGTCGTCGTCCAGCGCCATCGCCTTCGCGGCCACGGCGTGCACCGACAGGAACCGCCTCATGCGGTCCTGGTCGGTGGCGGCCAGCCGCAGGATCCAGCGGCGGATCTGCTCGCCGAGCGCGGACCGGACCGTCTCGAGCATGCCGTCCTCGTAGAGTCCCTCACGACTGGCGGTGGGCGTAAGGCGGGTGGAGTCGACGACGGCGCGGGCGAAGAAGGCCCAGTCGGGCAGCAGGCCGGGCACGTTCTCGGAGACGAGCATGCCGTGCAGGTGGACCCGGTGGCCGCCGCGCGAGCCGGCCTGCGCCTGCTGGCCCAGGATGACGACGACACCGTCCAGGCCGGCCTCGGGCACGGCCACGGGGAGGGTGGCGAAGGGTTCGACGCCCAGCTGCCGGCGGGCGAGGTTCTCGCACTCGCGCCGGCGGGCGCGCCCGGCCAGCCGCCACGGCGGCGTCGTGGGCGCGACCGGTGTCGTCGCGCCCGGGCCCCGGGCGCTGACGATGCGGTAGGGCAGATAGGCGCCGAAGGTCTTGGCCAGCTCGGTGACGCGCCCGGCAGTGAGCCACTGCGCCGTGCTGCTGACCGGTTGCAGCGAGACGCAGGTACCCGGGCCCTCCGCCAGCCAGGCGGTGCGTTCGTCGTCGATACCGGACGGGTCGGCCATCTCGTGGGTGCCGTCCTCGTGGCCGATCCAGCGGATCAGCGGCCCGTCGCCCTTGCGGGTGAGCACCTCGACCCGGTCGGTGACGACGAAGCAGCTGAGCAGGCCGATGCCGAAGCGGCCCAGCATCGTCTCGTCGTGGCCGCGCTTGGAGGAGCCGCCGATGGTCGCCAGGAAGGTGCGCACGTCGTCCTCGTCGAGACCGACACCGGAGTCGAGGCAGTGCATGCGCCCGTCGGCCGAGACGTCCGAGCCGACGAGCATGATGCCGGGCCGGCGGTCGTCCGGCCGCGGGTCGGCAGCGGTCAGCGCGTCGACGCCGTTCTGCAGGAGCTCGCGCACGAAGATGCGCGGGCTCGAGTAGAGATTGTGGCTGAGCAGGTCGACCAGACCGTGCAGGTCGACCTGGAAGGCGTCGTTGCTGGGCACGTGGCCAAGCCTAGGGCCTCGCCCCGCGCCCCGGCCGGGCACGGCGCCCTGGGCCGACGAGTCAGGGGCGAGCCGGAGGGAGCCCCGCCAGAGCACCCTCACAGGCTCGCCAGATCGCTGCTGGGAGCACCACAAAACCGGCAGTGACAAGGTCAATCCTTCATCTGATCAGCCGGCCTTATAGCCTAGAACCGTGAGTTGGAACGAGATTGCTCATGCCGGTGGCCACAGTGGCCAGGGCGTGGACACGGAGAGCATCGGGAGCTGTCGGCGTCGTGATGACCTACTCAAACGCCTGAAACCGCTGGGCGTGGCCGACAGCTACCTCAGCGCACACGGCACCGTCGTCGAGGTCCCCACCGCCACGCTTGAACTCGTCAACGACCACTTCCGCGAGGGACTTCCCCCCGGCATCGGCGAACCGCTCGTCTGCACGCCGGGCCGCTACCACCCCGAACTGTTCGGCGACCTCGTTCTCGAGGACGGCTACCACTACCGGGCGCACGGGGTCGTCGACGTGCCCGGCTACCACGTCCTCCACACCGCCACCGGCCAGCGCCGCTTCGTCATCGCGGCTCCGGAGCGCCTGCGGACGCCCGAGCGTTGCTGGGGCTGGCAGATTCAGCTGTACTCGGCCCGGTCGAGGGACTCCTGGGGCATCGGCGACTTCCGCGACCTGGGCCGGATCTGCCGTATCGCCCACTCCCAGCACGCCTACTGCGTCCAGGTCTCGCCGGTGCACGCCATCGCCCCGGTCAGCAACCCGCAGGACTCCCCGTACTCCCCGGCCAGCCGCCAGTTCCTCAATCTCCTGCACATCGCGCCGGGGCACGCACCGGGCGCCGAGCGTGTCGACCTGTCCGACCTGTCGGAGGCCGGGCGCGCCCTCAACGGGGAACGTCTCATCGACCGCCCCGCGGTCTGGGCGCTCAAGAAGGAGGCGCTGCTGCGGATCTGGCAGGTCGCGCGCACCGAGGAGGACATCGAATACGTCGATTTCTGCCGGCACCGTGGCCGGGCACTTCGCATGTTCGCGATCTGGTGCGCCATCGCCGACGAGCTCGACAACTCCAACTGGCGGGAGTGGCCCGGGGAACTGCATCGACCGGACTCACCAGCAGTGCTCCGCTGGGCCGAGGAGCACGCCGACAAGGTCGCCTTCTACTCGTGGTGCCAGTGGATAGCCGAGGCGCAGTACGCCGAGGCCTGCACCTGCGGGGTCGATGTCGTCGCGGACCTGGCGGTGGGTTTCGACCAGGGCAGCGAGGACGCCTGGGTCTTCCAGGACTCGCTGTGCTTCGACTTCGAGATCGGCTGCCCGCCCGACACCTACAACATCGAGGGGCAGCGCTGGGGCCTGCCGCCGTTCAACCCCCAGGAGCTCATCCGCAACGACTTCGGCCCCTTCATCGAGATGGTCCAGGAGGGTCTGCGCCACGCCAAGGCGCTGCGCATCGACCACGTCATGCAGCTGTGGCGCCTGTACTGGGTGCCGAAGGACGGCACCGCCGCCGATGGCGTCTACGTCGACTACCCGGTGCACGCGCTGCTCGCGATCCTGCGACTCGAGGCCATGCGCGCGGGCGCCTGGATCGTCGGTGAGGACATGGGGACCGTCCCGCCCGGCGTGCGCGAGTCGATGGCCGACATCGGCATGCTCGCCAACCGTTCCGCCATGCGCGTCGACACCGATGACTTCCCCGAGCTGGGTGTGGGCACCTCCTCCACCCACGACCAGGTCACCATCGCCGGTCTCGTCACCGGCGCCGACGTCGAGGCCCTGCGGCGCATCGGCAAGAACGCCGACTGGGCCCAGATCGAGCACACCCGGCGCTCGCTCGCCGCCGATGCCGGTATCGACCCCGACAAGCCCTGCCATCAGGTCGACGGGCAGGATGTCCACGACGCCATCCTGGCCCGCTACCGCCGCCTCAGCTCCGCGCCGAGCAGGGTCGTGCTGGCCGTCCTGGACGATGCCGCCATGGTGCGCGAGCGGCCGAACATGCCCGGCACTGTCGGCGTCTACCCCAACTGGTGCCTGGCCCTGCCGGAACCGGTCGGCCACACGATGCTGAGCCCGATGACACGTGACCTCGTGCAGTTGCTCAGCGAGAACCGCTGAGGCGCCGCGGTCCGGCGCCGCGGCCGGCTGTCACGATCGATGTCCGCAGGTCATGGGCTCGTGGTGGCTCCGGGAAGAACGACCGGTGTTGTGCCGACGACAGACGGGTGCCCCGGGCAGGAACTGCCCGGGGCACCGGTCCCATCCGAGCCGTCAGACGATCACCGCAGGATTCATGGCGTGCGGACGGTGACCTCGCCGGGGTGGGCGGCGATCACCCGCGTCTTGTCCGTGGCGGCCAGGAGCTCGGGCGCCAGCCGATGATCGACGGACAGCGCGAAGCCGAGCCTTCCGCCCTGCCGCCTCACCAGGTCGATCAGCCGTTCGAGCACTTCCTCACGTCCCCCGATCAGGTCGACCCGCTCGGGGGCCGCCGTCGTGAACGAGTCGACCTCGAGGTCCTCGTCGAAGTGGATGAGAAGACTCGCCACGAGCCGGTCCACGTCGTGACTGCCCAGAATCACCCAGGAATCCGGCGATATCGCCGAGGCCACCTTGGCGGCGATCTCCTCGTGGCCCCAGCCGAGTCGCCATTGCAGTCCCAGCCGACCGCTCGCCGGCCCGGGATGCACCACGATCCCCTCAGGATCGTCGTCGAGGGCGGCAAACATGCTCGTCACGAAATCGTCCAGATCGGTGTCGATCGTCCATGCCCCTTGGACCCGGGCGAAGTAGTCATCGACGGCATCGCGTTCCATGACCATGACGAATTCGACCCGCTCGCTGAACTCGGCGAACAGTTCCGCGGCCGTCCGCCGGGGATCGGTGATCGAGGCCGGGGCGTTGGCGAGGGGTTCCCCGTCGGAGAAACGCGCCTTCTGGACTCGGCCATGGTCGTGGATGATGACCAACCGGGGAGCAGCCTTCCCGGAATGCAGGATGAGGTCCTGGGCGGCGCGCCATTGATCGACGTCGATGTCAAGCATCTGCGCATTCGCGTGCAACATTGGTGGTTCCTTTCAGTCCAGGGCGATGCGGAAGGCGTGGACGGTGTAGGGCGGGAGTTCGCACATGAGGGGTCCCGTGCTGGACAGCTGTTCGCCCGACCACGCATCCTGGCATGCCACGATGGGGGTCTCGGCCGTGACCGTAGCGGTCTGCGGCCCGTCCGTGGGGTTCGCGATGAAGACGACGACATCCTTCGGGTTCGCCGAATTCAGATGGATCGTCGAGCGCAGCAGCGGGTTGTCGACCGTCACCGGGGTTTCCCCGAGACCGGCCAGGACCTGGCCCAGTACAGCCGCCATGTCGCCGGGCGACGCGACGACGTGAACGCTTCCCTCGCCGAGCCTCGCCGATCCCGCCGAATTGCCGCCCAGGGCGTCGGAAAGGATCGTGCACGGCTCCATGTCGGCGCCGAGAGTCGGGATCGTGGGGCCGAGGATCAGCGTCCCGCCCTGGCGAGCGTAATCGACAAGGGTCTGCTGGGTCTGCGCGGAGAGGAACTCGAAGGTGGTGAGGACAACGACCCTGCGCTGCGCGAGCTGCTCGAGATCTGCCTCCGTGTCGCTGATGACGAAGCCGGCACGTGACTGCTCCAGGCTCTCGTACCAGGCCCCGAACCAGTCGCGCTTCGCCAGCTGAACGGGCTGCTGGAATCCGATGTCGCTCTCATCGACGGTGAGGATGTTCGGGTACTCGCTGAACGTGCTGGGGGTCTCCAGGAAATCGCCCGGGAACGACACGAGTACGCTGGCGGCCTCCAGCCTGTCATAGTCACGATTCGCCAGCAGGGCGACCGGGGCGAGAAGATCCATCTGCTGCCAGTCGAGGCGGTCGAGCATTCTGTTGGCCTGTCCGAAGACGTGGGCCTTGTCCTCGCGCACGCTGCCGTCGCGACGGATCGGGGAGTCGAGCCACCTGTCGCGTTCGACGAGCATGTACCTGCTGAACCCCTTGATGCCATGCATCAGTGCGGCCTTGGTGACGAATTCCTCATCGCGCAGGTCCCCGGGGTTCAGGTACCAGGCCCAGACACCTGCGATGAACTCCGGGATGTATGGGTACCGGCTCGACCCGGACACATAGCTCGTGACCGTTTTCACGTGCTGGAAGAGTTCCTTGCGGGAATAGACGTCGAAGCCGACGAAGTCGACAACCCGCTCTAGGGCGATGAGATTGAATGGCGTCGTGAAGTTGGACGAGGCACCGCCCGGCCCAAGCGGGTGCGGGTAGTTGTGGAAGAGCGGGATCGAGGCCAGGCCACGCTCACGGAGCATGTCGGCGAGCCGGGCAATCGAGTCGACCAGATAGCTCTCCCGGTACTCCGCCCAGTCCAAGTAGACCGGCAGGTCGCCGGGCCTGCGTGCACAGAACTTGCGCGGCGGATCCACGTCCTCCAGGGCGTCGTACCGGGTACGGTGGGCCTTGGCGATCCCGGCCAGGGAGCCGTACTTCTCGGCGAGGAACGCGCGATACTTCTCGATCGAGGCCTCGGAGTAGTCCGACGAATAGTAGTTGAGTCCGAAGAAATAGGCCATCTCGTTGTCGACTTGGCAGGCGACGAGCCCGCCCTTCGGGTAGGCGTGCCGGGCGAGGATGGGGCAGATCGCGTCATACCACAACGCGGTCTCCTCGAAGAACTTGTCAGCGGCGTAGCTCAGGGCCGGGATCGGGCGGGGCGCCTGGGTGAGGACCACTCGCGTACCGCGTGCATTGCGGGCGTGCAGCGACTCATCGGCGAGGATACGCTGCGGGTACCCGAATCCGGTGAGCTCGGAATTGATTTGCGGCCCCGGCCGCACGACGATACGAAGACCCTTCTCCTCACAAAGACTCAAGAAGGCATCGATGTCGTTCGCGGGGTTGACCTCACCGAAATCGAACCTGCCCCGTTCCAGCTCATGGACCTCCCACGGGATGTAGATGGAGATCATGCGATAACCCATGGCCACGACGGTGTCGAGGATTCCGGACCAGTTCTCCCGATCAAGCCGCCAGTAGTGGACGGCACCGCCGTAGAGCGCCCCGGGTTCACCCTCGATCAAGAATCTCTGGTTCGCCACCTCGAGCTGAGGCGTCTTTTCCAATGGAACGGTTCCCATGTTATTTCCTTTCACTTCTTTCATTTCTTGCTGCCCAGCGCCACGGCAAGGATGATGATGATCCCCCGGACGACCTGCTGCTGCGGGGAACTGAGACCCGCCAGAATCAGCCCATTGTTGATGAGGCCCATGAAAAGTGCACCGAACACGGTCCCGAGGACTGAGCCACGACCGCCCGCCAGGGCCGTGCCGCCAAGGATGACGGCCGCGATGGCATTCATCTCGTCGCCCTGACCCCACTGGTACCGCCCGGATTGCAGCCGCCCGGCGTACAGCATTCCGCCGAGCGCAGCGACGACCGAGGAGATCAGCATGACCAGGAATTTTGTTCGGACAACGCTGATCCCGGTGTAAATCGAGGCGGTCGGATTGGCGCCGACCGAGATGACATGACGTCCGAAACGGGTCTTCTTGAGAACGAATGCACCGCAGCCCGCTATGATGAGGAACCAGATCACCAGACCCGGCAGCGGGCCGATGTCACCGGACCCGAAGGCCATGTTGTAGCCCTGCTTCAGGATGGGCTGGGGCGCAGAATCAGTGACCCATTGGGCCAGGCCGAACGCGATCCCCATCATTGCCAGGGTCACCAGGAATGACGGGATCTTCACGAAGGCCACCAGACTTCCGTTGATGAGACCGATGAGCATCCCGACCATGAGCCCCGCGACGATTCCGGCAAGAATACCCCAGTGGGAAATCGCCATGGCCGTGACCACGGAAACGAGTCCGGCCACCGAGCCGACCGACAAATCGATTTCGGCATCGGCGATGACGAAAGTCATCCCCACCGCGATCACGCCGACGATGGCGCTCTGCCGGAGGATGTTCATGAGGTTTCCGCTGGTGAGAAAGCCCCGGTCGTCAAGCGCGACGGCGAACAGGATGAAAGTAACGGCGAACGCCAGGTATATGATGTACTGCCCGAGATTCACCCGACTCAGTCGGCCCTTGACTCGGGACTGCGTTCCCTCGATTGGTAATTCGGTCATTGCTCAACTCCTTGCACCCACATCTCCAACGTGGTTTCGTCTCGCACCACATCCGCCGGCAGACTACGGATGATGGAGCCACCTCGCATGATGAGATACCGATCACTCATGGCGATGAGTTCCTGATATTCGCTCGAAACAACAAGGACGGCGCCACCGTTTCGAGCAAACTCCCGCACCTGTCTGACAATTTCTGATTTCGTTCCGATGTCCACACCCGCGGTCGGCTCGTCCATGAGCAGCAGACGGGGCTCGACCCCCAGCCACTTGCCGATCACCACTTTCTGCTGGTTGCCGCCCGACAGCACCTCGACGGGCAGGTTCGGGCCGGCGCCCCTGATGCCATAGGAACCGATCAGCTGAACTGCGCGATCCCGTTCGGCGGCCGCGGAGAGCAGACCGCCGCGCAGCACCGCCGAGAGATCCGGAAGAACGAGATTCTCCTGGACGGAGTGCTTGAGTATGAGCCCTTGACGGCGCCGGTCCTCGGGAATCAGCACAACGCCTGCCGCGATGGCATCCCTCGGACTCTTCGGCGACATGGGTTGACCGTCGAGGACGATACTGCCCCTGGTTGTCCGATTGATTCCGAACAAGGCCTCCAAGAGCTCGGTCCGACCGGATCCCATGAGCCCTGCCACCCCTATGACCTCGCCGGCGTGCACCTCGAAGGAGACATCGTGCAACGTGCGCTGCGCACTCACGCCGGTGGCTTTCAGCAGCACGTCGCCGCATTGCCCCGAGGAACCAGCAGCGGTGAGGGCCACGGCTTTCCCCGCGATCCCCCGGACGATCTCCTCCTGGGTGATCTCGGAGATCTGCCTGGTGAGCAGATTCGATCCATTGCGAAGAATCGTTATCCGATCCGCTATCTCGTAGATTTCCTCCATGCGGTGGGATATGTAAATGATGCCGATGCCCTGCTCTCGCAGGTTCCGCAGCAGCTCAAAAAGCCGATCCGCCTCCTTCCTGGCCAGTGACGCGGTGGGCTCGTCCATGATGAGCACCCGGGCTTCCCCCCGTAAGGCCTTGGCGATTTCGGTGAGCTGCCAGTAGGCCGTGCTCAGACTCGCCAGCTCGGCACGCGGATCCAGGTCGACCTGCATCCGCTCCAATATCTCCTGGGCGCCGGCAATCATCTCGGCATCCCGGATGAGCATTGCCGAACGCGGCTCATCGTTGAGGTAGATGTTCTGCGCAACCGTCAGGGAGGGAACCAGGGAGAACTCTTGGAAGACCATCCCGATGCCTTGGCGCCGCGCATCGGCGTATGTGTTCAGCTGGGCCGGCCTCCCCTGGATCTCGATCGTTCCGGCATCTTTCTGGTAGACGCCTTGGAGGATCTTCATGAGTGTTGATTTACCGGCCCCATTTCCCCCCGCCAGCGCGTGTATCTCCCCTGCTCTCACCTCAAAGCCGACATCATTGAGGACCTGCACACCACTGAAACTCTTGCGGATGCCTGACATCCTGATCAAGGCCGGCTCGGTGCAACCGGACACGGTCATGCCTCCAGCGCCTGCTGGACTTCTTCGGGCGGATCGGCGTGGTAGACGCTCCGCCACGCATCAGCGACATTGTCCTTGGTCACCGCCAGCGGACTCAGCGCGATGAAGGCCGGAATCGACTACCGAGCAGGGTCTTGGCCGCTGCATTTGCCTCGGTGATCCCGGCGTCATAGGGACGCTGTGCGCCGAGTCCGCAGACATACTGGCCCTGGGCCATTGCGATAGCAACGTTCTTGCCAAGATCCTCGGAGGCCACTGCAAGATCTGTCCGGCTTGCCGAGCGCGCCGCCGCGATGACCCCTTCGGCGGGGACGTCCCACACGGCCCAGATGCCGTTCAGATCGGCGTTCTGACTGAGGAGGGCATCGGCTTGTTTCTGAGCCGAGCCGGCGAGATCTGAACCGCTGATGCCTCGCTCCGCAATGATCTGGATGTCCGGGTAATTGCTCGTGAGCGTCTCCTTGAACCCCTGGTAGCGCTGGTTCGTCACGAAGTAATCGGCTTCGTAGTAGATGGCCGCGATCTTCCCCTGACCGCCGAGGGCCTTCGCCATGAGATGCGCTGAGATCGCCCCGTTCCCGTAGTTGTCGGATGAGACGACACAGGCATAGTCCGGCCCTGCGGTGAAACCGTCCGGACAGTTGTCCATGAACACGACCTTGACGCCTTGGTCGACGGCCATTCGATATGCCGAAGCGGTTGCGACAGGATCGGTGGGAATGGAGACCAGAATGTCCGGTTTCTGGGCCAGGATCGTCTCGACGTCGGACACCTGCTTGCTGGGGTCCATGTTCGCATCCGTGGTCGACGTGATCTTGATGCCGAGCTCGTTGAATCGCGACGTGAGGCCGGCGATCTGCGCCGCCGACCAGTCGTCACCGCTCGTGTGCATCGCAATCGCAGCGGTCGCCCCCATCGCCTTCACGTTGTCGATGTCGGCGTCGGTGAGGTCAACCTCCGAGGCGGCGGCGGCACTCTCGCCATGCGGCCCGGTGGCGCTCACTGCCGACTCCAGCTGACGGATCGCCTCATCGGCCTTCGCATTGATCTCCGCATTCGTTGCCGTTGCCGCGCTCTCACCGGAGGCCGTACACCCCTGTAGGAACAACGCGCTGATCGGAATACCAGCCGCAGCAAGCAAGACAGTTCGTCGTTGCATCGTCAATCTCCTTCGATCCACGTTGACTCACGGTTGACGTATGCGCCGCAATCCCTTGATTGTGAACGTTTCGTCACCACATAGTGTGAACGTTTCGCATGGTCGTGTCAAGTACTGCTCCCGCCCGGATCAGCGGCGCTGGCGCGGGTTCGGATCCACCCCCGGGACGAGGCATCGCATCCTCGTCCCACGGCGGGCAACGGGACCGGGCTGGAAGGCCGTGCGGATGCGAGGTGAACCCCGTCGATCCGCTCACGCGGCATCCCGCGCGGTGACGTGACATCTGATGGCCGGCGAGCCGGCGGACACCACCACGCCAGTCTCGTCGGCCCGGCTCACTCAGGAACGTCTCGCCGCGCCACAGGAGACGTGACCGGGAGCCGCGGCACACCGGCGAGCCGGACCGCGGCCCCCACAGGTCACCGGCCGGGAACTCACCCGGTGGTGCGGGATCCTGCGACAGCGGCGCGGGGCCGTGCGACAGAACTTCTCACCGTCAGCACCGGCGGTATGACGACCGTGCCGGCAGGTTCGCCCTGGATGAGACGCAGGAGCATGTGCACGGCTTCCTGTCCCAGACGGTTGAAGTCCTGCCGGACGGTGTCGAGCGGGGGATGGAACTGAGCAGCGAACTCGCTGTCGTCGAAGGAGACCACACTGATGTCCTCCGGCACACGCACCCCGGCCTCGTAGAAGGCCCTCAGCATCCCCAGGCACATGAGATCACTCGCAACGAAGATCGAGGAGGGCAAGCCCTCGTCAAGCATGCGCCTGCCCGCGGCATAGCCGCTCTCACCGGTCCAGTCGCCCTGGATGTGGGGTGGTGGCTCGATGCCCGCTGCGCACAGCTCGGACTGCCATCCGCGCAACCGCACCCGGCCATCCAGCCAGCTGAGTTCTCCCGCAAGGTGAGCCACTTCACGATGCCCCTTGTCAAGCAGGTGACGTGTCGCGAGCCGCGCACCGTATTCCTGGTCCTCCGAGACGACGGCGACCCCTGGGACGCTTGACTCCCCGGCAGCGACCATCACGACCGGCACTGAGAACTTCGTCTCACGGACTGCCTCTGCCAGAGGCAGCTTGGGGGCGATGACCACGATGCCCGCAACGCCCTGATCGATGAAGTGCTGGTACGCGCGAACCGTGCCACGCGAGCCGGCCTCGGCAAGCACGAGGACATTCGCGGCGTAGCCCTCGTCCCTGGCCGCGTTCTCGACCGCCGCGAGAATGCCGGCCGGCCCATAGCGTGTCGAGCCATCGGTGAGAATCCCGATGAGGCTCGACCTCTGCATCACCAGCGCCCGGGCTGCGGGGTTCGGAACGAAACCCGTGGACTGGATGATCTTCCACACGTGATCGCGGGTACGATCGCTCACCCGTGGGTCATCATTGATCACGCGCGAGACGGTCTGGTACGACACATCTGCCAGGCGGGCAACGTCTTTGATGCTCATACGGTCCGAACGGTGGCCCCGCACGCCTGTTGTCCTGGTCTTCTTGGGGTTGCTCACCTCGAAATTGTCCCACTTCAGTCGTGAGAACTGGTCGGCTTGGCCCAGATCTCCTGGGCCGCTGCGCGGCAACCCGGCCCCACCCATGACGCCTCGGCCGGTCACCCATGCGCACCGGACGCATGAACCGCGCCGGTACGGTACGCACCCTGACGGCGCCGGTATCCCGGTGCCTGTCGACTACTCCGGTCCGGGTTCTCGTCGATGCCAAGACGAAGCTCCGGTTGCGCCTCTGGCACGGACGGGGCCGGTCACCACCGGGGTGACCGGCCCCTCACCCAGCGCCGGACGTTCGTCACAGGGCGGCGTTGATGGCGTTGATCGACTCCTTCGCGTCACCGAAGCACATCACCGTGTTCTCGTTGAAGAACAGCGGGTTCTGGACACCGGCGTAGCCGGCGCTCATGCCGCGTTTGAAGACGACGACCCGGCCGGCCTCCCACACGTGCAGGACCGGCATGCCAGAGATCGGGGTGCCCTTCTCCATGGCTGCGGGGTTGACGGTGTCATTGGCGCCGATGACGAGTACGACGTCGGTCGTGTCGAAGTCGTCGTTGATCTCGTCCATCTCCAGGACGATGTCATACGGAACGTGGGCCTCGGCCAGCAGCACGTTCATGTGCCCGGGCAGGCGGCCCGCCACCGGGTGGATGCCGAACCGCACCTCGACGTCATGGTTCTTCAGCTTGCGGACGAGCTCGGCGACCGGGGCCTGGGCCTGCGAGACCGCCATGCCGTAGCCGGGCGTGATGATGACCGAGGTGGAGGCCCTGAGCAGATCGGCGACTCCGGCCGTGTCGAGCTCGGTGATCTCGCCCTCGGGACCCTCGCCCGGCCCGGCGCTGTCCTGACCGAAGCCGCCCAGGATGACCGAGACGAAGTTCCGGTTCATCGCCTTGCACATGATGTACGACAGGATGGCGCCGGACGCGCCGACCAGGGCACCGGTGACGATGAGGACCGGCAGCTGGAGGCTGAAGCCGCTGAAGGCGGCCGCCCAGCCGGAGTAGCTGTTCAGCATCGAGATGACGACCGGCATGTCGGCGCCGCCGATCGCCGCGACCAGGTGGACGCCGAGCAGCAGCGACAGGATCGTCAGCATGATGAGCGGGAACCAGCCGCCCCCGTTGGCGAACCAGACGCCGAAGGCGATGATCGCGATGAGGCCGCCCAGGTTGAGCCAGTTGCGCCCGGGCAGGGTCAGCGGCGCCGACTTGATCCTGCCGGCGAGCTTGCCCCAGGCGACGATCGACCCGGTGAAGGTGACGGCACCGATGAAGACGCCGATCCACATCTCGTACATCTGGAAGGCGGGGGCGTCCGGCTCCTCGATGAACGCGTTGATGCCCACCAGGACGGCGGCCAGGCCGACGAAGCTGTGCAGCTGGGCGACCAGCTCGGGCATGCCGGTCATCTCGACCTTGGCGGCCTTCCACAGCCCGATCGCGGCGCCGATGACCATGGCGATGATGAGGAGCACCCAGGCGATGGCCTTCGTCTCGCCGCTGGCCACCGCGACGATCGAGGCGATGAGTGCCAGGGTCATGCCGAGGATGCCGAAGACATTGCCCCGCTTGGCCGTCTCGTGCCTGCTCAGCCCGACGAGGGCGAGGATGAACAGCAGGCCCGAGATGATGTAGGTGGCCTGCGTGAAGTTGGCGATGCTCGCTTGAAGGAGAGCCATCAGCGATCACCCTTCCTGAACATGTTGAGCATCCGGCGTGTGACCGAGAAGCCGCCGAAGATGTTGATCGACGCGACGAGCACGCCCAGGGCCGCGATGATCGTGATCGCCATGTTGTCCTTGGGCAGCTGCATCAGCGCGCCGACGATGATGATGCCGCTGATGGCGTTGGTGACGCTCATCAGGGGGGTGTGCAGTGCGTGCGAGACGTTCCACACCACGTAGTAGCCCACGACGCAGGCCAGGGCGAAGGTGCCGAACAGGCTGACGAAGCTGCCCGGCGCGAAGGTCAGCAGGGCGATGAGCACCACGGACAGCAGGCCGACGACGAGCAGCAGGAACCACCAGGGCCGTTCCTTCTTGGGCTTCTCCGGTTCCGGCTCCGGCCCGGCCTGGCCGGCCGAGGCGGCCGGAGCCGCCGAGACCTGGATCGGCGGCGGCGGGAAGGTGATCTCGCCGTCGCGGGTCACCGTCATATTGCGCAGCACCTCGTCGTCGAAGTCGATGACGAGCAGGCCGTCCTTGCCCGGGGTGGCCAGCCTGGCCAGGTTCACCATGTTCATGGCGTACATCTGGCTGGCCTGGGCGGGCAGCCGGCTGGCCATGTCGGTGTAGCCGATGATGTGGATGCCGTTGTCGGTCGTGTACTCCTCGCCCGGGCGGGTGAGCACGCAGTTGCCGCCGCCGAGGGCGGCCATGTCGACGATGACCGAGCCGGACTTCATCGAGGCGACCATGTCGGCCGTGATGAGCTTCGGGCTGGGCTTGCCGGGGATGGCGGCCGTGAGGATGATGATGTCGACCTTCTCGCACTGCTCGGCGTAGAGCTCGGCGGCCCGCTTGTTGTAATCCTCGGAGGTCTCCTTGGCGTAGCCGTCGGCGCTGACGCCCTGATCGTCGGCCGCGGCGCGGACGTGCAGGAAGGTGCCGCCCATCGACTCGACCTGCTCGGCCGTCTCGGGCCGGACGTCGGTGGCGAAGACCTCGGCGCCCATGGACTTGGCGGCACCGACCGCCGCCAGGCCCGCGACACCGGTGCCGACGACGAGGACCTTCGCCGGGGCCGTCTTGCCTGCCGCGGTGACCTGGCCGGCGAAGGTCTTGCCGTACGCGTAGGCGGACTCGACAACGGCGCGGTAGCCGGCGATGCTGGCGGTTGAGCTCAGGGCATCCATGGCCTGAGCTCGGGAGATGCGGGGCACCATGTCCATGCTCAGGCCGGTGACGCCGGCCTTCTGGAGGGCCTCGACCAGGTCCGGATTGGCTCGTGGGTGGAGGAAGGTGATGAGCGTCGCGCCGGGCCGCATCATGCCCAGTTCCTCGACGCTCGGCTCGTTGACGGCCATGACGACATCGCTGGCCCACACCGTCTCCGTGTCGACCAGCCCGGCGCCCGCCGCCTCGTATTCATCGTCCAGGTAGGAGGCGCGTTCACCCGCGCCCTGCTCGACTACGACGCTGTAACCCAGCTTGATGAGCTGTGGAACCGTCTTGGGTGTTGCCGCGACCCGTTGTTCACCGGGCAACGACTCCCTTGGTATACCAATTCTCATAGCCCTGACCATAGTCGCTTCGCACCGTTTTCGGGCCAGTGGGTTGCGTCCGGGCGGTCAGCGGTTTCGCCCACCGGCAACCACTCCCGCCGGTCAGTTCTCCCCGCCGGACTGCTCGATCATGCCGACCCGCCGGGCGTGGCGCCCGCCCTCGAACGCGGTCTGGAGGAACTCGTCGACGATCATCTCGGCCAGGCCGGGGCCGAGGACGCGCGAACCGATCGCCAGCACATTGGCGTCGTTGTGCTGACGGGCCAGGCGTGCCGAGTAGGGCTCGGAGACCATCGCGCAGCGGATGCCGGGCATCTTGCCGGCACTCATCCCGATGCCGACACCGGTGCCGCACACGAGGACGGCGAGCTCTGCCGCGCCGTCGAGGACCTGCTGCGCCGCGGCCCTGCCGAACGAGGGATAGTCGACGCTGTCCGGGCCGTGGGTACCCACGTCGATGACCTCGTGGCCCTTGGAGCGGACGTACTCGACGAGACGCCCCTTCAGTTCGTAGCCGGCATGATCCGCGCCGAAGGCGATGCGCATGAGAACTCCTGGTGGTCGTCGACGACTCAACGGTGTGGGCCCATTGTGTCACTGCCGGTGTCGCTTCCTGGGCAAGGGGTTCCCCGTGGCATGCTGAACTGCGACGGCACTTCTCCAGGAGGTGGGCCAATGGCGGCGACGATGCGATCAGCGCGGCAGCTCGGCACGGACTCGCCCGGTTGGGTGCGGCGGGCCCGTGTCGTGGTCCTCGGCGCAGGCGCCGCGGGGCTGACCGCCGCCATGCAGCTGGCCGATGCGGGCGTCGACACGATCCTGCTGACCGGCGGGACACTGCTCGACTCGGCCACCGCGATCTCCACCGGGCACCTCGCGGCCGGCTTCGGGCAGGAGGACGACGAGAACGCGCCGGCAAGGGGGTTCGGCCTCGCAGACAGGAAGGCGCTGCGGCAGCTGCTGGTGACCGCGCCACTGGTCCACGCCAAGGTCATGGAGTTCATCGAGCGCGCCGACGCCCTGCGGACCGGTCGCTACGAGACGAACGGCTACCGGGTGCAGCGCAGCCTCACGGCGTTGGTGCGCGCCATGGCCGGGCGCCTGGGTTCGAGCCTGCTGATCGAGACCGGTACCCGCGGCATCGACATCCTCACCGATGACCGCGGCGCCGTCGCGGGGCTGCGCGCGATGGGGACCGATGGGACGATCGGGGACTATCTGGCGCCCGTCCTCCTGCTGGCCGGCGGCGGCGCCCAGCAGTTCTGGGCCCGCACGGCCGCCCCGCCGACCGCCACCGGCGATGCCGCCGCGATGGCGCTGCGCGCCGGCGCCGAGCTGCGCGACATGGAGTTCACCGCCTACGTCCCGACCGCTGTCGACCTGCCCGCCGGGCTGGCCATCCCCCTCGACCCGGCGATTCCTCTGGGACGCGAGCTGCGCTTGGCCGGCGCCCGGCTCGTCGACGCGCAGGGCCGCCCCGCGCTGACCGAGTTCGGCGGGGACGAGACGCCCGCCGAGGAACTGGCGATGGCGATCCACGACTGGTTGGCCAGCCGCACCGGTCAGCGGCTCTTCCTGGACGGCACCCGCCTCGGCGCGCTGACCTGGGACTCCCCTCCCCTGTCCGCCACGCTGGCAGCCTGCCGTGCCCGCGGGATCGATCCGACGCGCACGCCGATACCGGTCCGCCCCGCCGTGCAGACGATGATCGGCGGCATCAGCGTCGACCTTGACGGCGCGAGCAGCGTCCCCGGCCTGTACGCGGCCGGCGAGGCCGCCTGCACCGGGGCCCGCGGCGCGGCCGGTCCGCCGGACGCGGGACTCATCGAGGCCCTCGTCGGCGGCTTCACCGTCGGAGCCCACCTGGCCCGCACGGCCGGCTCGTTCGACGAGCCGGGCGAACCCGTCGGTCGGGAACCGGGTGGCTGCGTGCCCGCCGCCGCCCGGCAGCGCATCACCCGGGCCGGGCAGGCCGCCGGCCTCCTGCGCGAGCACACCGAGCTGGCGCGCGCCGCAGACGGGCTCGTCACGATGCCGACCGGAGCACCGTTCAGCGGCCCGGCGCTGTCGGCGACGAACCTGCGGCTGACCGGTTCCGCCGTCCTCGCCGCCGCCAAGGCCCGCCCCGAGTCACGCGGCTGGCACCGTCGCGCCGATCACCCGGGCAGCAGCGAGAAGTGGGTGCGGACCATCCGCATCAGGCTGGACGAGGACGGCCGCCTGCGCGTGCGCAGCAGCGCCGTCGAGAAACCGTCGGACCAGCACTGAGCCACCGCCCCGGGCGTTTCCCGGGGCCGGGACGGGTGACAGGACGTCCCCGGGCTGCCCCGCGGCAGCCGCCCGGCGGTGCCGGGGCACCGAACGGCCTGCGCTCAGACCCGCGAACCCACGGAGCTGCCGTCGTCGACGCGGATGTCCGGGCTCGCCGGGGAGGCGGCGTCGAGCGGGGAGGCCGTGTCGAAGTCCGACTGCCACTGCCTCAGGCCGACGGTCTTCTCGTTCTTGAAGGCGGTGGCGATCATCAGCTTGATGCGGTTGAGCTGGTTGACCTCGGAGGCGCCGGGATCGTAGTCGATCGAGGTGATGTTGGCCTGCGGGTACAGTTCGCGCAGCGTCTTGAACATGCCGCGCCCGACCACGTGGTTGGGCAGGCAGGCGAACGGCTGGGCGCAGATGATGTTCGGCGTGCCGTGCTCGATGAGGTGCATCATCTCGGCGACGAGCAGCCAGCCCTCACCGGCCTGGGTGCCGAGCGAGATGACCCGCTGGGCGCGCGTGGCCATGTCGTGGATCCGCTCGGGCACCTCGAACTTGCCGTTCGCGCCGGCCAGGGCCTTGTGGGCGGTCTTCTGGAGCTGCTCGATGTACCACAGCAGCATCTTCTTGACGTGGCGTCCGGTCTTGTCGAGACCGAAGTTCTCGTAGCGCCACTGCCCGGTCTCCAGCGACTGCAGGAAGAAGCCCATGAGGCCCGGCATGACGGCCTCGCAGCCCTCGTCCTCGATGACGCCGATGACGTTGTTGTTGGCGTCCGGCTGGAACTTCACGAGGATCTCGCCGACGACGCCCACGCGCGGCTTGCGGGGGATGTCGAGCAGCGGCAGCTCATCGAACTCCCTGACCATCTGGCGGCACAGCCACTTGAACCCGAGCTTGCGGCCCTCGGTGGGCGAGAACGACGGGTCGGCCATGAACTCGCGCACCAGGGTGTTCCAGCGCCCGTAGAGCCGCATCGCCGAGCCCTCCTCGCGCTCGTAGGGGCGGACGCGCAGCAGCACCTCCTGGAGCAGGTCCATGAGGACCAGGCCCTGGATCGCCGAGTGGATGAGGGTCGGGGTCAGTTTGAAGCCCGGGTTGGACTCCAGGCCCTGGGCCGAGACGGCCAGCACCGGCACCTGCTCGTAGCCGGCGGCCTTCAGCCCGCGGCGGAGCATGCCGACGTAGTTCGTCGCGCGGCACATGCCGCCGGTCTGGGAGATCGCCACGACGGAGGCGTCGGGGTCGGCGCCGCCGGTGATGAACTTGTTGATGAGCTGGCCGATGACCATGATCGCAGGGAAGCAGGCGTCGTTGTTGACGTACTTCAGGCCGCACTCCATGTCCTCGCGGGTAGCGTGCTCGAGCAGCTCCATCGTGTAGCCGGCGCGCCGGAACAGCGGCTCGATGGCCTGGAAGTGGATCGGGGACATCTGCGGCAGGTAGACCGTGTGGGTCTTGCGCATCTGCTTGGTGTAGGGCGGGGTCGCGCTCGCCGGCACCGTGATGAGCTCGTCCGGCTGCTCGGGCCGGATCGTCGTGTCGACCTCACGCGAGACCTCCTCGCGTTCGGCGGACGCGGCGCGCAGCGAGCGCAGCCGGATCCGGGCGGCACCGAGGTTGGAGACCTCGTCGATCTTGAGGACGGTGTAAATGTCACCGGCCTGTTCGAGGATGTCCTGGACCTGGTCGGTGGTGACGGCGTCGACGCCGCAGCCGAAGGAGTTCAGCTGCACCAGGTTGAGCCTCGGGTTGGCGCGCACCTGGGCGGCGGCCTCGTAGAGGCGGGTGTGGTACACCCACTGGTCCCGTACGCGCAGGGGCCGGTTGAAACCGGTGCTGCGCATGCCGTTGGTCAGCGCGTCCTCGGAGAGGACGACCATGCCCAGCTGCGTGATCTGGTCGGGGATGCCATGGTTGATCTCGGGATCGACGTGGTAGGGGCGGCCGGCCAGCACGATGCCGCGCATGTCGTGCTCGATCATGTACTGCATGGCGCGGTCGCCCTCGGCCCGGATGTCGGCCTTCGCCTTGTCGAGTTCCTCGAACCCGGCCGCGACGGCGGCCCTCATCTCGGGCAGCCCGATGTCCCAGCCGGACAGGACGTCGACCAGGCGTTCCGCCAGCTTGTCGGGGTCGTTCAGGTTGAGGAACGGGGCCATGAAGGTGATGCCGGGCTCGCGCAGCCGCTCGACGTTCTTCTCAATGACCTGCGGGTAGAAGGCCACGATCGGGCAGTTGAAGCTGTTGTCCGCCTCGGCGATCTCCTTGCGCTCGAAGCTGACGCAGGGCATCCAGATGTTCTTGACGCCGTGGTCGAGCAGCCACTCGATGTGGCCGTGCGCCAGTTTCGCCGGGTAGCAGACGTTCTCGGAGGCGATCGACTCCATGCCCGACTCGAACAGGTCGTGGTTGGAGCGCCCCGAGATGAGCACCTTGAAGCCGAGCTGGGTGAAGATCGTGAACCACAGCGGGTAGTCCTCGTACATGCCCAGCGCGCGGGGCATGCCGATCTCGCCGCGGGTGACCTTCTTGTCGGTGAGCCGGCGGTAGGCGAACATCCGCTTGTACTTGTAGTCGTACAGATTGGGGATCTCGCTCTTCCTCGGCTTGGCGTCGAGGCTGGCGCCGCGCTCGCAGCGGTTGCCGGAGACCTGGCGGGAGCCGTCGTCGAAGGTCGTGATGGTGAGCTTGCAGTGGTTCTGGCACAGCTTGCAGATGCGCTGGCTGGACTCCACCGAGAAACCCTCGAGGTCACGGCTCATCATGGCCGAGACGTCGCCCGGCGCGGCGTGGGCCTTGGCGATGAGCGCGGCCCCGTAGGCGCCCATGTGGCCGGAGATGTTGGGGCGCTTGACCTTGACGCCGGTCAGCAGCTCGAAGGCGCGCAGCACGGCGTTGTTGAGGAAGGTGCCGCCCTGGGCCACGACCTTGTCGCCGAGCTCACCCGTGTCGCGCAGCTTCATCACCTTGTAGAGGGCGTTGCGCACGACCGAGTAGGACAGGCCGGCGGAGATGTCGGCCATGCCGGCGCCCTCCTTCTGGGCCTGCTTGACCGAGGAGTTCATGAACACGGTGCAGCGGCTGCCGAGGTCGACGGGGGCCTGGGCCTGCATGCCGACCGTGGCGAAGTCGCGTACGTCGGTGCCCATCGTCTCGGCGAAGGTCTGCAGGAAGGAACCGCAGCCGGCCGAGCAGGCCTCGTTGACCGCGATGGAGTCGACGACGCCCTCGCGGATCCGGACGAACTTCATGTCCTGACCGCCGATGTCGATGACGCTCGTCACGCCGGGGCAGACGACCTGGGCGGCACGGAAGTGGGCCATCGTCTCGATCTCGCCCTCGTCGGCGTGCAGGGCGGTCCTGACGAGGTCCTCGCCGTAGCCGGTGACGCAGGAGCGGGCGATCGTGGAGCCCTCGGGCAGGGCCGCGATGACGTCCCTTGCGATGGCGACGGCCGCCTTGACCGGGTCGCCCTGGTTGGAGTCGTAGCTGGAGTGGACGATCTTGCCGTCGTCGTCGATGAGGACCGACTTGATGGTCGTCGAGCCGGCGTCGATACCCAGGTAGAGGTCGCCGACGGCCTGGCTCATGTCGGCCTGCTCGATGTCGATCACCGAGTGGCGTTCGTTGAACTCGACGCGCTCGGCCTCGTCGAGGAACAGCGGACGCATCGTCTTGGACGCCACCGTCGACTCGCCGGCCCCGTCGAGCATCTCGGCGAGGTGACGCAGCGAGAGCGCCGGGCCGTCGGCGAGGAAGGCGGCGCCGACCGCGACGTACAGCTGGCCGTCGGCGGGGGTGACGTAGTCCTGGACGTGCTCGCCGAGGACCCGCCGGAACGCCTCACGCAGCTCGGGCAGGAAGTGCAGCGGCCCGCCGAGGAAGATGACCTTGCCGCGGATCGGGCGGCCGCAGGCCAGGCCGGCGACGGTCTGGGTGGCGACGGCCTGGAAAACCGAGGCGGCGATGTCCTCGTGGCGGGCGCCCTGGTTGATGAGCGGCTGCACGTCGGTCTTGGCGAACACGCCGCAGCGCGAGGCGATCGGGTAGATGTTCTCGTAGCGGCCGGCGAGCTCGTCGAGGCCGCCGGCGTCGGTGCGCAGCAGCGAGGCCATCTGGTCGATGAAGGCGCCGGTACCGCCGGCGCAGGTGCCGTTCATGCGCTGCTCGGGAGTCGGGTGCAGATAGGTGATCTTGGCGTCCTCGCCGCCGAGCTCGATGACGACGTCGACGTCCGGGTCGAGCTCCTCGATCGCCTCGGTCGCGGCGATGACCTCCTGGATGAAGCTGACGTTCATCATGCGGGCGATACCGAGACCACCCGAACCGGTCATGGCGACCTTGAGGGTGTCGTCGGGGAACTGCTCACCGATGTCAAGCAGGAGCCGCTTCATCTCGCCGCGAACGTCGGCGTTGTGACGCCGGTAATCGCTGAAGAGCATCTCGTGACCGCGCATGACGACGGCCTTCACCGTCGTCGAGCCGACGTCGAGGCCAAGGCGCAGGGCTTCGTCAGTCATCCGTTGTTCTCCTTCGAGATCCGGTGAGCACCGTCCGAAAACAGAACGCTTGCTCTGTTTCATAGTAGGCCAGATTCCTGCCCTCGGCACGTCCCGATTTCTGCCCGGATCCCTAAGGGCCGGACCCCTACGGGTCTGGGTGAAGGCCGTGCGGAGACCCCCGGGGATTCAGCTCGGGACCATCCCCCGACACGGTGCCGCGATCCGCAGAGGAGCCCGGTGAATAATGAGGGGCATTGTCCCCGTGCAGACCTCTTCGGAGGAAGACTCACCATGTCCTCTCGTCCGCCCAGCCGCATCCACCTCGTCCTCGCCGTCCTCTCGCTCGTGTGCGTCCTCACCGGTTCGTTCGCACTGAGCGGCTGCGTTGCGGGCGGCTCCTCAGTCGAGCCCCCGCAGCCTCGGTGCAGGTCGTCCTCGAGGGCCTCGTCGCGGCCTTTCCCGACGACGCCCAGGTGTCGGTCGTGACCGCCGACGGCGACGTCGTCACGGCCGGCGAGGTGCCCGAGAGCACCGCGTGGTCGACGATCAAGGTGCCGATCGCCATCGAGGCCCTGCGCGAAAGCGGGGACGAACTCGACGAGCAGGCGAAGCTGGCGATCACCGAGTCCGACAACGACGCGGCGAGTGCACTGTTCGAGACGCTCGGCGACGGCTACCAGGCCAGCACCAAGGTCGACAACCTGCTGCGCGAGGCAGACGACACGTCGACGCTGACCCTGCCCAATGCCGCGCTCGGCGGCGACATCGGTTTCGGCATGACCCAGTGGTCGAGTGCCGACCAGGCGCGGTTCGCCGCCTGGATGGCCTGCTCGGACGAGGACGCCGTGCAGCACGTCTACCGGCTCATGGCCGATCTGGTCGACTCGCAGGCGGTCGGCGTCGAGACCGTCGAGGGCGGGCACGCCAAGTCGGGCTGGGGCACCAACGAGCACACCGGCGTCTCGACGATGCGTCAGATGGGCACCATCGACACCGGCTCGGGTCTGGCCGCGATGAGCATCGTCATCACCGGGGGCGAGCTTGAGGACGTCACCGAGGAGATCGACGTGCTGGCCGACTGGCTGGCCGGGCACGCCGGCGAGCTGCCCGTCGTCGAGTGCGGCGCCGACGGACAGTGACGCCGTTCCCGCCCCGACGGCCCCGCTGGGGTGCGGCCGCGCCGGAGCATGCGGGGCCGGCGAGCCCCGTTGGGGGGTGCGGCACACGGCTCGCGGCGATCAGCCCTCGCGCCTGCTGAAGCCGAGTAGCCACAGTAGGTAGAGACCACCGATCGCCGAGCTGACCAGCCCGACGGGGATCTGGAAGGGGGCGAGCAGCCGCTGGGCCAGCAGATCGGCGGCGCCGAGCAGCGCCCCGCCCATCGCGACGGCCGGCCAGAAGGCGATCCCGGGCGTACCGGCCAGGCGGCGGGCCAGCTGAGGGGCGGCCAGGGCGAGGAAGCCGATCGGCCCGGTGACCGACACGACGGCCGCGACGAGCAGGACGCCGTAGACGAGCATGGCGAGGCGCTGACGCCCCGGGCGCACCCCCAGCCCGGCGGCCGTGTCGTCGCCGAGTTCGAGGATGCGTGAGGGGCGGGCCAGCCAGGCCAGCTGCGGCAGCAGGACGACCAGCCCGGCCACCAGCACCCTGGTCTGGGACCAGCCGATCGTGTTGAGGCTGCCGAACTGCCAGGCCTTCGCCGCCTCGGCGGACTCGAGCGGGGCGCGGCTGACGAGGTACTCGTTGACCGCCGAGATCATGGCGGCGATGGCGATGCCGGCCAGGACGAGGTTCTCGCCTGCCATGCCACGGCGGACCGTCGCCACGATGACGAGTGCCGCGGTGAGGAGACCACCGGCCACGGTACCGAGGGCCAGTGTGGCGACACCGGGGGCGCCCATGAGAATGATGACGATGAGGCCGCCCGCGCTGGCGCCGGTGGTGAACCCGACGATGTCGGGGCTGCCCAGCGGGTTGCGGGAGAGCGACTGGAAGACGGCGCCCGACAGCCCCAGGCCGGCGCCGGCGAGCCAGGCCGCGATGGCGCGCGGGAGTCGCTGGTCGAGGACGATGAACCGGTCCGTCTCGGAACCGCCGCCCTGTAGGACCTGGAGGACACCGGCGAGGTCGAGCTCGTAGGAGCCGGTCGCGACGGCGAGCACGGCGACGAGACCCGCGACGAGAACGAGGGCCGCGGTGACGGCCACGGCGCGCGGGCGCACCGGCAGGCGGGCACCGGCGGGCAGGGGCAGCGACGGGGCCGCGGCTCCGTCGTGCCAGAGATCCGACCGGGCGCTCATCGTCCCCTCCTGTACACGACCAGGGAGAGCAGCACTGGCGCGCCGACGAAGGCCGTGACGACGCCCGCCTCGATCTCATCCGGCCGGGTGATGACGCGGCCTGCGATGTCGGCGGCGAGCACCAGAATCGGGCCGCCGACGATCGACAGCGGCAGCAGGCGGCGCTGGTCGGGACCGACAACGAGCCTCAGGACGTGGGGGACGACCAGCCCGACGAAACCGATCGGCCCGGCCGCGGCGGTCGCCGCCCCACACAGCAGGGTGATGGCCGTCAGTGAGGCGGCCCGCACGAGGCCGAGCCGGGCGCCGAGGGCGGTGGCCTGCTCGTCGCCGAGGGCCAGGACGTTGAGACTGCGTCCGCAGGCCAGCGCGATGAGCAGGCCGGCCGCGACGAACGGGGTGGTCCAGGCGAACGTGGCCAGGTCGCGGTCGGCGAAGGACCCGAGAGTCCAGAACCGGTAGGAGTCGAAGGCCGCGGTGTCGTACATGGTGACGGTGCCGGTCACCGCGTTGAGCGCCGCGGCGAGCGCGACACCGGCGAGGACCAGGCGCGCGTGTCCTGCGCCGGGTCGGCGCCTGGCCATCGTCTGGACGAGGAGGGCGGCCGCCGCGGAGCCGATGAACGAGAACCAGACGTAGCCGGAGACCGCGCTCACACCCCCGACGGCGATGGCCAGGACGACGGCGAAGGAGGCTCCCGCGTTGACGCCCAGGACACCGGGCTCGGCGAGCGGGTTGCGGGTGAGGGCCTGCATGACGACTCCGGCCGCGCCGAGGGCGGCGCCCACAACGACGGCCACCACGGTACGGGGCAGCCGCAGCTGCCAGACGATGATCGAGGCGGCGCTGCGGTCGTGCGCGGCGAGCCCCTCCCATACCTGGGCGAGCGTGAGCTGACGTGAGCCGATCGACATGCTGACGAACGCCAGCAGCACGATGACGGCGACTCCGAACAGGACGCCCGCGACGGTCCGGCAACGCCTTTCAGCTGACAGCGCAGGAATATGAGACACACTGAGAGAGTACTATTGAAAAGTTTAGGCTTACCTCATGACTGTACGTATTCAGCGCCGCACGTTCAGCCTCGGCGCCCTCGCCGTAGCCGCCGCCCTCGCCGGCTGCTCCTCCGACAACTCAGGCTCATCCGGCTCCGGATCATCCGCCTCCTCGGCCTCCGCGCCGGCCAGCTACCTCGTGCCCCGCAGCATGACCGAGGGCATGGGCAGTGGCGCTGCCGACGGCGCCTGGCCGCGCACCGTCACCCACCACAAGGGGGAGACGACGATCGAGAACGAGCCGCAGCGACTCGTCGTCATCTCGACCGGCCAGCTCGACGTCGCCCTCACCATGGGCATCGTGCCGGTCGGCTCCACCGGGGTCGACGGCTCCAAGATGGTTCCGCAGTACCTCTACGACGCCTTCCCCGGCGACAAGGCCGGGCTGGACGCCATCACCTATGTCGGCAGCCGCACCGAGCCGAGCATCGAGTCGATCGCGAACCTCGACGCCGACCTCATCCTGGTGAACTCGGCCGGCAAGAACATCGACAGCCTCTACGAGAGCCTCACGGCGCTGGCGCCGACCGTCGTCACGAAGGGCACCGGGCTGTACTGGAAGCAGGACTTCCAGCTCATCGCCGATGCTCTCGGCAAGCTCGGCCAGGCGCAGGACTGGCTGACGAGCTACCAGGAGGACGCCGCGAGCTGGGGCGCCGGCCTGTCGACCGTGCCGACCGTCTCGTTCCTCAACAAGACCTCAGACCGGACCCGCATCTACGGCCTCGCCTCGTTCCCCGGTTCACTGGCCGAGGACGCCGGCCTGAGTCGCCCCGACAGCCAGCGCTTCGAGGACACCTCGCAGGACATCGATGACGAGAGCCTCGACCAGGCCGACGCCGACTGGATCTTCTACGGCGTCCAGTCCGGCGACGGCAGCGAGGTGACCTCGCTGCCGCTGTGGGGCACCTTGGGCGCGGTGTCGAACGACCAGGCCGTGCAGGTCGACAACGACCCCTTCTACCTGAACGCCGGCCCCACCGCTGCCGCCACGGCGATGGCCGCGCTGAAGGAACACATCGGATGAGCCAGGTCCTGCGGGACGGCACACCCGGTTCGGGCCCGCAGGGCAGACCACGGGCGACTCCCGGCCTCAGTGCGCGGAAGCTGGTGATGAGCTATCCGCACGGCGACCCGGTCATCGAGCACCTCGACGTGGACATCACCCCCGGCGCGTTCACCGTCATCCTCGGACCCAACGCCTGCGGCAAGTCGACCCTGCTGCGCGCACTGAGCCGGGTACTCGCCCCCACCGGCGGGCAAGTGCTATTGGACGGGCGCGACGTGCACTCGTACTCGCCGAAGGCGCTGGCCCGGCGGGTCGGTTTCCTCGCCCAGTCCTCGCTGACCCCGGACGGCATCACCGTGCGCGAGCTGGTGGCGCGCGGCCGCTACCCCCATCAGGGCCTGCTGCGGCCCTGGTCGGTCGAGGACGAGAAACAGGTGCGCATCGCGATGGAACGCACCCATGTGGCCCCGCTGGCGAAGCGGCCGGTGACGAATCTGTCGGGCGGCCAGCGCCAGCGGGTGTGGATCGCCATGACCCTCGCCCAGCAGACCGACGTCCTGCTCCTCGACGAACCGACCACCTACCTCGATCTGGCCCACCAGGTGGACGTCCTCGACCTGTGCCGCGAGCTCAACCGCGAACTGGGGACGACGATCGTCTCCGTGCTGCACGACCTCAACCAGGCCTGCCGCTACGCCGACGAGATCATCGCCATGCGTGACGGCACGATCCTGGCGAGCGGCGCACCGGCCGATGTCGTCACGCCCGAGCTGGTGGAGCAGGCCTATGGGCTGCCGGTCAGCGTCCTCACCGACCCGATCACCGGCACGCCCCTCGTACTGCCGCAGGCGCCGCGCCGGAGCTGATCGGAGCACGAAGCCGGCCCAGCCCGATCGACCCCGCGGTGATGCCGAACCGCGGCGTCGAGATGCGCGGAGCCGTCCCTCACCCGATCGGCCCCGTACTCACTCGGAACCGCCCCGCCCCGGCCGAGAGACCCGCAGGAAGCTACACTGCACAGCTATTGAACAATGTTCAGCCCTGTGAGGGTACTTGTCTGGGAGAGATGATCGCGTGAAGACCGTACGACTCGACGGCCCCGAGCCGACCACCGCATTCTGGCGTGCCCACCGCGAGGGGGCGCCGATCGCACTGCGCACCTCCGGTACCACCGGTGCGGCGCGCACGATCGTGCGCAGCACGTGCTCATGGACCCGCTCCTTCGCGCCGTTGATCGAGCGCACGGGGCTTCATGCCGGCGACAGGATGTGGATACCAGGGCCCCTCGACTCGACGATGAACCTCTTCTCGGCCTGCCTGTGCGAGTACGCCGGGGCCGCCTGGGACTCTCGGCCCGAGGGCGCGAGCTGGGCGACGCTGACCCCGTCCGGGCTGGCCAGGGCGCTCGACAGCCACGCGCCGATGAAGGCTCTCGTCGCCGGGGACGGGTTGTCCCGGGCGCTCTGGCAGTGGGCCACCGGTCTTGGCTGGGACGTGGTGCACTATTACGGCGCCGCGGAGCTCTCGCTCGTCGCACTCGGCCGGCATGCGCAGGACCTGCGCCCCTTCGAGGCCGTGGAGATCGACACCGCCGACGACCGCATCTGGGTGCGTTCTCCCTGGCTGGCCGACGGCTGTCTCGAGCCGGAGGGACCGGGCGCGTTCCGGCGGCGCGCGGACGGTTTCGTCACCGTGGGCGACCGCGGCCGGCTCGACAACGGGCTGCTCCAGGTGTGGGGCAGGGCCGGGGCGATCACGACCGCCGGGGCGACCGTCGAGCTGGCGCCGCTGCGGGCCAGGCTCGCCGCACGTGCCCACGGCGAGGTGGTGCTGCTCGGTCTTCCGCACCCCGAGCTGGGACAGGTACTGGCCGCGGTCACGACCAGCCACGACGACCTGCGCCACGTCAGGGGCTGGGCCCGCCGGAATCTGTCCGGCCCGCAGCGGCCCCGCGTCTGGCGGGTCATCCCCCGCCTGCCCAGGACGACGACCGGGAAGATCGACCTGCACCGGCTGGCCGAGGAGCTGCGATGAGCGTCTACGTCGTCGACGCCCGGCGCACCGCGATCGGCTCGGCCCGCGGCATGTGGCGCACCATGAGCACCACCGACCTGGCCGCCCCCGTGCTCGCCGAGCTGGCGCGATCCTGCCCCGCGCCCGAGCTGATCCGGCAGATCGTCGTGGGCACTGTGCGGGGCCCCGGCGGCAATGTCGCCCGGGTCGCCGCCCTCGCAGCCGGGCTGGACGGGATACCCGCGCTGAGCGTCGACCGTCAGTGCGGCTCGGGGCTGGCCGCCGTCGAGGTGGGCCACCACTGGCTGACGGCCGAGCCCGGATACGTCATCGCCGGAGGCGTCCAGGCCGTCTCGACCGAGCCGCTGACCTACTGGCCACCGACCGGCGGAGGACCTGCCCAGCGCTACGAGCGGGCGCCCTTCTCCCCGCCGGGCCGGCCGGACCCCGAGATGGGTGAGGCGGCCGATGCGCTGGCCGCCGAGCGCGGTATCGGCCGACGACGCCAGGACGCCTACGCGGTGGACTCCCACCGGCGGGCCCTTGCGGCACAGGAGGCCGGGCTGTTCACCGCCGAGATCATTCCCATCAGCGGCAGGGACCGCGACGAACGGCCCCGCTCCGGCTTCAGCATCGAGCGGCTGGCCCGTTTCCGGCCCATCTTCCGCGGCGACGGCACCGTCACCGCCGCGAACTCGTGCGGCATCAACGACGGGGCGGCCGCCGTGCTCATGGCCGACGAGGACACCTGGGTTCGGCACCGGAGCCCGGGGCTGCGCGTCCTGGCGCTCTGCTCGGCCACCTGCGACCCGGCCCGCCCCGGCTGGGGAATCGTCCCGGCCTGCCGGCTGGCCCTCGAGCGCAGCGGCATCGCCCCCGACCAGCTCGACGTCGTCGAGTTCAACGAGGCCTTCGCCGGGCAGGTGCTCGCCTGCCTGGACGCCCTGGGCATCGATCAGGGGCGCAACTGCCCGCAGGGCGGCGCGATCGCACTGGGGCATCCGTGGGCCGCGTCCGGAGCGATCCTGCTGACCCGGTTGTTCAGTCAGCTGGTCCGCCAGGGCCGGGGACGATACGGCCTGGCGGCCATCGCGATCGGGGGCGGTCAGGGCACGGCCGTGGTCGTCGAGACGGCGCGCTAGCCAGCTGCTCGCCGGCGCCGGTCAGGGCACGGCCGTGGTCGTCGAGACGGCGCGCTAGCCAGCTGCTCGCCGGCGCCGGTCAACGACCGGCCCGTGCCGCCACGGCCCCGGCTGTGCAGCGACCGGCGCACCGGGCGGATCGCCGCGCACGGGCCGTCGGCGGAGCCGCGCCCTCGACGTCCGTCCGGATGGGCAGGTGACCGGGCACGCGGCCCGGCACCGCCAGAACCCGCATGACGTGCGGCCCGGCCCCTCCCATCGCACAGGGGGCCGGGCCGCACGGGTCCTTGTCTCAGGCCGAGGCGACCTCCGGGTCGGCCGCGGCGGCCCGCAGACGCTCGTTGGCTCTCTCGACGTCGAGCCTCCACAGCAGGAACAGGATGATCGCATTGGCGATGGCCGGGATCCACAGGTACATGAAGTAGAGCATGGCGATCACCGAGTGCGCCTGTTCCGCGGCGTTGGCGACGTAGCCGCTGGACGACAGCAGCCAGCCGGCCAGCGCCGTGCCCAGACCGCCGCCGACCTTCACCCCGAGTGAGGTGCACGAGAACATGAGGCCGTCGATGCGTTTGCCGAACCGCAGGAAGGTGTTCTCGGAGGCCTCGGCGATGAGCGCGTTGAGCGTGCCCTGCAGCGGGCTCATGCCGAGCGAGGCGACGCCCGAGAAGAACATCATGAGCGGGACATTGCCCAGGTAGGCGGCGCCCGCCACCCCCAGCCTCCCGAGGACGGCGATGATGTAGCCGACGATGTTCACCTTGTACATGCCGCCGAACTTCGCGACGACCGCGGGGGCGAAGAGCAGCCCGACGATGAGCGGGATGTTGATGGCCCATGCGAAGGGGCCCAGGAGGTTGGCATTGCCCAGGATGTACGTCATGAAGTAGATGCCCATGTTGAGGGTCGCGGTGAACATCTGGGTCATGATGAAGATGACGAGGATGACCAGGTAGTACTTGTTGTGTGCCAGCAGCTTGAAGGACTCGGCGACCGAGACCTTCTCGGCCTGCCGGGCGGCCTCGGCGTCGTCGATCTCGGTGAGTTCCTCTGGCGAGAGCTCCTTGACCGACAGCACTGAGATCGTGTTCACCGCCAGGCCGACGAGGGCGTAGATGATGGCGATGGTCCGCCAGCCCTCCGCGCCGCCGCCGAGCATCTTGACACCCTCGACGGTGATCGTCTGGATGGTCAGGCTGGTGCCGAAGGCGAACATGAACCGGATCGAGCCCATCTGGACGCGTTCTGAGCTGTTCTTGGTGATGAGCGCGGTCAGTGCGGAATAGGCGATGTTGTTCGCGGTGTAGAAGACGGCATTGAGCAGCGTGTAGGCGATGAAGAACCAGGCGTACTTGGCGGTGTCGCCCAGACTCACCGGGATCGCGAAGATGGCGATGATCATCGCGGCACAGCCGAAGAAGCCCCACAGCATCCACGGGCGGGCCTTGCCCATCCTGGTCTGGGTCTTGTCGAGGAGCGTGCCGAAGACGAAGTCCGAGAAGCCGTCGAACAGCTTCGAGACCATCATCAGCGTGCCGACGACGCCCGCGTTGAGACCGACCGTGTCGGTCAGGTAGATCATGACGAACGCCGACAGGAGGGCGTACACGACGTTCCCGGCGACGTCACCGGATCCGTAGCCGACCTTGTTGTACCACCTCAGGTACTTCTTCTCTGGCATGAGTTCACCTTTCTCCAGGGAACGAGTGGTTGGCGGGTGGTCAGTTGGTGAGGGCGGGGACGAGCCGCAGGTTGAGCTTCAGTTCCGCGTCGTCGACGCGGTACCGCTCCAGCAGGGCCGGCCCGCAGCTGTTGGAGCCGATGCCCGACATCGCCGCGTCGAGACACAGGACCGTGGAGCCGCAGGGCTCCAGCTCGACGTCGTGCCGGGCGCGGGTCAGTTCCTCCTGCGTCCAGGCGGAGGCGTTGAACGAGAACCGCCGCGCGCCGACGACGGTCAGGGCGAGCCCCGGCCCGGTCAGCTCGACCAGCTCGCAGTCGGCGCGGCTGCCGTTCTCCTGCGGACGGATGTAGTCGTGCCCCAGATCGGCGACGGAGCTGGTGAACATGCCGTGGTGGCAGGCGCGGTGCTTGTCGACGTAGCTCTCCTGGGGGCCGAGCCCGAAGTAGCGCACGGCGTCCAGCCGCCGGGGCAGGAACAGGCGCAGTCCGAAGCGCGGCAGGAAGGGGAACTCCGTGTCGCGCTGGGCGTTCAGGTCGAGGGCCAGTGAGCCGTCGGCACCGATCGTCCAGCGCGCCCCGAGACGGGCGATGGGCTGGACGGTCGGGGCGACGAGCGCCATCGTGGCATCGACGAACACCTGCCCGGTGGGGGTCGTCGACACGGCGGTGCTGTAGGCGCGGGTGCTCGTCTGGTCGTAGCGGGCCCGCAGCCACTCCAGCTGAATGGAGCGGTCGTTGTCGGTGGGGGCGCGCCAGATGTTGACCTCGGCCGGCCGGTCGAGCAGCCGTTCACCGCCGACGGTCATGGTGCGAGGCAGGCCGGTGCTCCGGTCGAAGCAGTACTCGAAGTCCTCGCCGCGCACGGTGATGGCCTCCTCGTCCTGCACGGTGCCGGGCGTGGGCCCGCCGGCAGCGCGGCCGAGCAGCGCCGCGGCCTCGCGCAGGCGGGGCTCGGCGGTGGGCACCTCGATCTCGTCGAAACCCAGCTCGTGGCCGGCCTCCAGCAGTGGCCGGGGCTCGGCCAGGCGGTAGCGCAGCGTGAGGAAGCAGCAGCCGCTGGCAGGGGTCTCGATGCGCAGCGGCACCGTCGCGCTCGTGTGGGGCGGCACGGAGGCGGGCAGTTCGACGGGCCCCTCGTCGACGAGCTCGCCGTCGCGCGTCAGCGTGTAGGAGACCTCGGCGTAGCCGGCGAGATCGGTGAAGTCCAGGTCGTTGCGCAGGGTGACCGTGCCGGCGGCGAGGTCGAGGGCGGTGACCCGCACCGGACGCTGGACGTTGCCGAGTTCCAGCAGGCCGGGGTGGGGTTCCCGCTCGGGCGAGACGAGCCCGTCGACGCAGAAGTTCCCGTCGTGGACCCGTTCGCCGTGGTCGCCGCCGTACAGGTGGATCGGCCGCCCGTCCGCGGTGGTACCGGCGCGCACCGCGTGGTCGCACCACTCCCAGACGAAGCCGCCGCACATGCGCTCGTCGGCGTTGATGAGCTGCCAGTACTCCTCCAGGTCGCCCGGCCCGTTGCCCATGGAGTGGCAGTACTCGACGAGGATCAGCGGCTTGTCGGGCTCGTCGTCCAGGTAGGCGTGGATCTCGTCCAGGCTCGGGTACATGCGGCTGTACAGGTCGATGCTCGAGTAGTCGTAGCGCCGGTCGCCCGAGCGGTAGTAGGCGCTCTCGTAGTGGGTGACGCGGCTGGGATCGAACTGCTTCATCCACAGCAGCGCCGCCTCGAAGGTCCAGCCGTAGGCGCACTCGTTGCCCGCCGACCAGGAGATGATGCACGGACGGTTCTTCTCGCGCTCGACGCACAGCCGGACCCGGTCGAGCGTGGGCTCGATCCAGGCGGGATTGTTGGCGATCCGCTCGTTCCAGTGCTCGACGACATTGGGCCAGGAGTCATCGGCCAGGAACTGCGTCTGGGTGCCGTGGCTCTCGTTGTCGGCCTCCGACATGACGTAGAAGCCGTACTCGTCGCACAGCTGGTAGAACTGCGGGCAGTTGGGGTAGTGCGAGGAGCGGATCGCGTTGACGTTGTACTGCTTCATGAGCCGCATGTCGCGGCGGATGTGGTCCAGGTCGACGGTGGGCCCGGTGACCGGATCGCTGTCGTGCCGGTTGACGCCGCGCAGCGTGACCGGCGCGCCGTTGACGAGCAGGACCGGCCCGTCGGTCCGCACCTCGCGCAGGCCGACCCGGTCCCTGATGACCTCGTCGGGGCAGCTGAGAGTGAGCGTGTAGAGATAGGGGTCCTCGGCGCTCCACAGGTGCGGCCGGGGCACGGTCAGGACGGCCCGGTGCGTGAACTGCGGGTCGGCGCCGAAGGGTTCGAGGACGGCTCCGGCGACCGGGGCGCCGTCGGCGTCGGCCAGCTCGAGCCGGGTCGGCACCTCGCCGCCGCGGAAGGCGGCCCGCACGGTGACGGTGGCGGCCTCCTCGCCCAGCTGCGTCGTCGTGAAGTAGTCGAAGAGCGCCGCGGCCGGGCGTCTGAGCAGGAAGACGTCGCGGAAGATGCCGCTGGTGCGGAACTTGTCCTGGTCCTCCAGGTAGGTGCCGTCGCACCACTTCAGGACGAGGACCGCCAGCCGGTTGCGGCCGGGAACGATCTGCTCGGTGACGTCGAATTCCGCGGTGGCGTGCGAGACCTGGCTGTAGCCGATGTATGTGCCGTTGAGCCAGACGTAGAAGCACGAGTCCACGCCCTCGAAGACGAGGCTCACCGCGGGGGCTGCAGCGTCCGGGACGTGGTCGAACTCGGTCAGGTAGGCGCCGGCCGGGTTGTCATGCGGCACGTACGGCGGGTCCAGCGGGATCGGGTACCGCACGTTCGTGTACTGGTGCCGGTCGTAGCCCTGGTGCTGCCAGCTGCCGGGAACCTTGACCGGGGCGAAACCCTGCGGCTCGTGGTCCGCGGCGTAGAAGGCGTCGGTGAGCTCGTGGACGCTGTCGTAGTAGCGGAAGTCCCAGTCGCCGTTGAGCGGCTGGAACCGGTCCGAGGACTCCCGGTCGAGCGGGTCGTGGCCGCTGCGGGGCGAGCCGGGGACGTAGTAGGCGCGGGTGGGCAGGGTGTTCTCGTGCAGCACCGAGAGGTCCTCGTAGTGCCTGGGAACGATCATCGTCGGCGTTCCTTCCCTTGTGACGTCTGCCTGGCGGGCCTCTGCTCCGAGGCGGGCGCCAGGTGTTCTGAGGGGATGCGACCCGTGCGGAGCCGCACCTTTGAGTGATAACGTTAACATCATGCATCACGCCACCGTTTGCGTCAAGTCAACGCGGAATAAATGACCTGAACTCATGGTCAACTAGACAGAATTGTCGACGTCAACAACCATGTTGACGGATCGCTCGCGCCGCCTTGGTATGGTCCGGTCCATGGGAGGCTCACGTCCTGGTGCGGCAGGCGCGCCGTCGATCATCGACGTCGCGCGGCTCGCGGGCGTCTCCTCGCAGACGGTGTCGAGGGTCTCCCGCGGCGCACCGAACGTGAGCGACAGGACCAGGGAGCTGGTCCTGCAGGCGATGGACAAGCTCGGCTACACACCGAACAAGGCCGCCCAGGCACTGCGCAGCGGCGCCTTCCACACGATCGGCGTGCTCACCCAGCAGATCCAGCGCACCGGTGAGGCATGGACGACCAGCGGCGTCCTGGAGGCAGCAGCGCAGGCCGGGTACACGGTCGTCATGGCGCAGGTCGCCCATCCCGATGGTGCGGAGATGGGCCGGGCGGTGGGCCGGCTCGCCCAGCAGTCGATCGACGGCCTGGTGATCGTCCAGGCCGGGACCGCCACGGCGGAGCACCTGGCGCTGCCGGCCGGCCTTCCGGTGGCCTCCTCCGATTCGGCGCTCGCCGGACGCTATCCATCGGCGTCGGCGGACCAGGTGCAGGGGGTGCGCGAGGCGATGAGTCATCTTCTGGGGCTGGGCCACCGCACGGTGCATCACATCGCGGGCCCGGCGGATTCGCGTTCGGCACACGTCCGGTCCGCGGCGTGGGCGCACTGCCTGGCCGAGGCGGGGATCGCCGTGCCCGAGCCGGTCCCGGGCGGCTGGGAGGCGAGCGACGGCTACGCGGCCGGGCTCGAGCTGGCCGGGGACCCGGAGGTCACCGCGGTCCTCTGCGCCAACGACGAGGTGGCGCTCGGGCTGATACGGGCCCTGCACGAGTCGGGCAGGCGGGTGCCCGAGGACGTCTCCGTCGTGGGCTTCGACGGACTGCCGCTGGGCGAGTACGCCTTTCCCCCGCTGACCACGGTCGAGCAGGACTTCCGTCGCGCCGGCGCCGAGATGGTCCGGCTCGTGCTCGCCCAGGCCCAGGGGCGGCCGCTCGAGGAGAGCCATGTCATCATCCCGACCAGGCTCGTCGTGCGGGCCAGCACCGCGGCGCCCCCGGCGTGACGCGTCGGCCCTCTTGAGAACCGGACGGGACCATGACGGCGGGCGGCCGGCCCGCGGTCAGAAATCGGCGTCGACCCGCATGGCGCCGAGGGCGTAGAAGGTGGCCTCCAGGACACCGACCGGGCAGGGCCGCTCGAACAGGACGATGCTCACCCAGCCGCGGTCCTCGTCCACGACGTCGGCGTCCCACCAGCGCCAGGGACGCTCCCCCGGGTCGGCCCAGGGCAGCCAGGCGTCGACGTCCCAGATCCGGTCGGAGCCGGCCGGGCGACGCCGGCAGGCCCTGCGGAACCAGCCCGGCAGGGTGGCCCTGGCCCTGCCGTCGGTGAAGGCCTCGTGGTCGAGGCCGGCCACCGTCAACCAGACCTGCCGGGCGCCGTCGATGACGTCCTTGGCCAGGCCCGGGGCGACGACGTCGATGCGGCCGAGACCGACCCCGCCGGGCTGTTCAACGGCGTCGGGGCCGGACCTGAGTCGTGACAGCTCCGTGGACATGGCAGACCTCCCGCGGGCAGGGGATGCGGTGAACCCATCATCGCGCACGACCCGACCGGCCCGCTCCCCCGGCCCCGAGCTGTCAGCCCATCGACTGGCTTATGGCTCGGGCCCACTTCGCTCAACGCCTGTCCACACCTCAAGCCAGCAACTAGACTCGACACATGAGTGCAAGATTGGGACGCCTTGTCGTGGAGGGGTTCAGATCGATCCGCCAGCTTGAGCTGGATCTCACCTCAGACGTCACCGTGCTCATCGGGGCCAACGGCTCAGGGAAATCGAATCTGGTGAGCGCCTTGGAACTGGTCTCACGCATCTGGGACGGCAGTTTCCATGAATACCTGAAACAGCGCGGAGGAGTCGGCAACCTACTCTTCGAGAACTACGAAGAAACCGCCGAGCACATCTTCGTCGAACTCCTATCGGAGTTCGACGAACAGGACCATCGGAACGGCTATCGCGTCGAAATATCTGCCATCCCGATACAGGTTTTCAACTCAGAAGTAGTAGCAGAACTGCACGAATGGCTGCTCTTCCAAGCCGGCCGCGAGTGGCAACGCCCCTATGACGAAGACTTGGGACTCAGCCTGCAGAGCAAAGTCCGACACATCGTCGAATCGGAAACTGCTGGAAAACGACTCCATAATTTCGCCGCCTACGTTCGCCCCATCCTTGAAGGATGTCGAGTCTTCCATTTCGATGATGTCTCCAGCAATGCACCCGTCAAAAGCAAGCCACGGGTTGGCGACAACTTGAGTCTGCACTCGGACGCCGCGAACATTGCCGCCTACCTCTACCGGGTGAAAACCGAACACCCTGAACACTACCTGAGGATTGTTTCCGCCATTCGACATGTCACTCCCTTCTTCGATGATTTCGTTCTCCTGCCCGATACCTCAGGTTTTATCGAACTGCGATGGAGACAGCAGGGACTGGATCGCGTTTTCACAGCCCATGAGGCCAGCGATGGCACACTGCGCTTCATCTGCTTGGCCACCTTGTTACTGGGACCCGATCTTCCGGAAACAGTGGTTCTGGACGAGCCGGAGCTCGGGCTTCATCCGGCAGCGATCAGTCTGCTCGCGGAGATGGTCCGCATCGCCGGCCAGAATGGCCACAAGGTCATCCTGGCCACTCAGTCCGTGCCGTTGGTCTCCCATTTCGAGCTGGGTGAGATCGTCGTCCTGAACCGGGTCAATGGCGCCACCGAGGCAGTACGCCCCGATGAAGAATTCCTCGCGGCCTTCCTCGACGACTACTCGACGGGCAATCTCTGGGAAATGGGGCTTCTGGATGGGCAACCGGTGCACGAGGAAGCAGTCTCATGAACAAGGATGATCGTCGTGTTATTGTCCTCGTTGAAGGTCCAACCGAGAGAACTCTTGCCGATAGGGTTCTCACTCCAGCCGCTTTGAAACAAGACATCTTCCTAAAAGCCGTGACCGTCAAGACGTCCAGCACCCCCTCAGGAAGTCACAGCGGCGGAGGCACTTGGACGAACTACCAAAAGGCGCTCACCGGTTTCTTCAAAGACAGAAATCTTCGCCGAATAGGACTCCTCATCGATTATTACCAGTATCCCCGAGGCGCCCCCGGACGCGATGCAGCAGGGAATGGCATCACACGTCAAAGCGAACTCGTCAACGCGCTCCGCGCGCAATATCAAGATGACCGCTTTTGCCCTCTCGTCGTGCTCCATGAGATCGAAGCACTGGTCCTGGCGGCGATCGATGCCGGTCATGGCGATGGAGTAATTCCACGTCGAGAACTCGCTGCCCTGCGACGCGCCATCGTGGCAGCTGGCGGCCCGGAATTCGTCAACAATGGCACCGAGACGGCACCGTCAAAACGCCTCAAGAAAGCGGCTCCGAACTACAGCAAAACAGTTACTGGACCTGATCTCGTCGCCGAGGCGGGCCTTGATGCAATCCTTGAACGCTGCCCCACTTTCGCCTCGTGGTGGCGCGATATCCTATCCTGACCGGGTGACGACAGAACGCACCCGGGGCTCGCCTCGTATCCGTGCTCATCGCGGCATGATGAGGCCAGAGCAGCGACAACGATTCCAACCGGAGGGGACTGATCGGGCTCGGGCCGTCAATACGTCATTGACGTTGTGGATGCGATGGGTCTCGTAGCGATCGGCGATCCGGACTGAGAACCATCACACCCATATGAAGAGGGAAAACGCGATCAACAATTTGCCGAGTCCACCCGCCCCGAACGAGGGCGCTGTGCACACGAGGCGTGCCGCAACGGATCGTTGCGCCCATTCCAGTGAGGATTGGCGGCCGATCGATGGCCCGCTGGCTACTGTTGTCCCAGACCCGAGGAACAGGAGGCGAGTGACATGACCCCCGGTGAGAAGATACAGCGGCTGAGAAGGCAGCAGGGGCTCTCCCAGGAGGCCCTGGCGGAAAGGATCACGGTCACCCGGCAGACCATTTCGAAATGGGAGTTGAACCAGTCCTCACCGGACCTGTTCTTCATCGCCCAACTCAGCGACATATTCAACGTGTCCTCCGATTATCTCATCAAGGACGACATGGTCGAGCCCGACGAGCTGCCCGTCAGGAAGCGGAACTACAGATTGTCCGAGCGCAGCAGGCGCATTCTGCTGGTGAGCTTCTCCGCGGCAGCGTTGACCGCGATCTGCGTGTGCCTGATCTGTGATTACTTCACTGCGGACGAGCTGTCCTGGTCCCTCATCGCCGCCACATCCATCGTCGCGGGATGGCTCATACTGATCCCGGGCCTGACGGCCAGGACGAGGCCTGTCCTGAGGACGCTGCTCATGGCGAGTATCGTTCCCGTCCCGCTGCTCGCACTGCTGTCCGTGCTGCTGCAGAAATCCGTCATCCTCACCCTGGGCGCCTGCATCTCGCTGGTTGCGGTCGCCACCCTGTGGGCGGTGTACGGAATCTTCCGTAGGTTCTGGCCGAACTGGTACCGGGCGGCCGGTTTCTCCCTCCTCGTCATGATCCCCGTTCCAATAGCAATCACTCACCTGGCGGCCGCGTTCCTTCAGCAAGGCACCCGCGATCTCACATCGGAGATCTTCAACAGCGCCATCACCCTTGTCCTCGCTCTCGTCTGCTTCGGATTGGATTTCGTCGATCGCCACCGCATGGACGAGGAAGCCGACCAGAGATGAGAACCGTTCTGCTGCATGGATTGGGCCAGACGGCCAAGGACTGGGATGGCGTGATCACCCGGATTCCCGCCGGTGAGGTGGACTGCCCGGAATTGTTCGCCGAGACGACCGGCGAGGTCAGCTACTCCCGGATGCTGGCCGATCTGGAACACCGGTATGCGGGCACGACGGAGTCGCTTCGCCTCTGCGGGCTCTCACTGGGGGCGATGCTCGCCATGGACTACACGATCCGGCACCCCGACGAAGTGGCTTCGCTGGTTCTCATCGGGGCGCAGTACAGGACACCCCGCCTGCTCATGGGCCTTCAGAACCTCCTGTTCCGGTGCATGCCGGGCAGGTCCTTCAGCGGCATGGGCATCTCCAAGAGTGAGGTGATCGAACTGGCCCGGTCCATGCGGTCACTGGATCTCACGCCACGGTTGGGCGAGATCGTGTGCCCGGTGGCGATCCTGTGCGGGGGAAGGGACCGGGCGAACCTGAAGGCGTCGAGGCGGCTGCAGAAGCTTCTGCCGCAGGCGACGCTCCATGTCGTGCCCGGGGCGGGCCATGAGCTCAACCGGGCTGCGCCAGATGCCATCGTTGACGTCCTCGATCCTGGGGCGCTCGGGGGCGCCGACGGGTCTTCTTGGACCAGCACGAGCCAGTGACCGGCTTGGGAAAACAACTCCGTGTCCCCGCTCCTGCGTGGGTTCTTGATCCGGGTCCTGCACCGCACGGCCAGGAGTTCATCCCACGGCTCGGCAGGGTTCGAGAAGTCCCTCGGGAGCCGCGCGCGGCAATGCGTGTGCCCCATGAAACTCATTCATGAGGATCGGACCGGGGCCGCACTCCACGCCAAGTGCCCGCCGGCTGAAACCATGAACGTTTTCCCCGCACGGGCCCTGCCGACAGCCGCCGTCCGGCACCCTGCGGCGCGTGGCCACACGGTGTGCCAGAGTGGGATCCGGCAGCGCGGGGAGGGGACCATGGCGACCGACGATCTCGGGTACACCGTCGAACCGGCCGCGCTGCCCCGACGTGTCGTCAGCCTGGTGCCCTCACTCACCGAGGCCCTCGCCTGGAGCTGTCCCGAACGCATCGTCGGAGCCACCGAGTTCTGCGTCCGCCCGGCCGACCTGGCCGAGCGGGCCGGGCACGCCGTCCGCCGGGTGCGGGGCCCGAAGAACCCCGACCTGGCGGCCATCACCACCCTGGCACCCGATCTGGTCGTCGCAGCGCGGGAGGAGAACCGCCGCGCCGACGTCGAGGCGCTGCGCGCGGCCGGCGTGGCCGTGTGGGTCACCGACGTGGACAGCGTCGACGGCGCCCTGGCGAGCCTGCGTCGGCTCCTGGGCGAGGCGCTCGGCCTGACCCCGGAGCCCAAGTGGCTCGCGGCGGCCTCTCGCGCCTGGAGCGCACCGGACGAGGAGCCTGGCGCGCGCGTCGTCGTGTGCATCTGGCGCGACCCGTGGATGGTCGTCGGGCCCCGCACCTACGCGGCAGACCTGCTGCGCCGCTCCGGTTTCCCGCTGGCGCCGCTCGACGTCGCGGGCTGGCGGTCCGCGCGTTACCCGGCCGTCACCGTCGAGACGATCCAGCGGGCCGGCGCCGATGCCGTCGTCCTGCTCGACGCGCCCTATCCGTTCACCCCGGACGACGGGCCCGAGTGCTTCCCCGGCCACGACGTACGGATCCTGCCCGAACGCCCGGTGGTCTGGTACGGCCCCGCCATGGTCGACGCCCGCGCCCGGATCCGCCGGCTGATGGGGCGCGGTTGAGCGGACCGGGCGGGGAGGATGCCGTCAGCCGGCCACCGCTGCCGCGAGCATCGCACGGCCCTGGACCTCGTAGGCTGCCTCGTCGAAGTCGTCGACGAGGGCGCGCTGGGTGGCGAACCCGAGGATCAGCCCGACGAGCATCTCGGCCAGGCCACGTACCCGCTCCTGCGGCAGGCCCTGGTTGCGGGCCCACGAACCAAGGGTCAGGTCGAGTCCGTCGCGCAGCTGGCTGAACTCGGCGCGCAGCGCCCGGCCCAGTTCGTCGTCGCTGAGGCCGCCCGCGCCGAGCTGGACGAGCAGTTCACCCAGTTCGGGGCCGAAGCGCAGCGCCTCGACCGCGTAGCCGAACAGGTCTGCCGGGGATGCGGGGTTGTCGAAGTACTCGGTGATGGCGGTCATCGGCCAGTGGAGCGCCTGCCGGGCGGTCTCGACGATGATCTCCTGCTTACTGCCGAAGTGGTGGTAGATCGCCCCCGTCGAGGTGCCCGAGGCCCTGATGATGTCCGCCACCGACGTGCCGCTGACGCCCTGTCTTCCGATGAGATCGGCAGTCGCCTCGATGATCGCCTGGCGGCTGCGGATGCTTCGAGGCTGTTCGGGCACGCCGCCAGTCTACGCAGCCGGGCCCACCCCGGTCTCCGCCGCCGCGCGCCCCTGGTCCACCCCGAGGCTCCTGTCGCGCCGCTCGGAGAAGCGGGCGTACATCTGGTCGATGACGTCGGCGAAACGCCGCTCGACCTCCCGTCGCTTCACCTTCAACGTCGGGGTGAGAAGGCCGTTCGCGATGGAGAACTCCTCGGGTGACAGGTGCAGCTCCCTGAACTGCTCGTGCTTGGGCAGCGAGCCGGTGAGCCGGGCCGCACGGGCCTTGACCTCCTCGACGACGCGCGGGTTCGTGAAGAGCTCGTTGACGTGGCCGTACTGGATCTGCAGTTTCTCGGCGATCTCACCCATCGTGGGCAGCGAGGGTTTCACCAGGAGCGTCAGGAACGGCCTGTCGTTGCCGAGCAGGACCGCCTGCTCGAACAGGGGGTCGGCCTGCAGCAGCGCCTCGATGGGCTGGGGCGCGATGTTCTTGCCTCCCTTGGTGACGATGATGTCCTTCAGCCGGTCGGTGATGAACAGATAGCCCTTGTGGTTGATCCTGCCGGCATCACCGGTCCGCAGCCAGCGGGTGCCGTCCTCGTCTGTCCAGAAGGCCCGGTCCGTGGCCTCCTCGTCGCCCCAGTAGCCGTCCATGAGGTTGGGGCCGGTGTAGAGGATCTCGTTCTCGGGGCCGATGCGCAGCCGCCCGCCGCTCATGACCCGTCCGACGCTGCCGCGCTGCCAGTGCGAGTGCGAGTTGAAGGAGATGAGCGGGGCCGCCTCGGTCATGCCGTAGCCGTTGAGGATCTGCAGCCCGGCCGCGCCGAAGAACAACGCGGCCTCCCGCGAAAGGGGAGCACCGCCGCTGACGAGCATCTTCTTCGGGCCGCCGATGGCGCCCCGGATCTTGCTCAGGACGAGCCGGTCGGCCGCGAGCAGTTTCGCGCGGTCGCGCAGCGACGGGTACTCGCCGTTGTTGTACGCGGCCTGCACCCTGGCGCCGACACCGATCGACCAGTCGAAGAGGCGCTTGCGGAGCCGCGATCCGGCGGCCTGTTCGCGGGCCATCGTCATGATCGTCTCGTAGAGCTTGGGGACGGCGACCACCATGGTCGGGCGCGCCAGCGGCATGAGTTCGGCGATGCTGCGGGTGTCGGTGACGTAGGTGTTCATGCAGCCGTGCGCCCACAGATAGGCCGTCCAGGCCCGTTCGAGGGCGTGTGAGAGGGGCAGGAAGCACAGCGAGTGCTCGGCGGGACCGATGTCGAATATCTCGTCGAGGGCCCGGAACTCGGCGATCATCGCGCGGTGGGCGAGCATGACGCCCTTCGGTTCGCCGGTGGTGCCCGAGGTGTAGATGATGCTGTACAGGTCGTCGCCGGTGGCCGACGCCAGCCGGGCATCGACCTCGGCCGCAAGGGCGGTGTCGGCGGGTTCACCGGCGGGCGCGAAATCGGCGAGCCAGCAGAACTCGCCGTCCCAGGCTGTGCCGTGCCGGGGGTCGTCGTCGCACGGGTCCATCGAGACGACCAGGCGCAGGCTCGGTACCGAGGTGGCCGCCTCGATCATGGTGGCGGTCTCCTGGGCGCTACCGGCGAAGGCGGCGACCATCTGGCAGTCGCCGGCGATGTGGGCGGCCTGCTCGGGCGTGTTCGTCGCGTAGATCGGCACCGGGACGGCGCCGATGTACTGGCAGGCCAGGTCGGCCTGGGTCCACTCGGGACGGTTGCGGGCGTAGATACCGACACGGTCACCGGCGGTGATGCCCTGCCGGAGCAGTGCGCAGGCGATCTGGGTGACGCGTTCGTCCAACTCGCGGTAGGTGGCGATGTCCCAGACCGCGCCCTCGTCTCCGACGCGCACCCGGGTGGCCGGACGGTGGCTGTAGCGGGCGGCCGCGGCCTTGAACATGAGAGCGACGTTGTCCTGCGCGTAGTGCAGCGGGCGGTGGTGTGACATGTCAGATCCTCGCTCGCAGCCAGGCGATGTCGGCGGCCTGGGCCTCGGCCCCGCCGGGGGTCTCGACGATGGCGGGTGCCCCGGCCGTGGCGACGATGCGTGCGATGGCCTCGGCGTCGGCCAGGCCCTGGCCGAGATTGGCGTGCCGGTCCGCACCGGTGCCCGGTTCGTCGCGGGAATCGTTGGCGTGCACCAGGTCGATGCGTCCGGTGACGGCCATGACCCGCTCGACGAGGCCGTCGAGCCCCAGCCCGGCGCCGTGGGCGTGGCAGGTGTCGAGGCAGAAGCCGATCCTGTCGCCGCCGTCGACCGCCCCGAGCGCCGTCCACAGCCTGTCGAGGGACTCCAGGCGGCGGGCCATGGCGTGCTGCCCGCCCGCCGTGTTCTCGATGAGGATCGGTACCTTGGCGTCCAGCCCGTCCACGGCCTTGACCCAGTTCGCGTAGCCGGCCTCGGGGTCGTCCTTCGCCGTGACGTGGCCGCCGTGGACGACGACCCCGATCGCGCCGAGTTCGGCCGCCATGTCGACGTGCTTCTGCAGCAGGCGGCGGCTCGGCACCCGGATGCGGTTGTTGGTGCTGGCCACGTTGATGACGAAGGGCGCGTGGACGACGAGCATCAGGTCCGCCGCCTCGGCGGCGGCACGCAGCGCCTGCGGACCGCCCTCGTAGTCGAGGACCGGCCCCTTCCAGCTCTGCGGGTCGCCCAGGCTGATCTGGGCGACCTCGGCGCCGCGCACGGCAGCCTCACCAACGGGGTCCTTCTCGTCGACGTGAGAACCGATCCGAACTGACATACCGTGAGCCTAGTGGGCGGGGCGCGTACACCCAGCGTGAGGGAGGCCGAACCGCGCAACGAGGGGGGAACGGCCCGGGTCGGTGTCCCCCGCCGGGCACGGTGCACCTGGCTCGGCGCTGGAGCCGCGTCGCAGAGACCCTGAGAGCTTCGGCGGAGTCCCCGGCCCGATTCGTGCCGCGGCGGATCAGCGCCCTGGCCGGGGCGGTGCGGTGCGGCCCGTCGGCTGGGCCGCCTGCCCGCGGCAGCACCGGCAGCCCGGCGTTCCCCACTTCGCCTCGTCCGGCAATCATGCCTAGACTTGGCCGGATGAACGCGCACCTCGACTACGATCCCGCGGCCTCGGTCCAGCTGCGCTGGCTGGCCAGGTTGAGCGATGAGATCCTGCTCAACCACTACCCGCAGCGTTCGTTCGAGCGGGGTGCCGCCTACGCCGGCCAGGCCGGTGTCGTCACCGACGTCCGGTTGGACACCGCGACGCTGTCGGGACACGTGCAGGGCACCCTGTCGTCGCCGTACGACACCTCGATCCGTTTCATCTGCGCGGGCCAGCGCGTCGTCACCTGGTCGGACTCGTGCACCTGCCCGAAGGGCAAGGACTGCAAGCACGCGGCCGCGCTGCTCATGAGCAGCCGTTCGGCCGCTCAGCTCGTCCTCGAGGGCAGGACCGCGGACGCGACACCGGCACCGACCAGCTCGTGGGAGCGCGCCATGGCCCGGCTGGCCCCCGAACAGGGCGGCACCCGCAAACTCGCCGTCGTCTTCGAGAGCGCCGGCATGGCCGGCTACGACTACTCCTCGTCGGGGCGCTGGCACCTGCACCTGCTGCGCACGAGCGTGGACGGCGACTGGGTGAGCAAGCGCGTGCGCTGGCGCGACCTCATCGACTCCCCCGCCATGGTGCAGGCCCGCTCCGACCAGCGCGCCGCCGTCCTGGGGCTGGCGCAGCTGCTGAGCGCCGATGACACCTACGCGATGAACCGCACGACGCTCGAGTCACTGCCGGCCGAGGTCTGGGCGCAGCTGCGCCGGGCCGTCGGCGCGGGCGTCGAACTGCTGCACGACCTGGGCGACCGCCGCCACGCCCGCGTGCACCTGGACCCGGCGAAGGCCTCGCTCTGCCTCGATCTGGCCGCATCCGGCGACGACTACGAGCTGCAGGTGCAGCTGCGGCACGAGGACCGCATCGAGCCCTTCCGGCCCGGCTGGACGCTGCTCGGCGAACCCGCCCACGGCATCCTGCGCACCGAGCCCCGCGGTGAACTGCGCCTCACCGAGCTCGACCACTCCGTCGACCAGGCGGTGCGCCCCCTGCTCGCCGCGGCACCCGCACTGGCACTGCCGGCCGCGGACCTGCCGCGCTTCCTGAGCCTGTACGCCCCGCAGCTGCGCGGGCACGTGCAGTTGACGAGCAGTGACGAGAGGGTCGACATCAACGAGCCGCCGGTCAGCGGGGTGTGGGTGCAGATCGACTTCAGCCAGCTCGGGCGGGCGTCGCTGCGCAGCGGCGTCACCCTCGCCTCGGCCGGCCACAGCACCCGGCTCGAACTCGAGCGCTGCCCTGCCGGCCTCATCAGCGACCAGACGCGCCGGCTCCTCGACCGGGTGCACGCCCTCGTCGGCGGCTTGTCGGCCGAGCTGTCCGGGCGCGCGCTGCTCGACTTCGTCGCCCACGGGCTGCCGGTGCTGGAGGCCGACCCCGATGTGCTCGTCGAGTCCATCGGGGTGCGCCCCGGCTACACCGAGCTCACCGCCGCCCCGCGGCTGAGCATCGAGATCTTCGACGACGAGCCCGACGGACCCCTCGGGGCCACCTCGGCCATCGAGGACGCCACGCTCGCCCACTCGACCGACTGGTTCGGCCTGTCGGTCGGGGTCCAGGTCGGCGACCGGCAGGTGCCGGTGACGCTGCTGCTGACGGCCATGGCCGCCGGGGACGACCACGTCCTGCTCGACGACGGGGCCTGGATCGACCTGGAGCGACCCGAGCTGGACCCGCTGCGGCACCTCGCCGACGAGGCGTCGCGTCTCGCCGACCCGGAGACCGGCCGGATGCGTCTGAGCCGCTGGGACCTGGGCATGTGGCAGGACCTGCAGGCATCCGGCGTCATCACCGCCGCCTCGGCACGCTGGCAGCGCTCGGTCGCCGCGCTCCTGCGCCTCGACGAGACCACGCCGCCCGCCGTGCCGGGCACGATCGGGGCCGAGCTGCGTCCCTACCAGGTCGAGGGCTACCAGTGGCTGAGTGCCCTGTGGACGGCCGGGCTCGGCGGCATCCTCGCCGACGACATGGGCCTGGGCAAGACGCTGCAGACCCTGGCACTCATCGCGCGCGCCAAGCAGGACGGTGAGCTGACGCACCCGGCGCTGGTCATCGCCCCCACCTCGGTCATGGCCGCGTGGACGGGCGAGACCGGCAAGTTCGCGCCCTCGCTGCGGGTCGTCGTCATCGACCAGACGGCCAGCAAGTCCGGTGTCCCGCTCGCCCGGGCGGTCGAGGACGCCGACATCGTCGTGGCCTCGTACACGCTCGTGCGGCTGGACGAGGCGAGTTTCACCTCGCTCGAGTGGGGGCTGCTCGTGCTCGACGAGGCGCAGTTCGTCAAGAACCACACCGCCAAGACCTATTCCATCGTGCGGCGCCTGCTGGCGCGCATGCGGCTGGTCATCACCGGCACACCGCTGGAGAACTCCCTGATGGACCTGTGGAGCCTGCTGTCGATCGCGGCGCCGGGCCTGTTCCCCGAACCGAAGCACTTCCAGACCGCCTTCGCCCGCCCGATCGAGTCGGGCGAGCAGCCGGACCGGCTGGAGCTGCTGCACCGGCGCACCCGCCCGCTCATGCTGCGCCGCACCAAGGAGCAGGTGGCCGCCGAGCTGCCGCCCAAGCAGGAGTTCGTCGTGCCGATCGCGCTGAGCCGCGCCCACCGCCGCATCTACGACCGCGAGCTGGCCGCCACCCGGATGCGGGTCCTGGGCCTGCTCGACGACAATGCGCGCACGCATCGCATCGAGATCCTCGCCGCCCTCACCCGGCTGCGCCAGCTCAGCCTGCACCCGGGCCTGCTGGACAAGAGCGACCTGGCCGTCGGCTCGGAGAAGATCGACTCGCTCGTCGAACAGCTGCACTCGCTGGCCCAGGCCGGGCACCGGGCGCTCGTGTTCAGCCAGTTCACGAGCTTCCTGCGGCTGGTCCGCGACCGGCTCAGCGAGGAGCAGATCGGCTGGGAGTACCTGGACGGGCGCACCCGCCGCCGCGAGGAGCGGGTGCGGGCCTTCAAGGAGGGCGACGCGACGGCGTTCCTCATCTCGCTGAAGGCCGGCGGCTTCGGCCTCACCCTCACCGAGGCCGACTACGTCTTCGTCCTCGACCCGTGGTGGAACCCGGCCGCCGAGCGCCAGGCCATCGACCGCACCCACCGCATCGGCCAGGACAAGCAGGTGATGGTCTACCGTCTCGTGTCGGCCGACACCGTCGAGGAGAAGGTCGTGGAGCTGCAGCAGCGCAAACGCGATCTGTTCGACCAGGTGGTGGGCGACGAGGCGCTGAGCAGCGGCGCCCTGACCCTGGACGACATCCGCGGGCTGCTGGCCTGAGATGGACCCGGCCGGAAATCTGTACTCGGGGATGGTGGTGCCCTCAGTGGTGCGACCGGATGGCGTGTGACGCGAACGATCTCTTCTCAGCCAACAAGGGGCTGACGGGCGGCCACCCGTGGAGTAGAATCAAAAACTGAGGAGCGTGATTCACCATGTCTGATGTTGATGCTCGGATCGGGAGGCGGTTGGTCGAAGCACGTGAAACCCTCGGGCTGACTCAGCGTGACCTGGAGCAGTACACCGGGATCTCGCAGTCGACGATCCACCGGATCGAGGCCGGGCACCGAGAGGCATCGATCGCGGAATTGTCGGTTCTGGCTGACGCCTGCGGCGTACTGGTCGCCGATCTGCTGGGCACCAACACCCTGGCCGATCAGGTGCTATGTGCCGGCCGGACGGATGATGCTGGTTCCAAGGCCCTCGCCGACTACATGATCTATGCCTTCGGGCTGGCCCGACGCCTCGACGAGCTCGGCGTACCGGAAGTCGCGTGAGCAACGAGAGTGCTGGCCGGGAAGCGGCTGAGGAGTTTCGGCTCGAGTTCAACCTGGGTGCCGAACCGATCGTGAACATGGCGCGGCTCATCGAGCGGACGATGGGCATCGGCGTCGCCTACGTCGATGCGCCTGCGCCGGGGCATGGCATGACCATGCGCCTCGGCGATCGGTACATGATGGCGGTCGGATGCACAGTCCATCCGATGCGACTCAGGTCGACGCTGGCCCACGAGTTGGGGCACTTGCGGCTGAGTAACGTGGACCGGTATCTCGACCACGGCGACTGGGGGGAGCGCACGCCGGAGGAGATCCAGGCGGATGCCTTCGCCCGGCACCTTCTCGTCCCTCTCGATGCCGCCGATGCCGCCAAGGCCGCAGCGAACAGCGCAGCGGCCACCCTCGCCCTGCTGTCAGACCTCGTGCAGAGGTACATGGCCTCGCCTGGCATGGTGGCGATCCAGCTGCGAGAGATCGGCGCCATCGACCAGGACGCCTACCGTGAGTGGAACTCGATGACCTCGGGGAGCCTCGCTTCACAGTTCGGGTGGCGCGCGGAGTACCAGGCGCTCGTTGACCAAGCCAGGACACCTCGGGCACCGCAGGAACTCCTGGCACGAGCCACCTATGCGTACCGCTGGGATCTCATCACGCCCGCGGCCATTGCACGGCTGGAGGGCGAGCGCGACCCGCGCATTGTGGCAGCACGGTTGGAGGCGGAGGGCATTCGGCCCATGAAGACCGATGACGTCGCGCCTGCACGTCCGACGGACGCCAGTGGTGGTCTCACCGCGGAAGAGTTGGCACTACTCACGGGCGGCGCCGATTGATGCACAAACCTGACACGGACCCCTTCTTCATCTTCGACACGGCCCCCCTTTTCAAATTCCTCACCACCGATTGCGTGCGCCAGCTCTTGGCAGCCCTGGGACACCGCATTGTGAACGTCCCTGAGGCTGTGAACTTCGAAATCACTGACACACCGAAGAGACGGCGACAGTTCAAACGGGCCGCGGAGGTCTGGCCTCGGCTCCCGGACCGCTTCAAGCAAGTGCTCCCGGACAACCCGACCGATGAATTGCGGAGATGTTGCCGCAGTGTCTTCGGCATGGATTTTCGATGACATGTACGCACGCCCGAAGGACCGCGGGGAGAACATGGCTATTCTGCACGGCGTGCTGCTCGCCCGTGCGGGAAAGCAGGTGATCCTGGTCTGCGACGATGAGGCGGGCACGCGGAAGACAAGGCAGCAGGCGAGGGCACTCGCCATGCAGCACATGCAGGGCCAGCACGTCCCGGGCGGTCGGATCCAGCACGCGGACACGCTGACACTCCTGTCTTGGGCCATTGAGGCCGGCGCATTCGATTCCCAAGCCACATTCCTCACGAAGTACCAGGCGATGGCCAACCTCGACGAGGCATTGCCCAGGGATGTGAAGGTGACGGGACTGACGAAGCACCCTCCGTGGCCCTCTGTGTAATTATCGTGGCGGTTACACTGACGCATGGCGTGGCCACAAGGATGGGGTTCGAGCATGCCCCGCGGCCTGCTGGCCTGAGCCGTCCGGGTTTCAGCCGAGCCGGTGATCGTGGGCCCAGATGGCGACCTGCACGCGGTTCGTCATGTCCAGGCGGGTGAGGATCGAGCCGACGTGGGCCTTCACCGTGGTCACCTCGAGGTTCAGGCGGCGGGCGATCTGCTGGTTGCTGAGGCCCTCGGCGACCAGGGCCGCCACCTGACGCTCCCTTGCCGTGAGGGTCTGCGGGTCGCCACCGGCCGGGGCACCGGCCGGCCCGCGCCGGGCGAACTCACCGGCGAGCCTGGCCGCGGCCCGCGGCGACAGCCAGCAACCGCCGTCGGCGACGGTGCGGACCGCCCCGGCCAGCTCGTCAAGGTCGAGGTCCTTGTTCGCGAAACCGGCCACGCCCAGGTCCATGGCCGCGAACAGGTACTCGTCGAGGTCGAAGGTCGTCAGGACGAGGACTCTCGCCGGTTCCGGCGCCGCCAGGATCTGCCCGCTGGCCCACAGCCCGTCGCCGTCCGGCATCCTCAGGTCCATGAGGACGACGTCGGGCCGGACACGGGCCGCGAGCCGCACCGCCTCACGCCCCGTACCGGCCTGGCCGACCACCCTGAGCCCGGGGGTCTCGGACAGGAAATCGCCCAGCCCGCGGCGGACGATCTCCTGGTCGTCCGCGATGAGCACGGTGACCGGTTCCCCCGCGCGGGAGTGAGACCGGCCGCTCGTCGGGGTGTTCTGCATCGGCCCTCCCATCCCTGCGAGACGCCCCGGACCGGTCCGGGGCGCCGGGGCTGTCGACCGTCTCCACGATAGGGCCGGCCGGGTTGTTCGTGCAGCGGGTTCACCGGCCGGGAGCCCCTGACCTCTGTCGCCGTCACCGGCCACGGCGGCGGGCCGGGCTGCGTACAGTTCCGGTTGGAGCCCGGCTGCTCCGGCGGGCCCGGGCACGCAGGACCAGGGGGTGAGGCTCATGGCGGCAAGGCACGCCACCCCGGCAGCACGCCACGTCGCGTTCGGTACGGTGCTGGCCGGCCTCCTCACCGCGCTCAGCGTGATCGGCGGGACGACCGAGCAGGTCATCATGGGTGCCGGAGCGGTACTGCTCGGCGTCGTCTGCGCCCTGGTGCTCCCGGCCCGCCCGTTGCTGGGGCTCACGATCTGCCACGTGGCATGCCTGGCGGCGGCTCTCGCGCTGCACAATCCCTACGCGACGCAGGCCCTCGTCCAGCTGCCCCTGGCCTACTGGCTGGGGCGCCGCACGCGGGCCCGCCTCGCCTGGGGCGCCGCCGGCCTGTTCACCGCGACCACGGTCGTCATCTTCGTCCTCGCCCTGCCGGGCGATGATCCCACGCCGGTCGCTCTGCGCGCGATGATCGGATTCGCCTCAGGATGTCTCTTCGTCGCGGCACCCACGCTCACCGGCGCGTGGCTGCGCGCCGCCGACGAGCGGGCGGCAGGGGCGGAGGCCCTGCTGCGGGCCGAACGCGCCGAACGCGAGGCGCGGATCGCCAGGGCCCTTGAGGAGCAGCGTGGTCTCATGGCCCGCGAACTGCACGACGTGGCCTCCCACCACATGACCGCCGTGCTGCTCGACGCACGGCTCGCCCGGCAGATGCTGGCCAGGAACCCCCGGCGGGCCGGTGAACTGCTCGCCGAGTTGACCTCCGAGGCCTCAAGGGCCAGCGAGAACCTGCACGAGGTGGTCGGCATCCTCCGGGCCGGCTCACCGGCGCCCACCGCTCCCCAGCCGGCACTCGCCGATCTGTCCGATCTGCTGCGCGGGGCCAGGGCCATCAACCCGGACATCGTCCTCGACATGCCGACCCAGCCGCTCGTCTCGCCCGCCGTGGAGATGGCCCTGTACCGGATCGTCCAGGAATCGCTGACCAACGCCCACCGCCACGCCCCAGGGGCACGGATCGACGTCACCCTCACCGAGACGGACGGCTGGGTGGAGCTGTCGGTCACCAACGCCCGGGCGACCCGGCCGGCACCGGGTATCAGCGGCTCGGGGCTGGGCGTCGAGGGCATGCGCATGCGCTGCGAGCTGCTCGGCGGGCAGCTGATGGCGGGCCCGCACGAGGACGGCTGGCGGATCCTGGCCCGGCTGCCGCGGCGTGCCGGGCAGGACGGCGCCCGCCCGGATGCGACTCGACGTGATGCGACTTAAGGAGGAGGCCTCGGTGTCCTGATGGCCGATGACGCGCTGGTGGGCGGCCGGGCATCGTGAGAGCAGTCCACGAAGGAGCGCACCATGGCTGCCCTGCACCGCATCGTCCACCCCGTCACCGGCTACGCAGTCACCGTGCTGTGCCTGGCCGCGATGGTCTGTTACAGCCTGTGGTCCTGGGACGACATGCCCGCGCGGATCGTCACCCGCCAGGCCGCGGGACGCCACGGCAGCTCGGTGGTCTCGCGCACCGCGGCGGCCGCGGCGATGCCCGTCGTGTTGGCGGCCAGTGCCCTGCTGCTCCTGCTCGTGCCGCTGTGGAACCGCCTCACCCGGCCAATTGCGCTGCGCTCCGGCCTTGACCGGCGACACGAACGGCTGGTCTGGACCGTCGTCCTGGTGATGCTCTCGATGCTCATGCTCGCCCTGCACGTCGGCATCATCGACATGTTCACGGGCCGTGGCCCGCAGCTGCCCCAGCTGGTCGGCTGGGCCATGGCCGCCGTGCTCATCGGCCTGGCGGTCATCTGCCAGGTGCAGCGGGTGAGAGGCCGCAGGGCGATCACCGCCGCCCTCGTGACCGGCGGGGTGCTCGTGGCGGCGCTGGCCGGTGCGCTGCCCGCGGCGGCCATCGCCGTCGGAACGGTAGTCGTGCTGGGCGCGATCGTCGCCGTCGCCGTGGGGCAGCTGCGCGGCAGCGGCCTGCCGGACGGGTCCGCCCGCTAGCGTCGTCGTGGAGCAGGACCGGATGGCACATGTTTCATGTTGACTGCCGAATATGTTGTCGCCCGTTCGGCCAGCGCCGCCCATGTGGCGTAACTTTGTTCTGTGAGCACACGTGTATATGTTGCGTCCCCCGATGCCCAGGCCGATCTGAGCGCCGTTGCTCAGGCCATCGCCGAGGCCGCGGGCCGCCAGTCCGATCCCGTCGCAGTTTTCCACCCGCTGTCCACGCAGGCCACTGCCAATGGCCTCGTCGGCGCCTCCTTCGACGAGTTCGCCGCGAACACCGATGAGGCCGAGGCCGGCATCATCGAACGTTTCGAGGCCCTCGCCGCCAAGGGCCCCGTCGTCGCCGTGGGCACCGACTACACCGGCGTCACCGCCCCCACCGAGCTGGCCCTCAACGGCCGGCTGGCCGCCGACCTGGCCGCCCCGGTCGTGCTGGCCGTCGACGCCTCCCAGGGTCCCGATCACACGCTCGGCGTGGCCCGCGTCGCCCTCGACGGGCTGGCCCGCGAGTGCGCCACCGTCGCGGCGATCGTCGCCACCAACCCCTCGCACACCGACGCCACCCGCACCCTGCTGGCCTCGCTCGGCGTGCCGGCCGCCGTGCTCGGCGACGACCTCCAGGCCGTCCTCGCGGCCGCCTCGACGCCGGTCACCACCCGCACCCCGGCCCGCTTCAGCTACGAGCTCATGGCCCAGGCCAGGTCCGAGCTGAAGACCATCGTGCTGCCCGAGAGCGAGGACCCCCGCATCCTCGAGGCCGCCTCGATCGTCGCGGCCCGCGGCGTCGCCAAGGTCGTGCTGCTCGGCGAGGCCGACGAGGTACGGGCCGAGGCCGCCAGGCTGGGCTTCAACCTGGACGGCGTCGAGATCGTCTCGATGAACGACCCGGAGCGGATCGAGACCTACGCCGCCAAGTTCGCCGAGCTGCGCGCCAAGAAGGGCGTCACCATCGAGCAGGCCCGCGAGACCATGACCGACGGCGCCTACTTCGGCACGATGATGGTCTACATGGGTGGCGCCGACGGCCTCGTGTCGGGCGCCAACCACACCACGGCCAACACGATCCGCCCGGCCCTGCAGCTCATCAAGACGAACCCGGGCATGAAGACCGTCTCGGGCGCCTTCCTCATGAGCCTCAAGGACCGCGTGCTGCTGTTCGCCGACTGCGCCGTCACCCCGAACCCGGAACCGGCCCAGCTCGCCGACATCGCCGTGGCCAGCGCCGAGACCGCCCGCATGTTCAACATCGACCCGAAGGTCGCCATGCTGACCTACTCCACAGGCACCTCCGGCAGCGGCCCGGACGTCGACCGGGTCCGCGCCGGCTACGAGGACGCCATCTCGCGCGTCCCCGACGAGAAGATCGCCGGCCCGATCCAGTTCGACGCCGCCATCGACCCGGTCGTCGGCAAGAAGAAGATGCCCGACTCCGAGGTGGCCGGCCATGCGACCGTGTTCGTGTTCCCCGACCTCGAGGCCGGCAACATCGGCTACAAGATCTGCCAGCGCACCGCGGGCGCCGTGGCCATCGGCCCGCTGCTGCAGGGCCTGCGCCGCCCCGTCAACGACCTGTCGCGCGGCGCCCTCGTCGACGACATCGTCAACACCATCATCATGACCGCCATCCAGGCCCAGGGCACGAGCGGCCCGCTCGCCTGAGACCCGGACCTGACAAGGAGAGAAATGGCCAAGCCAATCCTGGTGCTGAACTGCGGTTCCAGCTCCCTGAAGTACCAGCTCATCGACCCCGAGTCTGAGGCCGTGCTGGCCAAGGGGCTGGTGGAGCGCATCGGCGACGCGAATGACGGCATCGTCACCCACGAGCTCGGCGACGAGGAGTTCTCCGTCACCCCGAAACTGCCCGACCACACGGTGGCCCTCGAGGTCGTCTTCACGATGTTCTCCGAGCACGGCCCGTCCCTCGACGACGTCGCGGCCGTCGCCCACCGCACGGTGCACGGCGGGGACCGGTTCGCGGCGCCGACGGTCATCGACGACGAGGTGCTGGCCACCCTCGAGGAACTCGTCCCGCTGGCCCCGCTGCACAACCCCGCCGGTATCAAGGGTGTCCGGGCCGCCCTCGAGTTGCTGCCGAACGTGCCGCACGTCGGCATCTTCGACACCGCGTTCTTCGTCAACTTGCCGGACGAGGCCTACACCTACGCCATCAACCGCGAGCTGGCGAAGAAGCACTCGATCCGCAAGTACGGCTTCCACGGCACCAGCCACCAGTACATCGCCGGCCTGGTGCCGGGCGTGCTGGACGCCGACGCGGGCTCGCTGCGCCAGATCGTCTGCCACCTCGGCAACGGCGCCTCGATCTCGGCCGTCAAGGGCGGCCGGGCCATCGAGACCTCGATGGGCCTGACGCCGCTGGCCGGTCTGGTCATGGGCACCCGCTCGGGCGACATCGACCCGGGCATCTTCGCCTATCTGCACCGCGCCGAGGGCTGGGACGTCGACCGGATCGACGCCGAGCTCAACAAGAACTCGGGCATGCTCGGCATGTCGGGCGTCACCGACATGCGTGACGCCGAGGCCCAGTTCGAGGCCGGCGACGCGGACACGATCAATGCCATGAACGTGTACGCCCACCGGCTGGCGTTCTACATCGGCGGCTATGCGGCCCTGCTCGGCGGTCTCGACGCGATCACCTTCACCGCCGGCATCGGCGAGAACTCGTCGTTCGTGCGCAAGCTGGTCTGCGACAAGCTGGCCGGCCTCGGCGTCGTCCTCGACGAGAAGCTGAACAGCGAACGCGACAAGGCCCCGCACCTCATCTCGGCCCCCGACTCGGCGGTCAAGGTGCTCGTCATCGGCACCAACGAGGAGCTCGCCATGGCACAACAGGCCGCGAGCCTGCTGGCCGGCTGAGCAGGCCCGCCTCACCTGTGTGCCGGGGCCGGCGGGCGCCTGCCCGCCGGCCCCGGCACGTTCACCCCTCAGATCCTCTTCCCCGGCTCGGCGACGCATCACCGCTCATCACGGCGCCACACGCGGATCCGACCGCATGGTGCGCACCGGTGGAGCCGATGCCGGGGACCGACTAGATTGGCTGCCATGTCTACCGCACTCGTCACCGGGGGAAGCAGTGGCATCGGGCTGGCGTTCGCCGACGCCCTGGCCGCCCGCGGTGACGACCTGGTGCTCGTGGCCCGCGACACCGCGCGGCTCGAGGCGGCGGCACGGCAGCTGCGGGGCCGGCACCGGGTGACCGTCGAGACCCTCTCAGCGGACCTGACCAGCCTGGACGGCATCCGTTCGGTCGAGTCCTTCATCGAATCCCACGAGATCGCCACCCTCGTCAACAACGCCGGATTCGCGGCGCACACCGATCTGCTCGGCGCGGACTGGTCGGGCCAGGTGGACGCGCTCAACGCGATGGCGCTGGCGGTGCTCGTGCTGTCCGGCGCGGCCGGACGCCAGATGACCGGCCGCGGGGCAGGCGAGATCGTCAACGTCTCCTCGATCAATGCCCTCATCGACGCCGACGTCTACTCGGCGACCAAGCGCTGGGTGATCGGCTACACCGAGGCCCTGGCCGGGCGCCTGTCCGGCACCGGGGTGCATGCCACTGTCGTCCTGCCCGGCTGGGTGCGGACGAACTACCACGCGGCCGCCGGGATGCGCCGCCCACACCTGCCGGGCTGGGCCTGGACCAGTCCCGGGCAGGTGGCCGCCGAGGCGCTCGCAGCGGTCGCCGCGGGCCGGGTCCAGGTCACGCCCAAGGCCATCTGGAAGGTGGCCGGCTGGGTGCTGCGGCACGGCCCGGCCTGGCTGCCCCGCCGGGTGGCGGCCGGGGTGCGCCGCGGCCATGACAAGCAGGGGGCTCGCTGATGGATTTCGGACGCAACCCGCGCCTGTACAAGTCGACGGTGGCGGCCATCGCCCGCGACTCGGTGCGCTTCGGCCTCATCAAGCCCGTGCTCAACCGCGCCGTCAAGCTGCACGTGCACGGCAAGGAGCACCTCGACGGGCTGCGGGCACCGTTTCTCGTCACACCCAACCACTCCGGCCACCTGGACGGCCCGCTCATCATGCTGACGATGCCGAACCGGCTCACCAAGGAGCTGGCCACCGGGGCGGCGGCGGACTACTTCTTCGACAAGTGGTACACCGCCATGGGCACCCACCTGCTCATGAACGCGTTCCCCGTCGACCGCACGCGCAGCAAGGGCAAGAACCACCGGGGCATGGCCGGTGAACTGCTCGACGCGGGCGTCTCACTGCTCATCTTCCCCGAGGGCACCCGTTCGCGCACCGGCGGCATGGGGCGTTTCAAGCCGGGCACGGCGGCCCTGGCGATCGCCCACAACGTGCCGATCGTGCCGGTCGCGCTCGTGGGATCGTGGGCGGCGTGGCCACCCACCGAGAAACGTTGGCTGCCCGGCCGTCCCGACGTGCACGTCGTCTACGGCGCCCCGATGACCGCCGAGCCGGGCGAGATCGCCCACGAGTTCTCCGAGCGGGTGCGCCGCAAGATCATCGAGATGCACGACGGGGTGGCGAGGGCCTACGGCATGCCGACCCAGGCCGAGATGATGCACCTGGCGGCCATCGAGCGGGCCCGCACCACGCAGGAGAAGGACCAGAAGAAGGACGCCTGATGCTGTGTACCCGATCATGATCGCGGGCCCACAGCACCAGGCGTCACGTCCCCGCCCCACTCACACCGGCGGAGCGGCTCAGCATCTTAGGGCGTCAGGGGGTCACCGTGCCCTCGGTCGTTCCGTCGGCGTGCTGGGTGATGGTCCCGTGCTCGAAGGCCTGCGTGCAGGTGTCCTCCGCGTCACACTTCGCATCGCGAAGCGGTGCGCCGTAGTCCCCGTTCACGGCGCCGGCGTCACGCCAGGTCCGGTAGATGGCGCCCTCGACGATGGCCCAGTACTCGCGGTGCTGGTAGGAGCCGTAGATCGCCCCGCCCTCGAAGTACTGGACGATCGCCCCCGGAACGGCCTCCATACCGGAGACCGGGTAGCCGAAGGGGCCCTCAACGGCCCCGCGTTCTTGCCAGCGCGGGAAGATCTCACGGCCGACGGCATGGGTCCCGGTGCTGGGGGTCCCGATGATGACGCCGTAATAGAAGGACTGGACACAGCCCCCGTCGCGCATGCCGCAGAACTGCTCGCCGACCGGGTAGTCGAGGTAGCCGGTGATCTCCTCGACCTGCTTCCACACGTCGCCGATGACGCCGTCATAGATCGCATGGGCACCGGTGAGCTCGGACCAGTAGACGGTCCCGCCCTGGAAGCTCTGGGAGCAGGCGTTGTTCCAGAGCCCGCACACCTCGTCGCCGGTGGGATAGCCGAGAGCATCGTTCTCGGCGCCGCCGGCAGTCCACCTCTCGGCGATCTCCCCCGATGTGGCATGGGAGCCGGTCGCCGGCGACCAGTGCACCTGACCGCCCTCGAAACCCTGGTAGCAGCCGCCGTTCTTGAGTCCGCAGATCTCATCGGTCGTGGGGTAACCGAGGAAACTCTTGTAGGAATTCATCTCAACCCACTTGCCCCGGATCGATCCGACGCTGATGTGGGCTCCGGTCTTCTCGGACCAGATGATGGCCCCGCCCTGGAAGTTCTGGTAGCAGCCGCCCCTGCTCAGCCCGCAGACCTCCTTACCGGTGGGCTTGCCCAGACGACTGGAGGCGCCGCCATAGGACTCGTATTTCGCGCTGATCTCGGAGGCAGCAGCCGCCTGGCTGGTGGGGACCAGCTGGATCAGGCCGACCAGCATGAGCAGCGCCGAGGCGAGCACGGCCAGGCGCCAGCGTGATGGCGCATGGAACAGCGCGCGGTGGTTCGTCATCGGGGTTCGTGTCCTCTCTCATGGGTTTTCTTGCTGGCCGCCCAGATCGTCCCCAGTGGACTGCCCGGCGGGACGGGGCGGCTATCCGAGAGGCGCCGGCGAAGCAGACGTCGTGAACTGTTCACTCAGTGACGTGCTGCCGGCCGGAGCCTTTCGACATCGGAGGGGGCTGATAAAGGTTAGGGGATTTTTCTGAGAATCATCTGAGAAATTGCCCCGCGCAACGTGCGGAAATCCTGAGAATCTGCTGAGTCTTCGTTGCCCGGCACGCCCTGGGCACAGAGTCACCGCGGCCGGATAACCTTGTGCCATGGCTGATCTCCACACCCCCAACGGCGGCCCCCGAGCATCCCGGGTCGTCGCCGTCGTCGTGGCGTGGAACCGCGCCGAACTCCTCGGCCACTGTCTCGACGGTCTGGGCATGCAGACGCGCCCGCCCGAGGCGCTGGTCGTCGTCGACAACGCCTCCACTGACGAGTCGCCACGCGTCGCGGCCGAGCACCCTGCGGTCACCGAGGTCGTCACCATGGCGAGGAACACCGGTGGTGCCGGAGGCTTCGCCGCCGGCATCGCCGTGGCCTGCAACCGTCACGACGCAGACCTGGTGTGGATCATGGACGACGACACCGTCCCGAGCCCCGGGGCCCTGCAGGCACTCCTGAACGTCCGTGACCGCTACCCGCGGCCTCCGGCGGTCCTGGCCAGCCGCGCCGACTGGCACGACGGCCGCGAGCACCCGATGAACACGCCGCGCAGCCGACTCGGCGCGAGCCGGGAGCACCGGCGCGATGCCGCACGTGCGGGTTGCCGCCAGATCCGTTCCGCCTCGTTCGTCTCGATCCTCATCGACGCCCAGGCGATCCGGGCCGAGGGCCTGCCGATCAGCGACTACTTCCTGTGGAACGACGACTTCGAGTACACGACGCGCCTGCTGCGCTTCCGCGAGGGCCTGTACGTCCCGGCCAGCCGCGTCCAGCACCTGACGAAGAGATTCGGTGACACGAGCGCCGACCCGGGCCCGCGGTTCTACCAGGAGGTGCGGAACAAGGTGTGGATGTTCACCCGGTCACCGGCCCTGGCCGGCTGGGAACGCCTGCTCTACGGCGGCTCGACGCTCCGCCGCTGGGCCTCGACCTTCAAGGCCTCCCCCGACCGCGCCACCCTGCGCAAGGGGCTGCGGGCCGGGCTGCGCGACGGGCTGCGCCACGGGCCGCGCAGCAACGCCCAGGTACTGGCCGGCACCCCCGCCGAGGCCGACGTCCTCGCCGTCGAGGGGGACCGATGACGGCCTTCAGCGTCCTGCTGCCCGTCTACGCCGGCGACGACCCGGCGTTCTTCGCCCGTGCGCTGCGTTCGGTGAGCATCGACCAGAGCCTCAAGCCGGACGAGATCGTCATCGTCCGCGATGGCGAGGTCAGTGACGAGATCGAGACGGTCCTCGACGCCGCCATCGATGGCTCGGCGGTCGGCGGCGTGCCGGTCACCGTCGTGCGCATCGGTCACAACCGTGGCCTGGCCGACGCCCTCGTCGAAGGGCTCAAGGCCTGCCGCTACGAGATCGTCGCGCGCGCCGACGCCGACGACATCTCGCTGCCCCACCGCTTCGCCACCCAGATCCCGGTCATCGTGGGGGACGGGGGCGAGCCGCTCGACCTGCTGGGCGCGGCGATCCAGGAGTTCGAGACCGAGTCGGGCCCGAGGGGCGTGGTGCGGGTGCTGCCCACCACGGCGGAGAAGATCACCGAGATGGCGCGTTTCCGGGACCCGTTCAACCATCCGACGGTCGTCTACCGCAAGGCCGCGGTGGCCCGCGCCGGCGGCTACCGCAGGCTCGCCAAGATGGAGGACTACTGGCTGTTCGTCCGCATGCTGCAGACGGGGTCCCGGGTGGCGAACCTGGCCGAGCCCCTGGTGCTCTACCGGGTCGGCGCCGGCGCCTACCAGCGCCGCGGCGGCGAGGAGATGCTGCGCAGCGAGATCGAGCTGCAGCGGGCCTTCATGGCATCGGGTTTCGTCACCCGGAGTCAGGGGCTGCGCAACATCGTCGTGCGCGGCGGCTACCGCCTCGTCCCGACATGGGCCCGCAAACCGGCCTACCGGATCATGGTGCGGCACGGCAAGGGCAAGGTGCGGGCCAGCCAACAGCCTCCGTCCAGCTGACCTGCCCGGCCATCGGGACGTGCCGCAGTGACTCAGGCCCGTTCGGCTGCGGTCAGTGGCGGGCCACCGACACGCACCCGAACCGGAACCGCCGCACGCTCGGCGTCGGTGAACAACCGCTCGGCCTTCTCCTCCTCACTCAACGGAGGCCGTGCCGGATCCTCACTGCCATCCAAGGCACGCCCACGCAGGAAACGCACCGCCTGATCACAGGGGCCATCGAAGACCAGCCTGCCCCGCTCCATGACAAGACCCCGCTTGCAGAACTTCTCGACCATGTCGAGATCGTGACTGACGATGACGATCGTCTTGCCGTCACGCACCATGGAGCGGATGAGGGCCTTGCACTTCCTCTGGAACGGCTCGTCACCCACGGCGAGGATCTCGTCGACGAGGAAGACGTCCGGGTCGGTGTGCACCGCGACCGAGAAGGCCAGCCGCAGGTACATGCCCGAGGAGTAGAACTTCACCTCGGTGTTGATGAAGTCGCCGATGTCGGCGAACTCCAAGATGTCGTCATAGGCGGCGTCGATCTGCTCCTTGCTCATGCCGAGGATCGCGCCGTTGAGGTAGACGTTGTCGTGGCCGGTGAGGTCGGGGTGGAAACCGGCGCCCACCTCGATGAGGCCGGCCACCTTGCCCTTGATGCCGACGGCGCCGCCGTCGGGGTGCATGACGCCGCTGATGAGTTTGAGGGTCGTGGACTTGCCAGAGCCGTTGAAGCCCATGAGTGCGACCGACTCGCCGTCGGCGATGTCGAAACTGACGTCGTTCATGGCCTGGAACTCGTTGGTGATGTCCTTCTTGCGGCCCTTGAACAGCCAGACGACGGCCTCCTTGATGGAGCGCGTGTGACGCAGCAGGAAGGTCTTCGTGACGTGCTGTGCGGTGACGACGACGCGTTCGTCGCGCGGTTCGAGTGCGATCTTCCTGGCCATCACAGCTCCTGTGCGAACTTGCCCTCGAAGTGACGGAACAGCAGGTCGCCCACGAGCAGCAGACCGAAGCTGGTCACCAGCGCGATGGGGGTCCAGTACGAGAACAGGTGGGGCATGACGTGCCAGGTCTCGTAGGGGACCTCGCCGGTGACGGTGGGCGCCCAGAAGGCGTCGTGGAAGAGTTCGACGGCGGTCGTCAGCGGGTTGAACTTGTACAACACCACCGCCCAGTGCGGCAGTGTGTTCGCCACCAGCACCCACATGTAGAGCACCGGGCTCAGCCAGGTGACCACCATGTTGATGAGGTCGACGAAGTTCTCCGAGTCGCGGAAGAAGACGTTGGCCGTGCCGAAGATCAGGCCGAGGGCCAGCGCGAACACCGAGACGATGACGAAACCGGCGAGGAACGCCAGGATCTGCACGAGCGTGGGATGCCAGCCGACGATGAGGTCGACGACCAGCAGGATCGCCACCTGCGGGAAGAAGTGGATCCACGCCACCCACAGGCTCGAGACCGGGAACAGCTCACGCGGCAGGTAGATCTTCTTGATGAGATCGCCGTTGCCCACGATGATGCGCGCGGAGTTGCCGAAGACCTCGGTGAACAGGTTCATCACGACGATGCCGCTGAACATGTAGATCGCGTAGTTCGGCAGACCCCTGTTGAGGCCGAGGAAGATACCCATCGCCACGAAGAAGACAGCGAACTGGATGGCCGGTTTGATGTAGCTCCACACCAGACCGAGCACCGAGGCCCGGTAGCGGACCTGGATCTCCTTGTTGACGATGCGCTTGAGCAGGAAGCGGTTGGTGAAGACCTCACGGAGCCCACGCCCCTGTCCGGGGGCGTGGAACTCGAGCTGTGTCGCGGGCACGGGACTCTGCGAGGAAGAACTCACGAGATCAGTCCTGCTCGGGGTACTTGGCGAAGGTCTTTCCCCACTCCTCCATCGAGGTGATGCGAGGCAGGGCCTGCCGGTAGGTTCTGGCCAGTCGAGGCCATGCCTTGGCGAGTTGTGCGTGGAGAACGAGGTCCTTGCCCAGGAACTTTCGGGCCTGCTGGGGGTCGCGCTGGTAGAGACTGACACCGTTACCGGTGCTGTTGCTGACCAGGGCCGAGTCGAGCTTGGGCAGATAGTACCAGGCCGCGTCGCCCCTGGCGACGGCCCGCTCGGGGTAGCTGCGGGACAGCTCGGTCGGTTTCTTGAAGACCTGCCGGATCGCCACAGTCGCGGCCCAGGGGATCAGGGTGCGCGGGTTGGGTTGCTTGGCCTTCGTGATGCGCGGAACCGCGCGCTCGGCCCTGATGGCCGGGCGCTGCGACAAGTCGGTGATGACCGGCCCATCGACGAAATCGTCCTTCATCGCCCGCATCTCGGCCGCCTTGGACTCGAGCATGCCGTGGAGCCGATCAGGGCCTGCGAAAACGTCGTCGATGGCCTGCGCGACCAGCGTCGCCGCGTAGTACTGCATCGACAGGGCGTGCTTGGTGAGGACATTGACACTCTCGCGCACCATGCGTCCCCCCACTGCGTAGGGCGAGTGCAGCAGTGCCGCGATGAGTCGGTTGCGCTCGTGGAAATAGGCCTGCCAGTCCGTGGCGTCGTCCTTGTCGATCCATGAGGCATGCCACGTGGCCGAGCCGGGGAGCGAGATCGTCGGATAGCCCTGGGCGCGGGCGCGCAGAGAATACTCCGAGTCGTCCCATTTGATGAAGACCGGCAGCGGAAGGCCGATCTCCTCGATGATGGTGCGCGGTATGAGGCACATCCACCAGCCGTTGTAGTCGGCGTCCCAGCGGCGATGCAGTTCGGCGATGGATCGCAGGCCCTCGTCGGAGAAGTCGATGTCGCCGAGGCCAGGAATCGGCCCCCAGTTGAAGCGGTACTCGTCGACGACCTCGGCGTAGGCCAGCAGGGACGATCGGCGGTTGATGTCGAACATGTGGGAGCCGACGATGGCCGGGTGGGTCAGGTAGTCAGCGAAGACGCAGGCACGGAAGATCGACTCGGGTTCGATCTCGATGTCGTCGTCGAGGGTCATGAAATAGTCCGACGTGGTGCCGTTGCTGCCCTTGACCGTCTCGTACATGCCCCGGGCATAGCCTCCCGAGCCGCCCATGTTGCCCTGCTTGATGACACGCAGCCGCCCCTTCATGGCCGTCGAGGCCTCGGCGTAGCGGGGATCGTCCTCGACCTGCTTGTTGCCCTGATCGACGACGAGCATCTCGCGTACGCAGTCATCGAGTTCGGCGGCACCAGCCACGCGGAGCACGTTCTGCACGGCGTCGGCAGGCCGGTTGAAGGTGGTCATGCCGAGGGTGACGGTGCCGTGTCTGCCGTTGTCGGCGGCCAGCCACAGGGCCTCGTTGAGGACGATGGGTTCGTCAGCAGAGGCCACCAGGTCGAACCAGTACCAGCCGCCGTCACCGAAGTTCTTCAGCGGTAGGGTGAACTCCGTCGTCTGTCCCTCGCCGGAGACCTGTTTGGACATGACCACGGAGGAGAAGGCGGGCTTGCCAGAACGGCCGCTGGTATTGGTCTTGGTGGTGCCGAGTGAGCGGGCCCGGGAACTGTGGACGATGATGCGGCCGGACCCGCTGGTGCTCACCCGCAGCGTCACCTCGGTGACCGATGTCCACCACTGCCAATAACCAGCCGGAAAGGCGTTGAAGTAGGAACCGAATGAGGCCCTCATGCCTTCGCGCACCCGCAGCGAGGAGCGCGAGATGCGGTCCTCCTCGGGGATCGCGGCCGGATCGACGACGCGGGAGACCTCCTGGTCCTTGAGTGGCTTGTCGATGCACAGCATCATGCCGGCCGCGTCATCGGCCTCAGCAAAGAAGACGTGGGCGATCTCACGCAAAGCGGTGGTTTCGGTGTTACTCACTCGTCAACTCCTCCGGAGACCAGCGCCTCGCCGGCGGCGAAGTGCGGCTTGAGCTTGTTCTCGTACATGCTCAGGGCCGAGCCGATCGCCATGTGCATGTCGAAGTACTTGTAGCTGCCGAGACGCCCGCCGAACAGGATCTGCTTCTCGGCCTTGACGCGCTCACGATACTTGAGGATCTTGGCGCGGTCCTCGGCCGTGTTCACCGGGTAGTAGGGCTCGTCGTCACGGCCGGCGAAGCGCGAGTACTCGCGCATGATGACGGTGGCGTCCTTGGTGTAGTCGCGCTCGGGGTGGAAGTGCCGGAACTCGTGGATGCGGGTGAACTTCACGTCGGGGTCGGGGTAGTTCATGACCGCGCAGCCCTGGAAGTCCTCGATCGGCAGAACCTCCTCCTCCAGGTCGATGGTGCGCCAGCCCAGCTCGCCCTCGGCGTAGTCGAAGTAGCGATCGACCGGGCCGGTGTAGACCACCGGCACGGCACCCACGGTGGCCGCCTTGCCGAACTCGCCGTCGTCGAAGAAGTCGGTGTTCAGGTGCACCTCGATGTTCGGGTTGTCGACCATGCGCTCGAACCAGGCGGTGTAGCCGTCGACGGGCAGGCCCTCGTGGGTGTCGTTGAAGTAGCGGTTGTCGTAGGTGTAGCGCACCGGCAGGCGGTTGATGATCGAGGCGGACAGGTCCTTCGGGTCGGTCTGCCACTGCTTGCCCGTGTAGTACTTGATGAAGGCCTCGTAGAGGGGCCTGCCGATGAGCTGAATGCCCTTGTCGTTGAGGTTCTCGGGGTCGGTCCCGGCGAGTTCGCCGGCCTGCTCGCGCACCCAGTCGCGGGCCTGCTGGGGGGTCAGCGCCGCATGGAGGAACTGGTTGATGGTGCCCAGGTTGATGGGCATCGGGAAGACCTCGCCGTTGTGGGTCGTGTAGACGTGGTGCACGTAGCCGGTGAAGTCGGTGAACTGGTTGACGTAGGCCCACACCTTCTCGTTGGAGGTGTGGAACAGGTGGGCGCCGTAGCGGTGCACCTCGATGCCGGTCCGGGCCTCGCGCTCGGTGTAGGCGTTGCCGCCGATGTGGCCGCGCCGGTCGACGATGGCCACCTTCAGGCCCAGTTCGTTCGCGGCGCGTTCCGCGATGGTCAGGCCGTACAGGCCCGCGCCGACGATCACCAAATCTGCTTGCACGGAAGCTCCCCTCAGCGCTGATGCTGACGCACCGGATGGACATTACTGCGCCCCACAATATATGGTGGCGCCACGGTCGGCACTGCATGGTTCTGTGCATCACGAGGCTGTCGTCACCCCTCGTCCTGGGCTCCGGACCCCTCAACCGGCGGCGTTGCCCTTCGGTAGGCGGCGAACGGCAGCGCCACCATCGTCGGTAGCAGGTAGACCGTCGTCGAGAGGTAGCGCGGAAGGACGATGGGGCCTGCCACGAGTGTCAGGAAGAAGACCATGTATGGCACCAGAGCGAGCAGAACATGCGTTCGGCGGGTACGGACCAGATAGCAGGCGGCGAGCAGTGGAATCCAGAAGCAGTAGGTCGCGCCGGACAGGAGGATCACGCCGACAAGACTGTGACGCACACCGTGGTACGCATTGTTCACGATGCCGCGCACAGTGGTCATGCCGGGCGCTGCCTCGATGCCTGACAATTCCTGTTCGATGTCCTGACGAGTCACCGAGTCGTGCTCGCTGATCGCGTACCAGTAGTCGATTCGCTCGGGCGTGAAGAACGAGGGACTGACCTGGTCATAGAGGTCATCCATTGGCTGCGGATAGAAGAGCGGGTAGGTGTTGTTGAAGGTCGCTACAGCATAGGCCAATGGATGCTTGAGCCCCATCGCGAACCAGACCCTGAAATACGCCTTCATCGCGGCGAGATCATCGCCCGCGAGCCAGTTGTCCTTGACGGCGTCCGAGCGATGTGGCTTGTACAGCTCGTCGAGCTGTTCGTAGGGCAGGACGGCCTCGATGGCCTCCCTCTCCTCGGCAGTGACCTCGTCCGGATACATGACGACGTAGCGCGCCGTCTGCTGAAGCGGGATCGATAGCATCTCACTGGTCTTGGTCCGTTGCACCCCGAGCGCCGGCAGAGCGAGGTGAGAGAAGAGCAGGAACAGGATGAGCGGTGTCACGAGGACGCCGGTGACGCGCAGGCGATTGTGGCAGCACCAGGGGAGTAGGGCCGCGACAGCGGCGAGCAGGCAGTAGAGACCGGTTTGTTTGGTGAGCATCGAGAGCAGGGCCGTGGAGAACATGAGAAGGGCGAAGCCCCTGTTCCGCACAGCATGGCCCCGCGTCCGTACACATTCGATGAAGCAGAGGGTGAGCAGCAGGTAGATCCACCCGAACAGATAATCCTTGGTCATGCTCATCGCAAACATGGGGATGATCGGGATGAGCGCCAGGGATGCGGTGAGCAGCCGCACCATCACGCGGGGTGCGCCCAGCCATCGCGTGTAGTGGATTGCGGCTCCGGTCGCCAGGGCGGTCGCGACCATGTTGAGTCCGGTGAAAACGGCTAGGCCCGTGCTCTTGGAGCCCAAGAGGTCTCCGAGAGCCCAGAAGCGACCGAACAACCAGGTGTCGAAAACAGGATGGTGATTGCTCCACGGCCGGAAGCCGCTGCTCTGGAGCAACTGGTAGATCGTGTCGTCATCGAGGGCGCCGGGGTAGTGGATCACCCACCATGCGGACCAGGGGATGAGCAGAGCAACCACGGTCAGCCACAGCTTTCTGCTGAAATAATGTCCGTGCGGCGCTCCGGCGGCGCCCGCCACGGCCCGGTCAAACCACACGAACACCAGATGCGCGGCCCAGTAGACGAGGATGGCGAGCAGCAGGGCGCCGCCGAACAGCAGAACTGGTTCCTCTCTCAGAAGGCGCCTCGTCTCGGCGGTTGAGCCGGTCGTGGCGAAGCTGTGGCCGAACACGGCCGCAGCCGGCGCGATGACGGCAGGAACGCACGCCCAGACGTCGAACTGTCGGACCCTCACTCTGGTTCTCCTCAACCCCTACCATTCCCGGATCCGGCCGACTCTTACGGCTCGATTCGCTCCGGTGGTGCCCTGGCAGAGGTTAGCCAGTGTCTGACGGTTATTCGTCGCGGCTCGCCGCAGCATGTGTTGTTATGCTGTGGCCCAAATGTTCTCCGGTATTCCCCTGGAATCGTGGCGCATGATGTTCTGCACCGCACACCGACAATGACCCGTGGAAAGGACGACCCGTGACGCCTTGGGCCCAGATGGTTCTCCCACTTCTCCTGACCATCGTCCTGTACATGCTGCCGGGCATGCTTGCCCTGCTGGCGCTCGGGGCCCGCGGTGTCCGAGCGGTCTACCCGGCCCCCATGATCTCCACTGCGCTGGTCGCCACCCTGGCGGTGGTCTACGGGAAAGCTGGTATCGGGTTCAGCCCGGCGAGCATCCTTCTCGGTGTCCTCGTGTGCATCGGTCTGTTCTGGGCCCTGCGCCTGCTCATCAACCTGCCCGCACGCCGTACGGGACGATCTGTTCCCGATCAGGACTCTCGCGACGGGCACCCGCCCCTGCGCACCCTGGTCATGGCCTATGTGACGGGTTTCGTCATCTGCCTCATCATCTGGGTCTTCGACTTCGCACGACCGATGCGCGGCCCGGAGAACTTCCCCCAGCCCTATGACGTGCCCTTCCACTTCTCGGTGATCAAGTACATCCTCGACTCCCAGAACGGCTCGACACTCACCTCGGCGATGGTCGACCGCACCGCCGGTTCGACTCTCTACCCCGCCGCCTGGCACGACATGATCGCTCTCGTCGTCCAGGGCACGGGCGTGTCGATCCCCGTGGCCGTCGCCGCAAGCAGCACGGCGATCCTCGTCCTGGTCTGGCCTCTCGGCGTGCTCGGCCTGACCTGTGAGTTGTTCGGGCACACCCCACGTTGGGTCGCGCTCTCCCTCGGTTTCAGCGGGCTGTTCGCGACCTTCCCCTACCGCTTCGTCATCTATGGGGTGCTCTACTCGAATTTCCTGTCCTACGCGCTGCTGCCGGCCTTCATCGCCCTGTTCGTTCGCGCCTTGACGCACCTGGGCGCCCCGCCACGCGAGCACGTCACACGGGCCGTCGTACTGCTCGTCGGCCTCGTCGGCATCGGTCTGGCGCAGCCGAACTCGGCGTTCACAATCGTCGTGCTCGGGCTGCCGTTCCTAGTCCAGCAGTTCTTCCACTGGTGCGGCACCAAGTGGCAGGGGCTTCGTCGCATCGTGATGGCCTCGGGCCTGAGCGCGCTCCTCGTCGCAGTTGTAGGCGTCTGCTGGGGCGTCCTGTTCAAGCACCCGGCCCTTCAGCGCACGGTCACCTTCGAGTGGCCGCCCTTCCAGTCGGCCGCACAGGCCGTGCGCGCCTACGCAACCTCTGCCCCGAACGACGGTGGGCAGCAGGGGCAGTATCTGCTCGCCGCCGTGGTGCTCGTCGGCATCGTTGCGGCCGTGCGCAACAGCCGTCTCGTGTGGCTTGTCGGCTCGTGGGTCCTCATGGGCTTCTTCTATGTCGTGACCACGAGTTCGCGCAGCACCTTCCGCAATGTCCTCACCGGTTTCTGGTACCACGACAGCAACCGGCTGATCGCCGCCGGGCCGATGATGGCAATACCCCTGGCCGCCCTGGGCCTGGTCAAGGCCTGCGAGTGGTGCTGGGGCAGGCTCCGCCATGCACAACCGGGTCTGGTGCCCCATCTGATCGCCCTGCTCGTCGTCGTGGTTCTGACCTGCGTCGGCGCAGGCCAGAGCTCCCAGCGCGAGATCCTGCAGAAGGAATCGGAGCTCAACCAGAACACCCCCTTCCAGGACGACGAGTACGCCTTTCTCGAACAGGTCGCCGAGATCGTCCCCGAGGGGGTCGAGGTGGCGAACTTCCCGTACGACGGCTCGGCCTACGCCTACCCGCTCTTCGACGTGAACGTCTACTTCAAGGACTACGAGGCGAACTGGATCGGCCACCCGACCCAGGACATCAAGACCGTCCAGGGCCATCTCAGCGAGGCAGCGACGAACGAGCAGGTATGCCGGGTCCTCGACAAGTACAACGTGCAGTACTACCTGTCGATGGAGTCCAACGGCATCAACGGCGGCCCACTGACACCGGTGTTCATTGGCTATGACCCGGCCAACTGGAAGGGCTACGACATCGACGAGTCCACGCCTGGGTTCGAACCGGTCCTGAGCGACGACGAGGGCAACACCCTGTACCGGATCACCGCCTGCCAGCAATGACGGTCGGGGCGAGGTAGAGGATCACCGTCGGCCGGGGGGCATCGCCCCAGTTGCGCGCGGGGGAGGGCTGCTCCGCACTGATCAACGGGGGGCTGCGTACTGCAGGTACTGCAGCCGTGCCTCCTCACGGCGGTTCCGCCTGATGCCCTCGAGGATCTGTCCGAGCATCCACATGACGACGCCGATGAGGATCAGTCCCGTGGCGAGCAGGGCCGAGGGGAGCCTCGGCACGAGGTGGGTTCGGGTGAACTCGGTGATGACAGGTATGCCCACGAGCAGGCCGACGAGGATGCACAACACAGACCATATGCCGTAGAAGAACACCGGTCGCTCATGCCGGGTGAGGCTGATGATGAGCCCGAGGATCTTGAAGCCGTCGCTGAAGGTGTTCAGCTTGGACTCGGTGCCCTCGGCTCGGTCCCGGAAACCGCAGGGGTGTTCGGCGTTCGGCACGCGCAGGCTCATGTTGTGCACGGTGAGCTCGGTCTCGATCTCGAACGCACGAGAGGTGGCGGGGAAACTCTTCACGAAACGTCTAGAGAAGACCCGATAGCCGGAGAGCATGTCTGTGACCTGCTCACCGAAGGTCCACGAGACGAAACGGTTGAAGGCCCTGTTCCCCGCGGCATGGCCGGGACGGTACTTGGAGTCCTCGGCGTCGTCCTGCCGACAGCCAAGCACATGATCGTAGGGGCCGCGCAGCAGAAGATCGATCATGGCCGGCAGATCAGCGGTGTCATAGGTGTCATCGCCGTCGATCATCACGTAGACGTCGGCGTCGATGTCTGCGAAGGCGCGTCGCACGACGTTGCCCTTGCCCTTGCGTTCCTCGAAACGGACGATCGCGCCAGCGGCCTCTGCAACGGCCGCGGTGTTGTCGCTTGAGTTGTTGTCGTAGACGTAGATCTCCATCGGGGGCACCGCCTCGCGCAGATCGGTGACGACCTTGGCGATGGCCGCCTCTTCGTTGTAGCAGGGGACGATGGCCACGATGCGCAGGTCTTTGTAGGCATCGGGGTCAGGGGGCGTTCCTGGACGCTTCACCGGTTCATTCACGAGAGGATCGTACCCTGAAGGGTGTTCCCCTAACCCGTGACCTGCCGTGGGCCGCATAGAGTAAGTGGGTGGCATCGAGTGATCAGGTCAGCACTGGCAGAACCAGAGGCCTCTTGGAGGAGCATCTCGTCGCCGGCCTGCAGTTCCTTGCGGTCGGCGGCGTGGCGTTCGTCATCGATTACCTCACCTTCAATCTGCTGGTCTACGCCCGGCCCTGGCCGGGGCATCACGGCCCGATGTTCGACAGGCCGCTGGCCGCTAAGCTCATCGCCATCGCCGTGGCCTCGGTCTTCACCTACATCGGCAACAAGGTCTGGACATTCAACTCTCGCAAGTCTCGGGTCACCGGGGGCCGGCTACTCGCGTTCGTCATTCTCAACGTCATCGCCATGGGTCTGCAGGAGCTCTGCCTGGGTTTCTCGCGCTACGTGCTCGGCCTGCACAGCTGGCTCTCGGACAATATCTCGGGCACTCTCATCGGACAGGCCATGGCCACCGTCTTTCGCTACTTCACCTACCGCATCTGGGTCTTCCCCGATGAGGCGAAAGCCTCCGGGGATGATGACGATTGCAGAACCTCATAGCATCCGGGAGGGATCATGACTCACTTGCTCGTCACCGGCGGCGCCGGCTTCATCGGATCGAACTTCGTCCATCTGCTCCTGGCACGCACCGACCACACGGTCACCGTGCTGGACAAGCTCACCTATGCGGGCACCACCGCCTCGCTCGCGGACCTGCCCGACGACCGCTTCGAGCTGGTCACCGGTGACGTCTGCGATCGTGGGCTGGTCGGCGCTCTCGTGTCGCGGGCCGATGCGGTGGTGCACTTCGCCGCCGAATCACACAACGACAACTCCCTGATCGACCCCGAGCCGTTCATCCAGACGAACCTGGTGGGAACCTTCTGCCTGCTCGAGGCGGTGCGCGCCCATGACGTGCGCTATCACCACATCTCCACCGACGAGGTCTACGGCGACTTGGAACTGGACGATCCCGAAAGGTTCACCCCGGATCGCCCGTACGACCCGTCGAGTCCCTACTCGTCGAGCAAGGCTGGCTCGGACCTGCTCGTGCGCGCCTGGGTGCGCAGCTTCGGGGTGCGGGCCACCATCAGCAACTGCTCGAACAACTACGGCCCCCGCCAGCACGTCGAGAAGTTCATTCCCCGTCAGATCACGAACATCATCGACGGCGTCCGCCCGAAACTCTACGGCGCCGGTCTCAATGTGCGCGACTGGATCCACGTGGACGATCACAACGCAGCAGTTCTGCGCATCCTTGAGGCGGGACGGATCGGCGAGACCTATCTCATCGGCGCCGACGGCGAGTTCGATAACAAGACGGTGATCGAGAAGATCCTCGCCGCCATGGGCCGTGACCCCGGTGACTACGATCATGTCAATGATCGCCCCGGCCATGACATGCGCTACGCGATCGACGCGAGCACGCTGCGCACCGAGCTGGGCTGGGCGCCGGTCTACCAGGACTTCGACGCGGGCCTGGCCGCCACCATCGACTGGTACCGCGCCAACGAGGACTGGTGGCGTCCCCAGAAGGCGACCGCCGAGGCAAGGTACGCAGCGCAGGGACAGTGACCACTATGACTCTCGAATACTCCAAGCAGCTCGACGTGCGATCCACCCCGATCCCGGATCTCCTCGTCATCGACCTGACTGTTCATGGTGACAGCAGGGGATGGTTCAAGGAGAACTGGCAACGCGCGAAGATGTCCGCATTGGGGCTGCCCGATTTCGGCCCAGTGCAGAACAACATCTCGTTCAACGATGCGGTGGGGGTCACCCGCGGCATTCACGCCGAGCCCTGGGACAAGTTCGTCTCCCTTGCCACTGGGCGTGTCTTCGGAGCCTGGGTCGATTTACGTGCCGGCAACAGCTTCGGTACCGTGTTCACCTGCGAGATCGACCCGGGCACAGCCGTATTCGTGCCACGCGGGGTCGGCAACGCCTACCAGACGCTGGAACCCGATACCGCCTACAGCTATCTCGTTAACGACCACTGGTCGCCTGATGCCGAGTACACCTTCTTGAATCTGGCCGACGAGACCGCAGCCATCGACTGGCCGATCCCCCTGGGCAAGGCGATCTTGTCAGATAAGGACAAGACGCACCCCCGCCTGGCCATGGTGAAGCCCTTCCCACCAAGGATTCCCCGGGTGCTCGTCACTGGCTGCCGCGGGCAGTTGGGTCGGGCGCTCATGAAGCAACTGGCGGCGTCTGGGTTCGAGCCGATCGGAGTCGACCTTGACGAACTGAACATCAGCGATCGGGCCGCTGTGGACGCCTACGACTGGTCCGGCATCGATGTCATCATCAACGCGGCGGCCTGGACAGATGTCGACGGCGCGGAGACGGCGGAGGGGCGTCCCCGAGCCTGGGCCGCGAATGCGATCGGCCCGGCGAACCTGGCCCGCACCGCCTCGGCGCACGGCATCGTGCTGGTGCACGTCTCCAGCGAGTACATCTTCGATGGCACGAAGAGCCTCCACGCCGAGGACGAGCCACCCAGCCCGCTGAGTGTCTACGGACAATCGAAGGCCGGTGGCGATGCGGCCGTGGCCGCTGTGCCGCGGCACTATCTGGTCCGCACGAGTTGGGTTGTCGGCGATGGCCGGAATTTCGTGCGTACCATGGCCGACCTTGCTGCACGCGGTGTCGCACCATCCGTGGTGGATGATCAGATTGGACGCTTGACTTTCACCGCCGACCTGGCGGCGGGCATCATCCACCTGCTGCGCACCGGCGCCGAGTTCGGTACCTACAATCTCTCCTGCGAAGGCGAGGTGGTCAGCTGGGCCCACGTGGCCAAACGCGTCTACGAACTCACCGGCCATGACCCGGCGGACGTGAAGCCTGTGACGACCGAGGAGTATTTCGCCGGCAAGCAGGCGGCCCCGAGGCCGGCGGACTCGAGTCTTAATCTGAGCAAGCTGGAAGCCACTGGATTCACCCCTGCTGTTTGGGATCAGCGCATCACAGAATACTTGCACGCCCACAGGCCGGCTTAGGGCATGGCGGTCATAATTGGTGTATTTGATAATCCAATTACTCAGCGGCAGGTCTTCACCTTTCATTGTGACACGCCAATGCCAGAGGCTTATTCATGGGGTGTAGGTGAAGATGATTCCGAGTATTGCTGTGATGGTGTTTGGGAGGGTGTCGGCGGGGCGTCTGTAACCGATTTTGAGGGTGTGCCAGGTTTTGAGGTTGGCGATGGCCTGTTCGATCTGCCATCTGATTTTGTTGATGGCCCGGTTGTAGTTCTCGTGGGTTTCTGGT
>NZ_RCIV01000012.1 GCF_003666605.1 Propionibacterium australiense | reverse complement strand
GCTCGGCCTCGAAATACAAGGTCGTCACATCATAGAGAACAAGAGTGAGATTCCCATCAACACGAGCATTCTCGAAACACAGCCTTGAGATCTTTGAACGATAATCCTCGGCCTGAACCCGAGCCAGACAACGGAACACGGACCGCAACCCGGCATGCGGGATCCCCAAGGAGTCGAGCTCGCGGATGCTACCGGCCTTCGAGGTCGGCTTGATCACCCGCGCCAACACCAGCTGAGCGAACACGTCATCTGCGAGAACCTCGAAACCAAGATCGGTATAGACACGGCGCAGGCTGTCCCATAACGCGGTCGAACCCCTGCCAGTGATGGTCAACGACCTCGAGACCGCAGCCGGTGACAGAAAGTCCAGCTCGTCCTGCAACGGCGCAAGCTTCCGTCTCGCCGCGACGACAAGGGCAAACAGTTCCTCAGGGTGTGAGCCGACCCGAGATGCTCCAACACCCGGTCACGCCCATCCCGATACTCCGCGATCTGAACAGCCGTCGCACCCGAGGCCGTTCTCACCTTCCGAACGTACGCCACACCACCCCTCCAACAACCCGATTAGTGTGTGAACCACACTAACCAACCCCGCTCTCACCAGGCAAAACACCCACAAACACCCACCAACCAACCAAAAGTGGCACGAGTCAGGCCGGAATCGACGTCGCCAACGGCCGCCCGGTGCGCGGCGGTCGCCGTCACACCAGCCCCTCGGTCTGTTCGAGCAGCGCGGTGTTCTCGGCAGCCAGGCGGGTGGTGCGCTCGTGGAGCCGGGAGAGTGCGTGGGTCAGGAAGGCCATGAAGTTGGCGGTGACGAGCGCTCATGCGGGGGCTCCGGCGTAGAAGTGCTGCGTTCCGGGCCCGCCGGCTGGTTCGATGACGCCTTCGTAACCAGCCGGCACGGCCTCCGGCGAGGACGTGTCGATGGTGACGAGCAGCGCGTGTTCCTGCGCCAGAGCCCGGATCTCCAGGCATGGGGGGATCGCCAGGCACAGCGCGATGACGGCGGCGCTGATCGTGACGCTGATCCGGCCAGTGCCGGGGAAGGGATTGTCTCCGGTCGGGGGAGAACTTGCCGACCATGGCACGCACCCGGTGCCAGAAGGTGAACGGTCGTGCTGCGCCGTGGGTCCTGTGATGGCCGGCTCGCTCGCTGGGCGCCCGGTACGGGACGCGGGGCTCAAGCCGAGCCGCTGGGAGCGACGCCTGCTGCGGGGGTGCTCCGGGGAACTGGGACGGTCAGGGCAGGGGGCTGCTCACTGGCCTTGCTTCATCCAGTCGGGAGTCGCCTTCGGGTCGCGGGGGAAGAGCTTCAGCTCGTCGGCGACGTCCTCCGGGCCGTAGGGCGGGTTGAGTACGGGCTCGTGGTCGTAGTCGAAGTCGGAGACGAGCTGGTAGTCCTGTTTGTTCATGGTGAACACGCCTCGGGTCCAGGTGCCGCCGCCGGGACGGGCCATGGCGGTGCGCACCTGGACCGCGGGCTCCACGACCTCCCGAGGGACGATGTTGTCCTTCCAGCCGCCCCGACGCATCAGCCCGGAGGAGCGCAGGGTGCGGCTGTGCACGCCGGCGCGCGTACCGACGGCCTGGACATCGATGGACATCTCCTCAATGTGGGAGGAGCGCATCCAGCGGGCGCAGGCGTCAGAGAGCGCCTCAACGGCCTGCATCTGTGCTTCGAAGGACCACTCGGTCATGAGTTCCCACCCCTGCTCCGCTCGGGTCGACCCGAAGTCGTCGTTCCCTGAAACGACACGATCCTGCTCATCGCGGTGCGGCGGCATGGAGCGACACAGGTCTCCGCTGCTCGTGCTGTCACCGTTTCGCCCTCGGCTGCCATCACGCGGTTCCGAATGGTTCAGGGGGCTTGCAGGGGTTCGATCCCGGCGTAGGAGACGGCCGCGCCCTCGGCGAGAACGGCGGTCGATCCCGCGCGCACCCCCGCCCGGACGGCCTCGGGGAAGTCCCAGCCCATGGCGAGTGCGGCTGCGAGCGCGCCCACGGCGGCATCGCCCGCCCCCGTCGTATCGACGACGGGGCCCAGGCGCAGTGCCGGCACGTGCTCGCTCCGATCGCCGTCCGACCATGCCGCACCATGTCCCCCCAGGGTCACGAGCGCCAGACGCGGGCCCAGGTCCACGACGGCGGCCGCCGCATCGAGGGCGCTGTCGGCGTCCTGGGGCGCCGGACGGCCGAGGACGATCCCGGCCTCGGTCTCATTGACGACGACGCAGTCGACCAGGGCGAGAACCTCGGGGGCGACCTCGTATGCGGGGGCGATGTTGAAGACGGTCCGGGCGCCGACCTGGTGCGCCCAACGGATCACCTGCTCGTTGACCTCGGCGCCGATCTCCCCCTGCAGGACGATGACGTCCTCGCCGGACGGTTCGACGGCCTCTCGGGCCTGCTCGGCCGTCACTCGCCCGTTGGCGCCCGCGTCGAGGATGATCGTGTTCTCGCCGGAGGCGCTCACGGTGATCAGGGCGATGCCCGTGGTGGCGTCCTCGTCGACGAGCAGGTGCGACACGTCGACTCCGTGCGAGGAGAGCTCATCGACGAGGACCATTCCCGCTTGGTCGGCTCCCACCCTGCCGATGAAAAGGCTCGGTGCGCCGGCGTGGGCGGCCGCGGCCGACTGGTTCGCGCCCTTGCCGCCGAGCCGGTACGTCAACGATGTGCCCAACAGGGTCTCCCCGGGCTCGGGCAGGCGGTCGACCGTGACCGTGATGTCCTGGTTGATGGATCCGATGACGATGACGCGTCCCATGAGTGGTCCCTCTGTTCGGTAGTTGCTGGATGCCATGGGCCCGGGGCGGTGCTCCGTTCCCCGATCGGTGGCTCGGTTGTGTTGAGTCGCTTGGTCATCCGGCGGGCGGCGCGGCAAGGGACTCCCGGGGTATCAGCGAGGTCTCGATCCGCACCGAGCCCGGTCTGTCGCCGCCGATCGTGGCGGACAGCATGGCCACCGCCTTGCTGGCGAGTTGCTCCGGATGCTGGGTGATGGCAGTGATGGCTGGGGTGAGGAGACTGAAGACGTCGAGATCGTCGAAGGAGACGAGCGAGACCCCACGATCACCGATGACTCGTCCGGCGTCACGAAGGTGGCCGAACGCACGAAGGGCGTGCCTCGAGTGACCGAAGATGGCGGCCGTCGCCCCGTCGTCGAGGAACGAGTCGAGCTCACGGAGCCAGCCGTCGTCATCGAGAGGGGCTGCGATCACCATGCGCGCGTCTCCCCCCGGCAGGAGTGCGTCGCCGGCGTTGTCGAAGGCGAGGAGACGTTCTCGTCCGGTCGAGGAGTCGAGAAGGGAACCGACGTAGACGATCCTCCGGTGGCCGAGATTCCTGAGGGCCTCCACGGCGGCGTACACGCCGGGGAGGGGGTCGGCGTCCACGGATGGGGCCTTGAGCTCGTCGAGTGTTCGATCAACGGTGACGAAGGGGATCTGTTGATCCCTGAGTTGCTCGAGCATCGGCGTCATCCCTCCGAGGGGGACGACGATGAGGCCATCGACCTGCTCCTTCAGAAGGGTCCGCAGGTGCTGGTCCTGCTGGTCCGGATCCTCCTGCGAGGAGGCGATGAAGACCGTGACGCCGTCGTCCAGACCCTCCGACTGAATGGACTGGGCGAGCCCAGCGAAGAAGGGATTGCGGATGTCGGGCACGATCAGGCCGATCGCGTTCGTGCGGGAGGTGCGCAGCGAGCGGGCCCTCAGGTTGACCTGGTAGCCGAGGCTGAGGGCGGCGGCTCGGACCTTCTCGCGAGCGGCCGCGGAAGTGGCCGGGTGGTTGGTCAGAACCCGCGAGGCGGTTCCGAGCGATACGCCGGCGAGCGCGGCGACGTCCTTGATGGTCGGGCGGGCGCGAGGAGCCCTGTTCACGGACTGCGCCTCGATGCCTTGTGAGGAACCCGTCGGGACCGTCGGCCCGGGCTCATTGGGATTCGTCATCGGCCACCCCCTTGTGGAAACGTTTCCAAACGTGCTAGAACTATCGCACGAGCCGACCGGATCGTCAAGACTGCACGACGACCGACATCGATCGACCGTCGAGAGCAGGGCGAATGGGAGGTTCACGGCCCGGGGCGACGACCCGACGAAGTGAAGGCGTTACAGGGCCACACGACGCGAACGAAGGAGTTTCATCGTGGCAGCATCAATCATCCTCGACTGCGACCCGGGGCACGACGATGCGATCGCCATCCTCATGGCGCTCGGCAGCCCGCAGATCGATCTCATCGGCATCACCACGGTCGGTGGCAATCATGGCCTGGACAAGGTCACGTACAACGCCCGTGCGGTGTGCGAGGTGGCCGGTTTCCCCGAGGTGCCCGTGCACGCGGGTGCCCGCCGGCCGCTGATCCGTGAGGCGATCGACGCGGCCGGTATCCACGGGGAGACCGGTCTCGACGGCGTGGAGCTTCCCGAGCCGACTCGCGCGCTCCCCGATCGGCATGCGGTCGACTGGATGATCGGCGAGATCATGGCCCGCGAGCCCGGGACGGTCGTTCTGGTGCCGACGGGCCCGCTGACGAACATCGCACTGGCGGCCCGGCTCGAACCCCGCATCGTCGACCGCGTCAAGGAGGTCGTCCTCATGGGCGGTGCCCACGGGCCCGGCAACGCCACGCCCGTGGCTGAGTTCAACATCCTGTGTGATCCCGAGGCCGCGCACATCGTCTTCAACGAGTCGTGGCCGGTGACGATGATCGGGCTGGACGTCACGCACCGTGCGCTGTGCACCCCCGAGGTCCAGGGGCGGCTCTGCGCCGCCAACCCGAGGCTTGCGGGAGTCGTCAACGGGCTCATGGATTTCTTCCGCGCCACCTACCAGGACCAGCAGGCCTTTCCCGATCCGCCCACGCACGACCCGTGCGCCGTGGCACACGTCATCGACCCGACGATCGTCCAGACCCGCCGCGCACCGCTCGACGTCGAGATCCGCGGGCAGGCCACCTATGGCATGACCATCGCCGACATGCGGGCCGAGGAGGACCCGGAATGCCGGACCAGGGTCGGCACGGACCTGGACGTCGAACGCTTCTGGAACACCGTCGAGGACGCCTTCCGCCGGCTGCCCCAGGGCTGATCGCCTGACGGCGAACTCCATCCCACCATCAGCAAACCATCATCATCCCCGAAGGATCTCTCATGTATCTCGCACTCAACGTCGTGGGGATCATCGTATTCCTCGCAATCGGCCTGGTCTTCTCGCACGACCGCAAGAAGATCGACTGGAAATCCGTCGGTATCCTTGCGGCGCTCAACGTGGCGCTGGCGTGGATCCTCACCAGTTTCCCCTGGGGCCGGGCCGCTGTCCAGGGGGCCGCGGCTGCCTTCAACGAGCTCGTCGACGTCGCATGGGCGGGCATCAACTTCGCGCTCGCCAACTGGGTCGGCGCTGATGGCGTGAATCCGGAGCCGGTGAACTTCGTGGTCTCCGCGTTGCTCCCGATCCTTCTGATCCTGCCGATCTTCGACATCCTCACCTACATCGGTTTCCTGCCGTGGCTCATCAAGTGGATCGGCCGCATCCTGAGCTTCATCACCCGCCGACCGAAGTTCGAGACGTTCTACTCGATCGAGATGATGTTCCTCGGCAATACGGAGGCCCCCGTCGTCTCCAAGCTCCAGCTTCAGAAGATGTCACCGGCCCGCAACGTCGTGGTCGCGATGATGACGATGAGCTGCGTGACGGCATCGATTCTTGCCGCGTACATCCAGATGATGCCCGCCGAGTACATCCTGACCGCCGTCCCGCTCAACTGCCTCAACGCACTCATCGTGACCTCGATGCTCTACCCCGTCGACGTCACGGCGGAGGAGGACGTCATCTACACCTACGAGGACGGGTTGGCGGAGGACGCGGAGAAGCAACTCGTGCCGGCCGGCGTCGCAGCGGAACAGGCGCCGGAGGCTCAGCCCGCCGAGACCTCGCCCGCCGCTGGTGCGGCTGCGAAGCCGGGGACCGGCGGCTGGCCGGCGAAGATCTTCAAACGGGACCCGAACCGGCCCAAGAAGGAACCCTTCTTCTCCTTCCTCGGCGATTCCATCCTCAACGGCGGCAGGCTCGTCCTCATCGTCACGGCGAACGTCATCACCTTCGTCGCTCTCGCGGCTCTCATCGACAAGATCCTCGGTGCCATCTGGTCGCCCCTGTCGCTCGAGTCGATCCTCGGTGTCTTCATGTTCATCCCCTCGCTCCTGCTCGGGCTCGACCCGGCGACCGCATGGGACATGTCGCAGATCATGGGCCTGAAACTCGTCACCAACGAATTCGTCGCTATGGGGCAGGTCACGGACACCATCACCACGTTCTCCCCGCATCACCAGGCGGTCCTCACGGTGTTCCTCACCTCCTTCGCCAACTTCGGAACCCTCGGCATGATCATCGGCACCTTCAAGGGCATCGTCGACAAGGAGCGCAACGAGCTCATCGCGAAGAACGTCGGCCGCATGCTCCTGTCGGGAATCCTCGTCTCCCTGCTGTCGGCGGGCATGGTCGGACTCTTCGTCTGGTGACGGGAACGGACCTGGTCCCCCTCTGCTCCGGGAAGGGCCGACTGCTTCCCCGCTCGATGCCCCGAGCCGGCTCCTCCGGAACCACTGACACGCAAGAACCCACGGAAAGGAGAGCAGCATGACCAAGAAAATCATTCTCGACCTCGACACCGGGATCGACGACGCGCTCGCGATCGCCTACGCCCTCGGAAGCCCGGAGCTCGAACTCATCGGCATCACCGCCACGTACGGCAATGTCACGGTCGAGCGGTCGGTACGCAATTCACTGGCCGTTCTTCAGATGCTGGGGCGCACGGATGTGCCGGTGTTCGCCGGGGTCGGCCACTCGATGACCGCCGATTCCTTCACCCCGACCGAGATCTCGACCTTCGTCCATGGCCAGAACGGCATGGGCGAGGTCGAGATCCCCGATGCGAAGCGCCCCGTCGAGCACCAACCTGCCGTCGACTTCATCATCGAATCGGCACACCGGTACGGCGAGGAGCTCGTGTGCATCCCGACCGGGGCGGCGACGAACATCGTCACAGCCCTCGAGAAGGACCCGGCGATCAAGGGCCTCATGGGGCCGATCGTCATGATGGGCGGCGCGCTGACCACCGAGGGCAATGTGAACGCATGGACGGAGGCGAACGTCAGCCAGGACCCCGAGGCCACCGACCGGCTGTTCCGGTCCGGAGCCAGGGTGATCATGATCGGCCTGGACGTCACCCACCAGACCCTCCTGACCAAGGCCGAGACCTCGACGTGGCGCGACTTGGGCACGGAGGCCGGCCGCTGCTACGCGGACATGACGGACTACTACATCGATTTCGAGACAAGGGCCATGGACATCGCCGGCTGCGGTCTGCACGACCCGCTCGCCGTCGCCGTGGCCGCCGATCAGAGCCTGGTCACCCTGCTCCCCATCAACATGCAGGTCGATCTGGAGGGGCCGACCCGGGGACGCACCATCGGCAGTCTCGAGGGGCTGTCGGATCCGGTGAAGACGGTTGAGGTCGCGGTGCAGGTCGACGTCGAGCGCTTCCTCGGGGAGTTCATGGCGCGAGTCGGCTCCGTCCTGACCTGACCGCGGCGTCGCGGTCCGGCCGACCCGTGACCCGGCATCATTCCATGGTGCCGGGCATGGGTCGAGAGGCTGCCGGCACGCCGGGCGGGGAGGGCCGTGCCCGTGCCCGAGGCGGCTCCGTGCCCTCCCCGCGCATGACTTTCGAGGGCCACCGTCGCCGGACTCGCCCGTATCCCCGGGTGCGGGCCGAGAGCCTGTGCGCTGGGGGAGACCGGCTTCGAGGGGTGGGATGACTCGGCGACGGGTCCCCTGCGCGCGTAGGGTGTCGCAGTGACCGGACGCGAGGAGATCGCCACCGCCATGCGGGATTCGATTCCCATCATGGTCGGTTACTTCTTCGTGGCCATGGCCTTCGGGCTGTTCTGCGCCCGCGGCGGGATCCCCCCGGCGATGGCCGGGCTCATCTCGTTCACCAATGTCTCCTCCTCCGGTCAGCTGGCGGGGGTGACGGTGATCATCAGCGGTGGCTCGTGGCTGCAGCTCGCCCTGGGGGTCTTCCTGGTGAACCTGCGGTACGTGCTCATGGCGATCTCGCTGGGCCAGCGGCTGGGACCCGGGGCCGGCAGCGTGCAGCGCATGCTGCTGGCGTGGGGCATCACCGATGAGATCTACGCGCTGGGGATGTCACGTACACGGCTCACCGTCGTCTCCTATCTGAGCGGCTGCGTCCTGCCCATCGTCGGGTGGACCAGCGGATCGGTGCTCGGCGGCCTGGTGGGCGACGCGCTCCCGGCCCGGCTCACCGCGGCCTTCGGTCTGCTCATGTACGTCATGTTCGTGGCGATCGTCACCCCGGTCGCCGCCCGGGCACGTCCCGTGCTGGGCGCCGTGGCGGGCGGCGCCGGGATGAGCGCCGTGCTCGCCGTGTGGACCGACCTGGCCTCGGGGTGGCGGATCATCGTCACCGCCCTGGTGGTCTCGGCGGTGCTCGCCACCATCGCCCCGGTACGAGCGTCGGACGAGCAGGGGGCGCAGGCATGAACCTGTGGTTCGGCGTGGCGATCATGGCCGTCGTCACCTATCTCATGCGGGCCGTCCCCCTGCTGGCCATCCGGCGACGCATCACGAACCAGTGGGCGCTCAGCTTCCTGCACTACCTGCCCTACGTGGTGCTGGCGGCGATGGCCTTCCCCGCCATCCTCACCGACGCCCCCTCACTCGCCACCGGGCTCGTCGCCCTGGGGGTCGCCCTCGTGCTCGGCTGGCGCGGCCACGACCTGTCGGCGGTGGTCCTGGGCGCCGCCCTGGCCATCGGCGCGGCCGAGGCCCTTCAGCTCCTGACCTGAGGTACGGCCCGTCCTGTCGGGTCGAGGCGGGGACGGCGCCCGGTTCGGGTGCGCGCACCGCGGGCGATCGGTACATCGGATCCGGCCGGGGTGACGCGTCCCCCGCGGTGAGGCGAAGTCGCGCCGACTCGCGGCCGGCAGAGGGCCCCTGCGTTCAGCCGACACCGGGGATCATTGACTGGCCGTCCATTCCGAGGGGCGGGGTCGTGGTGCCGTGCCATCCCACGATGACCCGCCGGAAGTCATCGACCCAGACCGGCACACTCGCGGTGATCACCGCGACCCCGCCGCCGTAGCAGACACGGTCGTCGTGCGGCGGGGTCCAGGCGGTGCCCTGAGAGAAGGCATTGCTCGACGGCAGCATCGAGGAGTCCGGAGGGGGCGTCCACAGGTGACGGGCGTTCTCGCCGGCCCGGTCGAGGAGTGCCGCGAGGCCACCGTGCCCCCGCGCGGTGGCCACCTGGGACGGGGCCATGCCGTCCTTGTCGGTGAGGTGGATGTCGGCTCCCCACCGGATAAGTTCACGGCACGCCGCCTCGCGCCCCCAGAACGCGGCCTGGTGGAGGAACGACCAGCCCGAACGCGGCTTGACGTGGTGGGCGCACTCGCGGGCGAACATCTCGTGGCGCCCCCACGCCTCCTGTACCGTGCGCCAGTCTCCCGCCCTGGCCAGCTCGTAGGCCATCTGCACGTCGCGGTCCACCAGGACATCCCGCGCCACCAGCAGGGACGCCCGGTCGCCCTCGGGGGCCTCGGCGCAGATCCGGTCCAGGTCGGCGAGGGTGTTCACCAGGTCGGGCAACTCGTGTTCCATGAGAGAACGGTAGCCACCCGCCGGTTCGCTGAGCCCGGCGGGTTCATGCCCGTGGGACGGTGCCGTCTCCCCTCCGTCGGGCGGCGGGCTCAGAGGGATCCGATGACCGCGTCGGCGAGCTCCTGCGCGCGGCTGGTGGAGGCGGCGTCGATGAACGCGGCGAAGAAGGTGTGCTCCCCGTTCTTGAAGACGACGAGGGCCGAATGGTGCTTCTGCCCGTCGCCCCCCGTCCCGGTGAGGACGTAACGAACGGCGTCGGCGCCGCTCCCCGTCGTCACCCTGGCGTACTCGCCGGAGTCGATCTCACGGTCGGAGAGGAACTCCTCAGTGAACTCCTCCTCGCTGGGCAGCCCGTCGAGCTCCTCGTCCGTCTCCTGTATCGCGGCGAGGTTCTCCGCGTGACCCGCCGTGTCGGAGGTGTCGACGCCGATGAGCGAGAAGCGTTCCAAGCCCATGGTCAGGGCCTCCGGCGTCATCCCACGGGCCTGTGCGATGCGTTCGACGAGGGCATCGTCCGAGACGTTATCCCTCGTCAGGGTCTCCCAGCTGGAGGGGATGGCGATGGAGAGCCCGGTTTCGGGCACCTCGGTGCGGGTGTACCCGTCGGGGACGGTGGGGGTGGGTGAACTGGCCGCCTGGCTGGACTCCGCGGAGCCTGTCGTGGTGTCCGACGTGGTGGAGCAGGCCGACATCGACAGGGTGAGAGCGGCGGCGGAGAGGGCGGCGGCGATGCTTGCAGCACATGATTGGCGTTTCATGGGATCTCCAGGGGTTTGGGGCGTACGTCGAGCATCGTAGGCGATACCGCCACCGGATCGCCCATGGGGGCAACCGAGGGATGTCGTGCGCGCATGGCCTTCCTCCCGCACATCCTGCGGACGTGACGAGCCCCGGTGCGTGGAACCCGCCGCATGCGGGCCCACGCACCGGGGCCTGAGACCTCGCGCCGACCGGTTGCGGGCCGCAGGAGAACGCCCGGGGCCGGCCTGGGACGGTGACCGTACGCTGCCGCGCCGGGACGGTGCCTCGTCCCCTCGACGCGCGTGACTCAGAAGTCCTTGGCGATCTCCTCGATGCGGGCCAGGGCCGCCGCGGTGATCTCCGCGTCCTTGTCCGGCGCGTAGTCCTGGCCCTCGATGAACACCGAGGTGATGTCGGTGATGCCGGTCAGCCCCAGCACCTGCTCGAGGTACTTCGAGCCGGGCTCGTTGCCGCCGTAGGCCCCTCCGTTCGACTGGATGTGCAGTACCTTCTTGCCCGCGGCCAGGCCGGCCGGGCCCTGCTCGGTGTACGCGAAGGTCTTGCCGGCGACACAGATCGTGTCGATCCAGGCGTGCAGCCGCACCGGCAGGTTGAGATTCCACAGCGGGTTGGCGATGACGATCTTGTCGGCGGCCAGGAACTGGTCGGTGAGGGCGTCGAACCGAGCGGCCTTCGCCCGGGCCTCGGGAGAGGGCTCGGTGCCGTCGGGGCGCAGATGGGCCACGATGTCGGCGTCGATCTCGGGCACGGAGCCGTCGTAGACGTCCAGGACCTCGAGGGTGTCGCCGGGGTGGGTGGCCGAGTAGACCTCGATGAACCGGTCCAGGCCCTTCATCGAGTGCGAGCGGGTGGCGTCGAGCACGTGGGCCCTGACGATGAGCACTGTCGTCATGTCTGCTCCTTGGGTTGCGGGGGTGGTTCGTTCGTGCGATACGCAAGAGCGAGACTATCGTCACCACCGCGCGTTTCAAGTTTCAATGAAACTCTGTGCTCGCTTACCCGGCTCATCACGTCCAGCAGATCCCAGGTTCTCTCAGGGGTATCACCGACGCCGTCCAAGGGGGAGGGCAACTGGGGCCGGGAGGCCGGATGTCTGTGCGGAGCCGTGCTCGGCTGCCGCGTGATGCGTCGTTCGGATAGGCCGACATCTGTTGTGATCGGCCGTCTGCCTCCAAGCCGGCTCGTCGCCTCCGGTCCTCCGGCAGGCGGCCGGGTGTATCGTTCAGCGGGAACACCCCGCACTGCCCCGCCTATGACGGTGGCACACGATCAGGACAAGGCAGACACCTCTCATGAGCGCACTCGACCCCCCTCCGAGCTACCAGACGCGGTCCCAGGTCTCCCCGGACGAACTCAACCGGATGTTCTCCGGCCTGGATGCCGGTGAGGACATCCTCTACACCTTCGAGCCCACGAGGTCGAAACGATCCAGAATCTGGCTCCTGGTCATCAGCTCAGTGATCCTCGTCGGCGCTCTTGTCGCCGCCCTCATCACCAGGGAGATCCTCGCCTGGGTCATCGTCGTCGCGGCCTTCGCCGCCGTGGTGCGTGCGATCGCCTACAACTCCATCCAGAAGGCCCCCGTCAGGGTCGTCATCAACAGCCGCGGCGTCGTCCACGACATGCTCAAGGACGGCGGGTGGGTGAACAAGTTCACGTACCGCTGGTGCGACCTGGACAAGGTCGAGGTGGTCGCCATCAAGTCGGGCCGCACGATCAAGGTCTGCCAGCTCAGACCCAAACGCGGCGTCGGCAAGGAAACCGTCGTCTCGTTCCCGGACTATGTCATCCGTGACGTGCAGGAGAGGGAGCACGTCTGGTTCCTCATGCAGCAGGCCCACATGCGCTACTACGAGTGGTCGAAGCAGTTCCCGGCCGCCAACTGAACGTGCACCGCCGCCCCGGCTGAACCCCATGACGCCCCGGCCGACAACCGCTAGGCTGGCCAGCGGATGCCATGATCAACCATCGACAAGGGGGATCACATGGGGATGGAGGAGTCCGGGAGGCTGCAGCTGAGCGGCGCGAACTGGCGGATCAGCGTTCTCGGCGAGCACCTGCTGCGCTACGAGTGGAGCCCCCAGGGCGTCTTCGAGGACCGTCCCACCCAGGTCGTGACGAGGCGCCCCTTCACTCCCGTCCGCGCCCAGGTACGCGACGAGCCGGGCCTCGTGCAGATCATCACCGCCGCCTTCCAGCTCGACTACGACGGCACCGAGCCGGCGCCGAGTTCCCTTCGGGTCAAGGGCCGCGGCGACTACGAGTCGGCGTGGCGTTACGGCCAGCCGCTGCCCAATCTGTTCGGTCCCGCCCTGGGACTGGTCTCGAACCTCGGCGGCACCGCGCGCACCCTCGACGGGGCGGACGGTCCCATCGGCATGGGCGATGGCCTCGTCACCCGCAACGGCATCTCGGTGCTCGACGACTCGGACTCGCTCGTCGTCGACGGCGACCGGCTTGTCGCCAGGGCCCCGGGCACCGTCGACGTCTACGTCTTCGTCCACGGGCTCGACCACGCCGGGGCCGTCGACGACTTCTACCGCATCGCGGGAGCCCCGCCGCTCATCCCCCGCTGGGCCTTCGGCAACTGGTGGAGCCGCTACCACGCCTACACGCAGGACGAGTACGAGCAGCTCATGGACCGTTTCGCCGCCGAGGGCATCCCCTTCTCGGTCGCCGTCGTCGACATGGACTGGCACCTCACCGACATCGACCCCGCCTACGGGCACGGCTGGACCGGGTACACGTGGAACCGGGAGCTCTTCGGAGACCCGGACGGCTTCCTCGCCGGGCTGCACTCCCGGGGCCTGCGCGTCACGCTCAACGTGCACCCGGCCGACGGCATCCGCGCCTACGAGGACTGCTATCCGGCGGTGTGCGAGGCCATGGGGCGGGACCCCGAGGCGGGGCTCCCGGTGGAGTTCGACCTGTCCGATCCGGTGTTCACGAAGGCCTACTTCGAGCAGGTGCACCACCCGCTGGAGGACATGGGCGTCGACTTCTGGTGGATCGACTGGCAGCAGGGCACGGTCGGGGTCGACGGCGTGGACCCGCTGTGGCGGCTCAACCAGCTGCACACCGCCGACATGGCGGCCCGGGGTCGGCGTCCACTCATCCTGTCCCGCTATGCCGGGCCCGGGTCCCACCGTTTCCCGGTGGGTTTCTCCGGCGACGCCGTCGCCTCATGGGCCTCGCTCGCCTTCCAGCCGCGGTTCACCGCGACGGCGGCGAACGTCGGTTACGGCATGTGGAGCCACGACATCGGCGGGCACGTCTTCGGCGCTCACGACGACGAGCTGGCCACCCGCTGGCTGCAGTTCGGCGTCTTCTCCCCCTTCACCCGGCTGCACTCGAGCGACGACCCGTTCGCCGGGAAGGAGCCGTGGAACTACGGGGCCGTCGCGCGCTCGATCATGACCCGCTTCCTTCGCCTGCGCCACGCGCTCGTGCCCTATCTCTACACCGAGTGGGCCACCGGGGCGCCGCTCGTACGGCCCGTCTACCACGAGTGGGGCGACCGATTCGAGTCCTACGAGGCGCCCGGCGAGTACCTGCTCGGGCGTGACCTGCTCGTCGCGCCGATCACCCGGCCCCTCGACAAGGCCTCGCAGACCGCGGCGACCCGCGTCTGGTTCCCGCCGGGTGTGTGGGTGGACGTCTTCTCGGGCCTCGTCTACCGGGGCGATCGCTTCCTCACCGTGCGCCGGGGTCTGAGGACCATCCCGGTGTTCGCCCGCGCCGGCTCGATCATCCCGACGGCCACCGGCGCCTCCACCGACAACCCGGACGAGATCGAGCTGCTCGTCGTGCCGGGCGCCGATGCCTCCTACCAGCTCGTCGAGGACGACGGGGCCCTCGAGCCCGCCACCGCCCGCACGCTCATCGAGTGGGACCAGGCAGCACGAGTGCTGACCGTGCACCCGGTCGAGGGGGCCGCCGAGGTGGTCCCGGCGCGGCGGCGCTGGCGGGTGCGGTTCGTCGGCGCGGAGTCCTCGTCGGCCGGTGCGGACCACTCGATCGACCTCGGCGAGGCGCCGGTCGCGAAGGGCCTTGCCGCCCACCTTCCCGAGGGATCCGATCTCGGTTCCAACGAACCCGTCCGGCGCATCCACGAGCTGCTCGTCGCCGCCCAGTGCGCGCACACCGCGAAGAACTTCGTCAGTGAGCTCGTCGCCGCCGCGGGTCCGCTCGACCAGCTCGTCGCGCTGCGTGAGGCCCGGGTGCGCGGCATCGTTCACGGTGAGGCCGCGCCCCTGCCCGAGGACCTGGTCGAGGCGGTCAGCGAGATCATCGTCGCCGACCCCGGTCGCTGACCACCTCCTCGTCCCGACGGCCGACCGCGCGGGCCGGGATCGTACGGCGATTCCGACCGGCCCTCGCCATCGGCGCGCGAGCACCGCTGTTGTTTCGGTACGATCAGTTCCGATGAGAGACGAACGCGGGTCCTGGGCGAGCCGGGCCTCCGCAGACCTGAGCGTCGAGGAGGCTCTCGCGCACATCGACACCGGCCGGCCCCTCGTCGTGACGTCCGACCGCTCCGGGGCGCAACAGGATCTCCTGTTGCTCAGCGCAACCGGTGCTGTCCTGGCATTCTTCTTCCTCGGTGTCCTCGCCCCGCAGGCAAACCACCCTGTGCTGGTCGGGGTTCTCGGCGGCATCGCGGCGTTGTCGATCATCGGCGGCTTCGCAGTGAACATGAGGATGATCCGGCCCCGCCGGCTCACGCTGAGCACCGTCGGGATCGTTCAGGAGGAACTGGTCAGGGGCACCTGGCGGCGTGAGTACGCCTATCGCTGGTATGAGATCTCACAGGTCACCGTGGGCCGCATCGGACGGTCGAACAAACGCATCTGTCGTCTGAGCGTCCCGGCCGTGCCGGGCAGGAAGGCGGCAGGCATTCGGGTGCCCTACATCGCCTTCGGTGAGAACCCCGAGCGGGCCTGGGCCGTCATCGCCCAGGCCCACCGGCGCTATCTGGAGTTCTCCCGCCGGGAGGCAGTGTTGTAGGGGCGCCAGCTGGTGAGTGCGCTGGGGCTGCTGCGGGCCGGGTCACGCTTCGTGGGCGGCGTCGTACGAATCACGCGCGGCAAGCACGTCCTGCATGTGGCTGGTCGCCCATGCCTCGACCTCCCGCAGAATACCCGCCAGATCCTGCCCCGCCGGGCTCAATTCGTAGGTGACGCGTGGGGGCGTCTCGGCGTACTGCTGCCGCAGGACCAGGCCATTGCGTTCGAGTCTGCGCAGGGTGCTGGTCAGCATCTTCGTGGAGATTCCATCGACACGCAGGGAGATCTCGGTGAACCGCTGCGGCGTTCCGGCGTCGTACAGCGCCCCGATGACCAGGACCGTCCACAGATCGCCGAGGAATTTGAGGAGTCGCCGCGATGGGCAGGCTCGGGAATAGGGGTTGAAGGGGCCCCCAGCCGCTCCACTGGTCGTCTCGGTCATGGCCACCCCCCCAGGACATCCTTGGGGGCCACTCTACTGAAGCGGCGCACATCAGTGCTGTCGGGGGGCGAGTCCCCGACAGCACTGATGTGGTGCCTGGCATCGTCATGCGGTGATGAGCAAGCCGTCCGTCCAGCTGATCTGCTCGGTGAGGGCCAGGTGCATGCCGACTGCGCCGACGGCCTCCAGCCGCACGGCATTGGCGAGGCCGCCACCGTCGGCGAATGCCAGCCCGCCGCCCTCGACGAGCGAACGCACAGTGGCCTTGGCGTCGTCGTCATCGCCTGCGGCGAGGACGACGGTAGTCGCACCGTTGGAGGCCTTGCCGGTGGCGATCGTCGCGGCGAAGTTCGTGTTGAAGGCCTTGACGACCCGGGCGTCGGGCAGCTTGGCGGCGATCTCGTCGGCAGCTGACGTGCCAGCGGGGAGCACCGAGGCCAACTCGGGGATGGTCACCGGATTGGTGGGGTCGACAACGATCTTGCCGGCGAAGGCACTCGCGCCGTACTGATCGAGCACATCGGCCACGGCAGGGTAGGGGAGGGAGAGGACGACGACGTCACCGGTGATGGGATCTCCCAGCCGGGAGACGGTGACGTCCCCAATGCCCACGGCCTTGGTGGTGTCTCGGGCGAGTACCTGCACATCGGTATCCGCCGCGACGAACACGGAGGCGACGGCCGAGCCGATGCTGCCGACGCCGATGACTGAAACTGATGTCATGGGATTCTCCTCCGGGATCGAGAGCAATAATACTTTTTAATATAAAGTGACTTTATATAAGAAAGCTACTTTATGCAAGAGAGTATTGTTTGCTCAGGGTGAACAGCTGTGGGTGCTTTGACGCGGGGGCTCCAGGGCCCAAGGAAGAACCCCGGTACCGGAGGGTGTTCGGTACCGGGGTTCCCCTCTCACTGCGATCCGCCCTCTGCCCCAGGCGGTCCCATGGAGGATGCCTTCTGCCCTAGGCGGCCTCCTGGCTTCCGGCGAACTGGGCCTGGTAGAGACGCCAGTAGGCGCCCTTGGCCGCGATCAGTTCGTCGTGGTTCCCCTGCTCGACGATGTCGCCGTGCTCCATCACGAGGATGATGTCGGCGTCCCGGATCGTCGAGAGGCGGTGTGCGATGACGAAGCTGGTCCGTCCGGCACGCAGCCGCGCCATGGCCTTCTGGATGAGGGCCTCGGTGCGGGTGTCGACGGAACTCGTGGCCTCGTCGAGGATGAGGATCGACGGGTCGGAGATGAATGCGCGGGCGATGGTGAGCAGCTGCTTCTCACCTGCGGAGACGTTCGTCCCCTCGTCGTTGATGACCGTGTCGTAGCCGGACGGCAGGGTGTGGACGAAACGGTCCACGTAGGCCTGCCGCGCGGCCTCGATGACCTCCTCGTCCGTGGCTCCCGGCTTGCCGTAGGCGATGTTGTCGCGGATCGAGCCGCCGAACAGCCAGGTGTCCTGCAGGACCATGCCGAGCTGGTCGCGCAGCTGGGTGCGTGGCACGTCGTTGATGTCGACCCCGTCGATGCGGATGGCTCCGCCGTCCACGTCGTAGAAGCGTTCCAGCAGGTTGACCATCGTCGTCTTGCCGGCGCCGGTCGGCCCGACGATGGCGATCTGCTGGCCGGGCTGCACGTCGAGCGAGAGGTCCTTGATGAGCGGCTTGTCGGGGCTGTAGGAGAACCTGACGTGGTCGAACTCGACGTGGCCCTTGACCGGCAGCACCATCGAACCGTCCCGGTCGGGGGTCTGCTCGGTGGCGTCGAGGACCTCGAAGACGCGTTCGGCGCTGGCCACGCCCGACTGCAGCAGATTGGCCATCGAGGCGACCTGTGTGATCGGCTGGGTGAACATCCGCGAGTACTGGATGAACGAGGTCACGTCACCGAGGAGCATCTGGCCGCTGGCCACGCGCAGGCCTCCGACGACGGCCACCGCCACGTAGGTCAGGTTGCCGACGAAGAAGTTGACCGGCATGAGCAGGGCGCTGACCGCCTGGGCGCCGAAACTCTGCCTGTACAGCTCCTCGTTGGTCGTGGCGAACTCGGCCGCCACCTCGCGGCGTCGGCCGAAGACCTTGACGAGTGAGTGGCCGGTGAAGGCCTCCTCGACCTTGCCGTTGAGGACACCGGTCGCCGTCCACATGCCGACGAAGCGTTTCTGGGCGACCCGGCCGATGAGCACCGAGACGATGAACGAGACGGGGATCGCGCACAACGCGATGACCGTCAGGCGGGGGCTCACCAGCAGCATCATGATGAGCACGCCGGCCAGCTGCAGCACGGCATTGAGCATCTGGGTGAGCGTCTGCTGCAGGGTCTGCTGGATGTTGTCGATGTCGTTCGTGATGCGGCTGAGCAGCTCACCGCGCGGCTGCGAGTCGAAGTAGCTCAGCGGCAGGCGGTCGAGTTTGCTGCTGACCTGGTCTCGCATCGAGTAGACCGAGCGCTGGACGACGCGGTTGAGGATGTAGCCCTGCAGGAACTGCAGCACCGAGGACAGCACGTACAGCGTCATGCAGGCCAGCAGGATGTGGGACAGGCGGGTGAGGTCGATGCCCTGTCCGGGCACCACGTCGAGCGCGGAGATCATCTGCGCCTGGTCCGACTTCCCGGCCGCCTCCAGGGCGGCGATGGCCTGCTCCTTGGTCACCCCGGCGGGAAGCATCCTGCCGATGAAACCCTCGTAGACGACGTTCGTGGCCCGCCCCAGCAGCCTGGGGGAGTAGACGTTGAACGCGACACCGGCGGAGCCCATCACGACGACGAGCAGGATCGCCCACTTGTACGGCGCGAGCTCGCCGATCAGCCGTCGCAGCGAGGGGCCGAAGTTGACGGCCTTCTCCTGCACCCGGCCGCCGGGGCCTGGGCCGTGCTGGACGTTCTTGGCGTAGTCGGGGCGCTCATGGGCCTTGGCCACGGTGGCCCTGTCCCGGTTCTTTTCCTTGTCGTCCCGGCTCATGCCGCGGCCTCCTCAGCGCTCATCTGCGAGGACACGATCTCCTGGTAGGTCTCGCAGCCATCGAGCAGCTCGGCGTGGGTGCCGCGTCCGACGACGTGGCCGGAGTCGAGCACGATGATCTGGTCCGCGTCACGGATGGTCGAGACGCGTTGGGCGATGATGAGGACTGCCGCGTCCTGCGTCTCTGCGGCCAGCGCCGCGCGCAGGCGGGCGTCGGTGGCGACGTCGAGGGCGCTGAAGGCGTCGTCGAAGACGTAGATCTCGGGTTTCTTGACGAGGGCCCGGGCGATCGACAGGCGCTGGCGCTGGCCGCCGGAGACGTTCGTGCCGCCCTGGGTGATCGGGGCCTCGAGCTGGCCGTCCATCTGCTCGACGAAATCGGCCGCCTGGGCGGTGCGCAGCGCGGCCCACATCTGCTCCTCGGTGGCCTCGGGATTGCCGTAACGCAGGTTCGAGGCCACCGTGCCGCTGAACAGGTACGGTTTCTGCGGCACCAGGCCGATACGGCTCCACATGAGGTCCATGTCGATCTTGCGCAGGTCGACGCCGTCCAGCTTGATCGAACCGCCGGTCACGTCGTACAGGCGGGGGACGAGATTGGCCAGCGTCGTCTTGCCCGAACCGGTGGAGCCGATGACGGCGGTCGTGGTGCCGGGCCGCAGCGAGAGGTTGATGTCGTGGAGCACCGGTTCCTCGGCGCCCGGATAGCTGAACACCACATTGGTCATGTCCATCTCCCCGGTCGCCGCGAGCTTGCGGACGGGCTTGGCGGGCTGCGTGACGGTCGAGCCGGTGTTGAGGACCTCCATGATGCGGCGGGCGCAGACCTGAGCGCGGGGCAGCTGGATCATCATGATCGCGGCCATCATCACGCTCAGGAGCATCTGGATCATGTAGGTCATGAAGGCCGTGATCTGGCCGACCTGCATGTCCCCGCTCTCGACGCGCAGCGCGCCGAACCACCACACGGCGACGGTGGAGGCGTTCATGATGAGCATGACCAGCGGTGCCAGCAGTGAGAAGAAGGTGCCGATCCTGAAGCCCAGCAGCATCAGTGACTGGTTGGCCAGATCGAAGCGCTTGCGTTCCCGGCGCTCCCGGATGAAGGCGCGGATGACGCGGATACCGCTCAGCTGCTCTCGTACGACCTGGTTGATCCGGTCGATGCTCTCCTGGTTCCTCCGGAAGGCCGGGGTCATCCGGCTGACGATGGCCCCCACGAGGACCACCAGGACGAGGGCGGCCACGGCGACGATCCACGACAGCCCCATGTCCTGGCGCAGCGCCATGACGATGGCGCCGATCATCGTGATCGGGGCGCCCAGGATCATGATGCAGGTCATGAGGAGGAGCTGCTGGACCTGCTGCACGTCATTGGTGGTGCGGGTGATGAGCGAGGGGGCGCCGAAGTGGTTGACCTCCTGACTCGAGTAGCCCAGCACGGTGTCGAACAGGCCGGCGCGGATGTCGCGGCCGATTCCCATCGCGAGTCGTGCACCGAAGACGGCCGCCAGGCACTGCGCGACGGCCTGGGTCCCCCCGACGGCGAGCATCCTGGCTCCGGCTCGCCAGATGTAGGCGGTGTCGCCGTTGGCCACACCGGTGTCGATGATGCGGGCGTTCAGATTGGGCAGCATCAACGAGGCCACGGAAGCCACCGCCTGCAACAGCACGACGATGGTGAACTGGCCCCGGTAGCGCCCGCCGAAGCGCCCGATGAGTCCGCTCAGCATGCGCGATCCCTTCTCAAGAGCGTGCGGATCCTTTCTCCAGGCCATGGGTGAGCAGGCGGGCGGTGAGCTCGGGGGGAAAGTCAGCGCCTCGCTTCAGGAAGGGGTGTGAGGTCGCCATCGCGACGGAGCGGAGCCAGGCGGCGGCCTCTGCCAGCGAGACGGACAACTCGTCTTGCCAGGGAGCGATGGCCTCTGCCATGGCTCCGCGCAGGTTATCGGAGCGGGTCGGGCCGCCGTCACAGTTCTTCATCGGTGGCTTGCGGGGTGACAGGTCGTCGGAGGGCATGGCGTGGACCGCCATGAACACCTCATCGATCGTGTCCATGTCCGAGTACAGCAGGGTCAGGATGGCCGTGATGCGTTCCTCGAGATTGTGGTGCTCGGGGAGCGCCCGGAACGCCTCGACCGTGCTCGTCGGATCGAGCACGTCGGCGATCACGGCGTCATAGAGCGCCTGCTTGGTGGGGAAGACGCGGAAGATGGTGCCCTCGGCGATCCCCGCGGCCTCGGCCACCTGCTTCGTCGTGAACCGGCCCCCATTGGTGACGAGAAGCGGACGGGCCGCGTCGATGATCGTCCTGCGCCGTTCCTCGGGCGACATGGGTGCTGCTCGGCTCACACGACGAGGTTATGAGTGAGTGCTCACTCATTTCAAAGTCTGGCAATCAGTTGCATCGAGCTCATGGACCGGAGGGGTCGATTATGTGGGACTTCCCCCGTGGAAAATATTCGGTTAGGATCACCTCATCTACCTTCGGCGCGACGTCGACCGGCGCCTCGCTGGGGGTCATGCCAGACGATCCCGAGATCCAGGAGTCCCCAGATGAGTGAGGAACTGACCGCCTACACCGAGAACGTCGTCGCCACGGGTGTCATGGCCGAGTTGCCCATGGTTGCCGAGAGCACCGCCTCGCGCATCCTGGTGAAGAACGACCTGCTGCAGGTCACCCAGTTCACCTTCGGAGCCGGGCAGATGCTCAGTGAGCACGCCGTCCCGACCGGTGTCGTCGTCCAGCTCCTCGAGGGTGAGATGACCTTCTCACTCAACGGCGAGGCCAATCTGCTGCACGCGGGTGACTGCCTCTACATGGCGCCCGACGTGCCGCATTCCCTCAGGGCCGAGACCGACTGCCGCATGACGCTCGTTCTCGTCGACGTCTCCGGGGCGGGCCAGTGAGCGGGCAGCGGGCCGCGGCAGTGGCGGCCGGGGCGGAGCAGGAGCAGTGTCTGTGCGGCCAGGCCGACCCCGGCGCCACGGCGGAGGCCGGCCGTGTGGCCGGCTATGAGGCGGACGCCGCTGGAGCCACCGGGGGGACGGCTGATGCCGGCGATCGTGGCCGTGCTGCCGGCTCCTCCCCGGACGAGGCGCGCATGCAGGGACACTGGTTGCTCGCCTCGCTCGGCAAGCGGGTACTGCGCCCCGGAGGCCGCGGGCTCACCAGACGCCTGCTCGACCGGGCGCACCCGAGCAGCCACGACCGCATCGTCGAGTTCGGTCCCGGCGTGGGGCTAACCGCGGAGATGCTCCTGGCCGTCGACCCGGTCTCGTACACGGGTGTCGACCCGAACCCGCAGGGGCGCGCCCAGCTCGACGCCGTGCTCGCCGGCAATCCGAGGGCGCGGATCGTCACGGCCGACGCCGCCGAGACCACGCTGCCCGACGCCAGCGCCGATCTCGTCGTCGGGGAGGCCATGCTGACGATGTGTTCCCCGGCTCAGCGACGCAGGATCGTGGCCGAGGCCTGGCGGGTGCTCGATACCGGGGGCCGCTACGCCGTGCACGAGCTCGCCCTCACCGACCGGGCCGATGACCCGGACGAGAACGCCCGCGGCCGTGTCGGGCGCGATCTCTCCGCGCGGATCAAGGTGGGGGCGCGCCCCCTCAAGATCGCGGCGTGGCGGGCGCTCTTCGAGGAGGCCGGCTTCGAGGTCCTCTGGACCGGGCAGGCCCCCATGCGCCTGCTCGAACCGCGCCGCATGATCGCCGATGAGGGCCTCGTGGGTTTCGTGCGGTTCGTCAACAATCTGCGCAGACGCCCCGAGGCGAGGCGCCGGGTGCTCGCCATGCGAGAGAGCTTCACGGCGCACAAGGACGAACTGACCGCGGTTGGCATCGTCCTCGGCAAGCCCTGAGTGTCGCGGGTTGCGCCCCGGATTCGCCTGGCAGGTGCTTCTCTGTGCGGGGCGGCTCGCCCGCTGGCGCCGTGTACGGGTCAGTGACCGTGCAGCCTGCCGGGGCCGATCGACGGCCGGCGGCGGCACGCCGAAAACGGAGGGGACTTCCCGCAACAGGAACGATGAGTTAGGCTAGCCTTGGCGAATCGCTTGAAGGAGTGCGGGTTGCCGGTGTGGGCGAGCACCGGTGACCCGCATTCCGTGTTCCGGGCCGGCTCGTCGTCGTGCCCCATTCCCGGGTGCGGAGGCCACGGGTAGCGGCTGGGGTCCAGCGGAAGCTGGTTGCCTCTTGCGGATGCCGGGTTAGGATGAAGGCACCAAGGCAGTCGCCCGCCGAGAGAGCGGGCATTCTCTGGCCGACGTGCCGGCTGTCCCCGTGCCGGGCAGCGCCATGGAGCGCAGCCCCAGGCCCAGTAGTGAATCCCACGCCATGAACAACGCGCATCCCACCCGGCGCGGTCCCGTGGCACTCCTGCCGCGGAGGATCTCGTCGCCGAGGTTGCGGGGCACGGATCCGAACGGAACATCCTGTGGACGACACGACCATTCGAGCACTCCTGTACAGCCACGACTCGCAGGGGCTGGGCCACGTGCGCCGCAATCTGGCGCTCGCCCACCACCTGGCCCGCATCATCCCCGAGCAGACCGGACGCCCGGTCTCGGGACTGCTCGTCTCGGGGCTCTCGATGGGCGACGACGTCCTGCTCCCGGCCGGATTCGACTGGCTGACGATCCCCGGCGTGGCCAAGGGCCGCGGCGGCTACGAGCCCCGCAACCTGGCCGGGCCCACGAGCCGGCTCATCGACCTGCGGTCGGTCCTCATCGAATCGGCGATGCTGTCCTTCGCCCCCGATCTGGTCGTCATCGACCGCCACATCTACGGGGTGTGGCGGGAACTGCGCCGCCCACTGCGCCGGCTGCGCGCCCGTCGCCCCGGCGCCCGGGTGGTGCTGGGGCTGCGTGAGGTCCTCGACGAGCCGGCCGCCGCAGCTGCCGAGTGGCGCGCCCTGGGTGACCTCACCGAGCTGCGTCGCCTCGTCGACGAGGTGTGGGTCTACGGCGACCAGGCGGTCCACGACCCCATCGCGAGCGGAGAGGTGCCACCGGACCTGGCCGACAGGGTTCGTTTCACCGGCTACCTGGCGCGCGGGCGGCGCGAGTTCGACGGACAGGGCGAGCCACGGCACGCACCGTTCGTCCTCACCACCGCCGGCGGCGGCTCCGACGGGCAGGACCTGCTGCAGGCCGCAGCGGCGATGGACGTGCCGGCCGGCCACGAGCACGTCATCGTCACCGGTCCGCAGCTCGACGACGCCGGGTTCGCCGCCGTCGCGGCCCAGGCCGGCCCCCGCACCCGGGTCCGTCGCTGCTGGCCGGGCCTGAGCAACCAGATCGCCGAGGCCGACGCCGTCATCGCCATGGGCGGCTACAACACGATGTGCGAGATCCTCGCCACCGGCACACCCGCGCTCGTCGTGCCACGCGAGGAACCCCGGCTCGAACAGCTCATCCGGGCCCGGTCACTGGCCGAGGTGGGCGCCCTCGACGTCATGCGGGCCGGGCACGCCGACCCGGCCTCCCTGGGGGCCTGGGCGGCGCAGGCCGTCGGGCGTCGCGTCGACCGCTCCGGCCTCGCCCTGGACGGTCTGACGGTGGCGGCCCGCTACGCGGCCGAACTGCTCGCCGACGCGAGTTCCCGCCAGGGCCCACCGGCCAGGCCACGGATCGGCTACGTGCTCAAGGTCTACCCGCGCTTCTCCGAGACCTTCGTCGTCACGGAGATGCTCGCCCGGGAGGCCCTCGGCGACGAGCTGAGCATCTACGCGCTGCGCCCGACGACCGACCAGCGCTTCCACCCCGAGATCGCCCGGGTCGCGGCACGGGTGACCTGGGTGCCGCGCCCCCTCAAGGCCACCGACATGTGGGAGCAGTTCGCCGGCGCGGCCGGCCACCCGCGGCTGAGGGAGAACCTCTCCGGCCTGCTGCCCGAACTCGCCGAGCTGCCGGGCGACGAGGTCGCGCAGGGCGTGGCGCTCGCCCGCTGCGTGCTCGAGGACGGCATCACCCACCTGCACGCCCACTTCGCCTCCCTGGCCGGGCGCATGACCTGGCTCGCCTCGCGCCTGACGGGCGTGCCCTACACGGTCACCACCCACGCCAAGGACATCTTCCACGACTCGGTCGACCTGTTCTGGCTGCGCCGCATCTGCGGTGACGCCGACCGCGTCATCGCCATCAGCGAGTTCAACGAGAGCTATCTGCGGCAGGTCCTGGCCGGCACCGGCGCCCGGATCAGCCTGCAGTACAACGCCCTCGAACTGGACCGCTTCCCCTACCACGACCCGCCGCGGATCACCTCGCCGCTGCGGGTGGCGGCCCTCGGTCGGCTCGTGCCGAAGAAGGGCTTCGCCGACCTCATCGACGCCGTGGCCCGGGCCCGCTCCGCCGGGGTCGCCGTCACCGCCTCCATCGCCGGCGACGGTGAACTGGCCGGCGAACTCGCCGCCCGGATCCGCCGGCGCGGCCTCACCGGCCACGTGCGGCTGCTCGGCCCGCTCACCCAGGAGGAGGTCAGGCGGCTGCTCGGGGACGCGCACGTCTTCGCGGCGCCGTGCGTCCAGGCCGCCGACGGCAACATCGACGGCCTGCCCACCGTGGTGCTGGAGTCGATGGCCAGCGGCACACCCGTCATCGCCACCGCCGTCTCGGGCCTGCCCGAGGTCGTCCGGGACAAGGACACCGGCATCCTGCTCGCCCCCGGCGACGTCGACGCGCTCGCCGAGACCCTGACCCGCGTGGCGGCCGGCGGCTTCGACCTGACCGGCATGGCCCGCAACGCCAGGGCCCTCATCGAGGAGAGGTTCGACAGCCGCAAGCAGGCCGCTGCCCTGTCCGACTGGGAAGCAGGTGAGGCAGGAGGTGAGCGCTGATGCGCATCGCCTACGTCAGCATCGACCCCGGGATCCCCGTGTTCGGCACCAAGGGCGCCTCCGTGCACGTCCAGGAGGTGGTGCGCGAGTTGCGGCGCCGCGGCCACCAGGTGCAGGTCCACACGACGCGCCGCGGCCACGAGACGCCCGACGACCTGGCCGACCTGCCCGTGACGGTACTGCCGGTGACCGCCCGGGACGCGGCCGGACGGGAACGCGCCCAGCAGGAGGCGGCCGCCGAGGTCACCGGCCGTCTCCTGTCCGAGGGCGTCGACATGGTCTACGAACGGTACTCGCTGTTCTCCACGGTGCTCGCCGGGCTCAGCGAGGGCGCCGGGGTGCCCGGCGTCCTCGAGGTCAACGCCCCCCTCATCGACGAGCAGCGCACCCACCGGACCCTCGTCGACGAGGCCGGCGCCCTCGCGGCGCTGCGCGCCCAGGCGGGGGCCGCCGCGGTGACGGTCTGCGTCTCCGAGCCGGTGCGCCGGTGGGTCATCGCCCGCACCGGCGCCACCCGCGTCGCCACGGTGCCCAACGGCGTCAGCGTGCACCGCATCGTGCCCGGCCCCGCCGCCCCGGGCGCCCCCGTCGTCGTCTTCGTCGGCACCCTCAAGCCCTGGCACGGGGTGGAGGACCTGCTACAGGCAGCTGCCCTGGCCGGCGAGCCCTGGCGGCTGCGGATCATCGGAGACGGGCCGCGGCGCGCCGAGCTGGAGCGCCAGGCCGTTCGGCTCGGCCTGCGGGCCGACTTCCGCGGTGCCGTCCCGCCCCAGGACATGCCCGCCCACCTGGCCGGGGCCGCCATCGGTGTCGCGCCCTACCCGAGGACCGGCGAGGAGGACGGCCAGTACTTCTCGCCGCTCAAGGTCTACGAGTACCTCGCCGCCGGCCTGCCCGTCGTGGCCTCGCGGGTCGGGCAGCTGCCCGCGATCCTCGACGGACTGGGCGTGCTCGTCCCACCGTCCGACCCGGCGGCCCTCGCCGGGGCCATCGACGCCCTGGCCGCCGATCCTGGCCGCCGGGAGGCGCTCGGTGGGACCGGGCGGCGCCGCGCCGAGGAACGACACTCCTGGGCCGGCGTCGTCGACCGGATCATGCGGCTCGCCGGGATGGAGGACGATCATGGCTGAACGGATCAGCAAACGGGCCCTGGTACGCACCCTGCGTCTGCTGGCGCCCGACGCGCGCGACCACCGGAAACTACTGGCGGGCGGCGTGTGCGCCCTGCTCGCCGAGGTGGTCTTCCGGGTGCTGGAGCCCTGGCCCATGAAGTACGTCGTCGACTCCGTCTCGGCGTCGCTGGGCGCCGACAGCTCGCACCGGCCCGCCACGCTCGGGCTGCTGCTGTGGTGGGGCTTCGCGCAGCTCGCTCTGACCGGGCTGCGGGCCCTGACGAACTACCTGGCCACGGTCGCCTTCGCCCTGGCCGGTTCGCGCGTGGCCACCTCGCTGCGCGCCCGGATCTTCCGGCACGTGCAGGGACTCAGCCTGCAGTTCCACTCCCGCAACCGCAGCGCCGACACCGTCCAGCGCATCGTCAGCGACGTGGGGCGGATGCAGGACGTGGTAATCACCGCGGGCCTGCCGCTCGTCGCCAACGTCATCACCCTCGTGGTCATGCTCGTGGTCATGGTCGTGCTCGACCCCCTGCTGTCCCTCGTCGTGGTCGGCGCGATCGTCCTGTTCGCCCTCACCTCGACGGGCAACTCCCAGAAGATCACCGCGGCGGCCCGCAAGACCCGCAGGGGCGAGGGCCACCTGGCGAACACCGCCCAGGAGTCCCTCGCCGCCATCGCGGTGGTGCAGGCCTACGGGCTGGAGGAACTCATCGCCGACCGGTTCGGCTCGGCCAACCAGACCTCCCTGCGCTCCGGGGTGGCCTCCCGGCGGCTGTCCGCCCGGCTCGAACGCACCACCGACGTCATCATCGGTCTCGCCACCGCCGTCGTCGTGGTGAGCGGCGCACTGCGGGCCCTCGACGGCGCCATGAGTCTCGGCGACCTCGTGCTCTTCACCAGCTATCTGCGCACGACGATGAAACCGCTGCGCGACATGGCGAAGTACACCGGCCGGATCGCCCAGGCCACCGCCTCCGGCGAGCGGGTCGCCGACCTCATGGCGGTGAAGCCCGGCATCGTCGACCCGCCCCACCCGATACGGCTCGGGCGGGCCGCCGGCCTCGTGCGCTTCGAGAACGTGCACGCCGCCTACGAGGACACCGAGGTGCTCCACGGGCTGAGCCTGAGCGCCGCCCCGGGCGAGATCGTGGCGATCATCGGCCCCTCCGGCGCCGGCAAGTCCACCCTGGTCTCCCTGCTCGTGCGCGCCCAGGACCCGACGCGCGGCGAGGTCACCCTGGACGGCGTCCGGCTGCGCGACCTCGACCTGGAGGGGCTGCGGGCGAACATCTCGCTGCTGCACCAGGAGGCCGTCCTGTTCACCGACACGGTGCGGGAGAACATCAGGCTGGGCCGCCAGGGGGCCAGCGACGCCGAGGTCGAGCAGGCCGCCCGCGCCGCCTACGCCCACGAGTTCATCATGGAGCTGCCCGAGGGCTACGACACGCCCGTCGGCGAGCGGGGCGGCACCCTGTCCGGCGGCCAGCGCCAGCGCGTGGCCATCGCCCGCGCCCTGCTGCGCGACGCCCCGGTCGTCATCCTCGACGAGGCGACCACCGGGCTGGACCCCGCCTCGGCGCGCCTGGTCCTCGACGCGATCGGGCACCTCGCGGAGGGGCGCACCACCCTGGCCGTCACCCACGACGCCGAGGTCGCGCTGCGCGCCACCCGCGTCGTCTGGGTCCAGGACGGGGTCGTCATGCTCGACGGCCACCCGCAGGACCTGCTGAAGACCAGCCGGGTCTTCCGCGGCTGGGTCGAGGCCAGCGGCCACCACACCGGCGAGATCAGGATCGGGGGCCGGTGATGAGCACCCGGACCCGGGACGTCGTGGCCGCCGTACTGGACGCCGGCCGGCTCAGCGAGCTGGTCGGCTGCCGGGTGCGGGCCGATCACCTGCGGATCAAGCCGGACACCTCGGTGACCGTCTCCCTCGCCGAGCCGGGCACCGGCAGACCCCGCGGCTGGGCGCGCATCCTGTGGCCCGGCGGCCTGTCGAAGGCGGACAAGACCAGCCTGCGCGCCGCCCGGCGCGGCCTGCTCGCAGGCTGGCGCACCCTGCCCGGCGGGCTGGTGCTCCAGCACGGCGAGATCCTCGCCGACCCCAGGCTCCGCCGGCCCCTGCGCCGGGCGGTGAGCCGGGGACTGATCCGCGGCCGCCCCGAGGACACGGCGCTGCGCTACAACCCGCTGCGCCGCCTGGTCGCCCAGGACGACGACCTGGTACTGCGGGTACGGGCCGAGCCCGACCCGCTGGGCGCCGAGCTCCACGCCTTCGTGTCCGCCCACGTGGCCGTTCCCGACCGGGTCGACGACGGCCAGGACCCCCACCTGGCCGTGCTCCGCCACACCGGGGACTCCGACCTGGGGCGCCGCCCCGACCCGGCGGGCAGCCGGCTGGCCGGCGCCCTCGTCGCGGCCCTCCACCGTGCCACCGACCTGCTCCCCGGCCCGCTGCTCCAGACGCTGTCCCAGCGGGTCGTCGACCCGCAGCGGCAGGCCGCCGCCCACGCCGGCGTCCTCGACGCCCTGGACCAGCGGCTGGCGCGGCGGACGCGCGGCCTCGCGGCCCGCGCCCTGGCCGAACTGCCCGGCCCCGCGGTGCTCGTGCACGGCGACGCCTCCCCCGACCAGGTGCTGACCAGCGCGGACGGCAGGGTCTGGCTGACCGACTTCGACCGCGCCCACCTGGCCCCGGCCGCAGCCGACCTCGGCTCCTGGCTCATGACGGCCGACGAGACCAGCGCGGGGGAGTTCCTGGCCGGCTACCAGGAAGCGGGCGGGCTGGTCCCGCCCGGCCCGCAGCTGCGCACCGCGCTGGCCGGGGCCATCCTCCTGCGGGCCGTCGAACCACTGCGCCAGGCCCGCACCGACTGGGGGCGACTCGTCGGCGAACGGCTGGACCGGCTGGAGGAGGTGCTCCGATGACGAGCGCGGCACTTGCCACCCTCAGGTCCATGACGGGGGTCGTCCGGGCATGGCCGGCGCGGCAGGGCGGCGTCACCTTCGAGCAGCGCGACCCGGCCGGCCTGCTGCGTGCCGGGCGGGTCGACGCCTGGGGCGACGGCGAACTGGCCGGCTACGCCACCGATCCCCGCCTGCCCGAGCTGTCGGCACCGAGCCGCGGCAGGCTCGTCGTGCACCGGCTCGGGCGCCGCGCCGTCGTCCTGTGCCCGGACCGGGCCGTCAAGCTGCTGCGGCCCGGCCGGGCCGCCCCGGTGGCCGCCGTCTCCCGGCGGCTCGCCGAGCTGAGCGCCGGCACCGGGCTGCGGGCCGCCCGGGTGCTGGACGCCACCGAGGCCCGCGTCGAGTTCACCCTGCTGCCGGGCCGCTCACTGCGCGACCTCGGCGACGACGGCCTGGCGGGCTGGGCGCAGCTGGCCGCCGCCTGGCCGCTCATCGCCCGCCACCCGGACCAGGCCCCGACCCGGCACTCGGCCGCCGACGAGGCCGCCGTGCTCAACCGCTGGTACACCGCGGCCGCCGAGCACGGGGCACTGGGGCCGCTCGGCCCGCTGCGCCGGGCGGTCGAGCAGGTGTGCGCCCAGCTCGTGGCCGGCACCGGCCCGCCGGTGCTCCTGCACCGCGACCTGCACGACGGCCAGCTGCTGTGGGACGGTGCGGCTCTCGGCGTCCTCGACCTGGACACCGCCGCCAGAGGCGAGGCGGCCCTGGACGTGGGGAACCTGCTGGCCCACGCCGAACTGAGCCGCCTGACGGGCGCGCTCAGCGCACCGGGCCACCGGCGGGTGACCGGGCACCTGATGGAACTGGCCCGGCAGCTGGAGGCCCGCCCGGACCGCGTCGGCTGCTACTGGAGGGCCGCCCGCCTGCGGCTGGCCTTCGTCCACGCCTTCAGACCTGCCGCGGACCGCTGGCTGGCGCGGTGGGTCGAGAGCTGCCTGGCGCGCCCGCGACCACCCTGACAGCTCCGGGCCGGGCGGATGGCCACTGCCGCGACCGCACCCGGCTGGTGCTGAAACCGACCGACACCACGAAAGGAAGCCCATCATGAGAATCTCCGTTCTTGGCTGCGGTTATCTCGGAGCCGTGCACGCGGCCGCCATGGCGTGCCTCGGCCACGACGTCCTGGGCGTGGACGTCGACGCCGCACGGGTGAACGCCCTCGCCGGCGGCAGGCCCCCCTTCTACGAACCCGGCCTGGACGAGCTGCTCCGGCGGACCGTGCGCAGCGGCCGGTTGCGGTTCACGACGTCGCCGTCCAGCGCGGAGCTGGCGGCCGCCGAGCTGCACTTCATCACCGTGGGCACCCCGCAGTCCGACGACGGCTCGGCCGACCTGAGCGCCGTCGAGTCCGCCCTCGACACCGTCCTCGGCGCGCTGCCTCACGGGGGCGGCACCGTCGTGGTGGGCAAGTCGACGGTGCCGGTCGGTACCGCGGCCCGCCTCGCCGGACGCCTCGCCGCACACGGGGCCACCCTGGTGTGGAACCCGGAGTTCCTGCGCGAGGGCCGCGCCGTCCAGGACACCCTGCACCCGGACCGCATCGTTTACGGGCTGCCCGACGACCCGGACCGTGCCCGGCACGCCCGCGAGACGCTCGACGCCGCCTACGCGCCGCTGCTGGCCGAGGGCATCCCCCGGATCGCGACGAACTACCCGACCGCCGAGCTGGTCAAGATGGCGGCCAACTCCTTCCTCGCCACCAAGATCAGCTTCATCAACGCCATGGCCGAACTGTGCGAGACCACCGGCGGCGACGTCGTGGCCCTGGCCGACGCGCTCGGCCACGACGACCGGATCGGCCGGAAGTTCCTGCGCGCCGGCGTCGGCTTCGGGGGCGGCTGCCTGCCGAAGGACATCCGCGCCTTCGTCGCCCGCGCCGAGGAACTGGGCGCCGGGGACGCCCTCGCCTTCCTCAAGCAGGTCGACGCCATCAACCAGCGCCGCCGCGACCGCGTCGTCGGCCTCGCCGAGCACTGGCTGGGCGGCGATCCGGCCGGGGCGCGGATCACGGTGCTCGGCGCCGCCTTCAAGCCGGACAGCGACGACATACGCGACTCCCCGGCCCTGGACGTCGCCCAGCGCCTCGCCGACAAGGGGGCCCACGTGCGGGTGTGCGATCCCCGGGCGCTGGGCGCCGTCGAACGTCACCATCCCGGGCTCGACACCTGCCGCGAGCCCCTGGCCGCCCTCGCCGGCGCCGAGCTGGTCCTGCTGCTCACCGAGTGGCAGGAGTTCACCGACCTGGACCCGGCCGAGGCGGCCGGCCGGGTGGCGCGCCCGGTCCTCATCGACGGCCGCAACGCCCTGGACCCCGGCCGCTGGCGCGAGGCGGGCTGGACCTACCTCGGCCTCGGCCGGCCACAGCCCGGCCCGGCGCCGTCCCGTCGTCCCCGCCCGGCCCTGCGCCGCCCGGCCCCGGTCGCCGCAGGATGATCCGGCCGGGCCGGGCGGAAGCAGCCGGCTGCTGCCGGGTGCGGCGGCCCCTGGAGGACGGTGGAACGCACCGCGGCCCAGCCCCGTCATCCGGCTCCCGTCACGGTGACGGGAGCCGCGGGCGCCTCACGGTAGTCTGTCCGGGTGAGTTCCCAGCAGCCGACCAGCCCCACGAGCCCCGCGCCTGAGCAGGACCTTCCCGAGCAGGTGCGCGTCCGTACCAAGAAGCGCCAGCGCTACCTCGACGAGGGCAAGCAGCCCTACCCGGTCGATCTGCGCCGGACCCACACGCTCGCGCAGGTGCGGGCCGGCTGGCCCGGCCTGGAACCCGGGCAGGAGACCCAGGACGAGGTGACCGTCGGCGGCCGGGTCGTGCTGCTGCGGAACACGGGGAAGCTGTGCTTCGCCACCGTGCAGGACGGCTTCACACCGGACGCCGACGCGGAGCGACTGCAGATCATGCTCTCGCGCGCCGAGGTCGGCGAGGAGGCCCTCGCCTCCTGGAAGTCCGACGTCGACCTGGGCGACTTCGTCTGGGTCCGCGGCCGCGTCATCGCGTCCAAGCGCGGCGAGCTGTCGGTGCTCGCCTCCCAGTGGCGGCTCGCCTCCAAGGCCCTGCGCCCGCTGCCGACCCTCCACAAGGAGCTGTCCGAGGAGTCGCGGGTGCGGCAGCGCCACAACGATCTCATCGTCCGTGAGCAGGCGCGCACCATGCTGCGTACCCGCTCGCGCATCACCCGCGCCATCCGCTCCGAGCTCGAGGATCAGGGCTACCTCGAGGTCGAGGGCCCGGTGCTGCAGAGCCTGCACGGCGGGGCGGCGGCGCGCCCGTTCACCACCCACCTCAACGCCTTCGACATCGACATGTACCTGCGCATCGCGCTCGAACTGCACCTCAAGCGCGTCATGGTCGGCGGCGCCGACCGGGTCTACGAGATCGGCCGGGTCTTCCGCAACGAGGGCGTCGACTCCGCGCACAGCCCCGAGTTCACGATGCTCGAGGCATACCAGAGCTGGGGCGACCAGTTCACGATCGCCGACACCCTCAAGTCGGTCATCCTGCGGGTCGCCGACGAGCTCGGCGCCCACCGGATCGAGACCGAACGCGGCGTCATCGACCTCGACGGCGAGTGGGCCTGGCTGCCCGTCCACGAGGGCCTGTCCAGCCGGCTCGGCGAGGAGATCACCCCCGAGACCCCGCTGGAGCGGCTGCGCCGGATCGCCGAGGCGAACGGTGTGGGCTTCAGCGAGGACTGGGGCGCCCAGAAGATGGTCGTCGAGCTCTTCGGTGAGCTCGTCGAGAAGGACCTGCTGCAGCCGACCTTCGTCTGCGACTACCCCGAGATCGCCCAGCCGCTGGCCCGCCGTCACCGCTCCAAGCCCGGCTGCATCGAGGCCTGGGACCTCATCATCGGCGGCATGGAGCGCGGCACCGGCTTCAGCGAGCTCGTCGACCCCGTCATCCAGCGCGAGATCCTCACCGCCCAGTCGCTCGCCGCGGCCGCCGGCGACTCCGAGGCCATGCAGCTCGACGAGGACTTCCTGGCGGCCCTCGAACAGGGCTGCCCGCCGATGGGAGGTTTCGGCCTGGGCGTCGACCGGCTCATCATGCTGTTCACCGGCACCGGCATCCGCGAGACGATCCTGTTCCCGCTGCTGCGCCCGCAGGGCTGAGTCCTGCGTCCCCTCCGGGGGGGCGTACGATGACACCGCGGCAATGTTTCACCGTCCATTCGCTGTTCGCCCGCACGTGTGAGACCCTGTCCTGCGAAGAGCGGCCGTCCGCGCCGCCACTCCTGCCGAAAGGTTCCGCATGTCCACGTCTCGCAGAGCCCTGCTCAAGGGCGGCATCCTCGGGTGGGTGCTCGCCGCCATCGTCCTCGCCCTCGTGCTGGGCTCGGTGACGATCGGCGGCCGCCATGTGCTGCCGGTCGGCCTCGGCCGCGTCTTCGCGACCTTCTCCGATCTGTTCAGCCAGTTCCTCACCTTCTCGATCCCGCTCATCATCATCGGCCTGGTCACACCGGCCATCGCCGACCTGGGCCGCGGCGCCGGCAAGTGGCTCGGCGTCACGGCGGTCCTGGCCTACACCTCGACGCTGTTCTCCGGTTTCCTCACCTACCTCGTGTGCGCGACGACCTTCCCGCGCGTGCTGTCCGGTTCGGCCCTGTCCGACGTGGAGGAGCCGGGCTCGGCCCTGGAGAGCTATTTCACCGTCGAGATGCCCCCGGTCGTCGAGGTCATGACCGCCCTGCTGCTGTCCTTCGTCATCGGCATCGGCCTGGCCATGGTGCCGCGCGGTGTCCTGCGCAAGGGCTTCATCGAGTTTCGCGCGATCATCACCAAGCTCATCGAGCGGATCATCATCCCGCTGCTGCCCCTGCACATCTTCGGCATCTTCCTCAACCTCACCTACACCGGCGAGGCCTGGGCGATCATGCGCACGCTCGTCCGCGTGGTCGTCGTCGTTCTGCTCCTCGAGCTCGTCATCCTCGGCGTCCAGTACTGCACCGCCGGCCTCGTCGGACGCAGGAACCCGGCGAAGGCCCTCGTCACGATGCTGCCCGCCTATCTCACCGCGCTGGGCACCTCGTCCTCGGCCGCGACGATCCCCGTCACGTTGCGCCAGACCAGGCGCAACGGCGTGTCCGACGCCGTCGCCTCCTTCACCGTGCCGCTGTGCGCGACGATCCACCTGGCCGGGTCCACCTCGAAGATCTTCGCCTTCGCGTTCGCGATCGCCTGGACCCAGGGCATCGACGTTTCCGCCGTCCAGTGGGTCGGCTTCATCTTCATGCTCGGCATCACGATGGTCGCCGCGCCCGGCGTGCCCGGCGGCGCCATCATGGCGGCGACCGGTCTGCTCACCTCGATGCTGGGCTTCAACGACGACCAGGTGGCCCTCATGATCGCCACCTACATCGCCCTCGACTCCTTCGGCACCGCCACCAACGTCACCGGTGACGGGGCCCTCGCGATCATCGTCGACACGATCGCCGGCGGCCGGATCCGCAGGGGCTCCGGGGGCGCCAGCGAGGAGGACTTCGACCCGATGGCCTATCTCGACGGCGTCTCTGTCCAGGGCCTCGTCAGCCCCGAGGAACTGGCGACCCCCGCCGCAGCGGCCACGACGAGCCCCGCGGACTGACGGCCCGGGCCGCCCGCGCCACGGGCACGGGCGCACCGAACGCGGCGATCACACCCATGGCCCGGGTCCGAGCCGGACCCGGGCCATCAGGGCTGTCGGCGGCACGAGCAGTCCGATGGCGGAGAGCCCTCGGGGAACCAGTCCCGGCGCGCCAGGCCCCGCGGGCCCGGGCACACCGGCTGGCAGACGGAGTCGGCGCAGGGCAGGCCACCGCGCCGAAGGGCTACTTCATCCACTCGTTGCCGGGCAGGTCGGCCAGTTCGGACAGGTCCAGCTGGGTGCGGACGTCGGAGGCCGGCTGCAGGCCGTAGTGCTCGAGCGCGGTGCGCAGGTACTCGGCACCGTCGATGTTGAGCGGCCCCGAGGTCCACATCGCGTAGGGCAGGTTGACGAAGCGTTCCTCCTTGACGGCCCTCAGGTTCTTCGTCGCGTCGTTCGACCGCAGCGCGGCGATCTTCTCGTCGTAGCTCTGGCCCGGGTAGTCGACGAAGAAGATGATGTCCGGGTCGGCGGTGGCCAGGCGCTCCCAGCTCACCGAGGTCCAGGTGTCCTCGACGTCGGCCAGGGCGTTGGTCACGCCGGCCGAGTCCATCATGGCCTGCGGGGCGCCGAAGGACCCGGACGAGAAGATGGTGTCCGAGCTGGAGTCGAAGAGGAAGGCGGTCGGCCTGGTGTCGGCCTGCGGGGCCTGCTCGAGCCCCTGGCGCCGGTCGTTGATGTCCGCCACGACCGACTCCGCGGTCTCCTCGTGACCGGTCATCGCCCCCACGTTGGTGATGTCGGTGGTCAGCGCGTCCCACGGGTCCATCGTCCCGCGGTTGCCGTCGTCCTGCCGGCAGGTCTCCGACAGCAGATAGCTCTCGATGCCCTGCTGGCTCAGCCCGTCCGGGGTGAGGTTCTTCTCCTCGGAGAAGCCGTAGCCCCAGCCGGCGAAGACCACCTGCGGTGAGGCGGCGACGATGTTCTCCATCGTCGGGTACTTCTCGGCGACCTGGTTGAGTCCGTCGACCGTCTCGGCGCCGTACTTGAGGGCCAGCACGTCGCGGTCGCGCTGCAGGCTCGACACGGCGACGATCTCGTCGGCCGCCCCCGCGGCGAGGGCGATCGAGATGATGTTGCCGTCGTTGACGAACAGCCGGGTGGTCGGGCTCGGGTACTGTTTGGTCTCGCCGCAGTTGGTGAGCTGGATGGTGTCGGCGGACGAGGAGCCGGAGCTCTGGTCAGTGCCGGAGCTGCACCCGGTGGCGACGAGCGCCAGGGCGAGCAGCCCGACCGGTGCGATCCGGGAGATCTTCATGGCTGGTCCTTTCCCCTGCTGATGAGCAGGTGACTGCGGTGGGTTTCGGGATGGGATATCTGCATGGCCTCGACGGCGAAGGCCTCGTCCATGAGGCCGGCGTCGAGCACCTCGGTGGGTCTGCCGAAGGCCAGCATGTGCCCGGCGTGGAGGACGGCCACCAGGTCGAAGTGGCGCAGCACGGTGTCGATGTCGTGGATGGCCGCGATGACCGTCGTCGGCTGGGCCCCGAGCAGGTCGAGCAGCCGCAGCTGCCAGGCGATGTCGAGGTGGTTCGTCGGCTCGTCGAGCATGAGCACCGGGCAGCGCTGGGCCAGCCCGCGGGCGATCATCGCGCGGCGCCGCTCACCGCCGGACAGGTTCGTGCAGGGCGTCTCCAGCCGGTCGCCCAGGCCGAGCGCCGACAGCGACTCGCGGACGATGTGCAGTTCGCCGTGCGTGCTCATCGACCACGGGTTGCGGTACGGGATGCGGCCCAGGGCGACCATCTCACCCAGCCGCAGATCGTCCGGAGGGGTCTCCTCCTGGGAGACGAACGCGATGACGCGGGCCCGCTCTCGCGGCTTCATGACCGACAGGGGCCGCCCGTCAAGCAGGACCCGGCCGGCTGCCGGGGCGGCGATGCCGGCGATGGCGCGCAGCAGTGTCGACTTGCCGGCGCCGTTCGTGCCGACCAGCGCCAGTTTCGTGCCGGCCGGGATCGTCAGGCTCACGTCACGGACGACGACATGGCCCTCGACCTGTGCGGCGACGTCCTCGAGACGGATCTCGGGGATCGCCTCGGCGCCGCGGGGCCTGGCCGGTTTCCTCGTCCTCATGCGTCACGGCCTCCGAACGCGTAGCGGCGGCGCCCCATGAGCACGAGGAAGACGGGTGCGCCGATCACACCGGTGACGACACCGATCGGGATCTCCTGCGGGCGGGCGACGACCCGGGAGACGACGTCGACCCACAGCAGGAACAGCGCGCCGGTCAGCGCCGCGATCGGCAGCATGCGCCGGTGCAGCGAGCCGACCATCATGCGGGCCGCATGGGGGACGATGAGGCCGACGAAGCCGATGCCGCCGCTCACCGCCACCAGGCAGCCGATGAGCACGCCGAGCCCGACGAACAATCCGATGCGCATGGCCCCGACCCGCACGCCGAGGGCCGCGGCCGTCTCGGGGCCGGCCGCCAGGGCATCCATCCAGCCGCTCACGACGATCATCGCGCCGCCGATGACGACGACCACGACCAGGGGCAGCAGCAGCTTCTCCCAGCTGGCGCCGGCCACCGAGCCGAGCATCCAGAACATGACCGACGTCGCCGCGTGGTTGTCGTCGGACAGGAACACCATGAACGAGGCGACGGCGGAGAACGCCGACGACAGGACGACGCCGGAGAGCACCATGCGCAGCGGCGTCAGGCCGCCCTGGGCCTGCGAGACGCCGAACACCGCGAGCGCCGCGCCGAGCGCACCGAGCAGGGCACCGGCCGACAGCGAGTAGACACCGAACTGGGCCAGGGCGCCGAAGACGAGCACCGCGGTGGCACCCACCGCGGCGCCCGACGAGATGCCCAGCAGGTACGGCTCGGCGAGCGGATTGCGCACGAGCGTCTGCATGCCGGCGCCGCCGAGCGACAGGCCCGCGCCGACGAGCACGGCCAGCAGGGCGCGCGGCATGCGCAGCTGCCAGACGATCGTCGCGAACGGGGAACTGATCGGCTCCCCGGTGAGGCGGCCGCGGACGACCGCCCAGACGTCGGCGAGCGGGATGCGCTCGGAGCCGAAGGCCAGCGACAGGACGATGCTCACGGCGATGGCGACGGCCAGGGCGATGACGACCGGCGTCAGGTTGATGCGGGCGCTGCGCCCGGCCCGGGCCGTGGCCCGGTGCGCGTCCTTGCCGGTCGCGGCAGGGGACGTCCGGTGCGGGGCGGGGGACTGAGCGGGGGTCAACGGGGCGCCGGCTTTCATCTGGGGCGTCTGTGAGCGCGAGACGCCTGACGGACAGGTGAGCCGACAGGTCTTCGGACTCGGATCATCCGAGGCCGGCCCCTTCCCGGGTCTCCCCAGTGGGTTCTCGTGCCGGCCCCGTCACCTTCACCGCTGCGCGCCAGTCCCGGATTTTCACCGGAGTTCCCTGGCGCCCATTGCTCATGGGCGCGATCGACTCGCACGCAGCATAGGCTCTGGGTACCCCGGGTGTCGAATCACCTGCTCACTGTGACCGGGCATCGCCCGGGAACCGTTGAATTCAGTTTTTACGATCCGGTAAGTTACCAAACCGTAAGTTTTGTTGTGGGGGGAGGACAGCCATGGATGCCGAGGATCCGACGCGGCCGGTGCAGTTGCTCACGCCGGAGGGTGTCCGTGTCGAGGACGCCCGGTTCGACTGGCGGGGCGGCGACACCGAGCTGGTGACGATGCTGCGCCGCATGATGACCGGGCGCCGCCTCGACATCGAGGGCGCCGCGCTCCAGCGCCACGGCGAGCTCGGCCTGTGGCCGCCGCTGCGCGGCCAGGAGGGCTACCAGGCCGGTATCGCCGCCGTGATCCAGCCCGACGACATGGTCTTCGCCACCTACCGCGAGCAGGCCCTGGCCATGGCCATGGGCGTCGAGGTGTCCGATCTGCTCGCCCTGTGGCGCGGGGCGGGCATGTCGCGCTGGGACAGCGAGGCCACCCGCGTCGCGCCCTTCTCGATCGTCATCGGCTCGCACCCGCTGCACGCCGTCGGCTACGCCATGGGTGTCGACCTGGAGCGCGCCGACGACGGGCCCGTGCCCGCCACGCTGGCCCTCTACGGCGACGGCGCCTCCAGCCAGGGCGACGTCAACGAGGCACTCGTCTTCGCCGCAGCCCAGGACGCGCCGATCGTGTTCTGCTGCGTCAACAACCAGTGGGCCATCAGCGAACCCGTCTCCTACCAGAGCCGGGTGCCGCTGTACCAGCGCGCCCACGGCTTCGGTCTGCCCGGCATCCGCGTGGACGGCAACGACCCGCTCGCCAGCGCCGCCGTCATCGGCTGGGCGCTCGGCCAGGCCCGCGCCGGACACCCGGTGCTCGTCGAGGCCTTCACCTACCGCATGGGCGCTCACACGACCAGCGACGATCCGGGCCGCTACCGCAGCGACGAGGCCACCGCCGACTGGGCCGCCAAGGACCCGATCGAACGGCTCCGCCGGCACCTGCTCGACGCGGGAGTCATCGACGAGGCCTGGCTGACGGCCATGGACGCCGAGCTCGAGGACTTCGGCGCCGACGTGCGCCGCACCTGCCGCGAGCTCGCCGACACCCCGATCGAGCAGGTCTTCGACGAGCTCATCGGCGAGCCCGGCGACTACCTGCGCGCCGAACGCGCCGACTGCCTGGACTGGCTGTCCACCACTCCGAGCGAAGGAGACGCGGCATGACCGAGCTCACTCTCGCGAAGGCCCTCAACACGGCCCTGCACGCCGCGCTCGCCGAGGACCCGAAGGTGCTCGTCATGGGCGAGGACGTCGGCCGGCTGGGCGGGGTCTTCCGCATCACCGAGGGCCTGTTCGACGCGTTCGGGCCGCGCCGGGTCCGCGACATGCCGCTGGCCGAGTCCGGCATCGTCGGCACCGCCATCGGCCTCGCCCTGCGCGGGTTCAGGCCGGTCGTCGAGATCCAGTTCGACGGCTTCGTCTTCCCGGCCTTCGACCAGATCGTCAACCAACTGGCCGGCTACCGGGCTCGCACCCACGGCCGCACGAGGTTGCCCGTGGTCATCCGGATCCCGTTCGGCGGCGGCATCGGCGCGGTCGAGCACCACTCCGAGTCGCCCGAGGCCTACTTCATGCACACCCCCGGCCTGCACGTGCTCAGCTGCGGTTCGCCCCAGGACGCCCACTGGCTGCTGCGGCAGGCGATCGAGTGCCCCGACCCGGTGATCCTGCTGGAACCCAAGGCCCGCTACTACGTCAAGGGCGAGGTGGGCCCGGCCCCCGACCTGCCGATGACCGCCGCCAGGACCGTCCGGCCCGGCCGCGACGCCACCCTGCTGGCCTACGGCCCGACCGTCCGCACCTGCCTGGACGCCGCCGAGGCGGCCGCCCGTGAGGGACGCGACCTGGAGGTCGTCGACCTGCGCGCCTTGGCGCCGCTCGACATGGCGACGATCCGGGCCAGCGCGGCCCGAACCCGCAGGGTCGTCGTCGTCCACGAGGCGCGCCGGACCCTCGGTCCCGGCGCCGAGATCGCCGCCCGCCTGGACGAGGAGCTGTGGGGCGCCCTCGACGCCCCGGTGCTGCGCGTCGCCGCCTGGGACACCCGCTACCCGCCGGCCCGGGTCGAGCGCGACTACCTGCCCGACGCCGAACGTGTCCTCGACGCCGTCGACAGATCATTCGCCTACTGAACCCAGCGAGGAGCAATCGTGCCCACATATCTCATGCCCGACGCGGGGGAGGGTCTCACCGAGGCCGTCATCGTCGAATGGCACGTCGCGGTCGGAGACCGGGTGAGGGTCAACGACGACCTGCTGTCGGTCGAGACGGCCAAGTCGGTCGTCGAACTGCCCTCGCCGTTCGCCGGGACCGTCACCCAGATCCTAGCCGCCGAGGGCGAGACCGTCGAGGTGGGGGCGCCCGTCGTCGTCATCGACGACGGCCCCGAGCCAGCCGGCGAGGCGCCGGGCGACGAACCGGCCGGAGCAGACCAGGGTGCCGCCGTGGCGGCCAGGGCTTCGGCGCCCGAGGCGCAGCCGCCAGCGCCCCGCCAGGACGAGGAGGCCGCCGGGTTCTCCCGCCCCGAGTCAACGGCATCGGCCGGGGCCGCCCCGGAGGCCGGGCGGCCGGTCCTCGTCGGCTACGGCGCCACCCCGGGCTCCGTCCCGCCGCGGGCCCGGCGCCGCCGCGTGCACGAGGTGAGCCGCCGCACCGGAGCCCGCCCCAGGCACGACGACCAGCACGACGCCGACGCGGTGCGCCGTGCCACTGCCCGCAACGTCACCGCATCGAAGGACAGCAAGGTGCACACGACGGCCTTCGTCGAGTGCGACGCCGGATCCGTCGTCGATCTGGTCACCGCGCTGCGCGCCCGGCGCGACTTCGCCGGGCTGCACGTGACCCCGCTGCTCATCTGGTGCAAGGCCGTCTGCCTGGCGATGCGCACCAACCCGATGATCAACGCCAGCTGGCCGAGCGAGCAGGACCGGATCACCCTGCACGAGTCGGTCAACATCGGGTTCGCCGCCGACACCCCGCACGGCCTGCTCGTGCCGGTGATCCGTGACGCCCAGGACCGCGACCTGAAGGACATGGCCGCCGAGCTGGGACGCCTGGTGAAGCTCGCCAAGGCGGGGCAGTTGCAGCCGGCCGACTACAGCGGCGGCACCTTCTCCATCACCAACCTGGGCGGCCTCGGCCTGGACGCCGGGACCCCGATCATCAGCGGGAACGAGAGCGCGATCCTGGCGATCGGTTCCATCCGGCGCCGCCCCTGGGTGAGCGAACGCGATGGCGAGGAGTTCATCGAGCCGCGCTGGACCGCGATGATGTCGCTGTCCTTCGACCACCGGCTCATCGACGGCGTCGAGGCGGCACGTTTCCTGTCCGACCTGGCCGCGCTCATCACCAACCCGGCACTGGCGATGATGTACTGAGCGCCCCGCGCACGGGCGGGACCTGCCGTTCCCGAGGGCGTCGAGGGGCCGGTCGGGGAGTAGCCCACGAACCCACGAGGATGGTGCGGGCGGGCGTCCGCCGGTCCCGCGGGCTGGACGCCCCACGGGCGTGCGGGAGCTGCCGGAGGGCGAAGCGGCCGGTGGTGCTACTTCCAGAAGGTCGCGATGAAGAAGCTGGCGGCGATGAGCCCCAGCCCGATGGCGAAGTTCCAGTTGCCGAGCACCGCCATGAAGGGGATCGTGTAGCCGGCGATGTAGAAGAGCACCAGCCACGCCACGCCGATGAGCCCGACCGGCACGAACACGTAGGGCACCCAGGCGCGGTCGGCGATGCGGACGGCCTGGAGCCTCTTGTTCGAGGCCTCCTTCGCCTTGGCCTTGTTCTTCGACTTCTTCTTGTCGACGGCCTTCTTGCGAGCCTTGGATTCCGGCACGGTGCGCTGCTCCTCGTGGACGACGGCTTGCTGCACCGGGACGACGGCGCAACACGCCAAGCCTAGTGGACGAACCCCAATCCCACGCCGAACCGCCGCCAGTCAAGCGCGGTGACCGGTAGCCGCCATGAGGCGCAGGACCTGCGTCCACCAGGGTCACCTCCTGACGAGAGCCGATGCCTAAGGCAGTTGTGTGAGGCGATGCGTGGACCGGTACGCCAAGGCAGCCTCCTGGCCGGTTCTTCACCAGCGGCTGACCCGCACCCTGTTTGACGGCCGATGGGATTGTCTGGCGTTCCTCGGGCCTCAAACGTCACAGACGCTGAAGGCGAAGGACCGGATCGGGCCGATCGATCCGCTGGCGATCTCGGAGGCATCGGGCAGCTCGCGGTTGCCCTGGACCGAGTTGAGCGCGTACCTGGTCCCGTCCGGGGCGGTGAAGGTGAGCACCGGGTCGCCGTCGTCGTTCACCTCGCAGCCGACGGTGCCGTGCTCCACGGCGAAGGGCCACGAGTGGCCGAACTGTTCGGCGGTGACCTCCTGCGGGTTGCTGGTCGCCGTCCGGGACGGGCCGTCCGTCGGGTAGTCCTCGGCGTGGAAGGCGCCACAGCCGCTCGCCGCGGTGACAAGCAGGACGGCGACCGCGCCGGTGAGAATCGTGTTGATGGTCTTGGTCATGGTGTCTCCTTCGCGGCCAGGGCCATGTACCCGTCCTCGAGGGACGGGTCGACGGGTTCGGCGTCCTCGGGTGGGGTACGGGTGACGATGCGGTAGCGGGTTCCCCGTGTGGTGCTCGTCGCGTTGACGACGATGGCGTCATTGGGCGGTGCCGCCTGCGGCGCGGTGAGCCAGGTGCGGCCGCGCGCCTCGTCGACCAGGCCCGTGGTGGGCCCGGCGAAGGTCGTACGGCCATTGCGCAGGACGAACACGTAGGGGCAGGTCTGGGCGACGTCGTCGAGGATGTGGGTGGACAGGATCACGGTCCGCTCGTCACCGAGCCTGGCGAGCAGGGTGCGGAAGCGGATGCGCTCCTCCGGGTCGAGCCCGGCGGTGGGCTCGTCCACGATGAGCAGCCCGGGGTCGCCCACGAGCGCCTGGGCTATGCCCAGACGTCGGCGCATGCCGCCGGAGAAACCGCCGATGCGGCGCCGGGAGGCGTCGGCGAGACCGACCAGCTCGATGAGCTCGTGGGCCTGCCGGCGTCTCTCGGCGCGGGCGGCGAGCCCCTTGAGCACGCCGATGTAGTCGAGGAACTCGACCGGGGTGAGGTTCGGGTACGGTTCGACGTCCTGGGGAAGATAGCCGAGGGTCTTCTTGAGCGTGCGCCGCGCTCCCCGGTCGGACAGGTCGTGGCCGTCGACGAGGACCCGGCCGCGTGTGGGCCGGATGATCCCGCAGACGATGCGCATGAGGGTGGTCTTGCCGGCGCCGTTGGAGCCCAGCAGCCCGATCATCCCGGTGGGCAGGTCGATGGTCACCTCGCTGAGGGCTCCCGGTTTCCGGCGGAAGTCCTTGGTGACGTGGTCGATGGAGATGAACACGGGTTCTCCTTTCAGCTCCGGGCACGGGCGCGGGCAAGGGACGAGCCGGCGGCCAGGAGCAGCATGATGAGCACGGCCTGCCACACCAGGGACAGGACCGCGGCCGGTGGCGTGGTGGCGTCCAGGCCGAGCGGGCCGGTCGAGTCGTAGCGGGGGTAGAGGGGCGACGCCCCGAAGAACCCGGCCGCGACGGTGTCGCCGACGAGATTGAGGACGGTGCCGTTGAGGGTGGGCAGCGGGACCAGCGGCGTGGAGAACACGGCCCCGAACCACAGCAGGACCGCCACGACACGCGCCGCACCGTGCGGGAGCACGGCGCCGAGCAGCGCCGACAGGCAGGTGGCGACCAGCGCACTGGGCAGGACGATCGTCACGAGAACGGCGATCGCCGCCAGGACGGCTGTCCCGTGGCCGGCGACGGTCTGCGCGAGCCCGGTTCCCATCAGGACGACGGCGCTCGGAACGAGGACGATCCCGAGCGTCCCCAGGACGAGGGCGGCGTGGCGCGTCAGCGGGGCGGCGGGCGTCGAGGCCTCGATCTCGTCCATGCTGCGGCGAGACGCGGAGGCGAAGAAGTCGGTGAACGCCGCGGCGTAGGCGGCCCCGCAGAACAGCGCGATGACCTGGCCGGTGAAGGCAAGATCGGGTGTGCCGCCGGTGTGCGGGGCACCCGGGGAGATGAACGCCAGCAGGGCGCCAAGGGCGGTCAACGACACGATCGCGAACCACAGCCAGACGCGTCGGCGCGTGATCCGCGCATGGGTGGCGGCGACGTGGAACAGCGTCATGTCGTCACCGCCTTCGAGATGTTCTCCTCCGCGTCCCCCAGCCGCAGGGCCGCCATGACGGCGAACCCGGCGGCCATGACGAACAGGCCGCCGCACCGCACGGCGAGCACGCCGACGTAGGGCTCCCACATCAGGGACACGAACATCCAGCCCGCGATGACGGCGATGCTCGTCGTCGACGCGGACCTGGAGAAGGCGGCGGCCGCCAGCGCGACGGCCACGATGAAGGTCGTGGAGCTGACCGGGCCGAGAACATCGACCCAACCGACGTCTCTCGGCCACACCCTACGGGCGTGCAGGGGCGCGAACATCGCGAACACCGCGAGTACCGAGACCGTCAGGACGATGGCGCCGCGGATGAGCTGTGCCGCACGGAATGACGTGGGGGTGGACTCGTGCAACTCGATGACCGGGTCACCGGTCAGCGCCACGACCGCGGTGATGCCGACCGCGATCGAGAACATCTGGGACAACCAGGTGACGGCGACCGCGGTCTGTGTCGCCGTCCACGACCCGGCCATCACCACACCGATCGCCGCCACGGCGATGCCGGACGTGAGGGGCAGGGCCGCGGCCGGCGCCCCGACGCGCCTGAACTGCGCGCGGATCCTCCCAGTCGACATGATCCTTCTCTGCGTTCTTGACCCGGACGGGCCATCACCTGGTGAGTAGCCGGCGAGGCCGGCCCGGTTCACGCAGTGCCCACGGCGACGGCGGCCCTGCGGCCGTCAGCATGGCGGCCACGAACAGGACCACGCCCACGCCTGCCACGGCGAACGCGGGCAGGACGTCGTTCACCGCCCCGATCACGGCGCCGAGCCCGACCCGCATCATCGGTTCGGGCGCGGGAATGAGCACGGGGATCGTCATGAGCCCGATGAGCGCGCCGACCCAGGGGGCGGCCCAGACCGACAGGAGCGTCGTCAGCCCGGTGACCAGCACCATCGGCGCAAGCCAGGTCAGGACGAGGGGGCCGAACGCGGCCACCGAACCGGAGCTGGCGGCCAGCCACGAGGCTGCCCCACCCGCAAGACAGTCGACGACGAGCACCATCGTCGCCCGGGCGAACAGGACCGTGGCCGGCCCCACAGGGGTGGCGATCGGCACCGAGTCCGCCGACCGCGTGGAAACGGCCATCGTCATCGTGACGACCGCACCGGCGAGGATGAGCGCGGCGAAACCCGATGCCACGGCCGAGGAGCCCTGGGTGGTGCCCAGGAGCCTGGCGGTGAGCACCGCGAGAGCCGCGCTCACGAGCGCCGCCGGAACGATGAGCCACGACGCGACCCGGACCTGGGCCAGCACCAGGGCTGCCGTCACCCGGATGCTGCGCGCCAGTGTCCACCGCGGCGCATCCATCGGTGACGCCGACGCGGTGACAGCGGACCGGATCGTCTCGAAACTCGGCATCGAACCGGCCCTGGACGCCTCGATCCGGGCGAGTGCCGCCCGGAACTGTTCGGCCTCGTTCCCGTACGGATCATTCATGAGGCCCTCCGATCTCCTCTCGCAGCAGGCGCCGGGCCCGCGACACCCGGCTCTTGACCGTCCCCACCGGGATGCCGACGACATCGCTGATCTCGCCGTACGGCAGGTCGTGGAGCCATGCCAGGACGATGACCTCGTACAGATCCTCCGGCAGATGCTCCATGGCGTTCACCAGCGCCTCCGACCCGGCCCGCGAGACCGCCACATCGGCCGGGCCCGGATGCGCGTCGGCCGGGGTGCCGTCGACGGAGTCGAGAGGCACCGTCGGCCGGCGTTTGCGGCGGGTGTGCACGTACACCTGACGGGACGCGATGCCCAGCAGCCAGGTCAGCACCCGGCTGTCCCCGCGGAACGAGCGCGCCGACCGCCAGCAACCCAGCCAGACGTCCGCGCAGACCTCCTCGACCACACCGCGGTCCGGCACCCGCCTCGACACGAAACCGTGGACCGACGCCGCGAACCGCGCGTACAACTCGGCCAGGGCGCACTCATCCCCGTCGCCCACACGGCGCAGCAACTCAACCGGGTCGGAGTCCACACACTGCTTGTAGCACGCACCGGCCGAATGGTTCACCGCCTCCGGACGCGGGAAGCCAGCAGCGGGTGCAGGCCGACGAGTAGGACCGATGCCGGAACTTCACTCGGCAGCAGTGTGCTCAGTGGCTAACGCTGACGAGTTCACCGACGCGCGAGACCTCGGCCGGGGCCGTCTCGGTCAGGAAATCAGGAGCCGGCGCCTTCGGATGCGCCTCGCAGCGGGCCATGAGCTGACCCACGGTGGTTCCCGATGGTTCTTCCGCCCCGCCGGCGCCGTGCCCGCTCCTGGTGATGCCCAGCATCCACAGGGTCTTGTCGTCTGCCCGGGCGACGACCGTTGCGGGCTCGTGGTCGTGGAGCTGCTCGGCCAGCCAGCCGAGGGTGTCCTCGGGGCTGGCGATGATGAACAGCACCTCGCCTGTCACGGCGTGAGGGGCACTGTCGACGGGCTCGGGAGTGGCCTCAAGCAGATCGCGGAGCAGACGCAAGGTGGCCAGACGATCAGCTGCACCGTCGGGGCGGGGGTCCCGGAACAACCGGATGAACCACTCGCGGTCCTCACGGGCGGTGTAGACCTGACGGTGAACGCACAGCTGGTACTCGTCAGGGGCGCCCGCTTCGCCGAGAAGAGCGACGATGCCGTCCTGGTCGTACTCGTCGGGGGAGGTGCCTCCGGCGAAGAGCTCGGGCAGCTGCGGGCTGGACAGGCCGAACGACGCAGGTCCGTAGGCCGAGACGATCGCGTGAATGGTCACTCCACCACCCTCCTTGCCTCCTCGAGTGTCAGACCGATCTGGTTCACCAAGAGCTTGCGGACCTCGATACTGCTGACCTCCCTGCGGTGGAAAGCCCATCGTATGCGCGGATGCGCGTCTGACACCAGCCAACAGTGCGACCCCTTACCCGAGTCTCCCAGTTCCCGGTAACCGAGCTTCATGCACAGAAGACGTTTGAACTCGCTTGACGGCATGGAGGGGAACCCATTGCCACCCATGACGCCTCCAACGCGAACTGCCGACTCACCTGAAGCTTAGAGCTGGGATGAGCTCGGCGCCCAGCCCCAGCCCACGCCTGTGCACAAGTACCCCTCAGGTGCTGGCCGGTCAATTCCTTGGCCGTGGTGCTTGAAGGATCCTTGGCGGGCAGGTCCCTCAGAGCGAGTCGATGAGATCGCGCATCAGCTGCGAGACCGTGATGTGGCGCTTCTTCGCCACCTCGTCCAGCTTCGCCCGGCGCGCGGCATCAAGGCGAAGGGTGAACGGGCGCGCTCGTTCACCCACACTGATGGGGCGTCCGGGAACCGAGGGGCCCAGGTGCTTGCCGGTGTAGCCCCGCTCGGACTCGGCCTCAGCGGCCCGCTGCTCGATGTCCTTGTCAGCGGACTGGATCTCGTTCATGTCGTGATGCGCGCCCATCTGGTCACCTCCCCGGTCCGAGTTCGATGAGAACCTTCTTCGTCGCGGGCATGGCATGGAGGACCAGCCGGCCATCGGGCTCGTCCTCCACCGCGATGTCCTCCAGCAGCCGCCCGCTGGCATCGGACCCAACCCCGACCCACTGCACCAATCACGGCATGGCAGGTAGGACCAGGCGCCGGCGAGGCAGGGCGAGAAGCTCTTCTCAAGCAGCACCTGCCCTGGCGGTGGGAAGTCGTCCCCTGCGGTCGGGCAGCCGGGCAACCCCGGTACTGCCCGTTCTGGGGCCTGGGGGCCATCCGGCCTAGACTTCGGTCATGTCCCGGATCCTCGTCATCGACAACTACGACTCGTTCGTCTACAACCTCGTCCAGTACCTCGCCCAGCTCGGCGCAGAGGTTGAGGTCTGGCGCAACGACGACCCGAGGTTCGGCCGGGACGGCTGGCACGAGGGTTTCGACGGGGTGCTCGTCTCACCCGGCCCCGGCACCCCCGAGGACGCCGGTGTCTGTGTCGACGTCATCGCGACGATCGGCCGTGAACTGCCCGTCTTCGGGGTCTGCCTTGGCCTGCAGGCCATGGCCGTCGCCTTCGGGGCCGGCGTCACCCGCGCCCCCCAGCTGCGGCACGGCAAGACGAGCCGGATCAGCCATGACGGCAGGGGCTGTTTCGCGGGTCTGCCCAACCCGATGACCGTCACCCGCTACCACTCGCTCGCCGTCGATCCGGCCACGGTGCCCGACGAACTCGAGGTCAGCTCGACGACCGACGACGGCATCATCATGGCCATGCGGCACTGCACACTGCCAGTCGAGGCCGTCCAGTTCCACCCCGAGTCGGTGTTGAGCGAGGGGGGCTATCCGATGCTCGCCAACTGGCTCACCGTGTGCGGCGACGACCAGGCGCTCACCCGTGCCGAGGGCCTGGCCCCGCTCATGACCGCCACCCATGACGGCTGAGGGGTTCTGGGCCGCCGAACGGTGACAGGACCCGGCGCCGAATACGCCCGGTTACTGGGCGACCTTTTCTGCTCCATGTGGAGCGGTGTTGCGGAGCAGACGAGCCAGCTGCTCGTTGGGATGCCCTGCGCGGGCAAGGGCCTTCTCCACTTGGTTGGCGTCTTGGTAGCTGAGTCGGAGGGCCTGCTCGTCAACCAGGACTTGACGGGCCCGGTCCAGCGCAGACCCGAGGATGAATGACGTCAGGTCCTGGTTCTGTGCCTCGGCGGCGGAACGCAGTGTCTGGATGGCGACGCTGCTGCAGCGAAGATTGATGCGCTCGGTCTTCGTCGTCATGGCTCCCTCCAAGACGCTTGCGGTACATCCATGGTATGTACACTGCACGTTACCATGTCACTGAGTGGCGTTGACAGTGGCGATGACGGTCTTCATGGGCATGAACAAGTGCAGATGGTTGGTGACGAACGCGGTGAACCCATACCGGGCGTAGAAGGCCGCTGCCTGTTCGTCGTAGGCGTGGCACACGACTACTTCGATACCTATGTCGCTTCCCACCGAAGCGATGCGCCGGATGGCGTCGCTGAGCAGGTGCCGTCCAAGGCCCTTGCCCTGCGCCCGTTCGTCAACGCCGAGACGAGCGAGAAGAACAGCTGGCATGGGGTACCGGGCAGATCTCTTGCCATGAACCGCCGCCGCGTCATCGAGATCGAGTTAGTAGGCCCTGAGTGAGTAGTACCCCTGGACTCTCGAGTCGTCGTCGATTGCCAGGAAGGTTCGAGTGTTGTTCCGCCGCTCGTGCTGTCCTGCCTGCTCCTTCAACCAGATGTCGATGTCAGCCTGCCCGCAACAGAACGAAGACCGGTCGTAGCGTCGGTCGAAGGGGACAATATGTGGTGGGGTGGCGGACATGAGGCCTCGGAATCTGGGGATGTTGCGTCCCGTGTGGCTGAGCGGCGAGGCGGGGCCGAGGATTTTCCTGTTCCTGCGACCCCACCTCGTGATGCGATGCTCGATCAGCGGAAGCTCACCTGGCGGCCGAGCGTACCGACCAGCGAGGCGCGGTACTCGTCAGAGGCGATCCGCTTGGCGTCCTCCTCCAGGGCGGCCAGACGCTGCGGCAGCCCGACGCGCTCGGCCGTGGAGAAAGCGTCGGGGCGCTCGGTGTACTCGCGCAGACGCGTGATGCCCTCGTGCGTCAGGCGCAGCTCCTCGGCCTGCATGGCGTCCAGACGGGCCGCGTACCAGTCCGAGGCCAGCACGGACTCGCGGGTGAACAGCTCACGGAACTCGGGCGAGCTGAGCGTCCAGCCCTCGGCGGTCTGCCCGTTGGCCATGATCTCGAGCAGCCCCTTGAGCGGGGGGATCGCCTGCGAGATCGTGCCGTCGTCGATGTACAGCTGGGCGACCCGCTGGTGGGTGGCGACGATCACATCGATCGAGTCGGCGTAGACCTGCTCGTCCTGCAGCTCCGGGCGCAGCATCTCATCGGTGAACACCACGTCGGGGTGCAGGAAGATGCGGCCGAAGTAGGTGGTCGCGAGCCGGTCGTTCATGCGGTAGCCCAGGCGCGAGGCCTGCACGGTGCGCCCGTTGAACTCGAAGTCCTCGAGCTTGTCGAGGAAGCCCTGCTCGATGAGGGTCTTCGCGTCGCGCTCGTGCGGCTTCATGTGGCTGAACAGTTCGGGCACCAGCATCGAGATGTCGTGGTCGACGCGCACGTTCGGGCCGATGCAGCCGGCCGAGCTCAGCCAGCCGTCGTAGCCGGTCAGCACGTAGCTGAGCAGCGCCGAGTTGAGGTCGATGATCGGGGCCAGCGCGTTGAACGGGCCCTTCGTCAGGGCGCCCTCGGAGCCCGCTCCGGTCGTGGACGGCGACTTGCCGGTCATCGAGCTGATGAACTCCATGAACAGCTCGGGGAGCTCCATGTAGTGCAGCGGGTTGTAGGCGCACAGCGGCGGGATCCTGCCCTCGGGCGGGTTGTTGCGCCGGCCCGCCGCCACCAGGTCGACCGGCAGCGGGGCCGGCTCGTCCATCGGCAGCTTGAGGAACAGCTTGCTGGCCACGTCGGCCACCGCCGTCAGCTCCGGGTTGGCGTCGACTGGGCGCCGCTGCAGATAGCGGGGATTCCTCGACCGCGTGCCGTCGGGCAGGTGGCGCGGCTCGTCGGAGCAGGTCCAGAAGGCCGGGGACTCGTCGTCGGCGCCAGCCGCTGCCTTCGCGATGAGGTCCTGGACGGGCTTGGTGAACTCGCTGAGCGCCTGCACGTCGGTGAGCATCTCGCGGGCCTGCGCTCTGGTGAGGGGCTCGAAGTTCGAGATGAAGGTGTCCTCGCCACCAGACAGGTCTGCCTCGGCCTGCTTGTCGTAGCCGCGGTGGATGGCGTCGTCGGGACGCTGGAAGAGCAGCATCTCGCAGTTCTCGACGTACTTGCGGGGCATCGCCTCGGGGTCCCCCCACGGCGGGGTGACGGTGCTGGCGGTGATGTCGTCCTCGGACTGCACCTTGACCGCCGGGCTGAAGTCGGGGCGCAGGCTGAAGATGCGCCACGAGCCGTCCGGCTCGAAACCGACGCGCAGCATGTTGACGATGACCTTCTCGCCGTCCAGCCGCACCATGTTGCCGTGGTGGCCGTTCATGGTGTCGACGGTGAAGTGCGAACGCCAGTCGTCACCCCACTCGGGGCGGTAGTGGCGTTTGACGATGAACGCCAGCTCCTTGACGTCCTGGCGGATGCCGCGCAGGAAGGTGTTGTACTCCTCGGTGTAGGCGCGCGAGGGCGTCAGCAGCTTGATGACCGACCCGAGGCTGCGCTCCCTGCTCAGCACGGGCCGGTGGTCGGTGCCGTTGAGGGAGTCGTCGGCGAAGCGGTTGCAGTAGTCCAGCCGGAACAACTCGTCGACGGCGTCCATGTCGGCCTCGAAGTCGGAGACGTGTGCGTTGCCGAACTGGAAGGCGTCGGCGATCGACTTGGAGATCTCCGACTTTCCGCCGCCGGAGACGGTCGCCGGCTTGTGGCACTGGGTGGCGTCCTGCAGCACACCGATCAGGTGCCATTGGGTGGCGTCCATCTCACGGTGCTTGGCGTGCACCCGGTAGCCGTCGGGGGACAGGTACTGCTTGTCGGCGAGCAGCTTGATGGACTGCTCGACACCGCCCCTGGTCCACGAGATCCTCTGCTCGCGCATCGAGAAGCGCGCGTGCTCCGGCACGAGGACGATGTTCGGCCACTTCCGGTCGATGGCGTGGCCCTCCGGCTGCACCGCGAAACGGTCGGGGTTGCGGGCCAGGGCGTCGTCGAGCGTCCAGCCGTCGGGGGTGCGGTCGGTGAACTCGACACCCAGGTTCCACGCCGGATAGGTGATCGCGCCACCGGAATGCTCCTCCTCGGCCGAGCCCAGCAGATTCGCCGAGTAGGAGATCTGGGTCTTGACCTCCTTCTTGCAGTAGCCGAAGTAGTTGTCGGCAAGCACGGTGACGATGACGCCGCGCTCGTCGCGGGCGCAGACCTTGAAGGACTTGCCGTCGTTGTAGAGCTCGTCGGCGCTCTTCCAGCACTGGCCGTCCCGGCGCTGACGCTCGGTGGCCTCGTCCCAGGAGGGCAGCCCCAGGTCCTTCTTCGTGAGGGAACCCACCAGGTGGGGCGCCAGGATGACGCAGCCGGTCGTGCCGGTCCACGTGGCCGGGTCGAGCGAGGCGTCGTTCTCGGGCAGGTAGGGGTCGCCGCCGTTGCCGAAGATGGCCTCGACGAAGTCGAGATTGGCGACCAGGCCGCCCGGCGCGATGAAACGCACCTCGTAGCTGCGGCGGCGGGCGCGCCCGGGCACCTCGGGGACGACGATCGGGTGCATGAGCAGCGAGACCCAGCAGCGGGCCGGCGTCGTCATGTTCGCGGTGTACGGCAGCATCAGCTCGTCGTCGGGGGCCTGCAGAGCCGCCTCGAGGATGCGGGCGAACACGGTCTTGTCGACCTCGATCTTGTCCTCGGGGATCGGCAGGCCGCCGGTGGCGATGTGGAAGACACCGGCCGTGGTGCGGCGATCGTTCTTCGGGTTGTGCAGAACCCCGTTGACGAGCCGGTAGGACTCGATGACGGGGGAGTGGAACTCGTCGCCGTCCACCGGCAGCGACAGGCCGCGGGCCAGGCCCGGCTCGTCGAGAACGAGCGTCGTGCGGGGCAGCTGCGGCTGCAGTCCGGTGTCGGACAGGTAATCGTCGAGGAAGGCCTGGACACGCTTGTCAGGGGCGCTCAGTTGCTGGTTGAGTCGGCGGCTCAGCTCGCGCTGGCGGGCGAGGAGCGGCTCGACCATGGCGGTCTCGGCGCTTCCGTCGGCATTCTCCGGCAGCGGCAGACCCAAGAGCGACAGGCGGAGGTTGATGGCTGCATTGATGCGTGAACGGTCCTGTGCGGTCATGGGACCCATTCTCGCCCGTTCAGGCCCCCACCAACAGTCCCGGGTTGGCAAATGGACCTACAGGAGCACCCCGGGCATCCCGGTGCGGCCGGCGCCGAGGGCATGCTTTTCCCAACAGGATCTGGCCGTTTCAGGCAGAAAAAGCGCGGAAACGGCCAGATCCTGTTGGATTTGGCATCGCTGCCCGGGGCTTGACAGCGTGAGGGGCATGCCAGCGACTCGGCTGTGAGCAACCCGACAAGGTCACGCTCGAACTCAGACCCCGCTCGACCGCCCCACCGAAACCGGGAACTGCGGTAACCATCCCGCGAACATCAGACTGACCACGCGCCGCACCCAACCCCGGCACCGGCAACGAAAAGGCGCCCCCGCGCAACCAGCACGGGCACCTGACCCTGCCACTTGACAGAAAACACCTACTCATCAGTTGACGGGGCTCTCGCCGAGGGTCACCTCGACAGTCTTCTCCTCACCTGCCAGCGTGGTGACCTTGACGGTGGCCTTGTCGCCGGGCTCCAGATCCTTCAGCGCCGACGACAACGCGCTCTGCGTGGTGACCGGGGTGCCGTTGACCGAGAGGATCTTGTCACCCACCTCAAGCCCCGCTTGCGCAGCCGGGCCGTCGTCGACGACGGAGATGATCATCAGGCCGCCGGTTGCCTCCTCGACGCTGACACCCAGGTAGGCCTTCGGGCCGATCGAGACGGTGCCGGACTCGTCGCCGGCCTCGATCTGGTCGACGATCTCCATGGCATGCGCGATCGGTATGGCCCAGCTGCGCAGCGTCGTGGCCGCCGTGCCGTTGCCGTTCTCCTGCTCACCCGCGGTCGTCATGCCGGTGACCTCGCCCTCGTCGTCGTACAGCGGGCCGCCCGAGTCGCCGGGGACGGCCTGCGAGGAGGTCTCGTAGACGTCGACCAGGGTCTCCTCGCCGCTGTCGGCGAGTTCGGAGTTGACGGTGACGGTCGTGGAGGTGTTGGTGATCTTCCCGTCCGCGCCAGACAGGAAGCCCTGGCCGTTCGAGTTGCCGACGGCGGTGACATCGTCGCCGACGGAGACGGCGTCCTTGTCGATCTTCACCGTCTCCAAGCCGCTGGCGCCGTTGAGCTTGAGCAGCGCGACGTCGTTGGTGGCGTCGTGCCCGATCATCGTCGCCTCGAAGGTGGCACCGGTGCTGGCCACCTTCACGTAGATCGCAGTGCTCGACTGGACGACGTGGTAATTCGTCAGCACGTGGCCGTCAGAACTGAGCACCATACCGGTGCCGGCCGAGGTGGTGTTGGACAACTGGCTCTCGATGAGGACGACGCCCCGCGACTGGGCGTCGCTGGCCGGGGTCTGCTCACTCGTCGACGCGCTCGGGACGTCCGTGCTCGGTGTCGGGAAGGGCACTGACGAGGGCGGGTACGTCGGGGTGGTCGGGGACGGGTTCAGCGCGTTGTTCATCTCGTTGACACCCAGCGCCAAGGCGCTGAGGCCGAGCACGACGGCCGCCACGATTCCGGCGGCCCTCTTCGACCTCGACCGGGGCTTCTGCGGCTGCTGGTAGGGCACCCACTGGCCCAACTGGTTGTAGAAGCCCTGGGCCTCCGGGTTCGGCTGCTGGTACGGGATGAACTGGCCGTTGGCGTCCCAGCTGGTGTGGGCGGCGATGTTCTCGGCGCGCGGATCGGACCAGGACTGGCCGTAGCCGGGCTGTGGCTGGCCGGGCTGAGGCTGCTGGTAGCCGCCCTGCCCCAGGTACTGCTGGTAGCCGGGCTGTTCCTGGTACGGGTACCCGCCCTGGCCCTGGTACGGCTGCTGCTGGCCGGGGTAGGGCTGGTACCCGTTCTGGTTCTGGTAAGGGTAGGGCCCGCCTTGACCTTGCGGGTGGCTCGGCCCGGCGACCCACCCCGGCTGGGAAGGCCCCTGCTGCGCGGAAGGCGTCGCGCCGGCTGCCTGGCCGGTCCACATGGAGGACTGGTCGGGCTGGGGCCACTGGTTCGGTGCCTGGGCGCCCTGGCCGGTGACGTCGAGGAGGGTCTTCTCGGGCTCGCCGGGACCTGCGGACTGGTCCGCTGGGCCGCTGTGAGGCCCCGCTTGGCCCGTGCCTGTGCCGAATGCCATGGTCTGTTGGTCGTCGGGGGCGAATGCCATGGTCTCGTCCCTGGCGAGGGAACGTGTCGCGTCGTCATCGGGCAGGGGCTCGCGGGAGTCGGCCGGTCGGCCGGTGTCGCGCGCAGGACCATGCTGAGCGGGTTCGTTCGTCCCGCTGGGCTGAGCGCCTGGCCAGGGGATGTCGTGGCCGTCGTTCTCGCTCATGCTCACCTTTCATGCGTCACCGCTGCCCGTGAGGCTCGGGGCCGGCACCTTCCCCGATGACCGGCACATGTGTCCGGTGCTCGTCGAGGGGGTGCTGTGCTCCGTGCGTCGATTTGTGGGTGAGCTGCGAGGCGGTGTCTCAGGGCTCACATCCCACCCGATCGTCCCGGCTCTGCAGATGCCCTGTCCTGAGACGAACAAAGCAATTTTTCTTCATGAAGAGCCCCCTTGCCAAGCCCCCAGCGTTCGCATCAGGGAGGCGTGGGGGGCAGGACTCGCCCCGAGGCGGATACCTGGGGAAGCCACGAGTTTTCCGGTGCGCAGCCAGGAACCGCTACCATGTGGAGCCTTGTGCCGTGCTGCTCCGCAGAGTCGGGCCGGTGCCGGCAGCTGAATGCGTGAGATGCCCGAACCTGGCATTGACCAGGAGAAATCGACGGATCGAGGTGAGTGGTGCCGTGAGTACCTCGGCCTTCGAGCACCTGTCACCGGCATTCCCGGGCCGAGCGCCGTGGGGCACCTCGGGTCGTCTGCGTGCCTGGCAGCGCGACGCCCTCGCCCGCTACAACGAGTCGTCGCCACGCGATTTCCTCGCCGTGGCAACTCCCGGGGCTGGCAAGACGACGTTCGCTCTGCGGGTAGCCGCCGAACTGCTCGGTGCCCGCATCGTGCAGCGCGTCATCGTCGTGTGCCCCACCGAGCACCTGAAGGCCCAGTGGGCCCAGGCCGCCGCCAAGGTCGGCATCCAGCTCGACCCGGGACTGGGCGGCGCCAGTCGCAAGGGCCGCAGCCGCCAGTACGACGGCGTCGCCGTCACCTACGCCGGTGTCGCCGCCCGCGTCTTCCACTACCGGGCCCGTACCGAGAACTTCAAGACGCTCGTCATCCTCGACGAGATCCACCACGCCGGTGACTCGCTGAGCTGGGGCGACGCGATCGCCGAGGCATTCGAGCCCGCCACCAGGCGCCTGGCCCTGACCGGCACGCCCTTCCGCAGCGACGACTCCCCGATCCCGTTCGTCCGCTACGACCGCTTCGACGACGGCTCGCTGCACTCGCACGCCGACTACACCTACGGCTACGCCGAGGCGCTGCGCGACCAGGTCGTCCGCCCGGTCATCTTCATGGCCTACGGCGGACAGATGCGCTGGCGCACCAGAATGGGCGACGAGGTCGAGGCCGACCTGGCCTCGCCGGCGACGAAGGACGTCACGGCGTCGGCCTGGCGCACCGCCCTCGACCCCAAGGGCGAGTGGATGGGATCGGTGCTGCGTGCCGCAGACACCCGCCTCAGCCAGGTGCGCGCCCACATGCCCGACGCCGGCGGCCTGGTCATCGCGTCCGACCAGGAACTGGCCCGCTCCTACCAGAAGATCCTCCACCGGATCACCGGCGAGCTGCCCGCCCTCGTCGTCTCGGACGACGCGAACGCCGGGCGGCGCATCGCGGAGTTCTCCGCCTCCGACGAACGCTGGATGGTCGCCGTGCGCATGGTCTCCGAGGGGGTCGACGTGCCCCGCCTCGCGGTGGGCGTCTACGCGACGAACACCTCGACCCCACTGTTCTTCGCCCAGGCCGTCGGACGGTTCGTCCGCACCCGCCGCAAGGGCGAGCTGGCGACCGTCTTCCTGCCGACCGTGCCGATCCTCCTGGCGCACGCCGCCCTGCTGGAACGCGAACGCGACCACGTCATCGGCAAGCCCCGCAACGACGAGGGTGATCTGTGGTCGCCCGAGGAGGCCCTGCTCGCGGCCGCGAACCGTGCCGAGCGTGCCAGCGACGACCTGCTCGGCAGCTTCGAGGCACTCGAGGCGCACGCGAACTTCGACCACGTGCTCTTCGACTCGCAGGCCTACGGGCTGCCCGCCGACGCCACCAGCCAGGACGAGGCCGACTATCTCGGCCTGCCGGGCCTGCTCGAACCCGACCAGGTGAGCACGCTGCTGCGGGAACGGCAGCGCCGCCAGATGCGCCGCCACGAGAAGGCCGACCGGAAGGCGAAGGTGCCGCCCCAGCAGAGCCTCCACAAGGCCCTCGAGGCGTCCCGCAAGGAACTGAACTCGCTCGTGTCCCAGTACGCCCGCACCATCGGAGTGCCGCACTCGCACGTGCACGCCGCCCTGCGCCGGCACTGCGGCGGGCCCCGGCTGGCCCAGTGCACGACCGAACAGGTCGCCGAACGCACCAGCACGCTGCGTGAGTGGTTCCTGCACCCCGAGCTGCGGCCACGCTGACCGCTCGTTGCTGCCCTCCTCAGGGGCGAGCAGGGTGCGCGTACGACGATCGGTGGCGCCCCGGCGGATGATCCGCGGGTAGCCTCGAAAGAGCGCCCCCGCGCGAAACCCTGTACGAGCAACCCCGACCACGTGAGGAGCCCCGCGATGTTCAAGTTCCTGCGCCGACTCATCGGCGCCATCATCGTGCTGGCCGTCATCATCGTCGCAGGCGGTTTCGCGTGGGTCCGCGTCGTCTCGCACGCCCGCGTCTACGAGGCGACCGAGGCCCCCTACCGGGACGTCGCCCTCGTCCTGGGGGCCGGGCTGACCCCGGACGGCACGCCGTCGACCTATCTGTCGGGCCGCCTGGACGAGGCCGTCACGCTGTACAACGCCGGACTGGTGAGCGTCATCCTCGTCAGCGGCGACAACCGCACCACCTCGTACTCCGAGCCGGACGCGATGGCCGGCTACCTCGTGGAGAAGGGCATCCCGCGTGAGGACGTGATCGCCGACTACGCCGGGCTCGACACCTACGACTCCTGCTACCGGGCACGCGACATCTTCGGCGTCACCTCGGTGACAGTGATCGGGCAGAGCTACCACATCGCCCGCGCCGTCACGACCTGCCAGATGCTCGGCCTGGACACCGTCGGCGTCGGCAACGAGCAGCCCCACGCGACGAGCACCTGGCGTTGGGGCATCGTCCGTGAGCTCGGCTCGAACGTCAAACTCATCGCCGACCTGATCCAGCGCCGCGAGGCGACGATCATGGGATCGCAGGAGACGTCCGTCACCGACGCCCTTGCCCGCCACGGGCGCTGAGCAGGCTATCCCTGGCAGGGGCGGTCCCATCTGAACGGCTGGGCCGTGACCTGCCCCGGAAGGCTGGCCCCCTGGCAGGGACGGTCCCCCTGCCAGGGGCTCCGTCGTGACCGAATGACGAGTACTCCGGTGCGCTCCCCATCCACTCGCCCGCCCGGGTGCCGGGCAGGCGTGCGCGAGTTCCCTCCTCGACGGCCCGCCGCGGCAAGCCGGTTGCACGTCGGTGGTCGGCTACCGCCTGCGTGAGAGAATGAGAGTCATGCCGTCCCTGCCATCCCGGCTGGCCGCCCGCATCGAGGCCGTCGCCGGTGCCGATCCCGAGCTGCGCCCCGCCACGAAGCCCCAGTTCGGGCACTTCCAGTCGAACGTCGCCCTGCGCCTGGCCAAGCACGAGGGGCGCCCGCCGCGCGAGCTCGCGGCCGAGATCATCGCCAGGCTCGACGTCGGTGACCTGTGCGAGACACCGGACGTGGCAGGCCCCGGTTTCATCAACTTCCGGCTGCGCTCCGACGTGCTGGCCGGCGCCGTCAACGACCAGCTCGCCGACGAGCACGCGGGCATCGTCCAGGCCGAGACGCCCCAGCGCGTCGTCATCGACTACTCCGCGCCGAACGCCGCCAAGCAGATGCACGTCGGTCATCTGCGCTCGACGATCATCGGCGACTGCTTCAATCGCGTCCTGACGGCCAAGGGTCACACCGTCATCCCGCAGAACCACATCGGCGACTGGGGCCGCCAGTTCGGCATGCTCATCGAGCAGTCCCTCGACGAGGGCCTCGACCTCGACGCCCTCGACCTGGCCGGCGCCGAGGAGCTGTACAAGCGCGCCAACGCCCACCTCAAGGCCGACGAGGACTTCGCCGCCCGATCCCGTGACCGGGTCGTCGCGCTGCAGGCCGGCGACGAGAGCACCCGGCGGATGTGGGACAAACTCGTCGGGCTGTCGAAGGACGGCTTCAACCAGACCTATGCGCGCATGAACGTGCGCCTCACCGACGCCGACTACGCGGGCGAGTCGATCTACAACGACCTGCTCCCGCAGGTCTGCGCCGACCTGGAGTCCCGCGGCATCGCCGTGCACGACCAGGGCGCCCTCGTCGTCTTCGTCGACGGCTTCGACGCCCCCGCCATCCTGCGCAACTCGCAGGGCGGCTACGGCTACGACGTCACCGACGTGGCGGCCGTCCGCTACCGGGTCGACGAGCTGGGCGCCGACCGCCTCATCTACGTCGTCGGCTCGGAGCAGACCTACCACTTCAACCTGATCTTCGCGGTGACCCGCAAGGCCGGCTATCTGCCCGAGGACGTCGAGGCCCGCCACGTCGGCTACGGCATGGTGCTCGGCCCCGACGGCAAGAAGTTCTCCACCCGCGAGGGCACGGCGGTGCACCTCAACGATCTGCTGGACGAGGCCGAGGAGCACGCCGCCCCCCAGATCGCGCTGGCCGCGATCAAGTACGCCGATCTGTCGAACGCGCTGCAGAAGGACTACGTCTTCGACCCCGAGCGCATGACGGCCACCACCGGAGACACCGGCCCCTATCTGCAATACGCGCACGCCCGCGTCTGCCAGATCCTGCGCAGGGCCGAGGCCGAGGGCCACCAGGCCGGGCCGGTCACCGTCATCGACGAACCCGCAGAGCAGCAGCTGGCCCTGTGGCTGACCCGATTCGGCGAGGCCGTCGACGAGGTCGCCACCGAGCTGACCCCGCACAAGCTGTGCACCTATCTGTTCGAGCTGGCCACCACGTACTCGGTCTTCTACGAGAAGTGCCCGGTGCTCAGGAGCGAGGGGCAGCTCCGTGCCTCCCGCCTCGGCCTGTGCGCCGCCACCCGCCAGGTACTGGCCGCCGGCCTCGACCTGCTCGGCATGGCAGCCCCGGAGCGCATGTGAGCGCTGCACCAGTCCCCGCTCCCAGCGGCGTCGACGAGACGGCCGCGCGGCTGGTCGAGCACCTGCGCGCGGCGCTGCCGGCCGGGCGCCTCGGCGTCGCCTACTCGGGCGGTGTCGACTCGGCGCTGCTGTGCGCGGCAGCCGTCCGGGCCCTCGGCCCCGACCGGGTCGTGGCGCTGCTGGCCGTCTCGGACTCGCTGCCCCGGCGCGAACGCCGCGCCGCCCACGCCACCGCCGAGGCCATCGGCGTGCCCCTCGCCGAGATCACGACGCACGAGGGCGAGATCGCCGGCTACGCGGCCAACGGCGCCGACCGCTGCTTCTTCTGCAAGAACGAACTGTTCACCGTCATCGACGAGCAGATCGCCGCCGAGTACCGGCTGGCCGCCGTGGCCTACGGCGAGAACGCCGACGACAGGCTGCGGCCCGACCGCCCCGGGGCCCGGGCCGCGATGGACCACGCGGTGCTGCGCCCGCTCGCCGACTGCGGCCTCACCAAGGCGCAGGTGCGCGCCCTCGCCCGCGCCTGGGAAGTCCCCGTCGCCGACAAGCCCGCCGCGCCCTGCCTGGCCAGCCGCATCCCCCACGGGCAGCAGGTGACCGGGCAGAAGCTGCGGCAGATCGACGCCGCCGAGGACGTCGTCCTGGCCGAGGGCTTCAGCGACGTGCGGGTGCGCCACCACGGTGCCGTCGCCCGCATCGAGGTGCCCGCCGACGAGCTGGGCCGCCTCGCCGACGCCGGCCTGCGCACCCGCGTCGTCGACGGGGTGCGGGCGGCCGGCTTCCGGTTCGTGACGCTCGACCTGGCGGGCATCCAGTCGGGCGCGTTCACCCTGCCGCTGGTGAGTGTGGACCGCCATGACTGAGCACGCCACCGCCGGGCAGGGCCCAGGACCCCTGGACGGGGTCGCCGACCTCGACGCCGCACGTGCCCGCCGTCGCGGCATCCCCGAGGCCGTCTACGGCCCCGGCAAGTCCGTTGAGCAGCTGGTCGCCATCGCCTCGGCGCTGCGTGAACGCCCCGACGGCCAAGTGGCCCTGTTCACCCGCATGGACGTCTCACGCGCCACGGCCGTCACCGAGGCACTGCCCGGCGCCCACTGGGACGAGCAGGCCCGGCTGCTCGCCTGGCCCGGCGCCGAACCCGAACCCCACGGGGGACTCGTCGTCGTCGCCTGCGCCGGCACCTCCGACATCCCCGTGGCCCGCGAGGCCTGGCTGACGGCCCGCTACCTGGGCTGTCGCACCGAGCTGGTCGTCGACGTGGGAGTGGCGGGTCTGCACCGGGTGCTCGCCCGTCGTACCCTGCTGGAGCAGGCGTCTGTCGTCGTCGTCGTGGCCGGCATGGACGGCGCCCTGCCCTCGGTGGTGGCAGGGCTCGTCGCGGCCCCGGTCATCGCCGTGCCCACCTCGGTGGGCTACGGGGCGGCCTTCGAGGGGATGGCCGCGCTGCTGGCCATGCTCAACGCCTGCGCACCAGGGGTGGCGGTGGTCAACATCGACAACGGCTACGGCGCCGGCCATCTCGCAGCCCAGATCGCGCACGCGAATCCTGGACCGACCGATCAATGAGGAGAACACGATGACGACCTTGTGGCTGGACGCATCGGCCGGCATGGCCGGCGACATGATGATGGGGGCACTCATCGATGCCGGCGCCGACATCGCCGCTCTGCAGGCCGCCGTCGACGCCGTCATACCCGGTTCTGTGCGCCTGACCGCCAGACAGGTCACACGCCAGGGCATGCGCGCGACCAAGGCCGAGGTCGCCACCCTCGTCGACGATCCGCCGCACCGCACCTGGACGAGCATCCGCACCCTGCTGGACCAGGCCGACCTGGCATCGGGGACGAGGGGCCGCGCCCTGGCCGTCTTCGAGGCGATCGCCCGGGCCGAGGGCCATGTGCACGGCGTAGACCCCGAACAGATCCACTTCCACGAGGTGGGTGCGCTCGACTCCATCGCCGACGTCGTCGCCTGCTGCGAGGGGCTTCGCCTGCTCGGCGTCGACCGCATCGTGGCCACGCCGGTCACTGTCGGTGCCGGCGAGGTGCAGGTGGCGCACGGGCTCATGCCCGTGCCGGTCCCGGCCGTCGCGCAGCTCGCCCTGGGCTGGCCGACCACGGCCGGTGTCGTGCCGGCAGGGCACCACGGACACCACCATGCCCACGACGGGCACGGCCACGATCGTTCTGGGCAGAGTGACGATCACCTCGGTCAGGACCGTGCCCGCCATGGGCTGAGGGATGATCATTCCCCGCTGGGCCACGATCATCCCGGGCCCGATCACGCCCATCCCGAGCAGCGCGGTGGTCATTCTGCGCATGGTCACAGTCGTCCCGGACATGACGATGTCCACCATGGGCCGGGCGACGGCCATTCCCAGCAGGGCCACGATCATCCCGGGCCCGACGCGGACGGTGCCCACACGCACCCGCACGGCCACGACGCCCATGAGGCCGAGCATGCCGCGGGCCATCGGGGCCACGGCGGGGTCGTCGGCCCGCTGCCGGGCGAGCTGTGCACCCCGACCGGCATGGCCCTCGTCACCGTCCTCGCCGAGCAGCCCGGCCCCCAGCCCGCCATGACGACCCGGGCGGTCGGCGTGGGGGCTGGCACAAAGGACACCCCGGGGCGTCCCAACGTGGTGCGCGTCGTCCTCGGTGACGAGGACACCCAGCCGGCCGGCTCCGACGAGGTCTGCGAGCTGGCCGCCAACATCGACGACCTCGACCCGCGCGTCTGGCCGGAGGTGCTCGCCGCCCTCATGACGGCCGGCGCCTTCGACGCCTGGTCGGAGCCGGCCCTCATGAAGAAGGGCCGTCCCGCCCACGTGCTGCACGTGCTCTGCGCACCGGCCCAGGCCGACGCCCTGAGCGCCCGCATCATGGCGCTGACGAGTACCTTCGGTGTGCGCCGCTACACCGGTGTCGTCCGCGACGTCCTGGCCCGCGACTGGCGCACGGTCACCGTCGACGACCACGCGGTGTGGATCAAGATCGGCCACCGGGACGGGACCATCGTCCAGGTTCAACCCGAGTTCGACGACGTCGCGACCCTGGCCGCCAGCCTCGCCCGCCCCATCGCGGATGTCCTCGCCAGCGCCCGTGCGGCCGCCGAGGCCGCAGGACTTCGCCCCGGCGAGCACCTCGGCTGACGGCTCGGCGCCCCGGCAGACAGCCGGCTGACAGCTCGGCGCCGGCAGACAGCGTGACGCCTCGGCTGGTTGACACTCGCCAGCCAGGTGATCCTGCGGTTGTTGTGAGAAGACGCACAAGAACCGCATGGTGAGTGTGTAGCGCAGGGTTTGGCCCGGCGTGTGTTTTATCGGCGTGGTGTCCCGGTTGACGGTGGCCCTGCGGTTGTTGTGAGAAGACGCACGATGATCGCAGGAGTAAGAGCCTGACAAGGGCAGAACATGGTCGTCTGGGGTGCTGATCGTATGAACTACGAGCCCGCGAACCAGAGACAATGTGCCCCATGTGCAGCCATGATGAAGCCCATCACTCCTGTTACCCAGGCCATCATGGTCCGTGCATTGCGGACGAACCACCTGTCGAGGCGCCTGAGCAGAGTTTCAAGTTCATTGTGCGCAATGACTCTTCCCGCAGTCAGGACGAGGGCAGGGGTGATCATGACAAGGCAATAGCCGGTGAGGAGCGCGATCCTCATTGGCCATCCTGAGGCCTGGGTCGAGATGATGCCGATTCCTGCGAGATAGGGGAGCATCGATGCGGCCTCGATGGCAACGGCCGCGAGTGCGAGACTCAGAAGCGCGATCAATGACCATTTCGAGGCGTCGCCATTCATCACCCGTGAACGCCACGTCATGACACGGTCGCCGCCTTGAGCGGCTCGCCCTGCAGCTTTCGCTCTTGCTTTCTTCGAGTCCATGACCTCGCTGGCAACGATGAGAATGGCTCCGGTGATCAGCTCGACGTACCGGAAGCCTTCAACAGCGAGGAGGTGTTCATACTTATCGACGACAGTTGTTGCGCCGTACGACAGGGCCATGCCGAGCGCCAAGTAAGAGCAGCCGACTACGCACAGAAACATCAGGACACGGTGCGGTCGTATCCGCCCCGGTGCCATGAGAAGCCAGGTGGGTAGGGCGAGCGTGCCGAAACTCATGGAGTCAATGAGCGCGAGGACGGTGAGCGTTCCGATGGTCTCGACGTTCACGGTAATACCAGGCTCCGATCCCACCCGCGCGCTGTAGTACGACCATCGTGACGGAGCTGGCTGGTCACAAGCTTCTTCTTACATGGACGGTCCGTGGCGTCTCGAGACGCCAGCGGCCTCATCGCGTGCTCCATCTCAATCCTCCGGTACGCATGGCAGCCATGTGACCCTGCTTGGGCCCCTTGTCATTCTCTGGGTGCTTGTAGACGAGGAACAGCCCAACTTTTCTAGTACGACTGTGCTAGTAAGGTTAGCACAGTCGTACTAGTATCGCCACGTGCCTCGAAGAATCGACAGGGATGCTAGGAAGGTTCAACTCGCTGAGGCCGTGTGGCGAGTGATCCTCGATCGGGGTATCACGGCCGTATCCGTGCGGGCGGTCGCTGAACAAGCTGGAGTCGCGGTGGGCTCGCTGCGGCATGTGTTCCCGACGCGCGCTGATCTGATGGCCTTTTCGGCTGACCTGATGATTCACCATGCAACGGAGCGAGTGACCGCCGTACTGCAGGGTGACGATGTTGAAGAGTGTGCGATGGCTGTCATTGAACAGGTGCTTCCCCTGTCGAATGATGGTCGCGCAGAGTTCGAGGTGAACATGGCCCTCATGGCTGAAGCAGCTGCACAGCCAGAACTCGCGAAGACAAGGGATGAGGCGCACAGATTGCTGTCGGAGCTGTTCCTCAGGGTGGCTGAGATGGTGACCGGAATGAGCCGGGAGAACAATGAGGTGCGTCAGGCAGCCCGCCGTTTGCATGCACTTGTCGACGGACTGTCATTTCACTTGCTGCACCACTCGCCGGAGGACGACCCGGGATGGGCTCTTGACATTATGAGGGCTGAGGTGGCGAATCTTCACCGGAGCTGATCCTCGATCAGATGGCCCTGCGGTTGTTGTGAGAAGACGCACAAAAACCGCATGGTGAGTGCGTAGCGCAGGGTTTGGTCCGGCGTGTGTTTTATCGGCGTGGTGTCCCGGTTGACGGTTGTCCTGCGGTTGTTGTGGGAAGACACGCAAGAACCGCAGGGTGATGCGAACCGCAGGGCGAGTGGGGGCGAGCGCCCTGCCTGTTGGGACAGCCTGCGGTTGTTGTGAGAAGACGCACAAAAACCGCAGGGTTTTCGGGGATCGCAGGGTGAGTGCGTAGCGCAAGGTCGGGGCGTTGAGGGGACGAGGCGGTTGGTGCTCCGGTGCTGAGGGGCCGGTTCAGCCCTGTGTTGCGGCCAGCGCTGCGCCGATGATGCCGGCCTCGTTGCGCAACTGGGCCGGCACGATGGGGGTGCGCAGGTTGAGCAGGGGCAGGAAGCGGTCGTGCTTCTTGCTGACGCCGCCGCCGACGATGAACAGATCAGGGCACAGCAGGCGTTCCAGTGCCGCGTAGTAGCGCTGCAGCGACTTGGCCCATTTCTTGTAGCTGAGGCCCTCGCGTTCGCGGTAGCCGGACGAGGCGCGGGTCTCGGCGTCGTGTCCGTCGACCTCCATGTGCCCGAGTTCGCTGTTGGGGATGAGCACCCCGTTGTAGAACAGGGCGGTGCCGATACCGGTGCCGAGCGTCGTCATGATGACCAGGCCGCCCTTGTCGCGCCCGGCGCCGAAGCGCATCTCGGCGATGCCGGCCGCGTCGGCGTCGTTGAGCAGCTTGACCGGACGATGCAACTGCTCGGCGAGGAAGTCCTGCGCGGCGAACTCGACCCAGCCCTGGTCGAGATTGGCCATCGAGGGTGTGACGCCGTGGATGACCGGCGCCGGGATGGTGACGCCGACCGGCCCCTCGGTCTGGTCGCCGAAGTGGTCCACGATCTCGCCGATGACCTGCGCGCAGGCTTGCGGCGTGGACGGCTGGGGCGTGGGGATGCGCAGACGAGGCAGCGCGAACTCGCCCTTGTCAAGGTCGGCCGGAGCGCCCTTGATGCCCGAGCCGCCGATGTCGATTCCGAGGGTGTAGGCCATGGGCTCATGCTACGTGTCTTGCTCCTTGTCGGGCGAGTCGGCGCCTCTCGCCCCCGAGGCGGTCTCGCGTCCGGGTCGACCGATGGCGGTGGGGCCGGCCTTGTGGAGTGCGTCCTGCGCTCACCGCTCTATGGGTCAACCGGATGTGGTGGGCCGACTGCTACGGGACTGCATGCCTGTGAGACCGCCTCCACCAGCTGGGTGGGCACTGTGCGGCGAACACCTTTCTCATCGATTGTGAGTGAGCGTCATCGCCGGGTGGGTCCGGTGGGAACGCCGAATCGAACTCGGGGTGGTGATGGTTCTCGTGCGGGGGTGCCGCCTCGCCGGTACCTTGGTGCTGGTTCCTTGGGAAATTAATTGGGAAATACTTGGGAGATTGGTTGCGAATGGTTGGGAAACATAGTTATGATGAGAGTGCATCGGGCAGCGGAGCACGAGGAGGGGCAATGCCGACCACGCAGCGTCGTCAGGCGATCCTGGCCCAGGTGCGCGCTCAGCAGTCCGTGAAGGTCGGCGAACTGAGCACGGAGCTCGGCGTCTCCGCCGAGACGATCCGCAAGGACATCCTCGCCCTCGACGAGCGGGGTCTGCTCGAACGCGTTCACGGCGGGGCGGTCGCCACGGCGAACCGCGAATCCGCGTACGAGAGTCGCAAGACGATCAACGCGCAGGCCAAGCGCGACATCGCCAGGGAGGCCGTTCGGCTGGCGGCCGATGCTCACTCGATCTATCTCGACTACGGCACCACGGCCTTCCAGATCGCTCAGCTCATCGCCGTCTCCGACCCGGACGTCATGGTCATCAGCGCCTCGCTGCCGATCATCACGGCGCTCTTGCCGTGCGAGCGCGTTCAGCTCGTCGTCCCCGGCGGGCAGGTGCGCCGCAACGAGAACTCGCTCGGTGGCCCGCTGACGGACAAGGCGATGCAGGGGCTGTTCTTCGACATCGGCTTCTTCGGCTGTGCCGGTATCGCCGCCCGCAGCGGCGTCACCAACTTCGACGCCGTGGAGAACGCCGTCTCCCAGCTGGCGGCGAGCCACTGCCAGCGGGTCGTCCTCGTGGCCGATCACTCCAAGTTCGACCGCACGGCGGCTCTCGGCGCGGCCTCCATCGACGACCTCGACGACCTCGTCACTGACCGCGAACCCGAGGGCGAGCTCGCCTCGCTCCTCGAGTCCTCGCACTGCACCATCCACGTGACCCAAGGACGAACATGAGCATTCTCATCGACCCGAGATACGTCTTCACCGGGCTCGACGCCGAGACCCGTCAGGACGTCTTCGACCAGCTCGGCGGGGCGCTCCTCGCCGATGGTCGAGTCAAGGACGACTACATCACCGCACTGACCGAGCGCGAGGACGGCTATCCCACCGGCCTGCCGGTGTCCGGGGGAGTGGCCATCCCGCACACCGACGCCTCACACGTGAACCAGGACACGATCGTCATCGCGACCCTGGCCAGGCCCGTCACATTCCACGAGATGGGTGGCGACGCCGACCACGAGGTCGAGGTCTCCACCGTCTTCATGCTGGCCCTGGCCAGCGCAGGCGAGCACCTGAAGGTGCTCCAGAAGATCGTCACGAGCATCCAGAGACCCGAGTTCCTCGAGACGATCCGGTCGACGACCGACCCGCAGGTCATCGTCGACACCGCGTCCGAGGCCTTCGGTCTCGACGTCTGATCCCAACCAAACCGCAACCCTGTTCCCAGGCCGGCGACTCCCGACGCCGGCACCGCACGCCGAACGTCCATCGCCGCCGTTCGTGCGCCCATTTTCCGGTTGACCGGCCACCGGGTCGGCCGACTTCCCAACCGAATCCCAACAGTTCAAGGAGAACCACCATGAAGAAGATCCTCGTCGCCTGCGGCGGTGCCGTCGCCACGTCCACCGTCGCCGCCGAGCACGTGCGCGATCTGTGCAAGGAGAACGGCATCGACGCCGACGTCCAGCAGTGCCGCATCTCGGAGCTGGGCAGCCGCGCAGCCGACGCCGACCTGATCGTCACGACCGCCAAGGTCTCCCGCGACTACGGCACGCCCGTCGTCCACGGCATCGCCTTCATCTCCGGCATCGGCGCCGACAAGACCGACGCCGCGATCCTGGAGATCCTCAAGGGCTGAGCCGAGGGGCTGAGACCCCCGCCCGCCGCGTCCCCGCAGGGACGCCATCACACGGGCCGGATGCTGCATCGGCCCGCACTCCGGCAGGAGATCCCCGCCCCGGCGGCCACCGGGCCCATTTCCCTGGCAATCGTGCGCCCTGCGGGGCCCATTTACCCAAGGACAAGGACTTCCACCATGATTCCAATGAATGCATTCCTCGACGCGATCCAGTACGTCGTCGACCTGGGCGCCAACGTCATGCTGCCCATCATCATCTTCATCCTCGGCCTCATCCTGCGCCGGGGCGTCGGCAAGTCGCTGCAGGCCGGCCTGACGATCGGCGCCGGCTTCGTCGGTATCGGCCTGGTCATCAACCTGCTGAACGACGAACTCGGCCCGGCTGCCGGTGCCATGGCCGAGAACTTCGGCGGCAGCCTTGAGGTCGTCGACCTCGGCTGGCCCGGCACCTCCCCGATGGCCTGGGCCTCGAACATGGGCATCATCTCGATCCCCATTGCCATCGCCGTGAACATCGTCATGCTGCTCACCCGGACCACCCGCGTGCTCAACGTGGACATCTGGAACATCTGGCACATGGCCTTCACCGGCATCATCGTCCAGTTGGCCACCGGTAACTTCTGGCTCGGCGTGCTGGGCGTCATCGTCCACGCGGTCCTGTCCTACAAGTTCGGCGACATGTACGGCGCCGTGACCGACGACTACTTCGGTCTGGAGGGCGTTGCCATCCCGCACGGCACCTCGGCCGTCATGGGCGTCTTCGCCGCCCCGATCGACGACCTCATCGAGAAGATCCCCGGCCTGCGCAAGGTCAACATCAACACCGAGACCCTCGAGGAGAAGGTCGGCTTCTTCGGCCAGCCCATCGTCATCGGCACACTTCTCGGACTTGTCGTCGGTCTGCTCGCCGGCTACCCGATCGGCGACTCGCTGCAGCTCGCCGTCGAGATGGGCGCCGTCATGCTGCTCATGCCGATGGTCGTCAAGCTCATCATGCAGGGCCTCATGCCCATCGCCGACGCGGCCCGCGACATGCTGCAGAAGCGCTTCAAGAACGCCGACTACAAGATCGGTCTCGACCCGGCCCTGCTACTCGGCCAGCCGCAGGTCATCTCGGCCAGCCTCATCTTCGTGCCGCTGTCCATCGTCATCGCCATCGCGATGCCCGGCAACCGCGTCCTGCCGTTCGGTGACCTGGCCACCATCGGCTTCTTCGTCGCCATCGCGGTGGGCATCCACAAGGGCAACATCTTCCGCACCCTGTTCAGCGGCACCCTCATCATGTCGGTGACGATCTGGATCGCCAACCAGATGGTGCCGCTCACCACCGAGCTAGCCCAGGTCACCGACAAACTCGGCGACGCCTCTCAGGTCGCCTCCCTCGACCAGGGTGGCAATCCCATCACCTATCTGCTCGCCCGCGGCCTGACCGGTCAGGTCGGCATCGGTTTCGTCGTCATCGCCGCCCTGTACGTCTTCTGCTGGGTTTACACCTTCGTGAAGTACCGCCGCGGCACCCTTTACCGCGCCGACGAGCCCGAGCTGGAAGCCGAGGCCGTCTGATGGGTGAGACGAAGACCATGCAGGCGCTGTCCGTGACCGGGGTGCGCCAGCTCGACCTGGTCACCCTGCCCGTCCCCGAACCCGGGCCTGGCGAGGTGCTGGTGCGCGTCGCCTGGTGCGGCATCTGCGGCTCCGACATACCCCGCTACTTCGAGGGGGGCGTGCACGCCTTCCCCCAGGTGCTCGGCCACGAGTTCTCCGGCGAGATCGCCGCGCTCGGCCCCGGCGTGGACGACCACGCGGTGGGAGAGCGCGTCGCCGTGGCACCGCTCGTGCCCTGCGGGCACTGCGCGTACTGCCAGAGGGGCCGTCCGGCCCTGTGCACCGACTACAGCTTCATCGGCTCACGCCGCCAGGGCGCGATCGCCGAGTACGTCGTGGTCCCGGCCCGCAACGCCCTGCCCGTGCCCGATACGATGTCCCTCAAGGCGGCGTCCCTCGTCGAACCGCTGACCGTCGCCGTCCACGGGGTCGAGCGCACCCGGGTGCGCACCGGCGCTCTGACGATGGTCCTCGGCGCCGGAGTCATCGGGCTCATGACAGTCATGGTGCTGCTCGCCAAGGGCGCCCGCGTCCTGGTGTGCGACATCGACCCGGCCAAGATCGAGATCGCCGCTCGGCTCGGGACGAGGGCCGGCACCGACGCCAAGGAACTCGTCGCCGACGAGGCCCCCGAGATCGTCATCGAGACGGCCGGCTCATCCGTCACCCAGGCGATGGCCCTCGACCTCGTCGCCAAGGACGGCCAGGTGTCCTACGTAGGCACCGGGCACGGCGACTTGGTGCTGGGAACGGGCACCTTCGAACGGATCCTGCGCGGCGAACTCGCCGTGACGGGCTCGTGGATGAGCTACTCGGCGCCCTTCCCCGGCTACGAGTGGCCGGCCGCGATCGGCCTCATCGCCTCCGGCGCGGTGGACGGCGAGGCCATGGTCACCGGCGAGTACACGCTCTCGGACGGCGCCCGGGCCTTCGAGGACATCAAGGACCCGAGCGGGCTGCGGCTCAAGCTGCTCTACCGGTTGAGCGGGCACTGAGATGATCACCGTCATCACGCCGAACCCGGCACTCGATGTGACCTACGAAGTGGACGAGTTCCTCCTGCACCGCACCACCCGGGTGCGCGCCGTGCACGAACGCCCCGGCGGCAAGGGCGTCAACGTCGCCCGCGTCGCCGCCGCACTCGGCCACCACGCGGAGGTCAGTGGTTTTCTCGGCGGCCGTGACGGACAGGCCGTCGCAGGCCTGCTCACCCGCATCGACCCGGGCATCGCCCAGCGCTGGGTGCCCATCGACGGTGCCACTCGCCGCACCGTCGCCGTCGTGGACTCCCAGGACACCTCGATGCTCAACGAGCCGGGCCCCGCGGTCACCACCGGCGATTGGGTGCGGCAGGCTGCGATGCTCGCGGACGGCAGCGGGCCGGTCGTCGTGTCCGGCTCGATGCCGCCCGGCTCGCGGTCCGAGGACCTGTCCGGGGTCGTCGCAGCCGCCCGGGACGCTGGCCGCCCGATCATCGTCGACACCTCCGGCCAGCTGCTTCACGCTGCAGCGAGAGCCGGCGCCGACCTGCTCAAACCCAACCGCGACGAACTGGCCGCCGCCACTGGTCTGGACGACCCGGTGGCCGGCGCCCGGGTACTGCTCGACGAGGGCGCCTCGGCCGTCGTCGTCTCACTCGGTGCCGATGGGATGCTGCTGCTCCTGGCCGGCTACTCCATCCGCTGGACGGCGGCTCCGGCCCGCGTCCTGTCCGGCAACCCGACAGGTGCCGGTGACGCGGCGGTCGCCGCTTTTGCTGTGGCACTGGACGGGGCCGCGGGTGCCGATCGGGCCGAGGCGCTGGTGCTGGCCCTGCCGAACGCGGTCGCCCTGTCGGGTGCCGCCGTCCTGAGCCCCGTCGCGGGCGAGGTCGATCTGAACGCCTACCGCGAGATGCTCTCGCGCATCACAGTTACGGAGAACGAACATGCTCACTGACCTGGCGAGCATTGCCCGCGCCTGCCAGAGCGAGCGCACGGGCCTCGGAGCCTTCAATGTCATCCACCTCGAGAACGCCATGATGTTCATCGACGCGGCCACCCGCGCCGGACGGCCCGTCGTCCTGCAGATCAGCGAGAACGCCGTGAAGTACCACGGTTCACTGGCCCCCATCGGCACCGGGACGCTCGTTGCTGCCCGCGCCGCCAGGGTGCCGGTGGCCGTCCACCTCGACCACGCCGAGAGCGTCGACCTGGTGCGCGAGGCGGTCGAACTGGGCTTCACCTCGGTCATGTACGACGGCTCGAAACTGCCCGACGACGTCAATCGCGCCACGACCGCCGAGGTCGTCGACTTCTGCCATGCCACCGGCGTGACGGTTGAGGCCGAACTCGGCGAGGTGGGCGGCAAGAACGGCGTCCATGACCCCACGGCCCGCACGGCCCCGGGTGACGCCGCGGCCTTCGTGGCCGACACCGGCGTCGACCTGCTGGCCGTTGCTGTCGGCTCCTCGCACGCGATGGTCACCCGCACGGCGGCACTCGACACCGGGCTCATCCGGGAGATCGCCGACGCCACCCCGGTGCCGCTGGTGCTGCACGGCTCCTCCGGTGTGAGCGACGAGGGCATGAGCGCCGCCATCAGGGCCGGCATGGTCAAGATCAACGTCTCGACGCACCTGAACAAGGTCTTCACCGGATCGGTGCGCCAGACCCTGGCAGAGAATCCCGACATGGTCGACTCGCGCAAGTGGTTCGCATCGGCCGGTAAGAAGGTCAGCGCCGAGGCGGAGAGGCTCCTGAGACTCTACGCGCAGCAGTGACCGCACCACAGACTGCGTTGCCATGAGTTGATCGCTGAACGCGTCCGCCCCCGATCTCCGCGGGGGCGAACCCGCACCTGCTGCCGCAGCGACACGCTCACGGCGTTGTGAACCCGCAGATGCGGGGTGCCATGCCCTGCGGGGCAGCGCCTGGTCCTCCCCCGACGGCGAGGAGGGCCGTGCGCTGCGCTGTGACGCGACGTCACAGCCGGGCTCCACTACCCTTCTGCGGGAGAACCCACCCCGTTCACCCCACCAGCGCGGCGGGATGCCCTCTCCGCCCGGCCTCGCATGATCATTGCGGCAGTGCCGGGCGTGGGCGTGCCTCATCACGGCCGGACGGCTGATTGGATGGGCGCACACAACCTGGGAGAAGTAACGATGTCGCAGCAGCAGGGCGCGTCCGCCACCCCCGAACCGGACGCGTCGCCAGAAGCGGAGCAGTCCGATGCCACCGAGGAGGTCGTGCGCCCATCGGGGACGCCGAGGAGGGTCGGTGGCGACACATCGGACGCACCAGTGCTGCCGGCCCGCCGCGGAACGGGCGGGCGTCCTCGGAAGGCCCTGCGCGTCTGGGCGGCCGTGCTCGTGGTGGTCCTCGTCCTCGTGATCGGGTTCGTCACCAATCTCCTCCTGGGCGGCCCGGGAACGGCCGAGTTCACCGCCCGGCGGGTCGTCTACTCGCCTCGCAGCTCGGACAACGACTGGCTCAACACCGATTACGCGGCAGGGTACACGTCGTGGCGCGCCGACGGGACGGTGCTGGGGCACTCGGCGGACTGGACGACGGTTCTCACCCAGCGCGGGTCCAGCGGCCAGGACGAGAGCGATCAGGACCTCGTCGGCCTCGACATCGCCACCGGCGCCGAACGCTGGCGGAGCGCCGGGCTGAGGTGCATGGGCCGTGACGCCGTCCTCGCCGGCACCGTCTACTGCGCCCGCACCGTCAAGGACGGCAAGGACGAGTCGGACCAGCTCGTCGGCGTCGACATCGCGACCGGCCAGCAGCGCGTCGTCCACGAGAGCGACGACGAACTCTCCTTCGTGCAGGCCCATGGTGAGCACGAGGGCGACCTGATCGTCACCGAGGCCGCCGGGCGCGTCACCGAGCGGGTCCTCGCCATCGGGGCCGATGGCGAGGTGACCTGGGAACTCGACCTGCCCTGGTGGGGTCAGTGCCGTTTCCTGACCGATCATCTCGGTTGCATCTCCTACGCCGACTCGCAGATCGCCGTCATCGACCTGGCCACCGGCGAGTTCAGCCTGAGCCCCACCGAGTACGAGCACGCCGGCGACGAGCTGTCGGTCACGTGGCTGTGGAACGGTTTCACGACCAACGGCAATGGCAGCGGGCTTTCCAGACTCGTCTTCGATCTCGACGGCAATCGCAGGGGCGTCGTCGACGCGATCAACCTGCCCGGCTACGGTTCCGGCGGGCTGCTCTTCTCCCGTGACGACCTGCTCATGAGCAGCGCGCCCACGGCCAAGGCCGCAGTCGACGCCTCGGGCGATGTGGTGGCCGTCCGTTTCGGCAACAGCATCAGGATGCTGCCCTCGCGCGAACTCATCGACGCCGACTTCATCGACCTGGTCAGCGTCGATGGGTCGATGGCGCTGGCCCGCACCTACACCCACGGCGGCCGGGCCGGCTGGGAGGACGAGTGGGCGATCTACTCCAACGAGGGGGCGATGCTGCAGGAGATGCCGCGGTTCACGACGATCGTCGATGGCCTGCTCGTCGGGGAGTCCGGCGGCACGAGCACGGTTCATGCGCCCGGACGCTGACCATCAGCGCCCGGACGGACAATCGGTGGCCCGTCGGCCGTGAGCTCCCGGCGGCGCAGACCGGTCCGTCCCCGCACGGCCAGCGCCTTCGCCTGTTTTCACCACCAGGTCGCGGCGAGCGTGGGTCCGTCCCGCACGGCCGGCGCCTTCTCGCCTCGGTGGTCTTCGCCCCGGTGCCTGAGGCGGGCGATGCCGTCCGTGCCGTGGCGGCCGGTCCGATGTGCTGCGCGGTAAGCCCGTGGTGCCGCCGAGCGGCCGTGCCCGGCCGGCATCGGGTGCTGTCTCCCGGCGCGGGCCGGCGGCTGTTCAGAAGACGATCTCGGCCATGATGATCGCCGTCGAGCAGTCCGCCGACAGGGAGAACGCGGTGAGTTTGAAACTATCGGTGCCGGCCGGTGTCGCACCGGTGATGGGTGTGGCGTTTTTCAGCGGCAGCCGGGTGAAGGTGCAGCCCGAGGGGACGTACTGCTGGAGCTCGGGTGCGAGGGCCGGCAGCGTGCTCAGCTCGTGGGGATCGACGCGTTCGGCCAGCGCCTCGACCGAGTCCTGTTCGAGTGTGACCACCGCGTTCAGCCAGTACTGGGGGTCCGGGCCGGGGATGCTGCGGGGATCCTCTCTGCTGGCGGCCATCGAGTGCGCCTCCGAGACGTTCAGCTCGGGCAGGAAGGCGGTGACCCGTGCGGGGTCGTCGCTCACCTCGACCTGCTCGTAGGTTTGCTCGGCGAAGGGAGAGAAGTCGTAGGCGGCGGTGCTGGCCTGGGTGCTCGGCCCGGTGGTCGAACGAGGGGGAGGAGACGATGGGGAGGCCGTGCACGCGGCCACGCACAGCACGGACATCAGCGATGCCAGTGCCGCTGCCAGACCCGCGCGGCGCCTCATCGGGGTCTTCGTCGTGGACATGGACGAACCCTAGCAACGCCGTCCGGTTCCGTCGGACGGGCATGGACGGCGTTGCCCGGCGAGGGTCGCGGACGCTAACCTCGTGCCATGCTTCGTCTCGTCGTCCGGCGCCACATCGACCTGGTGCGTGTCGCCGCGATGGCCTGTCGCGCCCCTCGCCTCTGACCGCAGCCGTCGTCCCCGCACGGCTGCCCGGCCCGGGCGGGCGCCGGCGGAAGTACGGCCACATCGCGGCCCTTCCGCTTGTTCAGTAGCAGTGATTCCGCCCGTGGCTCCTCCACGCACTCCGCCAGGAACTCGGGCAAGGAATCCTCAGATGAAGCAACTCGTTCTTCTCGCCGTGGCCGGCCTCGTCGCGCAGCTGATCGACGGATCGCTGGGCATGGGCTACGGCGTCACATCCACTTCGGTACTGCTCGCGGGCGGCCTGTCACCGGCCGCGGCGAGCGCCTCGGTGCACATGGCCGAGGTCGGCACAACGGTGGCCTCCGGCCTCTCCCACTGGAGGCTGCGCAACGTCGACTGGTGGCTCGTGCTGCGGCTGGGAGTCCCCGGCGCCGCCGGCGCGTTCCTCGGCGCCACCGTGCTGTCCGGCCTGTCGACCGAGGCGGCGAGACCCGTGATGGCCCTGCTCCTGGTGGGGCTCGGACTGTTCATCCTGGGCCGTTCCCTCCGCCGTCGTGACGCTGCCGTGAGCGAGTCGAGGATCTCCCCGCACGGCAGGCGCTTCCTCGTCCCGCTCGGGCTGGTCGGCGGGTTCGTGGACGCCACCGGTGGCGGGGGCTGGGGCCCGGTCTCGACGACGGCCCTGGTGAGCGCCGGGCGCACCTCGCCGCGCACGGTGATCGGTTCGGTGGACACCTCCGAGTTCATGGTCTCGCTGGCCGCCTCCGCGGGCTTCTTCGTCGGGCTCGGCCGTTCGGGGGTGCACCTGACCCATGTCCTCGTGCTGCTCGCCGGCGGCCTGATCGCCGCGCCGATCGCGGCCTGGCTCGTGAGCCGGATCCCCCCGAAGATCATGGGTGCTCTCGTGGGCGGGGCGATCGTCATGACGAACCTGGGACAGTTGTTCAGCGGCCTGGCCCTGCCGCAGGCTGCTCTTCTCCCGTCCGCCGTCGTGCTGCTCCTGGTGTGGGGCACCGCGGTTCTCGTCGTGGCGACCGGCCGCGGGGCCCCGCGCGGCGTCTCCCGGGTGGCCGCCGAACGGGTCTGAGCGGCCCGCCCGGACAGGCGGTGGGGTGGCCCGGGCAACCTGCGTTCTCGGCCAAGAACCCATGGGCCGATGTCGCGTCGGCGGCGAGCCCGGCGTCGTCCACCGGTGTCGGCACGTCAGCATGAGCTTCTCACTCGTCAGGGAACTGGGTGGCCGACCGGGCCGTGTGTACAGTGATCCCACTGGTTCGGTTCGCCTTCGGTGAATCGTCGTAAGAGGGAATCCGGTGTGAGTCCGGAGCTGTCCCGCAGCGGTCAGTGGGAACGATGCCGCATCGAGTGCACTGGGCACAGGTGTCCGGGAAGCAGCGGCGGAGGAACCCGGCGTGGTCCGGGGTGCCCATGAGCCCGAAGACCTGCCAGTGCGACGGCGGCCGCCGTCGCAGCTGAATGCCCTGGGAGCGGCCTCACCCTCGCGTCGTTTCCGGGCCTGCACGCCGAGGAGCGAGTCATGGGCACCGCCACTGCCCGAACACGAGCCGCTGCGTCACCGTGGACGACATGCGCGCTCGCCGTGTGGCTGCCGCCAGAACGTCGGCTGCCGGTCACCGTTGACCATTGCGCTGGACGGATCGGCGAAGACCCTCCAATTTGTGCAAATGATTCTTATTTAGCATAGTTGGGTCTCGCGCCCCGCGACCCAGGCACCGTCCTCGCGCGGCCGACACGGAAGAAGACCATGAGCACACTCCAGCGCCGACGCACCAACCGCGCCCCGGCCGGGCGGGCTGGTGCGGTACCAGCGGGTCCCCCACGGCCGGCGGCGGCCGACGCCCGCTCGCGCCGGGGGCCGGCGCTGCGCAGGATCGGCCTCATCGCCATCCTTCTCGCGGTCTCACCCGCCCTCACCATCGCCATGGGCCCGGCCGCAGTGCCGCTGCACGACGTCTTCGGCGTCATCGCCAGCCACGTGCCCGGCCTGCCGGTGGACATCACCTGGGACCGCACGACCGACGCCATCGTCTGGCAGACCCGGCTGCCGCGCATCATCGGCGCCATGGCCGTCGGGGCGATCCTCGGCGTGGCGGGTGTCGTCATGCAGGCGATCGTCCGCAACCCGCTCGCCGAGCCCTATGTGCTCGGTGTCAGCTCGGGCGCCTCGACCGGCGCCGCGCTCGCCATGATCGTGCTCGGCATCTCCTCCGGCACCGGGGTCGGGCTGCTGGCCTTCGCCGGCGCCGCCCTGGCCACCGCGGCCGTCCTCGCCGTGGCCGGCCGGACCCACAGCCCGCTGCACCTGGTGCTCGGCGGCCTGGCCGTCGGCTTCGGTTTCCAGGCCCTGACCAATCTCATCATCTTCTCGGCGGACTCCGCCGAGGCGGGCCAGTCGGTGGCCTTCTGGATGCTCGGTTCGATGGCCCGCATCGGCAACGGCGACCTGCCGCGCATGATCACCACCGCCGTCGTGCTCGTCGTGGCCATGGCCCTCCTCGGGCCCGTCCTCGACGCCCTGGCCAGCGGCGACCGCACCGCCCAGTCCGTGGGCATCGAACCGGGCCGGGCGCGCATCGGACTGCTCATCCCCGTGTCGGCGGCCGTCGCCATCGCGGTCGCCGGTGCGGGCGGCATCGGCTTCATCGGCCTCATCATCCCTCACCTGATGCGCTCGTTCATCGGGCACTCGCACCGCCTGCTCGTCGTCGGCACGGCACTGGCCGCCGCTCTGTTCTGCGTGTGGACCGACACGGTGGCCCGCATCGTCTTCTCGCCTGCGGAGCTGCCACTCGGCGTCATCACCGGGCTCGTCGGGGCGCCTTTCCTCATCGTCATCATCCGCCGGAGCCGCGCCACATGGTGACCGCCCGGACACGCAGTGCCGTACGGCACGAACCACAAGGAAGGAATCATGAAGAAACTCGCACCCGCCGCCGCGGCACTGGCCGCGACGATGATGCTCACCGCCTGCGGCTCGTCCGCGGCCGACAAGGCGGCCTCCTCGGCCAGCGAGGCCGGCAGCGCCGCTGGTTTCCCGGCCGAGGTGACCAGCTGCACCGAGACCCTCCACTTCGACGCCGCGCCCGAACGCGTCGTCATCATCGGTGGGACGAGCGCCTCGATCCTCAAGGACCTCGGCCTCATGGATCATGTCGTCGCCCGCGCCGGTGACCCGGGCCTCCAGGACGCCGATCCTGATCTGCAGAGCCAGATCGAGGCCATCCCCGAGGTCGAGTCGAGCAGCAACGTCACCGGCGGCCGGGTCGTCTCCACAGAGGCCATCTTGTCGGTGCGCCCCGACCTCGTCATCGGCTATGACAGCGGGGTCGAGCGCGACGCGCTCCGCGACGCGGGCGTGCCGCTCTACGCCCCCGACGCCTTCTGTGACGAGATGACGCTGGAGCACGCCACCTGGGACAACGTCGAGAACGAGGTCACCAAGACCGCCACGATCTTCGGCGTCACCGACAAGGTGCCCGCCCTCATGGACGAGGTCCGAGGCCGGCTCGACGACATCGAGCAGACCGCGGCGTCCGGGCAGAGCGCCGCCGCGCTGTACCTCACGCCCGGATCGGACGTCTTCTACGCCTACGGAACCCCCTCGATGATCCAGCCGATCTTCGAGGCGAACGGGCTGAAGAACGCCTACGAGGACACCCAGGAGCGGGTCTTCGACGCCTCGATGGAGGATCTGCTCGACCGCAACCCGCAGTGGATCGTCCTCATGGGTGACGCCGGTACGACGACCGAGCAGCTCACCGAGACCCTGATGGGCCTCAACGGTGCCGCCGACCTGCAGGCCGTCAAGGACGGCCACGTGCTCGTGCTGTCCTTCCGGCTGACCGACCCGCCGAACACGCTGTCGGTGCAGGGCGCCGTGCGCCTGTCGCAGCTCATCGGCGAGGCCCAGTGATCCAGGCCGAGCACATCACCATCGACCGGGGCGGCCGGACGATCTGCCACGGGGTGGACCTGACCGCCGGCCCCGGTCGGGTGGTGGGTGTCGTCGGACCGAACGGTTCGGGCAAGACCACGTTCCTGCTGTCGCTCAACAGGGCGCTGCGGCTCGCCGGCGGGCGCGTCCTCATCGACGGGGACGACGTCGCCGACCTGAGGCGCCGCGAGATCGCCCGCCGCGTAGCTGTCGTGGCGCAGGAGAACGAGACGGTGCTCCCGCTGACGGTGCGCGACAGCGTCGCGCTGGGGCGACTGGCGACCAGCACGATGTTCGACTACGGCAATGACGCGGACGCCGCACTGGTGGACGAGGCGCTGGCCAGGGTCGAGCTCACCGAGCTGGCCGACCGGCTCGTCACCCGTGTCTCCGGCGGCGAGCGCCAGCGGGCGATGGTGGCCCGGGCGATCGCCCAGCAGGCCAGTCACCTGCTGCTCGACGAGCCGACGAACCACCTGGACCTGCGCCACCAGTTCGCCCTGCTGGAACTGGTGCGCGCACTCGACTGCACGACGGTGATCGTGCTGCACGACCTCAACATGGCGGCGCGCTTCTGCGACGAGGTGATGCTGCTGGCCGAGGGACGCGTCGTGGCCTCCGGCGCACCGGCCGACGTCCTGACCCCCGAACGAATCGCCCCCATCTACCGGATGCACGTGGACCGGGTCGAGCACCTGGGCAGGCCCTACCTGCTCTTCGACTCCGAGACCCACGCGGCGGCCGGTGGGGCCCACACGGAAGCCGGAGAGGCGTCCGGCGAGGAAGGAGACAGATGACCCCGGACGAACTGCTCGAGGCCTGGCACCGGCAGCAGACCGCCTTCATCGAGTTCCGCGAGCTGCGCACCCGCATGATGACCGACGCGCTCCAACGGCTGCGCGAGCAGCGAGGGCGCCCGCTGCGGATGCTCGACCTGGCCTGCGGCCCGGCCAGCCTGGCGTCCGCGGCGCTGGCGGTGCTGCCCGACGGGGAGGCCGTTGCCGTGGACTGCGACCCGGTGCTGCTGCGCCTGGCGCGCGAGACGAACCGGTTCGGCGACCGGCTGCGGGTCGTCGAGGCCGACCTGACCGCCCCGGACCTGCCCGAACGGCTGCCGGCAGGGCCCTACGACGCGGCCTTCAGCGCGACCGCCCTGCACTGGCTCGACCCGGACGAGTTGGTGGCGCTCTACCAGCGCCTGCCGCGCCTGCTGGGCCCCGGCGCGCTGTTCATGAACGCCGACCACCTCTTCTACGACGCCCGGCACAACCCGTGGCTGTCGGCCCATGCGCCGGACGCCCGTGAGGCGTTCGAGCGGGAGGCCGTCGCCGGCGGCGTGATGGGCTGGGACCAGTGGTGGGCCGCCGCAACCGGCATGCCCGGCTGGGAGCAGGAGGCCGCCGAGCGCGAGAAGGTCTGGGCCGATGACCACCCCACGGTGAAGGTGAGCCTGGAGTTCCACCTGGCCGCCCTGCGGGCCGCCGGTTTCACCGAGACCGGGCAGCTCTACCAGCTGCTGGACGACCGGATCGTCTTCGCCCGCCTGCCGGACCCGGGTGAGGACGGAGGTCTCGGGTAATCTCCTCAACGGGGAGGGCCATGGCGTGGGCCGCACCGAAGCGACTCGCCGGCTCCCCGCCCCGGCGTCCAGGGGGTCGCCCCTGGGTCAGGTGCCGAGTCCGGCCCGCAGCCGATGGCAGGGTGCGAGGCATCGACGCTCCGTCGTGTGTTCTGGCGGTGTCACCCCCTTCAGAACACACGACGGATCGTCGCCGGAGCCGTCCCCGACAGCGGTTCGGGCTGCAGCAGGTGCCCGGGATCGGCATCGGCGTGGTCGGCGAGGCGGACCCGCCGCAGAGCCGGGTCGTCGTAGGTCGAGTAGTAGTAGGTGCCGGTGCGGGCCGAGAAGCAGCCGGTGTACAGGGTGCGCTCGTAGGCCCCGTTCGCCATGAGCGCCGCGCCATCGACCATCGACACGTTCCCCAGGGTGTGGAACAGGCGGGCCACGTTCTCGGTCTCGGTGTCCTTGGTGGGGTAGTGGGCGTTGAGGAAGGCTGCCTTGACGAAGCGGGACGGCGAGTAGTAGTCGCCCGGGATGCCCCGCATACCCGCGCCCGAGCCGAAGGGGACGAGCTCGGCGTCCCGCCAGTGGGCGGGCTGCGGCAGGTCGCCCGTCGCGGTGATGAAGCTGCGCAGGTTCTCCAGGTGCCAGTCGAAGGTGGGCTGGTTCGCCAGCGTGTCGACCGTGTCCTGGTGGACGTGCATGCCGTCCGCCATGTACTCCACGACGATGCTGCGCCGCCCGTCGCCGATGATCCAGTGCAGCAGGGACACGCCCAGCTCCTCGCTGACGGGCCTGCCCACGATGGCGGTGCCGGAGAGGGCGGCCTCGACCTCGTCCACGGTGGAGAACGTCGAGGCGACCCACAGCGGGAACTCGTAGGCGGCCACATTGGTCCTGCCGTCGGCGGGGCCGTCCTCGTAGTGGGCGTAACCCGGGAAGTTCAGCCCGGCGACGGCCAGGCCCGCGTCGTTGCCGCAGTCGAAGTACAGCGGATGGTCCTCGAAGACGATGCCCATGCCGATGACCGCGTGTGCTGCCGGGGCGTCGTCCAGGAACGCCCACCGGACCGGGAAGCCCTTCGGCGTGATGACGACACGTTCCCCGTAGGAGGTGCTCCAGTCGAGGTTGCGTCCGAAGTACATGTTCCCGGCACTGTCCGTGAACCTGATTCCTGTGCACATGGTGACTCCTCGTGGTGCGGACAGCACCGTCGCTGTCGTGTTGTTCAGGAACGTTAGTCCGCCGTGGCACTGCGGTCGTGGCGGCCGGGGCGGCAGGCGGCTGTTCCCGAGGTTATTCACAGGTTTGCCGGGGCTGCTTCACATGTCGCCGACGGGTCGGGGGCGACGGAGGCCAGTGAGAGCCGCAAGGGTGCGCCACTGCCGGGCGCCGGTCGAGCACTCGGTAGGCTCTCAGTGGGTGAGGCGCCGGCCCGTCCGACACGGCGTACTAGGAGGATTCATGAGCTGGTTGGTCACAGGCGGGGCAGGATACATCGGCTCGCACATCGTGCGGGCCTTCCAGCAGGCCGGTATCGAGCCCGTCGTCATCGACGACCTGTCAAGCGGTTTTGCCGACTTCGTGCCTCGCGATGTGCCCTTCGTGCAGGGCAGCATCCTCGACACCGCTCTCGTGCGCCGCGCGCTCACCGAGCACTCCTGCCAGGGCGTCGTCCACCTGGCCGGTTTCAAGTACGCAGGCGTGTCCGTCTCGCGCCCGCTGCACACCTACACGCAGAACGTCACCGGCACCGTCTCGCTGCTGCGGGCCATGCGCGAGGCCGGCGTCCACCGCTACGTGTTCAGCTCGTCCGCCTCGGTCTACGGCACGCCCGAGACCGACCCGGTCACCGAGGACACGCCGCTGCACCCCGAGTCGCCCTACGGCGAGACCAAACTCATCGGGGAATGGCTCAACAGGGACATGGCCGCCGTCGACGAGGCCTGGCAGTCGGTGAACCTGCGCTACTTCAACGTGGTCGGCTCCGGCACGGACGAGCTGTACGACGCCAGCCCCCACAACCTGTTCCCGATCGTCTTCGACATGCTGCTCGAGGGCAGGACGCCGCGTATCAACGGCGACGACTACCCGACGCCCGACGGCACCTGCGTGCGTGACTACATCCACGTCGCCGACCTGGCCCGCTCGCACGTGGCGGCCGCCGAGGCCATGATGGCCGGCCGGGCGCTGGAGCCCTCCTACAACCTGGGCTCGGGCAACGGCTCGTCCGTGCGCGAGATCATGGAGGCCATCGCCCGCGTCACCGGCATCGACTTCACCCCGGAGATCGCGCCCCGGCGCCCCGGCGACCCGGCCCGCATCGTCGCCCGCGGTGAACTCGCGGCCCGCGACATCGACTGGAAGATGCGCAACAGCCTGGACGACATGGTCGCCTCGGCCTGGTCGGCCCGCAAGGCCCACCAGGGCTGAGCAGAACCGGAAGAGGGGCCGCGGAACGATCGTTCCGCGGCCCCTCTTCATCCTTGGCCTTCGATGCCCTGACGCGAGTGCTCGCCCCGGGGTCAGGCGGCACGGTGCGGATGGTATGTGGTGACTCTGCGAGGTGGCGCTGCCGCCCGGAGGCTGGAAGACTCCGGCGTGATCGGCACGATGACCGTCTCCCAGGGGGGAGTGACACTGACCAGATCAGCCACGGCGCTGTCCGCAATGGGCGCAGCGTCACGGAGACCCAGGGGAAACCCTCCGGGCTCTCGATCTTCTTGGCCGTGAGTTGCACGCCTCAATAAGCCCCACCTATTCAGGTGGGGAAACGGTGACCCCGACCTGCACACGCACGTTGCGATCAGCAAGCCTCAATGGAGCCCCACCTATTCAGGTGGGGAAACCTGTACATCAGATCGGTATACAGCCGTGGTGACACAGCTGAAGCCTCAATGGAGCCCCACCTATTCAGGTGGGGAAACCCGCCACTGCGCGGTCTTAGCCGCCGCGGTCAACGCCTCAATGGAGCCCCACCTATTCAGGTGGGGAAACACGGCACGGACGCTCACATGTCACCGAGGAGCGCCTCGCCTCAATGGAACCCCACCTATTCAGGTGGGGAAACGGTAGAAGAGCGTCGCGTGCACGCCGTGTCGGCTGTGCCTCAATGGAGCCCCACCTATTCAGGTGGGGAAACGGTAGAAGAGCGTCGCGTGCACGCCGTGTCGGCTGTGCCTCAATGGAGCCCCACCTATTCAGGTGGGGAAACATCCGGGACCGTGCCGCACTCCTTCACCTTGTCCACGCCTCAATGGAGCCCCACCTATTCAGGTGGGGAAACCATGCATCATTTGCGTCCGGGGCAGTCACGTCACCGGGCCTCAATGGAGCCCCACCTATTCAGGTGGGGAAACCTCTTCACCGGCCCACTCGTACACGTCCTGGAAGATGGCCTCAATGGAGCCCCACCTATTCAGGTGGGGAAACGCGCCCAGCCCTCGCGGGACAGCAGGTCAGAGTGCTCGCCTCAATGGAGCCCCACCTATTCAGGTGGGGAAACCTGGGCGAGGCGCTTGCTGAGAGCATCAGCGCGTGGGCCTCAATGGAGCCCCACCTATTCAGGTGGGGAAACGTGGGTCGTCGACGACGTCAACAACCAGAAGAAAGAAGCCTCAATGGAGCCCCACCTATTCAGGTGGGGAAACGGCTCTACGAGCTGGTCAACAACACCATTGCGAGCAAGCCTCAATGGAGCCCCACCTATTCAGGTGGGGAAACGACTCTTTGAGGGATGATCTTGGTCTCAGCTACCAAGCCTCAATGGAGCCCCACCTATTCAGGTGGGGAAACAGGCCACCCACGAGGGGGTGTGGAGGTGATCGTCGCGCCTCAATGGAGCCCCACCTATTCAGGTGGGGAAACCATGCCCGCACCATAATCACCCCCACCCTCACCGGGCCTCAATGGAGCCCCACCTATTCAGGTGGGGAAACTGTCGTGCTATGGCCGTCATGAAACGAAATCGTATTTTTGATGGATTCGGGGTCTTGTTTCGGATATGATTGAGACATGCAGATCGAGGTCACCCCGGAAGAAACCGCTGTCCTGATCAGATGGAAGAAACGCACAGACACTTACGTACTTGTGCGGATGAAAGCCGAAGCCATCTT
>NZ_RCIV01000011.1 GCF_003666605.1 Propionibacterium australiense | reverse complement strand
GCGTGATCAGCCAGCGCCGTACCCTCCATCGCGAACTTCATACCCATGACCGGTCAAGACCTCCTCCATGCCAGCCCAGGACCCACACGGCCCCAGACGGGGGTGAACACGAAACAGCCCATCCACAAACCAGCAGCAAGCTATCGACCGGCCGGCCCTTCCGGCAGTACCACCACACCCCCAGAAAACCCCCAGAAACACCCCTAGGTGACCAGCCAACACCCTCCCACTAGGCATTTCACTACGACACTCCTCGAGCTGCTCGCAGTCCTCGGCCTGTGGCGCCTGCGCCATCGGGCTGTTCCGCCGACGGAACGGCCCTCAATGCGCACGCTCGACAGCCTCCCCGAGCCTGCGTCCACCGGGCTCATCGGCCAGGGTCTACTGCTCACCACATACGGGGAACCATCTGTAATGAACTGCCCGTCGTCCGCCATTCACTCCGTAGAGCCCGTCCCGCACGACTGAGGTCCGGCTCATCAGCGGCACAGCCGGTCGGGGTCACCCAAGGTCTAAACAGTCCGGTTGCGCGGCGTCCTGGTCGCTGACATGGGGCTCATGCGCACCGCGACCAGCGCGCTGACGAGGAGGAAGGCCACGCCCACGGCGAAGGCCGGGGCGCGCCCGAAGGCGTCGGAGACGGCCCCGGCGACGAGCGGCCCGACGATCGCGCCGCCGTCGTTACACATCGAGAAGACCGCCACCGCAGTACCGCCCTGCACGCCGCCGGTGGCGTCGCCGACGCTGGCGGCCGGGGCGGTGCTCATCGCCGCCGCGCCGACCGCGTAGACGCACATGGCGGCGATGACCATCCCGATCGAGCCGCTGAGCGGGACGGCCATGAGGGAGGCCGCCATGACGAGCGAGCCGGCGAGCATGGCCGGGCGGCGGCCGACGGTGTCGACGAAACGGCCCACCGGGATGACCGCGACGGTCTGGATGACGGCGGCGATCGCGAAGACGGTGCCCGTCCACGTGGCGCTCAGGCCCAGCCCGACCGTGATGACGAGCGGGATGAGCGCGTTGCGCACCCCGGTGGAGTTCCAGCCCTGCGCGAAATTGGCGACGAGGGCTGCCTGGTAGCGGCTGTCGCGCAGCACCCGGCGCATCGGGGCCCCCTGCGGGGCCTGGTCGCCCGCGGCGTCCGGGCCGGTCAGCGTCCTCGGCAGCAGGACCAGGCCGAGGACACTGGCGACGAGCAGGGTGAGCGCGTAGAACTCGAAGGGGGCCTGCAGGCTGATACCGGCCAGCAGCCCGCCGACCGCCGGGCCCGCCATGCTCCCGATGAGGAACCCGCTCTGGTAGAACCCGGTGGCGCGCCCGCGCATCGTCTCGGGCACGACGGCAAGGAGCACGGTCATCGACGAGACGGTGAACAGGGCCGAGCCGACCCCGCCGACCGCGCGCCAGCCGAGCAGCCACCAGTAGCTGCGGGCGATGCCCATGAGGGCGCTCGAGACCGCCACGAGCAGCAGGCCGACACCGAGGGTGGTGCGCGCCCCGATCCGTGTCATCACCTGGCTGCTGAACGGGCTCGTGGCCAGGCGCACCGCGGCGAACGCGGAGACGACGACGCCGACCATGAAGTCGTTCGCCTGGAAGGAGCCGGCGAACAGGGGCAGCACCGGCACGATGACACCGAAACCCAGCCCGACGAACAGTGCGATGACGCCGAGGATGATGACGCCGCGGGGCATCCGTGCGCGCTGCTGGTCCACCGCACCAATCTACGTCCGCCGGCATGGCCCGAGGGGCGGCTGCGGGGCCGCCCGCACCGGGCGGCCGGCACGGCCCGCGCCCGGTGCGGGCTCCTCTACAATCGCGGCATGGGCTGGCTGCGCAGGAAGAAGGACGACGGCGCCGGGACACCCGCCGAGGGGCAGGTCGACGTCACCTCGGCCCTGCACGCGATGGCCTCGGGCGCGGTACTCGTCGACGTGCGTTCCCGACCCGAGTACGAGCGCGGCCACATACCCGGCGCACGCCTGGTCGACCCGCGCGAACTCGCCGCCTCACCCGTCGACGCCATCTGGGGCGACGACCCGCTGGCCGAGACCGGCAAACCGATCATCGTTGTGAGCTCGACCGGTTCCCGGGCCGGGGCCGCTGCCCGTGCCCTGCGCGAGAGCGGTTTCGACGCCCTGGTCCTCGCCGGGGGCCTCGTCGCCTGGGCCCAGGACGGCCAGGTGCTCATCCCCGGCCCGCCGCGCTGAGCCGCGCCGGTCCGCCCATGCGGCGGGCCAGAGACCCCGCCCCCTGGACAGGCCCCCGTGGACAGGGCCGGGCACGGGGCGGCGGCGACAAGAGACGACCTCCTGCGGGCCGTTCGTCGCCGCAGGCGCCGTCGCACGGGACCCGGCGCGGGGAGGCCGGTCAGACCGGCTTCGTCAGGTGGGCGACGGCGGCCTCGTCGGTCTGCTCGGTCTCGGCGGCGGCGAGCTGGGCCACCCGCTCGGCGTAGGCCGACTTCTCGGCCTCCGCGCGCGCCTCGTCCCAGCCGAGCAGCGGGGCGGCGATCTCGAGGATCTCGTCGGCCGCCCCCAGCCCGCGGTCGCGCTGCTCCATGTCGAGACGGACCCGGCGCAGCAGGATGTCGTCCAGGTGTGCGGCGCCCTCGCGGGTGACGGCCCAGGCGACCTCGGCGCGCAGATAGCCGGGAGCCGCGGCCAGCGGCGCCCCCAGGGCTGGGTCCGCGTCGATCGTGGCCAGCAGGTCCGTCGTCTCGTCGCCGTACCGGTCGAGCAGGTGCATGACGCGGGCCAGCGTCCAGCCGCGCTCGCGGGCGATGTCACCGGCGCGGGCCACCAGCTCGTGGTAGCCGGGGGCGCCGACGAGCTGCAGGTCCTGCGTCACGCACGGGTGCGCATGGGCCCGGGCCTCGCCGAGCGCGAAGTCGACGGCGTCGGCCGCCATGACCCGGTAGGTCGTCAGCTTGCCGCCGGCGATCGAGGTCAGCCCCGGGGCGACGCGACTGACCGTGTGCTCGCGGGACACCTTCGCCGAGGAGGCCTCCGAGCCGGGCTTGAGCCGGGGCTGCAGCAGCGGGCGCAGGCCGGCGAAGACGCCGATGATGTTGTCGCGGCTGATCTTCGTGGCGAGCACCTCGTTGGCGTGGTCGAGGACGTAGTCGATGTCGGCGGCCGTGGCGATCGGCCTGGCGACGTCGCCCTCCCACGGGGTGTCGGTGGTGCCGACGACCCAGTAATCGGGCCACGGGATGATGAACAGCACCGACTTCTCGGTGCGCAGGAAGATGCCGGTCTCGGCGTCGATGGCCTGCTTGGGCAGCACGATGTGGATGCCCTTCGAGGCGAGCACCTTCAGGCCGCCGTCCGGGGTGGCCAGGTCCTGCGTCTGCTCGGTCCACACGCCGGTGGCGTTGATCGTCTGGGCGGCGCGGATGTCGTGCTCGGCGCCGGTGGCCAGATCGAGGACGTGGGCGCCGACGACCCGGCCGTGGTCGTCGGTGAGATAGCCGGTGACCTTGGTGCGGTTCGCCGCCGCGGCTCCGAGGCCGACGGCCGTGCGGACCAGGTCGATGACCAGGCGCGCGTCGTCGACGCGGGCGTCGTAGAAGCGGATGGCGCCGGCGAGCCTGCTCGTGTCGAGGGCCGGGGCCAGGGCGGCGGTGCCCTTGCGGGTCAGGTGCCGCTGGAGCGGGACGGTGCGGTGGCCGCGGGCGCCGGCGACGGCCAGGGCGTCGTACATGCCGACGCCGACCGCCGAGTAGACGCGCTCGTACTCGTGCTTGAGGGGCCACAGGAAGGGCTGGGCCTTCACCAGGTGCGGTGCGTTGCGGGTGAGCAGCCGGCCCCGCTCGGTCAGCGCCTCGTGCACGAGGGCGAAGTTGAGCTGGTAGAGATAGCGCAGGCCGCCGTGGACGAGCTTGGAGGACCAGCTCGAGGTGCCGGACGCCCAGTCGCCCATCTCGACGATGCCGGTGCGCAGGCCCCGGGCCGCGGCGTCGAGCGCGATGCCCGCGCCCGTCACACCGCCCCCGACGACGAGGACGTCGAGACCCTCCGGTCCGGTCAGCTCGTCGAGCGCCCGGGCGCGCTGGTCGTTGTTGAGTGCCGAGTCGTGGCGGGACGTGCTCATGGAGACTCCTTCGGTGGAAACAACATTGATGTGCTCCCCTTGAAGTGTTGGTGAGCGCCGGTCGGCGGACAACGAATCCGCACGGAGGTGCAAGGCTAGCCTTAGCTCATGGTCAAACGAGCGTCCTGGCCGGCCGCACTCGCCGGCGGGCGCGGTTGCGGGCCTCCCCGCCGCGGCGGCCGAGCCGGTCTCGCCGCTCGCCGCCGCATCGACCCGCCCGCCACCCTGCGCCGCGCCCCGGTGCGGGCTTCGCCGTCCCCACCGCCGTGCAGCATCAGAGCATGTCCGGCGCCGCGGGCCTGGTGAGGGCCGGTCCGGTGGTCGTCGTGGGGTTCACGGCAACTGGTTCCCGGCCGGCGGGCAGCGCTTAGCCAATCGGGGCGTCGTCGCGTAGAATCGGTTCCCGGCTGCGCGCACCCGTGCGCAGCCGAGCATTTGCCCTCCTGCCATGGGACCCGCCCATGGCCGTCGAGACCGAAGGAGGTGGAGTTCGCAATGCGCAAGTACGAGATCATGGCCATCATCAGCCCTGACGTCGACGACCGGCAGTTGCAGCCCATCGTTGACAAGTACGGCCAGCGTCTGGTCGCCGAAGGCGCCACCGTCGACGAGGTCGACATCTGGGGTCGTCGTCACCTGGCCTACCCGATCGACAAGAAGACCGAGGGGCACTACGTGGTCTGCACCGTGACCGCTGAGCCCGCGGCCGTCGCCGAGATCGACCGTCTCATGTCGATCGACGAGCAGATTCTCCGGACGAAGGTTCTGCGCATCGACGTCTGACCCGGCTCCTCGGGGCCGGAGCGTCAAAAGGGCTGTTCGCGGGACACACTGACTCACGTCAGGGCACGCCGAGTAGCCGCGCACGCCCGGCACGGGAGCAGGAGGCCCAGGACGTCGGGAACCGAGGACGAGACAAGCCCAGGACAAGAGCAAGGACAGAGAGAAGGCACACACCATGGCAGGCGAGACCCAGATCACACTCGTCGGCAATCTCACCGCCGATCCCGAGCTGCGTTTCACCCCTTCGGGGGCGGCGGTCGCCAACTTCACGGTGGCGTCCACGCCACGCACCTTCGACCGCCAGACCAATGAGTGGCGCGACGGTGAGGCGATGTTCCTCAACTGCTCCGTCTGGCGGCAGGCCGCCGAGAACGTGGCCGAGTCGCTGACCAAGGGCATGCGCGTCATCGTGCAGGGCCGGCTGCGGGCCCGCAGCTACGACGACCGTGAGGGCAACCGTCGCACGGTGTTCGAGGTGCAGGTCGACGAGATCGGCCCCTCGCTGCGCTACGCCACGGCCCGGGTGACCCGCACTCCGCCCGGCGGTGGCGGCGGCAACTGGTCCGGCGGCGGAGCGCAGTCCTCGTACGGCAACACCACGCAGTCCGGTTACCAGCAGCCGGCCCAAGGCGGCCAGCAGGACTGGAACCAGGCGCCCCAAGGTGGCGGCCAGGCCCAGCAGGTCAACGACCCGTGGGCCAACGCCCAGAGCGACGAACCGCCGTTCTGAGCGGCAGGCCCGCCCCGTCAGGGCAGCGGGTCCCGTCATCATCCACCAGACAAACCAAGGCACATTCCGGTGACAGAACACCGGGCTCAGGGGACCGCCCGGCGGTCCCGCACGACCGAAGGAGCACCACAATGGCCGGTCCACAGCGCAAGTCTGTGAACAAGAAGAAGGTCGCCCCCATCAAGACGACCCACGTCGACAACATCGATTACAAGGACACCGCCACGCTGCGCAAGTTCATCTCCGAACGCGGCAAGATCCGCGCCCGCCGCGTGACCGGCCTGTCCGTGCAGGACCAGCGCAAGGTCGCCATCGCGATCAAGAACGCGCGTGAGATGGCTCTGCTGCCCTACACCTCGAACAACCGCTGAGAAGGGGGATCACCGACATGAAGCTCATTCTCACGTCCGCTGTCCAGCATCTTGGCGTCGCCGGTGATGTCGTCGAGGTCAAGGACGGCTACGGCCGTAACTACCTGCTGCCCCAGGGCTACGCGATCGCCTACACCCGGGGCACCGCGAAGCAGATCGAGGGCATCCAGCGGGCCCGCAACGCACGCACGATCCGCGACAACGAGCACGCCCTGCAGCTGCGCGAGCAGCTCGAGGCCCTCACCGTCCAGGTGCCGGCCAATGTCTCGCCGTCGGGCAAGCTGTTCGGCGCCGTCTCCGGCTCGGACATCGCCGTCGCCGTCAAGAAGGCCGGCGGCCCGGCTCTCGACAAACGCGCGATCACGCCGGTCAAGCCGATCAAGCAGCTCGGCCCCCATGCCGTCCAGATCAAGCTCACCGATGCCGTGAAGCTGCGCCTCACCATCGAGGTCGTTCCCGCCTGAGGCGTCCCGGAACAGGACAGGTTGGGCCGCACCCTGCGGGGTGCGGCCCAACCGCGTCCAGAGCGTCGGATCGAGTCCCGGTCTGCCGCAACGACGGTAACGTGCGGCCCAGCCGCGTCCGGGGCGTCGCGCCAGGCATGACGGCTCCGTCACGGCCTCGGGCAATCGGGGCCAGGACAGCCGGTCAGGGCCTCCGCCCGGCTGATCCGGCCATCCGGGCCGGTGTTGTTCCCCGAAACGGGCACCGGGACCGTTCGGTCAGTGACAGACTCCTAGCTGGGACCGGGGCGTGCCCTCCGGGCCCGGCTGGCGTTGCCGGTTCGCCGACTGGCCGGCCGTCCACCGCAGGACCAGACTCGTGGAGTTCAGGATGACCACAGTGACCGACGACTCAACCCTGGCCGACTACAGCCACGGCCACGACCAGAGCGTGCTCGTCTCCCACGCCACCAGGACGGCCGCCGACAGCTGCGGCTACTTCCTCGACCGGCTCAAGCCCGGCGCCAGGGTCCTCGACCTGGGCTGCGGTCCGGGTTCGATCACCCTCGACCTGGCCCGGATCGTCGGCCCGGAGGGGCAGGTGGTCGGCGTCGACGCCGCGCCCGCCGCCATCGAGGCGGCGAGCCGGGCGGCGGAGGCCCTGGGGGGACGAGCGGACGCGATTCCTCGTCGGCGACGTCTTCGACCCGCCGGTCGAGGCCGGCGGCTTCGACGTCGTCCACGCCCACCAGATGCTCCAGCACCTGGCCGACCCCGTCGCCGCGCTGCAGACCATGGGACAGATGTGCGCGCCCGGCGGCATCGTCGTGGCGCGGGACGCCGACTACGCGGGCATGCACTGGTTCCCCGCCAGCGTGGCGCTGAGCCGCTGGCGTGAGATCTACAGCGCGGGGGCGCGCGCCCACGGCAGCGAGCCCAATGCCGGGCGCCGCCTGCTGTCCTGGGCCAACACGGCCGGGCTGCGCGTGATCAGCGCCGGCTCGTCCACCTGGACCTACGCCGACGACGACTCGCGTTCGTGGTGGGCCAGCAGCCAGGCCCGGCGGGTCCGCTGCTCGAATTTCGCGGCCCAGGCCGCCGAGCAGGGCTGCACGCCGGAGCAGATCGAGCAGATCGCGCAGGGCTGGGAGCGCTGGGGCGCCAACCCCGACGGCTGGTTCTGCATGCCGCACGGCGAGATCATCGCCAGCCCCGAGTGGACGTAGCGGCCCGGGCTCCGTGCGCGGAGCCGCGGTGACCCCACGACCGGTCAATTGATGAGCCGGCCCAGCGTGAACACCGGCGGGCCCACGGCTGCGCGGGGCCGGGCCGGCCGGCGCGTGCCACCACCAGCCACCCGATCCCTTCTCACACCATGCGCGGCCGGGTCGTCCGCCCCTAGACTTGGTGGCCATGAGCGGACGCACGATCGTCATCACCGGAGCGAGCAGCGGCATCGGCGCCGAAGCAGCCAGGCAGCTCACCGAGCGGAACGAGAAGGTGGTGCTCGTCGGACGCAACCCGCAGCGCACCGCCGACACCGCCCGCCCTATCGGCGCCGACTACTTCCTTGCCGACTTCAACCACCTCGACCAGGTGCGCGAGCTCGCCCGCCAGCTGGACGAGCGCTACGAGCGGATCGACGTGCTCATCAACAACGCCGGGGCCAGCGCCCCACGCCGCCGCGTCACCGCCGACGGCTACGAGCAGGACCTCCAGGTCAACTACCTGGCGCCCTTCCTGCTGACGAATCTGCTCATGCCCAGGCTCGCCCGGTCCCAGGCCACGGTCATCACCACGGCGTCCGTCGGACACCGCTTCGCCCGGCTCGACCTGGACGATCTGCAACTCGAGAAGGGCTGGGGCGTCATGCGCGCCTACGCCAACTCGAAACTGCTCGACATCCTCTTCACCCGCCAGCTGCAGCGGCGCTTCGGGGATCTGGGGGTCAGCGCCATCAGCTTCCACCCCGGAATCGTCGCCAGCGGTTTCGCCCACGACGTCGGCGGCTGGCTCGGCTGGTGGTACCGCTCGCGGCTGGGCAGGATGCTCATGACCAAGCCCGCCGCGGCGGCCGAGGACATGGTCTTCCTCGCAGAGGGCACCCCCGGCGAGGACTGGGTGCCCGGCGAATACTATGTCGGCCGCAAACGCGCCGGCACCAGCTCCCAGGCCCGCAACCGGAAGCTCGCCGAACGCGTCTGGGCGATGACCGCCGAGATGCTCGACATCGAGGCCTGAGCCTGCTCAGGACCGTGACCGCACCCAGGCCGCGACCGCGGTGCGCAGATTCTGGCCGCCCGAGGCCAGCGCCTCGTCCAACGGGGCGTCCTCCGGCGTGATGGTGACGAGCTCGGTCACGCCCCGGTCGAGCAGGACGCGGGCGCCGTCCAGGATGCGCCCGGCGAAGACGACGACCGGGACCCCGGGCCCGTCGGCGGCCGCCGTGATCCCGGCAGTCGTCGCGCTCGTGAGGCTCCGTGCGTCAACGGTGCCCTCCCCGGTGAGCACCGCCGTGGCGCCCGGCAGGACCGAGTGCAGGCCGCCGGCCTCGATGACGAGTTCGGCACCGGAACGCATCCGGCCGTTGAGGAAGGTGAGAACCGCCCAGCCCAGGCCTCCGGCGGCCCCGGCGCCCGGGGCGGAGGAGATCGAGACGCCGCGTGTCCCGCTGAGGGCCGACAGGCGGGTCAGCAGGGTGTCGAGCAGGGCGACGTGCTGCGGTGCCGCCCCCCGCTGCGGGCCGAAGACCGCGCTCGCCCCGTGGGCGCCGAGGAGGGGCGCGGAGATCTCGCTGGCCGCCTCGACCTCGAGATCGGCCAGACGCGGGTCGAGACCGCTGACGTCGAGGCTGGCCAGGCGCGCCAGACCCGTCGGGCTCGTCTCGACGGGCTCGCCCCGGGTGTCGAGGAATCGCACGCCGAGTGCCGCCATCATCCCGGCGCCGCCGTCGTTCGACGCCGAGCCCCCCAGGGCGACGACGAGTCTGCGCGCCCCGGCGTCGAGAGCCGCGAGGATGAGCTCGCCGACACCGAAGGAGTCGGCGGCCAGGACGTCGCGGCGGGCCGGCTCGACCCGTTCCAGGCCGCAGGCGCAGGCGGCGTCCAGGATGACGGTGTCGCCGATCCGGTGGATGACCCCAGCCACTGGTTCGCCCATGGCGTCGTGCACGGGCACGTCGATCGGCTCGGCCCCGAGCGCGGCTGCCAGCGTCTGCGCGAATCCCTCGTCGTCGACGGCCAGGGGGCACAGGACGGTCTCGGCGCAGGGGTCGGCGTCGCGGACACCGGCTGCCATCGCCTCGGCGGCTTCCACCGATGTCAGCGACTCCTTGAAGGAATCGGGGGCCAGCACGTATCGGCTCATCAGGGACCTCATGGATCGTTGCCGCACCTGGCGGGCCGGGCCCGCCTCGGCGCCGCCACGTCGCGGCGCCCGGGTGCCGTCGGCGGTCGGGACCCGCCGACGCCCCCATGGTAACGGCGCCGGGGAGCCCCGGCAGGCCCGGCCGTCCCGGGTCCGGGGTCCGTCATGGCCGGTCAGGGGACGATGAGGCCGTGCTCGAGCAGCACGGCGCGCAGGCCGGTCGTTCCCGAGTCGCGTTCGAAGAGCACTGCCTGGATGCCGAGGGCGCGGGCCGCCTCGACGTTCTCGTCGACGTCGTCGATGAACAAGGTGGTACGCGGATCGCAGCCGAGTTCGTCGAGGATGATCTGGAAGAAACGCGGGTCGGGCTTGGCGACGCCCATCTGGTAGGAGTAGAAGGCGCCATCGGTGTGCAGCTCGTAGCCCTTCTCTGCGATCATCCGCCTGCCGCGTCGGGGCTGCTGGTTCGTGGCCAGATAGATGCGCACGCCGTGCCTGCGTACCTCGTCGAGCAGGTCGAAGACACCGGGCACGGTGTGGGTCTCGTGCCAGACATTGAGCACCTCGTCGGGATCGACGTCGACGTCCTTGTCGGCGATGAACGAGGTGATCTCGGCGCGCAGGTCAGTCGTGCCGTCGAGGGACGGTGGTTCCAGGCGCAGGATCTCGGACAGGGTTGCCCGGTCCCCGAACAACCGTGCCATGCCGGGCGCGAAGTTCGGGTTGTGCTGAGTCACACCGTCAGCGTCCAGCAGGAGCGTGGCGATGGGCGGGGTCACGATATTCCTCCATTGGAATTCGAAGTCGGCGCATCCAAGTGTGCCAGATACCGGCGTCCCGCCTGCCTACCCGCGAGCGGCTCGACCCCGATGAGCTGCGGAAGGCCGGGCCACTCAACGGCTTGAGTTACACCGATGTAGTTGTGCACAGTGTGGACAACTGCTGTGGACAACCTCGTCAGATCTGGTGAAACCCCTGGTCAGGGCATTGTGGAGAACCTGCCGCCGGGGCTCCTGGGTGTTCGTGCGGCGGCCGGCGCGAACCGGACCCGGCCGCTGGGCTGGGGTTTCGTCCGCGCCGTCGGCGAGCACAGCGACGTAATTACAGCCATGTGAGTTGTACACATTGTGGACAACTCCTGTGGACAACGCGGTCCCGGACGGTCCCGGGACTGTCGGTGCCCACGGCTAGCGTCGCCATCATGACGACCACACGGGTGAGCACAGGGCGGACCGGGGTCCCGGCCGGCGGGCAGCGCACCATCGGGGGCGCTGCGAGCCGGCTCGACGAGACGATCATGCGCATCACCAAGGGGCCGGCCGATCCGACGCACCACAGACTCGGGCCGCGTCACTGGCTGCGTGCCACCGGCACGCCGCAGGGCCCGGCCCTGGTCGAGCTGGCCGGGGACGGGCCCGATGTGCGCGTGCGCGCCTGGGGCCCGGGCGCCGCCTGGTCCCTCGACCAGGCGCCCCGCCTGCTCGGCTGTCACGACGATCCGTCCGGCTTCGGGGCCCTGACCGCGCTCAACCCGGTGCTCGCCGCCGCGCACGCCGCCAACAGGGGGTTGCGCATCGGCGCCACCGACAACCTCGCCGAGGCGCTCGCCCCCGCCGTCATCGAGCAGAAGGTCACCGGCCCTGAGGCATTCGGCGGCCTGCGCCGGCTCATCGTCCGGCACGGCCGGGTCCCGCCCCTGCCGGCCGGGTCGCTGGGGGAGCGGGCCAGCCGGATGCGGCTGCCGCCCAGCGCCCGGGACTGGTGCGCCGTGCCGAGCTTCGAGTTCACCCGGGCCGGCGTCGATGGCCGCCGCGCGGCGGCGCTGGTCGCCGTCATGCGCCGCTGCCCCTCACTCGACCGCGCCCTCGCCGGCGCCGGGAGCGGGGCAGAGCGCGCCCGCCTGCTGCAGACGATCCCGGGCGTCGGCCCGTGGACGGCGGCCAAGGTGCTCCAGTGGGCCTGGGGGGATCCCGATGCGTGGAGCGTCGGAGACTTCCACGCACCGCGGCTCATGACCGTGGCGCTCACCGGCCGTCGAGGCGGCGGCGAGGCGGCCGAGCAGGCCCTCGCGCCCTACCGGCCGCACCGCTACCGGGTCGAGTTGCTGCTCGCCCCGGCCGTCGCCCGCGCCGACCGGCGCGGCGCGCGAATGAGCCTGCCGGAGCACGTGCCGGGCATCCGGCCACGGACGCGATCGGGCAGCCGTGGCCGGCACGGCACGGGCGTCAGATGACCTGGGCGCGAAACCGGCCATCCTGCGCCCGCCGGGAGGGGACGACCGGCTCCGGGGGCGGGAAGACGTCGCGACCGCCGTCCCGTGCCGGCAGGGGGACGTGCACGCCGACCACCTGCGCCGCCGACCGCGGTCTGCCGGCCGTTCGTGGTCTGCCTGGTTCCCAGGGGGTGGTTCGCCAGTCCGTGCTCCCGGCCGTGTTTCCGGGTTCACCCGGCGCGTGTTCCCCGGGCGGGGCTCTCTGAGAGACTGGGCGCATGGAAATCCAACTGCGACACACTCCCTCGTTCGGTGTGGCCCGCCTCCTGCTCGCCGGCAACGAACCCGTCACCGTGCAGAGCGGCGCCCTCATGGCCTACAGCGCCGCCATGACCGTCGACGCGACGACCGGGGGCGGCGTCATGAAGGGTCTGAAGCGTTCGATGCTGAGCGGTGAGAGCTTCTTCGTCTCGACCGTCACCGCGCCCCCGCAGGGCGGCTGGGCCGATGTCGTGGGCAATCTGCCCGGCGACGTCATCGCCCTGCCCATCACTCCCGACCGCGAACAGTTCATCACCCGCGGCAGCTGGGTGGCCAGTTCCTTCGGCGTCTCGACCGAGACGAAATGGGCCGGGGCCCGCAATCTCCTCGGCGGTGAGGGCGGTTTCGGCCTGCGCGCCTTCGGCGAGGGGCAGGCCATCGTGAGTGTCTACGGCGCCCTCGATGTCATGGACCTCGGCCCGGGCGAGCAGGTCATCATCGACACGGGCCACGTCGTCACATACGACCTGGGCATGAACGTCGAGCTGCGCCAGTCCAACAGAAGCCTGTGGCGCACGGTGAAGAGCGGTGAGGGCTTCGTCTTCCTCTTCACCGGTCCCGGCCGGGTGCTCGTGCAGTCGCGCAACCCTCGCGATCTCAACGCCTACATCGCGACGCACTCCGCCGGCTCGGGCTGAACCCCGCCGACCGGCTTCCGCGCCCGTTGACGTGTCCTCCGTCCCGCGGACGGTGCTGGGCCGGACGAGCATCCCGCCGTAAACTCCCCAGGTGCTGATGAGCAGTGACCAGCGGAGCCGGCAGACGCCCCCGAGAGCCCCGAAACGGCTCGTCAGGGCGCGGTTCGGCGTCTTGACCATCTTCTTCGTCAATGGCGCCACCTTCTCCTCGCTCGTGCCCCGCTACCCGCAGATCATCGAGCAGCTGCACGCCAGCACGGCGGCCTGGGGAGTCGTGCTGGGCCTGGCCCCCGCCGGCGGCATCGTCCTGGGCTGGGCCGCCGCCGGGCTCATGAGCAGATTCGGCTCGCGCAACACCGCCGCGGTCTGCCAGGTCCTCTCGACCCTCGCCCTGCTGGGATTCGTCGTCGCCCCGTCCCTGCTCTGGGTCGGCGCGGCGATGCTCGTCATGAGCGTCTTCGACGCGCTGACCGACACGGCGATGAATTACCACGCGCTCGTCCTGCAGCGGGCCTACGGACGGTCGATCCTCAACGCCTTCCACGGCTGGTGGAGCATCGGCGCCGTCGCCGGAGGCCTCGCCGGCTCGGCCATGGCCCAGCTGCGGGTACCGCTCGTCGCGCAGGGTGCCGGGACGATCCTCGTGTGCTCGGGGCTGGTGGCGCTCAGCCGGCTGCTCATGCTGCCCCGCGACGGCGCGGGCTCCGAGCAGCACAGGGCCGGCCGGCCGCGGGCCGCCGGCCTGAACCCGCGCACCCTGGCGGTGCTCGTCGGCCTCGGCGCGCTGGGCGCCTTCGGTGCGGGCATCGAGCAGGGCGGCAGCTCCTTCGCGCCGCTGTACATGAACGAGCAGTTCACCGTGTCGGCCTTCGTCGCGGGCCTCGGCTTCGTCTCGCTCATGGTTGCTCAGACGGCAGGGCGGCTGCTCGGCGACCGACTCGTCGACCGGCTCGGGCAGCGGCGTACCGTGCAACTGGGGGCGCTGCTGTGCATCGCCGCAATGACCCTGGCCATCGCGGTGCCCGCGCCCGTCACCGCCCTCATCGGCTTCGCCTGCTCGGGCTGGGGGATCGCGACGATGGTGCCCGCCGCCATGCACGCCGGCGACCGGGTGGCCGGCGTCGCACCCGGAGTGGGGCTGGTCGTCACCATGTGGGTGATGCGGGTGGGGCTGGTGCTCTTCCCCGTGGTCATCGGCGCCATCGGCGACGCGGTGAGCCTGCGCATGGCCATGGTCCTGCTGCCCGCCACGGCAGCGGGCGTGCTGGCGCTGTCACCGCTGCTCGGCGACGGCCGGGCCGGGCGGCGGTGAGCGGTCACTCGCCGGACCCGGCTCCGAGGGCGTCCGGCGGGGCCGGCGGCAGGCGCAGCGTGAACATGGCGCCCCCGCCCGGCGCGTTGCCCGCCCCGACCATGCCGCCGTGCGCGCCGATCGTGTGCGCCACGATCGACAGCCCCAGCCCGGTGCCAGGGGTGTTGCGCGCCTTGTTGGACCGGTAGAAGCGGTCGAAGATGTGCGGCAGGTCGTCGGGTGCGATGCCGGGGCCCTCGTCCGAGACGGTGAGGGTGCCGTCGGTGAGGTGCACGTGGACGGTGCCGCCCTCGGGGCTGAACTTCACGGCGTTGTCGAGCAGGTTCGTCACCGCCCGCTCGAGGTTGTCCGGCTCGCCGACGACGAAGTACGGCTCGGTGCGCACGTCGAAGGTGAGGCCCTTGCCGCGCCGCTTCGCCCTCGTCACGGCGGCGTCGACGACGCTCGCGAAGTCGAGCGGCTCGGGGCTGGGCAATACCACCTCGTCGCGGCTGAGCTGCACCAGGTCGCCGACCAGCGAGGTGAACTCGCCCAGCTGGGCGGCCACGTCATCGAGGATCTCGGCGCGCGCCCCCGGCGGCAGCATGCCCGTGTTCTCGTCGGCCACCAGCAGCTCGATGTTCGTGCGCATCGAGGTGAGCGGGGTGCGCAGCTCGTGGCCCGCGTCGGCGATGAGCCGCTTCTGCCGTTCGCGGCTGGACTCCAGCGAGGTCATCATCTGGTCGAAGCTGCGTGACAGGTCACCCAGCTCGTCGTCCCTCGTGGAGCCGATGGGGGTGAACCGGTCGGTGACGATGACGTGCCGCACCGCGTCGGAGAGCTGGCGCAGCGGCCGCATGACCCTGGCCCCGGCGCGGAAACCCAGGAAGGCGGCCAGCACGACGAACGCCAGACCGATCCACAGGGTGATGGTGCCCAGGGTCTCGATGGTGCTCAGCACCGGCCCGAGCGGTCGGGCCAGGACGAGGGCGTAGCCGGCGTTGTCCTCGGAGGCCATCGGCACCGCGACGAGACGGTACTTGGTGTGGGTGGAGCCCAGTTCGACGGTGCGCGCGGACTTCCCGTACTGGATGCGGGCCACCCGGATCTCCGGGTCACCGGGCTCGATCGAGACCTGCTCGTCCTGCACGCGGACGATCGTCCGATCGGACTTCACGAGGACGACGTTCACGTTCGCCGCCGCCAGCGAGGTGCTGTTCAGCCCGCCCAGGCTCGTCACGTCGGACTGGATCGGCGTGACCATGTAGCCGGCGGCCGTGACCAGTTCCTCGTCGATCTCGTCGTAGAGGGCGCGCTGGGTGACGACGTAGGTCGTGAGACCGACGGCGGCCACCGCGACCGCCACGGCGAGCGCCATGAGCACGCTGAACTTCTGCTGCAGGTCACGTCCGCTGCGCCGGGAGATCCGGCGCAGCCGGGCGACGAGTCCTCTCACGACTCTGCTTCGCGCAGAACGTAGCCGACCCCGCGCACCGTGTGGATGAGGCGCGGCTCACCGCCCTGCTCGGTCTTGCGGCGCAGATAGCCGATGTAGACCTCGAGCGAGTTGGCCGTCGTGGGGAACTCGAAGCCCCAGACCTCGTTGAGCAGCCAGCTGCGTTCGAGCACCTTCGTCGGGTTCTTCATGAAGGTCTGCAGCAGCGCGAACTCGGTGCGCGTCAGCGTGATGTGCCGGCCGCCCCGGGTGACCTCGCGGGTGGTCGGCGACAGACGCAGGTTCGAGAAGGTCAGCGTCTCGTCGGGCTGGGACTGGTCGGGGTGGTTGCGCCGGGTCAGCGCGCGCAGCCGGGCGAGCAGCTCGTCGAGCGCGAAGGGCTTGACCATGTAGTCGTCGGCGCCGGCGTCGAGGCCATCCACGCGGTCGCCCACGGCGTCCCGGGCGGTCAGGACGAGGATCGGCACGTCGTTGCCGCTGGCGCGCAGCATGCGTGTCGTCTCCAGGCCATCCAGGCGGGGCATCATCACGTCCATGACGATGGCGTCCGGGCGCTGGGCCGAGAGCTTGGCGAGCGCGTCGACGCCGTCCTCGGCGGTCTCGACCTCGTAGCCGCTGTAGTGCAGCGACCGGGCGAGCGAGTCGCGGACGGCCTGGTCGTCGTCGACGACGAGGATGTGCATGGGCATCAGGTGGCCTCCCCAATGGCGGATGATGACGGATTGACCCCGGCCGGGTTCGGGGAGGGGGTGGTCTCGCCCGCGGCGGGGGTGTCCTGGTTCGTGGCGGGGAAGGCGACGGCGCGAGTACGGCGGATGCGTACGTCACCGCCGTCACTGTGCACCCACTGGACGATGCCGTCGCCGAGCGCGTCGAAGGCGCCGCTGACCGGGTCGACGAGGAGCGTCACCCCCTCGTCGAGGGCCACCGCGTACGAGGCGGGGCTCGTGATGACGGCGGTGATCGCCCGCTCCAGCCGGTGCCGGGTGTCGGTGCTCGTTTCGACCGTCGTGCCGATGACCGCCAGGCCGTCGGCCACGACGAGTTCGCCGTCCCCGGAGGCCTCGTCGGCGACCCGGCGGCCACCGGCCAGCGAACCGGAGACGATGGCGTGCTTGGCGACGAGGCGGGCGCCGGCGCCCAGGCCCAGGTAGACGAGCCCGCCGCGGATCGCGCGGGCCAGCGGTCTGCGCTGCTCCCCGAGCGAGGAGAGCAGGGCGGCGCCGTCGACGTCGGTGATGACGATCCCGCTCAGCCGACCGGGATCGTCCGGCAGGGCCAGGGGCTCGCCGGGCACCAGACGGAACGCCTCGACCTCGACCTGGCCGGCGACGCCGAGCCGGGCGGTGAGTTCATCGAGCAGCTCCTGGCCCTGCGCGCCGTCGACGACGACCCCCACGTGCCCGCTGCGCGTGGCCGCCGCCCCGGCGAACCGCGCCACGACGGGTTCGGGCAGCTGGTGCGCCCCGGCGCCGGACAGCAGAATGCTCATGCGTCAAGCCTACCGAGCCCGGGCGAGGGGGCGGGGGACGGGATGCGAGCGAGCCCCAGCCGCCCTGGTTTCCCGAAAACGCGTGCCACTTCGGGACACGCATGCGTACGGTGGTGCGCTGCCGTGACTCACCAGGTGCTCGTCTCGGCAAGCAGCGCCGGCATGGCCGCCTCGATGACCTCCAGGGTCGACTCGAAGCCGGCCGGACCGCCGTACCAGGGGTCGGGCACGTCGGTGCCCTCGCGGCCCGGGACGAAGTCCGTGAGCAGCCGCACGGCACCGGCATCGGCCCCCATCTTGACGAGACGGTCGACCTGGTAGGCCTCCATGGCGACGAGCAGACGGGCCCGCAGCTCGTCCCGGGTGATGCGGTGGGCCAGGTGACTGCCCGGCTCGTAGCCGTGGGCGCGCAGGCAGCGTGCCGCTCTCGGGTCGATCGGATTGCCGTGCTCCTCGCCGCTGATCCCCGCCGAACCGATGTCCAGGACGGCGCCGGCCTCGAAAGCCTTCGCCCTGGCGACCTGCTCGGCCATCGCGGACCGGCAGATGTTGCCCAGGCAGACGAAGACGAGTTCGGCCCGGCTCATGGCCGCTCCTGACCAGTGCCGCGATGCACCGTTCCCGGCGCTGCTGCGCCACCGTAGCCGGCCAGTCTCCCCTGGGGGCCGGCCTGCGCCACGGTGAGGGGGCCGCGCGTCTCGACGACGTCGGTTCTCCTCATCGTGCCCAGTGGGGTCGGGCGGAGGGTGCCGCCCGCCATCGTGTCCGGCCGCCCGGGCACGGTGGTCTTGATGGCGTTGAGGCCGAAGGCGTCCCACCAGCTCTTGACACAGGGCCGCTCGCGCAGGAGCGCCCGCCTCTCGCGCTCGGTCATGCCGCCCCAGATGCCCCACTCGATCCGATCGTCGAGTGCGACGGCCAGGCACTCCCGCCGGACCGGGCACTTCGTGCAGATGCTCCTCGCGCTCTGCTGCTCCGAGGCCTCGGGGAAGAGGTCATCGCCCATGCCACGGCATGCGGCCTGCATCATCCACTCGTACTCCTCGCCGGTCCTCGGGCGCCCTTCGTTGCGCGCGGCCATGTCGAGATTCTCCTTCCTCAGCGCAGAGGTGCACGGCCCTGCCGGGCCACGACCGAGGCGAAGGGAGCGCTGCGAACTCATCGCTCACCGTGCAGCGCGCACTTCGATTGAAGTCACCCTCATTGATCCATTAATTATTCTTGCGTTGGTCCAGTGCTACTCGTTTTCATGGGAAAGTGCAAGTCGGAGGGGGCAACGGAGTCCTCCGGCGGGCGGCTGGGTGCACGGCCGGTAGAGTATTCCCTCCACGTGAGGTGAGGGGGAACACATGTCAGTCGATCTGCACGGCCGCAGCTTCCTGAAGGAGGCCGACTTCACGCCCGAGGAGTGGGCCTGGCTGCTTCGCCTCGCCGGTGAACTCAAGGCGGCGAAGAAGGCCGGTGCGGAGCGCCAGCACCTCGTCGGCAAGAACATCGCGTTGCTGTTCGAGAAGACCTCCACACGCACCCGGTGCGCCTTCGAGGTGAGCGCCCACGACCAGGGCGCCCACGTCACCTTCCTGGACCCCTCCGGCTCGCAGCTGGGTCACAAGGAGTCCATCGCGGACACTGCCCGCGTGCTGGGCCGCATGTTCGACGGGATCGAGTACCGGGGTTTCGGTCAGGAGCGCGTCGAGGAGCTGGCCGCCAAGGCCGGCGTCCCGGTCTGGAACGGCCTGACCGACGAGTGGCACCCCACCCAGATGCTCGCCGACCAGCTCACGATGACCGAGCACACCGGCCGTCCCCTTGCCGAGACCACCGTCGCCTACATCGGCGACGCCCGCTTCAACGAGGGGAACTCCCATCTGGTCTCCGGCGCCCTGGCGGGCATGGACATGCGCATCATCGCGCCGAGACAGTTGCAGAACGAGACCGAGGTGCAGGCCGTGGCGGCTCGTATCGCCCAGGCCACTGGTGCCCGCCTGACCGTCACCGACGACCTCGGCGCCGTCGAGGGCGTCGACTTCGTCTCGACCGATGTGTGGGTGTCGATGGGCGAACCGGTGGAGGTCTGGAACGAGCGCATCGAGCTGCTGCGCGCCTACCAGGTCAACCGGACCCTGCTCGAGGCCACCGGCAACCCCGACGTCAAGGTTCTGCACTGCCTGCCGGCCTTCCACGATCTGGGCACCACCATCGGCCGGCAGATCCACGAGGCCACCGGCATGAGTGCCCTCGAGGTCAGCGACGAGGTCTTCGAGGCCAATGCCGACGTCATCTTCGACGAGGCCGAGAACCGGATGCACACGATCAAGGCCGTCATGGTCGCGAGCCTCGCCGACGGCATGATCGCGCCCCGCGCCATCAACTGGTGAGTCACCGCGCGCGGCGGGAGCTGCCGGCGCCCACGGTTGAACCGCCGGGCGGTTCGGCCGAGGATGGGCCCGTGAGATTCAGCAGGGAGCAGTTGCAGGCCTACCGCAGTGCGCGGGTGCCTGATCTGCTGCCCAGCCCGCTGCGCCTGCTCCTCGTCGGTATCAACCCCAGCCTGACGAGCGCGGCAGCCGGGGCGCACTTCGCCACCCGGGGCAACCGGTTCTACCCGGCGCTCGCCGCGGCGGGCATCATCGGTGAGGCCTTCGACGTGTCCGGCGGCTACCCTCCCGAGGGCCTGGCCCAGCTGCGGGAGGCCGGTATCGGGGTGACGAACATCGTCCACGAGGCCAGCGCCAGGGCAGCCGAGCTGAGCCCGGAGCAGCTGCGCGCCGGGGCGGCCGAACTGGTCACCAGGATCGCCGGGCTGCACCCGAGAGTCGTCGCGGTCCTCGGCATCACAGCCTACCGGGTGGCCTTCGCCAGGCCCGGGGCCGTGACCGGCGAGCAGCCCGAGGTCATCGGATGGGACGACGGTACCGGGGCGAGCAGGCTTTTCGTCCTGCCCAATCCCAGCGGACTCAACGCCCACGAGACGGTCGCCTCCCTCGCCGACGCCTATGCCGGGGCGGCCCGGGCAGCAGGGATCCTGCCGGCTCCCGATGGGATCTCGAGGTCACCCCGGTAGCACCCTTGGACTTCCTCAGGGGAAACCCTGGGAAGTTCCTGTCGGTCGATTCATGAGGGGTACGAGAGCTGCCGGTCCCGCTAGAAGCCCGTCCGCGGCAATGACAAGATGTGCACATGCTCTATGCGACCCACGCCGAGATCAGTCTGCGAGCACTCGCGGCGAACGCCCGTGCCCTCCGTGAACGGGCAAGCGGTCGCAAGGTCCTGGCGGCGGTCAAGGCGAATGCCTACGGCCATGGTGCCGTCACCGTCGCGCACGCCCTGGAACGGAGCGGCCTCGTCGACTGGTTCGGTGTCGCCACCGTGCCGGAGGGCATCGAACTGCGCGACGCCGGTATCTCGCTGCCGATCCTGAAGTTCTCGCACTCCTTCCCCGAGGAGCTCGAGGAACAGCTCGCCTCCGGCGTCACGCCCACCGTCGTCGACAGCGCGAGCGCGGCCCTCGTCGCCCGTATCGCCGGCGACCTGGGCCAGGTCAAGGTTCACCTGGCCATCGACACCGGAATGGGGCGCATCGGCTGCACGCCCGAGGATTCCCTCATCGTCGCCCGCCGCATCGAGGAGCTGGGGCTCGTCCTGGAGGGCGTCTTCACGCACCTGCCGATCAGCGACACGCCCGAGGGCCACGACTTCACCGTCGGCCAGCTTCGCCGGTTCAATGACGCGGTCACCGCGATCCAGGCCGATCGTGCTGCTCGTGGACTGCCGCCCGTCCCTCTCGTCCATGGCGCCGCCTCGGCGGCGCTGCTCGGGCACGAGCTCACCGGCATGACGATGGTGCGGCCGGGGGTGTCCCTGTACGGCATGTACCCCGATCCCGCCACGCCGAAGACCGTCGAACTGGAACCGGTCATGTCGCTCTACAGCCGCGTCAGCATGATCAAGCACGTCCCGGCCGGCACGACGATCGGCTATGGCCGTACCTGGCGGGCCCCCACCGACCGCTGGATAGCCACCGTGCCGATCGGTTACGGCGACGGGTTCAGCCGGCTGAACTCCAACACCGGGCGCATGCTCGTCAACGGGCGCAGCTTCCCGATCGCCGGGCGCGTCTGCATGGACCAGACGATGCTCGACCTCGGTGAGCGGGACGACCACAGCGTGCGGCCTGGCAACAAGGTCACCCTGCTGGGGGTCGATGGTGACCAGCGGATCACCGCCGATGAACTCGCCGAGCGGGCCCGCACCATCAACTACGAGGTGACGACCGCGCTCAGTGCACGTGTCCTCAAGATGCCGTACTGACGTGCGGCCCTAACCGGACTGCGTGATCGACCGGCGAACGACGAACTGCTGGCGCGCGTATCGCGCGACGGCCCATGTGACGTAGCTGTCGGTGGCCAGGCCGACCCCGCCGCCGATCACCGGCACCCGCTTGCTGACGAAGGCGACCGTCTGTTTCGTACCCGCCCGCCCGAGCAGCGACGACAGCACCTGCTCGGCGATCTGCTGTTCGAGGGCCTCGTCGGGGACGGGCGCCGTCGCGATCCCCAGCGGCGTGCTCGGCAGCTTGCCGTCGGCGATGAGGCCGTCGACCGTGCGGTGCCCCAACAGCGTGATCCAGATGGCCTGGCGCACCCGGGGGTCGTCGAGGTCATAGCCGCGCAGGTGGGCGATCGCCGCGACCATGCGCGTCTGGATCACCGTGATGGCGGCGAGATTGGCGGGGATGCCGGCAACGGCCGTGACGGCCCCGCCGAGGTTCACCACGAAGCCCTGGGCGCCGGCCATGGAGGTGTGGGCGCGTGCGACGGCGTCGATGGCCGCCTCGGTGCCGCCCCGCTGGCGGCCGAGCGCGGTGGCCGCGGCCTCTCGGGCGCCGGGCAGCCTCGCGACCCCGTTGATGGCGTAGTCGGCCAGGTGACGCAGGACGTTCGCGGTCGGCCCGGAGGCCACCACCGGGACGATCGACACGAGGGCGCCACCGATGTCTGACGCGGACGGTTTCTTGATGAGAGCCATGGAACCTCCTGGGCCGGGTGTCTCAACCGTAGCCGAGGGCCGGGTGTCCACCCCCGCGGGCGCCGGACCGGCAGCCGTCCCGGGGATCGTAGTATGGACCGGTTACTGAACGCCGTGGACGGCGTCATCAGGCCTCCGGCCGCAGTCACGGCGCCACTGTCCGGCGCCCGTCCTGGTCCCCGGGAAAGAGGCGGCCATTGACCTAGGAAGGACGAGTTGTGACGGAATTCGCCAAACTCGAGATCGACGGCAAGACCTACCAGCTGCCCATCGCGGTGGGCAGCTGCGGGGAGAGGGCCATCGACATCGGCTCGCTGCGCGCCGAGTCCGGTTACATCACCCTTGACGAGGGATACCGCAACACCGGCTCGTGCAGCTCGGCCATCACGTTCATCGACGGTGAGAAGGGGATCCTGCGGTACCGCGGCATCCCGATCGAGACCCTCGCCGAGAAGTCAGATTTCCTCGAGGTCGCCCAGCTGCTCATCTTCGGTCACCTGCCCACCAAGGCGCAGACCCAGAGCTTCAGCGACCTGCTCACCGAGAACGCCGCGCTGCACACCTCGATGAGCAAGCACTACGACGCCTTCCCCGAGCAGGCGAACCCGATGGCCATCCTGTCGGCCATGATCAATGCGCTGTCCTCCCACGATCGCCCCAGGATCGATCCGGGCGACGATGCGATGCTCGAGCGCTACGCCGCCAATCTCATGTCGAAGGTGCGCACCATCGCCGCCGGTTCCTACAAGACCTCGGTGGGCGAGCCGATCGTCTACCCCCGCCAGGACCACCGCTACGCGCAGAACTTCCTGCACATGATGTTCTCGCTGCCGTACCGGGAGTTCTACCCGAGCGATGCCCAGGCGCGCGCGCTCGACCTGTTCTTCCTGCTGCACGCCGACCACGAGCAGAACTGCTCCACCTCGACCGTGCGCATGGTGGCCTCCGGCAGCGCGAACCTGTACGCCTCCTGCTCGGCCGGTGTCGACGCCCTGTGGGGCTCGCGTCACGGCGGTGCCAACGTCGCGGTCGTCCAGATGCTCCAGCGTCTGCGTCGCGAGGGCATCAGCCCCGCACGCTTCCTGGCCGACGTCAAGGACCGCCGGAACTCGGTGCGGCTCATGGGCTTCGGACACCGGGTCTACAAGACGATGGACCCGCGTGCCAGGCTGCTCGGGGAGACGGCTGATCAACTGCTCGAGTCGATGCACGTCGAGGATCCGCTGCTCGACCTGGCGCGTGAGCTCGCCGAGGTGGCCCGGGCCGATGACTACTTCGTCGAACGCAACCTCTACCCGAACGTCGACTTCTTCTCCGGTGTCATCCTGCGTGCCCTCGGCATCCCGCTGAGCATGTACACGGTGATGTTCGCGATCGGCCGGGTGCCCGGCTGGATCGCCAACTGGCGCGAGATCTACTTCAACGAGAGCACCCGCATCTACCGTCCCCGCCAGATCTACACGGGACCGGCCGAGACCGAGTGGGTCGACCTCGAGGACCGTCCGCAGTGAGCCCAGCCGACACCCAACTGAGGCGTTCCTGAGAAACCATCTGAGGGAAGAGCTTCAGTTTTCACAGGAAAATCCTCTGACTAGGGAGTTTGACTGACAGAAAGACGTCTTTCCTGAGAAAATCTGAGAGTCGGAGTTGGATTTTCTCAGGAAACGTCGCATGATGGAGCCATGGCAAAGACACTCTCTCGAATTGCTTCCGTTGCGGCTGCGGCTGCCCTCGCCGGTGGCGTCTCCGTGACTGCGGCGCAGAGCGCGTCGGCAGACGATGTCAACTGGGACGCCATCGCAAACTGCGAGTCCGGCGGTAACTGGAGCACAAACACCGGCAATGGCTACTACGGTGGCCTTCAGTTCTCCCAGAGCACTTGGGCCGCCTACGGTGGCTCCGGTAGCGCCTCCAATGCCTCCCGTGAGGAGCAGATCGCCGTGGCCGAGCGCGTGCTCGCGGGCCAGGGCATCGGTGCGTGGCCGGTCTGCGGCGCGTACGCCTACTCCGGTGAAAGCTACACCGGCACCAACACCGAGGGTTCCTACGGCTCTTCGTACGACACGTCGGCCCAGGACGCCTCCTACGACGGCTCGTACTCGTATGACAACTCGTACTCGTACGACAACAGCGCCGGGTACGACTCGTCCTCCGCCTACTCCGGCGGCTACCAGGCCACTCGTGAGGCCACTGGCACCTACGAGATCCAGCCGGGCGACACCCTCAACGCCATCGCTGAGGCCCATGGCACCACCTGGCAGGAGCTCGCGGCCCTCAACAGCTCCATCGTCGACGCGAACCTGATCTACGCCGGCGAGACCATCAACGTCTGATCCCAGAGCCTTTCAGGGAGGGTCCCGTCCCCGCCGGGGGGACGGGACCTTTTCTGTCGCCGTCGCAGCCGTGGGCGACGGCCTCGCCCGCCTGGATGCCCGCCCGATCCGTGCTCCGGGCCGTGGGCCCTCCGGCCGGTCGGGGCCGGGCCGTTCAACGGCCGGGGTTCTGCTTCGGCGTGCCGCGGCGCAGGCTGAGCCCGACGGCCACGGCCGCGGTACCGGCCCACGAGACGAGCAGGCCGATGAGCCCTGCCGCCTCGCCGCCGATCGCGGTCAGCGGGATGGCCATCGCCAGGGTGATGACCAGGTCGCGCGTGCGCGCCCGGCGCTCGGCCGAGCCGTGCTGTTCGTCGAGCTGCTGCTGGTACTGGCGCTGCTGCCAGTCGGCCGCCAGCTTCGCGTTCACGTCGGCGACGAAGGCGTCCACGACATCGCCACGAAGAGTCGGGCCCAGTTCGGCGCTCGCGTCGATCGCCGCGAGCGCGTCGGTGCGCGTGACGAAGGGGGCGCTCTGCCTGGGGCCCGAACCCGTGGCGGGCCGATCGGTGGCGCCCGAAGGGGTGTATGGCGTGTTCCCGTAGGGCCATCCTGTGGACATCTGACTCATGACGACCATTGAACCCCGGTCGCCCGGGCGTTGTCATCCGACGCCAGGATGAGAAACAGCGTTGTCACCCCTGCGGCCGCCGGTGCCGGCGCATACATTGGGGCCGTGCTCATCGAACTCTTCGGCGACGTGAACGAGTGGCCCGAGCAGGACCTCGTCGGTTTCACCGAGACGCTCGACGCCGACTTCACGCTGGCCGCCTACGCGGCCGGCCTGTTCCCGATGCCGCTGCACGAGTCGGGCTACGAGGGCATCGGCTGGTGGTCCCCGGTGCGCAGGGGCGTCCTGCCCCTGCGAGCCCTGCGCGTCAGCCACAGCCTCAAACGCTCCCTCAACCGGTACACGACGAGCATCGACCGGGCCTTCGAGCAGGTGCTCTCCGGCTGCGCCGATCCCTCCCGCCCCTACGGGTGGATCGACGAGGACATCCGGGCCGTCTACACCGAGCTGCACGAGTGCGGCTGGGTGCACTCGGTCGAGAGCTGGGACGAGGAGGGGCGCCTGGTCGGCGGGCTCTACGGCGTCAGCGTCCACGGGCTCTTCGCCGGGGAGTCCATGTTCCACGACCCGCAGCACGGCCGGGACGCGTCGAAGGTGGCGCTCGTCCGCCTCGTCGACGAGCTGAGCGCCGGTGGCCGGGCGGGGCTGCTCGACGTGCAGTGGCTCACCCCGCACCTGGCGAGCCTCGGCGGGATCGAGGTCCCTCGCAGCCGCTATCTCGCACTGCTCGCCGATGCCCTCGGCGAGCCCGGCCCGTCCTGGCCCGAGCCCGCCGCGAGCATCCGCCGCGGCCGAGCCGGCCCGCCCGGCGCCGCAACGGCGTCCCGGTGACGGTGCTCGGACGCGGGGCCTGTGCCCGCACGCCATCGCCTAGGCTCGGGGCCATGCTCGGATACTTCGGCCCCCAGGGCACCTTCACCCATCAGGCCCTGCTGTCCTACAGCGAGGACGATGCGGTCCCCTTCCGCACCGTCGCCCAGGCGCTCGACGCGGTGCGTGCCGGTGAGGTCGAGGCCGCCATGGTGCCGATCGAGAACTCGGTCGAGGGCGGTGTCTCGGCCACCCTCGACAACCTGGCCGATCCCGATGCCGCGCCCCTGCAGATCATCCACGAAGTGCTCGTCAACGTGCGCTTCAACCTCTGCGTGCGGCCCGGCACGCGCATCGACCAGGTCCGCCGCATCATCACCCACCCGCACGCGGCGGCCCAGGTGCGGGACTGGCTCGCCGAGAACCTGCCCGACGCCGAGGTGATCGAGCGCGGTTCCACCGCCGGTGCCGCCAAGGCCGTCTCCCAGCCGGGTTCGGGTTTCGATGCCGCCGTCTGCGCCCCGGTCGCCGGCCAGATGTACGGTCTCGAGGCGGTGGCGAGCGACATCGCCGACAACGGCGCCGCCGTCACCCGGTTCATCCTGGTGGCCCGCCCGGGGCAGGCGCCGGCGCCGACCGGGGCGGACAAGACGACGTTCGTGGCCTACATCCAGCACGACGAGCCCGGTGCGCTGCTGGCCATCCTGCAGCAGCTGGCGGTGCGCGGCGTCAACCTGTGTCGCATCGAGTCACGCCCCACCAAGACCGTGCTGGGCAACTACTGCTTCAGCATGGACGCCGAGGGGCACATGGCGGACGCCCGCATGGCCGAGGCGCTCATGGGTCTCAAGCGGGTCTGCAAGCGGATCGTCTTCCTCGGCAGCTACCCCCGCGCCGACAGGGTGCCACCGGTCCTGCGCGCCGGCACCGCCAACGCCGACTACGCGGCGGCCGCGGAGTGGTTCGCCGGGCTCGAGGCGACCATGATCGACACCGCTGCCGGGTCGACCTCGGCCTCGAAGTAGGAGCCCTCGCCGACGGTGTCGCCGTCCAGCTCGAAGGGCATCGGCTCGTCGACCCGCACGCTCATCGAGCGGCCCGCGTAGCGTTCCAGTGAGCGGTCCGCGCCGATGCGGGTGAGGACGCGGGTGGCCATCCGCGCCCAGCTCGAGATGCCCGAGGGCGATCCGACGATCATCTCCATGCGCCCGTCGGTCGGGTCGGAGTCCGGGATGAGGGTGACGTTGCTGCCGATGGACGGCACATTGCCCATGACCGTCAGCACGGCGTTGCCGCGCACCTGCTTCGCGCCGTCGACGCTGATCTGCACGCGGTGCGGTTTGGAGAGCAGCTCGGGCATCGCCGAGACGACATAGGCGGCGGCGCCCATCATCTTCTTAAGCGCGTCGTTCGTTCGGGCCATGAGGCGGGCGTCGAAACCGATGCCCGCCATGACGGCGAAGCGGAGCGGCTCGTCCTCGTGGCCGTCGACGACCAGCCTGATGAGGTCGATGTCCTGCGGCTGGCCGTTGATCGCCACGAAGATGGCGTCCTCCTGGTCCAGGGGCAGCCCCAGGTTCTTGGCGAGCAGATTGCCGGTGCCCGCCGGGATCAGGCCGATCGGGATGCCCGAACCGGCCAGCGCCTGGGTCACGGCGCGCACGGTGCCGTCGCCCCCGGCGACGATGACCAGGTCGGCGCCGCGGGCGACGGCCTCCCTCGCCTGCTCGGCGCCGGGGTCCTCCGGCGTGGTCTGCAGCCACAGCGGGGACTGCCAGTGTCTCCCGCTCAGCTCGTCGGCGATCTGACGGCGGAAGACCATCTCGTCGGCCACCTTGGCCGGGTTGTAGATCACGACGCACAGGCCGCCGACGGGGCGCGGCGTGCTGCGCCGCCGGGTGGCGATGAGCGGCAGCATGCGTACCCGGGCCAGGAAGAGGACGAGTGAGGTGACGAGGCCGCCGAGCAGGGCGCCGCCGACGATGTCGGTGAGGCGGTGGGCGTTCATGGCGAAACGGTCGGCGGCCTCGAGCAGGATCGCGAGGACGCCGACGACGCGCCAGCTGAGGATCGTGGCACGGGACTGCCGGGTGGTCGTGCTGACGGCGATCGCGGTGATGGCGCCGGCCACGATGACCGCCATGTGGCTGCTCGGGTAGGCCGCGCCCCGGTAGGTGAGCAGCCAGTCCAGCGGGGAGGGCGGGCGTGGCCGCCCGATGAGCTTCTTGAGCAGGACGCAGGCCAGCCAGCTGCCCAGGCCCGAGGCGAGGACCGCCACGGCGAGATGACGCAGCCGCCGACGCCAGGCCCACACACCCAGGCCGGCGAGGACGAGGCAGACGATGATCGGATGCGTGACGAGGGCGAAGGCGGCGGCGATCTGCTCACCGGCCGATCCGGGCATCAGGTGCGGGGCCTGGCTGAGGGCATCGAGACGGGCGAGCAGGCCGGTGCGCAGCGTCAGATGCGTCCAGGCGAGGAACGCGAGCGCGAAGAGGCACACGACCCACAGGTTGAAGCGGCTGAACGTCCGGGTGGTCACGCACCGATTGTCTCAGGGGCTGCTCCGGCCGGGGCGGCGGCGCGCCCCGGATCTGCGGGCCGGCAACCGGGTCCACCGCCGTCCGGCGCGACAACCGCCGGTGCACCCCGACGGTAGGCTTGGCCCATGATCGACCCGAAACTGCTGCGCACCGATCCCGACCGTGTCCGTCGCTCCCAGAAGGCCCGCGGCGAGTCCGTGGACCTGGTCGACGAGGCACTCGCCGCGGACGAGGCGCGCCGCTCGTCGATCAGCGCCTTCGAGACCGCGCGCGCCGAGCAGAAGTCGTTCGGCGCCCGGATCGCCAAGGCCTCCGGCGACGAGAAGAAGGCCCTGCTGGCCCGCACCAAGGAGCTGTCGGCCCAGGTGAAGGCGCTGCAGGCCGCTGCCGACGAGGCCGACGCCGCGTACACCGAGATCGTCAAGCAGTTCGGCAACATCGTCTTCGAGGACGTGCCGGCCGGCGGCGAGGACGACCTGTACGTCATCGACGAGGTGGGCAGCCCCCGCGACTTCGCCGCAGAGGGCATCGAGGTCAAGGACCACCTCGAGCTCGGCGAGGGCATCGGCGCCATCGACATGGAGCGCGGCGCCAAGGTCTCCGGCTCCCGGTTCTACTTCCTCACCGGCCCCGGCGCCCTGCTCGAGTTCGCCCTCATCCAGTTCGCCCTGACGAAGGCCCTCGCCTGGGGCCTGACCCCGGTGATCCCGCCGGCCCTGGTCAACCCCGAGGCCATGGACGGCACCGGCTTCCTCGGCCAGGCCGCCGACGACGTCTACTACCTGGAACGCGACAACCAGTACCTGGTCGGCACCGCCGAGGTCCCCCTGGCCGCCTACCACTCGGGTGAGATCCTCGACGCCGGCGAACTGCCGATCCGGCTCGCCGGCTTCAGCCCCGCCTTCCGCCGCGAGGCCGGCTCGTACGGCAAGGACACCCGCGGCATCTTCCGCGTCCACTGGTTCGACAAGTTCGAGATGTTCACCTACTGCCGGCCCGAGGACGCCGTCGCCGAGCACCAGCGGCTGCTGGAGAACGAGAGGGAGTTCATCACCGACCTCGGCATCCCCTTCCAGGTGCTCGACGTGGCCTCCGGCGACCTCGGCGCCTCGGCCGCCCGCAAGTACGACTGCTACGGCTGGGTGCCCTCGCAGGGCAGGTACCGCGAGATCACCTCGACCTCGAACTGCACCCAGTTCCAGGCCCGCCGGCTGGGCATCCGCATGCGCGACGGCAAGAACATCGAGCACGTGGCGACCCTCAACGGCACCCTGTGCGCCATGAGCCGCATGATCCTCATGATCCTCGAGAACTACCAGCAGGCCGACGGCTCGGTGGTCGTCCCCGAGGTGCTGCGCCCCTACCTGGGCGGCCAGGAGCTCTTCGAGACGCGCTGAGCGCACCCGTGCCCGGCCCGGGCACTCGTGCGGGGAAGGCCGTGGTGGGTTCGTGCCCGCGGGGCCATAATGGGCACAGGCACCCAAGGGCGGGTGCTCCGCACCACAGGGGGTCTGAGCCATGACGACCACAGTGAACCTAGCCGCCGAGTATCTCCTACTCGTCCTCGACGACAAGAAGGGCGGTTTCGTCCGTGACCTCACCACGGTGAACTTCACCGTCGCCGCGGCCGAGATCGTCGAACTCATCGCCAAGCGCCAGCTCGTCTTCGTCGAGGGACCGAAGAACACGAAGCTGCTCGCCCGCGGCGAGGAGGAGCCGAGCGACGAGTTCTTCGCCCAGATCGTCGAGACCGTCGAGGGCAAGACCTACGACCAGGCCATCTCCGCTCTCGTGGGGCCCTTCTCGTCCCGCTCGGGCCCGGTCCGCTCGCTGCGCAGCTACGAGCTGCAGCACCTGGTCGAGGCGGGCATCCTGCGGGAGCGCCACATCAAGCTGCTGGGCCTCATCCCGCTCACCCGCTACCCCGAGGGCGACGCGAGCACCGAGATCGACCTGCGGGCCCGGGTGCGTGCCGCGCTCGGCGGCGCCGAACCCGACGACCGCACCCGCGCCCTCATCGCCCTGCTCTACGCCTCGCGTTCGCTGACCGCCGTCTTCCCGCGGCTGGAGGCCAAGCCGATGAAGCGCCGCGCCCGCGAGATCGCCGAACGCAGCTGGGAGGACGACGGCCTGGCCATGGCGCTGGCCGAGTACTTCTCGTACATGACGCAGTTGTCGGCCGCAACGATGGTCTGAGCCGGTCGGCTGCACCGACGACGAGGCCCCCGCGCCGATGCGCGGGGGCCTCTGTCCACCCAGACCTGGGGGCTCACTCGGCTGCGGGCTTGGGCTCCTTGGGCGGCTTGGCCGTCGTCTCGATGATGGCGTCGCCCGGGTTCACCTCGCCCTCGGCGATCCTGGTGATCTCGGCGAACCTGCGGACGTTCGTCACGAGCACCGGCGTGACGAGCGAGTAGCCGGCCTCGGTGATGACCTCGGGGTCGAAGGTGACGAGCGGGTCACCGGCCGCCACACGGTCGCCCTTGGCGACCTTCACGTCGAAGCCCCTGCCCTCGAGGTTCACGGTGTCGATGCCCACGTGGATGAGCAGTTCGATGCCGTTGTCGAGCTTGACGCCGAAGGCGTGGCCGGTGGCCTGTGCGACGACGATCGTGCCGTCGCCTGGGGCCACGACGGTGGTGCCGACCGGCTCGATGCCGACACCCTTGCCGACGGTCCCGGCGCTGAACACGGGGTCGGGCACCTCTTCGAGGGGGATGACCCGGCCGGCCAGCGGCGAGGCGACCTTGGTCACGGCGTTCGGGGCGAGGGCGGTCTTCGCCGGGGCGGGAGCGGTGGCGCTCTTCTCCGCCTTGTGCTCTGTCTTCCTCGCCTCGCGCGCGATCTCCCGGGTCTCGTGCTCGGCGCGCTGCTGCGCGATGCGCTCCCTGGACTCGGCGCGCTGCTCGGGGGTGCGGTAGTCGGAGAAGTAGATGGCGACGAATGCGACGGCGAACGCGGCGAGTACCGAGAGGGCGTACAGCGGGATGTTGCTGAAGGCGGGGATCGTCAGCAGCGAGGTGAAGACGAAGGCGTTCGTCGTCACGCCACCGCCGATGCCCTGGATGAGGCCGCCGACGACGCAGCCGATGAGCATGCGCGGGTAGATGCGCCGGAAACGCAGGTGGATGCCGTACAGGCTCGGTTCCGAGATGCCACCGACCAGGCCGGCGACGACGGCGCCGGTGGCGGTCTGGCGCATCTCGACGTCCTTCTCACGGATCGAGATGGCCAGCACCGCGGCGGAGGCGCCGAAGCAGGCGAAGTTCCAGGCGCCCATCGGCCCCTGGATGTAGTCGTAGCCGATCGCCTGGATGTTGAGCAGCATGACGGCGTTGATCGGCCAGTGCAGGCCCAGCGGCACCATGAACGGGTACAGCAGCGGGATGAGCAGGCAGAAGATGAACGGTGACAGGTCGTTGACGGCCTTCAGCGCGGTCGACAGGCCGGCGCCGGCGTAGACGCCGATCGGGCCGAGGACGAACGCGGTGAGCGGGATCATGATGAGCATGCACAGGAAGGGCACGAAGATCAGCTGCAGGTTGTCGGGGATGATCCGCTTGGTCAATTTGTACAGCGGGCCGAGCAGCCCGGCCATGAGCAGCGGCGGGAACACCTGCTGGCCGTAGTCGAAGATCGTCAGGGGAAGCCCGAAGGCCTGGACGATGTTGATGTCCTGGCCCAGCACGTGCGTGACGTGGCTGTCCGACAGCAGGGAGTTGTCGGCGGTCATGAAGCCGGGCAGCAGCAGGACCGCCATGACCGAGAAGCCGATCCACGGGTCGGCGCCCACCTTCTTGGTGGCGTTGTAGGCCACCGAGAGCGGCAGGAAGTAGAAGACGCATCGCCAGCACAGGTTGATGAACGCCCAGCTCGGCGGCAGTTCGGCCTCGCCGCTCGACCAGTTGCCGATGACACCGAGCGTGCTCATGAGGGCCATGAAGGTGATGAACAGCGAGGCGCCCAGCAGCACGCCGATGATCGGGCGGAAGGAGTCGGACAGGAACTCGAAGAAGGTGTCCACCCAGCTGAACCGGCCGCGGACGCCGCCCTGCCTGGCGGCGGCCTTGACCTCGGCGTCGGAGGGCTTCTTGCTGCCGGAGCCCATCGTCGCCATCTGCGGCAGGGCCATGATCTCGTTGTAGACGGTTGCCACGGCCCCGCCGATGACGACCTGGTAGCGGTTGCCGGTCTGCGGCACGGCGCCCATGACGACGGGGATCTTCTCGACCGTGTCCTTGTCGACGCCGGAACCGTCGCGCAGCTGGAACCGCAGCCGCGTCGCGCAGTGGGTGAGGCTCGTGATGTTGTCGGGGCCGCCGAGGGCGTCGACGATCGCCGAGGCGTCGCTCGTCGTCGGGGCAGTGCTTTCCTGGGCCATGGATGCTCCTTGCTTCCGGTGGTCCTGCCACCGGCTATCGGGTGTCCACTGAGGATCGGGGTGTTCTCAGGGTCGATCACAGACTAGACGCAGATCGTTGCGCGGCAGGGATGTCCGCATTGCGCGACGATCCCCACCGCGCAGTTGTTCGCTCAGCGCTGATGAATGAGAGGGGCTTCTTCACCCAGGAGTGAACGGATGGGCGGATCGATGGCCAGGGGACTCGCGCATGACGGTATTGCCCGGGGTCGTGGTGGTGTGAGGGCTGTTTCGGTGAGCAGGGGCCGGCCGCCACGACTTCCGATGGGCCTGGCGTCGCTGTGGCTGGGGGGATCTGTTCTACGCCGCCCCGGTCATGGATGCTTGTGGCCCCGTGCCCAGGGGGCTGGCCGTGCCCCGGCTCGCTCCCCATCATGTCCAGAAATAGGAGACAAGGCCCACGCCGAAGATGTCCCCCATCGCATGGGCGATGAAGAAGGGAAGCAGGTTCTTGTCCTTGGACCGCTTGTAGAGCAGGTAGATGAGTCCGCCGAACAGTACTCCGATCCCGAGCGCGTTGATCATTCCTTGGTAGGTGTGGAAACTTGCGCGGACCAGCAAGGAGAACGGGACCGCCCATTTCAGCTGGTGGGGCTTGACTGCGAGGCAGATGCCGAGGAAGTAGATCTCCTCGTAGAAGCCGTTGAGCAGGGAGTAGATCACCTTCGACACCGTCTCGTTCCCGAAGAAGGCGCCGATGGGTCCCGGGATGGGAAGGATCTCCGTGAGCGGGCTGGTGATCAGTAAATAGGCGTCCATGAGAAGCGCCCCGCCGAGGAAGACCAGGATGCCCTGGACGAGGGCCTTCGGGCTGAGACGCACGTGCCATGTTCTGAAGTCGAAGCGTCGCATCCACAGATATGCCAGGGCCAGGAGCAGGAGGACCGCCTGCATGGCCAGCGCCCCGTAGTTGTCCGAGGCGGCGAACTCAAGGCTCTCGTCGGCGGTTTCGGTGCCCTCCAGCTGGGACAGATAGGCGGTCGTGGAGGTGACGATGCTGTGCCCCCACATGATGACGGTGAGCACGAGGATGTCGGGCCAGGTGAGATGGTCGATTTTCTCTCGTGTCGGTTGGGTCGATGACAAGACGGGGATTCTCCTCGGTGTTCTCGCCCGCCGCTATGAAGACTCCTTCCGTTTCTTCTGTCTTCCTCGCGGATCGGATCGCTGATGGATCACCCGGGGTGTGTGGTGAAGCTCATCGGGAGGGCTTGGTGATTCGTGATGTTTTCGTCTGTGCGTCACTGACTGGGGGACAGGTCTCATCGCAGGCGATTCGAGAACGATCAGGAAAACACAAGAGCAAAATGCGAGGTGGAGAATACCACATGTCCGCCCAAGAGCAAGAATGTCGACCTGGCCAGATGGCTCAGCGCCGGTCCCAGAGTCGCCTGTCATGGGGCACGGAGCGCCGAGGAAGCGGCATCACGGCGGATCCGGCCTATGGCGCAGGATTGTCACAGCCTCAATGAATCAGAGCATGGCTTGGGATGTCATCTCCTGCTGAGTCTCTTGGAAATTACCTCGAGGATTGTGCGTGCCGCCGAGGTGAACCCTTCCCGACCCAGTGGGGCTCGCGGCACCGGAGTCCCGGTCCGTGAGGCCCGGCTGTTCCCCGCCCAGGATCCGGGGTGGATAGTCGGCGGCAGGGCTGCGTTGCACGGGGTCCTCGCGGCACGCATCGGGGAGCCTGCCCGCGGCGAGCTGCCGCCCCTCGTCGCATTCGGCTGCGGCCCCGCGGGCTCGCCTCCGGGAGCTCGCGCATCGAGCGGTTCCTGCTCGGGGCGTCCCTGCTTCTTCTTCGCAGCGGCCCAGAGGGCGGGATACCGTCGTGCGCGGATGCGCGACCATCGTTTGCGGCTCAGCTCGTGGGTGAAACACGTGGAAGCGTCCCCATGGCGGCGCCGCATGGCGTAGACATGAGTCATGGCTGACATCACTTTCCGAGGCGAACCCGTCCACACCCGCAGCGAGCTGCCCGCCGTCGGCTCGCAGGCCCCCGAGATCGATCTCGTCGGCGCAGACCTGGAGCCCGTCACCCTGGAGGGCCTGCGGGGCCGCCGGGTGATCCTCAACATCTTCCCGAGCCTCGACACCGGCGTGTGCGCGATGAGCGTCCGCAGGTTCAACGAGCTCGCGGCCGGTCTGGAGAACACCACCGTCGTATGCGTCTCGAAGGACCTGCCCTTCGCCGCCAAGCGCTTCTGCACCACCGAGGGCATCGAGAACGTCGTCACCGGGTCGGCGTTCCGCTCGCACGCGATGAGCAAGGCCTATGGTCTGCGCATGGTCGACGGCCCGCTGCGGGGCCTGCTGGCCCGCGCCGTCGTCGTCATCGACGAGAACGGCCGGATCGTCCACACCCAGCTCGTCGAGGAGACCTCGAACGAGCCCGACTACGACGCCGCGATCGCAGCGCTGAACTGATCACCCGGGGCACGGCCCCGGCCGGTCAGGCCAGGGCCGCGTCGGTCGCTGCGCCCAGTACGGCACCGATCGAGTCGTGGATCACCAGGTCGGCGCTCGAATCGGCGGGCGTCGCCGACTTGTTGATGAGGACGAGCGGTCTGCCGAGGAAGTAGTTGAGCAGGCCGGCCGCCGGGTAGACGTTGAGCGAGGTGCCGCCGACGATGAGCACGTCGGCGCGACTGATCGCGTCCATGGCCGCAGCCATGACACCCGTGTCGAGGTTCTCCTCGTACAGGACGACCTCGGGCTTGATGATGCCCTGGCAGTCCTCGCACCGCGGGATCCCCGTCGACGAGGTGATCGCCTCCAACGGGTACCGGCGTCCGCAGCCGGTGCAGCGGTTCCGCAGCACCGAGCCGTGCACCTCGTGGACGGTCCGCGAACCGGCCAGCTGGTGCAGCCCGTCGATGTTCTGGGTGACGACTGCCGCGAGCTTGCCCGCCTCCTCGAGCCGGGCCAGCGCCCAGTGGGCGGCGTTCGGCTTCGCATCGGGGTGGATCATGGCTGCTCGGTAGAACTCGTAGAAGGCCTCCGGCTGGTCGCGCCAGCAGCCGTGGGAGAGCATGTACTCCGGCGGGTACTGCCCGCCCGAGTGCGTCGTGTACAGGCCCGTGGCGGAACGGAAATCGGGGATGCCGCTCTCGGTCGAGACGCCGGCCCCGCCGAAGAAGACGGCCCGCGAGGCCCCGGCCAGGATGTGGCTCAGCTCGTCAACACTCATGCCTCCACAGTAGGCGCCCGCCCCGCGGACGAATCGCCGCAGGGCGGGCGCCAACCGTGGACGTGCTCGTACCCGAGCCAGCGGTCTGGTCAGTCGGTGCCGGACTCCATGGCCGCGTTGTCGAGCGGGGTCGCCTCGGCCTCGCCGGCGTGCAGCGGGTTGTCGGCGATCTCGGACGACTTGCCGGCCTCGAGCTGGCCGACGAGCTTGGCGGCCTCGCCGCCGGTGAGCTGGCCCTGGGCGGCGTACTGCTCGAGGCGGGCCCGCGAGTCGGAGATGTCGAGGTTGCGCATGGTCAGCTGGCCGATCCGGTCGAGCGGACCGAAGGCGGCGTCCTCGACGCGCTCCATCGACAGGCGCTCCGGGTGGTAGCTGAAGGCCGGTCCCTCGGTGTTGAGGATCGAGTAGTCGTCACCGCGGCGCAGGCGCAGCGTGACCTTGCCGGTGACGACGGAGGCCACCCAGCGCTGGATCGACTCGCGGATCATGAGGGACTGCGGGTCGAGCCAGCGGCCCTCGTACATGAGCCTGCCCAGGCGCTGGCCCTCGGTGCGGTAGTTGCTGATGGTGTCCTCGTTGTGGATGGCGTTGGCTAGCCGCTCGTAGGCGATGAACAGCAGCGCCATGCCGGGGGCCTCGTAGATGCCGCGGCTCTTGGCCTCGATGATGCGGTTCTCGATCTGGTCGCTCATGCCGAGGCCGTGGCGGCCGCCGATCTCGTTGGCCTTGAGGACGAGGTCGACGGGCGAACCGAAGCTCTCGTCGTTGATCCTGACCGGGCGGCCCTGCTCGAACTCGATGGTGACGACCTCGGGTTCGATGGTGACCGAGGGGTCCCAGAACTTGACGCCCATGATGGGCTCGACGGTCTCGATCGAGACGTCGAGACGTTCCAGCGTCTTGGCCTCGTGCGTGGCGCCCCAGATGTTGGCGTCGGTGGAGTAGGCCTTCTCCTTGGAATCACGGTACGGAAGATCGTGCGCGGTGAGCCAGGTGCTCATCTCGTCACGGCCGCCGAGCTCGTTGACGAAGGCCTCGTCGAGCCAGGGCTTGTAGATGCGCAGCGCCGGGTTGGCCATGAGGCCGTAGCGGTAGAAGCGCTCGATGTCGTTGCCCTTGTAGGTCGAGCCGTCGCCCCAGATGGAGACGTCGTCCTCGGCCATGGCGCGCACGAGCAGCGTGCCGGTGACGGCCCTGCCGATCGGCGTGGTGTTGAAGTAGAACTTGCCGGCACTGCAGATGTGGAACGCGCCGCAGGCCAGGGCCGACAGCCCCTCCTCGACGAGCGCGTCCCGGCAGTCGACGAGTCGGCTGATCTCGGCGCCGTACTGACCGGCGCGCCCGGGCACCGACGCGATGTCGGGCTCGTCGTACTGGCCGATGTCGGCGGTGTAGGTGCATGGGACAGCGCCCTTTTCGCGCATCCAGGCGACGGCGCAGCTGGTGTCGAGGCCGCCGCTGAAGGCGATGCCGACCCGCTCGCCCACGGGAAGAGACGTCAATACCTTGCTCACGAAGAGCAAGCATAATCTGAAAAGTATGCGATGTCGAACCAGCGGCTGAGCGAGAAAGATGCGAGACTCATTCCTTTGAAGGAATAACTATGCCAAAGTCGTGTGGGTTGTTAGTTCGTCGCAGTGCCTGGCGCCAGAGCACGATGGCCGGGTCCAGGGGCCAGATGCCTCTGGATCGGATCGCGTCGCCGGCCGGGTCATCCGTTGTACTTGGCGACCAGGATGATCTTCCCGGTGTTCTCCCCCGACTCGAGCAGCTCGTGGGCCCTGGCCGCCTCCTCGAGCGGCACGCGCGTCTGATTGCCGGGCTTGATCGTGCCACCGGCCAGCATCGGCCAGACGACCTCCTCGACGCGGCGGCAGATCGCCGCCCGCTGCTCGGCGGGGCGCCCGCGCAGGCTCGTTGCGGTGATCGTGCCGCGCTTCCTCAACAGCACCCCCAGGTTCAGGGTGCCCTTGACGCCCTTCTGCAGGCCGATCGTCACCATGCGGCCCTCGGTGGCCAGGCAGCGCACGTTCGCCTCGAGGTACTTGGCGCCGATGATGTCGAGGATGACGTCGACGCCACGGTCGGCCGTGGCGACCATGACCGCCGGCTCCCAGTCGGAGGCGTAGTCGATGACCTTGTCGGCGCCGAGTTCGATGCAGTAGTCCGCCTTCTTCCGCGAGGCGGTGGTGATGACGCGGGCGCCGATCGCCTTGGCGTACTGGATGGCGAAGCTGCCGACGCCTCCCGCGCCGCCGTGGATGAGCACGGTCTCCCCGGCCTTCAGCCCGACGCGGTCGAAGTTCGAGACGACGGTGGCGGACACCTCGACGAGCCCTGCGGCCTCGATCGGGTCGATGCCGGCGGGGACCGGAAGCAGGTGCTCGGCCGACACGACGAAGTACTCGGCGTACGCGCCTCCGGTCAGCAGGGCCAGGACCTGCTCGCCGACCTCATGGCCGGTGACGCCCTCGCCGAGCTCGGCGATGACGCCGAGCCCCTCCAGGCCCATGACATCGGTGACGCCCTTGGGGGGCGGGTAGTGGCCCTGTCGTTGCAGGACGTCACCGCGGTTGACGCCGACCGCCTGCGTGCGGACCAGGACCTCGCCCGGTCCGGGCTCGGGTGTGGGCACCGGTGCCCACTCGATCTGCTCGATTCCGCCGGGTTCGGCGACAGTGATCGCGTACATGTCCCCAGCATGCCAGACAAGCTCATCGGCTACCATGAGTGCGCACTGCCGAACTGATCGGCGGTCGGGCGAGGTCGCATAGTGGACTAGTGCAGCCGCCTTGAAAGCGGCCGAGCGAAAGCTCCGTGGGTTCGAATCCCACCCTCGCCGCCATCGGACGCCCGGGCTCCGGCGGAGCCCTGCTGCTCAGCCCACCGGGTTGTATGCGCAGGCGTCCGCGACGTTCTCCGCGGTGGCGCTCGTCGTGGCGCTGGAGGCCGACGTCGTGTCCTCGCCGTAGCCAGGCCCCTCATCGCCCCAGGTGCCCTCCTCGCCGGGCTCGGCGGCCTCGCTGGTGGCCTGGGTCGGGGCGGGGGTGCTGGTCTCGGGAGCTACGCCGCCGTTCTTGCTCAGCGCGATGGCGTCGGCCACGGCCGCCCGGATCTCGTCGTAGTCGGGATGGGCCGGGTTGACTTCGAGCGCGCCCGAACCACCGGCGCCCGACAGGTCCTGTGAGATGAGCAGGCGGCTCACTGCGCCGTCCTTGACCACCAGGGCCAGATTGGCCAGGTCGTCGAGCAGTTCCTGCGGGATGTCGGTGCTCACCATGTTCTCGCTGGCGGCGGCGATGGCCTCGTAGCGGGTGATGAGCGTCTGCGGGTTGACCTGCTTGATGATGGCGTTCACCAGGCAGCTCTGGCGGCGCATCCGGCCGTAGTCGTAGTCGGGGTCGTTGCAGCGGCTGCGGGCGTACCACATGGCGTCGTTGCCGTTCAACGTCTGGTCCGGGCCGACGGTGAGGTGGCCGTCGACGCCGCACTCCTCGTCGCCGTAGCCGTCCACGTGGCCGCCCTTGGCGATCGGGAAGTTGATGTTCACCGTGACGCCGCCCATGGCGTCGATGAGCGCCTGGATGCCGTCGATGTTGACCATCATGAAGTAGTTGACCTCCAGACCGGTGATGCCCTGGACGGCCATCTTCGTCGCGTCGGCGCCGGGGAAGTCGGTGTCGGCGAACAGCTCGGGGTGCTCCTTCGGCACCTCGCTCCAGACGGCGTTGAGCAGGTACTCGTCCTCGCTGCCCGAGTAGCCGTCCCAGATGCGGCCCTCGGGGTAGGCCTCGGCGAGGGCGGTGCCCTCCGGGAAGGGCACGTTCTCGAGGTTGCGGGGCAGCTGGATGATCACCGTGTCGCCGGTTCTCGTGTCGATGGAGGCGAGCATGAGCGTGTCGGCGCGAATCCCCAGTTCGGCGTCGCGGTTCTCGCCGGAGTCGGCGCCGACGAGCAGGATGTTGAGCCGGTCCATGGCGGCCCACGGGTTGTCGCCGCTGAGCTCCGGTCGGGTCTGCGAGCGTGAACCCGAGTCGAAGATGTTGTTCAGGACGATGCTCGTCTGCAGCGCATAGGCCGAGGCCACGGCGGTGGGCGTGGCCACCAGGAAGGACATGAGGAAGACGACGCCTGCGCCGACCAGACGCTGGACCCTGGTCATGCGGCGCGGGCGCGAGACCAGATAGGTGCCGACGATGACGATGACCCACAGCAGCCCGCCGATGAGCAGGGCGAAGGCGATGATGAGCAGCCGGTTCGCATTGGCCAGGATCGTCACCAGCGTGCTGCGGTGGATGAAGGCGAGGATGGCCACCGTGCCGCCGGCGATGATGCTCAGCGAGAACAGCAGCAGGCCGAGGAAGGTGCGGCGCGTCCCGATGAGACCGAGGCCCGGGATGATCGAGCCCAGCGTGGTGCGGACCAGTGTCCTGCCGAAGCCGGCGGAACGGTCGTACAGCGGGCTGCCGGCGGCGTGCGCGGCGCGTTCGCCGTCCCTCAGGCCGACCTCCTCGACATCGAAGAACTCCTCACCTCGGCGTGTCTCCTCCGCAGGTTCCCTGGAGACGCGCCGGGGGACGTAGGACTCGTCGTCCTCCGCCGCGCGGCGGGGACGACCGCTGCGCGCGATGTCGTCGTTGTCGCGGTTTGCCATGGCACCTTCTTGGTCGTGTTGACCGGTGGGATGAACCGGTTCGGCCGCACCTTGGGGGATCGACCGGGCTGGAATCGGCCCGAGACCGTTCCTCCCCATGATGCCTTGCTCAGCTGTGGAGGGCGTGTGCCTCACCGCGGAGAATTCCGTCAAGTCGTCTCCGTCGATGAGCCGATCGTACCCCTAGGGGTCCCCGATATCAGTCCTCGCGGTGGTGCTCGTCGGTGGACGCTTTGCTCAGTCGCCGCACAGCGGATATGGTTGGTGGGCGCTGGAGGTGTCGCCTAGTCGGCCTATGGCGCCCGCCTGCTAAGCGGGTTTGGGACACAAATCCCATCGCGGGTTCGAATCCCGCCACCTCCGCCAGCACGAGCAGTCCACCACGGGGTGGGCTGCTCGTTCGACGTTCGGGTTCGGTTGCGAGATGTGCCGGACCGGTCATGGGAACAGGCCAGGGCCTGAGCGGGATGGTGCTCAGTGCTCGTCGCCTGGTACCCGCGGGGTTGTCGCCCGGCCTGCGAGCCGCGGCGGATTCTGCTGGCGTCGCTCCAGCCTGTCGTGCCGCCACCATGCGATGACCAGGGAGTTCAGGACGATGAGGGCGGCCATCGTCGCCTGTGCGGCGAACCAGAAGAGGATGTGGTGGGGCAGGAGCTGCTGCTGGTCGAAACCGCGCTCCTCGGCGCGGTCGACCGCCCAGGTGTCGGCGATGCGCCACAGGACGTAGAAGACGGTGGTGCTGATGTCGAGCAGGGCCAGGGCCATGGCGACTGGTTTGAACGGGAACGGGCGAGGGCGCACGCCGGGTGATGCCGTCTGCTGCCGGGGACGTCCTTCGTGTGGGGAGCCGGTGCGGTCGTCATTCATCCGAGTTCCTCCGTGATGCTCATGCCGCGCGGGGGCGGGCGAATCGTGCGGTGAGGGGATTCCGGTCATCGCCGGGTACCCGCTGACCTGACGTGTTCTCCGCGCTGGGCGGGCGCCGGGGTCACGCGGTGGGGCCGGCGGGGTGGGCCTATTCGAGGCCTCGTTTGGAGATTCCGGTCGGGAAGGGGTATTGTCGGTTCTCGCCGTCAGGCAAGCACCCATAGCTTAATGGATAGAGCATCTGACTACGGATCAGAAGGTTGGGGGTTCGACTCCCTCTGGGTGCGCGCACGAAGGGGGGCCCGTTTCCGGCCCCCCTTCCTCGTCCCGCCCGGGGTCAGCGGGTTGGCGGCATGAATGTGTGAACAGGGGTTCGGCGTGTCATGGTTGCCGGTGGCCGGCCCGGCCTCGGCGGAGTCGGCTGCCGTCTTCCCCGGCTCAGGCCTCGGCCGTCATCGTCGTCTGGTCGGACTCGTGCTTGCGGGTCAGGGCGTGGCGCCGACCGTAGCCGAGGTAGATCGCAAGGCCGGCGGCCATCCACACCAGGAAGCGTAGCCAGGTGGCCAACGACAGGTTCATCATCATGTACAGGCAGGCCAGCACCGACAGGATCGGCAGCACCGGGGAGAGCGGCACCTTGAACGGGCGCTCCAGGTCGGGCCGGGTGCGGCGCAGGATCGGGACGGCTGCGCTGACCACGACGAAGGCGAACAGCGTCCCGATCGAGACCATGTCGGCCAGGGCCCGCAGCGGGACGAACCCGGCCAGGGCGGCGACGAGGACCGTCGTGAGGGCGATGACACGGTAGGGCGTGCCCCACCGCGGGTGCACCCGGGCCACCTGCATCGGCAGCAGGCCGTCCCGGCCCATGGCGAAGGCGATGCGTCCCATGCCGATGATGTCGACGAGGATCACCGAGGTCAGGCCGCAGATGGCGGCGATGGCGATGAGGGCGCCGGCCCAGCTCAGGCCGACGGACTTGAACGCCTCGGCCACCGGCGCGCCCTCGTCGATCTCGGTGTACTTGACCATGCCGGTGACGACGAGGCAGACCACCACGTACAAGGCGGTGCAGATGCCGAGCGTGCCGAGCACGCCGCGCACCAGATCGCGCTGCGGGTTCTTCGTCTCCTCGCCCATGTTCGCGACGACCTCGAAGCCCGAGTAGGCGAAGAAGACCACGGCGGCCGCGGTGAGGATGCCGGCCACGCCGAAGGTGGACGACGAGACGCCGGTGACCGCCTGCACCAGGCTCGTCTCCCAGTCGGTCTCACCGCTCTCGGAGGTGGGCACGGAACTGGGGATGAACGGGCTGTAGTTGGCGGCCTTGATGAAGAAGGCGCCCACCGCGATGATGAAGACGCAGATGCTCACCTTGACCACGACGAGCAGGTTCGTGACCCGGGCGGACTCCTTGGCGCCGATCATCGCGACGAGACCGAGTACCACGGCGATGGCGATGCCGCCCACGTTGACCACCGATGTCTCGCCGAAGAAGGCGTCCGGCAGGTTGAACAACGACTTGAGATAGCCCGACCAGCCCCGTGAGACGACACCGGCGCCGAGCGCGAACTCGAGGACGAGATCCCAGCCGATGATCCAGGCGAAGATCTCACCGAGCGTCGCATAGGCGTAGGTGTAGGCCGAGCCGGCCGTGGGGACGGCCGAGGCCATCTCGCAGTAGCACAGGGCGGCCAGCAGGGCGATGAGCCCGGCCAGGGCGTACGAGATGGTGACGGCCGGGCCGGCGTGGTTACGGGCCTCGATGCCGGTCAGGGTGAAGATCCCGGTCCCGATCACCATGCCGATGCCCAGGCCGAGCAGGTCCCGGACGGTCAGCTGGCGCTTGAGGACGCCGGGGGAGTCGGCGTCCGCGGCCGCGTCCTCGGACTGCTGGGCGATGATGTCCTCGATCGGCTTCAGGCGAAGCGCTCCGTGTCTGCTCACGAGGGAACGGTAATACCTTGACGTGAAGACATCTGACCGGGCCCACGAACGCTGAGCGCGAAAACCTCGTCCTGGTGGCGCCGGGGATGTCCGGCTGTGGCTCGTGCCGCCTCGCAGGCGTCCAGGTGTGTTCGCTGAGAGCAGGACAACGGGGCCGAGAGTGCACGTGGCGAGCCGCGGCCCCGCCGCTCGCCGGGGCGCTCACCAGCCGTACCTGCCGCCGTCACTCAGGGATTCACCGGGAGCGACGCGGGCTCGCCAGGGGGGCGGGTCGGCGGTGGTCAGGGGGCCGATCACTCCCTCCGGGTGGCAAGGGGACGGGCGACGGCGGCGCCGGCTCGCCCAGGGGATGCCGGCGAGGTTCAGCGCGGCGGCTGCCCCATGTTTGCGACGCACGGTCGACATGACCTGTCCAGGTCCGCGCCGGAGCCGTAGGCTGTGCTCCATGACCGAGCGGAAGAGTGTTCTCATCACCGGCGCGACCCGCGGCATCGGACGCGCTATCGCCGGGGAGCTGGCCCCCGACTGGCATGTCGTCGTCGGCGGTCGCCGCCCCGACGCGGTGCACGCCCTCGTCGCGTCCCTGCCCAGCGCCGAGCCCTTCATCGCCGACGTGCTCGACGGCGACGCCCTCATCGAGGCCGCCTCGCACGTCACCGAACTCGATGCCCTCATCCCGTGCGCCGGGCAGACCACGCTCGGCCGCATCGCCGACCTCACCCCTGAGCAGTGGCGCGCCGAGTTCGAGCTCAACGTCGTCGCCCCGGCCCAGCTGACCCGCCTGCTCCTGCCAGCCCTGCGCGCCCGGAGCGGCCACGTCGTCTTCATCAACTCCGGCGGCGGCCTGCACACCCGGGGCAACGACGCCTGCTACTCGGCGTCCAAGCACGCGCTCGTCGCCGTCGCGAACGGGCTGCGCGCCGAGGAGGCCGGCCGGGTCAGGGTCACCTCGATCCACCCCGGCAAGGTCGACACCGACATGCAGGTGGCGATGCAGGCCGAGCTCGGCAATCCCTACGAGCCCGAGCGCTATCTGACCCCGCACGACGTCGCCCGTACCGTACGACTCGCCCTGACGATGGATCCCGGTGCCAACATCGACATGCTCTCCGTCAGGCCCACCAGGTGACGCAGATCTGGGCGCACCGGGGCGCCGGCAGGGCCGCGCCCGAGAACACGATCGCCGCGTTCACCGCCGCGGTCGCGTTCGGCGCCGACGGCGTCGAGCTCGACGTGCAGCGCACGCGCGACGGGCAGCTCGTCGTCTGCAGCGACGAGCGGATCGACCGGACGAGCAGCGGGCACGGCTGGATCCGGGACATGACCCTGGTCGAACTGCACCGTTACGACTTCTCGTACGGGCGCACCGATTTCGCCGGCGCCCGCATCCCCACGCTCGTCGAGGTGCTCACCGCGCTGGACGGCACCGGGCTGAGCCTCAACATCGAGTTGAAGAACTCGACCGTGCCCTACCCGGGCATGGAGGACGAGGTGGTCGAACTCGTCGAGCAGGCCGGCTGGGGCGACCGGGTCATCTACTCGTCGTTCAACCACGCCTCGATGCGGGTCATGGCCCAGATGGGCAAACACGTCGGCCTGCTCTACGACGCGGTGCTGTGGAAGCCTGCCAGGTACGCCCTCGGCCTGGGGGCCTCGGCGCTGCACCCCTCCTGGAAGACGGTGGCGACCGATCCTCGCATGGTGCGCAAGGCGCGCAAGAAGGGCCTCGCCGTCAACGTGTGGACGCTCGACCGGCCCGAGCAGGTGCGCGCCGCGCTTGCCCTGGGTGTCGACGCGATCATCACGAACACCCCCGACGTGGCGCTCAGCGTGCGTGACGCCGCGGGCAGGAGTTCCTGGCCCGACCAGGGGATCTGCGCCGAGACGAACTAGGCGCGCCGTGGGGCGCTGCCGTGCCGGCCGGGCAACGCCGTGGACGGCGTGCTCGCGGCACAGCCGGCTGGTTCGCCACGGCATGCCCGGCGAGCCGTTTCACTGCTGGCGGCGGGCCAGCTCGGCGGCGCAGGCATCCAGCAGGGGTTCTGGTTCGGGCGTCAGGCCGGTCATGAGACGTACCTGTCCGATGCCCTGGAAGACGAGCAGGTCGATGCCGTCCACGCTCACCCGGCCAGCCGAGGCGGCGGCCAGCGAGAGCGCCGAGGGGTACCGCTCGTAGAAGACGTCGAAGATGGCCGGGGCTGCCCGGACGATCTGCGCGGCCTCGTCGTCTCCGAAGCCGGTCGGTGCGGTGGACAGCAGCAGATCGGCGCGGTCGGTGCCCAGATCGGGCAGCCGGTCCCAGCCGATCACGTCAAGGTCGATGCCGTACCGGGCGGCGACCTCGTCCAGGCTGGCGTGGGCGCGGTCGGCGCTGCGGGCGACGACCTCGGCGTGCCGGACCCCGATGCGGGCCAGGGCGGCCAGGCCACTGCGGGCGGTGGCGCCCGCGCCCACCAGGATCGCGCTGTCGGCGCTCGTCAGGCCGCGGTGGGCGAGGGCGTCGACCATGCCGGGCACGTCCGTGTTGTAGCAGCGGTTGGGCTGCCGGAACCCGGGCGCGGCGAAGATGAGCGTGTTCGCCGCGTTCAGCGCGGTGACGAGCGGCTCCGGTGAGCCGTGGGCTATGATCTCGGACTTGAACGGCATCGTCACCGACAGCCCCACCCAGCTGGAGTCCAGGGCGGCCAGGAACTCGTCCAGGTGCCCCGGCTCCACGTCGATCGCCTCGTAACTCCAGCCGCTCAGGCCGAGCGCATCGTAGGCGGCCATGTGCAGGGCGGGTGACAGCGAGTGCGCGGCGGGGTGGCCGATGACGGCGCAGCGGTGCGACACGGGAACGGCCTTCTCCGGCCCTCGCCCGGTCATCGTGCCCCACCCAGGTACGCGTCGATCTCACTGCGCAGCCGCGCCTTGAGGTCCAGCGGCGCCCACGAGATGTCGACCGCATTGCGGCACAGCAGGGCGAGGAATGCCTCGTCCACCCCGCCCTCGTCGGCTACCAGCTGGAGGTTCTCGGCGATGTAACCGCCGAAGTAGGCCGGGTCGTCGGAGTTGATGCAGACCTTGACACCCCTGGCGACCAGGTCCTTGACCACGTCGATCTTGGAGCCCTCCGAGATCCGGGTGTTCGAGATGGGACACGAGGTCAGGCCGATGCCCTTGTCGGCCAGTGCCTGCACCAGGGCGGGGTCCTCGACCACATTGGTGCCGTGGTCGATGCGGGCGGCCCCGATGTCCTCGACGACCTGGCGGATGTGCTCGATCGAGCCGGCGATGTCGACGTCGCAGTGCATGGTCAGCAGATAGCCCTCCTGGCGGGCGCGGGCGAACACCTCGGCGAATCTGCCGGGGGGATTGCCCGTCTCGTCCGAGTCGAGACCCACGCCCAGGATCCAGGCCCGGTAGGGCAGCGACTCCAGCAGGGTGGCCATGGCGTACTCGGGCTGGAAGTCGCGCAGGAAGCACATGATGAGCCCCGAGCGGACACCGAGCTTCTGCTCGGCCTCGAGCTGGGCGCGGCGCAGACCCTGGATCACGGTGTCGAACGGCACACCCCGGCAGGTGTGCGCCTGCGGGTCGAAGAACATCTCCACGTACCGCACGTTCTGCGCGGCGGCCTTCGTGAGATAGGCCATGACCAGGTCGTGGAAGTCCTCGGCGGTGCGCAGCACGTTCATGCCGTCGTAGTAGCTGTCCAGGAAGGACGCCAGGTCGTCGAAGTCGTACGAGGCGCGCACCTGGTCGACGGTGTCGTGGGCGAGCGCGATCCCGTTGCGCTCGGCGAGGGCGAACTTCAGTTCCGGTTCGAGGGTGCCCTCGATGTGCAGATGGAGCTCGACCTTCGGCAGGCCGGCGACGAAGGGGCTGATGTGCATGGGTCAGACCTCACTGTGGCGGGAGCGGGCGAGCGCCCCGGATCGGTGGTGGCACCGACTCTACGCATTCGGCCCCCGAGTCGTTCCCATCGGTCTCCTTTTGGAATGGTGGTGGAATCGAACCATTCGCTCCAGGCTCGGCATCCGTTGCCCTGTTAGCGTGGGTGAATGGCCATGTACCTGTGTCTTGTCGCCGGGCGTCTCGACGGCGTGCTGACCTCGATCCTCGTCGACGACGAGTCCGGTGTCGTACGGGTCGCCGGGCGCACCGGCACCGGCCCGCGGCCCATGCCCCTCGTCGTCGACGCCGCCCGATCCCTCGTCCACGTCGGCAACGGAGGGGAGCCGCACAGCATCACCACCATGTCCTGGGCCGCCGACGGGACGACGAACCCGGTCGCCACGGTGGAGTGCCCGATCGTCCAGACCTACATGAGCGTCGTCGGTGACCTGCTCATGGCCGTCAGCTACACCGGATGCGAACTGGCCTGCGCGCGGCTGGGCGCCGACGGACTCGTCGACGCCGCCAGCTGGCAGGTGACCGGCAGCGGCCGCCAGCCGCACTGCGTCGTTCCCAGCCCCGACGGCCGCCACGTCTACCTGAGCCTGCTCGGCGAGGACCGCCTCACCGGTTTCCGTGTCACCGGCGGCGGGCTCGTGCCCGACGAGACCCTCGGCGTCCGGCTCGGGCACGAGTCCGGGCCGCGGCACATCCGCTTCTCGCCCGACGGCTCCTCGCTCTACGTCACCGAGGAGTTCGGCGGCAACGTCGTCCATGTCCGCCGGGAGGGTTCCACCGGTGCCCTCACCCCGAGCGGAAGCACCATGAGCTGCGTCGCGCCCGGAGCCGGGCTGCGCCACGGCGTCTACGTGCCGCCCGGGCGCGAGCCCTCGGCAGACGAGTCCGACCGCCGCATCTGGGCCTCCGACCTGGTCATCGACCCGGACGGCGGCTGGGCGGTGGCCGCCGAGCGGCGCGCCTCGGCGCTCACCATGGCCGCGCTCAACCCCGACGGCAGTTTCGGCGCCCGGCTCGCCCAGCTGGGCACCCAGCCCCAGCCTCGCGGCATCGGCCTCATCGGGGCGCACCTGGTGATCGCTGGCGGCGAACTCGGCCAGTCGGCCAGCATCTACCGGGCCGACACCACTGGGCTGAGCGAACTGGCCGTCGTGGACGGTCTGGGCGGCCCCATCTGGATGGAGTCCGTGCCACTGGGCTGAGCGGTCCTCCATGCTGGGCGCTGGCCCCGCCGGACGGTGATGATCGGTTGCCGGTCCGGGCCCATCCCGTGGGGCGCCCGGAGAAAGGCGGGTCCCCGGGTGCGGCGGTGAACCGCTGCCCGGGGACCCGCGCCGCGCCGGACACACCGGGAAGGGCGGGTGTGTCGGCGCGGCCGCTGCCGGCCGCCGCGGTGTCCTGTCCCCTGGCCCGCGGCGGCCGGCGGGTCATTCGGCGGCCAGGGCGGCCGCCGGGCTCACCTTCACGGCCCGCGAGGCCGGGGCGAGCGAGGCCAGCCAGCCGGAGAGCAGGGCGACCACCGCGATGAGCGCCAGCCTCAGCCACGGCAGGTCGACGACCATGCTGATGTCGGGGGACTGCAGCAGCGCTCTCGCCCCGACGATGCCGAAGACGACGCTGAGCCCCAGGCCGATGACGGTCGCCACGGATGCCAGGGTCATCGACTCCAGGGCGACCATCTTCCGTACCTGCCCCCGGGTCATGCCCGTGGCGCGCAGCATTCCCAGCTCCTGGGTGCGTTCCAGCACGGACAGGCTCAGCGTATTGCCCACGCCGACCACGGCGATGAGCACGGCGATCGCGAGCAGGGCCGTGGCCACCAGGAGCACGACATCGATCAGCCGCTGGTACACGGCGCGTTCGACCGCGTTGCTGCTGATCGGGGCGTTCTTCAGGGCGTCGATCTGGCCGAGCTGGCTCGTCACACGCTGGGCGTCGGCCTTGTCGGCGTACCGCACCCAGACGTGGGTCGAGGCGTCGGGTGCCAGCTGGAACATCGTCGCCGGCGTGACGACCAGGGCATCCGGGTAGGCGGGCGAGACCCTGGCGGTCAGTTCGACGCTGCGGTCGCCCTGGCTCACCATGACCTGCTGCCCGTCGATGAAGTCGGTGTCGCTGGTGAAGAGCTCGCTGTCGCGTACTCCCTCGTAGCGCTGCGGGGCGCGGGTGATCTGGGCCGCCGCATGTGAGACGCCCACGATCTCCACCTCCTTCGACATGCCCCCGCTCTCGGCCTGCGCCTGAGTCGCGGTGACGCGCTCGGCGCCAGTCACGTCCTGGGTGTCGCGGATCTGGTGCAGCACCCCGTCGCTGACCTCGCCGGCGGGGGCCACGATCGCGTCCTGCGGGTAGTGGTTGCCGAGCTCGCGGTCGACCGTCGCCTGGGAACAGGCTGCGCCCACCGTGAGGGTGCCGATGAGTGTGACGCCGACGAGCAGCGCGTTCGCGGTGGCGGCCGCCCGGGCCGGGTTGCGGCGCGAGTTGGACACGGCCAGTTCACCGGGGACGCTGGTGCGGCTGAGCGGAGAGCCGATGACCCTGGCCAGGGCCGGGATGAGGCCGCGGCCCAGGACGATGACGCCCAGCCAGGCAAGGGCCGCGCCGGCCATCGCGGTGAGGATGGTCGCCGTCCGGTGGGCCTCGTCGTCGAGCGTACCGGCCATGCGCCAGCCGGCGACGAGCAGGGCCACGCCGGCCACGGCCAGCAGGGCGCCCAGGATGCCGCGGACGAGGCCGAGCTGCTTGGTCTCGGCGGCAGCCAGCTCGGGGTGCAGGGCCGCCAGGGGGGCGACGGAGGTGGCCCGGCGGGCCGCGCCGAGACTCGAGACGAAGGTGATGAGGACGCCGACGACGAAGGGGGCGATGAAGGCGCTCGCGCCGGCGCTGAACGTCACCTCCGTGGTGAACAGGCCCTGGCCGAAATGCAGGAAGACCCATGTCAGGCCGACACCGGCGGCCAGGCCGGCCGCCGAGCCGATCGCGCCGAGCATGAGGGCCTCGCCGATCACGGTGGAGAACACCTGCCCCTTGGTGGCGCCGACGCAGCGCATCATGGCGAGCTGGCGGGCGCGCTGGGCGACCAGGATCGAGAAGGTGTTGGCGATGACGATGACCGAGACGAACAGGGCGATGCCGGCGAAGATCAGCAGGAAGCCGGTGATCGAGCGGGACGCGCCGGCCATCTGGTCGATCTGGTATTGGGCCTGTTCGCTGCCGGTACGGACGGCGAAGCCGCCGTCCTTGATGGCCGCCGCCTCGCTGATCGCCGTCTTGAGGGCCTCGGGGTCGTCGCCGGAGACCATGATGGAGCTGTAGCCGGGGATTCCGGTGATTGCGACGGCGCCGCTGTCGGTGGCGAAGAGATAGTCGCTGCCGGGGGAGGAGACCGCGTCACTGCTGGCGTCGATGAAACCGACGACCTTCGACTGGGTCTGGCTCTGGTCGGCGTAGGACTGCGTGGTGATCTCCTCACCGAGTTCGATGCCGTAGCTGTCGCGCAGATGTATGTTGACGGCGACCTCGCCGTCGGTCTGCGGCAGACGGCCCTCGACGAGGGTGGTCTTGTCGGTGAGTTCGGGCAGGTTGTTGACCCCGACCTGGGCCTTGGCTCCCATGCGGAACAGCTGAGCCCAGCTCCCGTAGGCGGCGCGGGCCTGCTCCACTCCAGGAGTGGCGGCCACGGCGTCGACGGTCTGCTGCTCGATCGGCTTGGCGTCCTCGTGGTCACCGGGGCTGATGACGACGGCCGCATCCCGGACCTGTCCGGCTGCGAGCTCGCGGATGGACGCATTGAGTGAGCTCGCGAACAGCAGGGTCGCGGTCATGAAGGTCACGCCCAGGGCGATGGCGATGCCGGCGCTGAGCAGCCGACGGGGCTGGCGGATCATCAGAGATCACCGCTCTCGGATTGGTTGCCCCGGAAGCCGTCGGCCCGGCTCGGGGGACAGCGGGCTCCGTCCGGTGGTCTCGTGCAGGCGCTTGTCCGCGATGATCCGCCCGTCGGCCAGCTGCAGCAGCCGGTCGGCGTAGCCGGCGACGTGCGCGTCATGGGTGACCATGACGATCGTCTGCCCGAGCTCGTGGACGCAGCGCGCCAGGAAGTCGAGCAGCTCGTCGCTGGAGGCCGAGTCGAGGGCGCCGGTCGGCTCATCGGCGAAGATCACGTCGGGGCGGGTGATGAGCGCCCTGGCGGCGGCGACCCGCTGGGACTGGCCGCCGGACAGTTCCCCCGGGCGATGGTGGAGGCGTTCGGTCAGGCCGAGCACCCCGATGACCGTGTCGAACCATGACTGGTCGGGCTTGGTGCGGGCCAGCTTGAGCGGCAGCAGGATGTTCTCGCGGGCCGTCATCGTGGGCAGCAGATTGAACGACTGGAAGATGAAACCGACACGGCGCCGGCGCAGCAGCGTGAGGGACTTGTCGTTGAGGGCCGTGGCGTCGACCTGGCCGATGAGCACCCGGCCCTCGGTGGGGGTGTCCAGCCCGGCCGCGCAGTGCATGAGCGTCGACTTGCCCGACCCTGACGGCCCCATGATCGCGGTGAACTCGCCACGCCAGAAGTCAACGCTGACGTGGTCGAGGGCCACGACGCGGGTATCGCCCTGCCCGTAGATCTTGGTGAGTTGCTCGGTGCGGACCGCCGTCGTCAGCGGTTGCGCAGTCGTTGTCGTCATCTTCTGTCCTCGGTATCACATCGGAGCGCGACGAGGGGAAGCATTCGTCGCAGTGCTTCCATCGTGGCGCCGGGGATCCTGCTCGTGCATCGGGCGCTAGGCGGGTTCGCGGCTCATCCTGTGGGATGAGTAGGCATGGCACCATCGTCTGATCGGAGGAGCCCGGCGGTCTCCGCTGCTCGGGCCCAGAGCGGGGCCGAGCAGAACCGGTTTCTTGCCCGGTCCGAGCTCTGCCCGGCGGCCGTCGGCAGTGTTCCTTCTGCCTGGTCAGGGCCGCCGAAGGACGGGTCTCCTGCCGGTCCGAGCGCTGCTGCGGGCAGGGGCGAGGAAGTGGCTGCGGCCGGTGCGCTCAGCCCCGCGGCTGCACCATCCCGGCGTCGTAGGCGAAGACGACCATGTGCACGCGGTCCCGCAGCCCCAGCTTGGCGAGGATGTGGCTGACGTGGGTCTTGACGGTGGCCTCGCCCAGGAAGAGCTTGGCGGCGATCTCGGAGTTGTTGAGGCCCTGGCCGACGAGCGTGAGCACCTCGCGTTCGCGTTCGGTGAGCGCCTCGAGTCGTTCCCGGGCCGTACTGGTCTGGCCCGCCTTCGGCAGCGTGGGGACGAAACGCTCCAGCAGGCGGCGGGTCGCACTCGGCGCGACGACGGCCTCGCCCGAGGCGACGGCGCGGATGGCGGCCAGCAGCTCGGCGGGCCCGGCATCCTTGAGCAGGAAGCCCGAGGCTCCGGCCTGTAGGGCCGAGTAGACGTACTCGTCCAGGTCGAAGGTGGTCAGGACGAGCACCTTCGTGTCGGTGGCGGCGGTGATCGCCTCGGTCGCCGCCACCCCGTTAAGGTGCGGCATGCGGATGTCCATGAGAACCAGATCGGGACGGTCCTGCGGGGCCGCGCCGACGACGGCGTCGACCGCCTGCCGGCCGTCGCCGACCTCGCCGACCACCCTCATGTCCGGCTGCGCGTCGAGCACCATGCGGAAACCGACACGGACCATCTCCTGGTCGTCGGCCAGCAGCAGCTTGATGATGGCGTTCATGCGTTCTTCCTCGTCAGATCGGTGGTGCGGGTCGCAGGGCCGGGACGTCCGCCGGGTCGGCCCCGGTCAGGGGCTTCCTAGCAGGTTCTTCGGTCTCGCCGACCGGGATGGTCGCGAGCACCTCGAAACCGCCGTCCAGGCGCGGCCGTGCCGTGATCGTACCCCCATAGGGGGCGACGCGCTCGCGCATCCCGATGAGTCCGTGGCCGTGTCCATCGTCCTCGGTGATGCCGCGGCCGTCGTCGCGGACGCTGATCATCAGTCCTGACCCGGTGTGGCTGAGGTGCACCCAGGCGTGCGCGCCCGGCCCGGCGTGCTTGATGATGTTCGTCAGGGACTCCTGAATGATGCGGTACGCGGCGGCCTCGCGTCCCGGGCCGAGCGGCGGATGCGGGGCGGGGGAGTCGTCGACGGCGTAGGTGATGTCCAGCCCGGAGGCCCGGGTCGACGCGATGAGCGCGCCGATCTCGTCCAGGCCGGGCTGGGGGGCCATCTCCGGGCCCTCGCCCTCGCGCAGCACGCCGACGAGTTCCCGGGTCTCGCGCAGGGCCTCGCGCGAGGTGGCGCCGATGCGGGCCAGGGCGGAGCGGGCCAGGGCGATTTTCGCCGCGTCGTCCCCGGACTGGTCGAGGGCGTAGACGGCGCCGTCGGTCTGCACGACGATGACGCTCAGGGAGTGGGCGACCACGTCGTGCATCTCGCGGGCGATGCGGGAACGTTCCTGCTCGGCGGCCAGCTGGGCGAACCGGTCCCGTTCGGCGGCGATGGCGTCGGCGCGGTCCCTGAGGGTGCGTATCGTGGTGAGCCGCTCGCGGGTGAAGGCGCCCAGCAGCCAGCTGGCGAAGACCAGGACCGACAGGGTGACGAAGACGAATGCCATCTCCGTCGTCCGGTTCCGCTGCGCGTCCGGTGGGCTGGGGAAGCCGAATGTCCAGCTGATGGCCGCGGCCAGTGCCGCGGCGATGCCCAGCAGCAGCCACAGCCTGCGGGCCCGGTCACTGCCGTAGGCGGCGATGGCGAACATCATGATGAGCACATGAACGTTGGAGACCACGGGCTCTGGCATGACGGCGAGCTGCGCCAGGTGCGGGATGACGAGCAGGGTGCAGGCCAGGGCCGGCCGGGTGCGCCGCCAGATGAGCGGCGCCGCGTAGGCCAGGCCCCAGACGATCATGAGGAACTGGTTGAGTTCCGTGTCGGGGAGCGTGACGTTGTAGTAGTCCGTATTGTCGGGGAGGGCGATGAGGAATCCGCGTGTGGTGAGCACGGCGGGCTGAGCCAGGAGGAGGGCCCAGATCGTGTCACCCGCCATGGGGTGCAGCCCGAACCAGTCGGTCAGCCGCTTGATCATCTTCACGCGGCAAGACTACGGGCGGACCCGGCCAGACCGAATCCACTCGCCGAAGGAGATATTCGGTCCGGCGGCTCGCGGCGCACGGGACTACTCGGCCAGGCCGTAGAGCCGGTCGCCGGCATCGCCCAGGCCGGGCACGATGTAGCCGCGCTCGTTGAGGCCCTCGTCGATCGAGGCGACGACGAGCGTGCAGGCGATGCCCTTCTCGTCCACGAGCGCGCGGACCCGTTCGATGCCCTCAGGGGCGGCCAGGATGCAGATGCAGGTGATGTCGTCCGCGCCGCGCTCGGCCAGGAAGTTCACGCAGCCGGCCAGTGAACCGCCCGTGGCGAGCATCGGGTCGAGGACGTAGCACTGGCGGCCGGACAGGTCGTGCGGCAGGCGCTCGGCGTAGGTGGTGGGTTTGAGGGTCCGCTCGTCGCGGGCCATACCGACGAAACCCACCTCGGCCATCGGCAGCAGGCGGGTGAAGCCTTCGAGCATGCCCAGGCCGGCGCGCAGGATCGGCACGGCCAGCGGCTTCTCGCTCAGCTTGGTGCCTGTCGTGGAGGACACTGGGGTGGTGATCGCGACCGGGGCGACGCGCACCTGACGGGTGGCCTCGTAGGCCAACAGGGTCACGAGTTCTGCGACGAGCAGACGGAAGGTCGGGCTCGGCGTGCTCTCCTCACGCAGGTGAGTGAGCTTGTGAGCCACGAGGGGATGATCAACAACACGCAGTTCCACGGCCCCGAGTGTCCCATACACTTGGGTTACTCGGTGAATGGGGCACGAGTGCCGGGTGGAGAAACCGGTGAGAACGAAGCGGTGGACGGTCATAGAGGAGGTCGACATGGCTGACGACACGACGAAGGATTTCGACGACGAGGACGCCGAGGAGTTCGACAGCCTCGACGACCGTGAGGACGCCGACCGCGGTGTGATCTCCGACGACTACGACGACCTCGACGACGATGACGATGAGGACGAGGACTTCGATCCCGATGACGACGAGGACGAGGACGACTACGAGGACGCCACCGCCGAGGAGATCGACTTCGTCGCGGCCCTCTACCGCGAGGACGGCGCGCCGGTCGTCACGCCCCTGCCCGACGCCTGCGCCAACGACCTCGACGAGCTGATCGCCCAGCTGCGCCGCATGCCCGGCGACACCGGGGCCACCGGCGTCGTCAGCGTCAACGGCGAGTTCTTCGTGATCTGCCGCAGCAGGGGCCGCCAGGTGCAGGTGCTGCTGTCGGACTCCCTGGCGAGCAACGACTGGCCGCTGGCCCGCGACGTCGTCGACTATCTGGGGCTCGACGTCCCCGACGAGGACGAGGACTCCGAGGCCGTCGGCGATCTGGACATCCTGGCCGACCAGGGCGTCTCCGAGTTCGACATGGAGAACATCCTCGACGATCTCGACGAAGACTCCGGCGAGCTGGCTCACCGGGTCGTCTCGAAGATCAAGTTCGCGCCGCAGTTCGACCGCGTCATCCACCTGTGAGGCCCGCGCTCCGGGGCCGGGGATGAGCCGCTGGGACGCCGCCATGGCTGCGGCGCTCGAGGCCGCACGTGCCGCCGGTGCCGCCGGTGACGTCCCGGTCGGCGCCGTGGTCCTCGACTCGGCCGGTTCCGTCATCGCCGCCGCTGGAAACCGCAGGGAACGCGACGCCGATCCGGTCGGTCACGCCGAGGTGCTCGCCCTCCGCGCCGCGGCCCGGGCCCTCGGGCGGTGGCGGCTGGACGACTGCACGCTCGTCGTCACCCTCGAACCCTGCACGATGTGCGCCGGGGCCGCCGTCGCGGCCAGGGTGGGGGCCCTCGTCTTCGGTGCGTTCGACCCGAAGGCCGGGGCGGTGGCCTCGCTCTTCGACGTCGTGCGCGATCCGCGGCTGAACCACCGTCCCAGGGTCGTTAGCGGCATCATGGCCGAGGACTGCACCGCTGTCTTGGACGAGTTCTTCACCGGCCGGCGTTGAGCTGGCCGGGGGCGCGTCGCCACATGGCCACAGGATTTGAGCCGGGGGCTCCCGGATCGGTAGAGTTCTTGGCGGTGACGTGTCTGAGCGGCCGAAAGAGCTCGCCTCGAAAGCGAGTGTGGTGCAAGCCACCGAGGGTTCAAATCCCTCCGTCACCGCCACACCGAACCGGTGCGAGAGCCCCTGGCCAGGACGCGGCTCCTGCCAGGGGCTCTTCGCCGGCCCGGCCAGGGCGCGTCCCGACCGGCCGAACGCGCTCGTCGCTGGACCGTTCTGGGCAGGGGGACAGGTCAGCCGGTCGTTGCGTACCGGGGCGCCGCAGGGGGACCGCCCGATGGCGCGATGGTCACAACGGCCAGGCAGGCCCGCCGATGCCTGCCGCGAGTCGTCGCCGGCGAGTCAGGCGATGATCCACGACCCGGAGTCCCGTCGAGAGCCCGCAGCAGAGCCTCCGGGATCGGCGCGGGGCGGTCAGCGCCATGCCGTGGGCGGTCGTGGGGCAACACCTCACCGCCATGGCCGACGAAGGCTTCCTGCCCGCCTCGTCCTGGTTGATTGCCGGCCGGCTCCGGCGCCCCGGAGGTTGAATCTCCTTATGAATTGGGGGTTTCCGGTAAACTTCCATCACGGGTTCTGTCCTGCCGGGCCGCTGGGGGGTTCGGCTCGCGCCGAGATGGACTGTCTCCGGGGCGAATCAGGGTGTTCCCGTACTAGTCATTGACTGTTTGGAGGCGGACCGTATGGCACTGGCTGAGTCCCGCGTCACGACACGGCGCTCCCTGCCCGTCGGCATCTTCTCCGTGGTCGTCGCCGTCGTACTCGTCGTCATCGCCGTGGTCTGGTACCGGTTCGGCACGCCGAGGACGTCCATCATCTGGCTCGTCCTGGCCCTCCTCGAGGTCGTCATCGCCATCCTCATGCTGCGTCCCATCGCCTTCCACGTCACCGTCGACGAGGACGGGGTGCGCAGCGAGGGCCACTCGCCGTGGTCCATCGACCGCGCCAGCATCGCCCACGGCGGCGTCATCGCAGCCAAGCACCCGACCGTCTGGGTGCGGCCGGTGAAACAGGCCGCGCTGAAGCGTTCTCAGGGCTACACCGAGACCACCGTCGTCCCCGAACGCTGCTATCTGGCGCCGGTCAGGCGTTCGCAGGCCGAGAACATCGCCCGCGCGCTCGCCTCGATCGGTATCGAGGCCGGACGAAAGGCCAGCCCCGACGAGATCAACAAGATCGGCGCCTTCAGGCTCGGCACCACGACCATGGGGCTGACCGGCGTCGCCGCACGGGCCGCAGCAGAACCCGAGGCCGAGCCCGGCGCCACGCCCGCTCCGGCCGCCCCGGTGGGCCCCGAGGCCCCGGATCGGGCGGTCCGCGCCGACGCTGTTGGCCAGGAGCCCCCCGATCCAGGGCGACAGGAGGCCACCGAGCCCCCCGATGCGGACCATGTCATCGAGGCCACCGAGCCCATCGGCTGGCCGCGGCTGGCCCGGGCCGGTGAGGCCGAGGCGGTGGACTCCGGCGGCGAGCCACGCCGTTCCGAGCCCATCGGCTGGCCGGTCAACGCCCGCCGCGCCACCGCCGAGGAGGACGCCGCCTGGCTCTACGGCGAGAAGGCCGCCAGCACCGTCATCATCACCGAGGAAACGGCGCCGCAGCGGGCCTCCCGGGCGTTCCGGGGCGGGAACGAGCCGAGCGGGGAACTGCCCCGCCGTGCCCGCCGGGCCGTCCCCGAGGACGACGAGGACGACCGGCCGACCCGCCCGATGCGCGCCATCACCGACGACATGACATACGCCGAGGCCCTCGGTCTCGGCCCGGACCCGTCCAGCTGACCACCTGCACGAGAGGAGCCCCATGGCAGCAGCCGACCTGACGCTGCTCGTCGCTGCCGCCGTGGCGCTCGTGGCGATCGCCGCCGCCCGCCTGGGCACGCGCGCCGGCCTGCCCGCGCTGCTCCTGTTCCTGCTCATCGGCGTCGCCCTGGGCAACGCCGGCGGCGTCCACTTCGACGATGCCGCGCTCGCCTATGATCTGGGCTTCATCGCGCTCGCCCTCATCCTCATCGAGGGTGGCTTGACGACCTCCTGGACCCAGATGAAACCCGTGCTCGGCATAGGCCTGGCCCTGGCCATCATTGGTTCGCTGGTGACCATCGCCGTCATCGGCCTGTTCGGCTACTTCGTCCTGGGGCTGCCCCGGGCCGTCGCCTTCCTGCTCGGCGCCGTCGTGGCACCCACCGACGCCGCCGCCGTCTTCTCGGTGCTGCGCGGCGTCTCGCTGCCCCCCAGGGTGCGGGCCGCCCTCGAGACCGAGTCCGGTTTCAACGACGCCCCGACCGTCCTGCTGGTCATCGCCGGAACCGACCTGGCGATGGGCCATCATCCGTCGGGCGGCATGCTCGGTCTGGCCGGCAAGGTCACCGGCGAACTGGCCATCGGCGTCATCGCCGGCCTGCTCATGGGGTGGATCGGCGTGCAGTGCCTGCGTCGCCTGTCGCTGTCGAACTCCGGCCTGTACCCGCTGGCCGTCATGTGCTGGGCCCTCGTCACCTACGGCCTGAGCGAACTCGTCCACGGCTCGGCGTTCGCCGCCGTCTACGTCTGCGCCGTCGTCCTCGGCAACGGCCAGCTGCCCCACCGGCACGCCACCAGGTCCTTCGCCGAGGGCATCGGCTGGGTCGCCCAGATCGGGCTGTTCGTCATGCTCGGGCTGCTCGTCCACCCCTCGACGATTGACGGGAGCGACATCGGTGTCGGCATCACCCTCGGCCTCGTCCTGACCTTCTTCGCCCGGCCGCTGGCCGTCTACGCCAGTACCGTCTGGTTCGGGGCCGGCTGGCGGCAGCAGGCCTTCATGAGCTGGGCCGGCCTGCGTGGCGCGATACCGATCATCCTGGCGACCGTCCCGCTAGCGGCCGGCATGCCCGGCTCGGACGTGCTGTTCGACATCATCGTCGTCTTCGTCGTCGTCTTCACCGCGCTCCAGGCCCCCACCCTGCCGTGGGCGGCCAGACGACTCGGCCTCGTCGACCCGCGGGCGGCCACCGACGTCGACATCGAGGTGGCCCCCTTCGACGAGCGTCGCGCCGACCTGCTGACCGTCAACATCCCGGAGGGCTCGCACCTGGCCGGCGTGCGGGTGCTCGAACTGCGCCTACCCCGCAACGCGGTCGTCGCACTCGTCATGCGCGGCGACGAGTCCTTCTCGCCCGACGGCGACACCGCCCTCGAGACGGGCGACCAGATCCTCGTCGTCACCCCCGCCGACCAGCGCGCCAAGGTCGAGGCGCGGCTGCTGGCCGTCGGCCGGCAGGGCCGGCTGGCCGGGTGGACGAGGAAGCGGCCGCAGCGCCACCGGGAACGCCGATGACGCAGCTTCCCGGTGCCGACGGCAGTCAGGATGAGGGCGTGGCGCCGGCGCTGGTCTGCGCGACCGGCAGGCAGACCTTGCCCGAGGGCACGTCGATGGTGGTGGCGGCGTCCGCGTTGAAGCCCTGCCCCAGGTCATCGGTGAGGATGACGTCGACCAGGCCGTTCTTGCGGTTGTCTGTGTCGATCACGGCGCCGGGGAAGAACGAGGCGACGAGCTGCACCTGCGGATCGTCTCCGGAGGCACCGACGATGGTCGTGCCCGTGTAGTCGTCGTCATCGGTGTTGCCGGTGGTGTTGATGACGAAACCGACGTCCTCCATCTGGGAGGCGATCGTCGTGGCCTGGCCCTTGACGGTGCCGGCGTTGTAGACACGCACCTGCACCTGATCGGTGCGCAGCACCATGAGCGAGGTGGTCTCGCACACGCTTGTCGGGCCGAGCGGCTGGGTTACCATGCGGACACCCCACCAGCCGGCGAAGACGACGAAGCCCAGCAGCACCACCAGGACCACGGGGGTGTACCACTTGCGCATGGGACTGCCTCTCTCACGCCGCCACGTTTCGCGTTGACACGGCGCATGCGTGCCCGCGCCGGAAACCCGTCGTGTGCTCACCGGCGGGCCAACGACGCGCCGTACAGCGCCCTGTCCGAATCATAGACGCACCGGGCAGCGGCGTCGCCGGTCTCAGCCGTGCCGGGCCCGCCTGGAGCGCATGGTCCGGTCTGCCCGCAGGAGCGGACAACCCGAGACGGCCGGGCAGCGCCAGGCCGGTGCCGTGCGTCATGATGCCGTATCTCATCGGCAGGGTAGCGGGCCTGGTCGGCGCGGGTCATGGCCGGCCGCGCCTCCCGCGGGGCAGGAGCTGGCTGCGCGCATCCTCGTTCGCGTCCACCCGCGCCGCTAGCGCAGCGCCTGCCCTCGGATGACAGGAGCGAGTTCGCCCACGAGACCGCCGGTGCGCAGTGTTTCCATCTCCACTGCGGAGAAGCCGGCCTGGTTGATGAGGGTGGCCGTGTCCCGGCTCGGGTCGCACCCGTGTGCCAGGCACCGGGACAGGGGGCTGATGAGGCTCTGCAAGCGGTGGGCGGCACTGCCGGGTGCGGCCATGACGTGCTCAAAGAACACGAACCTGCCGTGAGGGCGCATCACCCTGAGGATCTCGGCGAGGGCGCGTGCGGGGTCGGTGACTGAGCACAGGGATGTGGAGCAGACGACGCCGTCGACGCTGGCGTCTTCCAACGGGAGCCGCTCGGCAGGGGGCGCCCAGCATCCTGGATCGGGGGCGGGAACGAACGGCGGCTGTCAGACGTCGCCCCGGCCTGGGTTCGAGAGCCAGCCACTGGGCGGTCGGATCGAGTACTGCACCAACCGCCCCCGCGCCGACGTCGAGCACCGTGCCCCGCAGGGTGGGAATGACGTGGTTCCTCCACCGTCGTTGCTCCGCGGGCATGGACAGTGACGTCGTCACTGCGGGTGACGGATTCATGCCCCGACGGTAGCAGTGCCGTACCTGTGTCATGGGCGGATCCGGGCGAACTCGAGAGAGCTGCACACCGGCCGACGGTAGGACCCGGCATCGGGGAAGACGCGTGCACGCCTCGCTGGAAAGCAGCCGCGTCACCTGCCGCCGGAGCCGCCAGTGCACGGTGCAGTGCCTCGATCATAGACGCCCGCGTCATGGCCGCGGCCGTCATCCCGGCCGCCCACGGCACCGCGGGGTGATGGGGGATCGGCGCCACCATCGCCCGGAACGCCGGCCGGCCACTGGTCCCGATCAGTTCTCGACCCACCTGTTCAGCGAAGGCTTGCCTGGGGTTATCCTCTGATGTAGTGACCACCCCCGGCTGGAACCCAAGCAAGGAGGTCTGCAGTGTCAGCAGCCACGACGATCAGCCGACGTTCCTCCGTGGACGGGACCGTTCCCATGACGTCCCTCCGCCCGGGTGACACCGGTGTCATCTCGCACGTCGACTCCGATCTCGATCATTCCGTGCAGCACCGGCTGTGCCTGCTCGGCTTCTGCGAGGGGCGTGAGATCACCTACGTGCGCCGCGCCTTCTGGTCCGGGCCCCTCGTCTTCCGGGTCTGCGACGTGCAGATGTGCATCCGCGCGGAGCAGGCGGCCATGATCCACGTGCGGACCGACGCCTGAGCGACGGCCCCTCCCCTCACCCATCTCGACCCTGCAGGATGATCGCCCATGCCCTCAGCCCTCAGCCATTGCACGCCCGCTGGCGCGGACGCCCCGGGCGGAGCTCCCCGCATCGCTCTCATCGGCTCGCCCAACGGCGGCAAGACCACGGTCTTCAACCGGCTCACCGGCCTGCACGCCAAGACCGGCAACTACCCGGGCGTCACCGTCTCGCGCACGGCCGGGGTGGCCCGCATCGGCGGTGCGGAGTACCACATCGAGGACCTGCCCGGCGCCTACTCGCTCAGCCCCATCTCGCCCGACGAGAAGCTCGTCGCCGACCTGCTGAACGGTGAGGTCAAGGGCATCGGCGTGCCCGACGGCCTGCTCGTCGTGGCCGACTCAACGGCCCTGCGCCGCTCCCTGCTCCTGTTCGCGGAGGTGGCGCAACGGCACCTGCCGACCGCCCTCGTCCTCACCATGGGCGATGAGCTGACCCGGCGCGGCGGCTCGCTCGACACGGAGGCACTGAGCCGGGCGCTCGGCGTACCGGTCGTCTCCGTCGTGGCCAACCGGGGCGTCGGGATCGGTGAGCTGCGCCAACTCGTCACCGGCTGGCGCGACTGGTCGGTGCCGCCCGTCGACCCGCCCACCGACACCGCGGAACTGGCCGGCTGGGTCGACTCCGTGCTCGCCGCCGCCGGCTACCGGGATCCGCGCGCCGACGCGCGCACCGAACGCATCGACCGCGTGCTGCTGCACCCGGTGCTCGGCACGGTCATCTTCTTCGCCGTCATGTTCGGTTTCTTCCAGGCGATCTTCACCTGGGCGGCCCCGCTGCAGGACGGGGTCGAGGACTTCTTCGGCTGGCTCGCTGCCCTTGCCGGCGAGCACATCGACAATCCGCTGCTGTCCTCATTCGTCGCGGACGGCCTGCTCGGCGGGGTCGGCGGCGTGCTCGTCTTCGTGCCGCAGATCGTCATGATGTACTTCATCATCGCGCTGCTCGACGCAGTGGGCTACATGTCCCGGGCGGCCTTCCTCATGGACCGCCTCATGAGCCGCTTCGGGCTGGAGGGCCGTGCCTTCGTCGCCGTGCTGTCGAGCTTCGCCTGCGCGATCCCCGGCATCATGGCCACCCGCACCCTGCCGAACAGCCGCGACCGCATCGCCACGATGCTCGGCGTGCCGCTGGCCACCTGCTCGGCCAGGCTGCCCGTGTACATCCTGCTCGTGGGCATCCTCGTCCCCGACGGCACCCGGGTCGGCCCGTTCAGCGGCCAGGGCGTGGCCATGTTCCTGCTCTACCTGCTCGGCGGGCTCTCGGCCCTCACCGCATCGGCCATCGTCAAACGCATCACCGGACGGCACGACGGGATCCTGCCGTTCTACATGGAGATGCCGCCCTACCGCATCCCCACCCCACGTTCGGTCGGCATCGCCATGTGGGAACCCACCAAGGCCTTCCTGCGCAAGGCCGGCACCATCATCCTCGCCACGACGATCGCCATCTGGGCCCTCACGACGATCCCGATCCGCAGCGACGCGGAGCTGACGGCCGTCGGCGTCGACCCGGGCGACGAGGTGGCCGTCACCGCCTACACGATGGAGCACTCGGCCGCCGCTGCCGTCGGCAAGGCGATCGAGCCCGTCTTCGAGCCGCTGGGCTTCGACTGGCGCGTCGACGTGGCACTGCTCGGCTCGCTGGCCGCCCGCGAGGTGTCCGTCTCCGCGCTCGGCCAGATGGCCGCGAGCCTCGACCCGGAGGACGGCGCCGAGGTGGCCCAGGCCCTCGACGACTGGACCTACACCGACGGCCCGCACGCCGGCGAGAAGGTGTTCACGCCCGCCACGACCGTCGCCCTGCTCCTCTTCTTCGCCTTCGCGCTGCAGTGCATGTCCACCGTGGCGATCATGCGGCGCGAGACTGGGGGCTGGAAGTGGCCCGGCATCGCCTTCGGCTACATGTTCGCCCTCGCCTGGGTGATGGCCTTCCTCGGCCGTGCCGTCACCCTGCTCATCACCTGAGGGCCACCGGCATGAGAGCCATGCGAAGCCGCCTGCGCCGCCGCGGCAGCCAGGACGCCCGGCCGGGGCGGGGGCCATCCCCGGCAGCCACCCACCCCGAGCGCACCGGCGACCCCGCCGTGCTGCGCTGGGCGGTTCACGGCGTCGAGCTGCCCTTCGCCGGGTCGCTCGTCGCGGCGCCAGGCCTGGACGGGCTGCTCGGCGCCGAACTCGAGGCCGTCACCGTCGTACCCGGCGCCCTGCTCGTCACGGCCGCCCACGGCGGCTCGTGGCGCGAGCTGGGCCCGCGGGTGCGCACCGCGCTCACGACCGCCCTCGGCTCGGTCGATGACTGGGTTCCGGGCCCGGACGCGCGGCCCCTGGATGCCGACGAGACACTGCACTGGAGCGCCCGCGAACTCATTGACGGCCCGGTCGGTGAGCTCGCCGCCGTGCACGGCGGCGCCATCGAACTCGTCGGCGCCCGTGACGGCGTCGTCACGGTGCGCCTGCGCGGCGCCTGCCGCGGTTGCCCGGCGGCAGCCCTCACGATGACGCAGCGCCTCGAGACCCAGCTGCGACGCAGGGTCCCGGGGGCGCGGGCCGTCGAGGAGGCCTGAGGGTTCCCCGGCGCCCGTGCCGCCGATGACAGAACCCGGCTCCCCCGAACCGGTGTGAGAAGCTAGGAGTCATGGTTGACCAGCAGCTGTCCGCCGAGCAGGTGGCCGCGATCCGGGAGAGCTACGCCTTCACCGAGCCCGCCATCGACCTGGGCGTCCTCGACAACGGCGGCGAGCCCGTCACCGACACGCGCATCCGCATCCCGCTGAGCATGCTCACCCGGCACGGCCTCATCGCCGGCGCCACCGGCACCGGCAAGACCATCACCCTGCAGCTGCTCGCCGAGTCACTCAGCGCAGCCGGCGTCCCGGTCCTCGCCGCGGACGTCAAGGGCGACCTGTCGGGGATCGCGCTGCCCGGCGTGGCCGGCGACAAACTCGCCGCCCGCACCGCCGCCAACGGCCAGGACTGGGAGCCCAGGGCGAGCCCCGCCGAGTTCTACGCGCTCGGCGGTCAGGGCGCCGGCATCCCGCTGCGCGCCACCGTCAGCGCCTTCGGACCCCTGCTGCTCAGCAAGGTCCTCGGCCTCAACGACACCCAGTCCTCCACCCTCGCCCTGCTCTTCACGTACGCCGACAAGGCCGCTCTGCCGCTGCTCGACCTGGCGGACCTGAGCGAACTGCTGGCGTACCTCACCAGCGACGAGGGCAAACCCGAACTCAAGGGCATCGGCGGCGTCTCCACGGCCACCACCGGTGTCATCCTGCGCAAGATCACCGAACTCGCCGCCCAGGGCGGCGACGTCTTCTTCGGCGAACCCGAGTTCGACACCGCCGACCTGCTGCGCACCGACGCCGATGGCCGTGGCATCGTCTCGGTGCTCGAACTGCCGAACGTCCAGGACCGGCCGGCGCTGTTCAGCACCTTCCTCATGTGGCTGCTCGCCGATCTCTACCACGACCTGCCCGAGGTCGGGGACGTCGACAGGCCCCGGCTCGTCTTCTTCTTCGACGAGGCCCACCTGCTCTTCGACGGTGCCTCCAAGGCGTTCCTCGACCAGATCACCCAGACGGTGCGCCTCGTGCGGTCCAAGGGCGTCGGCGTTTTCTTCATCACCCAGCAACCCACCGACCTTCCCGAGCCGGTGCTCGCCCAGCTCGGCAGCCGGGTGCAGCATCAGCTGCGGGCACACACCCCGAACGAGGCGAAGGCCCTCAAGGCCACCGTCAACACCTATCCGACGAGCGGCTACGACCTCGGCAAGGCATTGCAGGGCCTGGGCATCGGGCAGGCCATCGTCACCGTCATGAACCCCGACGGCGCCCCGACCGAGGTCGCCTGGACACGCGTCTTCGCGCCCGCCTCTCAGATGGGTGCCGCACCGGCCGAGACCATCGACCAGATGGTCCTGGCCAGCGCGCTGACCCCCAGGTACGCCCAACCCGTCAACCGGGAGTCAGCCCAGGAGATCCTGGCCGCCAAACTCGCCGCCGGGGCCCGGGCCGCCCAGGCCGAGGCCGCGTCCGCCCAGCCGGAGCGTCCCAGTCGGTCCGGGGCGGCGCCCAGGACCGCCGGCGGCCGCGGCCGGCAGGGCAAGTCGGTCGTCGAACAGGTCGTCGAGTCCTCGGCCTTCAAGCAGTTCGCCCGCTCGGCCGGTCGTGAGATCGTCCGTTCGCTCTTCGGCACCGGGAGGCGCAAGTGAGTACCGCACGAACATTCGCGGACCGGTTCCGGGAGCACTTCGGATACGCCCCGGCCGGTGTCTGGTCGGCGCCGGGCAGGTTCAACCTGATGGGCGAGCACACAGACTACAACGGCGGTTTCTGCCTGCCGGTCCCGCTGGACCGGCGCACCTGGGTGGTGGCGGCGGCCCGCGACGACGACCGCCTCCGCATGGTCTCCCTGGACGTCCCCGGCGAGGTCGACGTGCAGCTCGACGAGGTGAGTGCCGGTACCCCGGGCGGCTGGGGCTCCTACGCCGCTGGTGTCCTGTGGGCGTTGCGCACGGCCGGTCTGCCGGTGCGCGGCGCCGACCTGCTCATCGGCTCCGATCTGCTCATCGGGGCGGGCCTGTCCAGTTCGGCGGCTCTCGAGTGCTCGGTGGCGGCCGCTGCCTCCGACCTGTTCGGCCTGGGCCTGCTCGCCGACGATGCCGGCCGCGCCCAGCTGGCGCGCCACTGCCAGAGCGCCGAGAACGAGATCGCGCTGGCACCCACCGGCGGCGTCGACCAGACCTCGGCGCTGCGCGGCGTGAAGGGCCACGCCCTGCTCATCGACTTCATGAACCAGACGCTGCGGCCGGTGCCGTACGACCCGTTGCACGGCGGCGTGGGGGTTCTCATCGTCGACACGAAGACCAGGCACTCGTTGTCGTCCGGGCACTTCGGCGACCGGCACGCCGAGTGCGACCGGGTCGCCGCGCTGCTCGGCGTCGATCTGCTGCGCAGGGTGGGCGTCGGCGACCTGCCCGCCGCCGAGGCCAGCCTGGGCGACGAGACGTTGTTCAGGCGGCTGCGCCACGTCGTCACCGAGAACGCCCGCGCCGTCCAGATGGCCGACGACCTCGAGACCGGCGACTGGCGGGCCGTCGCCGAGGCCATGACGGCCGCTCACGCCTCGATGCGTGACGACCTCGAAGTGAGCGTGCCGCAGATCGACCTGGCGGTCGAGACCACCATCGCGGCGGGCGCCTGGGGCGCGCGCCTGGTCGGCGGTGGGTTCGGCGGCTGCGTCCTGGCCGTGGTTCCGTTCAGCCGCGTCCGCGCCGTGGCCGGTGCTGTCCGCAAGGCCTACGCCGGGGCCGGCTACGAGGACCCCGACGGTTTCCTCGCCACCGCCGGGTCACCGGCCGGGCGCGACCTGTAGATCCCACCGGGGGCCGGGCGCCGTGAGGGCGCGGGCCGGGGATGGGACGTCTGGGCCGGTTCGCGCTCACTCCTCGTCGTCGGTCTCGTTGTCTCCGAACCCGTCTCCGGTGCCGCCACCCTGCTGGGCCTGGGTGCTGTCTCCCGTGGCAGTCGGCTGCTGCGGGTAGTAACTCTGGTTGCCCTGCGAGTCGTAGGTTTGGGAACCGCCCTGGGGATAGTCGCCCCCGTTCCCGGTTGCCTGGCCATAGCCCCCGGTGCCGTTCTGCTGCGTGTCATCGGTCGCGTAGCCGCCGGAGGTGTCGTAGCTCTGCGCGGTGGTGGGCGCCGCGGTGGTGGGTGTGGCGGTGGTGGGTGTGGCGGTCTGGGTCTGGGTGACGGTCTGGGAGGGGGCCGGGTCGGCCGACTTGCGGCCCTGCGTCCAAGCCAGGGCGATGAGCCCGGCGAGGACGGCCAGGATGACGATCGCCAGGGCGATGCGCCTGCCCCTGCCGTTCTTCTTGCTGTTCCCGGTCTCGGCCGGCACCGTGCCGGTCCCGGCTGCCAGCGCCCCGCCCCCGGTGACCAGGGCCGTTGGCGTGCCGGTGGTGGCACCGGGGGCTGCCGGAACCGGTGGCAGAGCGTCGACCGCGGTCGAGCCCGCGGTGTCCTGGCCGGCCGGGAGGACCCGGGTGTGGCCCTCGGCCGTGGCGTCCGCGTCGGCGCCGGTGAACGCCGTGGGGGACATGGCCATGGTGGCCGCATCGGCGGCGGGGCCGGCCACCGGAGGCGGGGCGACGAGGCCAGGCGCCTGCGGGTCGCCCTGGATCGCGTTGAGGGCGGCGACCACCTCGTCGGCGCCGGGACGGTCCTCGGGACGCTTGGCGAGCAGTGCGGCGACGAGGTCTTCGAGCGAGGCCGGGGCGTCCGGCAGTCGCGTGCGCAGCAGCGGCGGCGTGTCGTAGACCTGGGCGCGGGCGACCGCCACCGGGGACTCGCCGGGGAAGGGCGGCTGGCCGGTCAGCACCGTCATCATGAGGCAACCGAACGAGTACATGTCAGAACTCGGCCCGACGCGCTCGCCCGAGGCCTGTTCCGGCGACATGTACGCGGCCGAACCGATGGCCGTCATCGTGCTCGTCAGCGCCGTGGTCTGCTGGTCGTTGAGGCGGGCGATGCCGAAGTCGACGAGCTTCGGCGTGCTGTGCAGGTCCTCGGAGGTGAGCACGACGTTGGCCGGTTTCACGTCGCGGTGGGTGACACCGAAACGGTGGGCCGCGCCCAGGCCCGCCGCGACCTGGGCCAGCATCGGCAAGGCGGCCTGCCAACCGATCGGACCCTGCTTCGTGACGACCGTCTGCAGATTGGGGCCGTGGAGGAATTCCATGACGATGTAGGCGCTGTGCCCATCGACCCCGGAATCATGGATCTGGACGACATTCGGATGGTTGAGCCCGGCTGTGGCGACTGCCTCGCGGCGAAAACGCGCCTCGGCGCTGGGGTCGGCGCTCGTGGCCAGGTTGATGGTCTTGATGGCCACCTCGCGCTGCAGGATGGTGTCCTGCGCCCGCCAGACCTGGCCGATGGCGCCGGCGCCGATACGCTCGACGAGCCGGTAGCGCCCGTCGCGCAGTGAGGCGATGAAGTCATCCGCGCCTGCCTCGCCCGGGATGGGCGTCCGGCGTGTCGGCCGCGCGCCGTGGTCCTGGTCGCGGCCGGGGGTGGTGTTGCCGTCGAACGGTTCGTCAGTGCTCACAGACCCATTGTTCCCTATCCGTGTCACGGCTCGGCCGGGCGATCACGGGCCCGCTGAGCGGGAGCTGCTGCTCGACGTCGTCGGGCTGGGAGAGCTCGTGCCGTTCCCGTGGGGCGTCGATGAGGCCCTGGGGGTCGTCGTTACCGCGGGGGCCACCGCGACCTGGATCGTCACCTGATCCGTGCGGGAGTACAGCTGGCCGGCCGCCACTGACTGGTCGAAGACCGTGCCCTCGGGGTAGTCGGAGGTCTCCCGCTCGATGACCTGGACGTTCGTGAAACCGGCGTTGGCCAGCACCCGGACCGCCTCGGCCTCGGTCATCCTCGAACTGGAGACATTGGGCATCCTGGAACGGCCGGTGGCGCGGTAGAGCGTCACCGTCAGCTCCGGGTCGACCGAGGTGTTCGCTGCCGGGTTCGTCGCGATGATCTTGCCGGCCTCGTCGGTGATCTGCTCCTGGTCCTCGCCGGCGTCCTTCGTCACGACGTTCGTGAAGCCGGCCGCGCGCAGCGCCTCACGCGCGTCATCCTCGTCCATGCCCGTCACGTCGGGGACCGTGCCGGCGGCCGGGCCGTCATTGACCGTGATGACGACCGTGGAATTGATCGGCACCGTCGTGCCCTCGGCCGGATCGGTGGCGGTGACCTGTCCTTTCGTCGCCGAGTCGCCGTTGGTGTGCTGCACTTGTGGGTCGAGGTGGTAGTTCTTCAGCGTCGAGACGGCCTGCTCCTGGGTGAAGCCGATGACAGCCGGGACGGTCGTCTGCTGGGCCTCCTGGCGGATCTCGCGCAGCCGGATGCCGCCATAGACCAGCCCGGCGGCGATGAGCGCCAGAATGATGAGGAGAATCACCGTCGGCGTCGAGATGCGGCGTTTCTTCTCCGGGGCCGTGTCCTCCGCGTTCCGCTCCTCCTCATCGGACAGGGCGCGGGCCGGCCGGCCGATGACGGCAGTGGGTGCGTCGGCGTGGACGGCCGGTATCTGCGCGGTCACCTGCTGGCCCTCGAGGACTCGGAAGATGTCCTCCCGCATCGCTCGGGCCGTCTGGTAACGGTCGTTCGGGTTCTTGGACAGGGCCGTCATCGTGATGGCGTCGATGGCCGGCGTGACCTTCGGCGAGAGCGTGCTGGGCAGTACGGCGGTCTCGCGGACGTGCTGGTAGGCGACGGCCACCGGGGAGTCACCGGTGAACGGGGGCCGGCCGGTGAGCAGCTCGTAGAGCAGGCAGCCCGCCGAGTAGATGTCGGATCGGGAGTCGACGGTCTCGCCGCGGGCCTGCTCGGGCGAGAGGTACTGGGCGGTCCCGATCACGGCGGCGGTCTGGGTCATCGTCGCCGAGGTGTCGGCCACGGCGCGGGCGATGCCGAAGTCCATCACCTTCACCTGCCCGGTGGGGGTGATCATGACATTGGCCGGCTTGATGTCGCGGTGGATGATGCCGTGCTGGTGCGAGTAGTCGAGGGCGTCGAGGACGCCCTGCGCGTAGGCAAGCGCCGCGACGGGCCCGATGGTGCGGCCCTCGCGCAGCATCTCGCGCAGGGTGCGGCCGCTGACGAGCTCCATGACGATGTACGGCACGACGACCCCGGACGCCTCGTCCGTCTGGCCGCCGGTGTCGTAGACCGACACGATGTTCGGGTGGTTCAGACCGGCCGCCGACTGCGCCTCGCGGCCGAAGCGGGCCTGGAAGGTCGGGTCGGTCGCCAGGTCGACGCGCAGTCGTTTGATGGCGACGTCACGGTCGAGCCGCAGGTCGCGCGCACGCCACACCTCGGCCATGCCGCCGCGTCCGATGATCTCCTGGAGTTCGTAACGGCCGCCGAGGACGGTGTTGGCAGCGGTCATCGCCGGTCTCCTCTCCTCATCGTGTCGTCGGGCCATGCCCCACGCGTCCGCTCCGGGCCCGCCGTTCCTCCCCTGGGCGTCCTCATGATGCGAATGCCTCGAAGACGGTGCGTGCTGCGACGGTGGCATTGCCGGTCGCCGTGCCGGGCTGGTCCGGGTCGGCCAGGAAGACGGCCAGCGCCACGTTCGTCTCCTGGTCGAAACCGGCGAACCAGGAGTAGGCGCTGGCGCCGGCCATGTTCTCGGCCGTGCCGGTCTTCCCGCCGATCGTCTGACCGCTGATCTGCGTGGCCGTGGCGGTGCCGGACTCGACGACGTGGACCATCATCTGCCGCATCGAGGCGGCGGTCTCCTCGCTCACTGCCCGGCGAATGGTCGTCGGGCGGGTCTCGGAGATGACGTGCAGGTTCGAGTCGCGCACCTGCGAGACGACGTAGGGCTGCATGACCTGGCCGTCGTTGGCCAGGGTGGCGGCCACCGAGGCCATCTGCAGGGGAGTGGCCGAGACGTCGAACTGGCCGATCGAGCTCATGGCCAGCTGTGCGTTGTCGAGATCGGCCGGGAAGACACTGGTCGCCGAGTCCACGTCACCGCCGAAGGCCGCGTTGAAACCGAACTTCTCGGCCTGCTCACGGACCTTGTCCTGCCCCAGGTCCATGCCCAGATTCGCGAAGGCCGTGTTGCACGAGACCTGCAGGGCGTGATCGATCGTGGTCGTGTCGCCGCCGCAGTCGGTGGAGTTCGGCAGGGTCGTCGTCGAGTTGTCCAGCGGCAGCGTGGTCGGTGAGGCGACGGTGCTGTCGGCGCTCATGCCCCCCTCGAGAGCCGCCGAGGCCACGACGAGCTTGAAGGTCGAACCGGGCGGGTAGATCTCCTGGGTGGCCCGGTCCTTCAGCGGGTGGCTCTCGTCGGCGTTCAGCTCGTCCCACGCGGTCTGGGTGCTCGCCAGATTGGTGCTCGACAGCAGATTCGGGTCGTAGCTGGGCGTCGAGGCCCAGGCCAGGATCGCTCCGGTCGTGTAGTCCATCGCGATGACGGCGCCGGTGCGCCCGCCGAGAGCGTCCGAGGCCGCCTGCTGGGCGTTCGCGTCGATCGTCGTCTGGATGGTGTCGCCCTGCGGCTGGTTGCCGCTCAGCTCGCTGAGGATGCGCCGGAACAGCTGCGAGTCGCCCGAACCGGACAGCTCGTCGTTGTAGCGCTGCTCCAGGCCGGTGCGCCCGTAGATGTACGAGTAGTAGCCGGTGACCGGGGCGTAGAGCGGGCCGTTCGAGTAGACGCGCTCGACACTGAACCGTCCGCCCTCGACCGGTACCGTTTCCGCGACAGCGGTCGTGCCGACGAGGATCGAGCCCCGCGGGGAGTCGAACTGGGCGTCGACGACGCGCCGGTTGCCCGGATCGGACAGTAGCGCGCCGGACCGCAGGCCGTAGTTGAAGGTGACGTTCGCCAGGAGGGCGAAGACCATGAGAGCGGCGAAGACGGAGACCTTGCGCAGTGCCTTGTTCATGCTTCCACCCTCTTGAGGAAGGTTGTCGGGGCGTCCGCCAGGTCGGTCTCGGCGGGACTGCCGGAAGCGGCCGCGGGGGCGCGCCCGGCGTGCGAGATCTGCATGAGAGCGGCGATGATCACCCAGTTGGCGACCAGTGAGGAACCGCCCTGGGACAGGAACGGCGTCGTGAGGCCGGTCAGCGGCAGCAGTCGGGTGGCCCCGCCGATGATGGCGAAGACCTGCAGCGCGAAGGTGAACGACAGGCCCCCGGCGAGCAGCTTGCCGAAGGCGTCGTGCGCGGTGAGCGCCGCCCGCAGGCCACGGGCGATGATGAGGCCGTAGATGACGATGACGGCCATCAGCCCGACCAGGCCGAGTTCCTCGGCCAGCGCACTCGCGATGAAGTCGGACTGGGCCAGCGGCACCAGTGATGGACGCCCCTGGCCCCAGCCGCGCCCGAACAGGCCGCCCCACGCCATGCCGTACTGGGCGGAGATGATCTGACCGTTCTGGGCGGGATCGGAGAACGGGTCGAGCCAGGACGAGAAGCGCACCTGCACGTGGTACAGGACGTTGTAGGCGATGAAGCCGGCGCCGCCGAAGAGCACGGCTCCGATGACGACCCAGCGCGCCTGGCTGGTGGCCACGTACAGCATCATGACGAACAGGCCGAAGAACAGCAGTGCCGTGCCCAGGTCGTTCTCGAAGACGATGACCGCGACGGCCGCGAGCCACATCACCATGATGGGCAGCAGGTCACGCCCCCGCGGCATGCGGAAACGACCCCAGCTGCGGCCCGCCAGCTGCAGCACGTCGCGGTGCTCCGCCAGATAGGACGCGAAGGCCAGCGTGAGGATGATCTTGGCTATCTCGGCCGGCTGGAAGCTGAACCCGGCCACCGAGATCCAGATGCGCGAGCCGTTGGCCTCGTTGGCAGCCGACGCCAGCCCCGGCACCAGCGGCAGCAGCAGGAGCAGCAGGCCGACGAGGAAGAGCACGTACGGGTAACGCTGCAGATCGCGGTAGTCACGCACCCCGAAGAGCACCACGACGAACAGGGTGATGCCCACCGCCGTCCACATCAGCTGGCCGTTGACGAGGGTGGAGACCGGCTCGTCCTGGTCGAGGCGGTAGATCATCGCCAGGCCGAGACCGTTGAGCGCCAGGACGCACGGCAGGATCACCGGGTCCGCCCAGGGGGCCTTGATGCGGACCGCGAGATGTGCGACGAGACACAGGACCAGCCAGCCACCGGCGACCCAGGGCAGATTGGCCGGCAGGGCACCGCTGATGTTGATGGTGGTCAGCGCGAAGCCGCCGACCCCGAGAAGTGCGGCGACGATGATGAGCGCCAGCTCGATGTTGCGGCGTTTGCGGTAGACGACCGTCTGGCCGGTGTCGGTGCTGCTCATCCGCAGTCCTCCGGGTCGACCGACGCGCTGGGCGGGACCGAGCCGCTGGGCGAGGCGCTCGGTGTCGGCGAGGGAGCGGTGCTCTGCGGATCGTCGGACCCGTCCGGCCTGGACTCGGCGCGTTTAGCGATGCAGGCCTGCGCGAGCTCGTCCAAGTAGTCGACCTGCTCGCGGGCCTGTTCCAGGGTGTCGGCCTTGATCTCGGCGTCGTTCACCCGCTGACGGTAGTAGACGGGCAGATCGGACACCCGGGTGTCGCGCTGCTCGACGAGCTCACCGAAGCTGTGGCCGGCGATCGTGTCCGGGATGCCCTTGTAGATGGCCACCTGCTCGCCCGAGGGCGCGATGTAGTACTGGTTCATGGCGTAACGCCACGCGCCGAACAGGCCGCCGACGAGGACGACGAGGGCGACGATCACCGAGATGATGACCGACCAGTGGCGCCGGCGTTTGCCGATCATCGGCGAGTAGCGCACGTCCTCGCGGGCGTCGGGATCGATGAGTTCGGGCCCGTCGGGATCGGGACTGGCGGTCCTGGTGCCGGACACCCCCAGGACCGTGGTGGTCTCGCCCGAGCCGGCCGGTGGCTCGACCTTGGGCACCTCGACGGTGGCGGCGGCGCCGATCATGGTGCCGGGCCTGGCGTCGAGCTCGTCGGACTGGGGCACGACGTCGGCGACGATGATGGTGATGTTGTCGTAGCCGCCGGCCTCATGGGCGGCCTGTGTCAGCGCCTCGACGGCGCCCGCCGGGGTGCGTTCGCGCAGCAGGCGGCGGATGTGGCGGTCGTCGACGAGGCCGCACAGGCCGTCGGAGCAGAACAGCAGCCGGTCCCCGACGTGGACGTCGACCAGCTGCAGATCCGGTTCGTGAACGGGCTGGCCGTTGAGCACCTTGAGGAGCAGGGAGCGGTGCGGGTGCGAGGCCGCCTCCTCGGCGGTGATCTTGCCGTCGTCGAGCAGCGACTGGACCCACGAGTGGTCGTGGGTCAGTCGCGAGAGGGTCCCGTTATGCAGCAGATAGCCCCGGGAGTCGCCGATGTGGGCCAGACCCAGCTGGGTGCCGCTGAACATCGCGCCGCACACGGTGGTGCCCATGCCGTCGAGCTCGGGGTCCGCGGTGATGAGATCGGCCAGCTGGTCGTTCGCCTTGGTGAGGATGCCGGCCATCACCTCGAGCATCTGCTCGCCCTCGTGGGGGGTGTCGGCGCGGGCCAGTTCCTGGATGGTTGCCGCGCTCGCCAGGTCCCCGGCGGCGGCGCCGCCCATGCCGTCGGCGACGATGATCATCGTCGGTGAGGCGTAGGCGGAGTCCTGGTTGTTCTTGCGGACCAGACCGATCTCGGAGTGAGCGCTCACGTCGAGGCTGAAGCGCCGGCCGGCGGTGTCGGCCGGCGCGTCGACGGCCGGTGCGCTCGTGTTGGTGCGCACCATGTCCTCGTCGAGTGTCTTGCTGGTCTGGGAGTCAGTCACGGGTCAGCGTTCCAGTTTCAGTTGAGAGCGCCCGATGCGGATCACATCATTGGGCCCTACGAGGGTGGGTTCGGCGATCTTCGCGCCGTTGACGTAGGTGCCATTGGTGGACTGCAGGTCGGTGACGACCCAGCGGCCGGCGGAGTCCTGCCACAGCTGAGCGTGGTGACCACTGGCATAGTCGTCGTCGATGTCGAGGACGCAGTCCGCCGAGCGGCCGATGGTGATCTCGCCGTCGAGCGGTACCTCGGTGCCGGTGCGACGGCCCGCTATGACGGCCAGGCGGGTCAGGTCCTTGCGGCGTCTGCGTTTCTTGGCGGGCTTGGCCCAGTTCGGGCCGGGGGCGTCGTTGAGTTCGGATGCGGTTGCGGTACGGCCGAACAGGTCCGTCCTGATCGTGTTCGCCACGAACAGGATGAACAACCACATGAGGGCCAGGAAGACCACCTTCAAGGTGGCGGCGAGGATGGTGCTCACGTCACGATCCTGCGGGAGAGTGGACGAGCATGCGGGTCGAACCGATCTCGATGCGGGAGCCGTCGTCGAGGCGACAGCGTTGGACGCGCTGGCCGTTGACGACGATGCCGTTGGTGGAGCCCAGGTCCTCGATCGCGATGTCGAGTTCCCCGTACTCGTTCTCGGAGATGAGGACGCGTGCATGAGTGCGCGAGACCCCCGGATCGTTGATGCGAAGATCCGCCTCCGTGCCGCGGCCTATGGTGAAGCCCGGTGGCATGAGCGGATGGCGTACGCCGTTGACCTCGAGAACGAGTGGCGCGTGCCGGATCATCGTGGAGGACGCCGCGCCGTTCTTCTCGGCGACGGTTGCGACGGCCGCGCTGGTGATCTCGAAATGGCCCGTGTTGAGTGATTCGTCGAGCAGGTACTCGATGTTCACCGGGCCGTCGAAGACGTAGTGCCGCTCGGCGGCGTGCTCGCGCAGATCCGGAACGATCTCCGCGTTCAGCGTGCGCGAGTAGGGGGCCAGCCGTTCGTAGTCGTGCTTGGACAGGTGCACCTGGAAATCGTTGGGGACCAGACGCTTGTCCCGCGTCAGCAGGCGCGCCTCCGCGTCGAGCTCTCGCTGAAGCCGGGAGGCGATTTCGACGGGCTGCACGTCGCCCTTGAACGCGCGGGCGAAGACGCCGTTGACGGCGCCCTCAAGCTTCTTCTCGACTCTGTCGAACAGACCCACGTGTCCTCCAAACAAGACGCTGGTGCGACTCACCCTCGCATGAATCCTAGTGCGGAGCCCTGTGCATGGCCCACTTCCGCCATCCTGCTTTCCAGCGCTGGTTGAGACTTGTCCCCGTGGCACGGCGGCGTCGGATGCGGTGGATCAACCGTAGCCGAGGATGCGAAGGGGCCGGGCCCGGAGCAGAACTGCCCGGGCCCGGCCCCTTCGCGGGAGCGGCCCTGCGGAGCATCCTCGGCGGCAGTGCCCCGGCAGCCGCGGGAGGAGGTCCGCTCGACGCGGCCGCCTAGGTCCTGGTCACCTTCGCGTGGTAGCTGTCCTCGGCGTTCACCTCGTGGCCGCTGAGGACGCCCACGGCCCGCACCGTGGTCGTGCTGGCATGGGCCGACTCGGCCGTCACGCCGCTCAGCTCGGCGGTGCAGGTGAACTCCGCGCCCGGCTTGAACGGGCCGGACCACACGGCGCCGGTGCTGCCGTCGGGGAAGGAGCAGTCCAGCTCGGACACGGTGGCCCCGCCCTCGTCGACCGAACCGCTGATCCGCACGTTCTGCAGCTGCTCGTCGCCGGTGTTCCGGACGGTGACGGTGAGTTGCGTGCCGCCGTTCGTCCGTGTCAGGTCGGCGGCGTCCTGCGCGGTGTCGGCGTCGTTGCCGCCGGAGTCCTGCACGCTGACCGTGACGGCGTCACCGATGAGCGTGCCGCCGCTGCCCGAACCCCTGGTCGATGCCTGCCGGGAGGGCAGGAGCGTGTCGTCCTGGCTGCCGGTGAGGCTGCTGGTGTAGGTGCCGGTGAGACTGTCGACGGTGATCGGGAAACGCACGCGCGTCGCCACGGGCGAGTAGCCGCCGTCGGGACCGTCTGGGGTGGTCACGGTGGCGGTGTAGCTGCGGGCGGTGGCCGAGCAGGAGGTCTCGGTGAGGTCGATGATCTCACTGGTGTCGTCGCCGGCGTTGCCGCTCGTCAGGTCCGTCGGATTGCCGTGCTGATCCTTGGTGGTGTACCACGACCAGCGCAGCGGGGTGGTGCAGTCGTGCTCCTGGCCGGAGCCGGCCTCGAGGGTGTTCGTGATGGTGAAGGTCGAGGTCGTGCTGGTCCTCGCAGCCGCTTCCCCCACCGTCGGGTGCTGCGAGACGGCGTGGACGCGCAGGCTCTCCGCGCCGGACTGGTTGCCGGCATCGGGATACTGCCACATGGCCAGCGATGCCGGCAGTGAGGCGCAGGTGGCGCACTGGGTGACGTTGACACTGATCGGGGTTCTGACGCCGTTGACGTCCCAGACCGCCTCGACGACCTGGCCCGGGGCCGTGGAGGTGTCCAGGCTGGCCTGCAGGAAGGCTCTCAGGGTGAGTTCGCTGGTGGCCGCCATGTCGGCACTGGTCTGGTTGAAGGTGATGCGGGCGGTCGCGATGCCATCGGTCGTGGTCACGGACATCGTGGCCACCTCGGTACGGCCGTCGGAGGCGTGGATCGGGTAGCTGCGGCCGCTGGTGACCTTGAAGCTGGCGGGCACCGTGACGTCGATGTAGTCGCCGTCGCAGGCCGGACTGACCTGGCCGGTGAGCTGCGCGAGATAACTCTGGCCGCCCTGATAACTGGTGACGATCGAACCGGTACCGGTGGTCATGTCGAGGCTCAGGGCGCTGGCGTCGAGGGCGGAAGGTGCGCACGGCGTCGGTTCGGGGACGGCTGGATCGGCCTGGGCGGTGCCCGCTGCGGAGGGCAGGGCGATGACGATCGCCGCGATGGCGATGCCCACCCTGCCCAGGATGCGTGGTGGTTTCACGTCGGACTCCTGTGCCAGTGGCATGCGGGTGACGGACGTGCACGAGCCGCCACGCAGGGCTTCCGTGAGAAGGCCGGCCCGCAGGGGCGTGATGGTCCCATTCCGAGGGTGACTGCGCTGAACGCGGGGTGCCCGTCCGCCGGGATGGACGTGGTCAACTTATCGGATCCGCCCCGGGGAAGGTGCTCTTCGCGCAATCCGATCCCAGTTTTTCGGTGGGGTCCCGTACCAGCCCCTGAGCGGCGTTCCCGATGGGCGGATGCGCCAGGGGGCGGAGCGCCGCTCCACCCCCTGGCGGTGGTTCGGCGCAGCTCGGCTCGCTGCGTCTCAGTCGCTCAGTGACGGCGACGGTGACGAGCGATCGCCACTGCGCCCGCGGTCAGCGCTCCGGCACCGGCCAGACCGGTCACCGCACCGAAGCCGGTGCGGGGCGGGCCGCTGGGCCTGGTGCTGCGCGGTGTCGCGGAGCCGGTGCCCTGCGGACTGATGACGAGTTCCTCATGGTGCGCTCGCATCGTCGTGCGACGGACATGGGGAGGGTCCCGGAGCGTCTGCTCCGGGACCCTCCCCATGCGGTGTGGCCGGACCCGTCAGGGTTCAGTCGTCGGTCGCCATCCGGTCATCGGCGGGAACGGCGGGCGACGGCGGTTCCCAGGCCGGCCAGGACCAGTACGGCGGCCAGGCCACTGGCACCGTCAACGCCGGTGCGCGGCAGTCCCATCTTCTTGGTGGGCGAGCTCTGGCTGGGTGCCGGCGCGCTGGAGCTGGGCGTGCTGCTGTCCGGTGTGGCCGGGGTGCTCGGCTCGGCCGGTGGGGTCGAAGTGGCGTGGTACGGGTTGTCGCCGTGCACGGCCTTGCCGGTGAACCAGCCGGTGGCGTCGACGGAGGCGACGTCCTCGTGGGTCTCACCGGTCACCCCGGACAGGTCCGCGGTGCAGGTGAAACTGGCGCCGATGAGGAATGGCCCCTCCCAGGCGGTGCCGCTGGTCGGCGCCTCGGGATCGGCCTTGGAGAAGTCGCAGTCCAGGTTCGAGACGCTGCCCGCGCCCCTGGCGATCTCGTCGGTGACGGTGACGTCCCGCAGCCGCTCGCTGCCGGCGTTCGTGATCGTGAGGACCAGCTGCGTGGAGCCGTCGGTCTCGGTCAGGTCGACGGCTTCGGCCTCGGTGTCGGCGTCGTTGCCGTCGGCGTCGGTCTTGACGATCTCGATCCCGGGGGCCATGTCGTTGCCGCTGAGGGTGCCGCCGCCCTTGTCGTTGTAGACGGTCGTCGTGGTTCCGCCGCTGTAGCCCTGGTCGCTGGTGACGGTCACGGTGTCGGGGAACTCCGTGCGGCGCTCGTCGGTGACGAGCACGGGGATGTACAGGCGGGAGGCGACGCCGGCCTCGGCGATCGTGACGGTGGCGGTGAAGGTGGTGTCATCGCAGGAGACCTGCTGAACCGCGATCTGGCTCGTGTCGGTCTTGGCGAGCGTGTCGTAGGTCGAGTCCCCGTCGCCGAGGTTGCCGTCCGGGCGCAGCGACGTGTAATAGCGCCAGTTGAGGTCGTCCTCGACACAGGAGAACCGCTGGCCCTCGGCGCCGAGGGTGTCGGTGATGGTGAAGGTCGTCTTCGGGGCCGTGGACGTGGGGATCTGCACGACGATGCGGATCGTGTCGTCGGCGTCGCCGTCATTCTGGGTGTAGTTGCCCCACTTGGCGGCTCGGCTGGGCATCGTGTCGCAGTCGGTGCAGGGCTCCGTGCCGGGGGTGATCGGCTTGGTGTAGGTGGTGTTGTCGACGGTCCAGGTGGCGGTGTCCTGCTCGGTCGCGGTGGTCGCCACCGAGACCGCGAGGTAGGCGTCGAGTTCAACGTTGTTGCGGGTGCTGACCCACTCATTGAGGGTCAGCGTGGCCTGTGTGCCATCCCCGTTGACCACCAGCTGACCGGCGAGAGTGCCGTCAGTCGCGTAGATCGGGTAGCTGGCGTTCGCATTGGCTTTGAGCGGATGGCTGATCGCCACGGTGATCGTGTCACCGGCACAGTGCCCGTTGGCCAGGGAGCCGGTGATGTTCATCCGGTACGAGGAACCGGCCGTCAGGGCGTCGATCTGCGTGTTGCTGAAGGTGGTGATCGTGCTGGCGAGGCGGTCGGCGCCGACGACGCTGCTGCAGGCGGTGGAACTCACATCAGCCGAGCCGACGTACGGGGCGGCGTCGGCCGCATCTCCATCAGTCTCGGCGGTCTCGGTCGCGGTGCCGTCATCGGCGGCGACAGTGACCGGGGCAGCAGGATCGTCCTCGGTCGTGGGCTCTGCGAGTGCGATACCCGATGCCGTGGGCAGCGCCAGAGCCAGGGTTAACAGGGCAAGACCCGTCGTTCTGAGTTTCTTCATGCTGTTCTCCTGCAAGGGGCGGGTGTGCTGGAGCAGTCGCAACATGCGTGGAAGAGAGGGGCTCTTGGGGTGTTGCGTGGGGGTGCTGCAAGGCCAATCTACGTTAAAACTGCTCGTGGCGTCCCGTTTCCCGGCGAATCGACATGGCGCCGAGAGGCCGTCCCGCGAGCGACTCGCCCGGGCGCTGGCAGAGGACCGGATGCCGGCCGCCGATCCCTCGCCCGGGGCCCGAGGGAGCGCGGCGGCTTCACGGGGACTGCGGTTGCTGGCCGAACACGGCGGCGAGTTCCTGCACGGCGGCCTTGGGTCTTCTGTTCTCGTCGCACAGGCCGTTGGTCTCCTGCCCCGTGTCGGTCAGTTGAGTCCAGCAGTAGCCGCCCAGGCCGCTGCCCAGCGTGACCGCCCCTACGAGTTCGCCGATGCGGCGCACGAACTGTTTCCGGGTGCGCACGGTCGAGTAGCCCCAGCCCCGGCTGCGGCTGCCCGGACAGAAACGGATGCCGCCGAACTCGTCCAGCAGGACCGGGACGTCGGTCGGCTGGTCCGAGCCGACGACGATGAAGTTGCGCGCCGGGCCGAGCACGCCCGGCGCCAGCCAGCGCTCCACCTGCCGGTTGCGGTAGCGCAGGCGCACGCGGGGAACATTTGCGTCGTAGTCGTGAACGGTGAGCAGGTCCGAGTCGACATGGTGCCAGCCGTCGTTCGACAGGGCCGGGCGCGAGGGGTCGATGCTGCGCGTCAGGCGCGCCATGGCGGCTGCCGTGCGGGCCTGTTCGGGCTCGCGGGGGATGTCGGCGAAACCCCAGGATTCGTTGATCGGCACCCAGCAGATGATCGACGGATGCCCCTGGCTCGCCCGGACCACCTGCGTCCACTCGCGGTGCAGCCGACGGATCGCCTCGGAACAGAACTCGTGGGCCGCGCCGATCTCACCGAAGACGAGCAGGCCCAGCCGGTCCGCCCAGTAGAGCAGACGCTGGTCCGCGCTCTGCTGGTGGATGCGCATGCCGTTGAAACCGAGGCGCCGGATGAGCTCGGCCTCCTCGCGCAGGGCGCGGGCGCTCGGAGCGGAGTAGAGGGATTCGGGCCAGTAGCACTGCTCGAGTACCTGGCGCAGGAAGACCGGTTCGTCGTCGAGGGTGATCGCGCGATGCGTCGTGCCGATCTCGCGCAGGCCGGTGTACGAGGCGACCGCGTCGTCATCGGCGGTGACGGCGGCGTCGATGAGTTCGGGATGCCCGGGGGCCCAGCGCAGCTCGCCGCTGCCGGGCGTCTCGATCCGTACGGCGGTGGTCTGCTCGCGGGTGAGTGCCGCGGCCGAGCCGAGGGGCAGGCCGCGATGGGCCAGGCCGATGCGCAGCAGCACCGGCCGTCGGGGGCGCCGATTCAGCTCGACGACGGCCGTCACCGCCTCCTCGGCCGCCGGAGTCCGCCAGATGACCCGCCGCACGTGCACCGGCGGCACCGACTCGATCCACACCGTCCGCCAGATGCCGGTCGAGCGCTGGTACCAGATGCCGGCCGGCTCGTCCTGCCAGGTCTGCTTGCCGCGCGGCTGGCTGCGGTCGTACGGGTCGTCCCAGGCTCGCACCACGATGGCGTGCGGGCCGTCGGCGGTCAGCTCGTCGGTGATGTCGAGGGTGACGGGGCTCTGCCCGCCCTCGTGGGCACCGGCCTCGGTGCCGTCCACCCAGACGATCGAGTGGTAGTCGACGCCGTCGAGGTGCAGCAGCAGCCGCCGTCCGGGCCTGTGCCCGGCGGCAGCCAGGTGCGCCTGCGTCAGCTCGATGCGGTACCAGACGACCGGATGCGGTCCGGCGTCCGCGAGGCCGGAGGCCCGCGACTCCGGTGGGAATGGCAGGACGATCGTCCGGTCGAAACGGTCGGGCGAGTCCCACCAGCGCTCGCGCAGTCCGGCTCCCTCGTCGTCGACGGCGAACCCGGCGGGCCCGTCCAGGCAGGCCCAGTGCCTGCGTACGAGGGTGGGGCGCGGGTACGAGCCGTCCTGCCGGCTCGCGCCCCACCGGGCGGCGAGCTCGTCGATTCCCTCGTGCATCGGCGGGTCCTTCCGGTAGACGACGGACCATTGCGGGCATTGTGGCGCCTTCCAGTGCCCATCCGTTGAACCCAGCTTAAGCCCCTAGTAGTAGGGGTGTCCCTGGTTCTCGCCGGCGCCTTCGCGAGAAACGGTCTTGGCACAAGAACTGAACAGATTCCTCACAGGAATCGCATGGGGCGGCCGGTCAGCGTGGGGGTCATGAACAGTACCGATGAGAGCACCCCCAGCCGCCGCCGTCCCAGCGTCCGTCGTTCCCTCACGGCCCTGGGCACAGCGGCCGCGATCGCCCTCGGAGGCATCGCCGTCATCAGTCCCGCCGAGGCCCACGCGGCCGGCGTCCGCAGGCCGCTGGTGATCCAGCCGGCCAGCGTTCAGGCCCAAGCCGTCGAGCCGGCCGCCGAGGGCGGCCGCGACGACGAGCAGTGATTCCCGGGCTGTTGGCCGGCTGCCGTGACGCCCGGCGGCGCGTACGTGCGCCGCTCCTGCCGGTGAGACCCTAGCCCGTCCACTGGTCGGCGAGGATCGTCGTCGTATTGATGACCGCGACGGCGACACCGGCCGCCGCGAGCAGCCAGCGCCGCCAGCTGCTGGCCGCCGACAGCGCGGCACCCATCGCCAGGACGACGGGGAAGCAGTCGAGGCAGTTGCGGGGCAGCGACAGCAGCACCGGCCCCCTGCTCAGGCTGTAGAGGGTGAGCCAGACGAGGGCCGCCCATTCGGCGCGGCCCCGCCGCAGGCACCACCAGCAGGCGTCGCAGAAGACGATGAGGAAGACGAACTCGAGCCCCTGCTGCCAGGAGGCGGCGGGGGTCTGCGCGTCGGTGATGTGCCGGGCGCTGTCGACGAGGACGCGGCCCAGCCACGCCGAGCCGCGACCCCAGCCCTTCTCCTGGGCGGTCATCCAGTACAGGACGTCGCCGGTGCGGGCCCACAGATAGACGAAGTAGGCGAGCGGCGCGCACACGGGGATGCCCAGGGCGAGCAGCCGCCACCAGTCACGGGCCGGTCGCCAGAGCGGCTGCCGCCCGGCGGAGCGGCCCGACTGGGTGATCATCATGACTGCCAGCATCACGACGACGAACAGACCGTTCACTCGCGCCGAGCAGGCGAGCGTCGCCGCCGCGATCGCCGCCCACCAGCGCCGGTGCTCGCCCAGGTACCAGGCCGCCAGCGTGCACAGCCCGAAGAGCGCCTCCGTGTAGGGGGCCATGAGGAAGACCGCGTACGGACCGAGCAGATAGGCGGCCGCCGCGGCGTGCGGGCTGATCCGCAGGTGCTCGCGGGCGATGCGGACGACGAGGACGCCGGCCCCGAGAGCCGCCAGCCAGGTGACGGCCATTGCGCCCGCCACGGCCGTGTCCATGTCGAGCCGGCCCAGCCCGATGAGTCGCGCGATGGTTCTCGAGGCGAACGGGTAACCGGGGAAGAAGGCCTCGTCGTAGGCGTTGACGCCGTTGTCGGGGGTGAAGTAGCCGTACGCGGTGACGCGCAGCAGGTGACCGGCGTCGAACCGCACGAAGACGTTCACCGGCCAGACGCCCGCCGTGGGGTGCACGACGCGCCCGGCGGCGTCCAGGACGAGCGCCAGGCCCGCGAAGAAGACACGGCTGAGCGCCCACCAGATCGCGGCGACCCGGAGATCGTCCCGCCAGCGGAGCGCTCCCGTGGCGTGCTCGCTCTCGTCGGCGTTGGGCGTGAGGGCAGTGGTCATGGCACGTCCAGTCCTTCGGTCGGATCGGCCCGGCTCGGGCCCCACAAGGATAAGGCCCGGTCGGCTCCTGCCCTGCTCGGCCCGGCGCCATCGGCGAGTGCTGCGTCGCCGGGACCGCGTCCCCGACAGGCATCCGACCATACCGGGTCAGCCCATCGCGGCCATGATGCGGGCGATGTCCTCGGGACCCGTACGGCAGCAGCCGCCGACCAGTCCGGCTCCCAGCGCCAGCCACTGCGGCACGAGCCGGGCCCAGTCGACACCGACACCGGTCGGCAACCATCGTCGGCCGATGGCGTCCCAGGTCTCACCCGCGTTCGGGTAGCAGACCAGCGGCTTGTCCGTGTGCGCGGCGAGCTCCTTCAGCGCCGGGGCGACCAGGTCCGGGGCGACACAGTTCACCCCGACCGCCTCGACAACGGCCGTCGACTGCGCCCAGCGGGCGGCCTCCGCCAGGGGGGTGCCGTCGGCCAGGACGAGCGAGCCCGCGCCGCGGCGCACCTGGAAACTGACCCAGGCCGGTCGGCTGGTCTCGGTGGCGATGAGTCCGGCGACGGCACGTGCCTCGCTCAGCTTCGGCATCGTCTCGACCGCGAGGACGTCGACCCCGGCCTCGTCCAGCGCGTGAAGACGCTCGGCGTGGAAGACGCGGTACTCGGTGTCGGTCAGCTCGTAGGCTCCCGTGTACTCCGAGCCGTCGCACAGATAGGCGCCGAACGGCCCGACGCTGCCCGCCACCAGAGCCCGCCGCCCCGGGTTCTCCTCCTGCCAGTCCGCGACGGCGAGCAGGGCGAGCTCGGCGGCGTCGCGGACGAGCCCACGCGCCTGCGCCGGCTGGGCCCCCGCGTCGGTCAGGCCGAGTGTCGAGGCCTGGTAGGTGTCCGTCTCGACGATCCGCGCCCCCGCGTCCAGATAGGAGGCGTGCACCGCGCTGATCTGCTCGGGCGCCGAGTCGATCGCCGCAGCCGACCACAGGCTCTCGTGCATCGGTACGCCACGGGCCTCCAGCTCGGTGGCCATCGCCCCGTCCAGGACGGCCGGGCCGGCGGCGAGCAGATCGGTGAAGGAACTCATGGACCAAGCCTGCCTCGTGCCGCCGCGGGAAGGGCCGAGGCGCCCGCACCGGAAACGGGGTGGACGCCGGCCGTCGCGTCGGCCTCCTGCATGTGGGCGAGCCGCCTGCCCCCGGGGGCCGGACCTGGGCCCTGCCGCTGGTACTGCCCTCGTCCTGTGCCTTCAGCCTGCTCCCGGGGACGGCTCGCGCAGCGCCAAGGTCGCGGCGACGGAGCCAGCGCCTTCCGCCTGCCCGGGGACGGGGCCTGAGCGGCGGCGTCCGTCGCCGGAACATCGCACGGCCCCTGTCCGGGGCCCGGCACGTGCCCCTGCCGGGCGGACGGCCCGGTAGCCTGGATGCGGGCCCGCGTGGGGGACGGGGGTCGCACACGCGAGGTGGTCAACGATGAGCAACTCCACTGGTCAGGGATTCCACTGCTTCCACTGCGGGCTCCATCTGGCCCCCGGCACGGCGCAGTGCCCGCGCTGCGGGGCCCCGCAGAACCTCGCCCGGCCCGCCCGGGACGGCTATCCGCAGCAGCCGGCGGCCGAGGAGCCCCTGCATCCGGCGGCCACGGCGATCATCACCGTGTTCTTCGGCCTGTTCGGCCTCATCCCGTGCCTCATCAGCACCAGCCGCGCCAAGCGGCTCAACAGGTCGACCATGCCCTACTGGCTGGCCTTCTGGATCCCCGAGATCCTCTGGCTGCTCCTGGTGGCGGTCATGGTCATCGGCATGTTCGCCGGCTTCGGTGTCCTCGCCCGCGAGGCGAACAGCAACCCGGGCGGCGGGCCGAACCCGGCCACCTCGGTCTCCTCGTACCCGACGACCGCGCCCAGCGCGACGAGCAGCGAGGCGCTCGCCTGGCCGGTCGGGGCCACCGAGTGCTCCCCGCCAGTGGCGGCCGGCAACGAGCAGACCAGCTGCCAGTTCGCCCTCAACGTCGCCAGCGCCTGGGAACGCAGCCCCAAGGGCCAGACCGAGACGATCCAGGCCCACAGCCCGGTGACGGGACAGGACTACACGATGACGTGCGCCTCGATCAGCGGCTACACGACCTGTTCCGGCGGCAATGACGCGGTGGTCTACATCCGGGGCTGACGCCCGGTCCCTGACGCGGTGTGGCCGGCCCGCCAGGGGATACCACTCAGCCAAGGGCGGTGGACAGCCGACCGAGCGTGGCCGTGGCGGCCTCGAAGCCGTCCGGGTCCTGGACGGCCATGGCGACCAGGACCCGCTGGCCGGCGGCGTTCGGATACCAGCCGAACTCGCGTGCCAGATAGCCGCCGTCCGGTGAGGGCCCCCAGCCGCCCTTGTAGGCGGCGCCGGGCCGGGCCCCGATGCCCCAGGACTGGGCGGGGTCGACCTGGCCCATGTCGGCGATCACCTCGTCCGAGCCGTCGAGGCAGGGCAGCTGGGCGAGGAAGGCGACCTGGTCGCCCGTCGCCCACTGCGTCTGGCCGAAGACCGAGAACCCGGCGACGAGCTGTTCGTCCGGGACGGTCGTCGTGGCATCGCCAGCCTCGCGCAGCACCCCGGTCACGGCGCCGGCGCGTTCGGTGTCGGTCTCGCCCAGGGCGTTCCACAGGGTGTCGGCGGCGGTGTTGTCGGACTCCTCGAGCGCCAGGGCGATGGTCTCCGAGTAGGTTTCGCCCTGGCCGGAGGCGATGACGGCCAGGGCGAGCGGGATCTTCGAGGTGCTCCAGGCCGGCAGGTCCTCCAGCGAACCGGCGGTGAGGACCCCGGCGTCGGGGACGTACCAGCTCATCCGCACCGCTGCGCCCTCGGCCTCCGCGGCCCCGACGGCCGCCCGGATCGCGCCGGGGTCCCCGTCCGGGGCGCCGAGCTCGGCGGCGCCGCAGCCCTGGGCCAGGGGCGTGCCGCTGGTCGCCGGGGCAGGTTTCTCCGTCCCGGGTGCGGCGGCGCACCCGCACAGGCAGGCGAGGGCGAGCGCGGCTGCGGGCAGACGGCCTGCTGCTCGTCGTACGCGGTCCTGGGCACCCATGGCCGGCAGTCTAGGGCAGCCCCCGCAGCCCGGCTCGTCGTCACCGGTCGTGTCCTGCAGGAGCCGGGTCGGACGCCGCGCCGAGACGCGTGATGGCCGCCCCGGGCAGTGGCTGGGGCGGCCATCACGAACATTGATCGTCTGGTGTCTCGGCTCGGGTCAGCCCGTCGCGTTGGGCAGCCAGACGCTGGACCAGCCGATGAGCGGTTCTCCCCAGCCCGCCGACGGGGTGTCGAGCGAGATCACCCCGACGCCGCCGTTCGCGGCGCCGTTGGAGTAGATCATGCCGTTGCCCGCGTACATGGCCACATGACCGAACGGGTTGCCCGCGGGGGCTCCGTCGTACCAGACGAGGGCACCCACCGGGATGTTCGAGGTGTCGTACTGCATCTGCCCGGCGGCCATGATCGTGGCCGCGGCATCCGTGGCCGAGTTCACGCCGGAGCTGGAGTAGCCGTAGAAGGCGGCGACCAGGGCCAGACACATGTTGCCGTAGCGCATGTCACCCTCCATGGCCTGGGCCGTCGCGACGGCCTGGTCGACGCTGTACGGCGTGAGCTGCCCGGGGGCGATGTTCGTCGTCAGCCAGCTGGCCCCTGCTGCGGCGTTCGCGCGGTTGGCGGCGGCCGCGGTCTCGGCGGCGGCCGCGGCGGCCGCCGCATCACGGGCCTGGATCTGGGAGGCCAGATCATTGGCCTGCCTCTTCAGCGCGTCATCGCTGGCCACGGCCTCGTTGACGATGTCCTGGGCCGCGGCCAGGGCCGCCTGGTTGGCGTCGAGCTTCTCCTGGACGGCGGCGGCCGCGTCGGCTGCCGCCTGCGAGGCCTCCTGCGCCGCGGCGAGCCGGTCGACGGCCTTGTCGCGGGCGGCCTGGGCGTCGTTCTCGGCCTCCACGAGCGCATCACGTTTGGCGGAGAGCTCGTCGAGGGCGCTCTGGTAGGCGGCCACCTTGGCCTGGGTGGCCGAGAAGGACTGGTTGGCCCACTGGACGCGGTTGCTGATCTGGCTCGTCGAGCCGTCGCCGACCAGCAGCGCGATGCCCGTCAGGCCGGTGTTCTGCTGGGCGGCCTGGCTGGCGACCATGCCGAGCTCCTGCTTGGCGCCGTCGACCTGCGTCTGGGCCTCGTCGACCTGCGCCTGCGCGGCCTTGCGGTTGTCCTGGGCGGTGGACAGCGCCTCGGCGGCGGCGTCGGCGTCGCGCTGTGCCTCATCCGCCGCCTTCTGCGCCTTCTCGGCGGTCTGCTGGGCGGCTGAGAGCTCGTCTCGGGAGGCGGTGAGGGCACTCATCGCCGCGTCGAGCGTGGCGTAGCTGTCGGAGACGGTGCCGGAGGAACTGGCGATCTTGTCCTGGAGCGCGGCGAACTGGTCGTCGAGGTCATCGGCCCGGGCCTCGACGGCGCCCTGGGCCAGGAACATGACGGACGCCACCGCGGCGGACAGTGCGGCTCGCACGCGGCGCCGGTGTCGCCTCGTGCGAGAAGCCGTTCTCGAGTGGAGGGGAAGGTCCCGATTCACGGTTCTCTGCTTTCTGTTGTTCATGGCGGCGCAGGCTGCGGCCCGGCTCGCCCTCGTGGTCGCGGCGATCACGCCTTCCATCCCGATCGATGGGTACGCGAATGACGGCATGATGAGCGCCTTCAGCTCACGATAACCGGTGAGGCGGCGGAGCGGAAACCCCTCGTCGGCGTGGCGGGATGACCCGCCGGTCCGCTCAGGGCGCGCGCTCGGCCCTCACCGTGCAGCCGTGGGGTGGCCGAGCACGGGGCGCCGGCGTCGAGCAGCGCCCACCGGGACAGTGCTCAACCTGCGAGCATCATGCGTTCGTCCCCGGCACGGATGGTCGAGAATCCGCCGAATGTCATGAAGAGACAACGCGTCTGGTTCTTGGGTCAGGTCGACCTTCCCGCGCGTCCGGTTCTGGATCCAGGAGCGCACCTCGTGCCACTCCCAGGCCGGGCTGGTGATGAAGGCGCAGGGCGCGGGGAAGGACGCGTCCCTCGTCCACTCTGACACGGTGGGGCGACTCACATCGCATCGGGCCGCGATGGCGGCGGCGTTGACGAGCGTCTGGAGACACATCTGGGGTATGGTGCTGGCGTCATCGAGTGCTCGCAGGAGCAGGGAATCCGGTGCAAGGCCGGAACTGACGCGCAGCGGTATGGGTGACGCCGGGTCGGTGATCCACTGGGCAGGGCGCCCGGGAAGGACGACCACGGCGGGCGATCCCGAGTCCGAAGACCGATCGGTGGCGCGTCCCGAAGACGGGGCGCAGGCAATGGGTGTCGCGTACTCACCCCGACCCTGAAGGAGCACCGCCATGGTGCGGACCATTTCCAGTACCACCCGTGCCGGCGTCGTCGCCGACCGTCCCGGGCTCACCCTCGCGGGCTGCACGTCTGGCCCGGAGGGCGCCGGCGACGTCTCGTCGGCCGCCCACGGCTCTGACGACAAGACCGCCCATCTCGAGTCCAGCCCGGTCACCGCACAGATGGACGCGGTCCGCAACAAGCGCTACGTCATCGTGCCCGGCTCTTCGCTCGACCCGTCGATGCGCACCGTCGACCTCACCGAGGCCCTGGCCGGCCTTCTCGCCGAGTCCGCCTGAGCCGCGTCCTGCGCCGAGCGTTCCAGCCGGCCCTGCGACGCTCGGCCGCGGCGCCGCCACCGGCGACGGCGCCTCTCCACCCGAAGGGCCGGGCCACAAGGAGGAACACCATGCGTACCCGCACCCCGCTCATCGTCCTGGCCGCCGTCTCGCTGCTGGCTGCCGGCTGCTCGGCCGGCGAGTCCGGATCCTCGGAGGCGTCCGGTTCCGCGTCGCCGGGCTTCCCGCTGACGATCACCAACTGCGGCCGGGAGTTGCACTTCGACAAGGCGCCCGAGCGCACCGTCTCGCTCAACCAGTCGTCCACCGAGATCCAGCTCTCGCTCGGCGTCGCGGACCGGATGGTCGGCACCGCCACCTGGACCGATCCGGTGCTGGAGAACCTGGCCGAGGACAACGAGAGGATCGAGCGCCTGGCCGACAACAACGCCTCGCTGGAGACGGTGCTGTCCGTCAGCCCCGACTTCGTCTCGGCCTCGTTCCCCAACACCCTCGACGACACCGGCTCCGGCTCCTACCAGAGCTACGCCGACCTCGGCGTGCCCGCCTACCTCGCCCCCAACCAGTGCGAGAAGGGCGACTCGGGCAGCGGTGACTCGGAGAAGTCCAAGCTGCTGGAGATGGCGGACGTCTACCAGGAGATCCGTGACCTGGCCGCCATCCACGGCGTGCCGGACAAGGGCGACGAACTGGTCGACACGCTGCAGGCCCGTCTCGACACGGCCATCGCCGACTCCGGCGCCGCCGACGGCGACGAGGTCACCGCGGCCTTCTGGTTCGCCAACTCCGAGTCCCCCTACGTCGCCGGCGGCACCGGCGCCTCGCAGATGATCGCCAACGACCTGAAGGTGACGAACGTCTACGCCGACGACACCAAGGAGTGGCCGCAGGTGAGCTGGGAGGACTTGGCCGCCAAGAACCCCGACGTCCTCGTCATCGGCGACCTGACCCGCAAGTCGCAGACCGCCGAGACCGCCGACGCCAAGATCGAGTACCTCAAGTCCAACCCGGTCACGGCCCAGATGGACGCGGTCCGCAACGAGCGGTTCATCATCGTCGCCGGCGGTGACATGAACCCGTCGATCCGCAACGTCGATCTCGCCGAGAAGCTGAGCGCCGGCATGAAGCAGTACGGGCTGCGATGACCGCGCGGGGCTCAGCTCGCGCCGGCCGGCTCAACGCCGGGCTCGTCACCGCCGTCGGTGTCGTCCTGCTCGCCGTCTCGGTGGTGACGGCCATCACCTTCGGCCCGGCCGACCTCACCGTGGGACAGGTGTGGTCGGTGCTGGCCCACGAGCTGCACCTGGCCGGCGACCCGGGGCTGACGACGCTGGAGGAGGCGATGGTCTGGCAGCTGCGGCTGCCCCGCGTGCTGCTGGCCGCCGCCTGCGGCGCCGCGCTGAGCATCTGCGGCGTCATCATGCAGTCGCTGCTGCGCAACCCGCTGGCCGAGCCCTATCTGCTCGGCGTCTCCTCGGGGGCCTCGGTGGGCGCCGTCGTCGTCCTCGTCATGGGCGTGGGGACGACTCTGGGACTGTCGGGCGGCGCCTTCGTCGGCGCCCTCGTCGCCTTCGCGATCATGCTCGCCCTGGCCCGGCTCGCCGGCGGCACGACGGACAAGATCGTGCTGGCCGGCGTGGCCGTCACCCAGGGATTCTCGGCTCTCACCTCGTTCATCATCATGGTCGGCGCCGACGCGAACACCACCCGCGGCGTCCTGTACTGGCTCATGGGCTCCCTGGCCAGCGCATCCTGGGCCGACGTGGCGCAGACCGTCGCGGCCTTCGCCGTCATCATGGTGCTGGCCCTGGGCTTGGCCGGCTCGCTCGACGCCTTCACCTTCGGCGAGCGACAGGCGGCCTCGCTGGGCGTGGCGGTGGTGCGCACCCGGGTGATCCTGCTCGTGCTCGCCGCGCTGCTCACCGCCATCGTCGTGGCGTCCAGCGGCGCCATCGGCTTCGTCGGCCTGGTGCTACCGCACATGGCCCGCATGCTCGTCGGCACCAGGCACCGCGGCGTGCTGCCGGTCTCGGCGGTGCTCGGCGCGATCTTCCTGCTGTGGGCCGACACGATCGCCCGGTCGGCGTTCGCCCCGCTGGAGGTGCCGGTCGGCGTCATCACCGCCATGGTCGGCGTGCCCGTGTTCGCGGCGCTGCTGGCCCGAAGGAGGGGATCACGATGAGACTCGAGGCGAAGGACGTCACCTGGTCGGCGGGCGGCACCGTCATCATCGACGGCATCGACGTGACCGCCATCCCCGGGCACGTGCTGGGTCTGCTGGGCCCCAACGGCGCCGGCAAGTCGACACTCATGAACGCCCTGGCCAGGCTCGTCACGCCCGACCGCGGCGAGCTGAGCCTGGACGGGCGGCCCTACGCGCAGTGGGGGCGCCGCGAGATGGCCCGCACCCTGGTGGCCGTGCAGCAGCAGGCCAGCACCGACCAGGACGTGCTCGTCGCCGACGCCATCGACCTGGGTCGCATCCCGCACCGCAGCCGCTGGGCCGGGGTCAGCAGGCACGACCGCGAGGTCGCCGCCCGGGCCGCGCGCCTCACCGGCGTCGAGCACCTGATGCAGCGCCACTGGCAGACCCTGTCCGGCGGCGAGCAGCAGCGCGTGCAGCTCGCCCGGGCCTTCGCGCAGGAGGGCCGCATCATGCTGCTGGACGAGCCGACGAACCACCTCGACATCGCCCACCAGCTCGACGTGCTCGACCGGGTGAGGGCGACCGGGCTGACCGTCGTCGTCGCCCTGCACGACCTGAACCTGGCAGCCACCTACTGCGACGAGGTGCTCGTCCTCAAGGGCGGGCGGGCAGTGCACTACGGGCCGCCCGCGCAGGTGCTCACCGCCGAGGTGGTGCGCGAGGTCTACCGGGTCGAGGTCCGCGTGCTGCACCCCGACCCGGACGGCCCGCCCCTGTTCCAGTACCTGCGCGCCGTGTTGGGTCCCTCATAGTGGTGTAGCCGTGGTGACTGGCAGGTTCGGGCCTCGGCTCTTCAGACGAAGGAGGGGATCAGGTTCCGTGTCGGGGTGCCTGGCACACAGACATCCGTGTTCTGGTCTTTGACGAACGGGGCACCTCGGATCGAGGCCGTCTTCACATGGCGCCCCACCGCCCGATGACTTGAGACGGGCGGGCGATTGCCTGCACGCCGGCACCGACAGCCCGGCGGTCGCATGGCTGTGGTTGGGCAGGGACTGTCCGTGTTACTGGTTTTCTTCCCGGGTCAGAGGACGCCACACCTGCTGGCTCATTGGTTGGGGTTGGTGAGGATTGAGGACAGTTCGATGACGGTGATGTGGTGGGTGCCGGCGGGGCGGGTGGTGGTGTCGGTGCCGGTGTGCCCGTTGGCGGTCCAGGTGATGTGCCAG
>NZ_RCIV01000010.1 GCF_003666605.1 Propionibacterium australiense | reverse complement strand
TCGCTCAACTGAAGACCTGGCGGATACTCCACACCGGCTACCGCAGACCCCTTGCACACCTTCCCAGAAACCATCACAGCAGTCACCGCACTAGAATTCCTCAAAAACAGTTTCGAATAACCCTCCAGGGTTCCGGTTGTTACGCAAACAACGCAAGGGCGAACCGGCTCGTACCGGCGCCCGCCTACTCAAACCCATCCGTCAGCTGATCGAATCGATCTTCGACACCACCAAGGACCAACTCGGCCTGGAACGTCACCACGCCCACACTGTCGAAGGCATACACGTACGCATCACCCAACGACTCCTCGCCCTGACCGCGGTCATCTGGCACAACGACAAGATCGGCGCACCCGTCCTACGCTCCCTCACCGCCTACGACCACCAACCACCCCGGAATAGATCATCTAGCCGAGCACGCGCGAGCGAGCGGCATGACACCCTGAGCGCATCCGTGGTCGCCCAAGACCCCGCAGACGGGCGACGCCCAAGCACCTGATGAGCATCCACCGTGAGCGGAGTGCCGGCAGGACTCCCCGCGGCTGTGCCGGTGTCAGGTTGTCGCCGTGGTAGCGGCGCCGGATCGTGCGCTCGTCGCAATGGACGATCGAGCCCGCCATGTTGGCGCACAGGCCGATCCACTGGTCATGGCTCTCGATGAGGAAGTCCGGGAAGGGCAGCAGATATTCCAAGGCATCACGACGAACAGCCATCGCGCAGCCCCAGTAGCACTGCAGGCCGGCCAGCTGCAGGAACAGATTCCACAGGTTGCGTCGCGAATCCTGGGAACGCACGTGCCAGTCCTTGATGAGGAAGGGCCCCGGGATGCGCTCTGGACCGTCGAGTGTCGACAGGTTCGAAGCGACCACTTGGTTCTCCTGGAGGGCTTGCACCATGACACGCACCCTCCCCGGCACCCACACATCATCCTGATCGGAGAGGAACAGGTAGTCACCGCCGGCTCGTGTCAGCGCCTCCTCGAACGTGCGGACATAGCCCTTGTTTTCGTCCCGCGGGAAGACCTTGACCCTCGGATCGCTGATCGACTGCACCAGCTCCACGGTGTTGTCGCTCGAGGCGTCGTCGACGACGATCACCTCGTCGGCCGGCCCGAGCTCTGACAGGATCGACGCGAGCTGGGCCTCGACGAAACGGGCGCCATTCCAAGTCGCCATGCACACGCTCACCCGGCCGGTCATGCCGATGTCGTCTGTGCGGTGGTTGCCAGAGCCACGACCCAGCATCTGCCCTCCTCTTCCAAGACTGCCAACCCAGCATAGTGAAGCCGCTCGGTAGGTAGATTGTGCACAGACAACACAGGCAGATCGCCACGAGACACGGCGCAAGGAGAGCACATGCGAGGCATCATCCTGGCGGGCGGCACCGGAAGCCGTCTACACCCGATCACCATGGCCACGAGCAAGCAACTCGTCCCTGTTTACGACAAACCGATGATCTACTATCCGCTGTCGACACTCATGTTCGCCGGTATACGAGAGATCCTGGTCATCACGACCCCTCAGGACTCGGCCGCTTTCGCGCGTCTGCTGGGGGACGGTTCCGCGTTCGGTATCAGTCTCCAGTACGCCGTGCAGGCCTCGCCGGCTGGCCTCGCCCAAGCCTTCACCATCGGGGCGGACTTCATCGGCGGCGACAAAGCCTCCCTGGTGCTCGGGGATAACATCTTCTACGGTCCCGGACTCGGCACACGTCTGGCCAGCAACACCGACGTCAACGGTGCGGCCATCTTCGGTTACTGGGTCGCCGACCCGCAGGCCTATGGCGTCGTCGAGGTGAACGACAACGGCATGGCGGTGTCGATCGAGGAGAAACCGGAGCGGCCCAAGTCGAACCTGGCGGTTCCCGGTCTGTACTTCTACGACAACGATGTCGTTGCCTACGCCCGGGATCTAAAGCCCAGCGCCCGTGGTGAACTCGAGATCACGGACATCAACCGCCTGTACATGGCTGCCAATCGCCTTCATGTCGAGGTCCTGCCGAGGGGCACTGCCTGGCTCGACACGGGGACCTTCGACTCACTGAACGACGCCAGCAATTTCGTGCGCACCATTCAGGCTCGTCAGGGCCTGCACGTGGGATGCCCCGAGGAGGCCGGCTGGCGCAATGGCTGGCTCGATGACGAGGTCCTGCTGAGGCGGGCGGATGAACTCGCCAAGTCGGGCTATGGGGATTACCTGCGTCAGCTGGTGCAACGGGAGCGCACCGCATGAGCCGAGATCCAGTCACACGGCCCTCAGCGCCGCGGAACCATTACGATATCTGATCGTGCCTAGCAGTTCCGAGACACAAGTTTCTGCGAGCATCGGTCTGAACAAGCGACGGACTACCGGGATCTTGGTGGCATCGGCCTCAGCGGCCGTCTCCACGCTGCTCATCACGATCGTTGCTGCACGCAGCCTCGTCACCGATGGGGACGCAGCCCCCTACGCCTCGTTCGTGGTCTTCTGGTCGTTGCTGTTCGGTTTCTACGGTGTGGTCAACGGCATGTACAACGAGACGACCCGGGCGGTGAACTCCAGGGGGCCGGGTCCGGGTCTCGAGTCGGCCTCTCAGTCCGGTGTCCCGGTGTTCCGGGTCGGGCTGCTCCTGTCAGCATGCACGGCGCTGGCGACCGTCCTTACGTCACCATGGTGGGGGCCCCGTCTCGTGGCCGACTCGATGCCCCATGTCGTCTACCTGGTGGCTGCCGGGCTCATCCTTTACGGTCTCTACCAGACCTGGCTCGGTGCTGCCTCGGGGCTCAATGACTGGCCGGTCTTTTCTTGGCTGATGATCCTAGACGCGGCTGGCCGGCTCGGGTTCGTCATTGCGGCTGCCGTTCTCGGCGCGGGCCTGCTCTGCACCGAGGCCGCCTGTGTACTGGCCAGTCTGACCTGGGTGCTGCTGCTCGTCCCGATGCGCAGGGGTCGGCGCATCCTGCGGGCGCGTGCCGATGTGGGCTGTGGGCGTTTCCTCCACAACTGCCTGCTGTCCATGGTCTCGTCGACCTCCACGGCGATCCTCGTCACGGCTTTCCCGACAATCATCAAGTTGACCTCCCCGGATGAGGAGGCGGGTCTGCTGGCCGGCACGATCACGGCGATCTCCCTGACCCGCTCCCCCATCATGATTCCGCTGCTGGCCTTTCAGGGGGTGGCCATCACGGCATTCCTCAGCCGCCGGGGTAGTTTGATGAGGGCACTCGCCAAGCCCTTGGTGCTCGTGGGAGCGCTCGGCGTGATCTGTGCGGCACTCATGGTCATCGTCGGCCCGTGGGTGCTGCGTGTACTCTACGACCCCTCGCTTGTCGCCACTGGCGCAACGTTCGCGGGTCTCACGCTGGCCGCGGTGCCGCTGGCCTTCATCACGCTGACGGGCGCCGCGACGGTGGCCGCGAGCGCTCACCGGTGGTTCAGCGCCGGCTGGTTCGCTGCTGCGCTCGTGTCGACCCTGCTGATGTTCCTGCCGTTCTCCCTGCCGGTGAGAGCCTGCATCGCACTGTCCACTGGGCCGTTGGCCGGTGCGATGGTCCACCTGATCGGCTTGCACCGGACCGCCTGAGCCCTTTCTTCAGTCACCCGATGCTCAGTAGCCGAGCATCTCCTTGCGCCTGGGCAGCCAGGCCAGGGCGTCACGGATGCCGTCGGCGACGCTCAACCGGGCATGCCAGCCGAGCAGCTCCGCTGCCTTGTCGGTCCTGGCGTAGGCGCCGATGACGTCACCTGGCCGGGCCGGGCCCTCGACGATCCGCAGCGGAGCGCCGGTGGCCTGCTGGAAGGCGTCGGTGAGCTCGCGCACACTCATCGGCCGGCCGGTACCGACATTGACCACCTGGTAGGGCTGCTCGTCGGTGACGAGTTCGTGCAGGTGCTCCAGGGCCGCCACGTGCGCCTGGGCCAGGTCCCACACGTGGATGTAGTCGCGGATGCCGGTGCCGTCAGGGGTGTCCCAGTCGCATCCGGTGATGGTGAACGTGCTGCCCTCGGACCAGGCGTCGAGCATCTTGCCGAGCACGTTCGTGGGGTGCGGGCACTGCTGACCGCTGCGCAGCGCGGGATCGGCCCCCAGCGGATTGAAGTAGCGCAGCGCGACGACCCGCAGCCGAGTGGCCCCGGCCGTGTCGGCGAGCATCTGCTCCATCATGAGCTTAGTCCACGCGTAGGGGCTGTCCGCTGCTGTCGGGTGATCCTCGGCCACGGCGAAGCCGTCCGTTGGGTCGGCGTACACCGATGCCGACGAGCTGAAGACGATGTCGTGCACGCCGTTGCGCAGCATGCCGTTCAGCAGGTCGAGGGTCTTGCCGACATTGTTCTCGTAGTAACGCAGCGGCTCGGCGACCGACTCCGGCACCACGATGTGCGCGGCGCAGTGCACGACGGCGTCGATGCGGTTCTCGCTGAAGACCCTGTCGAGCAGTGCTGCATCACCGATGTCTCCCCGGTAGAAGGTGCGACCGGCACAGAACTCGGCTCGCCCCTCGGACAGGTCGTCGATGACGACGAGCTCGTGGCCGGCGTCGAGGGCCGCCGAGCCGATCGTGCTGCCGATGTAGCCGGCGCCGCCGGTGATGAGGATCCGCATGGGTCAAAGTATCGCAGCAGGCAACCCTGGGGTGCCCGCGTGCCGCGCAACGGCATGAGCACCCGCTGGTAAAATCCCGCCGTGCATGCGTAAGCACCTGATTGGGGGGAGAGCCGTGCCCACTGACGCCTGGCTGGTGGTGCCTCTGTTCAATGAAGGCCCAGTCGTCGGTGACGTGATCCGTGAGGCGCTCGGAACCTTCCCGAAGATCGTCTGTGTCGACGACGGCTCCGGCGACGACTCGGCAGGCATTGCCCGCCGGGCAGGTGCCGTCGTCGTCTCGCATCCCATCAACCTCGGGCAGGGCGCCGCACTGCAGACCGGACTGACCTACGCGCTCCAGGACCGGGCGGCGAACTACTTCGTGACCTTCGACTCGGACGGCCAGCACCGGGTCAGCGATGCCGAGGCGATGGTCGAACGGCTCCGCGCCGAGCCCGATCTCGACATCATCCTGGGCTCGCGGTTCCTGGACGACAAGGTGGAGGCCGGCGCGCTCAAGCGGCTCGTCCTCAAGACGGCGGTGCGTTTCGAGCGTTTCAGTACGAAACTCGACGTCACCGATACCCACAACGGTCTTCGTGCCCTGAACCGCCATGCGGCGAGCACGATCCGGATCCACCAGAACCGCATGGCCCACGGCTCGGAATTCCTGCGCGAGATCGCCACCCACAAGCTCGCCTACCGCGAGCACCCGGTGCATGTGCTGTACACCGACTACTCGCGCGCCAAGGGCCAGTCCCTGTGGAACTCGGTGAACATCCTCTTCGACCTCATGTTCGGGTGAGCATCATGGCCAATCAGATCATCATCAAAGTCATCCTGCTACTCGCCTTCGGGCTGCTGGCGGTGCTGCTGCTCGTGCCGCGCCCCCACACCCGCGGACGGGCGGTGCGGCGGATCATGCTCGTGCTGCTGCTGCTCGCCGCAGTGGTCTTCGTGATCATGCCCGAGTGGCTCACCTCGATCGCCCATCTCGTGGGGATCGGCCGTGGCACTGATCTCGTGCTCTACGCGCTGGTCGTACTCGTCGTGGGGAACATGGTCGCGGCACGGCGCACCGCGATCAGCCAGAACCGTGACATCACGCAGCTGGCCCGGAACCTGGCGATCACCCAGGCACCCGATCCCAACGAACTCTTCGGCTCGGACTCGGACGAGTCATGACCCGGGTCCGGCCCGTGAGCCGTATCGCCGAAAACCATCACGAGACGAGGCAGATCCCCTTCATCGGGCAGGCCGCGCAGGAACCGGAAGGGGTACAGGCCACACATGGTGCGGTCTTGACCGGATCATCACGTATCGAACGAGAAAACCGGAGCCACGGATGACCTGGATCGGTCTGATGCCGCTCACCATAGTGATGATTGCATGGCTGCTGGCTCCCGGCTACGTCATTGGTCGATGCGCACGGCTGGGACGGGTACACGCGCTCAGTGTGGCAGCACCGGTATCCGTTTTCACCATCAGTATCGCAGCGATCCTGGCCGACCGGGCAGGGATTGACTGGGGCCCGGTCCCGGTCCTTGTTCTCACCGCTGTTCTCGCCGTTGTCCTTCTTCTCACGTTCGGCGTCTATGATCATGTGAGAAAAAATCGCCGCGAGTCTTCGCGGGAAGATAGTGCCGCAGGAGAAGCCGTCACATCCTACACGCCGGCCAGAGCCGAGCAGATCAATTTCTCTCCGCCTGAGAGGCAGTTGCCCCGTCCACTTCTATGGATTCTCACCTTCATCGGTTCGGCGGCGTTGACCACCGTCAATCTGATGATCCTGCTGGGCAATCCGCGAAATTTCTCCCAAACCTTCGACAATGTGTTTCACCTGAATGCCGTTCGATGGGTCCTGGAGCACCTCAATGGTTCATCCCTGGCCGTCGCAATGACATCAGGGGACCAGTCGCCGTCGTTTTACCCGATGGCCTGGCACGACACGATCTCCCTGGGTCTGCTCACGCTGCGCTCCTCGGACGCCGCCGCAGGCACGAACGCCGCAATCCTGTCGGTCGGGGCCGTCGTTTGGATTCTGGGTTGCCTGTGTCTCGCGAACGCAGCACTCCACTGCTCCTCACCAGGAGTGGTCGCAGTCGGGTTCATCAGTGCCGGATTCCCCAGTTTCCCATTCGATCCGATCAAGTTCGGCGTCCTCTACCCAAATTTCCTGGGGATTGCGCTGCTGCCAGGAACCATAGCCATCACGATCCAGACACTGGGGCTGGGGACGCGGAAGATCCCCGCCGGACGTGGCCTTGTGCTCTGCACACTCGCCGTCGGCGGCGTCTCGCTGGCGCACCCGAATTCCTTCCTGTCCTACTGCCTTGTGCTTCTTCCGATCATGCTGATCTGGGCCCTGAAACTGGTGAAACAGGGTTGGCACGAAAAGAGCATGCCTGCGACCTGGGGGCCTCCTGCCCTTCTTCTCATCACGACGGTGGCCGTCGTGCGATTGTGGTCGCTGCTGCAACCCGCATTCGATCGCGACGCCTGGCCGCCAACTCAATCAACAGCACAGGCCATCGGAGAGGTTCTCCTGGCCGCCCCGCTGGAAGCGGCCCCGGCATGGATCATCGGTGCGGCTGCCCTGATCGGAACCATTCGGGTGATCACGACCAGACAGCACACCTGGATGCTCGCCTCACATCTCGTCATGACATTCTTCTGGGTGGTCATTTCGGCGTGGGAACTGGGCCCTCTGAGGACTGCCCTCGTGGGAGGCTTCTACAGCGACCCGCACCGCATCGCCGACACTCTTCCGGTCACCATCCTCCCCCTGGCCGCCCTCGGCGCCTCATGGTTCGGTTCGATGCTGTCGTACCGGGCCAAGCGGGTATGGTTCTCGCGAGAGCACCGGGGGACGGCTTGGGTCGATCCACTCCTGATCGCCGTCGAGGTCGTCGCCCTGCTCTACTTCACTCAGTACTCGGGCACGGTACGACAGGCCGTCGGCAAAGGAATCGTCACATACCAGGTGACCGAGGGAGCGAACCTGGTGGATACAGAGGAACTCGCGCTCATCGAGAGAATCCCCGACATGGTGCCATCGGGATCAGTGATCGCCACCACACCGTACAACGGAGCCTCCATGGTCTACGCCCTGAAGGGCACGGCGACCACGACGACTCACATCCATTACACGTGGACCCGTGACGTCACGATCATCAATGAGCACTTGGACGAGGCCGCCACCGATCCTGAGGTCTGTCCGGCTCTTGAACGCTTGAACGTCGACTACGCGCTTGATTTCGGAACCGACGAAGTCAACTCCGGCGCCCGTTCCTCGGACTATCCCGGTTTCGACTCGCTCGCCACCAGTCCCGGCTTCGAGGTCGTCGCCAGTGAAGGGCATGCTGTTCTCTACCGCATCACGGCCTGCAACTGACCCCGCTGAGTCACCCCTCGGGAGGGCTCAACCCTCACCTGAGAGTCAAGACTCCTTCTTGCGACAGGTTGAAAGTTGTCTGAAACTACCGTGGCCCGGTCTCACCCCCGGCAGGGCGAACTTCCCACGAAGCACGAACAAGGAGTTCCATGTCGGGCAGGACAACTCTGCGGCACGGGTGGGCACTGTCTCTCGCAATGCTGGCGGCCATGATGATGGTGGTCTCGCCGCTGGCACAGGCCGACCCCACAGCATCCCCCTCAGACCAGAACAGCGCACAGGCTCAGCCCCAGGACGGCGCCACCGACCAGACCGAGACCACCGAGGACGTCTCCGGCCGGGCCGGGGAGACTCCGACGGAGGGTTCGGAACCGCTCGAGAACGTCGAGACGGCCGAGGCCGTCGTCACCGAGACGAACAGCGCGGGACTCGTCACCTCGACGACCGTCGAGAACCCGTCCGACGAGTTCACCGTCAAGGACCCGGACAACGATCCGAGCACCCCCTCCGAGGCACCGCGTGAGGGCACCGGAGCGGACGAGACTCCTGTGCCGAGCGCCGAGCCGGAGCAGGGCGGCTCAACCGCAGCCGCCGACGAATCGGCTGAGCCCGGTGACGGATCGCCCCAGCCCTCGTCCACGCCGCCGATCCCCGCCGGTGCCCCCACCTCCGATGACGGCACCACTGTCCTGGAGGACATCCAGACAGACAGCGCCGGCGGTTTCTCCATGGTCGGCGTGACATGGGACATCCTGAGCGGCGATGACCTCGGCCTGCACATCCGCACCCTGACGGCCGACGGCTGGAGCGAGTGGTACGAGGTCACTCCGGACCAGGAGGAGACCGAGCAGAAGGCCACCGGCGTCATCTACGTCGAGGACTCCACCGCCGTCGAGGTGCAGGCGACCGGCGCCGTCGGCGCCCGGGCCGAGGGCATGCGGGCCGTGCTCATCGACACCCCGGCCCAGAGCTCCGACCCGAGCGCGGCCTCGGCCGCCGCAGCGGTGAACGGCGAGACCACCACGGGCACCGTCTTGGCGACGAGCGGCTTCGTGCCGCAGCCGAACATGATCACCCGCAGCCGATGGGGCGCCATGGCCCAGGATGGTTGCGAGGCGAACTCCGACACGATCAAGGCCGTCGCAGTGCACCACACCGCCGGAAGCAACAACTACTCGTCCGGCCAGTCGGCGTCAATCGTGCGTGGCATCCAGTACTACCACGAGGTGACGCTGGGCTGGTGCGACATCGGCTACAACTTCCTCGTCGACCAGTACGGCCAGATCTTCGAGGGCAAGGGAGGCGGTCCCACTTTCCCCGTCCACGGCGCCCATGCCAGCACCTGGAACTGGCAGACCGTCGGTGTCAGCCTCATGATGAACTCCAACACGGCGCAGCCCTCGAACGCCATGCTGAACTCCCTGGAGGACCTCATCGCCTGGAAGATCGCCAACAACTACCTCAACCCGCTCGGCACCGTCACGCTCGGCGGCAAGCGGATCAACGTCATCTTCCGCCACGGCGACGTCATGAGTACCGAGTGCCCCGGCACGAACGTGACCCGTCGCATGTCCGAGATCCGCAATGCGGTCGCATCACGGGTGCAGGGCAAGACCTACTCCACCATCTATGACACCTGGCAGGCCAATGGCGGTGCCGGTGGCAGGTATGGCGTCGTCTACGAGATGGAGCATGGTGTCTCGGGCGGGCGGCAGACGAACTTCGCACGAGGTTCGATCTACGCTGCTACCGATGGCACGATCTTCACCGTCGCCAACGGCATCGGTGACAAGTACGCTGCGTTGGGATATGAGCACGGTACCCTCGGGGTCCCCACCGGACCCGAGATCTGCGGCATCAAGGACGGCGGCTGCTACCAGAAATTCCAAGGCGGAGCCATCCTCTGGAGCAACGCAACCGGAGCCCACATCAGCATCGGCGCCATCCGCACCAAATGGGCCGAATACGACTACGAACGAGGACAACTCGGCTACCCCACCACCGACGAGATCTGCGGTATCAAGGACGGCGGCTGCTACCAGAAATACCAGGGCGGAGCCATCCTCTGGAGCAACGCAACCGGAGCCCACATCAGCATCGGCGCCATCCGCACCAAATGGGCCGAATACGACTACGAACGAGGACAACTCGGCTACCCCACCACCGACGAACTGGCCACCGGATCAGGCGTCTACCAGCTCTTCCAGGGCGGAGCCATCATCTGGAGCAGTACGACGGGGGCTCATATCAGCGTCGGCGCCATCCGCACCAAATGGGCCGAATACGACTACGAACGAGGACGCCTCGGCTACCCCACCACCGACGAGATCTGCACCATCAAGGACGGCGGCTGCTACCAGAAATTCCAAGGCGGAGCCATCCTCTGGAGCAACGCAACCGGAGCCCACATCAGCATCGGCGCCATCCGCACCAAATGGGCCGAATACCGCTACGAAAACGGCACACTCGGCTACCCCACCACCGACGAGATCTGCACCATCAAGGACGGCGGCTGCTACCAGAAATACCAGGGCGGAGCCATCCTCTGGACACCCACCACCGGAGCCCACATCAGCATCGGCGCCATCCGCTCCGCCTGGGCCGCCACCGGCTACGAGAACGGGCCGCTCGGCTACCCGACGAGTGACGAACTGGCCACTGAGTCCGGCGTCTATCAGCGATTCCAGGGCGGCGCGATCTACTGGACCGCGTCGACCAATGCGACGAAGGTGATCACCGTGAATGGTTCCGGCTTGACCTCGGCCCAGAAGAGTTATCTGCAGGCGGCGCTGCCGGCCGCCATCGCCGAGTCGCAGCAGTACGGCGTCCCGGTCTCGGTGGCGCTGGGCCAGTCGATCCTCGAGTCGGGGTGGGGCGGGAGTACCCTGTCGAGCCGGTACAACAACTACTTCGGCATCAAGTGCAGCACATCGAGCCCCTACCAGGCCGGTTGCGTCAACATGAACAGTGGCGAGTACGTCAACTCGAGCTACCAGATCCTGTCGAGCAGTTTCCGCACCTACAGCTCGCCGACCGACTCGTTCCTGGATCACGGCTACTTCCTGACGCACAACAGCCGCTACCGGAACGCCTTCAACCACACCAAGAACCCGGATGAGTTCATCCGCCAAGTCGCCTCGGCCGGTTACGCGACGGATCCGAACTACGCGCAGAAGGTGATCAACATCATGACCAGTTACGGCCTGTACCAGTACAACATCTGAGGGTCCTGGACCAGCGGTGTGACGGGCCGGGTGGCCCGTCACACCGCTGCCCACGGCAGGAGCGATCAGCTCGTGACGAACCCGGTGCCGCACCAGTCAGCGTCCCGGGGTCTGGCAGCGAGATCACGCCACCTCGGGAAGGCCTGCCGGGGTGGTCCGGCTCACTGCCAGGGCGTGAGTTCGGAGATATCCTTGCGTTCTCGTCCGGCAGGGCTCAGCCCAGACGCCGCGATGCCCACGGCGAGCATGGTGACGGGCGTCCAGTCCTGGCCGATGCCGAACTCGGTGCGCGCACCCTCGTGGTCATAGCTGGCGAACTGGCGCACGTGCAGTCCCATCGCCTCGGCCTGGACGCTCATATGGGCCACCGCACCACCCAGGTCGTACAGCGCGTAGTCGGGATCGTTGCCCGCACTGCGGTAGGCGGTCAGGAGGAGCGCCGAGGCGCCCAACGCCCAGTCCGAGGCACCCGTGGCCAGTTTCTCAAGACGCTCGTAGACGGGTTCACCCCGGCGCCCCACGACGAAGGCCCAGGGCTGACGGTTCATGGCCGATGGCGCCCAGCGGGCTGCCTCGAGCATGCGATCGATCTGTTCGGCGGACACCACGTGGGTGGGGTCGAAACCCCGCGGGCTCCACCGCTCGGTGAGAAGAGGGGTCATTTCGTTCATGTCCTCACGCTAACCATGCACTGCCCCATGAGTCGATACCTGCCGATGGCAAGATGGGCTCATGCCTGCCGACCGCTACGTCTCCCCGACCGGCCCCAGTCGGCACGAGGTCGAGATCAAGCGTTCGCGGTTCATCGCCTGCATCCTGCCGGTCGTGGACGACGCTCAGGCCCGGGATCAACTGAGTGAGCTGCGCCGTGAGTTCCATGACGCCCGGCACTGCTGCAGCGCCTATCTGCTCGGAGCCGGGCGCGACAGCGCGCACTCCAGCGACGACGGGGAACCCGCCGGCACGGCCGGGGTGCCGATCATGCAGGCGTTGTCCCACCACGTCACCACCACCGGGCAGGCCGACCTGTCGAACGTCCTTGCTGCCGTCGTGCGATACTTCGGCGGCATCAAGCTCGGCGCCGGCGGCCTGGCACGCGCCTACGGCGGGGTCGTCTCGCAGGCATTGCAGCTGGCCCCGATGCTCCTGCACGAGCGCCGCAGCCTGCTCGATGCGCACCTGCCGCCGTCCGACGCGGGCCGGTTCGAGGCCGTGCTGCGCACCAGCGGCCTGGACGTGCTGGAGACCAACTGGGACGACCCGTCGAGCCCGGCGGTGCGCATCGCCTGCCCGGCCGGGACGGTCGAGGAGACGGTCCGCAGGATCGCCTCGCTCACCTCAGGGGCAGCACGCACCGAACCGGCGGGGCAGCGTTGGGTGTCCCGCCCGCTCCCCGTGCCGTCGAGCGCACCGGGAACGGTGTGAGAAGCCACTCAGATCCTTTAAAAATGCTGATTTTTTACTGAAAAGACCGCCCCGTGCCCGCGGCGATTCAGCCATCTGGCTGAACGTTGAATTAAGCAAGGCAGGCACACATCATTTTTGACACACCAGCGGGTTATCATCATTGACGGTGCGTTTGGATTGTCCTGCACCCATGGTGCCCACCCCACCATCATGGCGGGTGGACGCGAGCACGTCGTCGATTCGGAGCCCGGATGCCCACCATTGAGCACACCGACCCGCGCCTCACCCGTCGCGGAATCATTGCAGCAGCAGCGGCCAGCGCAGGCGCCATCGTCGGCCTTGCGGCGTGCGCCGCCGACCCCGAGGACCCGTCCGACAATTCGGACGCCACCAGCTCTCCGACGAGCACCGAGTCCCCCAGCGTCACCATCACCAGCGCACACGGCACCGACGCCGTCCTGCCCGATGACACGCTCACCGTCACCGTCACCAACGGCACCGCAATCGCGGTGAAGGCCACCGGGCCGAACGGGGACACCTACACCGGCACACTCGACGGCGAGACCTGGACCCCGGACCGCACCTTCTGGCCCGAGACCGAGTACACGGTCTCGGTGGACGTCATGAGCCTGCAGAACCAGGAGAAGACCCTCACCCAGAAGATCACCACCGCCTACGTGGACACGCTCGTCTACGAGCCCGCCTACACCTATGGCGATCTCGGCGTGGCAATGCCGGTCTACGTCCAGTTCTCCGACACGATCGAGGATGCCGAGCGCCGTGCCGCCATCGAGAAACAGGCCCACGTCACCGTCACCCCCGAGCAGCCGGGCTCGTGGGGCTGGGTCGAGAACCGCATCCTCATGTGGCGGCCGAAGGAGTACTGGACCCCGGGAACCCGGGTCGACGTCCACCTGGCCTTCGCCGGTGTCAAGGTCAGCGGCTGGCAGTACCTCGCCGACGACACCGACTACTCGATCAGCATCGCCGGCAACAAGGTCGAACTGGTCTGCGACCTCGGGACGCAGAAGATGGACGTCTACCAGGACGATTCACTGCTGCGCACCTGCCCGGTGAGCACCGGCCGCGTGGGGCACGAGACCTACACCGGCACCAAGGTGATCATGCAGAAGTACGACATGTTCACGATGGATTCGTCCACCTACGGCGTACCGGCGGACTCTGCCGATGGCTACAAACTCGAGGTGCCCAACTGCCAGCGCATCACCTGGAGTGGCGAGTTCCTGCACTCGGCCAGCTGGTCAGTCGGCTCACAGGGCGTCACGGCCACCAGTCACGGCTGTACGAATCTCAGCCCGGACGACGCCGCGTGGCTCATGACGGTCACCCACATCGGTGACCCCGTCATCTACAACGGCACCACTCCCGGCGGTACGCAGCTGGCCTTCGAACCGAGCGACGGTATCGGCTGCTGGACCTACGACTGGGAGAGCTGGCAGAAACTGAGCGCGCTGGCCTGACCTGGGCCTGCGCCCGCTGGGCAGACCCGGCGTCCCCCCGAGGGATCACGACGCAGGCATGCTTTTCCCGACAAGATGTGGCGGTTCTCGGTCCGAAACGGGCTGAATCGGCCACATTGCGTCAGTTTCGGCATGCCCAGCCGCGGCGCCGGAGGATGCGACGCACCGTGGCGACCACGTTCTCGGGATTCTCGTCGAGTTGACGCCAGGTGACCCGCGCGACGGCCCAGCCCTGAGCCTGCAACTGCTGGTCACGCAACCGGTCGGACTCGAAGGTCTCCCTTCCGGAGTGGAACTCGTAACCGTCCACCTCGACGGCGACCTTGAACCGGATCCAGGCGACGTCGAGGCGGAAACCACACACCGCCACATTGGTTCGCCAGCCGGTGAGGCCGGCGGACCGCAACAATCTGTGCAGCAGCCGTTCGCCCTCGCTCCAGGGCTCGTCGCGGGAGTCGGTGAGCAGCGCCCTGCGAGCAGCGGCCCCGGGCCGAGGGCCGAGGTCGTGGAAGGCCGACCAGAGGTCGCCGAGCCCGACACCGGTGCGCAGCGCCTCGTCGAGGACCTGCCCGCCGAGTCGGGCGCACAGATCGACAGCGGTCCACGCGGGACGGGTCACCCGCAGCCTGCCCACGGTCATCACCCACTGGGGAGGAATCGACGACCGATGCCATCTGAAGCCGGGTGTGTTGCTGACCGCGTTCGCGCGAGTGACCTCGACGACGGTGACGGGGCACCGGGGCCAGAAGACCAGGGCGGCAGCGGCCTCACCGCTGATGACTGCGTCATCGAAGTGCGTGCAGGCCGCCAGGGCCCGTCTTCGCCAGTCGGCTGAGGCGCCGGCCTCCACATAGCAGCCGGGGAGTACCCGCTCCAGCTCGCCGCGGCCCAGTGCGCCGCCGATCGCCCCGCGCAGCCCGGGCCAGGCGCGACGCTCGATCACGCCGCGGGCGGCGAGGATCTGCTCCAACTGCTCGTGCACACCGGGGAGTGTGGCCGCGGCGGCCGCTGCCCGTCAGTTGCCCACAGACTGCCCCTCACCAGCTCGGACGGCGTGCAGGGGCTCGCTGCCCCTGTCCCGGGCGCCCCGGCCCCGGACTTGACCGCCCGGTGTTCGTGAAGCGACCGCTGCGGCGGCCAGCAACCGGGTACCGGGGGAAGACCGCCCCGGGGAGGAGAACGGCGGTGAGGGGGCCGAACCAGCCCCCTCACCGCCGTGCGTTGATCATCGGTGTGCGTTCGGCCCGGTCACGTCGCCGAGGCGGCAGCGATCTCCTCGATCGACGCCCTGAGTTTCGCGTCGAACTCCTCCTGCGTGTCGTTCACCGACAGGCCCTCGGTCAGCGCCCGGGAGAAACTGGCACTCATGCCGGTGTTGCGTGCCAGGCGCTCGCAGGCCTCCTGCCGGGTGAAGCCACCCGACAGGGCGACGACGCGCAGGACGCGCGGGTCGGCGATGAGGTCGGCGTAGAGGTTGTCCCTGACCGGGATGGTCAGCTTGAACATCACCTGCTGCCCCTCTGGCAGATCATCGAGGTGGGCCTTCAACTCTGCGTGCAGGATCTCCTCGGCCGCCTCGCGATCCTCGGCGTGGATGTCGGTCTCCGGTTCGATGATGGGCACCAGCCCCTTGGCGAGGATCTGCTGGGCGATCTCGTACTGCTGGGCGACGATGGCCTTGATACCGGCCTCGTTGCAACCGGCGATCACCGAGCGCATCTTCGTGCCGAAGATGCCGTTGGCCACCGCCCGGTCGAGCAATTCGTCGAGGGCCGGCATCGGTTTCATGAGCCGGACGCCGTCCGCCTCCTCGAGCAGGCCCTTGTCCACCTTGAGGATCGGCACGATGCCCTTGCGCTCCCACAGGTACTGGGCTGTCGGCAGGGACTCGACAGAGTTCTCCATGGTGCGCTCGAACAGGATCGCGGCGAGGATGTGCTCACTGGTGAACGAGGGGCTCGTCATGATGCGCGTACGCATCTGGTGGACGAGGTCGAACATCTCCTCTTCGGTGCTCCAGGCGTCCTCGCCGATGCCGTAGAGCCGCAGTGCCCTTGGGGTGGAACCACCCGACTGGTCGAGTGCCGCGATGAAGCCCTTGCCGCTTCCCATGCGTTCTTGCTGTTGCGTGTTCATTGTCGACCTCCATGCTGGTTGATCTGGCTCCGACGTTGGAGCCGACGTCATACGTGGCGCCGATGAGTACAACCCTACGCAAGAAAGCCACCAGCCAGCAGGCTTCGCGCGGTCCACAATGACGCACCTGGTCACTGGGCCGGGCCGGCAGACCAGGAGAAACCGCAGCGGCCACGCCAACAGCCGGGCACTCACCTGTACTTAACTCTAGATATATCTAGTTTATTTACTAGAAATATTGATACTTGTCGATCCTCGCGGGCCGGGATGCTGACGGCGTCCTCCCGACCGCAGTGTCACAATGACATCCATGGCTGACGACGCTCACGCACGGATGCAGTACCGCACGGCCGGCCGGTACGGGCCGATGCTTCCTGTTCTCTCACTGGGCATGTGGCAGAACTTCGGCGACCGTGCGCAGCACGACGAGCGTCGCGAAATCGTCCTGGCGGCCTTCGATGCGGGCGTCACCCATCTCGACCTCGCCCCCGAGTACGGCCCGCCCGCCGGGGCCGCCGAGGAGTTCGTCGGTTCGCTGCTGGCCACCGAGTTCGCCGGACGCCGGGACGAGCTGACCATCGCCACCAAGGCGCACGGCACCGGGGACGAGTTCGCCGCCGGCCTGGACGCCTCGCTCGGGCGCCTCGGCACCGACCACGTGGACGTCCTGTACGCCCACTGCCCCGGTGACACGCCTGCCGAGCACGTGGTGGCGGCGCTCGACGCCGCGGTCCAGACCGGCAGGGCCCGCTCGGTCGGCGTCTCGGGCGCCACCGCGGAACAGACCAGGCTGATCGCCGACGTGGCACGCGCCACGGGCACGCCGCTCAGCATCGCCCAGCACGGCTACTCGTTGTTCGACCGGCGTGCCGAGGGCGGTGCACGCTCCGGCGAGTACAGGACCTCGGTCATCGACGAGTGCGAGGACCACGAGATGGGATTCGCCGCAGGAAGCCCCCTCTTCCAGGGACTGCTCACGCACACCTACCGTGGCGGCGCGATACCCGAGCGCTCCAGGGCGGCTGCCAACGACAGCTTCCCGCGGGCCTGGCTGACCCACCGGAACATGCTGCGCATCATCAGCCTCGAGGAACTGGCACGCCGGCGCGGGCAGACCGTCGCCCAGCTCGTCCTCGCCTGGGTGCTCTACGACGAGCGGGTGACGACCGCGGTCATGGGTGTCCGCAGTCTCGGCCAGCTGAACGAGAACCTCGCCGTGCTCGGCACGCTCGATTTCGACGATGCCGAGCTCAGCCAGATCGAACCGAACGGTGCGCGCGCCGGCTGCAGCATCACCTGATGCCCGTCCTGCACGCGGAGCGGGGTCCGACGCAGGGCCGGCTCCTGGGCGCCCCGGCCGGCGGCGGCCACGAGCCGTTCGAGGACCACTCGTCGCCGGGCCGAGGCCGGCCACTGGCCAGGGGCGCAGACGGCCCCGGGCTCATCCCCAGTCCTGGGGATGGCACAGCCGGTCCGCAGCAGAGCGCGCCACAATGGGAGACAGCGTGCTGAGTGCCCCTCAGCACCGACGAGCAAGTCCAGGAGGGCACGCGTGCTGCCATTGAACATCGAGTTCGTCTGGCCGAACACACTCATCGAGATCGTCGTCACCATCGCCGTTGCGGTCGTGACGCGTTTCGTGGTGCGCCGTCTCATCGACCAGTTCATCAAGCACGCCGGTCAACGCCAGGCAGAGCGTGCCGGCCATGACATCACGACCACCGGGATCAACACGAACCGCGCCACCCAGCGCGCCAAGACGCTCGGCACGGTACTGAAGTCGATCACCGACCTGATCCTCATCGCCGTCGTCGTACTGACGGTGCTCAACTCGATCAACATCAACGTGATGCCTGCGATAGCTTCCGCCGGCGTCGTCGGCATCGCGGTCGCCTTCGGGGCGCAGAGCCTGGTCAAGGACTTCTTCAACGGCATCTGCATGATCATGGAGGACCAGTACGGGGTCGGCGACATCGTCCGGATCGACGACATCAAGGGCACCGTGCGTGCGGTCGGCTTCCGCATCACCGAGGTGCAGGACATCAACGGTCAGGTCTGGTACCTGCGCAACGGCGAGATCACGACGGTCGGCAACATCTCGCAGGGCTTCTCGAAGTCGACGATCGACATCCCGGTCAGCGTCGACGAGAACCCGGGGGCCGTCATCAAGCTGCTGCGCCGCACCTGCGCGCGCATGGACGCCGAGCCCGACTGGCACAACCAGATGCTCGAGGCGCCGAACGTGCTCGGCCTGAGCTCACTGGACGAGAACGCCGCCATCTACCAGATCCTCATCAGCTGCCCTGCCGACAAGCAGTGGAGCGTCGAACGTGAGATCCGCAGCCGCATCCTGGCCGCCCTGCGCCGGGCCGGCATGCACACCCCCCGCAGGACCATCCTCGCGGTGCCGTCGAAGAAGAACGAGGACATCACGTCTGCCCAGTCCGGGCAGAAGCGTCACCCGCTCAGCAAGGCCGCCCGCGACCGTCTGGCGGAGCAGGCCGCCGGAACGGGCCGAGGCGCCAGGCCCGACGCCGACGCGCCGGATCCCACCGAGGCCGGCGGGCAGGCGCCCGCTCCCGTCCCGGAGCCGCAGGCTCCCGGCCAGCAGATCACGGCCCGCGAATGGCTCGAGGACTCGGCGGGCCGCAATGTGCGATGGGTCTCGGCCAGCGACACCGGCCACAACATGGCCGCCGAGGAGACCATCGCCATGGACCCCACGGTGATCACCAAGCAGGCCGGCCGCCGGCGCCGCAGGTTGCGCAAGCCCGGCACCCAGGAGCCCTCCGGCGAGCACGATCAGAAGACCCCGGCAGCCCAGGTGCTCTCCGCCGACACGACCCACCAGTTGCCGAAGGTCGGGGACTGACTCGGCCTGCGTGTTTCGTACGACCCCGACTAGACTGGACCGACGTGTCCGACTCCACCGCCGCCCTGTCCCAGGTCCAGGCCAGCGCCGTTGCCGAGTTGCTGGAGGCCACACCGCTGATCGGTGAACTCGGCCGGCTCTTTGCCGAGGCCGGCGAGGAGATCTACCTGGTCGGCGGTTCGGTACGCGACGCGCTGCTCGATCGCCTGGGGCACGACCTCGACTTCACGACCTCGGCCGGCCCTGACCGCACCGAGGAACTGCTGCGCTCGTTCAGCCGCACCGTCTGGACGGTCGGCAAGCAGTTCGGCACGATCGGCGCCGCCAGGAAGTCGGATGGGCGCGAGTGGGCCGTCGAGGTCACCACCTTCCGCGCCGACGCCTACTCCCCCGAGTCCCGCAAACCCGTCGTCGCCTTCGGGGACAACATCACCGACGACCTGGTGCGACGCGACTTCACCGTCAACGCGATGGCCATCGACGTCGCGGGCAGGGCATTCGTCGACCCGCACGGCGGCCTGAAGGACCTTGCCCGCAAGGTGCTCCGCACGCCGAGCCCGCCGCAGGTCAGTTTCAGCGACGACCCGCTGCGCATGATGCGCGCCGCCCGCTTCGCCGCCCAGCTCGGTTTCAGCGTCGAGCCCGCCACCTTCAACGCGATGACCAGCATGCACGAGCGCATCTCGATCGTCTCGGCCGAACGGGTGCGCGACGAGCTGAGCAAGCTGCTGCTGTCCGACACCCCCCGACCGGGCCTGAACCTGCTCGTCGGCTCCGGGCTCGCCGACGTCATCCTGCCCGAGCTGCCCGCGATGCGGCTGGAACGCGACGAGCACTTCCGCCACAAGGACGTCTACGAGCACTCCCTGACCGTCCTCGACCAGGCGATCGCCCTGGAGAAGGCCCGCGACTACAAGAACGGCCGGCCCAACCCCGATCACGAGCCCGATCTGGTCATCCGGCTGGCCGCGCTGCTGCACGACATCGGCAAGCCCGCCACGCGCGGCCTGGACGGCGGCAAGGTCACCTTCCACCACCACGACGTCGTCGGCGCCAAACTCGCCCGCAAGCGCCTGCGGGCCCTGCACTACCCGAAGAACGTCGTCGAGGCGGTCAGTCAGCTCATCGAGCAGCACCTGCGCTTCCACGGCTACGGGGAGCAGTCCTGGACCGACTCGGCGGTGCGCCGCTATGTGCGCGACGCCGGCGACCAGCTCGAGCACCTGCACATCCTCACCCGCAGTGACTGCACCACACGCAACCGGCGCAAGGCCGAGGCGCTGCGCCGCGCCTACGACGAGCTGGAGGCCCGGATCGACGAGCTGAGCGCCCAGGAGGAACTCGAGGCGATCCGCCCCGACCTGGACGGCAACCAGATCATGGAGATCCTCGGCATCGGCCCGGGACCGGAGGTCGGCAAGGCCTACAAGCACCTGCTCGCCCTGCGCATGGACGAGGGGCCGCTGGGCGCCGAGCGCGCCACGGCCGAGCTCCGGGCGTGGTGGCAGGACCAGCCGCACTGAGCTGCCCGCCGGCTGCCTGTCCCCAGGGCATGGGGCGGGCATCGGGAGGGTCCGACCAGCGGTTCGGCAGCGACCCGTCCCGCCGGCGAGGCGGGAACCCGGTCAGGACGTTGAGGTCACGCTCGGGGCGCCTGGCTCGCGGGGCCGCGGCAAGCACTTACACTGCCGTTCAGGGCATGGGCATCGGCAGCACCAGCCGAGCCGTCCGTTTGACTATCTGAAACGAAGGAACCCGTGAGTCGTCTCAGCTCTGAGAACAATCTCATCCGCATCGAGGGATCCGCCAGGGTCTTCAACCGCGTCAAGGTCCTCCTGACCCTGATGATCCCGCTCGCCATGGCACTCATGGCGATCTCCTCGATCAACGTCGCTCTGCCGACGATCGAGCGGGCGATCGGGGCCTCGGACGCCTCGATGCAGTGGATGCTCTCGGGCTACGCCCTCGTCTTCGGCATGGTCCTCGTCGCCGCGGGCCGCATCGGCGATCTGCTCGGCCGCGGCACGGTCTGGATCATCGGTGTCGCCGTCTTCAGTCTCGGCTCGCTGGCCTGCGGTCTGGCCAACAGCCCCCAGCTGCTCAACATCGCCCGCCTCGTCCAGGGCTTCGGCGCCGGCGTCTACAACCCGCAGACGATCGGCATGATTCAGCAGCACTTCAGGGGTCAGGCCCGGGCGAAGGCGTTCAGCATCTTCGGCCTGGTCATCTCGGCATCGGTGACCGCCGGCCCGCTGCTCACCGGCCTCATCATCCGCATGGTCGGGCCCGACATCGGCTGGCGGGCCTCCTTCATCTGGAACTTCCCGCTGGGTCTGGTCGGTGTCGTCCTGGCCCTGGTCTGGTTCCCGTTCGAGACCGAGCGCCGGCGCCGCCGGGCCCGGCGCGAGGGCCAGGCCCAGGACAACCACCTCGACCTCGACCCGATCGCCATCACCCTGCTCGCCGCCGCGGTGCTGTGCATCATGCTCCCGTTCATCCTCAAAACCGGCCCATCATTCGCGCTGCTGGCCCTGGCCGCCATCCTGCTCGTCGCCTGGCTGCGCTGGGAACGCGCCTACAAGGCCCGCGGCCACCAGCCCATGGTCGACCTGGCGATCTTCCGGCATCGCTCGTTCACCCACGCCACCGCGATCAGCGGCATGCAGTTCCTCGGCGGCACCTCGGTGTTCGTCCTGGTCGCCCTGTTCATCCAGAACGGCATGGGCGCCTCGGCCCTGGCCACCGGTCTGCTGGGTTTCCCGAACGCAGTGATCTCGGCGGCCACCTCGATCCTGACTGGCCGCGTCGTGCTCGCGAAGGGCCGCAACATCATCATCGTCGGCCTGTCCTGCATGACGGTCGGCGTCGTCCTCACCGCAGCCACTGCGCACGTCGTCATCGGTCAGCACATCAGTTTCTGGTGGCTCATCCTGCCGCTGTCGCTCATCGGCTTCGGCAACGGCTGCATGACCGGCTGCAACCAGACCCTGTCCATGGTCGAGATCCCACCAGCCAAGGGCGGCGTCGCCGGAGGCGTCAAATCCACCGTCGAACGCATCGCCACCGCCATCGGCAACGCAATCACCACGGCCATCTTCTACTCACTCGTCACACGAGGCTGGGCGACCGCCCTCATGAGCGCCTACACCGCAATCGCCCTGTTCATCGCCGCCTCAACCGCCCTGGCCATCTTCGACCGCGCAACCCTCGGCAGAGGAGCCCTCAAGCCGGGCTCGATGCAGTGACCCGGCCACCGCGCCGCAACCCACCCCGGCGGGACGCCACGCAGCCATTGGTGGCGGACGTGAAGCGTCCTCACAAGTGCACCACCTACGATGGGTGGGTGAGTCCGGACCCGCGAGAGGCAGCCGTGCCGACCCGTCGCACCCGGCCTGCCTGGCTGGTCGCGCTGGTGACGCTGCTCGCCCTCGTCCCGGGCCTGCTCGGCCTGGGCACCGCCCCTGCCGCGGCCGACGATGAGAGCGCGGCCATCACGATCACCAGCATCAACCCGATAGTCGTCTCGGACTCCGGCGAGCTGACGATCACCGGATCGCTCACGAACACGGGCTCCGCACCGATCACCGGTGCGAGCCTGCGGCTGTGGAGCACCCGCGGGCCCATCACCAATGGCGACGCCTTCTACAACACGCTGGACGGCGACCAGGACGTGACGAACACCCTGCCCGTGCGGAACGACGACGCCTCCACACAGGTCACCGGCCTGGCCGCCGGGGCATCCAGGCCCTACGCCCTGAAGGCCCCGTTCAACGGACCCGAGTCGCTCGGCCTGGCGAGCCCCTCCAGCGCCTATCTCGTCGGCGTGATGCTCGTCGACGCCGACGGGACCCTCATCACCTTCACGAGCGCCGTCATCGGCTACCCGGGAAGGGACGGCTACCGGGCGACGACGGTCGCCGAACTGTCCAGTGCGCCATCGCTCGTGCCCGCCACGACCGATGGCAAGCAGAAGAAGGCCGTGTTCACCGATGACCACCTGGCCGAGGAGATCGCCGAGGGCGGCCGGCTCGCCCTCATCGCCGAGCTGGCCGAGAGCAGCGACGTCAACGCCCTCATCGACCCGCTCCTGTGGGACGAACTGACCGCCATGTCAGCCGGTTACCAGGTGCGCACCGGCCCCGGGTCGACGACCGACGGGACCGGCCAGGCCGCGGCCGCCGCGTTCCTCGAACGCCTCAAACGCATCGCCGGCAACGGGCGCAGCTACCGCACCCTGTACGGCAGCCTCGACGTCACCGCCGCAATGGCCGCGGGCCGTGGCGAACTCGTCGACTCCGCCGCCACCGCCCCCGCCGGAACCCCGCTGTCAGAGCTGGGCCTGGCCGTCGTCACGGACGGCTCGTCCACCTCACAGGCGATGGTCGAGGCGCTCGAGCGGGTCAGCCCGCAGATCGTCCTCTCCGCCGATCTCGATCCCGACGGAGAGCTCTACCAGGTGGATGGCCTGACGATGCTGGCCACCCACGCAACCATCGCCACAGGGATCCCTGGCGCCGCCACGAACTCCGACGCCCAGCGCGCCGCTCGTCTGCAGGCGGAACAGCTCGTCTACTCGCTGTCGGATTCGCCTGCGGTCGACGTCGTCACCACGACCGATGCCGCCCGCGCCGAGCTGGCCTCGGCCAGCGGACGCACCAGGCTGACCGTCAAGGAACTCGTGGCCTCCCAGCAGCCGGTCGCTGTCCAGCCCCGTGACTCCCTGCCGAGCGCGTCGGGCGACCGCGGCAGCGCCGAGCACGATGTGCGCGGCGATATCGGGGTCTACGAGGAGCTGACCGGCCGCAGCACCGGGATCGACGACGAAGCGCTGGTGCTGGCCGCCTGGAGTTCTGCTTTCCCCAGCGATGACGAGGCCACCGCGTACATCCAGCAGGCCCTGTCGCCAATCACATCGGCCCTGGCCTCGGGGGAGGTGAGCGTCCACATCAGTGAACGCCTCGTCATCCCGGCCGACGACAGCTCCCTGCCCGTCTCGGTCACCAACACCATGGACATACCGGTCAGGGTGCGCATTCACTTCGAGTCGGACAATCCGGGGCGCATCTCGATCGCGGACACCGAGGAACTCGAGATCGGTGCCGGTGACTCGGTCACCGTGCGCATCACCCCGACCGCGACGGGCAACGGCAACGTGCAGATGCGTGCTGTCGTCATGACCACCGGCGAACGATCCACCGAACTGGGACCGCGCAGCGAGTTCGTCGTCACGGCCAACAGTTCGGGACGGGTCGCCTGGGTGATCATCATCGCCTCGGGCATCGTCCTGATGGCCGCGACCGCCCTGCGGGTCAGGCAGGTGCGCCGTGAACGGACGCCCAAGCCCCGCGAGGACGCCGCAGGTGGTGAAACTTGACCCCCACCCCGGCGGGCCAGTCGGGGCTTGGGCGCTTCAGAGGGCACACTTGACCTTGTCCAGCCGACCCGGCAGCGAGGAATGACATGGAGCGAGCGCAGGAGCCAAGGCCCAGCAAGGGTGACGTGCTCGCCAACCGCTACCGCCTGGACGACAGACTGGACGCGATCGGTTTCGCCACCACCTGGCGGGGCCTCGACGAGATGCTCTCCCGCCCGGTCATCCTCCACGTCCTCGACCCGGAGGCCGTGACGACGCCCAAGGTGCTCTCGGCTGCGCGGCGCGCCTCCGTGGCCACCGATTCACGCTTCCTGCGCGTCCTCGACGCGCTCGACGAACCCGTCCCCTTCATCGTCTGCGAGGACAGCCCCGGCATGCGCCTGCGCGAGCTGCTCTCGTACGGACCGCTCAGCGGCGTCGAGTCGGCCTTCATCGTCCGCGAGATCGCCGACGCGCTGTCACCGATGCACGCCCGCGGTATCTTCCACCGCCGCCTGACCCCTGAGAGCCTCATCATCACGCCCAACGGCAACGTGAAGGTCGTCGGTTTCCTCGTCGACGCCGCGCTGTCCGGCGAGGACGAGGGGCCGTACCGGGAGCCCGCGCTGCAGGAGGCCGAGGACGTCCGTGCTCTCGGCAAGATCCTGTACGCCTGCCTGACTCAACGCTGGCCGGTACCGGCAGGACGCCCTCAGACCAAGGAGTTCGGCCTCGTCGCCGCACCGATGACCTCCCCGGAGGTCTCGAACACGCCCCGCTGGGTCCCCCCGATCACCGTCAACGCGAAGGTGCCGTCCGCGCTTGACGCCGTGTGCGTCTCGATCCTCACCCCGCGTGCCGGGACCAACCAGATCCGTAGCGTCGACCAGATCGTCCGGGCCATGAACCGCGCCATCGGCGCGGCCGACCCCGACGGCGACCTGGAACACCGCGTGCGCGCACTGGCCGGACGCGGCGGCATGTCCGGTACCGGTATGACACCACGCGTCCACGCCCTGGCCGAGCCCATGCAGGAACCACTCGTCAGTGACGCCCTGGTCGAGCAGGCCGAGGTGCAGCGCATCACCCGGGAAGCCGCCGAGCAGCGTGAGGCCCTGCTGGCCGAGCGCGCGGAAACCGCCGCCCGCATCAGCGACGAGAGGAGAGACCGGGCCGCCGCAGCGGCCAAGGACCACAAGCACGTCGATCCCTGGTCCACGACGCGCCTGTACCGCCTGCTGCGCTGGCTCGCACCGCTGTTCATCGCGCTCATGCTCGTCATCGCGCTACCCGGCATGATTCACTCCGCCCTGCACAATGACAACAAGGAACGCCGCGCCGCAGCCGGAGCGTCCGCCGACGCCGGATCCGCCCCGAGTCCCGTGTCCTTCACGGCCGTCTCGTTCGACCCGGTCGCCGACGGCGGCGAAGGAACCGAGCACGCCGACGAGGCCGCCCTGGTGGCGGACTCGGACCCGGGCACCGCCTGGTACACCGATCTGTACACCGGCTCAGCGGCCTTCAGCGGACTCAAGCCGGGTTCGGGGCTCATGCTCGACCTGGGCGAGGTGATGCCTCTGCGCCACCTGGAGATCACATTCGTCGGTGAACCCACCGGCGTGCAGATCATGGTTCCCTCGGACGCCGGGAACCCATCGCACGAGACGGTGAACGACTGGACGACGGTCACCGCCGACTACGAGGCGGGGGCTCTGACCGACGTCGACCTCGGAGAGGAGTTGAACACGCGCTACGTCCTCGTCTATCTCACGAGCCTGCCGCAGGTCGAGGGCGGCTGGCAGGGCGGCATCAGTGAGATCACGGCACGAAGCTAGCGCTCCGGCACCGCCCGGCCCCGCAACGCGCCATGTGGCCTTCTGGACCGTGCCGGCGACGGCTCCTGAGCGGGAGCACCCACGGCCATCGCTCTGCCCTGGACGAACCGGCCCAGCTGAATAGACTTCGCGTGTGAAACTCCTCCTGATCCGTCATGGTCAGTCGTCCAACAATGTGCTCACGGCAGCCGGGTACGCCTTCGAGGGACGCAGTGCCGACCCTCTGCTCACGGATCTGGGTCGTGTCCAGGCCGGCCGGCTGGCCCAGGCCTTCGCCGACGGACGGTTGCCCCGTCCCCAGGTGCTGTTGTGCTCACCGATGGTGCGCGCCGTCCAGACCTCCGTGCCGGTCAGCGAGGAACTCGACGTGCCGGTCGAGCTGGTCACCGATGCCTACGAGGTGGGAGGCCTCTACGGCGGCATGCCGGGCGCGCCGATCGCGGTGCGCGGCGCAGGTGCCAGCAGGCTGCGCGAGGTGAACCCCCGCGTCGTCGTGCCCAGCGATATCGGCGACGATGGCTGGTACGACAAGGGCGAGTTCGTCGAGGCCCCGGCCCAGGCCCAGGACCGCGGTTTCGCGCTCTTCGCCGAGCTGGAGCGCCGTTTCCGAGACGACAGCCGCGTCATCGGCCTCATCTGCCACGAGTGGATCATCCAGTACCTGCTGCGCGCCTCGATGAGCGCCGCCGGCGTGTGTGGCGTGCCCGACCCGTGGATCGCGATGATGAACACGGCCACCACCTACCTGGAGACCGACCTGCCGGCGCCCGAGCCCTACGAGGGAGCTGGTGAGACAGTGATCCACTGGATCAACCGCTTCGACCATCTGCGGTCCGAGGAACTGAGTCACTGAGTCGCACTCGGATGACTCAATATCTGGAATTCTATGAATAAAACTAGAATCTTAGATACTCCGCCATGACCACCCTCACCTTCTATCCTCATTTATTGAGTAGGAACTAGATACTCCAATAGGGAATCAGAGAGGCTCTGCCGGTAGAGTCTGTGCTGGGACGCTTCCGTCCCGCTGGAAGATCCCCCGGGCACAAGGAGACACCGTGCGGCTGCGACGCAGAGACCTGCTGAGGATCACCGGCGCAACCCTGGCCGCATCCGCTCTCACCGCCTGCGGCGGCGCCGAGGACGAACCCGCCCCGACCAGCAGCCCGAGTGACTGCGTCAGTCCCACCAGCGACTGGCATGACGCCAAGAACTCAGGATCGGGCACTTTGTCGATGCTCTCGGCGCTGCTCGGCACTCCCGAGTTGCAGGACCGTTACGCCAACAACGTTCTCACCGGTTTCTTCGGCTCCAGCAACTACCAGATGGCCACCACCTACACGACGAGCGACAAGCTGCCCGACAAGATCATCACCGCCCTCACCGGCGGCACGCTGGCCGATGTCGTCCTGCCCGAATACGGCTGGCTGCACTCCATGCGACGCCACAACGCGCTCGAGGCCGTGCCCGACGACCTCCTCACCGACCTCAACGTCGATGAACGCTTCCTCAGTGGCTGCCGCATCGAAGACACGCTCTACGGCGTGCCCTACACGATGGACCTCCAGGTCATCGGCTACCGCATCGACCTGCTCACCAAGGCCGGCATCACCGAACCCCCCGCCACGCTCGACGCGCTGCGGGAGATGGCCCGGGAACTCACCGGCGACGGCATCAGCGGTTTCGACCCGTTCGGTCCCGGCCTGGTACGTACCTGGGCCAATCTCGTCGGCGCCTACGGCGGCACGCTGTTCACCGAGGACGGCACCCTGAGTTTCAACGACGGCACCGGCGCGGCAGCGCTCAACTTCCTGGCCGAACTCATCAACGACGGCACGGCAAGCCTGTCGGACATCCCCGGCACCGGCAAGCCGCGCCTCATCACCCAGGGCAAGGCGGTCATGGCACCCATGGGCGTCGGCATCTGGGACGAGCTGAACCGCGAGGGCCTCGGCGACGAGGCGCACACGGCCTTCTTCCCCATGCCTCCCGACGAGGCCGGCGGAAGCCCATCGGTTCTCAAGACCGGCACGGTGCTGAGCGTCGCACGCCAGAGCCAGTACCAGGACGTGGCCTTCCAGTTCCTGCACCACGCACTCGAGGACCAGCCGCTGTCGACGACCGCTGCCATGATCCCGGCGATCCCCTCGCGCACTGGCCTGCTCGTGACGAGCGAGATCGCCTCCAACCGCATCGCCAACGCAGGCCTGGCCAACATCGACCATGCCGGTGTCATGCTCGGGGGCAGCGGCGCCTGGCTCGACCTGCGGCCCGTCATCGAGGGTCAGCTGCGTCTCACGCTTGAGGGCAAGCAGTCGGCGGCGACGGCGATCGGCAACCTGGCACGGGTCGTCAGCGACTCCAACAACGCGGGCTGAACCCCAGGAGCCTTCTCGTGCCCACACCGGCGAGAAGGGCGCGAAGGAATGAACCCGGCATCGTCCGTGTTCCCAGGACATCGACCCCCTGCCCTCCGGGCGGTCCTGAACCACCGGTGACCATCGGCGCCGCCCCAGACCGGATCCCGCGTAGGCTCAGGTGATGCAGATGACTCCTGCCCCGCAGAGTCCGACCAGAAAGGCAACCATGAACGACCAGCCCCGTAACGTCATCATCATCGGCTCCGGCCCTGCCGGCTACACCGCTGCCATCTATGCCGCACGCGCGGGCCTCGCGCCACTCGTACTGGAGGGTTCCCTCGACGCCGGCGGTGCGCTCATGACGACGACCGAGGTCGAGAACTTCCCCGGTTTCCCCGAGGGTATCCAGGGGCCGGAGCTCATGGAGAACCTGCGCAGGCAGGCCGAGCGGTTCGGCGCCGAGTTCATCACCGATGACGCGACGGAGGTCGATCTCACCGGTGACGTGAAGACCGTCAAGGACGGCGCGGGCACCGTCCACCTGGGTAGGAGCGTCATCCTCGCCACTGGTTCCGGCTACCGGCATCTGGGCATTCCCGCCGAGGAGACCTACGCCGGCAAGGGGCTGAGCTGGTGCGCCACGTGCGATGGCTTCTTCTTCCGGGGCAAGCAGATCGCGGTCGTCGGCGGCGGGGACTCCGCCCTGGAGGAGGCCACCTTCCTCACGCGTTTCGCCGACAAGGTGACCCTCATCCACCGCCGCGACCAGCTGCGCGGCTCGGAGATCATGGCCAGGCGCGCCTTGGAGAACCCGAAGATCGAGTTCGCCTGGAACTCCACCGTCGTCGACATGCACGGCGACGGCAAGCTTGAATCCCTGACGTTGCAGGACACCAGGGACGGTTCCACCCGCGAGCTGGCCGTCGAGGGGCTGTTCGAGGCCATCGGCTCGGTACCGCGCTCGGAACTGTTCAAGGACCAGGTGACCACCGACGACGCGGGATACGTCCTTGTCGACGGTTCCTCGACGCGGACCAACCTGCCCGGTGTCTTCGCCTGCGGTGACCTCGTCGATCACGTCTACCGGCAGGCGATCTCGGCGGCTGGTACCGGTTGCCGGGCAGCCCTGGATGCCGAGCACTACATCGCCTCGCTGGGTGACTGACGGCTTGCCAGAGGCAGCACTGCCTAGGATTGACCCTGCACGCCACATCAGGGAAAGAGGAGGAAGCAGTTCCCATGAGCAATGTGACCGCCGTCACCGATGCCACCTTCAACGACGTCGTCCTCGGTTCGGACAAACCGACCCTCGTGGACTTCTGGGCCGACTGGTGCGCCCCGTGCAAACGGATGAGCCCCATCCTCGATGAGCTCAGCGAGGAATACGGCGACCGGATCAATTTCGTCAAGATGGACACCAACGAGAACACCGTCGTGCCGACCCAGCAGGGTGTTCTCGGCCTGCCAACCGTGCAGATCTACCAGAACGGTCAGGTCGTCAAGCAGTTCCAAGGCGCCAAGAACCGGTCCGGCCTGCTCAAGGTGCTCGAAGAATTCCTCTGATGCGGACCAGCCGGCTCCCGCGGTCGGCCTGCGCGAGCCGGCGCACCCTTCCGTGGCCCCCGGTGCGGCCGAACGCAGCATCGAGCCGGTTGCGCTGCCGGGCTTCACTTGCACCGATGGCCGCGACGAAGGCGAGTCGCCCCTCGGTTTATGAGAGTTGATTAGTTTTATCGACAAATAGGTTTATAGCCAAAAATAGGTTTATAGCCAAGGCGCCCGGAGGCCTCCGGGCGCCTTCGTCATGAGGGGACGTGCTGGTTCAGTTCCCAAGAATCCCCAGGATGCGCTCGAGGTCGTCCTCGCCCGCGAAGTCGATCGTGATGCTGCCCTTCGAGCGTCCAATGGTCACCTTGACCCTGGTGTCGAAACGATCGGCCAGATCGTGGGCGATCGACTCGGCCTTGGGGTTCGGGGTCCTGGCCCGGCGAGTACGGACGGCCTTCTTCTCGCCCTGGCCGGTGGCCAGTGTGACGATCTCCTCGGTCGCGCGCACCGAGAGTCCTTCGGCAACGATGCGCTGGGCCAGTTCCTCGACAGACAGTGGATCCTCAAGGGCGAGCAGGGCCCGCGCATGTCCGGCCGATAGGATGCCCGCCGCGACACGACGTTGAACCGTGGCCGGTAGCCTGAGGAGACGGATCGTGTTGGAGATGTGCGGGCGTGACTTCTTGATGCGCACCGAGAGCTGTTCCTGAGTGATGTCGAAATCACGCATCAGCTGTTCATAGGCAGCAGCCTCCTCCAAGGGGTTCAGCTGCACACGATGCAGGTTCTCGAGCAGGGCGTCGGTGAGCATCGTCGAATCGTCGGTGTTGCGCACGATCGCCGGGATCAGCTCGATACCTGCCTGCTCATGAGCACGCAGACGACGCTCGCCCATGACCAGCTCGAAACCCTCATCCCCGCTTCTGCGGACGACGATGGGTTGCAGCAGGCCGACTTCCTTGATCGACTCACTGAGTTCAGTGAGTTCCTCCTCGCTGAACACCTGGCGCGGCTGTCGCGGATTCGGCCTGACCGAGCCGACCGGGATCTCCGCGAAGTAGGAACCGTCGGGCATCGTTGCCGCAACGGCATCCTGCTCACCACCGGTGGTCTGCCCGCCCGCTGGTGCTGTCGATGGAAGATCCGTGCGCTGGAAGAGCTCACCCAGCCCCCGTCCCAGCCCGCCTTGTCGTGCGCTCATGACTGCTCCTCGGCTGCTCGGGCGGCGAGTTCCGCCGCAACTGTGCGGTAGGCATCGGCGCCTACCGAGTGGTCGTCATAGGTGATGACTGTCTGGCCGTAACTCGGCGCCTCACTGATGCGAACCGAACGCGGGATGACCGTTTCCAGGGTCTCCTGTCCGAAGTGGTTGCGCACCTCCTCGGCAACCTGAGCCGAGAGTTTCGTCCTGCCGTCGAACATCGTGAGGAGGACGGCCCACAGCCGCAAATCGGGGTTGAGTTCGCCACCAACAAGGCCGATGGTGCGCATGAGCTGCGTCACACCTTCGAGCGCATAGTACTCGCACTGGATCGGGATGAGGATGTCCGTCGCCGCGACGAGAGCGTTCACGGTCAACAAACCCAGCGACGGCGGACAGTCGAAGAAGACGTAGTCGACATCGTGCCCAGTCAGGTACTCGCGCACCGCCCTGAGTAGTTTCTGCTCGCGCGCGACCTTCGAGACGAGCTCCAGCTCAGCGCCGGCCAGGTCGATGGTCGCCGGGAGAACGAAGAGATTGTCTGCCTCGGGTGATGGGACAACGGCGTCCTCAAGCCTCATGTCATCCAACAGGACTTCGTAGGTGCTCGGCGTGCCCTCGCTGTGGAGTACACCGAGTGCGGTCGAGGCGTTGCCCTGTGGGTCGACATCGATGACGAGCACCCTGAGGCCACCTTGGGCGAGCGCCACGGCGAGATTGACCGTCGTCGTCGTCTTGCCGACCCCGCCTTTCTGGTTGGCCACGACGATCCGTCGTGTTGTCACCGGACGAGGCAGTTGCGAGGCCTTCCTTCTCGTTTCACGTGAAACATCCGCCACCCTCATCGGTCGCGCTGCGTCCCGTGGCGTCGCCGTGTCAGCCGATGAGGTCGGAGCGATCTCGTTCGGAACCGCGTTGCCATGCTCACCGGGGATCTCGTTCCCCGGCTCACTGGGAAGATCCGCACCACGGTCCCCGGTCGATTCGTCGACACTCGCGTTCGTCGTCACCAGGGGAGCCGGTTGCTCGGTGATGAGCACCCCGACAGCGGGAGCAGGTGGGACTTCCTGATCTGCTACGGACTGCACCGTTTCACGTGAAACATGAAGCCGACGACGCTCCAGTAGCACCGAGCTGCTGGGATAGCCCAGCGGGCGCGTCCACAGACGCCGTTTGGTACGTGGCCAACCCGAAGGCAAATCCGTCACGGAGCACCGTCCAACATCCCGACGACAACAACGGGTTCCATCCTAGCTGGCTGGTTCTTCCCCCAGGTGACCCGACTCGGCAGCAACCGGCACATGGCACGGCACATCATGAGACGGCAGGGGCAACGAGCAGTGGGGTTCGTTGGTCCGGTACCAGCCGGTGCGTACAGGAGGGGCGATGGCGACCAGATGAGTCGCACCGGGCGATCGGGGTGGTGGGTGACCGGGTCAGGACCGGGTGACTCGCACGACATTCGTCATCTCGGCACCGGGATGAGCCCGTACCTGCACGACCTCGGCGGACAGATCCGATGCCTCAAGCAGCTGTGCGGCCTCGGCGACCTCGTCCATCGCCGAATCACCCTTGAGGGCGAGAAGTTGTCCATCGGGGTAGAACAGCGGAATGGTCCAGCTGAGGAGCTTGGGCAGGCGAGCAACAGCACGAGCCGTGACGACCTCGTAACTGTCAGGGCAGTCCTCGGCACGACCACGGACAACATTGACGCGATCGGCAAGATCGAGTTGATCGACGACCCGGCCAAGAAAGGTCCACCTGCGCAGCATCGGCTCGAGCAGTGTGACGTGCAGATCGGGTCGGGCGATGGCGAGGACGATGCCTGGCAACCCGGCACCACTTCCCACGTCGATCAGATCAGCGCCGAAGGGGAGCAGCTCGCCCAGGGCAGCACAGTTGAGAATGTGGCGGGACCAGATCCGTGAGGGTTCCTTCGGACCGAGCAGGCCACGAGTGACACCATCAGTGATCAATTTGTCGACATAGTTATTTATCACCGAGAAGTCGTCGAACAGCTCTCTGGCCTGGGCTCGGGCCTGCTCCTCAGCCAGGGCGAGCGCTGCGTCGCCATCGCCCTCGTCATTCACCACGTCATCGTTCTGCACCACGTCGTCCCTCCTGTAACCGGCGATCGCGCGCTCCTTCATACTGCACCAGAGCGAACCACTGATCGGTCACGAACACATCACGGCGATCGGCATCCGACATCACTCGCGTCAGAATCGCTCTCACAGAATTAATTGAATCCTGAATAGACTGTCATGGGTACGTACCGTGCCTGTCGCTGGTGCCACGAGACGGCGAGCACACTGACGCCAGGCTGCTTGAGCACGCAAAAGCTCAACCGTGGCGCTCACCGATAAATGCGATCCATCCACACCAGGCGGGCCCGCCATCAGTGGGATGTCCGCTGCTCAGCATGATGAGCCGGCCGGTCATCGTGACGAACCATCGGTACTGCGAGCAGGGCCAGTGCTCTCAGACTGGACGCTGGATGACGACGCAACGCTGTGGCTCTACTCCCTCCGATTCGCTGTACAGTCCAGCGGCGGCAACGGCATCGTGAACGATCTTGCGTTCGAAGGGATTCATCGGCGCGAGGTGAACTGGTTCTCCGGACTGGTTCACCTCGTTGATCGCCTCCTGGGCCAGGAGCTGAAGTTCCTTGCGGCGCTTGGCGCGGTGCCCGGCGATGTCGAGCATGAGACGGCTTCGATGACCGGTCTCGGTCATGACGGCCAGGCGGCACAGCTCCTGCAATGCCTCGAGCACCTCGCCATTGGTTCCGACGAGGGTCACGTCATCGGTGACGACGGAGACATGGGCTCGGTCACCCTCGGTGTAGGTGTCGATGTCGCCGTCCATGTCGGCGATGTCGAGCAGCTCCTCGAGGTAGTCAGCGGCGATGTCGCCCTCGGTGACCAGTTGTTCCTCAAGAGCCTCCGTCTTCGGACTCGGCGCCGGCTCGGCGTCGGTGTTCTCGGCGGCAGCAGCCTCGGCGACATCAGCGGGCTGGTTCTCGTCCTCGTACTCAGTGCTCTCGCTCATGCGATCTCCTCGTGCAGGGTGGTCCTCGACCATCCGTGGACGGATGGTTCGTCGGCCGGCCGGGCGCGGCTCGCGCCTGACCGGGCATGGGTCTACTTCTTGCGCTGGGACTTGGTCGTCCGCACCGGCTGGCGTCGGACGACCTGCCGCTGTCCACCGCCGCGGGCCGTCGTCTGCCGGGTGGTCTGCCGTGAGGTGCCCTGCCGGTTGACGACGGCACGTCCGCTGTCATCGGTCTTGACGGCCTCGGTCGGCCCGGCGGTGCGCGGCTTCTTGCGGGCGCGGTCGGCACGGGTGCGTTCGATCTGCTTCGGGTCGCGGCCCTTGGCACGCATGCGATCCTCCCACTCGATGTAGGCGGGAGTGCCGGGCGTGGGGTAGTTGCGGATGATGATGTACTGCTGGGCCATCGTCCAGATGTTCGTCGTGAGCCAGTAGAGCAGTACGCCGATCGGCATCGCGAAACCGCTGAACAGGAACATGAGCGGGAACAGGTACAGCATCATCTTCTGCTGCTGAGCCATCGGCCCGGTCTGCGCGCTGGGGGGCATGTTGCGCTTGAGCATGTGCAGCTGCTGGAAGAACATGAGCGAGGTCATCGCGACGACCAGGACCATCGCGAAGACCTGCGTCGCCCCGAAACCGCCACTGAGCGGCCAGAAGGTGCCCGACAGTTTTGCGCCGAAGATGTGCGCGCTGCTCAGCGAGTCGACAAGGCCGGCATCTCGGCTCAGCCAGTAGCCCTTGACGTCCGTGCCCCGCGAGGCGGAGTTGAGCACCCGGAACAACGCCCAGAAGATGGGGAGCTGGATAAGCAGGGGTAGGCAGGAGGACATCGGGTTGACGCCCTCCTCCTTGTAAAGCTTCATCGTCTCCTGGCCGAGGCGCTCACGGTCGGCACCGTACTTCTTCTGCAGGGCCTCGAGCCTGGGTTGGAGCGACTGCATGGCCCGCGAGGAGTTCAACTGCTTGGCGTAAAGCGGCATCATGAGCAGCCGGATGACGCAGGTCAGCAGCACGATGGAGAGCAGCCAGGTGAGACCGGCGTCCGGGTTCATGAACTGCGAGAACAACCAGTGGGCCGCGACGATGATGCCGCTCACCGCCCAGTACAGGGGCTGCATGATGGCCGAGCCGATGTCACCCAGGGACATCACTGTCATGAGAAGGTTCACCACATTCACCTCATCGAGATGCACTCATCGTTCTCGTTCACCGGAGAGTGCTCGTCGGGGCGGATGCCCCTGATGTCGTTGTCTGCCTCGGCGCGGAGCCGGGACTCGAGCGGGGATCCGGGTACGGGGTCGATCCCGCCCATGGACCATGGGTGGCAGCGCACCAGGCGCCGCACGATGAGCCAGCTGCCCTTGACCGCGCCATGCAGCCGAAGTGCTTCGAGCCCATATGCCGAGCATGTCGGGTAGTACTTGCACACCTCGCCGTACAGGGGAGAGATAACGGTCCGCCAGCCCTTCACGAACACGATGAGCAGATGTTTCACGCCCCGGCCTCCAGTCGTTCGACACTCTTGCACCACGCGGAGCGGAAATCGCCGGCGAGACGACCGGGCTGGGTGGCCGATGCGGGCAACGCACGAACGACGACGCGCAGATCGGGGCGCACCCCCTGCCTGAGCTGGGCTGCTGCCATGTGACGAAGCCGCCGTTTCACCCGGTTGCGCGTGACGGCGTTGCCGACCTTCCTGGACACGACGAAACCGACCTGCGCCGAAACCACGTCATCACCGTGGGCAACGTGATCGGCGAGGCCGGCATGGACGACGATCGTCGGACGGCCAACTCGAACGCCGTGACGAACGGTGGCCTTGAAGTCCTCGGACCGTCGAAGCCGCGCCTGGGCGGGCAACACGACTCAGGCGGACAGTTCGGTACGGCCCTTGCGGCGACGGGCCGAAAGGATGGCACGGCCGGCGCGTGTCCGCATGCGGGCGCGGAAGCCGTGGGTACGGGCCCGACGGCGATTGCTGGGCTGGTACGTGCGCTTGCTCACGGGAAGGCTCCCTACTGTGTCGGTGAAGGGCGATTCGCATCGCCGGCATCGGCTCGCCGCCCGGTTCCGGCCACCCGGAACCAGTTGATGAACCGACGACGGCGTCCGCTGACGTCAGCGGCCTGTCAAGTTTAGGCCGCGGCAGGCGTATCCACAAAAGCAGCACCCGGGCGGGGAATTACCAGGCTGTCATTCAGGGACCCCAGTCCAGCCGACACGCCGGGCAGGGCGTAGATTCGGTAGTGCCGTGTTGCGAGATGAGGCCATCGCCGCTAGCGTTGCCGACGTCGCTGCAACAGCTCACGGCGGGGCACTCCTGACGTGTGGGCCCAGGTTGTCCACATGTTCCCATGCCTGTGGATAATTTTGTGAACAGGTGTACAACAGTTATTCGACGTGAAGAGCAGGCACTTTCCGGCACGCGCAGCACCTCAGTGGTGAACGGAGCGGACAGGTGCTCGGAGGGAGACGGTGTGGCGGTCGAGTCTGGCGGGACTCGCAGTGAGCCCGATTTCAACCTGGCGTGGGCGCACGTCCTCACCGAGTGCGGGGCCAGTGGAGGCGCCTTCCTGCGCAACACGAAACCGCTGACCGTCCACGAGTCGACCATGATGGTCGCCGTACCCAACGACTTCACCCGCGAGCGCATCGAGACGAAGATGCGAGGTGCCCTCGAGGAAGCACTCAGCGACTACTACCGACGCTCGATGCACCTGGCGATCACGATCGAGCCCGACCTGGAGCTGGACCTGCGTGCCCCGGATCACGACGACGAGGCCGGCGACACGGAGGAGGCTCCCGTCCGTTTCATCCCGCGCAAGGGTGCCCAGCCCCTGCTGCGCGGTGAGAGCACCCGGACGACGACCCCCCAGGAGCAGAACGTTTCCGACGAGAGCCTGAATCCGCGGTACACCTTCGACAACTTCGTCATCGGTGATTCGAATCGTTTCGCGCATGCCGCCGCGGTGGCGGTCGCCGAAGCCCCGGGCAAGGCGTACAACCCGCTCATGATCTACGGCGAGTCGGGGCTTGGCAAGACGCACCTGCTGCACGCGCTGGGTCATTACGTCCTCGACTACTACGAGAACGTCCGTGTCAAGTACGTCTCCACCGAGGAGATGACGAACGAGTTCATCAACGCGGTGGGGGAGAACCGCACGGTCGAGTTCCGGCGCAAGTACCGGGACGACGTCGACGTCCTGCTCATCGACGACATCCAGTTCCTCGAGGGCAAGACGCAGACCCAGGAGGAGTTCTTCTACACCTTCAACGCCCTGCACAACGCCCAGAAGCAGATCGTGCTCACCTCCGACCGACCGCCGAAGGCACTCGAGCAACTCGAGTCCCGGCTGCGCAGCCGCTTCGAGTGGGGGCTCATCACCGACATCCAGCCCCCGGACCTGGAGACTCGGATCGCGATCCTGCAACGCAAGGCGGCCGCCGAGCAGCTGCTCATGCCGACTGATGTGCTCGAGTTCATCGGTTCACGCATCCAGACGAACATCCGCGAACTCGAGGGTGCACTGATCCGAGTGACCGCCTTCGCCTCGCTCAACAAGGAGCCGGTCACCCTCGACCTGGCCGACCGCGTCCTCGCCGATCTCATCCCCGACGGGGCCGACGCCGAGGTGAGCGCCCAGCTCATCATCGCCGAGACCGCCAAGTACTTCGACGTCTCGGTCGATGCCCTGTCGAGTTCGAGCCGGACGCAGCCGCTCGTCCTGGCCAGGCAGATCGCCATGTACCTGTGCCGCGAACTGACCGATCTGTCGCTGCCGAAGATCGGCCAGGAATTCGGTGGCAAGGACCACACCACCGTCATGCACGCAGACCGCAAGATCCGCGAGCTCATGCGCAAGCAGCGCAGCGTGTTCAACCAGGTGTCCGAACTCACCAACAAGATCAAGCAGGCCGCTGCCCGCGGCTGACCGCGACGAACCCCCGACCCGACGACGCGCAGCGGCCGGCACCCTGCAATGGGTGCCGGCCGCTCGTCGTCACCGGCTCATGGCCCCGCGGATCCCCAGAGACGCCTCCACCCAACTGGTGATGGTCCTGTGGACAACTCGGTGGTTCAGTGGATCCACTGTGCAGAGCCATCCCCATGGGTCGGAGAAATCCACTGCCCGGTGGTCGGCCGGTCACCGTTCCTCAACAGCTCATCCCCAGAACCAAGCGGCCCTGACCAGCGCGGACGCTGGTTTCCCACAGTTCCCACAGCTGTTAAGAGGATGAATTACTTAAGAACGATGATCGATCCTCAACACAGGAGCAGTGGATCAGTGGATGACTGCTGACCACGGGTTCTCGCAGTGCTCAGTCGTCGCTGACGACGACAGTCACCGGGATGTTCCCGCGCGTGGCGTTCGAGTACGGGCACACCTGGTGTGCTGCCTCGGCCAGTTCGGTGGCGAGCCGATGCTCGACACCGGGGAGGATGACCTCGAGAGTCACCTCGAGACCGTAGCCATCGCCCTGTTTGCCGATCGAGACCCGGGCTCCGACACTCGAGTCGGTGACGTCGATCTTTCTGCTCCGGGCGACGCCGAGCAGGGCCGAGTGGAAGCACGCCGCGTAGCCGGAGGCGAAGAGCTGCTCCGGATTGGCCCCAGCACCGTTACCGCCGAGTTCCTTCGGTGCGGCCATGTCAAGGTCGACACTGCCGTCCGTGGTACGCACGTGGCCGTTGCGCCCCGCGCCGGTGCTCAGCGCTTCGGTGGTGTAGAGGGGAGTCATGATGTGTTCCTTCCTGTGGGATGAGTGGATGTTCGGTCGTCGTGCCCGTCGCCTCAGTTCGCGGCGGGGTTGAGGCGAGCCGCCGTGTAGAGCTGTTCGCCCAGCTTCTCCAGCAGCTCGATCTCGCTCTGGAGCCAGTACAGGTGCTGTTCCTCGTCGGAGAGGATCTGCTCGATGAGACGACGGGTCGTGGCGTCATGGGCTCGCCCCATCCGTTCGGCGATCTCGTTGAGCGCCTCGCTCGCATTGCGCTGCAGTTCCATGTCGTTGTCCAAGACCTCACGCAGAGTGGTCCCGATGTGCACCTCCGGGAAGACGATGTCGGGCCTGCCGCCCAGGTCGAGCAGACGGTCGGACAACTCCGAAATGGTCTCGGGTTCGTCCTCGGTGCGGGCCTTCATGTCTGCACTCAGACCGACCAGACCCCAGGAGCTCAGGAGTTTCACGTGCGCCTGATGCTGGGCCGAAGCCGCCCAGTAGACGCCCAGGAGTTCATTGAGGGTGGCGATGATCTCGTTCGTGTTCTGCTCTGTCATGGTGATCCGTACCTTCCAGTCTTCTGCTCTGCGGGATCGTGCTCCCGCCCGACGCAATAACGATTGCACACAATTAAATTGTTGTCAATTAGATTGAGAGCAATCTTTTGCTAGGCTCCTCCCATGCCGACTCATCCCGAGCTCGAACTCGACAACCAGCTCTGCTTCTCGCTCTACCGGGCCAGCCGGGCAGTCATCCGTGCCTACCGCCCCCTGCTGAAGGGACTGGGACTCACCTACCCGCAGTACCTGGTGATGCTCGTCCTGTGGCAGTGCGACGAGGGGATCGGGGTGAAGCGGATCGGTGACGAACTGGGCTTGGACAGCGGCACCCTGACACCTCTGCTGAGACGTCTCGAGCGAAGTGGCTACGTCACGCGCACCCGGGACGACGCCGATGAGCGCAGGGCGCTCATCGCCCTGACCGAGACGGGGCGCGCCCTGCGGGAGGACGCCGCGGGGATCCCGGATGAGCTGAACAGGCTCTATGCCGACTGCGAGGTGGATGCCGATGGGCTCAAGGTGCAGCTCGACATCCTGGGAAAGCACCTGCCTTCTGCCTGATGCGAACAGCCCTCGACGATCAGCGCAGGACCGGGGCCGAATGCACATGGCCGAATGCACATGGAGGAACCCTGATCACGGAAGGGGATCACCCGATAGGCTTGGATGGTCGTCAAAGACTCTGGAGGACTGTCATGACCGCACCGGCGAACACGTTGTCGCGGGTTGCTGCCCATACGCGCAGTCTGACCAAGGTCTACGGTCAGGGCGACGCCAGGGTGACGGCACTCGATCATGTCGACGTCGACTTCGCCAAGGGGCGTTTCACAGCGGTCATGGGTCCCTCCGGTTCGGGCAAGTCCACCCTCATGCACTGCGTTGCGGGTCTGGACAAGCCGACCAGTGGAGACGTCTTCATCGGTGACACCGCCATCAGTACGCTGCGCGACGCCAAACTGACCGCGATGCGCCGCGACCGCATCGGTTTCGTCTTCCAGGCCTTCAACCTCGTCCCGACACTCACGGCCCGAGAGAACATCGAGCTGCCGCTGGCCATAGCGGGCCGCAAGCCGGACCGGGAGTGGTTCGACCAGGTGATCAGCACCGTCGGGCTCGGCGACCGTCTCACGCACAAGCCCTCACAGCTATCCGGCGGTCAGCAGCAGCGTGTCGCCTGCGCCCGCGCCCTGGTCAGCAAACCCGACATCATCTTCGCCGACGAGCCAACCGGCAATCTCGACTCGCGCAGTTCCGCCGAGGTGCTGGGCTTCCTGACCCGCTCGGTCACCGAGATGGGTCAGACGATCGTCATGGTCACCCACGACCCCGCGGCGGCGGCCTTCGCCGACCGTGCCCTCTTCCTCGCCGACGGACGCATCGTCGGGGACCTGGCCAGGCCCACGCGGGAGAGTGTGCTGGAGCACATGACACGTCTGAGCACCATCGACGACCTGGCCGACAGCCCCACGACGAGACTGCCCGCCGTCCGGTTCGACGACGAACCACCGGCGCCTTCCGCTACCCGTCCTGCTGTGTACGTCCGACCGGCACAGGACATCGAGGGCGTCGTCCATTCGCCGCAGGCCACCACCGCCAAGATCCCGGCAGTGAGGCCGGCCCCGGCGACGGAGCCCGCCCCGCCCCCACGCCCGGCCCCCGTGGCGACGCCGGCACCTGCCCCGCGATCTGCACCGGTGAGTCCGGGGCCGTCGACGCGGCCTGCACCCGCACGTCCGCCCCGGCCCGCAGAACCCGCTCCGGACCGGGTTCCCGCATCGGCCAAGAACGTCACCCCGGCCCCCCGTTCCGATCAGTCCCCGAGCCCAGTGCAGAGTCCGCGTCCTGTGCCGGCTCACGATCCCGTCCCAGTGGTGGATCGTGCTGCCAGCCCCGCACCCGTTCGTCCCGCGGTCAAGGACGCTCGTCCCGCCGGTGTCGGCCGGACGAGCGCGAGCGGTTCCGTCGGCGCCGTTCCCCCCGTCGCCCGCCGGACGGGGCCGGTGCCGTCGCCGGCGGCCGGAGCCTCCGTCCCGGTGCAGCCGGCCGCACCCCAGCAGAGCACCCCGCAGTTGATGCCCTTCCCCCTGCCGGCTCCGCGATCCGAACCCCCGGCCGAGCCGGCCCGTCCGGTCCAGCCGACCCAGGCCACGAACGGGCCGGATGAACCAGTCCTCTCACGTCCTTCCGCACCGGCCCCGCCTGCGAAGACCCCCGCACCGGACCCCGCCACGAGCAAGAAGCCCTCTCCGGTCACTGCCGCAGGAGAGTCCACGCCGGCTTCTGCACCGAAGGTGCCCTTGCCGATCCAGCCCGCGAAGTTGCCCCCACGGGTCTCTGCGGTGAAACCGCCCCCACCTGTGAAACCGTCCCCGCCGGCCTCTCCCGTGAAACCGCTCCCACCGGTTCCGCCGGTGAAGGCCGCCCCGCCGGCGCTCGGGCCCATCGCACCGGTGCCGCTCATCGGCGCCGGAACCCGCATCACCTTCTCCAGTCCCCGATCCGCGTCGACACCGCCGGCGACGCCTCCCGCGTCCTCTGCCGAGCCGGCACCCGTTCCTGCCGAGCAGATGCCCGTTCCCGTCGAGCCGGCGAACACGCCCGCTCAGCAGCGTCGTGCTGCTGACCTGGCCCGCTCGCTGGTCAATCCGCCGGCCCCCTCGATCGACCAGGCCCGGCCCGCCAGTGACCCGCCACCATCACCCCTGCGGCCGGTGACCCAACGGGCCCTGGACATGAACGCAGTGGACGTGAACGTCCTGAACAGGCCCTCCCCGGGCGGCGAACGACCGGATCCGCCGTCGATGAGCCGTGCGGCAGCACCTGACGGCAGACGCGGACCTGACACGCCCGCCCCGACTCCGCCGGCTCGTTCCCTGCCCGAGGAGAAACCAGACCGATACCGGCCCACGAGGCGCGCCTGACATGTGGAAGGCTGCCTGGAAATCCCTCATGGGCCACAAGCTGAGGCTTGTGCTGTCCACACTGTCGGTCGTCCTCGGTATCGCATTCATGTCCGGCACCCTCACCTACACGGCGATGCTGTCCGACAGTCTCGATGCGATCAGCCAGGGCACGCTCACCGACATCTCGGTCGGCGTGAAATCAGGTGACAGCCCCATCGGCGCCACCACCGGTCCCGGATCGAACGGCACCACCACGGTACTGGCCAGCGAACTTGAGACGATCAGGGGTGTCGACGGTGTCGAGAGCGCCTCGGGCATCATCACGGCATCGAACTCGACCTATCTGTTGGACGTCGATGACCGGATCGCCGGTGCCTCCACCGCAAGCGTTGCGATGAACTACTACACGGAACCGGCCATGGGTCACAGGACCGGCCTGCAGGTCGAGGAGGGACGTCCGCCCGCGGCCGACAACGAGATCGCGGTGGACCCCGCCACGCTCGCCGACTCCGGGCATGCGATCGGTGACGAGGTCACCGTCCTCGCCTCCGATGGATCACGTCTGCCCATGACGGTCGTCGGTACCGTCAGTTACGCCCACGGTGCGACGGTTGGTGCCAGCTATCTGTTCTTCGACGAGGGGGCGGCCACCCGGCTGCTGCTCGGCGGAGCGAGCGGCTACACCGCGATCGGCGTCACCGTCGGAGATGGTGCCGACGTCAACGCCGTGAATGAGGCCATCAACGAGGTCCTGCCCGACACGCTCGAGGCAACTACCGGCGAGACGACGGCCGAGCAGATCGCCGACACCGTGGACCAGGCCATGAGCTTCGTCAACGTCTTCCTCGGTGTCTTCGCCGCGATCGCGCTCATCGTGGCCGGTTTCATCATCATCAACACCTTCTCGATCCTCGTCGCCCAGCGCAGCCGAGAGCTCGCCCTCTACCGTGCACTGGGTGCCTCGCGCCGCCAGGTGCGCAACTCCGTGGTGCTGGAGGCCGTCATCACGGGCCTGTTCGGCGGACTCACCGGTATCGCGCTGGGTGCGGCCCTGGCCTGGGGGGTCAGCAGGGTCGTCGCATCCATGGGAATGAACCTGGGCAGTGCGGTACCGATGCCCGGTACGGCCAATGTGGCCGGTTCCCTCGCCGTCGCCGTCCTGGTCACCGTTGCCGCCGCCTGGGGCCCGGCCCGGCGCGCCTCCAAGGTCCCGCCCGTGGCTGCCATGAGTGGCGAGTTCTCCAGCGGGGCCGAGCACCTGGGCCGACGCACGGTCTACGGCACTGTCCTCAGCGTGTTCGGGGCCGCCGCCGTCGTGACCGGATCGGTACGGGACTTCGACGGTCACCTGTGGGTCTTCGGTCTGGGGGCCTTCGCCGTTCTCATCGGCGTCGCCCTGTTCAACCCGGTCATCGGAAGACCCCTCATCTGGCTGCTCGGCCGGCTGTGGCGCCTGCTGTTCCGCGAACCGGGCAAACTGGCCGAACTCAACTCGATCCGCCAGCCGCGCCGTACCGCCGCCACCGCCTCGGCCCTCATGATCGGCCTGACACTCGTCACCATGCTGTCGATCATGAGTTCCTCCGCCTCGGCGTCGATCCGCGAGTCGGTGCAGGAGGATCTGCGCGGCGACTTCATCGTCCAGCCGGTCAACGGACGTCCCCTGCCCGACGGCATGACCGACCAGATCGGGGCGCTCGACGGTGTCGCGGACGTGCACGCGAAGCGGCAGGCGGTCGCCATGACCGTCGACCAGCAACCGCTGCTCATCGAGGCCTACGCCCCCAAGGACTTCAACCGGATCGTCTCCGAGACGATGGTCTCGGGCGAGATGAGCGATGAGGCCAATACGGCAATCGTCCTGAAAGATCTCGCCGAGGCCAATGGCCTGTCCGTCGGCGACAGCATCACCCTGCTCAACGCCTCGGCGCCTCTGCCGATCCCGTTGACGGTCACCGGCATCTTCGAGATGGCCGATGGTGTCTCCGGCGCGAGCATCGTGACGAATCCGACCACCGTCGAACAATTCACCGGAGGCGACAAGGACGCCTTCATGACCGTCGACGCCGCCGAGGGCGTTCCGATTGGTGAGGTCCGTACCCAGATCAAATCGGTCACCGGTGCGGACCCGCTCGTCGTCGTGCAGTCCATGGACGACTACGCGACCGAACGCACCGCAAGGATCGACCAGGTCATCACAATGGTCTACGCCCTGCTGGCCCTGGCCATCGTCATCGCGGTCCTCGGGATCGTGAACACCTTGGCCCTGTCCATCATCGAACGCACCCGCGAGATCGGCCTGCTGCGCGCGGTCGGCATGAAACGCCGGCAGATCCGCACGATGATCACCCTCGAATCGGTCACCATCGCCCTGCTCGGGGCCGTGCTCGGTGTCATCATGGGGGTCGGCTTCGGCATCGCCCTGCAGCACGTGCTCATCGACCAGGGACTGACGGTACTCGCCGTCTCGTGGTCGAGACTCGGCGTCTACCTCGTGGTCGCCGTCGCCGTTGGTGTCGTGGCTGCCCTGTGGCCCTCGCACAAGGCAGCCAGGCTCAACATGCTCGAGGCCATCGCCAGCGAATGACCGGACTGGTCGCCGAACGCGGCACGGTTCGCGACACTCTGTCCGTGATGTGGGACGTGCTGGTGACAGGAGCCACCCTCGATCCCTAGAGTCGTGACCATGATTCGTGGTCACATCCTGGTGCAGCGCAGGCACGTCGATCTGTGCGCAGTGGCCAGCGCGCTGTGTCGCTGACCGACCAGCGCCCCTGAACACCAGGGGCCCGTGACGATGATCCGGGCCCGTTCGCGTCGTCGACCCCGCTCAGCCGCGCGCCAGCTGCCGCGGCATGCGTGCTGTCGCGTCCTCGTCGCAGACCAGGCCACCGGATGGTCACCGGCCGGATCCGGCTCCACCCAGTACCGGAGACCGGCCATCCCCCAACGAACCAACGAATCACGGCAGGGGCGGTTCAGATGCCCTGCGTAGGGAGACATCATGTCAGCGACGAGTGCCAGGACAACGACGAACAGGCGCAGCAACGGGCAGTGGGCCATCGACGGCCGTACCCCGCTCAACCCGAACGAGGAGTTCAAGCAGACCGGCTCAAGCCCACTGGAGGTGCGCGAGCGCATCGAGACGATCTACGCCAGGCAGGGCTTCGACTCCATCCCCTCAGACGATCTGCACGGACGCATGCGCTGGTGGGGTCTGTACACCCAGCGCGCCGAGGGCATCGACGGCCACCGAACCGGCACCCTCGGCCCCGACGAGATGAGCGGACGCCACTTCATGATGCGCGTGCGGCTGGACGGGACATCGGTAAGTCCTGCGCAACTGCGCGTGCTGGGGGGCATCTCCAACGACTTCGCCCGAGGCACCGCCGACCTGACCGATCGGCAGAATCTGCAGTACCACTGGATCGAGATCGAGAGCGTCCCCGAGATCTGGAGGCGGCTGGAATCGGCGGGCCTGCAGACGATCGAGGCCTGCGGCGACACCCCGCGCGGCTTCCTGCTCTCGCCGGTCGCCGGGGTGGCCGCGGACGAGATCATCGACCCGTCCCCGATGCTGGAGACGATCGGCCGGCGCTACCTGGGCAGGCCCGAGATCGCGAACCTGCCGCGCAAGTTCAAGACGGCGGCGACCGGCCATCCGAGCCTCGACATCGCCCACGAGATCAACGACCTCTCCTTCGTCGGTGTCCACCACCCCGAACTCGGCCCGGGTTTCGACCTCTGGGTGGCCGGTGGCCTGTCCACCACGCCGCGCCTGGGCGAGCGCCTCGGCGCCTTCTGCACCGCCGAGCTGGGTCCCGATGTCTGGTACGCGACGATCCGCCTGTTCCGGGACTACGGCTACCGCCGCCTGCGCAACCGGGCCCGGCTGAAGTTCCTGCTCGCGGACTGGGGCGTCGAGAGATTCCGGCAGGTGCTGCAGGACGAGTACCTCGGTTACGAGCTGCCCGACGGCCCGGCCCCTGCACGCTCGGTGGGCAACCCCGACCACGTCGGTGTGCACGAGCAGAAGGACGGCCTCGCGTACATCGGACTGGCCCCCTCCGTCGGGCGCCTGTCCGGTGACGTGCTCATCGGGCTGGCCGAAGCCATGGAGGCCGCGGGCAGCGCCCGGGTGCGCCTGACCCCCCACCAGAAACTCGTCGTCCTCGACGTCGAGCCCGGTGCCGTGGAGAACTTCCTGACCGAGGTCGCCCCGCTGGGGCTCACCGCCCGCCCCGGCCCGTTCCGGCGCTCGACGATGTCCTGCACCGGGATCGAGTTCTGCAAGTTCGCCTTCGTCGAGACCAAGGCCACCGCCGCGGCTCTCACGGCCGAACTCGACCGCCGGTTCGAGGGCGCCGGGATCGACACGCCCATCAGCCTGTCCATCAACGGCTGCCCCAATTCCTGCGTGCGCATCCAGCTGGCCGACATCGGCCTGAAGGGCCAGCTGGCCAGGACCTCAGAGGGCTCCGAGTTCGCCTACCAGGTGCACCTCGGCGGTGGCCTGGCAACGATGGGCCGCGAGGAGGCGGGTTTCGGTCGCACGGTGCGTGGCCTGAGGATCACCGCCGACGAGGCAGCCGACTACGTCGAGCGGATCGTGCGCCGCTACCTCGGCGGCAGGGCGGAGGGCGAGACCTTCGCCCAGTGGTCGCATCGTGCCTCCGATGACGAGTTGCGCTGAGCCGGCCCGGCGGTGAGTGCCTCATCCGCTGGGCGCCGGCGAGCCTGCGGGGACTGCGTGCAGCCGGTATGATGCAACAAGCACCGTGCCGGGTGCGTGCGCGCCCGAGCGGCCTGCCCAATCAGTTCTCAGGGGGACGAGGAGCACAGTGAAGATCACAGTTGATCGCGGTGTCATGGCTGAAGCGGTCGCCTGGGTGGCCCGTAGCCTGCCCAGTCGTCCCAGCGTTCCGATCCTCGCCGGCCTGCTCATGCGTGCCGAGGACGACGAGGTCGTCATGTCGAGCTTCGACTACGAGACGAGCGCGAAGATCACCATCAGGACCCAGGTCGACGAGCCGGGTGAGGTGCTCGTCTCCGGCAAGCTGCTGGCCGACATCGCCAAGTCACTGCCCGACCGGCCCGTCAGGCTCACCGCCGGTGAATCGAATGTCGAACTCGTGTGCGGTTCGGCTCGTTTCACCCTGCAGCTGCTGCCCGTCGAGGAGTACCCGAACCTTCCTGAGATGCCTGCCGTCACCGGTTCGGTCGACTCCGAGGTCTTCGCGCGCTCGGTCAGTCAGGTCGTCGTCGCCGCCGGCCGCGACGAGCTGCTGCCGGTCTTCACCGGGGTGCGCATGGAGATCAACGACAACCGCCTGTCGCTGCTGGCGACCGACCGGTACCGCATGGCCCTCAAGGAACTCACCTGGAATCTCGCCACACCCGGGGCCGAGAGGGCGGCCCTCGTCCCGGCCCGGGTGCTGAACGAGGCGGCCCGCTCGATGAGCAGCGGCGAGACCGTCCAGCTGGCTCTCGCCGGCGACACCGCCCATGAGGGGCTCATCGGTTTCGAGGGCGACGGCACGAACGGCACCCGGCAGCTCACCACGCGCCTGCTCGACGGCGAGTTCCCCAAGGTGCGCCATCTCATGGACATCAAGGGCAATGTCATCGTGCGCTGCAACACCGCCGAGCTCATCGACTCGGTGAAACGCGTCTCGCTCGTCGCCGAGCGCAACACCTCACTGCGGATGGCCATCGAGGACGACCACATCGCGCTCGACGCGGCCACCGGTGACCAGGCCCAGGCGACCGAGGCCGTGGAGGCCGTCGTCACGCGGGACGGCGACGACACGGAAATCACGGCCGTCGGGTTCAACCCGCACTACCTGTCCGACGCCCTCGGGGCACTCGACACGCCGTACGTCCAGTTCTCCTTCACGGCCCCCGGCAAGCCCTGCCTGGTGCAGGGACTGGCCGAACTCGACGGGGAGCCCGACGTCGACTACCGGCACGTCATCATGCTCATGAGGCTGCCCAACTGATCGAAGAACGTGTTCGTCGACCATCTCGAACTGGTTGATTTCCGCAGCTACCGAGCCGTCTCGCTGACACTCGGTCCGGGCGTCAACGTCCTCGTGGGCCCCAACGGGCACGGCAAGACGAACCTCGTCGAGGCAGTCGAGTACCTCGCGACACTGAGTTCGCACCGGGTCGCATCCGATGCCCCGCTGCTGCGCGCGGGGGCCGGCCAGGCGATCATCCGCGCCGTCGTCGTGGCGGGCCTGGACGATCCGCGCAGGCTGCTGCTCGAGATCGAGCTCAACGCCGGACGCGCCAACCGGGCCCGGATCAACCGCGTCCCGCAGCGGCGCGTCCGTGATCTCGTCGGCGCCCTGCGTGCCGTCGTCTTCAGCCCGGAGGACCTGGCGATCGTCAAGGGCGACCCGGCTGATCGGCGGGGCTTCCTCGACGCCCTCGTCATCACCCGCTGGCCGCGCATGGCCGCCGTCAAGGCCGACTACGAGCGGGCCCTGCGCCAGCGCAATGCCCTGCTCAAACAGCTGGCCAAGCGCGGCGGCCGCCTGGACGACGGCGCGGCGGCCACTCTCGACGTCTGGGACGAGCGACTGGCCGGCCTCGGGGCCGAGCTGCTCGCCGCCCGGCTCGCCACCCTCGCCGATCTGGCGGCCCCCACACGTGCCGCCTATGCGGCGATCGCACCCGTCAACAACGAGGCGAGGGCCCGGTACACGTCCTCCCTGCCCCACCTGGGTGAGCTCACCGCATCGGGCGACGACGGCCGCCCCGGCGCCCCCGACGAGGGCGTGCTGAGCGGGCTGCTGCTGCAGCACATGGCGGCCCGCCGCCACGACGAGTGCGTCCGTGGTGTCTCGCTGGTGGGTCCCCATCGCGACGACATCGACCTGCACATCGGCGCACTGCCCGCCAAGGGTTACGCGAGCCACGGCGAGAGCTGGTCTCTGGCCCTCGCCCTGCGGCTGGGGAGCCTGACGATGCTGCGTGCCGAGGGCGTCGAACCGGTCCTGGTGCTCGACGACGTCTTCGCCGAACTCGACAGCACCCGCCGGGACCGTCTCGCCGACGCCGTCCTCGACGCCGAGCAGGTGCTCGTCACAGCGGCCGTCGACGCGGACGTCCCCGCCCAGCTCACCGGCCGGCGCCTCGAGGTGTTCATGCGCGATGAACCGGCCGCCGTCGATTCCGGCGTGCCCTCCCGCGTCTCGATGGTCTCGGGCGAGGGGGTCGTGGACCTCGCCGACGCCGGCTCCGGCGACGCCGACGAGCGTTCCAGGGAGCCAGCCGACGCGGAGGGTGGTCGGGCGACGGATTCCCGGGCACCCGGCCGTGGCACGGAGGGCGAGCAGTGAAACCGTTCCAGCAGGATCCCGGCGAGCCCGCCGCGGAGCCGGGCACGGCGCGCCCGGCGGGCTTCGGCTCCGGCGAGTTCAGCGCGGCCCCTGAGGCGGGCCGCGGCGACGAGCGGACACCGGCCGGCGGCGAGCCCGTCGAGGAGCACGACCCGGAGGGCTTCGACGTGGCCAGCCGTGTCGCCCACAGCCTGTCCGGCCTGCTGCCGCCGGCACGACTGGGTCCCGAGAACAGGAACCGGCGTTGGCGCCGGCCAGTGGTCGAGCAGCGTTCGGGCGCCCACCCCGATGCCCGCGACCCGCAGCCGCTCGGGGCGGCCGTCGACGAGCTCATCGCGGCGCGGGGCTGGCGCCGGCAGATCGGGCTGCGCCTCATCGTCCAGCGCTGGGACGAGCTCGTGGGCCGGACCAATGCCGAGCACTCGAACCCCGAGAGCTACCGCGAGGGTGTCCTCATCGTCCGCGCCGAGTCGAGCACCTGGGCCAGCGCCCTGCGTTCGATCGCACCGCAGCTCGTCGCCCGGCTCAACCGGCAGCTCGGTGACGGCGCCGTCACCCGCGTCGACGTCCGCGGCCCGAGCGCCCCGAGCTGGCGTCACGGCCCCCGCTCGGTCCCGGGCAGGGGCCCCCGGGACACCTACGGCTGAGGATCCCCCGTCGCAGCCCGGGGTGCCCGGACGCCGATCCGACACCGGAACCTGCCGGGCCAGGTCACAGAGACGGGACGATCGCACGCCGCACCGGCCCAGATCGGTATCCCTCCACGCGAGGAGGGGTCCATCGCCGCAGAGGGCCGTTCTAGGGCCTCCAGCGGGAAATCGGGGCCGACGCGCGGCGGCCGATCCTCGAAGAAGACCGCGCCCACTGGTAGAATCGAACGCCGGGTGGCGCCCGTTCACCCCTTGAGGACAGGAGCACCACCCGGTGAGCGAGAAGCTGAACGAAGAAGTCGATCCCCAGGCCGCGGATGCCGCCAGTGCCGAAGGCACCGACATCACCTGGACCGAGAGCACGAGTGATCTCGTCGACGGTGCATACGGCGCCTCCGACATTCAGGTCCTCGAAGGCCTCGAGGCCGTCCGCAAGCGACCGGGCATGTACATCGGTTCCACCGGAGAGCGCGGCCTGCACCATCTCGTGTACGAGATCGTCGACAACGCGGTGGACGAGGCCCTGGCCGGTTACTGCTCGACCATCAAGGTCGAACTCCTCGAGGGCGGCGGCTGCCGCGTCACCGACGACGGCCGCGGCATCCCGGTGGCCGAGCACCCGGTGGAGCGCATCAGCTCACTGACCCTGGTGCTCACCGTCCTGCACGCCGGCGGCAAGTTCGGCGGCGGCGGCTACAAGGTCTCCGGCGGCCTGCACGGCGTGGGCTCCTCGGTCGTCAACGCCCTGTCCGCCCGGCTGCGCGCCGACGTCCACCGCGACGGCTCCCACTGGGCGCAGAGCTACGAGCTGGGCGAGCCCACCGGGCCCGTCCGCCAGCTCGAGGACTCCGACATCACGGGCACGACGATCACCTTCTACCCGAGCGCCGAGATCTTCGAGACCACCACCTTCAGTTTCGAGACCCTGGCCACCCGGTTCCGCGAGATGGCCTTCCTCAACAAGGGTCTGCGCATCGAGATCACCGATCTGCGCAACGGCCACGTCGACGAGGACGGTTCCCCGCTGCACGAGGCCTTCCAGTTCGACCGCGGCCTGGTCGACTACGTCAACTACCTCAACGGCAGCCGCGAACCGCTGTCACCGGTCATCGACGTCGAGGCCCACTCCACCGACCTCGGCATGGGCGTCGAGGTGGCCATGCAGTGGAACACCGGCTACACGACGAGCCTGCACACCTTCGCCAACGCCATCAACACCCAGGAGGGCGGCACCCACGAGGAGGGTTTCCGCACCGCGCTGACCACCACGATCAACAAGTGGGGCGAGGCCTGGGGCCTCATCAAGAAGCGCGAGGACCGCGTCTCCAACGACGACATCAGGGAGGGCCTGACAGCCATCGTCTCGGTCAAGCTCGTCGAACCGCAGTTCGAGGGGCAGACGAAGACCAAGCTCGGCAACACCGAGGCCCGCGGCTTCGTCCAGCGGGCCGTCAATGAACGGCTCGGCGACTGGATGGAGTGCAACCCGGCCGAGGGCAAGGAGATCGTCCGCAAGGCGCAGGCCGCCGCCAGCGCCCGGATCGCCGCCCGCAAGGCACGGGACCTGGCACGCAACCGCAAGGGCCTGCTCGGCTCCAGCTCGCTGCCCGGCAAGCTCGCCGACTGCTCCAGCAACGAACCCAGCGAGTGCGAGATCTTCATCGTCGAGGGCGACTCGGCCGGCGGCTCCGCCAAGGGCGGGCGTAACCCGCGCACCCAGGCGATCCTGCCGCTGCGCGGCAAGATCCTCAACGTCGAGAAGGCCCGCATCGACCGCGCCCTGCAGTCGGACACCATCGAGGCGATCATCAACGCCCTCGGCACCGGCGTGCACGAGGAGTTCGACATCAACAAGCTGCGCTACCACAAGATCATCCTCATGGCCGACGCCGACGTCGACGGCGCCCACATCCGCACCCTGCTGCTCACCCTGCTGTTCCGCTTCATGCCGGCCCTCATCGAGGGCGGCTACGTCTACCTGGCCCAGCCGCCGCTGTTCCGTCTGCGGTGGACGAACTCGCCCCACGAGCTCGCCTACTCCGACGCCGAGCGCGACGCCCTGCGCGACGCGGGCCTGGCGGCCGGCAAGAAGCTGCCGAGCATCAACCCGATCCAGCGCTACAAGGGCCTGGGCGAGATGGACGCCCAGGACCTGTGGTCCACCACCATGGATCCCGACAACCGCATCCTGCTCCAGGTGAGCATCGAGGACGCCGCCCAGGCCGACCAGATGTTCCAAATCCTCATGGGGGAGGACGTCGAGCAGCGTCGCCGCTTCATCCAGCGCAACGCCAAGGACGTCCGTTTCATCGACGCGTGACGGCCGTCAGGCACTCGACACGCACGGCCCCCGCAAGCAAGGAAGAACGATGAGCGATACCGTGAACAACGCCAACGACGCTGGAAAGGACGAACTGGTCGGGCCGGGCAAGGGCACGATCGAGAGCGTCGAACTCAAGGGCGAGATCCAGAACGCGTTCCTCGAGTACGCCATGAGCGTCATCGTCGAGCGGGCCCTGCCCGATGTGCGTGATGGCCTCAAGCCCGTGCACCGCCGTGTCATCTACACGATGTACGACGGCGGCTATCGACCCGACCGCGGCTGGAACAAGTGCTCGCGCGTCGTCGGCGACGTCATGGGCAAGTACCACCCGCACGGCGACTCGGCCATCTACGACACCCTCGTGCGGCTGGCCCAGCCCTGGGCCATGCGTTACACGCTCGTCAACGGCCAGGGCAACTTCGGTTCGCCCGGCAACGACGGTGCCGCCGCCATGCGGTACACCGAGTGCCGGATGGCCCCGCTGGCGATGGAGATGGTGCGCGACATCGACCAGGACACGGTCGACTTCCAGCCCAACTACGACAACCGCGACACCGAACCCACCGTCCTGCCGTCGCGTTTCCCGAACCTGCTCGTCAACGGCTCCACCGGCATCGCCGTCGGCATGGCCACGAACATTCCCACGCACAATCTGCGCGAGGTCAACGAGGCCGTGCAGTGGTTCCTCGCCAACCCGGGGGCCTCCGACGAGGAACTGCTCGAGGCCTCGATGGCCCGCATCAAGGGCCCGGACTTCCCCAACGGCGCGCTCATCGTCGGCCGCAAGGGCATCGAGGACGCCTACCGCACCGGTCGCGGCTCGGTCATCATGCGCGCCGTCATCAACATCGAGGAGGACGCCAAGGGGCGCACGCAGCTGGTCATCACCGAGCTGCCCTACATGTGCAACCCGGACAACCTGGCCCAGAAGATCGCCGACCTGGTGAACTCGGGCCGGATCAACGGCATCGCCGACATCCGCGACGACACCTCCACCCGCACCGGTCAGCGCCTCGTCGTCGTCCTCAAGCGCGACGCCCAGCCGCGCGTGGTGATGAACAACCTGTACAAGCACACGCAGCTGCAGGACACCTTCGGCTGCAACATGCTCGCCCTCGTCGACAACGTGCCGCGCACCCTGCGGCTGGACCAGTTCATCCGCTACTGGGTCGACCACCAGCTGCAGGTCATCGAGCGCCGCACGAAGTACCAGCTGAACCAGGCCGAGAAGGAGGCGCACATCTACCGCGGCCTGGCCAAGGCCCTCGACATGCTCGACGAGGTCATCGCGCTGATCCGCCGCTCGCCGAACTCCGAGGTCGCGAACCAGGGCCTGCAGGAGCTGCTCGGCATCGACGAGATCCAGGCCGCCGCCATCCTCAACATGCAGCTGCGCCGCCTGGCCGCCCTGGAGCGCCAGAAGATCCTCGACAAGCTCGCCGAACTCGAGGCCCTCATCGCCGACCTCAAGGCCATCCTGGCCAGCAAGGACCGTCAGCGCGAGATCATCTCGACCGAGCTGGGCGAGATCGTGGACAAGTACGGCGACGAGCGTCGCACGCAGATCATCGCCGCCGAGGGCGACTTCAGCGAGGAGGACTTCGTTCCCGACGACGACATGGTCGTCACGATCACCCGCGGGGGCTACGCCAAACGCACCCGCACCGACCAGTACCGCCCGCAGCGCCGGGGCGGGCGCGGGGTGCGCGGCGCGAGCCTGCGCACCGACGACGAGGTGCAGCACCTGTTCGCGACGACGAACCACCAGTGGATCCTGTTCTTCACGAACATGGGCCGCGTCTACCGCATCAAGACCTGGCAGCTGCCCGAGGGCGGCCGGGACGCCAAGGGCGGCCACATCGCCGGTCTGCTCAGCTTCCTGCCCGACGAACGGATCGCCCAGGTGCTGGCGCTGCGCAGTTACGAGGACGCCGAGTACCTCGTCCTGGCCACGCGCAGGGGCCTCATCAAGAAGACGGCGCTGAGCGCCTACGACTCGCCGCGCCAGGCCGGTCTCATCGCCGTGAACTTCCGCGACGAGGACGACGAGCTGATCGGCGCCGAGCTGGTCAACGCCGACGACGACATCGTGCTCGTCTCCCGCCGGGCCCAGGCCCTGCGTTTCCACGCCACCGACGATCAGCTGCGCCCGATGGGGCGCACCACCTCTGGCGTGACCGGCATGCGGTTCCGCGAGGGCGACGAGCTGCTGCTCATGGGCGTCGTCGCCGCCGGCACGCCCGGCGACGAACTGTTCGTCTTCACCGTCACCGACGGCGGTTACGCCAAACGCACCCCGGTGGGTGACTACCGCGTCCAGAACCGCGGCGGCCTGGGCGTCAAGGCCATGCGCATGGACGACGACCGCGGCCGGCTCGTGGGTGGGCTGGTCGTCCGGGAGAGCGACGAGGTCATCGCCATCAAGGCCTCCGGGCAGGTGACCCGTTCGGCCGTTGCCGAGGTGCACCCGACCGGGCGTGACACGATGGGTGTCAAGTTCGTCGGCGTGCGCGGTAACGACGAGGTCATCGCGATCGCCCTCAATCCCGAGCGCGCCGAGGCCGAGGAACCGGCCGCGGAGACCGGTGAATCCGCTGCCCAGGAGACCATGGCCGCCGAGACCGCCGATGCCGCGGCGGCAGCAGGGGAACAGGGCGGTGAGGCCGCCGGTCGGGGCTGACCGCAGGGGAGCCTCCGGATGTGAGAGGCTGGCACCAGGTGCCCGGGCCAACGGGCATGAACAGGCATGCAGGAGGATCAATGGCGAAAGCCGGAAACGACCCGGACCGGACACGCGTCACTCAGCGCCGCCAGCCCGCGGAGGCCTCCGCGGGCGGTGTCGGCGTGACGTTGGCCGGAACCGACAAGGGCACCCGCCGTCCCACCCGCAAGGCCCGGTTGCGCATCGCACGGTTCGACCCGTGGTCGGTGATGAAGACCTCGTTCCTCTTCTCGATCGCGGCCGGTGTCATCCTGTTCGTCGCGGTGTGGATCGTCTGGGGCATCTTCGCCCTCTCCGGTGCTCTCGACCAGGCCCAGGAGGCCCTGACCGCCCTGGTCGGCAGCTCATCGGGCTCTGGCCTGGAACTGTCGAACTACATCAGCCAGTGGCGGGTGCTCGGTTTCACCGCCATCGTGGCCGTGCTGAACGTCGTGTTCATCACCGCCATCTGTACGCTGCTGAGCTTCCTGTACAACCTGGCCGCCAACGTCATCGGCGGGCTCGAGGTCACTCTCGCCGAGGACTGAGCCCCGCCAGATGCCTGGCTCGATGGCGCGAGATCATCCTTGTCGAGAGGAGATCGCCCATGGTCAGGACGATGGATCGTGACCTGGCCGCGCGACTGCGCGCCGAATCCGAGACCACCCTGAGGCCTAAAATCCAGACATGCGTGAACAGCCCGTTCCTGAGATTGCCGACACGGTACTGCCCGGTGTCGTTGCCGCGCCCACCATCGCCGATCTTCCCACCGGATACACGTACGGTGTCACGCGCTACGCGGATGTCATTCTGGCCAACGCCTTCCCCACCCTCTTCGCCGAGATTGTGCACTCCCTGAGCATCTACGAGATCGACTTCCAGGCCGAGATCATCCAGCGTGGCGGGTCGAGGGCGCCGCACACCAAGCGGTTCGATGAATCCCTGTACGCCCAGGGGTGGAACAAGCACAACGTGACGATCGAGAAGCGAATCGACAACCAGCCGATCTTCAAGACCCCCACCCATGAGATCGACGTCTTCAAGCTTGATGAGGGCAGCTGGTACCCCGGAGTCGCCGTCGAGATGGAGTGGAACAACAAGGACCCCTTCTACCACCGTGACCTGAACAACTTCTCCGGTCTCCACAACGAAGGCGTCATAGCCGTCGGCGTCATCGTCACGCGCGGCCCCAAGGCTGCAGGCCAAGCTCGAAGCAGGCGCCGCCGCCGACCTCTACCCGAAATCCGTCTACGGTCGCTCAACCACTCACTGGGACAAGCTCGTGCCGATCGTCAATCTCGGTGGAGGAGGGCAGTGCTCCCTTTTCCTGATCGGCATCGACGACGAGCGTGTCATCAACTGGCCGCCACCCCTGAGCTGATTCACAAAGCCGCCCACGACGACAGTTATTCACAGATACCAGCATCCCGGTTGTGTTCCCCGCCCTCCTGTGTAAAGATCTACTAGAAAATATTGGATCTTTATTCGTCGAGGGGAACCCCATCGATGAACGCACCGCCACTCAGGCCGAACGACACCGTGGCACCCCTGCCCACGACCGAAGGCGGGTTTCAGACGATCCTGGCAGACCCGCCGTGGCGCTTCCAGAATCGCACCGGCAAGGTGGCCCCGGAGCACCGTCGCCTGGACCGCTACTCCACCATGGACCTCGATTCGATCTGTGCCCTCCCGGTCAAGGACATCACCGCGAAGAACGCGCACCTCTATCTCTGGGTGCCCAATGCCCTGCTGCCGGATGGGCTGCGCGTCATGGAGAGCTGGGGCTTCCGGTACGTCAGCAACATCGTGTGGGCCAAGCGACGCAAGGACGGCGGCCCTGACGGCCGCGGCGTCGGCTTCTACTTCCGCAACGTCACCGAGCTGATCCTGTTCGGCGTCAAAGGCTCGATGCGCACGCTGGCGCCTGCCCGCCGCCAGGTGAACATGATCGAGACCCGCAAGCGCGAGCACAGTCGCAAGCCCGACGAGCAATACCGGCTGATCGAGGACTGCTCTCCTGATCCATTCCTCGAGATGTTCGCGCGCCACGCCCAGCCTGGATGGACTGCTTGGGGCGATGAGTCCGGCACGGAGGTGACCCCGCGCGGACGGGTCCACAAGGGCTACACTGGGGGCGGCTTCGACGCGCCCTACCTCGAGAAGCACGATCGTCTTGACCAGTCGACGGCCGACAACCTCGGCACGATCCTGCGCCAGCGTTACGAGGAGGGAGCCAGCATTCGCACGCTGGCCACCGAGACCGGCTACAGCATCACGCGCGTCAGAGGGCTCTTGGAGCGAGCTGGTACCCAGTTCCGCGGCCGTGGGCGGCCAGCGCAGGACACGCTCCTGTCCGCCTGAGAAGCGGCATATCACTCCAAGGCGTTGCGAAGACCAGTTGAACCCACCCCCAGAACTGGGCTCGGAATGGGTGGACATCGGCTCGATGCGAGCCCGACCAGAACTGTGCCGAAAATGGTCCCACCGGGAGCTCGCTGCTGACCTGGCAGCGGGCTCACCCGTTTTACAGGCCACGCTCGTCCTCGATTTGGCGCGTCGGTGTCGGCGACTAGACGCTCGCAGGGGGTGAGACCATGATAGGTGAGGCCTGCTCCTCATCGGCGTCGTAGATGCCCGTGGAGAGCCGGTCGCAGAATAAAAACCCATGGATAACCAAGGGTTCTGTACGGTGGGCCTAACTGGACTTGAACCAGTGACCTCGTCCTTATCAGGGACGCGCTCTAACCGACTGAGCTATAGGCCCTCCGGTGCGACGATGAGCAGCACCGAAGTTGTACTGTACAGCACGGCGCCTGCCCGGCTCAAATCGGCGTCCCGGGCCGACCCCGTCCTCCGCGCCCTGCCCCGGCAGGGGTGCTGGGCCGCCCGTGAACGGGGGAGCCATGGGTGGTGCGATCCTTGTCCGTGCGTTGTCCGCGGCCGCCCTGCACAGCTCAATGTTTCGCTTTGATTGCCCGTATCACGCGTCGGGCAAGGCAATCTGCATCAGATCAGGCTAAAGTAACAGCCAACGCACAACCCCTGCGATCGAATGACACGACACCCCCGGTGGCTCGGAGCGGCGCGGGTTCGCCCATGAGCATCGCCCGGCAGACCGGGTAACAGAAGAAGATTTCGCGGACACCTGTTCGCCAGAACCCGAGCACCCCACCACCTCGGGGCCTGGGCCCGCTGTGGACCCGCGGACTGCGGCCCAGATCCGGCGCGGCGTTCGCCATGAAGGGTCCCAACAGCGGCGGGAGTCCGCAGGAAGGTCTGGGCGAGACATGGATCACGGCGACATCATCAAGGCCCTGGTGCCTCGGCTCACGATGTCCCTCGCCATGGTGGACCGCGCGATCGTCCACGCGCCCCAGGAGTTCTACCCCATCGAGGCCACGCTGCTGGCCCTGCAACAGGTCGAGGGACCCGGGTCCAGGACGATGGTCGAGGTACGCGACACCACCGACATCGACCGTCTCAGGCAGGAGATCCATGACCAGTCGCGGCCGCTGTTCGTGGCCTGGTACGGCCTCGACGAACAACTGGACGAGCTGCTCCGGACCATCACGGACAGCTGCGACCACAGCGCTGCCCCCCAGCAGACGATCGTCCTGGCCGCGGCGATCGACCGGCGGCCCACCACCGATCTCAGCGAGCTGTTCGACAGCGTGCTCGGCTCGAGTTCGCTCGTCGTGGACGCGCAGACCCTCAGGGAGCTCGGCCCCGGACAGTCGGCCGACACCGCATGGTGCTTCCGCGCGTTGCGGGTGACCGGCGGCGTCCCCGCGCTCCTCGAGGCCTTCGCCGAGGACCTTGCCGCCGCCGGTGACTGTGACCTCACCAGGCAGTGGGTGTATCTGGACGCGCGTCCGAGACCGGGGCGTTCCGCCGAGGTGACTGCTGCCTGGGTCGAGCGGGCCTACCGGTTCTGGGTCGCCGAGCCGCTCGTGCTCCTGCACGCCTGGGTCTACTTCATCTCCGAGCAGATGATGACCGGTATCGCCTCGTACGTCCTGGACCGTCGGGTCACTGCGGCCGAGGTGCGGGAAGCCCGCCTCAACGGTGCGATCACGCAGACCGGTACCAGCGAGCCCGGCTTCCCGGTCCTCCTCGCGGAACAGGCCGTCGACCGGATGATGACCGACCCGGCCAGCCCGGCCCGCCTCTGGCGGCGCCGCACCAGATCAGCCATGATCGACCGCGCCCTGCCCATCCCGGACGCCGTGCGCATCTGCATGCTCACGATGATCCGCGACTGGCCCTCCCTCGACGCGCTGCTGGCCTCCTCGATGCACATCCTCGCCACGTTCGCCTGCAACGAACGTCATGGCCTAGCCGTGGCGTGGAGCGACCAGGTTCCCTCGGAGTGGACGCACATCGCCCATGCCCGCGAGTTCCTGCAGGGCACCTGGAGATACGGTCCGCCGGCCCTGCCTCTGCCCTGGCGTGAACTCGCGTACCTCGTCAGCGGCGAGGACGCCGAGCCCGGCTACCCGCTCATGCAGGAACTGCACCAGCGGCTCCTCGTCGCCATGAGCCGCCTGCATCCGGACTCCGTTGGCGACATGCGGGAACTCGCCCAGATGGCGGAGCAGGTGCTCACCGACCTGGCAGCCCAGCAGCTGAAGAACCGCCCGCCCAGGTCACGACGGGGCGCACGGTTCATGGATGACGCCGCTACCCTGGTGCTGTGCCTGGTCGGCCTGGCCGACGGCATGATCGCCACCGCGCTGCTGTCCGACGCCCAGGCCTGCCTTTCGCTGGCCACCACCATCTGCACCAGGGTCGGCATCGACATCGTCAGTCATCCGGGGCTGGTGCTCGGGCTGAGCGCACGCAACGCCATGCTCTCGGGCAAGACGGCCCTGCACGCCCAGGCCCGGTCCTATATCGCCGAGTACGAACGCCTCGTCACCGCCAGCGGATCCCGCGACGAACTGCCCGAGCAGCTCATCCGCATCGCCGGCCGTTACCACAACGACTGGTCGGTGGGCGGACCGTCGAGCGCCGACATCTCGTTGAACATCCCGTTCGCGCCCCTGCAGGTCGAGGCCGAGGGCTGGGCGCTGCTCGTCAACCGAGGCACCCTGCCGGCCTACCAGTGGCTGCAAGCCTTCCTCGGACGTTCCCGCTGGAGCAATCTGATGGCCTTCGATTGGTGGCCACTGCACGCCACGCTCGCCATGATCGACGTGCGCGAGGGCCGTCTGCACGAATCGCAGCGGCGGCTCGAGGACGGTTCGATTCCCCCCGAGATGGCACTGGTCATCCGTGCCGCGGCGGAACTGGTCGAGGGAAATCCGGAGACGGTCGAGACCCTCGTCGACAGGGTCCTGGCCATGCCGACGACGACCACCCGCTGGCGCATGCTCGCCTACGGCCTCAAGCTCGGTGCGGCGACCTGCGGGCCGGACCCGCAGGACGTGGCCGGCATGGTACTGCACCTGTACGACTGGGCCCATGCCCCCTGCACGCTGGCCCTGCTGCCCGACATCGCCCGCAAACCGATCCTCGACCACGTCGGCCCGCCGCTCAGCGAACTCGCCGGGCTCCGCGTGGGAGAGACGGTCGGCCGACGTCCGGCCGGCTCGGTCCGTCTCACACCACGCCAGATCGACGTCCTCCAGGGCCTGGTCGAGGGCAAGACGCTCGGCCGGATCGCCCTCGACCTCGGCCTGGGCAAGGAGACCATCCGCTCGACGGCCAAGCAGATGTACAAGCGCCTCGGCGTGCACGACCGGGCCTCGGCCGTACTCATGGGCCAGGCCCTGGGCATGATCTGATTCATTCGAGCCGCTTCGGCCTCAGCAGGTGATACACGATTTAACGAATCACCCGGTTCTGTGATAGAACAGGTGAGAACTCAGGTAGTTTCACACCTACACCCCCCTGAGGATGACTCCGTACCCTAGGGGCCCATGCCCATCCCGAATGGTTCGTCATGCGTAGTGTGATCTCCACAGGCAAGTGCCCATGCCATGGTGTGCAGCAGGGCGCACCGGCTCTGATCTGCGTGCTCGCCTTGTTTCTCACAAGTTTTCTCAGCCTGGTCAATGCACCCTCGGCCGCCGCTGCACCCGACGTCAGGGTCAATTTCGGGTCGACCTCATCCAGGATTCGTGATGTCTACACCGAGCGAAGCCCGAACGATACGCGGTTCGCGAACCAGCATTACTGCCTGCGCTACAGCCCCTCGACCGGGGCTCCCATCCTGGATGCAACGACGACCACCACCGTGACCGCGGGAAACTATGCCCTGTTCGCCTATGGTTCGCCGATCAACACATCGTGCCCGAGCGGCTTCGACCCCGTGGGGCAGAGCTCGGTCGGATTCATGCCTGGTGACACCAGCGCGGTCGATGTCGGTGATGTCTTCCTCGTCGGCATGATGCGGCATCACAACGCCCCCATCTACACCGGTTTCGGAATTCAGACCAGCAGCGGCGATACCCATATGTATGGGGACATGGACATCGATCTGGCCTCGACGCTCCAGGCTACCTTCCCCTTCGAGCTCAACGAGACGCTCAACACCTGCCGGTCCACCTTCGACGCCCAGGGCAACTACGATGCCTCCGGAAACGGGGCATACGCCTTCGACCAGTATGGAAACATCGGTCCGAGGGCGGTCTATGGGCAGTGGAGCGGGGATGAATGGGATGATGAAGGCTGGGTGAATTGGCCGTGGAGTTCGCGCTATCACTACGCATATGACCGCGACGGTGTCTTGCGTTCCTTCCCCGACGAGGACACCGAGGCCCGAGGCGCCGAGGGCGCCGCGATCTACGGACGTGACGGCCGGTCCTGCGAGGACGACATCCTGTCGATGACCTCGCACAGCTCCGACACCGCATGGATCGACCCGTCGACAGGTATCTCGTACAAGCTCGTGTTGCGCGGTTTCGTCAACAACGGCCGGAACGCGGTGTGCACCACGGATGCGTCATCGGTCGAGTCCAGGCTGGAGGACACCTTCGTCACCCAGGAGAACAAGGACACCTACGGCTGTCTCTACGGCTCGCTGGAGCAGGTGCGCACGGTCACCTTCGCCAAGGACGTCACCGGGAGCAGCACGGCCCAGGAGTCGGTGGAGATCCCGGAGTTCACCTATACCAACGTCTCACAGAACGACTCGATGGCGGCGCAGAAGTGGGGCACCCCGAGCGCGCTCCGGCCCTCCGGGTGGGGAAGCGATCGTGCCGCGATCGACTCGCGGTCCTATGAATTATTCGCACCCAACAACGACGCCGCTGTTCAGGAGAACCAGGTCGGTTCACCACCGACCGAGGACACGCCCGGTTGGGAGCTGTCCGGAGTGACCTGCACGCAGGGCGACGGCACGCCCCTGCTCGACAAGGACGGCAATGTCCTCGACCAGACCGATGCCGTCAATCTTCAGACGCGCACGTTGAACCTGGACAACGTGGGCTTGGCGCAGAGCTCGGCCGCGGTGACCATCACCTGCACATGGCACAACAGATATATGGAGCCGACCCCCCAGCTGAGAGTGGAGAAGGCCTTCACCGGCTCCGACGCGACGGCCGGTACACCGACCTTCAACGCCGACTACACGATCACCGTCACCAATGACGGCGCCACCACCCAGGACAGCGGCGTGCTGGTCGACCGTCCCGACTTTGCCGCCGGCCTTGGCGTGAACACGGTGTGGATCAGCCAGGATCCGGCCGAGCTGGGCCAGGACAGCGCCGTTGCCGAGGATGCCGGCGACGGCAGCTACCAGATCACCCAGGGCGTCTCCCTCGAGCCGGGGCAGAGCCAGGTCTTCCACGTGCGGGTCAACGTGACCCTCGACCCGTCGGCGTCCGGCTACGCCGTCCAGAACCTCGCCTGCTCCCAGACCGAGTCCGGGTATGAGGCCGGGCACGGACTGTTCAACGAGGTGATCGCCGAGGAGGACAAGGACGTCGACGGCCCGGAGAACAACACGGCCTGCGGCCCGGTCGACCCTGACACCGCCCGGCGTCAGGTGACGGTCCGCAAGACCGGTATCCAGGGCAGCGTGAGCGGGGCAACCTTCGCGATCTACGCTGTCGATCCGTCGAGCCCTGGCGCCACGCCTCTCGACGAGGGCGTCACGGTGGACCCGGACGACGGTTCGGTATTCACCACCGCGGCCCTCGACCTCAACCGCGACTACTGGCTGGTCGAGACCCAGGCCCCGGCCGGCCACGAACGACTGTCCAAGCCCATCGGCTTCCACCTCACCGTGGACGGCATCACCCTGCTCAACCCCGACGCCTTCTCCGGCACGGTCACAGTGTCAAGGACGGACCAGGGCGGTGACGTCATCACCGTCAATGACACGGCCGTCGCCGTGCCACTGCCACTGACCGGCGGCCCCGGGATACTGCTCTATGGACTCGCAGCGGCAGCACTCCTCGCGACCGGTGGTGCGCTGGCCATCCGTCAGCACAAGACGCGCAGCGGCACACAGGTGTCAGGCTGACGGCCGGGGGTCCAGGCCTGCGATGGCCTGGGCCCCGGGTAACCCCGGCTTGCTGTACTTGACAATTCAATATATTCTGCCGCTCTCGACAGTCATGGATTTTTCGGGGGTGGATACGACGTAAGAGATATGGATCAGGCTCACCGGCTGAGAGCGATTCGTAGTGACAATTTAAGAAAACGTGGTCGTTACCGGTAACAGACACGAGCCCGGAACACGACGCGGCTGGCCCCATGGTGGGGCAGCTGAACAAAGGGTGATAACGGACAAGACTCGGACACCCTTAGGCCCACCCCATGCCGTACCGGATGGTCCGGACGGTTTGAGAAAGAAAGTCAGGAACCCATGCAGACGAACAAACACCCCGCTGCGCGGCGCCTTGCCGCCATGTGTGGGGTTGTGGCGTTGAGCCTGTCAGGCCTGATCGGTGGCGCCGGTGTCGCCAGTGCCGATCCCAACTACGGCAACATCAACCAGGATGCCACTGGCTCGATCATCATTCACAAGCACCTCAATGGGGATGGCACTGCGGCCAATCCCGATGGCACGGGCAGCGTGAGCGGCGATCCGGTCGGCAATGTCACTTTCGCCGCCTACCCGATCACTAGCCTCGACCTGTCTAAGTCGGCCGACTGGGACACCTTGTCGACCCTTGAGGTTCCCGACAGTGCCTGCGCCAATCCGACCTCGCCGACCCTTGCCGGCCAGGAGCTCGGCGCTTCGGCCGGCAGCGGCACCACCAATGGCAGTGGTGAGGCCACCATCGGCAACCTGCCCGTGAAGGCCTATCTGGTGTGCGAAACCTCGGCGCCGGGCAACATCGTCCAGAAGGCCAAGCCCTTCGTCGTGACGATCCCCTACCCGTACGACGGCTCGTGGCTGTACGATGTCAACGTCTACCCGAAGAACACCGAGGTCTCCATTGACAAGACCATCGAGACCCAGACGCAGTACGGTCTTGGCTCGACCGTCTCGTTCCCGGTGACCACCACCGTGCCCGCCTTGGACGACGCGGCGAACTTCCAGTACTTCCAGATCAAGGACGAGATGGACTCCAGGTTCTCCAATCCGGCTGTCTCGCAGGTGACCCTCGGCGGCACTCCTTTGGTTTTGAACACCGACTACACCGTCACGACCAGCGGCAATACCATCACGGTGAAGTTCACCAGCACCGGTCTCACCAGGCTGAAGAGCGCCGCAGGCCAAGAGGTCAGAGCAACCTTCCAGGGCACCGTGACCTCGGTAGGCGATGGAGCCATCAAGAACACGGCTCAGCTCATCACCGATACCCAGTACGGCGCTGTGCCGCCGACTCCGCCTGAGGACCCGACGCCGCCGGACACCCCGCCCACGACTCCCGAGGTGCAGACCAACTGGGGTGACCTCAAGGTGCACAAGGTCGACGCCGACAACCACAGCACGGGTCTGGCCGGCGCGATCTTCGAGGTGTACAACGCCGCCGAGCCCTACGCCAGCGACTGCGCCAATGCCACGAGGACAGGCGATCCCATCTCGGTGAGCGGTCAGACGCAGTTCACCTCCGATGAGAGTGGTGTTGTGAACATCGCAGGCCTTTACGTGTCCGACTCGGTGAACACGAGCAATGCGGACCAGCGCTGCTACGTGCTCGTCGAGGTCGAGGCCCCGGCCGGCTTCGTCAAGCAGAATGCTGGCATTCCGGTGACAGTCACTGCAGGAACCACTAACGAAGGTGTCTACGGGACCATTGTTCTGAATAGCAAGCAGGCCGTCCCCGGTCTGCCGCTGACCGGTGCGCAGGGCAAGGTGCTCATGATGGTCGTCGGCGCCATCCTCATCATCACGGCAGGCACCACGGCAGTCGTCCGCTCCCGTAGGGCAGCGGCAGCCGCCTGAGGCGCTGAACGACGAAACCCGGCCGCCTGAGGACCGGCCGGAAGGACAATGATGTGGTGGGGAGACCCGGTCTCCCCACCACATCCTCATGACAGAGCATCGGATACAGGAGCACGGTGATGGCCAAGGACAAGGCCGGTGCGGGCGCCGGGCCCGGGCGCAGATGGCGCCTGTCGCGGTTCTCGCTGTTCGCCGCGCTCCTCGCCTTCGTCGGCATGCTCGTCTTCGCCTACCCGACCGCGGCCGGCTGGATCGCCCAGTACAACCAGTCGAAGGCCGTCACCGGCTACACGGACAACGTGGCGACGGTCCAGCCGGAGGCCGCCGTCCAACTGGACCGGGCCAGGGCCTACAACGAGGCCCTCAACGCCGGTGCCCAGCTCGAGGCCGGACTCAACGTGCCGACCGGCGACGGCACGAGCAGCGACGACTCACTCGACTACGACGCCATGCTCACCGCCAACGGCGAGGGCCTCATGGCGCGGCTCAAGATCGACGCGATCGACCTCGACCTGCCCGTCTACCACGGCACCTCCGACGAGACCCTGCTCAAGGGCCTCGGCCACCTCAAGGGCACCTCACTGCCGGTCGGCGGCACCGGCACCCACGCCGTCATCACCGGGCACCGCGGCCTGGCCCAGGCCGAGATGTTCACCAACCTCAACAAGGTGACCGTCGGCGACCGGTTCGTCATCGAGGTCTTCGGCGAGGTGCTCACCTACCAGGTGAGCGACACCCAGGTGGTCGAGCCGACCGAGACGCAGACACTCAGCGTCCAGCCGGGTCGCGACCTCGTCACCCTCGTCACCTGCACGCCGCTCGGCATCAACACCCACCGCATCCTCGTCACCGGCGAACGCGTCGAACCGACCCCGGCCGAGGACATCGCGGCAGCAGGCGCACCGCCGGAGATCCCCAGGTTCCCCTGGTGGGCGGTGGCACTGGCTGCCGGGACGGCGCTCCTCGGCGTCTACGTGTGGCGCTCCGGTCTCACGGATCGCCCCCGGGGCGGGAAGGGCCGACGGACACCCGAGGAGGAGGGCCACGAGCCGGACCCTGCCCCAGGGCCCGACTGACGGTGGTCCTCAGTCCTGCGCGCGGCCTGCGAGCGGTGCGGCGAGCAGCAGCGCCGTGAGATGACTGCAGCAGCCACACCTTCAACAGCCGATCCCGCACAGTTCATGGATGAGAGACCCCAGAGAGGTCTTCAACGAACAACTGCGATTGTCTGGAACAAGCCAGTGTTGCGATGACCGGTTGAATCCGCCCGGAAGGCATCCCCGCGGCGGTGTCGCACGGGGCTCAGGGGGTGAAGAAGCGGCCCCGATCGTCGTCCTCGGGGGCCTGGTTCCTCAGGACGAAATGTTTCTTCTTCCCGGTCGCGGTCATCGGCAGTTCGTCGACGAAGGCGTAGCGGCGAGGGCGTTTGTAGTTGGCCAGGTCGTCGCTGTCCTTGCAGAACCGGTCGAGCTCGGTGGCGGCGGCCTGCTCGTCGGCGAAGGCGCCGGCCCGGGGGACGATGTAGGCGGCAACGAGCTGGCCCCACTCGGTGTCGGGCAGGCCCGTGACGGCCACCGCTGCGACCCCCGGGTGCGAGGCGAGGGTCTCCTCGACCTGGACCGGGTGGACGTTCTCGCCGCCGGAGATGATCATGTCGTCCTTGCGGCCGACGATGGTAATGGTCTCGTTCTCGTCCCAGGTCGCCAGGTCACCGGGGTAGACCCAGCCGTCGCGGAACTTCGCGGCCTGCTCGCGCGGATTGTCGGCGTAGGCGTAGCCGGCCTTGACCGAGCGCATGATGACCTCGCCGACCTCGGTGTTGTCCTTGGCGGCGAGCTCGTCGGGCTCGGCGACCCGGTCGTCGAAGACACGGACGACGGCGACGTCGTCGTCGATGCAGGCCTGACCGGCTGTGCCCGGCAGGTTCGTCACGTCGTAGGGTCGCAGGAAGGTGTTCCAGAAGCTCTCTGTGACGCCGTAACCATTGCCCAGGCGCGGGCTGAGCACGCGCTGGTAGCGCACGGCGGCGGCCCTCTCCAGGGGGGCGCCCATCGTGACGATGCCGCGCAGGCTCGACAGATCGCGGGGCTCGGCCTCCTGCACGTCGGCCAGCCGCTCCAGGTTCGTCGGGGCGCCGACCAGATAGGTCAGCCGGTGCTGCTCGACGGCGTCGAGCACGGCGGCCGCACTGAACTTGGGCATGATGACGACCTCGCCGCCCACGTAGAACATGGTGTTCGGACCGGCGCAGTAGTTCCCGCCGCGGTGGAACCAGGGCGACATGTTGAGCGTGCGGTCGTGCGGGTTGACGGGGAAGTGCATGATGACGTCGTGCGCGGTGAGCACCTCGTTGAAGCTGGTCAGCGGCACGGCCTTCGGCATGCCGGTGGTGCCGGAAGTGAACAGCCGGCTCGTCTCGTCCCAGGTGGAGCCGTCGGCCGGGGCAGCGAAGCCGGGGGCCTCGGCGGCGTACAGCTCGTCGAAGCCGATGGCGCCGGGCAGCGGCTCGCCGTCGCCGACGGCGACCAGCACGGCGGGACGGAACGCGGCCCGCCGCAGGGCATCGGCGGTCTGGGCCGACTGGCCGGTGTCGTAGACGTAGACCGCAGGGCGCAGCTGGTCCAGCGCATGAGCGGTCTCACCGGGCGACAGGCGGAAGTTCATGGGGGAACTGACGGCGCGCAGTCCCTGCGCGGCGATGTACAGCAGGGAGAACTCCGGGCAGTTGAGCAGCTGGTGGGCGAGGATGTCGCCGGTGCCGATGCCGCGGGCGGCCAGGCCCGCCACGAGACGTCCGGTCTCCGCGCCCAGCTCTGCGTAGGTCCAGGTGCGGCCGCTTGGCAGGTCCGTCATGGCGGTGCGGTTCGCGTAGCGGTGGACGTTGCGCTCGAAGCCAGCGGCCCAGGTGAACCGGCGCTCGACGACCTCGCGCAGGGCGGTGGTGTCGTAGTCGGTGTTGGGGGCCTCGATGGGTGATGTCAACATGGGTTCTTCTCCAGGCTGGTTTCCGGTGAGCCGAGGCGACTGCCGGCGCCCCTTCGTACCTACGCGCTGGTAGGTTTCGGGGCCACAGCCAACCTACGCTTCGGTAAGTAGCCAGGCAAAGCCCGATCGCTCACAGGGCATCATTCACAGCCGGCACACGGGAAACCCGCGCCGGCCCCGACCGTGGAGGACGCCCCTGGCCGCGCCCTGCCGGCATGGACCGGCCCCGGCTCCTGGCAGGGGTGCCGGAAGCCGGGGCCGGTCGGCGTGGGTGGGCAGCCGTCCGCCCGGAGGAGGGAGGCCCCGGGCGGAGCAGGTCCTAGATGAGTGAGTCCGTTTGGGTTTAGTGGTCGTAGGCGGTCAGTGAGCGTTTGGTGGGGGCGCCGGTTTTCCAGTTGTGCCAGATCGCGGCGGCCATGGCCAGGAGGCGAGCGGCGATGCGGGTGTAGACCCCGCGTAGGGTACGTCCGCCGTGGTCTTCGAGGGTGAGTTGGCCTTTGAGGGTGTCGAAGATCGCTTCGGTCCATTGCCGGTAGCGGCAGACCTTCCCGAACCGTGGCGGCTCGTTCTTGCGGTCGGGTCGGATCAGGTGCGCGCCGAGTCGGTCACTGATGAAGGTCTCGAACTGTTTGCCTGCGAATCCTTTGTCGGCGATGATGACCTGCCCGGTACGGATCTGATGGTGATCGTGTTCGAGGAGGGCCGCGGTGACCTCTCGTTCACCGAGTTTGGGGTTGGCCAGTGCCCAGATGACTGGCATGGCCTCTGCGGTACAGATCAGGTAGAGCCTGAATCCCCAGAAGAACCGAGAATGCGAGGCGCAGTAGCCGTAGCCTGCGTACCCGGCCAGGTCCGAGCGTTTCACAGTCTGTCGTGAGGCCCCGCACGGCAGTGGGGTGGAGTCGACCAGCCGTAACATGTCGTGCCAGGAGTCGACGTCGCGGGCCAGTTCGGTGATCACCGCAGCGATCAAGCCTGCCTGGGCACGGAGCCGTTTGCCGTAGCCTGACTGGCCCGGCATGTGGGGGAACATGCCGGGCAAGTGTTTGCGGGCATACCGGATTCAGCGCCGATCGGCGGCGATCCCGAGTAGCTGCTGTGCCACCACCAGACAGATTAACTCGGCATCAGACAGTCTCGGTTTGCGCCCGCGACAGTGATCACGGCTCCACCCGAGACCGGGCAGGACACGGTCTTCAAGATCAACGTAGAGTGCGGTCAGGAGGGTCTCTAGGTCATTGCTCACACACTGACTCTGGAGACCCTCCCTCTACTTCCCCAGCACCGCCACACCAACCCAACCAATTCGGACTCACTCATCTAGTCGTCGACGACCAGTGCGGTGGGTGCGTTCACGAGGCCTCCTCGTCCGGTGCCCCGTCCACGGCGGACGGGGCGAGGTTTTCGACGGCATGCCCCAGCGGCAGCGCGCACAGGATCGAGGTGCCCCGCCCGTCGATGGTGTCGATGAGCAGGCGGCCCCCGTGCGCGGTGACGACGCGCTGGGCGACGAGCATGCCCAGGCCGGTGCCGTGCCCGTCGTTCTCGCCGGGCGGCGAGCTGAAGGGCTGGAACAGCCGTGCCCGGTCGGTCTCGGTCATGCCGGCCCCGTCGTCGGTGACGGCGACGACGGCCGTCTCGTCGGCCACCGAGACCTGCACCCAGATGGTGGCCCCGGGCCCCGCGTGGCGTACCGCGTTGTTGATGAGGTTCCACAGCGCCTGGCGCAGCAGGGCCGGGTCGGCGTCGAGGACGATGCGGGCGCCGGTGTTGTCGAGTTCGATGGGGATGCGGGTGAAGTGGCGCAGATCGGAGACCGTCTGGCGCACCAGCGAGCGCACCTCGACGCGCTCGCGGCGCAGGGTGAGCAGCTGGGCCTCGATGCGCGCCTCGGTGAGCATCGTCTCGGACAGCTGGGCCATCTGCGAGGTGTTGTCGGCGATCGTCTCGATGAACTCGCGCTGATGCTCGGTGAGCGGCCCCGGTGTGCCCTCCAGGAGCAGTTCGGCGGCACCCTGGATGAGGGCGAGCGGGGTGCGGACCTCGTGGGAGAAGATCTGGGGCGTTCCATGCGATGCCTGACGATGCCGCGCAGCTGCTCGTTGTCGGCGCGCAGCCGGGCGAGCCGGCGGCGCATCACGAGGGTGAGGACGCACAGGCCGGCGCAGGCCGCCCCCAGGAGCACGACGGCCCAGACCAGTGCGTGCATGCGGTCAGTATGACACCGGCGCGCCCGGAGGACGCCGGGCGGGCACGGCGGGCGATGACAGGCATGCTTTTTCTCACATGATGTGGCTGTTCTTGACCCAAACGGGCCCAGAACGGTCGCATCCTGTCAGTTTCGGCATGCCCTGCCCAGGTACGTCAGGGCAGGGCATGCGCGGCAGGCGCACTCCGGTGGAGTGGCCCGGGTGGCCCCTCTTGCCCGGTGCCTCCGGTCGTGAGCAAGGATGGAGTCATGACCGACGCAGCTGACAGCCCTATCCGGATCGCCGTGCTCACCTCGGGTGGTGATGCTCCGGGCATGAACGCGGCGGTGCGCGCCGTCGCCCGCACCGCGATGAGCCGCGGCGCCGAGGTCTTCGCCGTCTACGAGGGCTACCAGGGTCTGGTCGACGGCGGCGACGGGATCCGGCGTTTCACGTGGAACGACGCCGGCAACATCCTCGGCAGGGGCGGCACGGCCATCGGTACGTTCCGCTCGAAGGACTTCCGCACCCACGAGGGCCGGGTGGAGGCCGCGAAGAACCTCGTGGAACGCGGCATCGACCGGCTCGTCGTGATCGGCGGCGACGGCTCCCTGTCCGGCCTGGACGTCTTCCGCTCCGAGTGGCCCGCGATCATGGAGGAGCTCGCCGACGCGGGACGGATCAGCGCCGAGATGGCGGCAGGGCATTCCGCCCTCATGATCGCCGGTCTCGTCGGCTCGATCGACAACGACCTGGTGGGCACCGACTCGACGATCGGCGCCGACTCGGCCCTGCACCGCATCGTCGACGCGATCGACGCCATCACCGCCACCGCAGCCAGCCACCAGCGCTGCTTCGTCATCGAGGTGATGGGCCGGCACTGCGGCTACCTGGCGCTCATGAGCGCCATCGCGGGCGGCGCCGACTACGTGCTCATCCCCGAGCTGCCCCCTACCGAGGGCTGGGAGGAGCAGATGTGCGCCGAGCTGCGCCGCGGCCGGTCGGCCGGGCGCCGCGAGTCGATCGTCGTCGTGGCCGAGGGCGCGCGGGACCGCCGCGGCGAGCCCATCACGAGCGAGTACGTGCGGGCGACGATCAGCCGCATCAACAACGAGGAGGCGCGCCTGACCAACCTGGGGCACGTGCAGCGCGGCGGCAAGCCGAGCGCCTACGACCGCTGGGCCAGCACCTGGCTGGGCTACTCGGCCGCCCTCGAGGTGCTCACCGCGAGCCCGGCGTCCGAGGGCATGGTGCTGGGCATCCGCGGCTCGGACGTCGTGCGGCTGCCGCTGGCCGAGGCCGTGGCCCAGACCCGGCGCGTGCCCGAGCTCATCGCCGCCGGCGACTACGAGGCGGCGATGGGGCTGCGCAACGAGGACTTCACGGACATGGCCCGGCTCTTCGAGGAACTGACCCACCCGCACCGCGTCACGGCGACCGAGGACGCCCCGCGCGTGGCGGTCCTGCACGCCGGGGGCCTGGCGCCCGGCATGAACACGGCCGCCCGCGCGGCCGTGCGCCTGGGCATCGCCCGCGGCTACACGATGCTGGGCGTGCAGAACGGCTTCACCGGGCTGCTGCGCGGCGCCATCGGCGAGCTCGGCTGGGAGGACGTCGAGGGCTGGACCGGGGCCGGCGGCGCCGAACTCGGCCTGCGCCGCGACGTGCCGAGCGTCGAGCAGTTCTACGCGATCAGCCGGGCCCTGGAGGACCACCGGGTCGACGCGCTCGTGGTGATCGGCGGCTGGAACGCCTACCAGGCGGCCTATCTCATGCAGGGCGAGACCGACCGCTACCCGGCCTTCCGCATCCCCATCGTCTGCGTGCCCGCGACGATCGACAACAACCTGCCCGGCAGCGAGGAGACGATCGGCGCCGACTCGGCGCTCAACGAGATCGTCGACGACATCGACCGCATCAAGCAGTCCGGCGCCGCCACGACGAGGGCCTTCGTCGTGGAGGTGATGGGCCGGCAGTGCGGCTACCTGGCGCTCATGGGCGGCCTGGCCGGCGGTGCCGAACGCATCTACCTCAACGAGGACGGCATCAGCCTCGACCAGCTCAACCAGGACGTGCGCTGGCTGCGCGACTCCTTCGGCCGCGGCCGCCGCCTGTTCCTGGCGGTGCGCTCCGAGATGGCCTCGTCCGAGTACACGACCGACTTCCTGGGGCGCCTGTTCAGGGGCGAGAGCCACGGCCTGTACGACGTGCGGACGAACATCATCGGCCACGTGCAGCAGGGCGGCGAGCCCAGCCCGGCCGACCGCCTGCTCGCCACGCGGATGGCCGCTGCCGCCCTGGACGTGCTGGCCGGCGCGTTCGCCGAGGAGGAACCGGCGGCCCGCTATATCGGCCTGAGCGAGGGCCGGATCAAGGACTACCCGCTGGCGCACATGGCCGAGCACGCCAACACCGTCAAACGCCGGCCGCGCAGGCAGTGGTGGATGCAGCTGCGTCCGATCGTCGCCGCGGTGGGCAGGGAACCCTCGGCGTGACCTCCCGCCGACGCCAAGGGGCGGGGCCGCTCAGGCCAGGCGGGCCCGCCGGCGGCCCTCCATCACCTCCTGCAGCAGGGTGACGGTCTCGGCGGTCAGGTCGGTGCCGTTCTCCCTCGCCGACCTGGTGATCTGCAGGACGAGCCGTTCGACCTCGGGCCGGTTGCCGGCCAGGTGCTCGGCGCGCAGCAGCACCTGCAGGAGCCGCTCGTCGCCGGGCGCGGCGGCCAGGGCCGTGCCCACTGCGCGGCCGGCCTGCTCGTACTCGCCGCGGCCCAGTCGGCGGCCGCCCAGCTCGACCCCGATGTCGCGGATCGTCGAGATCATGTCCGAACGCTCCTGCTCGGCCCACGCCCACTCGCCCGGGGCGGCGTCGGCCAGCGGGGCGCCGCGCACCAGCGCCAGTCCCTGTTCCAGCGCCGCGTCGCTCACCCGGTTGACGCCCGGCGTGATGAGCAGCTGCAGCTGCTCCCAGTCCGAGGTGACCTGCGGGTGCATCCTGATGCGGCCGCTGTAGGCATCGGGCAGGTAGGGCTCGCCGTCCTCGTCGGTGCCCAGCCAGGCCCGCAGCCGTGACATGTTGGAGCGCCGGGTCGTGTCGGCCACGAGGAGTTCCCGGGTCATCTGGGCGGCGGTACCGGCCGGGTGCATGAGGATCCAGGCGCAGTACTCCTGGCACTGGCGGACGGCTCGCGCGGGGCGGGGGCCCTGCGTGCCCAGCAGCTCGACGGGGCCGAGCAGGCGCAGGAACGGGGTGCTGGGTGCGGGGGCTGTCGGGTTGGCGGGTGGCACGGTGGGCTCCTGGCTGGGCGCGGGGTCGGTGCCCCTGCGCAGGGGCACGATGTCGTCGGGGAGGTCGGTGTCGGTCGTCCACCACCAGGCCTTCGTGAAATCGGTGCTGTCGGCAGCGTCGAGGAGTTCCTCGATGCCGCGGCGGGCCGGTGCCATGACGAGTTCTGGCTCGAACTCGTGGCCGTCGAGACAGGCCCGCTGCTCGGACAGCTCGAGGGCGGCCCGTTCGCCCGGGGCGGGCGGGGCGACGGCGCAGACCCCGATCCGGGTGAGTTCGTCGGCGGTGAACTCGCAGGGCTCGTCGAGCAGCAGCACGACCGGCTCCCACGCCTCGCCGAGCCGGGGGTCCTGCCTCAGTTCGGCCGCGGTCCTGCCGCCGGACAGCGCTGCGGAGCGCTCCGCGACGAGACGCGCCAGCTCGCGCCGCAGGTGCGCCCCGTCCGGGGACGTCCTGATCCGTGGGCTGTCGAGGCGCCCGAGCCAGGCGCAGCCGGGACCGGTCCGCACCTGCACGGCGGGGCCGGACTCGTCGGACAGCTGGATGGCCAGCGCCGCCTGCAGGCCGGCCGAGAGCTCGGGCTGCAGGGTGTCGACGGTCAGCACGCCGCGGGCGAGCAGGTCGACGCGCACCGGGCCGGCCGCCGACGAGCCGAGCCGCACCGGGACGGAGCCGCCGCGGCGCGGCTGGGTCCGGTCCGCCAGCCCGCGGCCGGCGTGGGACCCTGCGCCCGTACCCGGCGCGTGCTCGGGCCGGGCACGGGTGGCGACGGCGGCCAGGGCCGTCTCGACGCGCCGCCCGCGCGCGCCGATCGGCGGGCGGCGCCGCCCCACCGGGCGGGCGTTGAGCTGCCAGCGGCGGCGGGCGGCCAGTGCCGCGACGACCACGGCGGCGGTCGTCGCCCCGATCGGGCCGATGGTCCGCAGCAGGTGTTCGGACAGTTCCCGCTCGTCGGCGAGTGGCCGGGCCTGGTCGTCCTGCCCGGCACCGCCGTCGCCCGGTTCCTCCTCGCCGGTACCGGCCCGTTCGCCGCCGGTCCCGGCACCCGGCGCGGCGGCGCCGTCCCGGGCCTCGTCGCCCGCGGCCGTTCTCCCTGGTGCCCCGGTGCCTGCTGGTGCGTGCTCGGCCCGGGAGGCCGGGGGGTCTTCGCGCGCTGGTTCGTCCGCGGTGGCGCCGTCCCGGGTCTCATCGTCCGCGGCCGCGCCCCCCGGCGCCCCCGTGTCGGCCGGAGCCGGTGCGCGCCCGGCCTGGGATGTCGGGGGGTTCTCGCGTGCTGGCTCGCCCGCGGTGGTCGTCTCGCCGCTGTCCTGCTGTGCCGGTACGGCCAGCACCTGGCCCGGGCGGATGAGCGCCGGGTCGGACACGGCGGCCCGGTTGAGCTCGGCGATGCGGGGCCACTGGGCGCCGTCTCCCAGTTCCTCCCGGGCGATGGCCCACATGCTGTCGCCCTCGTCCACCTGGACCGCGTTCGTGCGGCCGGGCACCGCCACCGGGTCGTCGACCCGGTGGGAGAGCGGCCGGCCCTGCCGGGGGCCGTCATCCGCACGTTCCGCACCGGGCGCCGGTGCGTCCTGGCCGGGCTCGCCGGCCGGCCCCGGGATCTGCAGCATCGTGCCGGGGCGGAGCCGGTCGAGTGGGGAGAGGACGGTCCCGGGGTTCGCCTCGACGATGCGCCGCCAGTCCTCGCCACTGCCGTAGTAGCGTTCCGCCAGGCTCCACAGGTCGTCCCCGTCGGCCACCGTGTGCTGCACGAGTTCCCGCGTCGACGGTGCCGACGCGCCGCCGGGCGCCCCGTTCCCGGTGGGCGGGGGTTCTGCCGCCGCGCCGTCCAGCGGGCTCACCACGGGCGGAGCCTGGCAGGGCTCGTCGGGGGCCGGCTGCTGGAGCGCGACGAGCCCGGCGACGGAGGCGACGAGTGCCGCCGCCAGCGGGGCGAACAGCCTGGCGCCGGGCAGCTCGGGGTGCACCGCGCCGTGGGTGATCGCCCCGATCGTCTCGCAGACGAGGGAGGCGACCAGGAGCAGCCAGGCCAGCCAGCCGAGCACCGTGAGGGCGACGAGGACGAGGGATCCGTCGTCGGGGCGCGAGAACAGCTGGCCCCACCGGACCCGGCCGAGCAGGTCGAGTCGTCCCCAGCGGGCGAGCGCCCACGCCCCGCCCGGGACGAGCGCGAGGAGGGCGAGGACCGCCGCGGCCCTCGCGAGGATTCTTCTCATGGCTGCCGCCCCCTGTAGCTGTCGAGTCGTGAACTGGCGTGCCCGGCCGCGGTGAGCGCGCCGGGCACGGGGATCATCAGATCGGTGAACGGCACCTGGCAGGAGACCTCGACGATGACATCGCCCGCCCCGGCCGGGGCGGCGAAGGCCCCGGTGTCGACGTGGACCACCGGGCTCGTGCAGGTGCTCTGCATGGTCGCCAGATCGGCGCCGACCACCGCTGCCGCCGCCTGCTCGGCCTCGGCCCCGCTGCGGGCCAGGCTCGCGGCGCGCGCCCCGGCCGCCGCCGCCTCACGCACCTGCGAGCGCACCGACCACAGCCGCCAGCCGGCGGTGAGCAGGGCGATGACGAGGACCGCGGCGGGTACGACGACGATCAGTTCCAGGCTCGCCGAGCCCCGCTCCCCGCCGGGGTGCCGGCGGGCGTGCGGTGCGCGTGCCGCGCCGCGGGCCCGACTGGGCCCGTCCGGGCGTGCGCCCGGCATCCTCGGTGCTCGTCGCCGGTTCATGGTTCCTCCCCTCGGTGCCCCGCCCGCTGTGCCGGGGCGGCTCAGCTGTCCTCGGTGGCCCGCGTCGAGCTGGCACCGACCCTGGCCAGCCCAAGGTCGAGGGCGAGCGGCGCGCGGGCCTCGACGCGCACGGTGATCCGCCCCGGGGCGTCCTCGACGGTCGTCGTCACATCGGTCAGCTCTCCGGTCATCGACCGGACGCACTGTTCGACCTGACTCCGCCCCTGCCCGGCCAGCGCCCCGACCTCGGCCGCCGTCATCGCCGCCTGCTGGACCGTGCTGCGGGCGTGCAGCCAGATGCCCGCGTCGATGACGCCGAGCAGGGCGAGCATGACGACCGGGGTCAGGACCGCCCACTGGGCCGACTGGCTGAGCCCCCGCTCGTCGTGGTGGCCGCTCTGTTCGTGCATGGCCGTCGACCTCACGTGGGCATGTGCGCCATGACGTAGGCGCGGACGGCGGCGACGACGACACCGGCGACGGCCACCGCGCCGGCCAGCAGGACGGCGTTCTCGGTGGACTGCGACAGGCCCCGCTCGTCCCGGCCCGCGACCGGGGCGGGTCCGGTGAGGACGCCGATGAGCAGCGCACCGGCGCGCATGAGGGATGCTGGGAGTCGTTTCTTCATGATGGTCTCCTTCGGGCGGGACGGTTCGGGTTGTCGTGACGGTGCGGCTCCCGTCCGGCTCAGGCCAGGCCGGCGAGCCGGAGCATGGGTGGCGCGATGAGGGCCAGGCCGAAGATCATGACCGGCAGCGCCATCCAGACGGTCATGGCCTCGCTGGCCTCCTGGGCCGTGGTGCGTTCGACGGCCAGGTGGGCGTCGCGCAGCTCCTCGACGCGGGCCGCGAGCGGCTCGGTGAGCGCGGCGCCCTGCTCGTCGAGCTGCATGATGTCGGCCAGATCGCCCAGCGCCGGCAGCCTCAGTTCCCCGGCCAGGGCGCGCAGCCCCGGCCACGGGGCGCGCTGCTCCAGGTTCGCCTGCGCCAGCACGCCGCGCACTCGCCGGAACACCGGGGCCGCCGAGACCGACGCCGCCGCCTCGAGCGCCTGCACGCCGGAGCGGTTCGACATGCGTTCCAGCAGCACCAGGTCGAACAGGGTGAGCAGCGCCTCGTCGGCGTCGTAGCGGATCCGTTCGGTGCCCCGGCGCAACGCCAGGTCGGGCCACCACCAGCCGGCCGCCGCCGCCAGCAGCGACAGGCCGGCCGCCGGGGCGGGCAGCGGAGCCCCCATGAGGGCGCTGAGCGCGACGACGAGCGCCGGGACGGCCAAGCCGGCGAGGGCGAGGATGATCTTCTCGGCGACGAAATCGCCGATGGAACGGTCGTGCAGCCCCAGCAGGCTCATGCTCCGTTCGCCGAGCGGGATGTGCAGGCGGGTGTAGGCCCGCGCCCCCAGCCGTTCGAGGGCGCTGTCGGCGTCGTACCCGAGCTCGGCCAGGGCCAGGGCCTCCTGCCCGGTCCGCCCGTCGAGGACGGCGAAGGCGTCGGCCATGCGCACGGCCCGCCGGCACGATCCGAGCAGCACCCAGAAGAGCCCGGCCCCCAGGAGCAGGCCGGCCAGGGCCGCGAGGATGAGGGGTTCAACGATCACGGCGACCACCTGCCTGCTGCAGGACCCGTTCGCGGCGCCGGGGGCGGGCCACCGCCCGCAGCACGAGGAGCGAGCCCAGGTAGGCGGCCAGCAGCAGCGCCCCGACGAGCTGACCGGCCACGGTCGCGTAGGGCGCCAGATAGCCGGGGTTCGCCACGGCCACGGCCGCCAGGACGAGCGCTGTGACGGCCGTGACCTGACGCACCACGACACGCGGCTTGGCCCGTTCCGCCTCGATCTCGCGCAGCGCGGCCAGGCGCCGACGGGTGTGCTCGCCGAGGGCCCGCAGGGCGGCGGCCGAGCCGGTGCCGCCGCGCCGGGCCGCGACGATGAGGGCCGCGATGACGGCGTCGGCGTCGGGACTGGCCAGCTCGTCGGCCATGGCACCCAGCGCGGCATCGAGCGTCCAGCGGGCGTCGAGCCGGGAGATCACCGCGCCGACCGGCCCGCGCAGGGCCTCGGGCAGCTGCGTACGGGTGGCGCGGATCGCGTCGGCGGTCGACTTGCCCGTCGACACCGAGCCGATGAGCAGACGAACCCACCGGTCGAGCGCCTCGAGGACGGCCACGTCCCGGTTGGGCGGAGCGGACAGCAGCGGCGGGAGCACGAGGACGAGGGCGGGCACCCCGAGCAGGACCAGCGGCTGGCGGGTGAGGGCGAACCCGGCGAGCCCGCCGGCCGCGGCGGCGAGCAGCTGCGCCCTGCGCGCCCGGGACGAGCCCGTCCACCACGACACGCACCGTGTCCACAGCCCTGTTGACAACCCTGTGGACGGACGTTTCCGCTGCCCGGGCGAGCCGCCGGGTGCCCCGGCGAGCAGGCCGCGGACGGTGAGGAGCACGCCGATGGCGCACAGCGCGGCGCCGGCTGCGACGAGCGGGCTCATGACCGGCCCCGCTCGTCGGAGGGTTTCGCGTCGGTGAAGGGCGCCAGCTCGGCGAGCAGCTCCTCGCCGGGGTCGAAGACCACGGGAGCTCCGGTGCGGTCGGCCCGGTACACCAGGTGCGTCACCGGGCGGCCGTTCTCGATCGCGCCCGTCAGGGCACGGATCTCGCCGACGAAACGGCGCCGGCCGCCGCCGCGCCAGCTCTCGTCGAGCAGCTGGACGTGCACGAGCAGGTGGATGTTGTAGGCGATCTGGCGGTAGGCCTCGTCGAGGCGCAGCACCCCGCCCGCGGCGACCCGGGCAGCCAGGCGGTCCATCGTCGCCGACGCCGAGTGGGAGTGCGTCGTCGTGAGCGCGCCCGCACCCGACTGCATGGCCTGCAGCATCGCCCCCGCCTCGTCGCCGCGCACCTCGCCGACGACCAGCCGGGTGAGGTTCTGGCGCAGGGCCTCCGGGATCAGGTCGGCCACCGTGTACTCGCCGATGCGGCGGCCGTCGACCACCTCGCCGAGCCCGATCGTGGCCTGGAGCGCCACCATGTTGCGGCGCCGCGGCTGCAGGTGGGTGAGCAGCTCGTAGTCGGTCTCGAGGGTGCCGAAACGCTCGGTGGCCGGGATCGCGTCGACGAGCGCCCGCAGCAGGGTCGTCTTGCCGGCGCCCTGGTCGCCCGAGATGACGATGGACAGGCGCGCCAGCACCGCGCGGCGCAGCAGGTCCGCGACCTCGCGGGGCATGAGCCCGCCGGCGGCAAGCTGGTCCAGGCCGATGTCGGTGAGCAGGTGCTGGCGGATGATGACGGAGGGCCGGTCGGCCAGCCCGAAGCCGATGGCGTGCAGCCGGAAGCGGTCGCCGACAGCGACGGTGATCGTCGGGTGCGCGTCGTCGAAGGGCCGGGGCGGGTTCGCGTTCTCGCCGAGGAACCGCACCGCCGCGACGAGCTCCTCGTCCGAGTCGGCAACCGGCTCCAGTTCGCGGCGGCGCCCGTCTCCGAACTGGGCGACGACGCTGTCGAAGCCGTGGATCTCGATGTTCTCGGCGTCGGGGATGTCGAAGACCGGCTGCATGCGCCCGTAACCGAAGATCGCGTCCTCGACGGCCTGCACGTAACGTCTCTCGAGCGCCAGCGGCCACAACGCCTGGCCGGAGCGGGTCAGCTCGTCGGCGTGCTCGTGCACGACCCGGGTGATGACCGAGCGCCCCATGAGGCGGCGGTCCTCGGGCGTCATCGGGTGCCGGTGCTCCTGCTCCCACTGCTCCTGGCGTTCGGTGATGAGTTCGGACGCGGTGGCCCGCAGGGCGATGACGATCTGCCAGTCCGGCCTGGTGTCCTCGCCGAGGACCTGCACCGAGGCTGCCTCGCGCCTGGCCGGGCCGGCCCGCCCCGAGGCCTCGCCGATCGGCTCCTGCCCGGTGCCGGCCGGCTCACCGGTCTGCGGCACGGACAGCCGCCGGGCGGCCGGGTGACCGTCCCGGCCCTGCGGCTGGTTCTGCTCACGCAGCGCCCGGGCCGCCCAGCCGGCCGGCGGGGCAGTGGGGCGCAGCGCGGAGAACGCCTGGCCGAGTCCGATGCCGGGCAGGTCCGCTGGGCCGGGGCGGGCCGTCTCATGCGCGCTCATCGCTGCTCCTGGCGGTGGCATCGCCGGCAGCCACGGGCAGTGGTGCCCGGGCCGGGCCGGTGGCGGAGGCGAGTGCGGACGCCGCCGCCCGGGCGCTGCGCATGAGGCCCCGCTGCTCGAAGCGCCTCGGCGCCGGCAGGCCGTCACTCAGCACCGCCGCCTGGTCGGGCCGCCAGCCGATGTCGGCCACGACGGCCAGGCCGAGCTGGTGGGCGATCTCGGCGTTGCTGTACGGCATGCCGGGGCCGACGACGAGGAAACCCGGCTCGGCGCCCGCCGCCGTGTCGAGGATCGACTCGCGCAGCCCGTCCAGGTGCAGGCGCGCGGCGGCCAGTGACCGCAGGCTGCTGCGCACCACGACGAGCACCGCGCCGGCGGCGGCGAGCAGTGGGCGGGGCAGGCCGGTGCGCCCGATCCGCCCGGCGTCGACGATCACGTCGACACCGCTGCCGGACAGGGCCGCGAGCGCCTCGGCCAGTTCCGCCCAGACCGGCTCGAAGACGACGGCGGAACCCGGATGCGTGAACCCGGGCAGGAAACGCCGGACCGGCCCCGGGCCGGGGGCCTGCTCGTCCGGCCCGCCCCGGCCGGCGTCGAGCAGGTCGACGGTGCGCCCCCACAGCAGCGGGGCCACCGGCTGCAGCTCCCGGTGCGCCTGCGCCAGGTCGACGAGCCCCCGCGAGGCGAGCGGGGCGGCGTGCAGCCAGCCGGCCTGCACCGCCTGGGCGGGGTCGCGGTCGCAGTCGACGAGCAGCACGCTGCGCGGCCAGCCGAGCGCCAGGGCCAGGGCCGAGGTGGTGACGCCCGGCGAACCGGTCGCCGAACACAGCAGGACGAGGGTCATCAGGCACCGCCGGTCTGCACGACGACGAGACGGTCCACGGCGGCCAGGGAGGCCAGGTGCAGCGCGATGTCGGCGGGCACCTGAACGTCGAGCGACCAGGAGCCGTCGCTGGCCTGGGCCGGCTCGCCGACGACGGTGCCGGGCGTCTGCTCCCTGGCGAATTCCGCGTCGGGATCGTCAGTCGGTGCCGGGGCGGTGGCCAGGATCACGGTGGAGCCCGGCGTGAGGGTGCCCGGGACGCGCCCGGCGGGCAGGTGCAGACCGACCACAGAGAAGCCGTCGGCGATCCGCGGCTCGCCGATGGCGTCCGCCGCGACGAGGGAGCCGGCCGGCAGGTCGACGAGCGCGGTCTGTCCGATGAGGGTGTCGATGTCCTCGGCGGGCACGGTGGAGACCCCGGCGGCCACGCCGATGCTCGTCGTGGTGAGGGCGGCGGCGTCGACGGGCTCGCCCTTGGCGAGCGCGCGGGCGGCGACGACCACCTGGCGCGCATGCGTCGTCTGCTGCCAGGCGAGCACGCAGCCGAGACCGCCGAGGCAGGCGCAGAGGACGCCGACGAGGATCAGCCGCGGGCTGCGGCGGGCACGCAGCGAGGGGCCTGCCGCCCGCTGCAGGAAGGTGGGCATCGGGTGCGCTGGAGCCATGGGAGTGGGCCTTTCGCGGGGCCTCCGTCGGCCCCGTAGCCTGAAGCCAACCCGCCGCGCCCGCCGGGGCACAAGGGTTCGGGCCGAATGTGGACAAGCCCTGCCGGTCACGCGGGCCCGGTGGGCGCCGGGGCGGCTCGCCTGCACCGAAGCGCCACCGGCCCGCCCCGCGGCCCACGGGCCCGGCCACCACTCGGGACGGGTATCGTTGGGGCGCCGGAACCGAGAGACCGAGCCGGCCCGCGGGAAGCCGCCGGACGGTTCCGGACCCCTACCGCGAGGAACTGGACGCACGCTCATGAGCACCGACTCCCCCCTTGCCGGCACCACGGCCCCGCCCCGCCGGCCACAGCCGTGGCTCGTAGCGCCCGAGGATCGCGTCCGGCTGCCGTCCGCCGAGCAGGCCGCGCACGCGCAGGCCGATCCCGCGCGTCCCCGCTGGCACGTCACGCCCGCCTGGGGGTGGATGAACGACCCCAATGGCCTGAGCGTGTGGCCCGGGCCCGACGGCGGCCCGCTGGTGCACCTGTTCTATCAGCACAATCCCTGCGCCCCGGTGCACCAGCGCATCGAGTGGGGCCACCAGTACTCCTCCGACCTGATCCACTGGCACGACCTTCCGGTCGCCCTTCGCCCCGACGACGACGGCCCCGACGCCTACGGCTGCTGGTCCGGGATCGTGCTCGCCGACGAGCGCACCCTGCCGGACGGCAGCCGCACCGTGGTGCCCACCATGCTGTACTCGGGCGCCTCCACGCGCCCCACCCAGACCGCCTGCCTGGCCACCGCCGTACCCGGCGACCCCCTGCTGACCCGCTGGGTCAAGCACCCGGGCAATCCCGTCATCGACGCGGCCCCCGCCTCAACCGGCGGGCTCACGGTGCCCGAGATGCGTGACCACTCGGCGTGGCGCGAGGACGGCCGCTGGTTCCAGGTGATGGGCGCCGGCCTGCCGGGCGCCGGCCGCGGCGGCGCGCAGGCGGGCGCGGCCCTGTGCTTCTCCAGCGACGACCTGCGCAGCTGGAGCTACGAGGGTCCCCTGGCCGTCGGCGACGGCGACGCGGGAGGCACCGGCAGCGTCTGGGAGTGCCCTGAGCTGGTGCGCCTGGGCGGGACCGACGTGCTGTTCGTCTCCGCCTGGCACGCCTCCCGCACGCTGCGTTCGATGTGGATGACCGGGTGCCGTACCGGGACCCGCATGAGCATCGACGTCACCGGGCGGTGTGACCTGGGCGAGAACTACTTCTACGCACCGCAGTCCGTGCTCCTGCCCGACGGGCGGCGCGTCGCCATCGGCTGGATGCAGCCCAACGGCACGCAGGCACAGCGGCTCGCCGCGGGCTGGGCCGGCTCCATGTCGATCCCGCGGGAGGTCACTCTCGGCGCCGACGGCACGCTCCGCTTCCACCCGATCGCCGAGGCCGACTCCCTGCGCTCCCGGCAGCTCGTGGACGCCGCCGGGGCCGACGCGATCGCCGCGGCATGCGGCGACGGCCTGCGCGGCGACAGCCTCGACCTGGTGCTCACCGGGCGCCTGGGCGAGTCGGACGGCGACGTCGTCGTGGACCTGGGCGTGTCGGACGACGGCGCTCGGCGCACCCGGCTGCGGCTGACCCGCCGTGCCCCGGCCGGAGCCGTCGGCCAGGACGCCTGGGCGGGCCGGCTGAGCCTGGACCGCTCAGCCTCCACCGCGCCCGGGTCGGTCTGGGAGGCGCCGGACCGGGCGGAGCTGGCCGGGCCGGTGCCGCTCGACGCTGGTGGCGGGGTGCACCTGCGGGTGCTGAGGGACCGCTCCAGCCTGGAGGTCTTCGTCAACGGGCAGCCGCTCTCCGCCCGGCTGGGGGTGGCGCCGGGCGACGACGGCGTGCGGGTCCGTGCGGGCGCGCTCGCCGATGCCCGGCTGCGGGTGTGGACCATGGCCGACGCCTACGCCGGCAGGCTCGCCCCGGCCGCCGGCTGACCACCCTCGCTGTCACGGGGGCGCTGCCGAGCCGGCGATCACCTCCGGCCCGGAACCATCCGCCCCGCGCACCGGGCGGGTTCGCTTCCCGCGCCGAGGCCGCTGGCGCGCGGCACCTGCGGCCCACCCGCGTTCACCAGGCAGTCCGGCGGGGCGGCCGGCGGCCGGCTCCGGGACAATGTGGGGGCACGCCGTCATCAGGAGTTCTCCCACATGTCAGAAACCGTCACCACCGCACAGGCGAAGGACCCGGTCGACCAGGTGCCCCCGGTGGGCAAGCTGGCCGTGCTCGGGGTCCAGCACGTCCTGGCCTTCTACGCGGGCGCGGTCGTCGTCCCCCTGGTCATCGCCAGCGGCCTCGGCCTCGACTCGGCGACCACGATCCATCTCATCAACGCCGACCTGTTCACCTGCGGCATCGCCTCGATCATCCAGTCGGCCGGTCTCGGCCCGCGCATCGGCGTGCGCCTGCCCCTGCTGCAGGGGGTCACCTTCACCGCGGTGAGCCCGCTCATCGCCATCGGCCTGGCCAACGGCGGCGGGACCGCCGGGCTCGGCGCGATGTACGGCTCGATCATCGCGGCCGGCCTGCTCACCTTCCTCGCCGCGCCGCTGTTCGCGAAGCTGCTGCGCTTCTTCCCGCCCGTGGTCACCGGCACCCTGCTGACGATCATGGGCACCACGCTCATGAACGTCGCCGCCTCCGACATCGTCTCGTGGGGCACCAACGCCGAGGCGGGCCAGGACGCCGCTGCTCTCACCGTCCGCGGCCTGTGCTACGCCCTCTTCACGCTCGCCGTCATCGTCGTCGTGCAGTGGCTGTTCAAGGGCTTCGTCGCCACCATCTCGGTGCTCATCGGCCTGGTCGTCGGCACCCTGGCGGCCCTCCTGCTCGGCGACGCCGACTTCTCGGCCGTCGGCTCCTCCGCCGTCATCGGGGTCACGACGCCCTTCTACTTCGGCCTGCCGCGGTTCACGGTGGCCGGCATCATCTCCATGGTCATCGTCATGGCCATCACCGCCGTCGAGACCACCGGCGACGTCTTCGCCACCGGCGAGGTGGTGGGCCGGCGCATCACCTCCGAGCACATCGCCAAGGCCCTGCGCGCCGACGGCCTGTCCACGCTGCTCGGCGGGATCCTCAACTCGTTCCCCTACACCTGCTTCGCCCAGAACGTCGGCCTCGTGCGCCTGTCGCGGGTGAAGTCCCGCTGGGTCGTCACCGCGGCCGGCGGCATCATGATCGTCCTGGGCCTGCTGCCCAAGGCCGGCGCCGTCGTCGACTCGATCCCCGCGCCGGTCATCGGCGGCGCCTCGCTGGCCATGTTCGCCTCCGTCGCCGTCGTCGGCATTCAGACCCTCCAGAAGGTCGACCTGCACGACAACCGGAACGCCGTCATCGTGTCCACCTCGATCGGTCTGGCCCTGCTCGTCACCCTTCAGCCCCAGCTCGCCGAGATGGTGCCCGGCTGGCTGCAGATCTTCTTCGGCTCCGGCGTCACCCTCGGCGCCATCGTCGCGATCGCCCTCAACGTCCTGTTCTTCCACGTCGGCCCGCACCGCACACCCGACGTGGCGGTCAGTGACGGCCGCAAGATCAGCCTCGAGGACGTCAACCAGATGAGCGAGGCCGACTTCGTGTCCACCTTCGGCTCGCTGTTCAGCGGCCCCACCTGGCCCGTCGAGCGCGCCGCGCAGGCCCGCCCCTTCGCCTCCGTGCGTGCCCTGCGCGAGGCGTTCGAGGACGCCGTCCTCACCGCGGACCCGGCCGACCAGGCCGCCCTCGTGAACGGCTACTTCGACATCGCCGAGCTCATCGACGAGGAACGGGGCGATGGGCAGGCCCGGCTCGACACCGGCTCCATCGCCCTCGACCGCATGGACGATGTGCAGCGCAGCGAGATCGCCGCCGCATCGGCCGCCTACCGGGAGCGTTTCGGCATGCCGCTGGTCGTCTGCGTGGCGAACCTCGCCTCCCGCGAGCAGCTGATCGCCGACGCCTGGCGCCGCGTCGAGCACTCGCCCGAGCTGGAGCGCCGGGTGGCGCTGGGTCAGATCGTCGACATCGCCGAGAACCGCTTCGACAAACTCGTCGCCGACGCGAACCCGGTGCGCACCGCCTGGGCCCGCAAGTTCGAGCAGCTCGAGCGCTGAACCCCGGGGCAGATGGGGCTGGCCGCGAAACCGGGCCTCAGTCGCGCCGTTCCGGGCGCCTCTCGTCGGGGTCGTAGGGGCCCTGTGTCGTACCGTCGGCGCCGTCGGCACGCCTCCAGGCCACGACGAGCCGGTCGGTCGCGCCGAAGCGCCCGAGGTGCCTGCCCACGAGCTCCTCGAAACGGTCCAGGTCGGCGGCGTCCAGGTCCAGGACGAGCGCGTGCGTCTCGCTGGTGAGCGTGCAGACGGCGCCGGTGCCCGGGAAGGAGATCGTGCCGGTGCCGGTCTCCTCGTCCCAGCTCGTCTCGCAGCGGCGGCTCATGTGGCTCGTCAACTGCTTGGCGTACCGTCCGGGGCGTTCGGTGGCCACCCGGGCCTGGGCTGTTGCCATGTGTGTCTCCTCGTCGGGGCTCATCGGACGTGACGGGTGCAGGCCCCGGGCGGTGCGTCGAAGGGCGCGGTGGCACCCATGAGGCGGGCCGGGGCGGCGATCACGCCGGTGACCACCATGATGTCCGCTACAGGCAAGGCTAGCCTTCTATCAAGGGCTCCCAGTCCCGACGAGACGACGGCCGCCATGCCGAACTGGGAACCACCCGGCAGGGCAGTGGCCCGGCCGCCCGCGCCGGGTAACGTCGACCCGGCCCGGCCCGCCGTCCCAGCGGGTTCGGGTTGTCCTTCTCACCCTGCTTTTCCTCTGGGGGTTGTCCCTGGTTGTGCCCTGGGTTGGGGTGGTGGGTTCTGGTGGTGGGGGTGACGGGTGCAGGTGGTGGGGTTTAGCGTTCTTGTCCGGTGGCCGTGCACCCCCTATGCGGCTGCTGTGAGGTGTTTCTCGTGGGTGAGTATTCGGACAAGCTTGGTGCCTATGACGAGCCGGTGCCGTTTGATGGTGCGGCTGATGGGTTGAAGTCTGCTGCGACGGTGTTGTCGGGCACGTTGAAGGATCAGGGGGCCTCGCGGTCGGGGTGGGCTACGACCGCGTTGACGGAGTTTCGGGGTCATTACGCGGACGTGTTCGACGCGAACAGTCAGGCCGCGTGTGATGATTGTTCGAATATTGCGTCGGCGCTGGATGCGTTGGCCGTGGATGTTCAGACGATGAAGGAGGCCGCGGCGGCCGAGCGTGAGCGGCGTCGTCAGGCGAAGGAGTGGGCTGAGCGGCAGGACCGGGAGACGTTTTTGAAGAGGGGCTGGGACTGGTTGACGAACCGGGATCAGCCTCCGGCTGGTCCGCCGGCGAAACCGGTGGTGGATGCGGAGGCCCCGACGGTGGCCAGTTGGTCTGAGCCGGGCCCGGGTGCCGCTGGTGGGGTGTCGTCGGCGCGTCCTGATGATCTGCGGACGTATTCGTCGAACGTGTCGGGTGCGAATGACACTGTGGTGACGCAGAAGGGCACCCTGGAGGGCGCGATCACTGATTTCGTGGAGCGGTGTTCGTGGTGCAGTATCAACACGTCGGGGATCACGGGCGCGTTGGCGTCGTTTGAGGCGAACAATGCGAATGAGGTCCGGTGGGTGGACACGGTTGCTGCGGCGTTCGAGGCGGCTGGTGGGTCCGGGACCGTGTCGAGTTTGTCGGATGTGACGCTGGCGGAGTGTCTTGCTGCTGCTGGTGTGGCGGAGACTCGTAGGCCGTTGGACGTTCAGGCGCCGTCGATTCAGGGGGACCCGCAGACGTCGGGGTACGCCGATGACCCGGTGAACACGACGACCGGGAATTTCGTGGAGCCGGAGACGGACCTGTCGTTCACCGGCGGGGCGGCGAGTCTGGTGTTCTCGCGGATGTACAACTCGCTGTCGCAGGTGGTGGGTTCGTTCGGCCCGGGTTGGGCGTCGACAGCGGACGAGCACCTCGTCTTCAATGATGAGGGCGCGGTGTGGGTGCAGGCGTCGGGCCGGCACGTCGTGTTCCCGAGACTTGCCGATGGCTGGGACCGGGCCGACGGGGACAGTTTCTGGCTCACCACCATCCCCGACACCACCGCCCCCGGTGCCGGTGAGAACACCACTGTCGCTGCTATTGCCGGTGATGCTGCTGGCGTTGGCGGCGGTGGCACTGAGGTTGTTGCCGGCGAGGCCGCTGCCGGTGGGGCCACTGCTGCTGGTGGTGGGTTTGTGGTGTCGGACAATGCTGGTGGCCGGTGGTGTTTCGACCGGGCGGGCCGGCCGGCCTGGACGAGTCGTGGTGCGGGGACGCGGGTGGACTATGAGTGGGCTGGTGGTCGGCTTGTGGGCTTGTGGCATGAGTGGGGCCGCGGCATCCGGTTGGTGTGGGACCCCGAGGGCAGCCGCGTGGTGGCCTTGGTGGCCAGTGATGGGCGCCGGGTGGACTACGCCTATGACGGGTCGGGCCGCCTGACCGCTGCTGTGTCTGATGGTGGAGCCACCCGGACCTACGCGTGGAATGAGCAGGGCCTGATCTGCCGGGTTACGGATCCCGATGGTGTGGTGGAGGTCGAGAACACCTACAACCAGCTCGGCCAGGTCGTCACCCAGCGCTCCGCATTCGGCCGGGTTTCTCATTATTCGTATCTGCCGGGTGGTGTGACGCAGGTCGCTGACGCCGATGGGGGTCGGGCGAATACGTGGGTTCATGACCGGAAGGGTCGTCTGGTCGGGATGGTCGATGCGGACGGGTACCGGCAGAGTATTGGTTGGGACCGGTGGGGCAACCGGGTGCTGGTGACCGGCCGGGATGGTCGGGCCACGATCTGCCGGTATGACGAGCGGGGGCGGCTGGCCACCCGGGTGGAGGAGACCGGCGCCCGGTCGGACTACGAGTATGACGGTCTGGATCGGGTGGTGCGGGTCAGTGTCACCACCGGCGACGGGCAGGGCGGGCCTGCTGGCACTACCGGTGGGGACGAGCAGGCGGGGCTGGCGGTCACGACGTACGAGTACTCCGGTTCGGACCGCAACCCATCGACCATCACGGATCCCGAGGGCGGGGTGTCCTACCTGACGTGGGATCGGAATCTGTTGGTCGGGGTGGTTGATCCGACCGGTGTGCCGGTGCGGTTGGGTTATGACGAGCATGGTGATCTGGTGTCGTCGACGAACGCGGCCGGTGACACCGCGCGGCTTGTGCGTGACGATGCCGGACGGGTTGTGGCGGCTGTGACGCCGCTGGGCTATCGGACCGAGTACCGCTACGACCAGGCCGGGCGGCTGGCCTCGCGCCAGGACCCGGACGGGGCCGTGTGGCGATACGAGCACACCGCCGGCGGCCGGCTGTCGGTGATCGTGGCTCCGGATGGCGGGTGTACTCGGGTGGAGTACGGGCCGGGTGGGGCCGAGCATGCGACGACTGATCCGTTGGGCCGGAGGGTTGTTATGGGTTATGACGACCTGGGGAACACGGCTGAGGCGGTGTTGCCTGATGGGAGCCGGTGGGAGTTCGGTTATGACGGGTTGTCGCGTCTGCGGTGGGTGACCGACGCGGCTGGTGGTAGGGCCGAGTTGTCCTATGACAAGAACGGGAATCTGACGGGTTCGACCGACCCGACCGGCGTGGTCCAGAGTTTCGGGTACGGGCCGGCGGGCCTGCCCGTACGGGCGGCTGATCCGGTCTCGGAGGTTGGGGCCGGCTGGGATGGGCTGGGGCGGCTCGTTGAGCAGGTTGATGAGGATGGCTCGGTCACCCGGGTGCGTCATGACCTGTGTGGGCGGCCTGTGGAGGTCGTTGACGCGACCGGGGGTGTGACCCGTGTTGAGCGTGACGCGGCGGGGCGGCCGGTGCGGATCACCCAGCCTGGTGGGGCGTGTTTTGGTTATGAGTATGACGTGTGTGGCCGGTGGTCGGCGACGGTCAGTACGGGCGGGCGGCGTTATGAGATCTGTTATGACGCTGACGGCAGGATTGTCGGTGAGGTCTGGCCGACCGGTGAGCGGGTCCGTACTCGGTTTGATGAGTGTGGGCGGATTGTTGAGCGGTTTGAGCCGGGCCGGGGGTTGACCAGGTTCGGTTATGACCGGTGTGGGCGGATCAGTTGGGTGCGGGACACGTGGAATGGGCATCGCCGGTTCGGCTATGACGCGGCGGGTCAGCTCGTGAGCGTGACGAACGCGCTGGGCGGGGTCACCTGTTTCGACTACGACGAGTTGGGCAGGGTTGTTGCCGCGATCGACCCGATGGGCGGGCGCAGTGGTTTCGGCTATGACCGGATGGGCCGGTTGACGAGCCGGACGGACCCGAACGGGCGGACCGCCCATTTCTCCTATGACAAGGCAGGTCGCCGCACGATGGTGCGTGACGGGGCGGGGACGGCGGTCGAGTTCTCCTATGACTGCTCGGGCCGGTTGAGCGGCACCGTGGCCGACGGCGCGACGTTGATGACCCGCAGCCTTGATTTCGCCGGCCGTCGGCTGATGATGACCGGGGCCGGCGGGCGTACCGAGGCGTTGACGTGGAATGCGCTGGGCCTGCTGGTCGAGCGGCGCCGCGGCGACCAGGTCGTGCGCTGGGGCTATGACGCCGACGGGCGGCGTACCTGGATGAGGCACCCGGACGGCTCGGTCACCCGCTACGAGTACGACGACGACAGTCGGCTGTGCGCTGTGGAGCATCCGGGGCTGGGGCGGGCCGAGATCACTCGTGATGGGATCGGCCGGGTCACCGGGCTGGACGCCGAGGGGCTGCACGCAACATGGCGGTGGGAGGCCGGGGGCCTGGTCGCTCACGAGGTGAACCGGAGAGGTTTCGTCCAGTCCACCCGGATCGAGCGTGACAGCGATGGGCGTGTGGTGGCGCAGACGGTGGACGGTATCCGTACCGAGTACAGCTATGACGCGGCCGGTCAGCTGGTGCAGAGCCTGGACAGTGAGGGTTTCGCCGGGGCGTACCGGTGGGACGAGAACGGGCGCATGGTGCGCCGGGAGTACGACGGGCAGGCCACAACGTTCACCTACGACCGGGCCGGCCAGTTGCTGTCCCGCAGTGACCGGCACGGCCGTACCGTGTACGCCTACGACGGTGCGGGCCGCCGGGTTCGTGAGCAGGGCCCTGATGGTGAGCGCCGGTATGGCTGGGATCCCCGCGGTTTTCTCGACAGCATCACCGAGATCGTTCACGACGGGGACCGGGTGCGGGCCCGTACCCGGCGTCTGGACGTCGACCAGGTCGGTGAGCTGGCCTCGGTCGACGACCTGCCGGTGGTGTGGGACACCGCGGCCGGTTCGGGCTCACTCGCCGGGATCGGTGAGCTACCGGTCGTGGACGTGGGGGTCGGTGTCGGCCTCGGCGGACGGGCCCCGGGCTGGCTGACCAGTACCAGAGGCACCCGAGACGGTGAGCCCATCGACCCCTGGCAGACCCTCCAGGCCACCGGTCTTGCCCCTGGCCAAGGCGGCGACAGCGGCCCGGCGCAGGGCCCCGGACGGCTGGGCGATGACTGGCTGGCGCAGCTCCTGAGCCCCGGCCCCGGGACGGGCGGCGGTGATGGCGACGGCGATGGGTTCGCCGCCCCGTGGGGTGTGGGGCTGACCGGTTCTGGTGGTCTCACGGTCGCTGGTATGGAATGGACCGGCGCCCGGGTCTATGACCCGGTTACGGCCGGTTTCCTGTCCACCGATCCGTTGCCGCCTGTGCTTGGTGCAGGGTGGGCCGCGAACCCGTACTCGTATGCGGGGAACGACCCGGTGAACCTGTCCGACCCCACAGGGTTGCGGCCGCTCAGTGACGCGGACCTGCAGGGGTGGAAGGACCAGCACAAGACCGGGCTGGCTGCGGCCGGGGACTGGGTGAAGGACAACTGGGAGTACCTCGCCGCCGGGGCGGCGATCGTCGCCGGGGTGGCTCTCATGTGTACCGGTGTCGGCAGCGGGGCTGGGCTCGCGCTCATGGCCGCTTCTGGCGCCCTCATGTCCGGCGGGATCAGTATCGCCAGCCAGAAGTACTCCAACGGCAGCGTGAACTGGGGTCATGTCGGTGTCGAGGCAGCGATCGGGGCGGTGGCGGGCCTGGCCGGTGGTGGCGCCTACGCCGGTGTGCGGGCCGCGTCCCAGGGCATGAGTTGTCTGGGCCGTAACGTGCTCGCCGGTGCCGCCAGTGGCGCGGCTGACGGTGGCCTGTCCAGTGGCCTGGGCTATCTGGCCGGGCCCGGCCCCCACACCCCCGGCGGGCTCACGCAGGCCACCGGGCTGGGTGCCCTGCAGGGCGGTGGTCTCGGTGCCGCCGGCGGTGCCCTGTCGAAGGTCTCCGGTGTCACCGACATCGGTTGTTTCCGGGCCGGTACCCAAGTGCTCATGGCCGACGGAACGGCCAAGAACATCGAGGACGTCACCGAGGGCGACCAGGTGCTGTCCTGGGACCCCGATCAGGGACAGAACACCGCCAGCCGCGTGGCCCGCACCTTCGTCCACGACAAGGTCGCCACACTGCGCGTCACCACCGAGGCCGGTGAACTCGTCACCACCACGAACCATCCCTTCTACGTCGAACACAAGGGATGGACACCGGCCGGTGAACTCACCGCAGGCGACCAGCTCCGCGACCCCGACGGCGGAACGGTCACCGTCACCCGCCTGCAGGCCACCGGTACCATGGAGACCGTCCACAATCTCGGTGTCGCGGGAACCCACAACTACTACGTCCGCACTGGCACCACCTGGGCCCTCGCCCACAACAGCGGAAGCCCCTCCAAGACATGCCAGGAGATCACCCAGAAAATCCAAGAACTCGCCCAAGCAGAAGCCGACAAAGGCATCAAAGCACTACGCGAAGGTTTCTCCCCAGAACAAATTGAAGCCCTCAAAAAGAAACCATGGCTCGAGAAAATGTTCGCCGGCACAACAATCCATAATCGCGTCAAAGAGGAAATTAGGAAGCTGTTCCCAAGTGTTGAATATAGTTCAAACGATGGTCCCGATTTCAGGATTCCGAAAGAGCTGAGTGGAGCAGATGTCGATGAGTACGTAGAACTCACCACCGGAGGACAGATACCGGCGCACCGGCGAAGAGCCGCAAGGGACTCCCGCTACGAGGACGCTCAATACGCCGAGTACGAGTTCCCCGGCAAAAACCCGTGACCAGCCAACCCGCCAACCAACCACAGGAAGAAACCTCAATGGCCCTCATTGACCAATTCAGAGAGACAGAGTCTGGCCGTCCAGAAAACGTTGTCATGTATGGCCAAGAGTTCGATAGTGCTGATTTCAGCGGGGGCAAGATCGATTGGTTTTCCGTCGATCGTTCAGTGTTCAGGAATTGTGACTTCCGCAAGGTAAGGGTAGAACGGGCGTCATGGGGCGGGGCCGAGTGGACTGTCTTCGAGGATTGTGTCTTTGATGGTTCGCGGATCCGGTTCAATGGAGTCATAAACACCCGATTTCAGAACTGCTCCTTCCAGAATGTTATTTTGAGTAAATGGGACTCGTCGAAATTTGAGCTGATTGGCTGCACGTTTTCCGGCAGGCTTCGTTCTTGTATGTTCAAGGGGCGGTCTGATTCTGCTTTGAATGCGCCGGTCAATGTTGTTTTGGACAATGACTTCAGTGGCGCTGAGTTCATCGACTCGGATTTTCGGTGGGGAGTTGACCTCACGCGGCAGAAACTGCCTGAGGGACTTAGTGTTTTCTATGCCGAGGATTCGGCTGCGGCTATCACTGCCGCGCAGGCCCGTGTTCCCCTGATTACTGATCCTGAACTTCGGGAAAGGGTTGACAGCTGGCTCGATACCCTCACGATGTATCCAGAGGCTGGTCAGAAGCAGTTATTCGTGACTGCAAGGACTTTCTCCAAGCCTGGCTGGCCGACTTTGCGGGCCGTGCTTGCCGGGGACGATCCCAATGATCCGCCCCGGCCGCCAGCGCCTACGCCAAAGAAAAAGACCGCTAAGAAGACCACTGGTACTCGCAAGAAGGCTGCTAGTGTCGGGGCCAGGAAACCCGAGTCCAGTGCAGGAACCATTGATTCTGATGTTGCCGAGTGGGGCGGCAAACTAGCTGGCGGTGACAAGGCTGGTCGGCAGGAGGCTGCAGACAGTCTTACTGCTCTGCTTCGCGATCCCAGCACCAGTGGTAGCCGCCGTGCACAAGCTGCTCAGGCCCTTGCTGCGAGTCTGCCCGATACCGAGGATGATGCGCTGGTCGCCAATCTCGCCGGCGCCATACTTCCCGCCAGTACGGTTTTCACCAACACGCATTTTGCGGCCGGTAGCGTGTTCACCGGCGCGACCGCCGAGGGCGACTTGACTTTTGCAGGCTGTGTTTTCCACGGGCCGGTCGATCTGACCGATCTCACCGTTAACGGAACAACTACCATTACCGGTTGCGTCTTCAATCGGCCGACAGATTTCGGTCGGGCCGAGTTCAATGGGCCTGCTGATTTCACAGGGACTCGTTTCGAGAGCATGGCAAATTTCACACTAGCCCAGTTCAATGACTCCTTGGACCTGACCGACGTGCAGTTCTGGGGTGACACATCACTCGAAGCTGACTTCACCGGACCCGTCACCTTCCGCCGGACCATGTTCCAGGCTGACACCAAGAAGTCTATCCCTCTTGAGTTCGGTTACGAGAACCACGGTCTGCCCGAGGGAACCATTTGGGGTCCTGGCGGGCCTGGTTGGCTCTACTAGACACAACAACCATCCCCGCGCGTCCACACCCCGCGTGTCAAAGCCTACCCCTGGGAGAGACTCCAATGGTCCTCATCGACCATTTTAGGAACAAGTATGGCCGCCAGGAAGATGTTGACATGTATGATCAGGAGTTCGATGGCGCTGATTTCAGTGGGGCCAAGGTTGGTTACTTCGAGTTGCGTGATTCCGTCTTGCGGAGCTGCGACTTCAGTAAGACCAGGATTGAGTACGCCGTGTTTGTCGGGAGTAAGAGGCTGAGGCGGTGTTGCCTGATGGGAGTCGGTGGGAGTTCGGTTATGACGGGTTGTCGCGGCTGCGGTGGGTGATTGATGCTGTTGGTGGTAGGGCTGAGTTGTCCTATGACCGGGACGGGAATCTGACGGGTTCGACCGATCCGACCGGCGTGGTCCAGGACTTCGGGTATGGGCCGGCGGGCCTGCCCGTGCGGGCTGCTGATCCGGCCTCGGAGGTTGGGGCCGGTTGGGATGGGCTGGGGCGGCTTGTTGAGCAGGTTGATGAGGATGGCTCGGTCACCCGGTACGAGTACGACCCCGACGAGCGGGTCAGCGCGGTGGAGCACCCGGGGCTGGGGCGTGCCGAGATCGACCGCGACGAGTTGGGGCGTGTCACGGCGGTGACGGCGCCCGGGGTGCGGGCCGAGTGGACGTGGCGGGCCGGGGCCGTGGTGGCCCAGCGTGTTGAGCGCAATGGTTTCGTGCGTACGACCCGGATCGAGCGGGACAGTGACGGGCGCGTGGTGGCGCAGACGGTGGACGGTGTGCGTACCGAGTTCAGTTATGACGCGGCCGGTCAGCTCGTGCGGGCCGTCTCGGGTGAGGGCATCGTCACGGTTTTCGTGTGGGACCTGAATGGTCGGTTGGTGGCGCAGACCAGTGGCGGGCGGCGTACCGAGTACGGATATGACGCATCGGGGCAGCTGGAGCAGATGCGCCGCCCGGACGGCAGCCGCGTGTGGTACACCCATGACGCGGCCGGTCGCAGGACCGGTGAGCGGGGCGAGGATGGCTGGTCCCGGGTGTTCGATTGGGATCCGCAGGGTTTCCTGGAGCGTGTCACCACCATCACGGACGCGGGCGGGTCTGCTGCGGTGACCGAGTTGCGGGCTGACGCCCTTGGCGCTCTGGCCTGGGTCAACGGTGAGCAGATCACGTGGGACGAGGTGTGGGGCGGGGCGCCGATCCAGGTCGGTGACGTGCCCATCGTGGACGTGGGGGCCGGTATCGGTGTGGGCGGGCCCTCGGGTGGCTGGTTGTTGCCGGACCGTGCCGGGCATGACGCCGCCGCTGGGCTGTGGGATCTGGGCGCTGAGGGTTTTGGTGGCTCTTCCCAATCGAGGGTGTAGTCCGGGCTGTGGGTTCGTCGGCGCGTCGGTGAGTGGTGGGAGTCGAGGTCTTCCAAGGATGGAAGTTCTCACACTGCCCATCTGGAAGACCTCGACGTGCCTGACATTACCCCGCCGGCCGGTTTCGGCCGTCCCGATCTGAC
>NZ_RCIV01000001.1 GCF_003666605.1 Propionibacterium australiense | reverse complement strand
TTGCCCACATCGTCCCACACCGTCCGCGCACAGGTGCCCAACGCGTCAACACGCTCAACCCGCTCACCATGAGACCCGTACCCATAACAGGTCCGATACCCATCCGGATCCACCTCAGCGGTCAACCGGCCACCAGCGGTGTGCTCGAACCGCCAGGTCGCCCCGTCCGGATCCCGGCGCGAGACCAGCCGCCCCGCCCCGTCGTAGCGGAACTCAGTCCGATACCCCAACGGCGTCACAGCCGCTGTGACCCGCCCGGCCCCATCACGCACAAGCCGGGCCGTATCCCCTGCCGCGTTCGTCGACGACACCAGATCACCATGCTCGTCATAACCCAACCGCACCCGCACACCCGCAGGATCCGTCACCCCGACCAACAAATTCCTGTCCCACACCAGACGAGACACCCCGCCCCCAGGATCGGTCACCACCGAAGGATTCCGGTCCGAACCGGAGTACTCGTACGTCGTAACCGCAGGCCCCGCCTGGTCGTCGTCGCCGGTGTCGCCGGCCGGCCCGCCTTGGTTGTCGCTGGTGGTGACACTGACCCGCACCACCCGGTCCGCGTCGTCGTACTCGTAGTCCGACCGGGCGCCGGTCTCCTCCACCCGGGTGGCCAGCCGGCCACGCCCGTCATACCGGCAGATCGTGGCCCGCCCATCCCGGCCGGTCACCTGCACCCGGTTGCCCCACCGGTCCCAGCCAATACTCTGCCGGTTCCCGTCCGCATCGATCATCCCGACCAGACGGCCCTTCCGGTCATGAACCCACGTGTTCGCCCTCGACCCGTCCGCGTCAGCGACCTGCGTCACACCACCCGGCAGATAGCTGTAGTGCGAGACCCGTCCGAACGCCGACCGCTGCGACACCACCTGGCCGAGCCGGTTGTACGTGTTCTCGGCCTCCACCACACCATCAGCATCCGTAACCCGACAGATCAGGCCCTGCTCATTCCACGCGTACGAGCGTGTCGCACCACCATCACCGGTAGCGCCGACCAGACGGCCCGACTCGTCGTATGTGTAGTCCACCCGGCGGCCATCACTGGCCACCAAGGCCACCACGCGGCTGCCCTCGGGGTTCCATTCGAGCCGGATGCTGCGGCCCCACTCATGCCACAACCCGACCAGCCGGCCACCAGCCCACTCATACTCCACCCGCGTCCCCGCACCACGAGACACCCAGGCCGGACGGCCCGCAGCATCGAAACACCACCGGCCACCCTGATTGTCCGACACCACAAACCCACCACCACCAACAGCAGTAGTGTCACCGCCAGTAGTGGCGGCCTCAGCGGCGGCGATGCCGGTGTCGGTGACCGCGGTGAGCCAGAAGCTGTCCCCGTCAGCCCGGTCCCAGCCATCGGCAAGCCTCGGGAACACGACGTGCCGGCCAGAGGCCTGCACCCACACCGCGCCCTCACCGTCCACGAGCAGGTGTTCGTCCGCTGTCGACGCCCAGCCCGGACCGAACACCCCCACACTCGCCGACAAGGAGTTGTACATCCGCGAGAACACCAGACTCGCCGCCCCACCACTGAAGGACAGATCGGTCTCCGGCTCCACGAAATTCCCCGTCGTGGTGTTCACCGGATCATCGGCGTACCCCGACGTCTGCGGATCCCCCTGAATCGACGGCGCTTGAACGTCCAACGGCCTACGAGTCTCCGCCACACCAGCAGCAGCAAGGGAAGCGGCCAAGGCGGCGTCGGACACCTCACTGATCTCACCCGAACCGCCGGCCGCTTCGAACGCCGCAGCGACGGTGTTGACCCAGTTGACCTCGTTGGTGTTGTTCGTCTCGAACGAGGCCAGCGCGGTCGTGATCCCAGAGGTGTTGATCTTGCACCAGGAGCACTTGTCGGCGAAATCGGTGATCGCCCCCTCCAGGGTGCCCTTCTGCGTCACCACAGTGTCATTCGCACCCGACACGTTCGACGAATACGCCCGCAGATCATCAGGACACGCCGACGACACCCCACCAGCGGCACCCGGAGCCGGCTCAGACCACGGAGTCGTCACCGGATCATGAGGCTCCGGCATGGGGACATGCTCCGCGCCCACAGGCGGCTTGTCCGTCCCTACCCGATCATCCCACCAGCTCTTGATAGCCCATTCTTTTTCCTGCCGGTCGGCCCACTCCTTCGCCTTCCGGCGACGCTCCCGCTCGGCCGCCGCGGCCTCCTTCAGTGCCTCCACCTCGGCAGCCAGATCATCCAGCGCCGAAGCAATACTCGTGCAGTCCGTCGACGCGGCCTTCGCATTCGACTCGAACACATCCGCGTAATGACCCCGAAACTCCGCCAACGCGGTCGAAGCCCACCCCGACCGCGATGTCGTCTGATCCTTCAGCGTGCCCGACAGAGCCGTCGCAGCAGACTTCAACGTGTCAGCCGCACCATCATCAAACGGCACCGGCTCGTCATACGCACCAAGATCGCCCGAACTCATCAGAACACCTCACAGCAGCCGCATAGGGGATGCACGGCCACCGGACATGAACGCTAGACCCGGCCACCCACACTGTCACCCCCACCACCTGATCCGACCGGCCCAACTCAGTGTGTGATCAGGGACAACCCCCAAGGGTAAAGCGGGATATGGGGATACGACGTCACCCATGGTGCCTGCGCGGTCCCTAGCCGCGTGCCGCTAGATTGGTGCCGTGGTTGACACCGTTGAGAACGCACGCACGACGCCCGACGTGGACCAGCCGTGGGCCGAGCTCGGCCTCAAGGCCGACGAGTACGCCCGCATCAGGGAACTGCTCGGCCGACGCCCCACCGGCGCCGAACTGGCCATGTACTCGGTGATGTGGTCCGAGCACTGCTCCTACAAGTCGAGCAAGCTGCACCTGTCCCGCTTCTCCGCCCTGCCGCAGACCACCCCGCGCGGCCCGCTACTGGCCGGCATCGGCGACAACGCCGGCGCCGTCGACATCGGCCAGGGCTACGCGGTCACCTTCAAGGCCGAGTCCCACAACCACCCGAGCTACGTCGAGCCCTACCAGGGTGCGGCGACCGGCGTCGGCGGCATCGTCCGCGACATCATGGCCATGGGGGCCCGCCCCATCGCCGTCATGGACGCCCTGCGCTTCGGCGCGCTCGACGCCCCCGACACCGCCCGCGTGCTGCCCGGCGTCGTCGCGGGCGTGGGCGGCTACGGCAACTGCCTGGGCCTGCCCAACATCGGCGGGGAACTCGTCTTCGACGCCTCCTACTACGGGAACCCGCTCGTCAACGCCCTGTGCGTGGGCGTCATGCGGCACGAGGACCTGGCCTTCGCGAAGGCCACCGGCGCGGGCAACAAGGTGATCCTCTACGGCGCCTCCACCGGAGCCGACGGCATCGGCGGCGCCTCGGTGCTGGCCTCGGAGACCTTCGAGGCCGACGGCCCGCAGAAGCGGCCCAGCGTCCAGGTGGGCGACCCCTTCATGGAGAAGCTCCTCATCGAGTGCACCCTGGAGCTCTTCCACGCCGGCGTCGTCACGGCCCTGCAGGACTTCGGTGCCGCCGGCATCAGCTGCGCCACCAGCGAGCTGGCCAGCGCCGGCGACGGCGGCATGCACTGCGAGCTCGACCTCGTCCCGCTGCGCGACTCCACGATGACGCCCGAGGAGATCCTCATGAGCGAGTCGCAGGAGCGCATGATGGCCGTCGTCGAGCCCGGCGACGTCGACCGATTCATGCAGATCTGCGCGAAATGGGACGTCCAGGCGACGATCATCGGTGAGGTCACCGACGGCGACCGCCTCACCATCGACTGGCACGGGCAGACCATCGTCGACGTCGACCCGCACACGGTCGCCCACGACAGCCCCACCTACGACCGCCCGCAGGCCCGCCCCGGCTGGATCGACGCCGTCAACGCCGACCACGCCAACGACCTGCCGCGCCCCGGCTCCGGCGAGGAACTCGCCGAGACGCTGCTCGCGGTCGTCTCCAGCCCCAACCTGGCCGACAAGAGCTGGGTCACCGACCAGTACGACCGTTTCGTGCGCGGCAACTCCGTCCTGGCCCAGCCCGAGGACGCCGGCATGATCCGCATCGACGAGGACACCAACCTCGGCATCGCGCTGTCCACCGACGCCAACGGCCGCTACACCTACCTCAACCCCTACCTGGGCGCCCAGCTGGCGCTGAGCGAGAGCTACCGCAACGTGGCCGTCACCGGCGCCGAACCCGTCGCCATCACCGACTGCCTCAACTTCGGCTCGCCGGAGGACCCCGAGGTCATGTGGCAGCTCGTCGAGGCCATCAAGGGCCTCGTCGACGGCTGCGCCGAGCTCGGCACCCCCGTCACCGGCGGCAACGTCAGCCTCTACAACCAGACCGGCGGCCAGAACATCCTGCCGACCCCGCTCGTGGGCATGCTCGGCGTCATCGACGACGTGCGCACCCGCACCCCGATGGGTTTCGCCAACCCGGGCGACGCGATCGTCCTGCTCGGCACGACGAAGCAGGAGCTCGGCGGCTCGGTGTGGGCCGACGTCATGCACGACCACCACCTCGGCGGGCTGCCCCCGTTCCCCGACTTCCCGGCCGAGAAGGCCCTGGCCAGGGTGTGCCGGGCCGCCGCCGGCGCCGGCATCCTCACCAGCGCCCACGACCTGTCCGAGGGCGGCCTGGCCCAGTCCCTCGTCGACAGCTGCCTGCGCAAGGGCCTCGGCGCCGCCGTGACCCTGCCGGGCGAGCTCGACCCCTGCGCCGAGCTGTTCAGCGAGAGCCCGGCCCGGGCCATCGTCTCGGTCGCCCCCGGCCAGTACGACGTCCTGGCCGCCCTGTGCGCCGAGCACGACCTGCCGGCCACCCGCATCGGCGAGGTCACCGGCGGTGCCGAACTGGTCGTCGAGGGCTTGTTCTCGCTGCCGCTGAACCAGATCCGCGACGCCTGGGCCGCGACCATCCCGAACGCGATGCAGGAGGCCTGAACCGCCCATGGCAGCAGCCGATGACGCCCGCGACGCCCGCATCCTCGAGGCGGCCGCCGCCCAGGTGCGCCCAGCCCTCGACGACCTCGCCGCAATGGTCGCGATCCCCTCGATCAGCTCCCAGCCTCAGCACGCCGGCGACGTGACGGCCATGGCCGGCTACCTCGTCGAGGCGATCAGGCGGCTCGGCTGGTCCGACGTGCGCACGGTCGAGGCCGGCGGCAAACCCGCCGTCCTGGCCCACTGGCCGGCTCCCGAGGGCAGACCCACCGTCTGCCTGTACTCGCACTACGACGTCCAGCCCACCGGCGAGCTCGACAAGTGGGGCACCGATCCCTTCGTGGCCACCGAGCGCGACGGCCGCCTGTACGGCCGCGGCACCGCCGACGACAAGGGCGGCCTGGCCATGCACCTGGCCGTGCTGCGCGCCTTCGACGGCCGGCCCCCGGTCGGCGTCACCGTCCTGTTCGAGGGCGAGGAGGAGATCGGCTCGCCGAGCCTCGACGCGCTGCTCGCCGCCCACCGGGACGAGCTGGCCGCCGACGCCTACGTCATCGCCGACTGCGGCAACTGGCAGATCGGCGTGCCGGCCTTCACCACCTCGCTGCGCGGCGTCGCCGACCTCGTCATCGAGGTCAGCTCGCTGGTCCGGCCCATCCACTCCGGCGAGTTCGGCGGTGTCGTCCCCGACGCCCTCACCGCGCTGTGCCGCCTGCTCGCCACCCTGCACGACGAGAACGGCGACGTGGCCGTCGCCGGGCTCGTGAGCGGTGCCGCCGACGAGCGGCTCGACTACCCGCTCGACCGGCTGCGGGCCGAGACCGGCGTCCTCGACGGCGTCGAGTTCATCGGCACCGGCCCGGTCGTCGACCGGCTGTGGGCCAAGCCCGCGGTCAGCGTCATCGGCATGGACACCACCCCGATCGCTGCGAGCTCCAATGTGCTCATCGACACCGCGAGGGCCCGCGTCAGCCTGCGCATCGCCCCCGGCGACACCCGCGAGAACGCGGTCGAGTGCCTGTCCAGGCACGTCCGCGAGCACGCCCCCTGGGGCGTGCGGGTCGCCGTGTCCAACGCCGAGGCCGCCAACCCGTCGACCGTGCCCTTCGAGGGGCCGATCGCCGAGCAGGCCCGCGCCGCCTACGGCGAGGCCTACGGCAGCGAACCCGTCTGCGTCGGCACCGGCGGCACCATCGGCATGATCGCCTCCTTCCAGGAGGCCTTCCCGCAGGCCACGGTGCTGTGCACCGCGGTCGCCGACCCCGACTGCCGCATGCACGGCATCGACGAGTCGCTCGAACTGGGCGACTTCGGGCGCGCCTGCCGGGCAGAGGCCCTCTTCCTCGACCGGTTGGGCCGATGAGCCGCGCGGCGACGAGCCCTTCACCCGGCCCAGGACGGATGCCGTGAGCACGCCCAGGTTCGAGAGCTACCCAGAACGTCTCGTCCGCGAGGCGATCGAGCGCGGCGAGTTCGACAACAACCCCTACACTGGTCGTCCCATCGACCTGGGGCGACCCGGCGCGGAGAAGCCCTGGATCGTGGAACGCCTCGAGCGGGAGGATCTCTCGGGCGTTCTGCCCGCCCATCTGCGCGCGCTCCGGGCGATGCGCGGCGAGCGGGCGGCCGAGCAGCAGGCCGGCCGCTACAAGGAGGACGACGATGGTCGGTGAGGTGCCCGAATGGGCCGCCTGGATGAGCCCGCAGAGCTACCAGCAGTTCATCAGACTGTGCACCGGCAGCATCACGGCCCGCGGCGTACGGGCCGGCTACGACGGTGACGGCACTTTCCGATACGAGGGAGGAGTCACCAGGGTCAACGGCTTGGCGCGCATGCTGCGCGAGGAGCCGACCGAACGCTGGGCGCAGGTCGTCGACGCCTTCTTCGCCGAAATGCTCGTCACTCCAGAACGCCGTGAGGAGCCGATCGACCCGGCCAGTGTCTTCCTGTCCTGTACGCAGCGTGCAGCGGTCCCGGAGCACTGCCTCTCCTCCGTCGACGAGGTGCTGCCCGGCATTGTCCTCATCCCGGCGGTCGACCACCCGAACCGCGTTGAGAAGATCGTCGCGGACAACGAACGCACTCGACCACTGGGCGGTTCTGCCGGCATGCTCGACCTCGGCAGGCGGAACCTCGCGCGCGCCCCGTTCTTCCAGAACCACTCGGTCCTCTCCCAGAACCAGCCCGACTCGATCGTCACGCTCATCACCGCCCCAGACCCCTACGTGGCCGGCCGACTCGGCGTCCTCGACACAGTGATCCCGGACTTCGCCCGCGGCACCATCGGGATCGTCGTCGCGGTACCCGCCCAGGAGGCCATGCTCATACACGTCATTCGCGGTCCCGGCCTGGTCGTCGCGCTCAACGCCATGGTGCCGTTCGCCGTGTCGCACTACGAGTCGGACCCGCACCCCCTCACACCCCAACTGTTCTTCATCGGCCCCGACGGCGACACCCAGCAGATCACCAGGACCGACCCCGACGGGATGCCCGCCGTGCTCGACCAGGGCCCGTTCTCAGCCGCGCTGCGGGCGGCCCTGGGGTAGTGACCGACGTGTCCGGCAGACCATCCGGGTCCGTCATTGACGAGAGGAGACGCAATGAAGACCGACGTCCAGATCGCCCAGGAGACGGCCCTGGAACCCATCGCCGCCATCGCCCAGTCCCTGGGCATCGACGAGACCGAGTACGAGCCATACGGCCACGACAAGGCCAAACTCTCCCTCGGCCTGCTCGACCGGCTCGCCGGGCGCCCCGACGGCAAACTCGTCCTGGTCACCGCCATCAATCCCACACCCGCGGGGGAGGGCAAGACGACCACCAACGTCGGTCTGGCGATGGCGCTCAACCGGACCGGCCGGAAGGCCATCACCACGCTGCGCGAACCCTCGATGGGCCCGTGCTTCGGGGTGAAGGGCGGCGCGGCCGGCGGCGGCTACGCGCAGGTACTGCCGATGGAGGACATCAACCTGCACTTCACCGGCGACATGCACGCCATCGGCGCCGCGCACAATCTGCTCGCCGCCCTCATCGACAACTCGATCCACCAGGGCAACCCGCTGAACATCGACCCACAGCGCGTGGAACTGCGTCGAGTCGTCGACATGAACGACCGCGCCCTGCGGCAGATCGTCGTCGGGCTGGGCCGCCGCGTCGACGGGGTACCCCGCCAGAGCGGCTACGACATCACCGTCGCCAGCGAGATCATGGCCGTCCTCTGCCTGGCCACCGGGTTCGACGACCTCAAGGCGCGCCTGGGCCGCATCATCCCGGCCTACACCTACGACCAGGAGCCGGTCACCGTCGAGCGGCTCGGCGCCACCGGCGCCATGGCCCTGCTCCTCAAGGACGCCATCAAACCGAACCTGGTGCAGACCACCGAGAACACCCCGGCGCTCATCCACGGCGGCCCGTTCGCCAACATCGCCCACGGCTGCAACTCGGTGCTGGCCACCCGCATGGGGCTCAAGCTGGCCGACTACACGATCACCGAGGCCGGCTTCGGGGCGGACCTGGGGGCCGAGAAGTTCCTCGACATCGTCTGCCCGAGCGCCGGGTTCGCGCCCGACGCCGTCGTCCTCGTCGCCACGATCCGCGCCCTGAAGTTCAACGGGGGAGTGGCCAAGCAGGACCTGGACGCCGAGAATCTGACCGCCCTCGAGGAGGGCATGGCGAACCTGGAGCAGCACCTCGACAACATCGCCAAGTACGGTGTCCCCGTCGTCGTGGCGCTCAATGCGTTCCCCGCCGACACGGCCGCCGAGACCGCGCTGGTGCGCGAGCGGTGCGCCGAACTGGGCGTCCGGGCCGTCACCTCCACCGTCTTCGCCGACGGCGGCGCCGGGGGCGTCGAGCTGGCCGAGGCGGTCGCCGAGCTGTGCGAGCAGCCCAGCGAGTTCGCCCCGATCTACGACAGCGAATCGAGCCTGCGCGGCAAGATCGAGATCATCGCCCGCGAGATCTACCGTGCCGACGGCGTCGAGTACGCGCCCGAGGCCAGGCGCCAGCTCGAACGCCTCAGCGCCCAGGGCTTCGACGACCTGCCGGTGTGCATCGCCAAGACGCAGTACTCGTTCAGCGACGACGCAGCACTGCTGGGGGCGCCGCGCGGCTTCACCATCAGCCTGCGCGAACTGAGCGTGCGCGCCGGTGCCGGATTCGTCGTCGGCCTCGCCGGGGACATCATGACGATGCCGGGGCTGCCCAAGCGGCCGGCCGCCCTCGGCATGGACATCGACCCGGACGGCCGGATCACCGGCCTGTCATGACATGAGCCGGGCGGCGCTCCGCGGCTCCGGGGCGGGCACGGCGAACCCGTTCAGCGGCTGCTCGTCGGGTTCCTCGGCCGCGCGCCGGGCCGCCCGGTAACGCGGCGCGGTGCGCACCGGCTCGGCCTCGCCGCCGAAGCAGCGCACCATCGTGACCGTGTGGTCGAAGTCGATCTCGCGGGCCGTGTCGAGCGCCACCCGCGGCTCGGAGCCCCACATCTCGGTGTGGGCATTGCGCTCGGCGACCTCATCCCAGGTGATCCTGGTCGAGGGGGCGCCGTGCTGTCGGGCCCGGACACGTTCCTGGTGCATCGCCGAGTCGGAGCAGACGGTGATGAGGAACAGCAGGTCGGTGCCCGTCTCGCTCGCCAGATCCGTCCACAGCTGCCGACTGGCCTTGGTGTAGTTCGCCGCGTCGATGATGACGTCGTGGCCGGTGACGAGGTTCTCCCGGGCGACCGACTGGGCCGCCAGGTAGGCGGCGAGCCCGGTGGCCTGATTGCGCCACAGGCCGGCCGCGGCCAGGGCCGACTCGATCCCGGGGACGCCGATGCGCACCGCGTTCATCCGGGACGCCAGCTCGGTCGAGACGTACGTCTTCCCGGTGGCCTGAAGGCCCGACATGGCGATGAGCATGGCCCCAGTCTGCCAGGGCTGGCAGGCGGAGCAGAAATGGAACCGGAGAACTCTGCACCCCTACTTGCGAGTCCGCGCGGATCACGGAAGGGCCTGGCCGGCAGGCGCGGCCACGTCCAGGCACCGGGCCCTTGCGCGTCGCGGGAGGCGCGGTGCTGCTTCGTGAGATGAGGCGCTGGGGTAGACCGGGCCCCCGCGCGTCGCGGGAAGCGCATGGGCAGGTTTGCGGACATGGAGGTCCCAGGCACCGGGCCCTCGCGCGTCGCGGGAGGCGCGCCCGAGGCCGGCGTCAGGACGCGGCACCCGCGAGCCCGCGCGCATCACGGGGAACCGCCCGGCGCCGCCCTGCGGTCAGCTGCGGAAGCTGTGCACGGGCGCGGGCAGCCGTCCGCCCCGGCCGATGAGCCCTGCGGCATCACTGCGGTGGACCGCCATGACCGGGGCGTGCCCGAGCAGGCCACCGAAGTCGATGTCGTCGCCGACCGCCGCGCCCGGGACGGGAATGATGCGGACCGCGGTCGTCTTGTTGTTCATCATGCCGATGGCGGCCTCGTCGGCGATCATCGCGGCGATCGTCGTGGCGGGGGTGTCGCCGGGGATCGCGATCATGTCGAGCCCGACCGAGCAGATCGAGGTCATGGCCTCGAGCTTGTCGAGGCCGAGCACGCCGCTGTTGACCGCGTCGATCATGCCGGCGTCCTCGCTGACCGGGATGAAGGAGCCGGACAGGCCGCCGACGTGCGAGCAGGCCATCAGGCCGCCCTTCTTCACGGCATCGTTGAGCAGGGCCAGCGCCACGGTCGTGCCGTGCCCGCCGACGGTGCCGACGCCCATCGTCTCAAGGATCTCTGCCACCGAGTCGCCGATGGCGGCGGTGGGGGCCAGCGAGAGGTCGACGATGCCGAACGGCACGCCCAGCCGCTCGGCCGCCATCGTGCCGACGAGCTGGCCCATCCGGGTGACCTTGAAGGCGGCCTTCTTGATCGTCTCGGCCATGCCGCCGAAACTCGCCTCCGGTACCTTGTCGAGGGCGCGTTTGACGACACCGGGACCGGAGACGCCCACGTTGATGCAGACGTCGCCCTCCTCGACCCCGTGGAAGGCGCCGGCCATGAACGGGTTGTCGCCGACCGCGTTGCAGAAGACGACGAGCTTGGCGCACCCCATGCCGGCGGTGCGGTCGGCGATCTCGCGGATGAGCTCGCCCATGCGGCCCACGGCGCTCATGTTGACGCCGGCCCTGGTCGAGCCGATGTTCACCGAGGAGCAGACCACATCGGTCGTGGCCAGGGCCTGCGGCAGCGAGTCCATGAGGTGACGGTCGGCTGCGCTGCGCGACTTCTGGACCAGCGCGGAGAAGCCGCCGAGGAAGTCGACGCCGACCTCGTGGGCCGCCCTGTCCAGCGCCGTGGCGAAGCAGCTGTAGTCCTCGGTGCGGCTGGCGCCGGCGACCAGCGAGATGGGGGTCACCGAGATGCGCTTGTTGATGATGGGGATGCCGAGTTCGGCCTCGATGCCCTTGGCGACGGGCACCAGCCGGCTGGCGGTCGAGACGATGCGGTCGTAGATCCGCTCACAGGCGACCCGCGGGTCGGGGTCGGCGCAGTCGAGCAGGTTAATGCCCATCGTCACGGTGCGGATGTCGAGGCGGTACTCCTCGATCATCTCGATGGTCTCGAGGATCTCGTGTTCGGTGTCCATGGTTCACAGCTCGTGCATCGCGCGGAAGATGGCCTCGGACTGCAGGCGGATGACCACCTGCTGCTCGTCGCCGACGGCCTTGAGATCACTCTGCAGGGACTCGATCGGGTGAGCCTGCTCGTCGAACTCGCACTGGGCGATCATGGTGAAGTAGTCGCCCATGATCGTCTGCGAGATGTTGCACAGGTTGACGTCGAGCTCGGCCAGCCGCGTGCTGACCGCGGCCACGATGCCCGTGTGGTCGAGGCCCGTCACGGTGAGGATCGCAATCATGCGCCAACCCTACCGGCGCCGCCTCGCGGTCAGGACGGCACGCGGGGGACGACCCCGGCCGGGCGGCGCCCGCCCCGTCCCCGTCGGACCTCACCACGGATTTTGGATTAGGCTAGCCTAAGTTATTGGAAAGGCTCCGCTGAGCGTGAACGGCGGCTGAACGGCCGGTCCTCGTGCCCGGGGGATGGTTTGATTGGGCGCGGGCCGGCAGGGGCCCGCGACGGTCCGACGAGCAGGAGGGTTCAGTCCTGATGAACATCCCGTCCATCTTCCGCACGACGGATGACCCGTTCGAACCTGGCCAGGGGCCCCGGGTCGTCATCGTCGGCGGTGGTTTCGGCGGCACCAACGCCGCCCGAGTCCTCGGCAAGGCCGGGGCCCGCGTCGTCATCGTCGACAAGAACCCCTACACGACCTTCCAGCCCCTGCTCTACCAGGTGGCCACCGGGGGACTGAACCCCGGCGACGTCACCTACCGGCTGCGGTCCTTCGCCGCGCGCACCCCCAACTGCCGGTTCCGGCGCGCCAAGGTCACCGGGGTCGACTTCGAGGGCCGGCGCGTCGAGTGCGACAACGGCGGCCCGATCGACTACGACTACCTGATCTTCGCCCAGGGCGTCGGCGCCAACTACTTCGGCACCCCCGGCGCCGAGGAGCACGCCTACACCATCTACACCCGCACCGACTCGGTGAGGACACGCGACGTCATCCTGTCGAACCTGGAGGCCCTCGACACCAACCCGCAGAAGAACTTCGACGTCATCGTCGTCGGTGGCGGCCCCACCGGCGTCGAGATGGCCGGCACCCTCGCCGAGATGAAGTCCGTGGGCATCCCCGCGATCTTCCCCGACGTGGCGATCGACCGGGTCCACGTCACCCTGGTCGAGATGGCCGAGCACCTGCTCATGCCGTTCGACGCCAGGCTGCGTCACTACACGCGCCGCCAGCTGCATCGTCGCGGCGTCGACGTCCGTACCACGACGGCCATCGCCGAGATCCGCGAGGACTCCGTCCTGCTGAAGGACGGCTCCACCCTGCCCGCCGACCTGGTCATCTGGGCGGCCGGCGTCGGGGCGCACAAGGACGTCGCGCAGTGGGGCATGGAACTCGGTCGGGGCGGTCGCATCCTCGTCGGCCCCGACCTGCGCGTCAAGGGCCAGGACCGCGTCTTCGCCATCGGTGACGGCGCGCTCATCGAGGACAACCCGCTGCCGCAGCTCGCCCAGCCGGCCATGCAGGAGGGCGTGTGGGCTGCCAGGCAGATCATCAACCTGGAGGCCGGGCGCCGGACAGAGAAGTTCTCGTACTTCGACAAGGGCACGATGGCCACCATCGGCCGCAATGCCGCCGTCGTCCAGATGGCCAGGTTCCATGGCCTGAAGATCGACTTCACCGGTTTCGTCGCGTGGATCGCCTGGGTCGCCCTGCACCTGTACTTCCTGCTCGGCGGGCGCAACCGGCTGCAGTCGATGATCAACCTCGCGGCTCGCTATCTGACCTTCAGCAAGCAGGCCTCGGGCATCATCGGGGACATCGTCGACGAGCGTCCCGACGCGGCCGGCGCGGGGGACGCGGCACGAAGCAAATCTGACTAGCTGTTATCCGGCCCCGCCGGGGTAGCATGGGTCTCCCGGGGCCCAGGGGTCCGGGCGCTGCAGGTGGAGGGGGTGCTGCCATGCCGACCGATCCCGATCAGTGGCCGCGCCATCAGCGCCGGCCCGCTGACTACGGCTACGACGAGAGCCGCTTCGGGGCGCCCTACGATCCCTCGGCCGGGCGCAGTTTCTCCCAGCAGTTCTCCGAGGCCCGCTACGGCCCGCAACAGGTGAGCCACGACGACGAGGCGGACTGGCCGACCAGCCCTGGAATCCCGGTCATCCCCGAGGCGACCAGGCCACCGAGCGTGCGGCTGACGGCGATCCTCTCCTTCCTCTTCGGTCCCTTCGGTGCGGCACCGGCATCCGGGGCGGCGCACCGTGCCCGCGAGGTGGGAGCCTCGTCGGGACGCTACTGGGTCGCCTTCCTGCTCGGCTGGCTGGCCCACCTGCTCGTCCTGACCATCGTGCTGGGCCTGCTCCTCGCCGGCGCGGGCAGCCGGCAGGACGCGGCTCCCGAGGCGACGGCGCCGGCGAACGCCCCCGCGGCCTCCTCGGCCGCTCCGAGCCCCACGCCCACGCCCACTCCGACGCCCACCCCGGTCGCCTTCCCCGCCGGCGCCACTCAGTGCAGCGACTCGGTGGCGGTCAACTCGTCGACCTCCTGCCAGTTCGCCCTCAACGTGGAGACCGCCTTCAAGGCGTCCTCCGCCGCCGAAGGCACCGTCCAGGTCACGGCGACCAGCCCGGTGACGAACAAGACCTACTCGATGTCGTGCGTGGTGGCGACCGGTTCGGTCACCACCTGCACCGGAGGCAACAACGCCGTCGTCTACCTGCGGTGAACCCCCTCACCCGGCCCCGTCCCGCTCGTGGCCTCCTGCGCCGGTCCCGGGCCGCCACGATAGGCTGAGCGCGTGGTTCTTCGCCCGGATGACCCAGTGACGACACGACACGACGATGACAGGCCGCAGGAGGAGTGCGGGGTCTTCGGTGTCTTCGCGCCGGGCGAGGACGCCGCCAGGCTCACCTACTACGGCCTGTTCGCGCTGCAGCACCGCGGTCAGGAGTCGGCGGGCATCGCGGTCTCGGACGGCTCCCAGATCATGGTCTTCAAGGACATGGGCCTGGTCAGCAACGTCTTCGACGAGGCCACCCTGAAATCCCTGACCGGGCACATGGCGGTCGGTCACACCCGCTACTCGACCACCGGTTCGAGTGTCTGGGGGAACGCCCAGCCCACCTTCGCCTCGACACCGCGCGGCTCGCTCGCGCTGGCACACAACGGCAATCTCACCAACACCGACGAGCTGGAGGACCTGCTGGCCAAACGTCTCGGGCGGTCCGGCGCGGGCGGGGTCCCGCACAAGTCCGAGATGGACTCCAGCAACGACACACACCTGGTCAGCGCGCTGATGGCCCTGGACGACGAGCCGCTGCAGGACGTCGCCACGAGCCTGCTGCCGCGCCTGGTCGGCGCCTTCAGCCTGGTGTTCATCAACGAGAACACCCTCTTCGCCGCGCGCGACCCGCAGGGCGTCCGCCCGCTGGTGCTCGGCCGTCTGGAGAGCGGCTGGGTCGTCGCCTCCGAGACCGCCGCGATCGACATCGTCGGCGGCACCTTCGTCCGCGAGGTGGAGCCCGGCGAGATGCTCCGCATCGACGAGTCAGGTCTGCACTCGACGCGCTTCGCGCCGGCCCGCCCCAAGGGCTGCCTGTTCGAGTACGTCTACGTGGCCCGGCCCGACACGATCGTCTCGGGCCGGCGCATCCACAACGTGCGGGTCAAGATCGGCAAGATCCTCGCCGAGGAGGAACCGGCCGACGCCGACCTGGTCATTCCCGTCCCCGAGTCGGGCATTCCCGGGGCCATCGGCTTCTCCGCCGCATCGGGCATACCCTTCGGCAACGGCCTGGTGAAGAACTCCTACGTCGGACGCACCTTCATCCAGCCCACCCAGTCCCTGCGCAAGATGGGCATCCGGCTCAAGCTGAACCCCCTGCGCGATGTCATCGAAGGGCGTCGGCTCGTCGTCGTCGACGACTCGATCGTGCGCGGCAACACCCAGCGCCAGCTCGTGCGCATGTTGCGGGAGGCCGGTGCCGCGCAGGTGCACGTGCGGATCGCCTCGCCGCCACTGGAATGGCCCTGCTTCTACGGCCTCGACTTCGCCACGCGCGCCCAGCTCATCGCCCCGGGCCTGTCGGTCGACGAGATCTGCCGGTCCCTCGGGGCCGATTCCCTGGGCTATGTGAGCCTCGCCGGACTGATCCGGGCCACCCACGTGCCCAAGGAGAACCTGTGCCGGGCCTGCTTCGACGGCGAGTACCCGATCCCGGTGCCCCACGGGGCGGCCACCGAGATGGGGCTCGACGCCGAGGAGGCCCCCGCGTCCTGCTCCAGCTACAGCAACGCCGAATTCGACCGTGGAGAAGATGAGTCATGACCCAGTCCGCCTACGCCCGTGCGGGCGTCGACATCCATGCCGGGGACGCCGCAGTCGAGCTCATGAAGGCTCACGTGGCACGCACCAGACGCCCCGAGGTCCTCGGCGGCATCGGTGGTTTCGCGGGCCTGTTCGACGCCTCCGCCCTGGCCTCCTACCGCCGTCCGCTGCTCGCCACGAGCACCGACGGCGTGGGCACCAAGGTCGCGCTCGCCCAGGCCCTCGACATCCACGACACCATCGGCTGGGACCTGGTGGGCATGCTCGTCGACGACCTCGTCGTCTGCGGAGCCGAACCCCTGTTCCTCACCGACTACATCGCCTGCGGCCATGTCGTGCCCGAACGCATCGCCGCCATCGTCGGGGGGATCGCCGACGCCTGTGTCGCGGCCGGCTGCGCGCTGCTCGGCGGCGAGACCGCCGAGCACCCGGGTCTCATGGGCGCCGACGAGTACGACATGGCCGGCGCCACGACCGGTGTCGTCGAGGCCGACGAGCTGCTCGGCCCCGAGCTGGTCCGCGACGGCGACGTCGCCCTGGCCATGGCCAGCTCAGGGCTGCACTCCAACGGCTACTCGCTGGTGCGCCGCGTCCTGCTCGAGGACGCCGCGCTGCCGCTGGACCGGGAGATCCCCGAGTTCGGCCGCAGCCTGGGCCTGGAGCTCCTCGAACCCACGCACGTCTACGCGGGCGAGATCATGGAGCTCCTCAAGGCCGTCACCGTGCACGCGATGAGCCACATCACCGGCGGCGGCCTGGCCAACAACCTCGTCCGCGTCGTGCCGGACGGCGTGCGCGTCACCATCGACCGGGCCACCTGGACCCCGGGGCCCGTCTTCGAACTCGTCCAGTCCACCGGCGGGATCAGCCAGGGCGACATCGAGGAGACCCTCAACATGGGTGTCGGCATGGTGGCCCTGCTGCCCGCCGACCAGGTGGACGAGGCCCAGCGCGTGCTGGACGGGTTCGGCCTGGAGAGCTGGGTCTGCGGCCGGGCCGAGTCCTGCGAGCAGGCGGCGAGCGTCGAGCTGACCGGCGAGCACCCGGGCAGCTGAGCCGATGTCGCCGCCGAGGGTCCGAACTGCTTGTCAGGATCGGGCAGGACCAATTGGTGACGACTCGAACTATTGGGTAGCCTAGGGCCCACGAGAGTTGTTCATCATGCCGCGGCACAGCCGCGAGGGACCAAGCGAGGAGGTCGACCCACATGGGGCGCGGCCGGCAAAAGGCGAAGCAGACCAAGGTGGCCAGGGACCTGAAGTACCGTTCGGTCGAGACAGACTTCGCTTCCTTGGAGCGGGAGCTCCGGAGCAAGCAGCATCACGACGATGAGCCCAGTCACGACAGGATTCCCGACAACTACGCCGATCTCGCGGCGAAGTACGAACAGGACATCGAGTCCGACTAGGGCTGCCTGAGCCCCGATGAGTGGATGGGTCCCCGACCCGCTGCTGGCGGGCTACGAAGCGCGCAGCTGGTCCATTCCCGGCGCACGACGCGCCGAGGGAGAACCCGAGGTGATACTCACGGCCACCCTCGTCCGCAGGAATGAGCCCCGTCATGCTCGGGCGGTCCTGTACCTGCACGGCTGGAACGACTACTTCTTCCAGACGCATCTCGCCGACTGGTTCGACGCGCAGGGTTTCGACTTCTACGCCGTCGAGCTGCGGCGCTACGGGCGGAACCTGGTCCCGGGCCTGTACGCGGGCTACGTCACCGACCTGGCGCACTACGAGTCCGAGCTCGACCGGGCTGTTGCGTTCATCCACGAGGACCATCCCGGTGCGCCCATCACCTTCATGGGCCACTCCACGGGCGGGCTGACCGGGGCCCTGTGGGCGTCCCGTCGCCCCGGCCTGCTCGCGGGACTCGTCCTGAACTCCCCATGGCTCGACATGCAGGGCTCGCCGGCCCTGTGGCGGATGCTCTCGCCGGTCGCTGCCGCCATCTCGGTCGTGAGTCCGCTCGCCGAGCTCGCAACCGGTGTCGACACGGGTTTCTACCGCCGATCCCTGCGCGCCGACGAGGACGGCGAATGGGACTGGGAGCTCGACCTGAAGTCCAATCCGGCCTTCGTCCACCGCTGGGGCTGGGGCAGGGCCGTGCTGGCCGGCCAGGCCCGCGTCGCCGCCGGCCTGCACATCGACACCCCGGTACTCGTCATGACGAGCGCCAGGAGCGACTTCTCGCGCACCTGGAACGAGGGCATGCACGAGGCCGATCTCGTGCTCGACGTCGAACGCATCTGCTCCGCCGCACCGGACCTGGGGCCGCTGGTGACGATTCGCCGTGTCACGGGAGGCGTCCATGACCTCGTCCTCTCGCGTGAACCCGTGCGAAGGCAGATCTTCGAGGAGATGTCCCGCTGGCTCGGTGCCTACGTGCTGCCGGCCGGCCTCATCGGGCAGTACCACGAGACCCTGCGCCACGATGGGGCCGGAACCGTCCAGCAGGACCCCGACGCCGGGGTGTCGGAGAGCAGGGGGGAGCACGGAGGCCAGCGGCCCGGCGGCGAGCGGAAACCGCGCAGTGCCGTGCCCGGGTCGGACGGGGGTGCCCCGGACGAGCCTGACGGCGGGGACGGCACGGCGGCGCAGGACGACCAGAGGGGATGGTGGCCCCAGCGGAAGGGCCGTCATGGCTCGTGGTTCAGGCGGCCCCGGACGAGTCAGGCGGGGGACGAGCCGGCCGAGAACACCGGTTGCACAGAAAACCGCGGCTGATCGGCTGCGGCTCGCCTCGGGGTGGCCAGGGGCGGGGTCGAACCGCCGACCTTACACTTTTCAGGCGTACGCTACTACCAACTGAGCTACCTGGCCTCGATCAGATGAGCGACCCTGATGGGACTTGAACCCACGACCTCCGCCGTGACAGGGCGGCGCGCTAACCAACTGCGCTACAGGGCCTTGATTCACTTGTGCGCCCCGCCTGAGCGGGCTCCACAACAATAGCGTGCCTGCCCGCAAAAGCCAAAACGGCTCGTCTGGGTTGTGGGCTCCTGGGGTCAATGCTAAATATGATTCTTATTCTCAAGAACTCTTCCTGGGGGCCTCGCGGGCGGGGCGGTCCACAGGACATGCTTAAAATAAGGTAAGGCTTACCATATGATGAGGAGGTCGCAGTGAGTGACGACGTCGCCGCTCAGGACACCATTCACCAATCGGCGCGCAAGGGGCTGGCCAACAGCGTCCTGGGTACGCGCAATCTCATGATCACGGCGGCACTGGCCGTGGTGGGTTCGATCATCGTGGTGGCGCTCACCTATGTGAGTGCCACGGTCTTCCTCACGCCCAAGGGGCTGTTCGTCGCCTGCGCGTTCATGGGTGCCTGGCTCATCCCCTATCTGCTGCCGGCCGTCGTCGTCCGCAAGCCGGGAGCCGCCCTCATCGCCGGACTCATCATGGGCATCATCGCGGCCTTCACCACCCCCTCGGGGCCGACGACGATCATCGGTAACGTCCTGGGGGCGCTCTTCGTCGAACTTCCGCTGGCGATCCTGCTCTACCGCGTGTGGAAGTGGTGGTCGTTCGCCATCTCCGGATGCGTCTTCGGCTGCATCAACGGCCTGCTCTACCTGCGCATAGCGCAGTTCGCCGTCGGCGGCGGGCTGTCTGCGGGGATCGTGGCCGTCTCGATCGTCTCGTCCCTGGCCGGTGTGGCGGCCTGCCTGCTCATCGGTTCCCTGCTCGCCAGGGCCGGGGTCGGCGCCACTCGACGCCGATGAGCGCCCTGCTGGCCATTCGGGGGCTCGGCGTCCGCTATCCCGGGACCGAGCGCTGGGTGCTCGACGCAGCCGGCCTCGACCAGTACGCGGGCCGGGTCACCGCCGTCATCGGTCCGTCCGGGTGCGGCAAGAGCTCGCTCGTGCGGACGGCCTGCGGGCTCGTCCCCCACTGCATCCCGGCCGACTACCGGGGCAGTGTCGTCCTCGACGGCACCGAGATGGCCGACGCCGAGGTCGTGCAGATCGCCACTCGTATCGGCTTCGTCGGACAGAACCCCGACGCGGCAGTCGTCGCCCGCAGTCTCCACGACGAGGTCTGCTTTCCCCTGCAGAACCTGTGTCTGCCACCGGATGAGATCGAGGCACGAGCCACGGAGGCGCTGGGCCTGGTCGGCCTGGGCGACCGGCCGTGGGACGACCCCTGGGTGCTCTCGGGCGGGCAGCGCCAGCGGCTCGCCCTGGCGGTGGCGCTGGCCATGAAACCGGACCTGCTCGTACTCGACGAGCCGACCTCGACCATCGACCCCGAGGGACGCGAGGACTTCTACCGGCTGCTGCCGCCGCTCATCGAACAGGGAATGGGCGTCCTGGTCATCGACCACGATCTCGATCTCATTCTGCCGATGGTCGACCAGATCATCGCCCTGGACGGTGCCGGGCGCACGATCGCCGCCGGCAGCCCCGACGAGGTCTACCGCGCCCATCGGGCAGAGCTCGACGCCGCCGGGATCTGGCTGCCCAGGGCACTGCGGCCGGTGCCGGCCGCCGCCCCACCGGGCCTGGGGGAGCTGTGCCGACACGACGTGGTGCGATATCTGGCCAGGGCCGACGGGCGGTGGCAGGAGATCGACCGGCTCGACACCGCCTCGCCGGAACACCCCGCCGGCTGCGAGCTGACCGGTTTCGGTGTTCCCGGACGCTCCCCGGCCGTCTCTGCCCGGCTCGGCGGGGGAGAGCTGGTCGCGTTGATCGGCGAGAACGGGGCGGGCAAGACGTCGTTGCTCGGCGCCCTGGCCGGTGTCGTCAGGGCTTCCGGTGGCACGGCGACGATCGACGGCACCCCGGTGAAGGCCGGGGACCCCCGTGTGGGCTATGTCTTCCAGAACCCGGAGCACCAGTTCGTCACATCGAGTGTCGGGGCCGAACTGGCCTTCGACGGTCTCGGCGCGGCGCAGGTCGACCGGCTGCTGGATCAGTTCCACCTGACCGAGTGCAAGGACCAGCACCCGCTCACCCTCTCCGGCGGGCAGTCGCGTCGCCTCTCGGTGGCGACGATGGTGAGTGCGGGGAAGAGACTGATCGCGCTGGACGAGCCGACCTACGGTCAGGACTGGGCCAACACCTGCGAGCTCATGGACTTCATTCATGCGCTGCGTGCCGACGGGGCGAGCGTGCTCATGGCCACGCACGACCTCGAACTGGCGGTCGAGCACGCCACGCACATCATCGCCCTGCCGCTGGGGGTGGAGCGGGACAGGCCGCCGGCGCCACCGCCGCAACCCAACGCATCGCTGCTCGGCTCGCTCAATCCGTTCGCCATGGTCGCGGCGATCCTGCTGCCGGCGATCTTCGTCGTCGCTCACCGCGATGTGACGGCGAACCTCGTCATCATGATCCTCGCCTCGCTGGTGATGGCCGCCTCACGCACCCGGTGGCGGCGCATCGTGGGCTCCATCGCCGCCGTCTGGCTGGTCGCCGCGGCCATGACCTGGGCGGTGTCCACGGCCATCAACCCCGATCTCTTCACCGGGATACGCAGCATCGGTGGCCCCGGCCAGGCCGGGACGACGATCGGGGCTCTGCTGGCCCTCGTCCTGGTCTCGGGCATCGCCACTGATCCCGAGGCAATCCTGCGGGCGGCGACCACTCGCCTGCACCTTCCGTACCGTCTGGCCTCGGCCGGGACCGCCGCCCTGGCCTTCCTGGCCAGGTTCCGGATCGACTTCCGGCTGCTGCGGACTGCTCGGGCGCTGCGCGGGGTCGGCCGCCGCTGGGGACCGCTCGGGCCGGTCGTCCGGTGGGCGAGTTCGATCGTCCCGCTGCTCATCATCGCCGTGCAACACGGGGAGCGGGTCGCGCTGTCGATGGACTCCCGGGCCTTCGGCGCCTTCGATCACCGCACCGAGCTGATCACCGATCCCTGGCGGGGCCGCGACACCGCGATCATTCTTCTCATCTGGGCGGCGACGATTGCCGTGTGGATACTGCTGTAGCAGGAAGGTTTCCCGCGGACATGACCCCTCGGGCGACGCGTGGCGGGTTCACGACCGCCATGGGAGCACCGCGGGTCCCGGTATCGCCGGCAAGGCGGCCGGGACCCGCGGAGGTGCTCAGGACTGCCCGGGCGGGCTCACAGCAGCGAGCGGTACAACGCCTCGATGTCCTCGCGGGTTGCCGGACGCGGGTTGCCGGGCGTGCACACGTCCGCGAACGCGTCCTCGGTCAGGGCCGCGATGCCTGACTCGTCCACGCCCACCTCGCTGATGCGGGTCGGGTTGCCCAGATCGCGGGTCAGCTGGGCGACGGCCTCGACGGCCGCGGCGCGCGCCTGCTCCAGCGGCATCGTCTGGGCGTCCGCCACGCCGAAGGCCTCGGCGATGTCGCGGTACTTCTCGCCGGTGTACTCGGCGTTGAACGCCATGACGGGGGCGAGCAGGATGCCGTTGGCGACCCCGTGCGGGGCGTTGTAGCGTCCGCCCAGCGGGTGCGCCATGCCGTGCACGAGCCCCAGGCCGACATTGGAGTAGGCCATGCCGTTGATGTAGGCGGCCAGGCCCATCTGCTCCACCGCGTCGGTGTCGCCCTCGGCGGCCTTGCGCAGGTTCTTGGCGATCATCTGGATGGAGCGCAGGCACAGGGCGTCGGACAGTGCCCAGGCGCCCGGGGTGATGTAGCCCTCGATGGCGTGGGTGAGCGCGTCCAGCCCGGTGGCGACCTTCAGGCTCCGCGGCATGCCGTCCATGAGGTCGGGGTCGACGACGGCGATCACCGGGATGTCGTGCGGGTCCACGCACACGAATTTGCGCTGCTTGGCGGTGTCGGTGATGACGTAGTTGATGGTCGTCTCCGAGGCCGTGCCCGCCGTGGTGGGCACCCCGATGATCGGCGTGCCCGGGTTCTTCGTGGGGGAGAGGCCCTCCAGGCTCAGCACGTCGGCGAACTCCGGGTTGGTGGCGATCACCGAGATCGCCTTGCAGGTGTCCTGCGGGCTGCCTCCGCCCAGGCCGATGAGGATGTCGGCGCCCGAGTCGCGGAAGGCCGCCAGGCCGGCCTGGACCTTCTCCACCGGCGGGTTCGGCACGACGTCGGAGAAGACCTCCCAGGCGATGCCGGCGCCGTCGAGCAGGTCGGTGATGCGGGTGGCGGTCCCGTTCTCGGTGAGGACCGGGTCGGTGACGATGAAGGCCTTGCTCAGGCCACGAGCGCTGATCTCGGTGGGGATGTTGGCTATGGCTCCCCGGCCGAAGTGGCCCGTCTGGTTAAAGATCATGCGGTAGGTCATGAGAACGCTCCCCTGGTGTGGCTGCCGGTGTCGTGTGCGCGGGGGCAGGATCCGCCATGGATCTGCGCCGCAGTTGAATCGTGGCACACGGCCTCGTGCGGCGGAAGACCTTCAGTCCCGCGTGCGTGGCCACGTCCCGGCGAACGAATCGGGCGGCACCGTGTGGTGCCGCCCGATGCGGGTATCCCCAACGGAATTCGAATCCGTGTTACCACCTTGAAAGGGTGGGGTCCTAGGCCGCTAGACGATGGGGACTCGCGACGAACATGGTAGCGGCTCGGCCGCCCGGAGAGAAATACCGGGCGGCTCGAGCCGCTCACCGCGTCACTGCCGGCCTCGGCGGCCGAGCCCGCCTCAGCCGACGATGCGCACCATCGCCGAGATCGGGGCCATGTCGTACAGCCCGGAGATGACGATGCCGGTGCTCTCGTTCTGGGCGTTCAGCACCAGGCCGTCACCGATGTACATGCCGACGTGACCGTTGTCGTAGTAGAACACCAGGTCGCCGGGCCGCAGGTCATCGGTCGAGTAGACCGGCGTACCGGCGTTCACCTGATCCCAGGTGACGCGCGGGATCGAGATGCCGGCGGCCGCGTAGGCGGCCTGCATCAGGCCGGAGCAGTCGTAGCCGACCGGGCCGGTGCCGCCCCACACGTAGGGCCCGCCCAGCTTGGAGTAGGCGAAGTCGATCGCGGTCTGGACGGCATCGGCGCTGCTGTGGCTGACCGCCTCGGGCTGGGTGGGCGCCGCGTTCTCGGTCTCGTCGTAGGGCGCCACCTCGGTGTCGGAGACGTAGGCGCTGTTGACCCATCGGGAGACCCCGCCGTAGATGATCTCGGTCCAGTCGCCGTTGGTGACGCCGGTGGCCTCGATGGTGTCGCCCTGGTCGAGGACGTCGACGACCGAGTAGTCGAGGCCGGGTCCGGTGCGGACGTTGACGTCATCGGCGGCCCACTTGGTGGTCGTGGCCGGGGTGCTCTCCTGCGCGGGGGCCTGCTCGACGGGCGGTTCCTCGGCGGGAGCCACCTCCTGGGCGGGAGCGGCCTCCTCCTCAGCCGGTGCCGCCGGCTCCTCGGCGGGTGCCTCCGCGTCCTCGGTCGAGGTGGTGCTCGCGACGAGCGCGATGGTCGTTGGATCGGTGACGTAGCGCGAGTAGTTCGCGGCCACCCAGGCGTCCTGACCGTTGAAGTCCACGGGCACCCAGCCGGCGAACGGAGTGCCGGTGACGGTGACCTCGTCGCCCGGGTAGAGCATGCCGATCGAGGTGAAGGCGGTGCTCGTGCCGGTGCGGACCCACAGGTAGTCCTGCGAGATGGCGCTGGTGATGGTGCCGGCCGAGCCGTCACCGGCATCGGCGAGCAGGCTCGTGGCGATCCAGCCCGCGCGTCCGTAGTAGTTGACGGGCGTCCACTCGCCGACCGGGTCACCGGTGATCGAGACCGTGGTGCCCTCGGACAGGGTGCCCATGATCCAGCTGGTCGGATCCGCGTCGGAACGGACGTAGGCGTCGGCCGTCGTGGTGGCGCTGCCCACCGTGGTGTCCGTCGTGATGACGGTGGTGCTGGACACGTACTGGGCCTGCACCCATGCATTCGTGCCGTTGTAGATGATCGGCAGCCAGCCGTCCTGCTCGACGCCGCGCTGGGTGACGGTGTCGCCGGCCGAGAGCACGGCGACGATCTCGCCGTTCGTGTCGGGCGAGGTGCGCACGTTCACGTCGGTCGTCGCGGACAGATCCGAGTAGTCGGCCTGTGCCAGCGGGCTCAGAACGAGTCCCGCGGTGGCCAGACTGGCAGCCACCAGCGACGATGTGACGGCGACACGAGCCGTTTTCGCGAAGGGGTTGTTCACTGCTGGTCCTTCCCGCGGCCTTGGACGAGCCGCGTGTGTGTGAGGTCGTGTGCCCTGAGGCTGGGCGTCTTCCCCGACGACTCGTGGCCGTCACGCCGGGGCCCCAGGGCTGGAAGGAACTTAGGCAGATGTCCGAATGCCCCACAAGACACCTGAAGGGTCGGTTGAGGGTTCGGACACGTCCTCGCAGGCCGTGGGCCGGCGCCCCGCAGCACGCTGGACCGTTCCTCCTGAATAAGGTTTTGACTAGGTACTTTCTTTCATCTCCGGGGTTATGGCGGCGGGCGTCTGAAAGGATGCTGAAAGCCGGCTGAAGGATGTCGTCCCCCGGTCTCAAGCCGAGGTTGAGGTTGAGTCTTCGCCGTCCCGGGCCGGGCGTGCCGGCGATGGCACCCGACGCCCGCCGTTCGCGGTGCCGCCGGTGGGGCGAGCGGCTAGTATGAGTCCTGCCTCCATAGCTCAGCTGGCAGAGCAAGGGACTTTTAATCCTTGGGTCCGGGGTTCGAGCCCCCGTGGGGGCACTGGTCCCGCGCATCGTTCGTGGTCGGTCGCCCGCCCGTCGACGGCGGCTCCGCCGGAAGGGCTGCGGGTCGGGGCGTCCGGATGCCCTCGGCTCCCCGGGGCGGACCGCGCGATCCGCCACGGGTCAGGGCGATTCTCGACGTGGAACGGGCCGTGCTGGCGCTGGCGAGACGCAGGAAAGTGTCCACATTGCAGAATATGTGCCATGGGCTTGGCCGTGGCGGTGTTCTGCGCGATAGACTGAGGCGACTGCGGTCTGTTCCGGGCGAGTGGCCAGCGGTTTTCTCGTCCTTCGCGACGGCAGTCACTGGGAGGTCTGGGCACGAGATCCCCCATGGGTTCTGGCGTCATCGCCATCACCTGGAACCCTGGGAATTCGTGACTCAGGTTTTCCGTGAGGGCTGTGCGGCTGCTGAGGTTCTCCCCTGAATGAGCTCTGAACCTGGACGCCACACGGTTGATGTACACCCCGGCACATGCTCGGACGAAGTCGGGCGCTGAACGGTGGAACGGTCAATGGCCGTCCGCCGGTTGCCGCTGACTCGTGCGAGCGAACGAAAGAGCCATATGACAGGCAGGGCAGGAAAGGCGAGGCATCCCAGGCGTGCCGTCGTCGGCGCAATCGTCTGCGCACTCCTGCTGGCCGGTTCGGGTACCGCCCTCGGAGTCCACCAGTACAACACCAACCTGACGAACGACTGCGCCGCCGCCATCAGCGCCGCAGACCAGGCCATCGACGACTACGTGGCCACGGTCGCCGCGACCAAGTCGATCCTCGAGAAGGCCGACAACACGCCCGGCTACAAGGACAGCGAGGGCGCCGACGGACTCATCGCCGGGGTCTCCGGTGCGGACCGGCAGGTGCGCATGGACCTGACCTGCACCAGCCGGGACCAGCTGGACGCCCTGCGCGGCGCCACGTCGGATTTCACCGCAAGGAAGGACGCCCTCGCCACGGACAGTCTTCGCCTGTCGGTGTCGATCTCCTCGTACCAGAACGCGAAGGCGGCCGACGAACTGCGATCCGAGATCAAGGCGGCCTGGACCGTGTACGACGACTCGGCCAGCCAGCTGCCCGACGACGGGGTGCGCGAGGACCTCAAGACCAAGATCGAGGAGGCCACCGCGCTGTGCGATGCCGCGCCCGGGATCCGCGACCAGGGCATCACCGACAACGACCCCGATCCGATCGACGAGTCCACGCGGGCGATGGGTGCCGTGAAACTCGAGCTGTCCACCACCAAGAAGGACACGGCCGAGGCGGCCGGCATCGCCGCCGAGAAGGCCGCCGAGCAGGCCGCTGCCGAGCAGAAGGAGGACTCCTCCGCCGAAGAGGATTCCTCCAGCAGGCAGGCCGAGGGCGTCGGGAACAGCGCCGGAACGAATACCGGCCCCAGTCTTCCGGCGCCCCATCACGATGACGATGACGACGACGATGATGATGACGACGACGATGACGACGGCCCGAGTGAGAACAGCCGGAGCAATTCCAATCGCAGTCGGTCGCGCAACGGGGACTACTGCGGTTGGATCTGGGTTCCCTACGATTACTACGACTGGTGGCGAGGCTACTGGGTCCGAGGGGGCTACTGGGATTGGCGTTGCCAGTGATGGTCCGGATCCGTGTCGTGGCATGGTCCCATCGGCACGGTGACCACGGTGGTGGAAAGCCGTCGGCTCTTCTGGCCGGCCGGGCCGCAAGCCTTTCAGCCCGGCCCTTGAGGAACCCGCGTCTCATTCCAGCCAGGGCGTGGGGCTCGTGAGGCCGTAGTGGACGCAGACCGCGGTCTCGTCCTCGTCGAGGATCAGGTGGCCGGCCTCGAAGACCGGTGAGGCCATCACCTGGGTCCGGCGGTAGGGCACGTCGATGCGTTCGTAACCGATCTCGGCGGCCGCCAGCGGGATGAGGTGGCGCCGGCTGCCCAGGGCGCCGTCGCGCACGCTGACGAAGGACAGCGTGCCGGTGCCCTCGTCGCGCACGAAGCCCAGGGCGCGGCCGATGAGGGCACCGGACTCGTCCATCACCCGCGCCCCGATGAGGGCGTTCTCGGGGGCGGTCTCCTCGTCCAGCGGGGCGCGGTCGTCGTACTCAGACATGCGCGGCCCCGGCCCTCGGATGACCCTCGAAACGCGTCCACCAGTGCTCGCCGCCGTCGGGCAGGAAGCTCCGGTCGGTGCGTTCGATCATGGCGCGCAGCTCCTTCTTCGTCTCGGCCAGTTCGCCCGGCAGGGCGAGCACGGAGCCGGGGTCCGTGTCGAGGGCGTGCGGGTCCTGCTCCAGGGCCGCCTTCTCCAGCCGCCACGCCCTCAGCCGGATGCGGATGATCTCGCGGTGGGCGGCCTGCGACTGGCAGGGCGCCTCCCGGACGGCCTCGGCGGCGCGGATCCAGCCGTAGTCGCGGTTGATGGCCAGCAGCCCGGGATCGATCGTCATGGCGTCGTGGACGAGGATCTCGGGTTCGATGACGGTGGCGCCGGCCGCGCGGGCGTAGGCGACCTCGTCGCGCTCGGACTCGTCGGCGCGGATCGACTCGACGCGGAACAGGATCGACAGGATGTCGCCCTCGCCCGCCCGCGGGCTCGGGGCCGCGCCCGCAGGAGCCGAGACGATGACGAACGGCCTGGTGACACCCAGGTTCTTGACCGCGGCCTCCACGGGGACGTTCTCGCGGACGCCGCCGTCGACGTACCACTCCCCATTCATCTCGACCGGCTTGAAGATGCCGGGGATCGAGCAGGAGGCCAGCGTGCCCATCGTCACGTCGAAACCGGGACCGTCCAGGGGCTCGTCGTCGCGGTCGACGATCCGGCCGTCCTCGCGCATGTAGCGCAGCTCGCCGCTGCACAGTCCGACGATGGCGCAGCGGAAGGTGATGCCCGAGGAGGCCACCAGCTCGGAGCGGAAGAAGTCGCGGCTCAGCAGACGCTCCAGCAGCGGGCCCGGCCGGTAGAGCGAGCGGTTGCTCTCCAGCCCCCGGAGAGCCGCCGTCAGGTCGGAGCCGATCCGGCCGATCCGGGGCAGCTCGGACAGGAGCTGGTAGACGAGATTGGCGTTGAACTCCACCGGCTCGCCGGGTTCCTCGGCCATGGCGAGCGCCAGGGTGCGCTCCTGGGGGGCGAGTTCGGCCAGCTGCTCGGCCGCCGCGGCCCGCTCCTCGTCGGCCTGGGGGCCGTCCCCGCCGCCGCGCCATGCCGCCCAGCGCCGGACTCGGGGCCGGTGCCCCCTGCCCGCCCTGTTCGCCTCCAGCTCGCGCAGGCTCGTGAGGAGCTCCTGGTGGGTGAGCAGGCGCGAGAACCAGGCCCGCTCGGTGAACATGTCCGCGTCGGTCTGCATCGACAGCCACAGCTCCTCGATTCGGCGCAGCGCCGCCTCCTGCTCGGCCGGGTCCTCGAACTGGGCCAGTAGGGCGCCCAGGACCGAACCTGCCGAGGTGGCGGTGATCACCGATGGCGCGATGTGCTCGTGCTCGTACAGATAGCGCAGTGCGCCGATCTGGAAACTGGCCCTCGCGCCACCGCCGGCGATGACCAGGCCCTGGACCTCGGGGGGCTCCTCGGCGGCGTACTCGGGGCCGAGGAAGGGCAGCAGGCCGAACCATGGTGGACGTGGCATGGCGACCAGCCTAACCGGCGCGCGGCGGCGCACGGCTCTGCCGCAGCTGCGGGCCCGGGCGCGCACAGCTGCTCACAGACTTCCGCATAACCCCTCGTGACGAAGCAAAATGCCTAGTGAGTAAGGACTCGCTTGGGTGCGGCGGGCAGAATTACCGGTCATACTTGAGCCATGACGAATGCGCCACGCTACAGCCCGCCGGCCGATCTGAGTCGGTATGCGTGGCTCTCCATCGGGGCCGCCCTGGCGACCATCGTCCTCAAGAGCATGGCGGCTGCCATGACCGGCTCGGTCTCCCTGCTGTCCGACGCCCTCGAGTCGTTCGTCAATCTCATTGCCGCCGTCATGGCCCTGGCCATGCTGAAGATCTCCGTCCGCCCGCCGGACGCGAACCATCCCTTCGGTCATTCCAAGGCCGAGTACTTCTCGGCCGCCGTCGAGGGCGTCATGGTGCTCATCGCGGCCATCGCCATCATGTGGAAGGCGATCGAGCGGCTGATCCATCCCCAGATGCCCGAGCAGCTCGGCGCCGGCCTCGCCATCTGTGCTGTCAGCGCGGTGATCAACGGCGCCGTCGGCCTGCTGCTCATCCGACGTGGCGACCGGCTCCGTTCGGCCACCCTCTCCGCCGACGGACGGCACCTCATGACCGATGTCATCACGTCGGTGGCGGTGCTCGTGGGTGTCGGCCTCGTCGCGCTGACCGGCTGGGCGCGCCTCGACCCGATCGTCGCTGTCATCGCCGGCGTGAACATCCTGCGGATCGGCGTCGGACTGGTCAAGAGCTCGGTGGACGGACTCATGGACATCGCCCTGCCACCCGAGCTCGAGGAACGCCTCGAGGCGGTGCTGGAGGCCCGCTGCACCTCGCAGATCAGTTTCCACGCCGTGCGCACCAGGGAGAGCGGGAACCGCCGCTTCATGGAGTTCCACCTGCTCGTGCCCGACGAGTGGAGCGTCAAGACCAGCCATGACCTGGCAGAGGACATCGTCGACGAGCTGCGGGGCGTCGAGCCGGACCTGCGCGTCACCGTGCACGTGGAACCGCTGCACGACGCCAGGTCGTACGAGGACATCGAGATCTGAGGGCGGCCCGATCGGGCGGATCGTGTCCGCAGTCAGGGCCGGGGCCGGCCGCGCTCCGTCGGGGGGCCGTACCCTGGTGGGCATGGCCATCACGCAACCAGGACAGAGCATCTCCGTTCCCGGCTGGGACGAGTACTTCCTGGGCATCGCGCAGGCCGTCTCGGCGCGCGCCAAGTGCACGCGGCGCCGGGTCGGCGCGGTCCTCGTGGGGCCTGACCACAGGATCATCGCCACCGGCTACAACGGCGCGGCCCCTGGCCGCCCGGACTGTCTCGAGGGCGCGTGCCCGCGCGGGCGCCTGGGCTACGGCGAGGTGCCCGGGCTGGGCGACTACGACCGTCCCGGCACGCCCGGATTCTGCATCGCCATCCACGCCGAGGTCAATGCGCTGCTGTTCAGCACGCGCGACACCAAGGGCTCGACGATCTACGTCACCGACGAGCCATGCCCCGGCTGCCGCAAGGCCCTGGCCGCGGCCGGCATCGTCCGGGCCGTGTGGCCCGACGGCAGCATGTCCGGGGACGAGATCGTCGACTTCGGCGCCGAACCCGGGAAGTGAACCGCCTGCCGCACCGGTGGGGCATCGGTGCGGGCCGGGGCGGACCCGCACCGGCGCGCGTTCAGAGGCGGTCGTCGTCTCCGCCGTTCTTGCCCGGGCGATGGGCGGTGATGCCGTAGTACTTGTACAGGTCGGCCTCCTCGTCCGAGTCGAGGTGGCGGTCGGGGTCGACCGTCGGGGCGTCCTTGACGGTGGTCTCCGTGTAGGGCACCTGGATCTGGCCGTCATCGATCTCGGCCCTGAACAGCGGCACGAAGTTCTCCTTGGTGCCGAACAGGCCCGTCTTGACCGTCACCCAGGTGGGGCGCCCGGTTCTGTCGTCCAGGTAGACCTGGCCGACGCCGCCGATCCTCTTCCCATCGCGGTCGACGACGTCCGAGTTGTACAGATCGTCGTAGGTGTCGTCCGTCATGAGTTTCCTTTCCGATGCGGCGGCCTGTGACACTGACCCTGACCACGCTATGCCACATGGGGCTCCCGTGTCATGCCGTCCGCTCCTTGCGCCGGCTGAGCCGGTGATTCCTCCGGTCGTCAGACGGCCGGTCGCCCGTCAGTGGCGGCGCAACCAGTCCTCGTTGTCGTCCGGCGGAATGTCGGACCTGGGCGGTGCGTGGCGTGCGTTGTAGCTGGCGACGATCCACAGCACCGGGCCGACCGCTGGGATGAAGATCACGACGAAGAGCCACAGCCACTTGGGCATGAACGGCACGTTCTCGTCGTGGCTCTGGGCCAGGTCGACGATCGCGTAGATGGTCAGCGCCAGTAGAACCAGCACTGGAAGGAGGCGTGCCATGACACAAGTCTAGGCGGGACGCCGGGAACCGGGCAGAGGCTGATGCCCCGACGAGCGTCCGGGGCCGGCGTGGCAGGATCGGGCAGTGGATGCCGCAGACGATCTGCGGTCACCGAACCAGCACCGACACGAGGGGAGCCATGGCCAGCGCTGCTGAATGGATCGAAGGGGCGCGCATGCGCACCCTGCCCACCGCGGTCTCCCCGGTCCTGGCGGGAACCGCGATCGGCTGGTGGCAGGGCAGCGCGCCCCCCGCCGTCGCCGCCCTGTGCCTGGTCGTCGCGCTCGGCCTGGTCATCGGCGTCAACTTCGCCAACGACTACTCCGACGGCATCCGTGGCACCGACGATCACCGCGTCGGGCCGCAGCGCCTCGTCGGTTCGGGTGCCGCGGAGCCGGTGACGGTGCGCAACGCCGCCTTCGGCTGCTTCGGTGTGGCCGGAGTGGCGGGCCTGGCGGCCGTCGCCCTCACCGGGCACTGGTGGCTGCTGGCGGTCGGGGTCGCCTGCGTGCTGGCCGCCTGGTTCTACACCGGTGGCAGCCATCCCTACGGCTACCTGGGCCTGGGTGAGGTCTTCGTCTTCGTCTTCTTCGGCCTGGTCGCCACGGCGGGCACCGTCTACCTGCTCGACGGGCGGGTCGGCTCAGCCGGCTGGGTCACGGCCGTCGCCATGGGGCTCATCGCCGACGGCGTGCTCGTGACGAACAACCTGCGGGACATCGCCTCGGACACCGCTGCGGGCAAACGCACCCTCGAGACGCGCCTGGGCGAGCGCGCCACCCGGCTGCTCTACGCCGCCCTCGTCGTCGCCGTGACCCTCTGCGGCGTTCTCGTCGCCGCGTTGAGCACGTGGTGGGCGCTGCTGTGCCTGCTCGGCGTCACGCTGCTCGCACCGGCCGCCCACATCATCCTGGGCGGGGCCCGGGGCATGCGCCTGGTCGCCACCCTGCGCCTGACGAGCATGGGTGAACTCGTCTTCGCGGCCGGCCTGCTCGCGGGCGTCGCGGTGGCACTGGCCCTCGGCTGAGCAGCCCTGTCCGGCGTTCGGCTCAGGTGAGGGTGCGCAGCCACGCCCGCAGGGCATGGGTGGCGCGCACGTCGTCCTCGTTGTAGTCCAGCACGCGCTGGGCCTCCTCCCGCCGCTGCTCCGCCCCGGCGGCGTGGACGGCCTCGTCGAACCAGGTCTGCGAGTTGAGTCCGCCCGCCTCCTCGTCCCGCCAGCTGAACCCGGCGCCGTCGTGGGCGATGCGTTTGAGGCCGAGGCCGTGCACGCCGAAGAAATTGGCCCGCACGAGGGCGAAGAGATCGAAGAAACGCGACGCGCAGTCGCCGTGGGCGAACTCGGCGATGACGGGATCGCCGCTCGCCTGGGCGATGCGCCTGATGTGGACGACCTCGTAGTCGGAGTAGTGGTAGACCCTGGCCTCGGGGTGGGCGGTGAGCTGCTCGCCGAGCCAGGTCAGCGCCTCGTGCGCCAGTTCCTGCTCGCCGTCGCGGTCGAGATCGGTGAACCGGGCGAACGGGACGTAGCGGGGCCCGGTCCCCGCCTGCGGGTCGTCGACCAGGAAACCCCACAGGTACACCGTGTCGTTGGCGCTCGTCTCGATGTCGAGGTCGATCGCATAGCCCTCCGGGGGAAGCCGGAGCGGGCCCCGGGTGGTGCGTTCCACCGAACGGCCGGAGCTGAGCATGCGCGCCCGCCGGGCGGCCAGCCGCACGCGTCCGGCCGCCTCGTCGGGACGGCGTAGCCGTGAGCGCAGCGTCTCGATCAGCTCGTCGACGTCACGACCGGCCAGGTCGCGGATCGTCCAGACGCCCATGGAGCGCAGCAGGCTGACCTCCTGGGGGTTCAGGCGGGCCTTGTCGATGCGCAGGCTCAGGTCGTCGTCGTCCAGCTGCCGGCGGCAGTGCAGCCACCAGCAGCAGCTCTCGCACTCCGCGGTGACGACGGGCCACACCCGCGGTGCCCTCGTCGTCGCGGGGGTCCGCCCGGCCGCCTCGGCGGCTATCTTGAGCCGGAACCCGAACTCGTGGTCGTATCGGGCAAGGGCGGAGTGGGTGCGCCAGCCGCGCAGCGCCGTGCGGGACTCGGTGCGCAGTCGTCTCGCCGCGAGGTCGGCCCAGACCAGCACCAGATGGGACGGTGGGGGCATGTGGCGGGGCGAGGCGGGGCGCACCGTGGCGATCCCCTGGTCGTAGCGGACGTGGTCGGTGCCGATGAGGCCCCCGTGCGCGGACTCGCCGCTGGCCCAGCCCGCGGCCTGGAGGATGCGCCGGTAGTGCGCCAGCCGCAGCAGGTCGTGGACGCGCCCCGGGCGCACGACCGAGCCGCGCAGGCGGACCAGACGCAGGTTGTGGGCCAGTGAGCTTGCGCGCTGGCGCCTGACGGGGGAGACCTGCTCGAGCACCCGGTGACGGACGACGAGGACGGGGTCGTATCCGTGGCCGCCGTCCGGGGCCGGTTCGCCGAGGATGATCGCATCGGGCTCGCCGGTTCGTCCGCCGGCCACGTCGTGGGGCAGGGCCGGGCAGATGATGATGCGCCGTCCGGCGGCCACCGCCCTCGCGGTCGCCTCGAGACGACCCGCCCGGTCCGGTCCGAGGCCGCGCAGGTCGACGGCCCGGGGCATGCCGGCCAGCGTGTCGAGGACACGCCTGCGAAATGCCGCGGTGGCCCTGCGGTCCGCCGGCGGTTCGCCGGGGGGCCGTCCGGCCGCCCCGGCCGCGTCCGGGGGCGGGTCGGGGACCGTCGGGTCGAAACGGTTGTGCGTCCTGACCGGGCAGCTGACCGCTGAGTCGGCGTCGAGCAGGACCAGGCCGGTGGGCTCGGGGGTGGCAACGACGGCCCGGGCGCTCCCGGGCCGCCCGGAGGCCTGTGAGCGGCGTGCCCGGGCGCGGCGCCTGGCCGATCTGCCCATCGGTCAGATCGCCTGCCCGCGGTGCAGGGCGACGATGCCGCCGGTCAGATTCCGCCAGGCGATCCGCCCCCAGCCGGCCTTCGCCATGAGTTCGGCCAGGTGAGGCTGGTCGTGCCAGGCGAGGATGGTGTCGGCGAGGTAGTCGTAGGACACCGGGTTGGCGCTCACCCGGCTCATGAGCGGCATGACGCGGGTCAGGTAGATGCTCTGGTAGACCCAGCGGAAGGGGGCCCAGGTGGGCCGGCTGAACTCGCAGATGACGAGGCGTCCGCCGTCGCGGGTGACGCGGCGCAGCTCGCGCAGGGCGCCGAGGGTGTCCTCGACGTTTCGCAGGCCGAAGCTGATCGTCGTGGCGTCGAAGACCCGGTCGCCGTAGGGCAGGTGGGTGGCGTCCCCGCAGACGAACTCGAGATGGGGCTGGCGCTGCTTGCCGGTGCGCAGCATGCCCATCGACAGGTCGGTGGGGTAGACCGCCGCGCCGGCCCGGGCGAACGGCACGGACGAGGTACCGGTGCCGGCGGCCAGATCGAGCACGCGCTCGCCGGGGCTGACCGCCAGGGCCCGGACGACCTCGCGGCGCCAGGCGCGGTCACGTCCCAGGCTCATCACGTCGTTCATGAGGTCGTACCGGGGTGCGGTCTCGTCGAACATGCCGGCGACCTCGTCGCGGTCCCTGTCAAGATTCGCTCTGCTTGCCACGCTCATCATTGTGACAGGCCCCGGTGACGGGGACCGTGTGCGCCCGCCGGCCGCCATCCGCGGGCTGTTCGCGTGGCGCACCGGGGTTTGGGCATGCAGCACAATGGACCCCATGGCACGGCGCTCCACGGTTCTGAGAATCAGCAATCTGGCGAAGAAGTACGGCGACAACACGATCGTCTCCCGCTTCAGCCTCGACGTCCACGAGGGGGAGGCGGTCGCGCTGACCGGCCGCAACGGCTCGGGCAAGTCGACGATCCTGCGATGCATCGTCGGATCCGACAGACCCACCGACGGGACCATCGAGGTGCTCGGTGAGAAGGCCAAGGACACCGATCCGAGGTTCCGGCGCAATGTCGCCACCGTCATCGACGACCTCGACTTCTTCCCCGACCTGTCCGTCGTCGAGCACCTCGACCTGCTCGCCCGCGCCCACGGCCTGGAGGACCCCGACGAGCTCGTCGACGCGATCCTCGAGGAGGTCCAGCTCGTCCCGCAGTCGGGTCAGCTGCCCGGCACCCTGTCCAGCGGTCAGCGCCGCCGGCTCGCCCTGGCCACCGCCTTCGTGCGGCCCAAGAAACTTCTCGTACTCGACGAGCCCGAGCAGCGTCTCGACGTCGAGGGCATCGACTGGCTGGGCAATCGCCTGCGCCACGAGAAGGACCGCAACGGACTGGCCATCATCATGGCCAGTCATGAGCCCTCGCTCGTTGAGGCCGTCGGTGCCCGCGTCGTCCGCGTCGGCGCCACCGAGACCACCAGCCAGTCCCTGGCCGAGCCGGAGCAGCTCGTATGAGCAGGTCGAGGAACAAGCGGCGCAGGACCAAGCAGTCCGCCGCCCAGCAGGTGCAGCAGGCGGCCGTGCCGGCGCCCGAGACGATCGAACCGGTGACCGGGTTCGACCCCGACTACCCGTTCGCCGACGTCGGCGGGTACGAGCAGGGCGAGGTCGTCGAGCGCCAGCTCATGCTGCTGGTCAAGGACTGGCGCAAGGGCAGGGCGACCCGGTCGATCCTGTCCATGCTCACCGACGGTTACGTCGCGGTCTTCAGCATCGTCATCATCGCCGCGATGATCGTCAGCGCCATCCGAAGCGCCCAGAACCAGGCGGCCGGCTGCACCACCGAGGGCTGCAGCACGGCCCGTGAACTCATCGGCTGGCTCGTTCTCGCCGCCTGCTGGGTCGCCGTCCTGGCCGCCAGCCGGGTCTTCGGCCCGGTCATCGCGTCGGCCGCGGAGGGCTTCTGGCTGCTCGACGCGCCGCTGCGGCGCTCGGCGATCCTCGCCCGCCGCATGTGGATGATGGTCCTCGGCGCCGGCCTGGCCGCCGCCGCACTCGGCGCGCTCGTCACCGCTCTCACCGGCCTGGGAGGCGCCTCGGTCGTCGCCTGGACCGCCGCCACCGGGCTGACGACCACCGGCTGGATGGCCTTCGCGGCAGCCCAGCAGGGCGCGGAGAAGGACCGGCTGGTCCGCCTCGCCCAGCTGCTCGTCGGGGCGTTCGCCGTCGCGGTCCTGGTCACCGTGATCGCCACGGCCAGCGGCTGGTTCGCCGTCGGCATCAGCACGCTGCTGTCGACCCGCATCGCCTGGGCCATCGCCGTCGCCGCCCTGGTGCTGGGCGTCCTCGCCGCGGTCGTCGCCAGGCGCCGCCTGAGCAACATCGGGCGTGCCCGCCTGGTCAGCGGCGGTGAACTCGTCTCGGGCATGCAGGGCGCCGCCTTCGCACTCGACTTCGCGCTCATGCGCGACATCCTCATCGAACGCCGCTACCAGCTGAAGGGCCACGTCGCGGTCATCCGCGGACGCGGCAAGGGGACGCGCGCGCTCATCTGGCGTGACGTCCACCGCCTGCGCCGCAACCCGACCCCGCTCGTCGGGCTGGCGATCGCCGTGATCGTGCCCTACGCGCTCAGCTCGCTGGGCGTCGTCACGCTCGCCCCGTTCCTGGCCTCACTGGTCCTGCTCGTCGTCATCGTGCCGTTCTTCGACTCGATGCGCGTCCTCAGCCGCACCAAGGGTCTCGCCCGGCTGTTCCCGATGAGCGACGCGGAGCTGCGGGACGCGGTCCTGGTGGTGCCCGGTGTCCTGGCCCTCCTGTGGACCCTCGCCGTGACACCGGCCTTCATCCTGGGCCTGGGCGGTCCGCAGCCCGATCCGGGCAGGACGATCTGGTACGGCGCCATCGCCGCGGCGGGGGCCGTGCTGGGCGCCATGCGCTGGGTGAGCGCCAAGTCCGCCGACTACAGCGCCCCGATGGTCGCCACCGGCGCCGGCGCCGTACCGCCGAGCCTCATGTTCAACATGGTGCGCGGCATCGACATGGTGGTGCTGGTCAACTTCCCCCTCGTCATGAACTGGTCACCGATCATCTCCGCGGTCATCGCGATCATCGTCTGGGTGCTCCTGCGCTCCGGGGCCACCCTCAACCAGGAGGAACTGCTGGAGGCCCAGGCCGAGTCCCGCCGGGAACTGGAGAGGGCCCGCGCAGACGCCCGCAGCGGCAGGACACCGCGCACCAAGCAGGTCATCTCGCGGTCCACCTCGAACGGGCGCACCCGCCCCCCGCTGGAGAAGTCGGCCGGGCGGTCCCGCCCGCGGCTCAGGGCCTGAGCGCCCGGCCCAGGAAATCCGGTCACGGCGGTGGCCCCGGACAGGTGTCCCGGGGCCACCGCCGTCTCGTCTGCCCGGTCCCGTGAGCTGGTGGCGAAAGGCCGGTGACGCGGTCCTTCGCAGCTTCCTATGGTGGAGGAACCGCAGGAGCCCCACGAACTGCGCGAATCGCGACGGTTCCGCCCCGGTGAGCTCACCACGGGGAGAAGCAGCGCATGGTGAACGCGTTCGGGATCACTGGCCGGCGCGTGCGGCACGGGGCTCTGCGAGGCCGCCGGGCCGGCCGCGATCCCAGAAGGAGAATCCGATGAACGACAGGGCAACCATCCAGGACAGCTACGGCCTGTACATCGACGGCGGCTGGCGTCCGGCCTCCGACGGGGCCGAGCTCGAGTCGCACAACCCCGCCACCGCCGAGCGGCTGGCCACCATCGCCGACGCCACCAGGCAGGACGTCGACGCCGCCGCCGCGGCGGCGCGGAAGGCATTCCCGGGCTGGGCGCGCACCCCGGTCGCCGACCGGGCCAGGGCGCTCCTGGACATCGCCGACCTCATCGAGGCCAACCTGGAGCACCTCGCCGTCGTCGAGTCACTCGACAACGGCAAGCCGATCCGTGAGACCAGGGGCGCCGACCTGCCCCTGGGGATCGACCACTTCCGCTACTTCGCCGGCTGCATGCGGGCCGACGAGGGAGCGGCCACCATGATCGACCCCAGCACGCTCAGCATCATCCTGCGCGAGCCGCTGGGCGTCATCGGCCAGATCGTGCCATGGAACTTCCCCTTCCTCATGGCCGCCTGGAAACTCGCCCCGGCCCTCGTCGCGGGCAACACCGTCGTCTTCAAGCCCTCCAGCGCCACCTCGCTGTCGGTGCTCGATCTGGCGCGTCTCGTCGACGAGGCCGGCATCCTGCCGGCCGGTGTGCTCAACGTCGTCACGGGCTCGGGTGGCCGCTCCGGCGAGTACCTCAAGACCGCCGATGTCGACAAGCTCGCGTTCACCGGATCCACCGAGGTGGGGCGGGGGATCGGCCTGGCCGCCGCGGAGAAGATCATCCCGGCCACCCTCGAGCTGGGCGGCAAGAGCGCCAACATCTTCTTCGACGACGCCGACCTCGAGGTGGCCGTCAACGGTGTCCAGATGGGCATCCTGTTCAACCAGGGACAGGTCTGCTCGGCCGGTTCGCGCATCTTCGTCCAGGACAACTGCCTGGACCGCTTCATGACCGCCGTGACAGCGGCCTTCGCCGAGGTGAGGGTGGGGGACCCGCTCGATCCGCAGACCCAGATGGGCTCGCAGATCAACGAGCGGCAGCTGGCCAAGATCCTCGACTACGTCGAGATCGGCAGGGCCGAGGGCGCCGAGCTCGTCGTCGGCGGGTCGCGCTGCACGCAGGAGCCCCTGGACCGGGGCGCGTTCATGCAGCCCACGCTCCTTCTCGGCAGCAACGACATGCGGGTGGCCCGTGAGGAGATCTTCGGCCCCGTCGGCGTCGTCATCCCCTTCAGGGACGAGGACGAGGTCATCGCCATGGCGAACGACTCCGACTACGGCCTGGGCGGCGGCGTGTTCAGCAACGACCTCGGCCGTGCCCTGCGCGTGGCAACCGGCGTGCGCACCGGGCGCGTCTGGATCAACCAGTACAACGCCTTCCCGGCCGGCGCCCCCTTCGGCGGCTACAAGGAGAGCGGCATCGGGCGCGAGACCCACAAGATGATCCTCGACGCCTACCAGCAGACGAAGAACATCCTCGTCAATCTCGCCCCGGGCGCTGCCGGTCTGCCGTTCGGCGCCTGAGCCCCGCGCGCCGGGCAGCCGGGGCGTCGGCCCCGCTGCCCGGCCGGTGCTCTCAGCGCTCGGTCAGCAGCCGGCGCATCTGGGAGAGCTTGACCTGGGTGGACACGAGCTTGTCGTGGGCGCTCGTACCCGCCGAGACCGTCGCCGAGGCGTACAACCGAGCACCCCCCCGCTGCCCGAGCTGGCAGGCGCGCAGCGCGGCGAACCACTCGCCGTCGCCCTGGGCGTCGATCCAGCCGACCGGGGCGCCGAAGCGGCCGCGGTCGATCGTGCTCGTCTCGTCGATGATCTCCCGGGCCGCCGCGAGGGGCGAGCCGGTGACCGAGGCCAGCGGGTGCAGCGCGGAGGCGAGCGCCAGGCAGGAGTGGCCGGGCGAGGCCACGCCGCAGATGTCGGTGGCCAGGTTGAGACCATCGGGGAGCGAGAGCGCGAAGGGCTGGCGTGGCACGTGCATGCCGGTCATGAAGGGGCTCAGTGATTCCGCTGCCGCCGCGACCGCGTGATGGTGCTGGGACAGCCGCTCGCTGCTGGACAGCAGCTGGGCGGTCCGGGTCGCCTCGTCCATGCCGCCGAGGGCCTGCACGGAACCTGCGAGGATGCGCGAGACGGTCAGGCCGCCGCGCCGACGCACCATGACCTCATGGGTCGCACCGACGAGGCCGCTCACCAGGTAGGCCCACGAGCCCCCGTAGCCCAGCCGCCAGCGGTGCAGCACCCAGCGCGGGTCGAGTTCGCCCTCGGCGAGGGCGTCGAGCTGACGCAGCAGCACGACCCGGTCCGCCCGGCCGGCCGTGATGTACTCCTTGACGCGGTTGAAGTGGTCGAGCCACTCCTGGTTGGCCTCCTCGCTGGTCTCGAAACGGACCCGTCCGGGAGCGGTCGCCGGGCCGTGTCGCTCGGGCAGGACCGGGTCGACGCGGTCGTAACCGAGCCGGGTGACCCAGCAGCGGCCCTCGCGACGCCCGACGATGACCTCGGGGACGACGAAGCAGGAGCGCTGACTGGTACGCGCCGGGTCGTAGGTGAAGGAGCCGTAGGCGATGGGGCCGGTGCCGAAGGCCTCGGGCATCTCGGTCTCGTTCTCGATCTGGGCGGAGAACTCCTCCCACCACCCGTCGGCCTCGTCCATGGAGACGTCATCCAGGCGGGCCATCTGGCCGAGCGCGATGAAACCGTCCTGCCCTCTGAGGAAGGCCGCTCCCGAGCCGTCCAGGAAGTCGGTCAGCGGGCCGGGGTCGGCGATGGCGGCGGTACTCGCCCGCATTCGCGTTGAACCGGGGTTAACGATCACGCCTGAAGAGTAGCCGAAAGAAATTCGAGTCAGCGCCGGTCCGTTTTCTGACCCCGATGTCGACGCGGGCGGCGCGGACGCCTACTCTATGAGAGACAGGGAGTCCCCAACGACAGGCTCAGGGAGCGTCCGGCGTCAGGGATGTCAGAACAATCGGATCCATGGTGGATTGGGTGAGGCGATGACGCACAGTGCGGTGCCGGGCGTGAACAACGTCCTGGCTTCCGAATTGCTTGCGAACTCGGCACCGGTGGACCAGAACGAGGCCGATGTCATCGTCGTCGGCTCCGGCCCCGGCGGCGCCGCCACCGCCTCCTTCTGCGCCCAGCGCGGCCTGGACGTCCTCCTCCTCGAGAAGGCCGCCTTCCCCCGTGACAAGGTCTGCGGCGACGGCTTGACCCCGCGGGCCGTCCGCATGCTCACCCGTCTGGGCATCGACACCAGCGAATCAGCCGGTTTCCTCCACAACAAGGGCCTGCGCGTCTACGGCGGTCGCGTCGAGCCCTTCGAGCTGCCGTGGCCCGAACTCGCGGACTTCCCGGACTACGGCACCACCTGCCCGCGCCTGCGACTCGACGACCTGCTCGCCGGCCGCGCCGTACAGCTCGGCGTGCACCTGGTCACCGGCGCCAATGTCGTCGAACCCCTCCTGGTCGGCGACCGCATCACCGGTGTGCGCACCAGCGACGGGCGCACCTTCCGCGCCCCGGTCGTCGTCGCCGCCGACGGCAACTCCACCCGCCTGGCCGTGGCCATGGGCCGCCAGCGCGACGAGAAGCGCCCGATGGGGGTGGCCGTGCGCGCCTACTTCGAGAGCCCCCGCCACGACGACCCGTGGATGGAGAGCTGGCTCGAGCTGTGGGACGGCGAGCCCGGCAGGTCCACCCAGCTGCCCGGCTACGCCTGGGTCTTCCCGATGGGGGACGGGCGCTGCAACGTCGGCCTGGGCATGCTCAGCTCCTCACCGGCCTTCGGCCGCACCGACTACCGCCAGCTCATGCGCACCTGGCTGGCCACGACCCCGCCGCAGTGGTGCTTCGACGAGGAGCACATGGCCGGCCAGATCCGCGGTGCCGCCCTGCCCATGGCCCTCAACCGCAAGCCCCTCTACGCCAACGGCCTGCTGCTCGTCGGTGACGCCGGCGGCATGGTCAACCCGTTCAACGGCGAGGGCATCGACTACAGCCTCGAGGCCGCCGAGATGGCCGCCAGCGCGATCTGCGAGGCCCACTCCCGCGGCATCGGCGGCGCCGCCGCCGAACGCGCCCTGCTCGGCTACGAGAACCACGTCAAGAAGAGCTTCGGCGGCTACTACCGCCTGGGCATGATCTTCTCGCGGCTCATCGGCAATCCCACGGTCATGCACCTGTGCACCACCTACGGCCTCCCGCGGCCGGCGCTCATGCGCTTCGTCAACAAGCTGCTCGCCAACCTCACCGACGCGAAGGACGGCGACGCATTCGACCACATCATCAACACGCTGACAAGGATCACTCCCTCGGCCTAGACCGGCGGAGCGGATCGAACAGGAACTGAGAAGGCAGGAAGGAACGGACATGAGCGCATACGTCCCGATCCTCGGACTGGTCGCGCTGGCCGCCGTCTTCGTGTGGGTGGCGGCGATCTGGCTGTCCCCGCTCGTCGGCCCTCACCGTTACAACCGCACCAAGTACGACTCCTTCGAGTGCGGCATCCAGCCCACACCGCAGACAGTCACCGGCGGCGGCCGGTTCGCGGTCAAGTACTACGTCACGGCGATGCTCTTCATCGTCTTCGACATCGAGATCGTCTTCCTCTATCCGTGGGCGGTCGCCTTCGACCGCCTCGGCGCGTTCGGTGTCGTCGAGATGCTCCTGTTCATCGTCATCATCTTCGCCGCCTACGCCTACGTGCTGCGCCGTGGCGGGCTCGACTGGGACTGAAAGGTCAGGTGATCACACATGGGTATCGAGGAGAAGATTCCGTCCGGCATCTTCCTGACCACGCTCGAGGCCATCGCCGGATGGACCCGCAAGACCTCGTTCTGGCCACTGACGATGGGCCTGGCCTGCTGCGCGATCGAGATGATCAGCTACGGCGGCCCGCGCGCCGACGCCGGCCGGTGGGGCCAGGAGGTCTTCCGCGCCAGTCCGCGCCAGGCCGATCTGATGATCGTCTCGGGCCGGGTCAGCCAGAAGATGGCCCCGGTCGTGCGTCAGCTGTGGGACCAGATGCCGGGCCCGAAGTGGTGCATCGCCATGGGCGCCTGCGCCTCCAGCGGCGGCATCTTCAACAACTACGCGGTCGTCCAGGGCGTCGACCACATCGTGCCCGTCGACATGTACATCCCCGGCTGTCCGCCCAGACCCGACATGCTCATCGACGCGGTCTTCAAGCTGCGCGCCCGGGAGGTCATGCACGCCCAGATCGGCGCGGACCGGGTCGCGGAGATCGCCGAGAAGGAGAAGGCCGCGCTCGAGGCGCCGGCCACCATCGAGCAGAAGGGGCTCATGCGATGAGCGAGAACGACGCCACCCCGATGCGTCCCGAACGCGGCGAGGAGTCCCTCGAGTTCCCGTACCTGGCACAGCTGTTCGCGCCGGGCTCCGACCCGGCCGTCCACGATCAGATCGTCGCCCGCCGTACCGGCATGTGGGGCTCCGGCACGGGATCCGGTGACACCTCGGGGTTCAACGGCCTGGAGCGCACCACCGCCCTGGCCGGCATCACGACCCCGCCGTTCGGGGGCTGGTTCGACCAGGTCGCCGACCGGATGGCCGAACTCGTCCCCGGGTTCGCCACCCACGTCATGGTGCACCGCGGGGAGATCACCTTCTTCGTGCTGCCGGGCAGGCTCGTCGAGCTCTGCCGGGCGCTGCGCGACGACGAGGACCTGCGCTTCGAGGTGTGCCCGTCGGTCTCGGGCGTGCACTACCCGGAGCAGGCCGGACGCGAGCTGCACGTGGTCTACCACCTGCTGTCGTACACCTACAACCGCCGTATCCGCCTCGAGGTCGAGTTGCCGGACTCCGCCCCGCACGTGCCCTCGGTCGTGCCGGTCTACCCGCACGCCAACTACCACGAACGGGAGACCTGGGACATGTTCGGCGTCGTCTTCGACCAGCACCCGGGCCTGACACGGATCCTCATGCCCGACGACTGGGTGGGCCACCCCCAGCGCAAGGACTATCCGCTGGGAGGCATCCCGGTCGAGTTCAAGGGAGCCGTCGTGGCGCCCCCGAGCGAGCGCAGGAGTTACAACCAATGAGCCAGACCGAGAACCGCAACGGCTCCGGCGATCTCTTCGCCGAACCCGGCGATGAGCGCGTCGACGCCGCCTACCTGTCCAACGGTGCCGACTGGGACCAGATCGTCCAGGCCCAGCGCGAGAGCAATGACGAGACGATCGTCGTCAACGTCGGACCCCAGCACCCCAGTACCCATGGGGTCATGCGACTGGTGATGGAACTGGACGGCGAGACGGTCCTGTCCGTCCGCCCGAGCATCGGCTTCCTGCACACCGGTATCGAGAAGAACATGGAGTACCGCTCCTGGACGCAGGGCTCGGCCTTCGCCACCAGGTGCAACTACGTGGCCGGCATCTTCAACGAGGGCGCCTACTCGCTGGCCGTCGAGAGACTGCTGGGCATCACCGATGACATGCCGCGCCGCGCCAGCCAGCTGCGCGTCCTCATGATGGAGGCCAACCGCATCGCCTCCCACCTGACCGGGGTGGGCGCCGGCGGCCTCGAACTGGGCGCCACCAGCGTGCAGGAGGTTTGCCTGCGAGAACGCGAACGCGTCCTGGACTTCACCGAGGCCGTCACCGGCCTGCGCATGAACAACGCCTACATCCGCCCCGGCGGGGTGCAGAACGACCTGCCCGACGACGGGCTCGACCTGCTCGACGAGCTGCTGCGCCAGCTGAAGAAGAATCTGCCGGAGATCGGCCAGTTCACCCTCCAGAACCCGATCTTCATGAACCGCATGCAGAACGTGGCCCACATGGACCTGAGCCAGTGCATGATGCTCAACGCCTCCGGCCCGGTCCTGCGGGCCACCGGCTACCCCTGGGACCTGCGCAAGACCCAGCCGTACTGCGGCTACGAGAACTACGAGTTCGAGGTGTGCACCGCCACGAGCATGGACGCCTACGGGCGCTGGGTGATCCGCCTGAACGAGATGGACCAGTCGGTCCGCATCCTGGAGCAGGTGCGCGACGAGCTGGCCGCCTCCAAGGGCGAGCCCTACCGCATCGAGGACGCCGAACTGCGCTGGCCGTCCGAGCTGACCGTGGCCTCCGACGGCCAGGGCAACTCCAACGAGCACGTGAAGCACATCATGGGCGAGTCCATGGAGGGCCTCATCCACCACTTCAAGATCGTCTCGCAGGGCTTCCACGTGCCGGCCGGTCAGGCCTATGTGCCGGTCGAGGCGCCGGCCGGCGAGCTGGGCTTCCACCTGGTCTCGGACGGGGGCACCCGGCCCTACCGCGCCCACCTGCGCGACCCCGGCTTCAACCACGTGCAGTCGGTCCCGATCATGTCCGAGGGCGGCATGCTCTCGGACGCGATCATGGGCATCGCCTCACTCGACCCCGTGATGGGCGGTGTCGACCGATGACCAGGCTGCAGACCCACCACAGGACACCCGACGCGATGACGAGAGGCAGTGACGTGGCATGAGTGATCACGAGTTCATGTCCCACTTCGACGATGCCGTGCGCATCGACGCCGACGAGGAGCCCACGAACATCGACGAGACGACTCTCGCCGAGATGCGCGAGCTGGCCGGACGCTACCCCGACTCCCGCTCCGCGCTGCTGCCGATGCTGCACCTGGTGCAGTCGGTCGACGGACGCGTCTCCGACGCCGGGGTGCGCGCCTGCGCCGAGGTCCTGGGCATCAGCACCGCCCAGGTCAACGGGGTGGCCACCTTCTACACCATGTACAAGCGCCGCCCGGCCGGCAAGCAGCACATCGGCGTGTGCACCACAGCCCTGTGCGCGGTGCTCGGCGGTGACATCCTGCTCGACCACGTCGAGAAGAAGCTCGGCATCAGCGACGGGGAGACGACGCCGGACGGCATGTTCAGCCTCGAACGGCTCGAGTGCAATGCCGCCTGCGATTTCGCGCCCGTCATGATGGTCAACTGGGAGTTCATGGACAACATGACCCCCGACAAGGCCGATCGGCTGCTCGATGACCTGGCGGAGGGCAGGCAGGTCCGTTCCACGCGGGGCGCGACGATCACGAGCTGGCGCGAGGCCGAACGCGTCCTCGCCGGCTTCGACGACGGCCGGGCCGATGAGGGGCCGAGCGCGGGCGAGCCCAGCCTGCGTGGTCTGAAGTACGCCCGGGAGCACGGCTGGACGGCGCCGGGCGAACCGGCGCCCGAGGAGCAGGAGGCGTGATGGTCGACAAGCTGACTCCCATCGTCACGGCCCACTGGGGTGAGGAAGGGTCCTGGCGGCTGGAGAACTACGTGAGCCACGGCGGCTACGGGGCCGCCCGCAAGGCGCTCACCACGATGAGCTCGCCCGACGTCATCTCCCTGGTCAAGGACGCGGGCCTGCGCGGCCGCGGCGGCGCGGGCTTCCCGACCGGCATGAAGTGGTCGTTCATCCCGCAGGACAACCCGAACCCGAAGTACCTCGTGGTCAACTGCGACGAGTCCGAGCCCGGCACCTGCAAGGACATGCCGATGCTCATGGCCACCCCGCACACCCTCATCGAGGGCATCATCATCGCCTGCTACGCGGTCAACGCCCACCACGCCTTCGTCTACGTGCGCGGTGAGGTGCTGCACGTCATCCGCCGGCTGCGCAGGGCCGTCGCCGAGGCCTACGAGGCCGGATACCTCGGCGAGGACCTGTTCGGAACCGGCTACGGCCTGGACGTCATCGTCCACGCCGGCGCCGGCGCCTACATCTGCGGCGAGGAGACGGCCCTGCTCGACTCGCTCGAGGGACGCCGCGGCCAGCCCCGGCTGCGTCCGCCGTTCCCCGCCGTCGCGGGCCTGTACGCCTGCCCGACGGTGGTCAACAACGCCGAGTCCATCGCCTCGGTCCCGGCGATCGTCGAGCACGGTGCGGCCTGGTACCAGCAGATGGGTACCGAGCGCTCCAAGGGCGCCATGCTGTACTCGGTCAGCGGGCACGTGCGCCGTCCCGGCCAGTTCGAGGCCCCGCTCGGCATCACGATGCGCGAACTCCTCGAGATGGCCGGCGGCGTCCGCGAGGGCCACGAGCTGAAGTTCTTCACCCCGGGCGGCTCCTCCACCCCGATCTTCACGCCCGAGCACCTCGACGTGCCCCTCGACTACGAGTCGGTCTCCGCGGCCGGCTCGATCCTGGGCACCAAGGCCCTGCAGTGCTTCGACGACACCGTCTCGGTCGTCCGCACGGCGCTGCGCTGGACCGAGTTCTACAAGCACGAGAGCTGCGGCAAGTGCACGCCGTGCCGCGAGGGCAGCTGGTGGCTCGTCCAGACGCTGCGCAACATCGAGGCCGGCAAGGGCTCCCCGGGCGACGTCGACAAGATGCTCGACGTCTGCGACAACGTCACGATGAAGAGCTTCTGCACCCTCGCCGATGGCTTCGTCGCCTGCATCACCAGTGCCGTCAGGCACTTCCGCGACGAGTTCGAGGCCGGCTGCAACGGCACGCCTGCCTGGGAGCTGTTCCCCTACGAGGCCAGCGCACTGTTCGCCGCGCCCCGTGAACTGGCCACCGTCACGTCCACCACCGAAGGGGGTGCGGAATGAGCACCGACGTCTCCGCGAAGCCGGACACGGTCACCTTCACCATCGACGGGACCGAGGTCGAGGTGCCCAAGGGCACGCTCGTCATCAGGGCCGCCGAGAAGATCGGCCTGGAGATCCCGCGGTTCTGCGATCATCCGCTGCTCGACCCCGTCGCGGCCTGCCGGGCCTGCCTCGTCGAGGTTCCCGACGCCGGGAACGGGCGCCCGATGAAACCGCAGCCGGCCTGCGCGCTCACCGCGATGCCCGGCATGAGGATCGAGACCGCCGAGTCCAACGACAAGGTGGCCAAGCACCAGGAGGGCATGCTCGAGTTCCTCCTCATCAACCACCCGCTCGACTGCCCGATCTGCGACAAGGGCGGCGAGTGCCCGCTGCAGAACCAGACGATGAGCCACGGGCCGGGCGAGTCGCGCTACGAGGGCGTCAAGCGCACCTACGCCAAGCCCATCCACATCAGCGCCGAGCTGCTGCTCGACCGGGACCGGTGCGTGCTGTGCCAGCGCTGCACCCGGTTCAGCAACCAGATCAGCGGCGATGACTTCATCAGCCTCGCCGAGCGCGGCGCGTTGAGCCAGATCAGCAGCTACGAGGACCAGCCGTACAACTCGTACTTCGCCGGCAACATCGTCCAGATCTGCCCGGTCGGCGCCCTGACCAGTGCCGACTACCGCTTCCAGGCGCGCCCCTTCGATCTGGTGAGCACGACGACGAGCTGCGAGAACTGCGCCGCCGGCTGCGAGCTGCGGGTCGACCACCGGCACTACGCGGTGCGCCGCCGCCTGGCCGGCGACGACCCGGCGGTGAACGAGGAGTGGAACTGCGACAAGGGCCGCTTCGGCTACCGCTCCGGCCAGGACGGGCGCCGGCTGACGAGCCCGCTCGTGCGCCGGGACGGACGTCTCGTGCCGGCCGGCTGGCACGAGGCCATCGACGCCGCGGTCACCGGGCTGACGGCAGCCGGCCAGGCGGTCGGTGTGCTGCCCGGCGGGCGGCTGACGCTCGAGAACGCCTACGCCTGGTCCCGTTTCGCCCGTGCCGTGCTCGGCACCGACGACATCGACTTCCGCTCGCGCCCCGCCAGCGACGAGGAGGCCTGCTTCCTGGCCGCCCACGTCGCCGGCCGCCGGCTCGCCGAGTCGGTCACCTACGCCGACCTGGAGAACGCCCGGCGCGTCGTCCTGGTGGCCTTCGAGCCCGAGGACGAGTCCCCGATCGTCTTCCTGCGCCTGCGCAAGGCGTGGCGCAAGCGGGGACTCGAGGTCGTCGCGCTGGCCCCGTTCAGCACCCGCGGCTCGCGCAAGATGGGCGCCCGCCTGCTGCCCACCGCCCCCGGCCAGGAGGCGGCCCGGCTCGCCCGGCTGGCCGCCGACGGCGGCCTCGACGAGAACACGATCATCCTCGTCGGCGAGCGTGCGGCGGCCAGCCCCGGTGCGCTGAGCGCTGTCGTCGCCCAGGCCACCGCTCACGGCGCCCGCTTCGCCTGGATCCCGCGCCGCGCCGGTGAGCTCGCCGCCCTCGAGGCGGGCGCCCTGCCGGGGCTGCTGCCGGGCGGGCGCACGAGCGCCGACCCGGCCGCCCGGGCCGAGCTGGCCGCTGCCTGGGGCGTCGAGTCCCTGCCCGCCGGGCCGGGCCGGGACGTCCGGCGCATCATCGAGGCGGTGGCCTCCGGCGAGCTGAAGGCCCTCGTCACCGGCGGTCTCCAGGCAGAGGACCTCGCCGACCCGAAGGCCTTCGAGGACGCCCTGGGATCGGCTGGTTTCGTCCTGAGCCTGGAGCAGCGTCCCAGCGACGTCACCGAGCACGCGGACGTCGTCCTGCCCGTGGCCCTCCTGGAGGAGCAGGCCGGCACGTTCGTCAACTGGGAGCACCGGACCCGCCCGGTCGCGCTCATCAACGCCGCGCATCAGGCGCCGATGACCGACGTGCGGGTCCTCGCCGCCCTGGCCGATGCCCTCGGCGCCGATCTGGGGGTGCGCAGCCCCGCCCAGGCCGGTGCCGAGCTCGCCGGGCTGGGCGACTGGACGGGCACGCGAGCCGGCTTCGAGCCCCGTCCGGCCCCGGCCGGGCCGGACGACGACGGCCAGGGCATGGTCCTGGCGAGCTGGCGGCTGCTCATGGACAACTCGGCTGCCCTCGACGGCGCCGACTTCGCCCGCGCCGCCACCGAACCGCTGTCCATCGCCCTGTCCCCGGCCGACGCCGAGGCCCTGGGCGTCGACGCCGGCACCCCGGTGCGCATCAGCGGGCCGGCCGGTTCGCTGCAGCTACCGGTCCGCATCGAATCCGACATGATGCCCGGCGTCGTCTGGGCACCGTTCAACTCCGTGGAACCGCTGAGTGCCCTGCTCGGCGCCCGGCCCGCAGACCGAGTCCGGGTCGAGGCGGCGCGCAGCACCCAGCCCTCGCAGACCGCCGATCAGGGAGGTGCGGCGTGAACCCGCTCGAGAGCGCCATCTTCGGCCCCGACCCTTGGTGGTTGGTCCTCATCAAGGTCGTCGGCGTCTTCGTCATCCTGCTGCTGTGGACCATCTTCAACGTGTGGTTCGAACGACGTGTCCTCGGTCGCATGCAGAATCGCAAGGGCCCGATCATGAACGGTCCCCTCGGCCTGCCGCAGGCCATGGGCGATGGCGTGAAACTCCTCCTCAAGGAGGACTTCCGCCCGGCGCGCACCGACCGGATCGTCTTCGCGCTGGCCCCGATGCTCATCGCGATCGCGGCCTTCAGCTCGTGGGCCGTCATCCCGCTCGGCGGCGAGGTGCGCATGTTCGGCCACACGACCCGCCTGCAGGTCTCCGACCTGCCGGTCTCGGTCCTGCTCGTGCTGGCCATCGCCTCGGTCGGCATCTACGGTGTCGTCCTGGCCGGCTGGGCCTCCAACGGCACGTACTCGTTCCTCGGCTCGATGCGCGCCACGGCCCAGCTCATCAGCTACGAGGTGTGCATGGGCCTGTCGCTCGTGACGGTCTTCATGTTCGCCGGCTCGATGAGCACCAGCCAGATCGTCGAGGCCCAGATGCAGAACATGAACCTCTTCGGGCTGCAGACCTTCTTCCCGACGCACTACTGGCTGCCCCTGCTGCCGAGCTTCTGCATCTACATCGTGTCGATCTTCGGTGAGACGAACCGCCTGCCCTTCGACCTGTCGGAGTGCGAGTCGGAGATCGTCTCCGGGCACATCACCGACTACTCGGGTTTCCGCTACGCCATGTTCTTCCTGGCCGAGTACATCAACGTCGCCACCGTCTCCGGGGTGTGCACCACGCTCTTCCTCGGCGGCTACGGGGCCCCATGGCCGTTCTCGATGATCGACGCCGTCAACCACGGCTGGTGGGGCCTGCTGTGGTTCTTCCTCAAGGCCCAGCTCGTCATCTTCTTCTTCGTCTGGGCCAGGGCGGCGCTGCCGCGGTTCCGCTACGACCAGTTCATGAACCTCGGCTGGAAGTGGCTCATCCCGATCTCGCTGGTGTGGATCCTGGTCTTCTCCGTCCTGCGCGGTGGCGTGGTCAACGGCTGGTTCGGCTCACCGCTCATCGCGATCGTCATCGGGGTGGCCATCGTCATCCTGCTCGTCTGGACCCTGTGGCCCGCCAGGGCCGAGGCCGAACCGGACGAGGACGCCGAGACGCACTTCGACGCCTTCGCCGGCGGCTACCCGGTGCCACCGATGCCGGGCCGCCAGGCCAGGCAGTTCGCCGGCATCGTCGCCGAGTCGGATCCGCCCGGGACCCCGGCCGGATCGGACGACGACGGCTCGCGGCCTGCGGCGGGGGAGGAGAACTGACATGGGAGCCTGGTCCGGTTTCGGAATCACCTTCCGAACGATGTTCCGCAAGTCCTTCACGCAGAAGTACCCGCAGAAGGGCGCCGAGCGTGTCGTCGCCCCGCGCTTCCACGGGCGTCACCAGCTGAACCGCTGGCCCGACGGGCTCGAGAAGTGCGTCGGCTGCGAGCTGTGCGCCTGGGCCTGCCCGGCCGACGCCATCTACGTCGAGGCGGGGGAGAACACCGACGAGCAGCGCTTCAGCCCGGGTGAGCGCTACGGCAAGGTGTACCAGATCAACTATCTGCGCTGCATCCTGTGCGGCATGTGCATCGAGGCCTGCCCGACGCGCGCGCTGACGATGACCAATGAGTTCAAGCTGGCCGATCGCACCCGCGAGAGCCTCATCTACGACAAGCAGCGCCTGCTGGCGCCGCTGCTGCCCGGCATGGAGGCCCCGCCGCACGATCGCCGGCTCGGCGAGGACGAGAAGGACTACTTCCGTGGGCTGCCGCCCACCGGTCAGCTCGACGAACGCGGCGCGGCCGACGCCGTCGGCGTACGCGCCTCCAGCCGCCCCGTCGAGCAGACCACCGTTCAGCACGAGACGGGAGCCGCATGATGATCCCACTGCTCACGGCCCAGGCCGTCGTCTTCTGGGTGTTCGCCGTCCTGGCCGTGGCGGCGGCGCTGGGGCTCGTCCTCAGCCGCAAGCCGGTGCACTCGGCACTGTGCCTGGCCGCCGTCATGATCTGCCTGGCCTGCCTGTACGCCAGTCTCGACGCACCCTTCCTGTTCGTCGCCCAGATCATCGTCTACACCGGTGCGGTGATGATGCTCTTCGTCTTCACGATGATGATCATCGGCGTCGACTCGGTCGACGCGATGGTCGAGACGATCAAGGGCCAGCGCGTCGCGGCAGCCGTCGGTGCAGCCGCCCTGCTCGTGCTGCTCGTCCTGGCCGTCGGCCACGGCGTCATCACCGAGCCGGCGGGTCTTGACGAGGCGGTCGGTGAGGCGGGCAACGTCCGTTCGCTGGCCTACCTGGTCTTCGGCCGTTACGTCTTCGCCTTCGAGGCGACCGCGGCCCTGCTCATCACGGCGGCCCTCGCCGCGATGGTGCTGGCCCACGGCGAGCGGCTCCGCAAGAAGGAACGTCAGAAGGCCCGTGCCGCCCGGCGCATCCGCGAGTACGCGGAGCAGGGCGTCGACCCGGCGCCCCTTCCCAACCCCGGCGTCTACGCCCGCCACAACTCGGCCGATCACCCGGCCCTGCTTCCAGACGGCTCGATCGCCGAGGGCTCGGTCATCCCGACGCTCGCGGCGCGCGGTGTCGTGGTCGTCGACCGGGGGCGTCTCGTCGCCCCGAACATCGTCGCCGACGAGACGATCCGAGCCGTCCGGGACGAGCAGCACGGCCTGCTGCCCGGCGAGAACGAGCTGCCCAGCCCCGGCCCGGCCGTGGCGCTCGCCGCGGCCTCGGAGGCGGAGGCGCCGGAGGGCGCCGACTCAGAGGAGAACGAGGGGGACGAGTGATGAACCCGAACGCCTACATCATCCTGTCAGCCGTCCTGCTGTGCATCGGGCTGCTCGGCTTCATGGTCCGCCGCAACGCGCTCATCGCCTTCATGTCGGTGGAACTCATGCTCAACGCGGCAAATCTCGCGCTGGTGACCTTCTCCCACGTGCACGGTGGTCTGGACGGGCAGATCGCGGCCTTCTTCGTCATGGTCGTCGCGGCCGCCGAGGTGGTCGTCGGACTCGCCATCATCATCACCATCTTCCGTACCCGCCAGTCGGCCTCGGTCGACGACGAGAACCTGCTGAAGCACTGAGGGGGCAGCGGTGACTCTTCTCGAAACACTCACTCCGGTGGCAGCCACGGGTGCGCTCGGCCTCGCCTGGCTGCTCATCGCGATCCCACTCGCCGTGGCGGGCATCCTGCTCGTCGTCGGGCGGGCCGGTGACTCCTGGGGCCATCTGCTCGGTGCGGCGGCGCCGGTCGCCGCCTTCGTCATCGCCCTGACCGAGTTCGTCCAGCTGCTCGGTGCCCCGGCGGCCGACCGCGCCGTCTCGGTGCCGGTCTACACCTGGGCCGAGGTGGGTGGCCGCAGCATCGAGATCGGGCTGCTGGTCGACCCGCTGTCGATCCTCTTCGCGCTGCTCGTCACCGGCGTCGGCTCGCTCATCTTCATCTACTCGATCGGCTACATGGCCGAGGACCCGAAGCGGCGTCGCTTCTTCGCCTTCCTCAACATCTTCCTGGGCGCCATGCTCACGCTGGTGCTCGCCGACAACTACATCATGCTGTTCATCGGCTGGGAGGGCGTCGGCCTGGCCTCCTATCTGCTCATCGGCTTCTGGCAGGAACGCACCTCGGCGGCCCTGGCTGCCAAGAAGGCCTTCCTCACCAACAAGGTCGGTGACCTCGGCCTGCTGTGCGCCAGCTTCGCGATGTTCGCGCTGTTCGGCTCCGTCTCGTTCGCCGACGTCAACGCGGCCGCACCGGGCATGTCCCACGGCTGGGCCACCGCGCTCGGTCTGCTCCTGCTGCTGGCGGCCTGCGGCAAGTCCGCCCAGGTGCCGCTGCAGGTCTGGCTGCTCGACGCCATGGAGGGCCCCACTCCGGTGTCGGCCCTCATCCACGCGGCGACGATGGTCACCGCCGGCGTCTACCTGGTCGTCCGCTCCCAGGCGATCTTCACGCTGAGCGACGAGGCTGCGCTCGCCGTCGTCGTCGTCGGCCTGTGCTCCATCTTCGCCGGCGCCTGGATCGGCTGCGCCAAGGACGACATCAAGAAGGTGCTGGCCGGCTCCACGATGAGCCAGATCGGCTACATGATGCTGGCCGCGGGCCTCGGCCCGGCCGGCGTGGCCTTCGCGATCTTCCACCTGCTCACCCACGGCATGTTCAAGGCGAACATGTTCCTCGGTGCCGGCGCCGTCATGCACGGCATGGGCGACGACACCGACATGCGGCACTTCGGGGCGCTGGCCAAGGGCATGCCCTGGGTCTTCGGCACCTTCGCGATGGGCTACCTGGCCATCATCGGCTGCCCCTTCTTCGCCGGCTACTACTCGAAGGACCACATCATCAACGCCGCCTTCGGCAGGGGAGCGGTCTTCGGCTGGCTGGCCATTGCGGGCGCGGCCGTCACCGCCTTCTACATGACGCGCCTGGTGGTGATGACCTTCTTCGGCCCGTCCCGTCACCTGCCCGGCGTGCACCCGCACCGCCCCGGCCCGGTCATGGTCATCCCGCTGGTCATCCTGGCCGTCGGCTCGGTCATCGGCGGCCTCGTGCTCAACGGCTGGATCCAGGGCTGGCTGTCCGATGCCATCGGCGCCGAGGTGGAGCCCGTCCACGTCTTCGAGACGAGCGTCATCGCCTGGGTCACCCTGCTCGCCGTGGTCTGCGGTGTCGTGCTCGGCGTCCTGATCTACCGCCGTCCGATCGCCCAGGAGATGCCGGTCAGCCGCAACTTCTTCGTCAACGCCGGCCGCAACGAGCTCTACGCCAATGCGTTCAACGAGGCCGTGTTCATGCGACCCGGCCAGCGGCTGTGCGACGGTCTGGAGCTGACCGACCGTTACGTCGTGGACGGCGCCGTCAACGGCAGCGCCACCCTCGTCAAGGGCGCGTCCGGTCTGCTGCGGCTGCTGGAGAACGGATATGTCCGCACCTATGGCGCCCTGATGACCTTCGGCTCGGTCATCATCGGTGCCGTGCTGATCCTGGGCCGGCTGGCCTGAGGGAGGAAGAGAAATGACATTCCCCTGGCTCACCCTGTTGGGGCTGCTGCCGATCGCGGGTTCGATCATCGTCCTCGCTCTGCGCGGCCGTGGCGGCAAGACCGCCGCGATGGCCTTCGCCCTGGCCGAACTCGCCTGCGGCATCGCCATCCTGCCCATGGACTCCGCGGCCCTGGCCGAGCAGCACAGCTGGATCGGCACGATCGGCGCCTGGTACGCGCTGGACGCCGACGGCATGACCAAACTGCTCATCGGCCTCACCGTCGTCCTCGTGCCGGTCGTCCTGCTCGCCGAGTGGCACGTGGGCGATGCCCCGAGGAGGATGGCCGGCGCGAAGGGCCGACCGGTCGAGAAGGACGGGGTGCTGCCCCCGCGCTGGAGCACCGAGGCCTTCATGGCCCTGGCCCTGCTGCTGGAGGGCTTCACCCTCTACGTCTTCATGGCCTCCGATCTGCTGCTGTTCTACATCTTCTTCGAGGCCACCCTCATCCCGATGTACTTCCTCATCGCCGGGTGGGGCGGCACGGGCCGCACCGCTGCGGCGCTGAAGTTCCTGCTGTTCAGCCTGCTCGGCGGCCTGGTCCTGCTGCTCGGCGTCATCGGCATGTACGTGATCTCGGCCTCCGACGGCGCCCCGAGCCTGCTGACCGCCGACCTGACCGGCCTGCCGATGGCAACGGGCACCGAGCGCTGGTTGTTCGTCGCCTTCTTCATCGCCTTCGCGATCAAGGCCCCGATGGTTCCGGTGCACACCTGGCTGCCCGACACCGCCGAGCAGGCCCGCCCGGGGGCCTCCTCGCTGCTGGTGGCAACGCTCGACAAGATCGGGACCTTCGGCATGATCCGCTTCTGCCTGGCCTTCTTCCCGCAGGCCAGCGGCTGGGCGACGCCCTTCGTGCTGACCCTGGCGGTCATCTCGATCTTCTACGGCGCGCTCATGGCGATCGGCTCCCGGAATCTGCTGCGTCTGGTGGCCTTCACCTCGGTGAGCCACTTCGGGTTCATGGTGCTCGGCATCTTCGCGTTCACCACGACGTCGCTGACCGGTTCGATCTTCTACATGCTCGGTCACGGTTTCAGCGCCGCCGCCATGTTCCTGGTCGTCGGCTTCCTCGCCGACCGCCGCGGCTCGGTCCTGGTCACCGACTTCGGCGGGGCCCAGAAACTCGTTCCCGTGCTGGCGGGGGTCTTCCTGGTCTCCGGCCTGGCCACGCTCGGCCTGCCCGGTCTGGCGAACTTCGCGGGCGAGTACCTCATCATGTCCGGCGCCTGGAGCAGGCACCTGGTCTTCGTCGCGGTGGCCGTCGTCGCCACCGTTCTCGCCGCGGTCTACATCATGCTCGCCTATCAGCGGGTCTTCACCGGCCCGGTGAGCGAGGCGAGCGAGAGGCACCTGACGCACGACCTCAGCGGCCGTGAACGAGCAGTCATCGCACCGCTCATCATCCTCATGCTGTTCTTCGGCCTGGTGCCGGGGCCGGCGCTCGACATGGTCGCCCCGACCGCGCAGCAGGCAATGGTTCACGTCTCGGCCAGCGATCCCGAGCCGAGCGTCTCGAACGGGGGTAAGTGAGTCATGACAAATCCCACGATCGAGTACGGGCTCATCGCCCCGCTGCTCGTCCTGCTGGGTGGCGCCGTGTGCGCCGTGCTCGTCGAGGCCATCGTGCCCCGTGCCAGGCGCTTCACCGTCCAGTTCGGCCTGGCCCTCATCGCCCAGCTCATCGCCCTCGCCCTGGTCTGCGCGGGCTGGTCGGTCACCCCGGGCGTGGCCGTCATGGGCGGCCTGAGCATCGACGGTCCGACCCGGATCGTCTGGTCGCTGCTGCTGGTCTTCGGGATCGGCGCGAGTCTCCTGTACGGGGAACGTCGGGTCTGTGGCGGGTCGAGCGCCTTCGCCGCCCAGGCCCACACCGTGCCCGGCTCACGGGCCGAGCACGAGGCCATCGCCGCTCGTCAGGAGAACACCGAGGTCTTCATCCTGCTCGAGCTGTCGCTGTTCGGCATGCTCGTCTTCCCGGCGGCCAACGACCTGCTGACCATGTTCGTCGCCCTGGAGATCCTCTCGCTGCCGCTGTACGTCATGTGTGCCCTGGCGCGTCGCCGTCGGCTCCTGTCGCAGGAGGCCGCGCTGAAGTACTTCCTGCTGGGCGCCATGTCCAGCGCGCTGTTCCTGTTCGGCGCGGCGCTGCTGTACGGCTTCAGCGGCTCCTTCCTGTTCACCGACATCGACGCAGGCATCACGCTCGGCATCGAGTCCCAGACGCTGCTCATGGCCGGTCTCGCCCTGACCGCGGCCGGTGTCCTGTTCAAGATCGGCGCCGTGCCCTTCCACGCATGGGTGCCGGACGTCTACACCGGAGCCCCGACCCCGGTCACCGCCTTCATGGCCGTGTGCACCAAGCTGGCGGCCTTCGGCGGGCTGCTGCGGCTGCTGTTCGTCGCCCTCGGCGGCGCCCGCTGGGACTGGCAGCTGGTCCTCGCCGTCATCGCCGTCCTGACGATGCTCTTCGGCGCGGTCGTCGGCCTGGCCCAGAATGACGTCAAGCGCCTGCTGGCCTACTCCTCGATCGCCCATGCCGGGTTCATCCTGGTCGCCGTCGTCGGGGCGATGGCCGGAGACGCGCTGGGGGAGGGGCTCACCGGCTCGGTCTCGGGGGTCATGTTCTACCTGGCCGGCTACGGTCTTGCCACGATGGGGGCCTTCGCGATCCTGACGATGGTCCGCCGCAGCGGCGGCGAGGCGACCGGCTTCGACGCCTGGGCCGGTCTCGGCCGCCGCGAACCGGTGCTCGGCGCCATCATGACGCTCTTCCTGCTGTCGATGGCCGGGATCCCGCTGACCGGCGGATTCGTCGGCAAGCTGGTGGCCTTCGTCGCCGGCTGGCAGGGCGGCTACACCTGGCTCGTCGTGGTGGCGATCGTCATGTCCCTGGTCACCGCCGGCTTCTACTTCCGGTTGGTCAAGATCATGTACTTCGACAAACCGGACGCCTCCGTCGACGTCGTCAAGGCCGGGGTCCCGACCTGGGTGGTGATCGTTGTTGGGGCCGTCGGTACGCTTGTCCTTGGTCTTGCACCTGGTTCCGTGCTCGACCTTTTCACGAGCGCGGCAGGGTTCCTGCGCTGATAGGAGACGACTGTGAGCCAGGCTGAGGACGAGGCCTTCGCCGAGAGCATCGACGACCAGCTCACCGCCATCGAGCGACGGCTCGATGAGGTGGCTCTCGGGGCCGACAATCCCTTCCTGGCAGAGGCAGCCGCGCATGTGATCTCGGCCGGCGGCAAGCGTTTCCGTCCACTGCTGGTGGCCCTCACCAGCCACCTGGGACCCCGCGCGGACCCCGAGGACGTGACACGTGCGGCCGTCGTCGTCGAGCTGACCCATGTAGCCTCGCTCTATCACGACGACGTCATGGACGAGGCCGATCTGCGCCGCGGGGTGCCCAGCGCCAACGCGGCCTTCGGCAACTCCACGGCCATCATGGTCGGCGACTGGCTCTTCGCCCGTGCCTCGAGTGAGGTCACTCATCTCGGCAACGACTACGTGCGCTTGCAGGCCGACACCTTCGCCGATCTCGTCACCGGCCAGATCGGCGAGATGAAGGGCCCGCAGCCCGGCGCCGACCCCATGGAGCACTATCTTCGCGTCATCGAGGGCAAGACCGGTGCGCTGATCCGCACCTCGGCGCTGTTCGGTGCCATGGTCGCCGGCGCCGACCGGCCGGTCATCGACGCGATCGGCCGCTACGGCATGCAGATCGGCCTGGTCTTCCAGCTGTCGGACGACCTCATCGACATCGTCAGCGACGAGACCGGAAAGACGCCCGGCACCGATCTGCGCGAGGGCGTCCTCACACTGCCCACGCTCCTGCTCGCCGCCAGCGACGACCCGGCGGACCAGGATCTCATGGCTCTCATCCGCTCCTCGTCGACCGATGACGCCGATCTCGCCCGTGCCCTGGCCGCCCTGCGCGCCAACCATGTCATCGACGAGGCGCGTGCCGAGATCCGCCGCCGGGCCGATCTTGCCCGCACCGAGCTGGCCGCCGTACCGGAGGGGCCGACGCGCCGTGCTCTCGACCGGCTGTGTGACGAGGTCATCACACGCTCGGCCTGAAGCCCTGGCGCCCGGCCCGACCCGGCGGCCAGCGGGAGTGACCCAAATGCGGGAAAACTCCCACGTCATGACGTATGATCCCCCTGACCTTGAGGCGTACCGATGACTGCTCATCGGGACCCCTGACACGACCTCGAAGGATGTGCCCTCATGACCATCAGTGCCGTGCGACGCGTGAATCTGCGGACGCAGGTGCTCGACCAGCTGCGCGAGGCGATTCTCGAGGGACAGCTGGCGTCCGGGGAACATCTCAACGAGACCGATCTGGCCGCCCAGTTCTCCGTGAGCCGGGGTACCGTGCGCGAGGCCCTGCGGGCGCTCGAGGAGGCCGGCCTCGCCGAGTCGGCCTCGCGGGGCCGCCTCATCGTCCGTTCCTTCACGCCGACCGAGGTCACCGAGCTGTACGAGGTCCGTTCCTTCCTCGAGAGCGGCGCCGCGGTGCGCCTGGCCCGGAGCGCCGATCGCGAGGCCCTGTGCGACGAGCTGGCCAGGGCCCTGCCCCAGGAGAAGCTGGGGGACCTGTCCGACGCGGTCCAGCAGGACCTGGCCTTCCACCAGCGGTTGTGCGAGTTGTCGGGCAACAAGCTCCTCCTCGCGAAGTGGCTCGAGCTGCAGCAGCAGATGCGCGTCGTCATCTTCGCCGGAGCCATGCACCAGAGCGCGGTGATCCCGATCATCATCACCCGCGCGCACCACGAACCGCTCGTCCACGCCGTGCGCACCGCTGACGAGCTCGAGATCATCACCGCCTTCGCCGACCACATGCGCCGCGCCGGCTCCTTCTGGGTCTCCCAGATGGGTTCGTAGCCCTCCCTGCCGCCCCGGTTGCCGACTGCCCGGCCCGGTGCCGGTGAGCCCGAGGTACCCGGTGCCGTGGCTCGTTGCCCGAATCGGCGGGAAGAGCTGACATCCCAGCCCTTGACGTGCTCGCGGATGACTGCCTATGCTCAGTGTCAACAGTCAACAGTAAACAGTTGACTTCAATCATCACGATGAAGTGAGGAGATCCAGAATGGGACTCGGAACGGGCGTCGGCCCCAGGACCGCAGTAGTGACGGGCGCTGCTTCACCCCATGGCATCGGGTACGCAACCGCTCAGCGTTTCGCCGAGGAGGGCTGGGCCGTCGTCGTCCTCGACCTGAACGAGGAGGGCGTCAGGAGCGCTGCCGAGGCCATCGCCAAGGACACCGGCGCGCGGGTCGCCGCCTACGCGGCCGATGTCACCAACCGCGAGCAGGTCTTCGACATCGCCCAGCAGGTCGCCGCCTCCGACCTCCCCCCGGTGGGCGCCCTGGCCAACGTGGCCGGCATCCCCTCGCCGGTGCCCTTCCTCGAGGTCACCCCCGAGCTGTGGGACAAGGTCATCGCGGTCAACCTGACCGGCGTCTTCAACACCTGCCAGGCGTTCCTGCCGGCCATGATCGAGGGCGGCTACGGGCGCATCGTCAACATGAGTTCCGTCTCCGCTCAGCAGGGCGGCGGCGTCTTCAGCAAGACGCCGTACTCGGCCGCCAAGGCCGGCGTGCTCGGCCTGACCCGTTCGCTGGCCAGGGAGATGGCTCCCGAGGGCATCACCGTCAACGCCATCTGCCCGGCCGTCGTCGCCACCGACATCCGTGCCGGCAACAGCCAGGAGGACGAGGACAGGCTCACCGCGACCATCCCGATGAAGCGCCAGGGCACGGGGCGCGACATCGCCAACATGTACGTCTGGCTGTCCAGCGAGGACGCCAGCTATGTCACCGGCACGACCCAGTCGATCAACGGCGGCGCCTACATCGCGTGACGTGCGCCGGAACGAGGAGTGAACATGACAACGAACCGTGAACCGATCACGCCGGAGCGTCTCGAGGCGCTCCGCATGGCGGCCTACCGCATCCGCCGGAACTCCCTGCGCGAGGCCGCTGTGCAGGGCGAGGGCTACATCGGCCAGGCCCTGGGGCTGTCGGACGTGCTCGCCGCACTCTACGTGGACCAGGCAAGGCTCGACCCGAAGAACCCGGAGTGGGAGGGCCGTGACCGCGTGCTCGTCTCGATGGGCCACTACGGTCTGGCCATCTACGCCGCACTCGTCGAGATCGGCATGATCGACGAGGACGAGCTGGACACCTACGCCACCGACGACTCCCGACTGCCGATGTCCGCCATGGCCTCGTACACCCCCGGTGTCGAGATCTCCGGCGGCTCCCTCGGTCATGGCCTGGTGATCGCCAACGGCATCGCCCTGGGTCTGAAGCGCAAGGGCAACACCGAGAACGTCTGCTACAACGTCCTCTCCGACGGCGAACTCGACGAGGGCTCCACCTGGGAGGCCGCGCAGACCGCCAGTCACTTCAAGCTCGACAACCTGATCGCCATCGTCGACTTCAACAACCAGCAGGCGGACGGCAAGAGCCAGGAGATCATGACCACCGAGTCCATCGACGAGCGCTTCCGGGCCTTCGGCTGGGAGACCCGGCGCTGCGACGGCAATGATCTCGCCAAGGTCGTCGAGCTCCTGGAGGAGCTGCGCTACGGCGTCGACAACGACAAGCCGCGCTGCCTGATCGCCGACACCAAGCTCGCGAAGGGCGTGGACTTCCTCGAGACCCGCGAGAAGCTCCACTTCATGAGGGTCGCTCCGCAGGAGTGGGCCGTTGCACAGCAGCATCTCAAGGAGGCATACGGACTATGAGCCCCAAGAAACTCGTCTCCGGCGCGATGAGCGCCGACATCGCCCGCGAGGGCCAGCGCACCATGGCCGCCCCGCTCGGCCATGCCCTGCTCGAGATCGCCGAGAAGGACGAACGTCTCCTCGGCCTGTCGGCCGACCTGGCCAAGTACACCGACCTGCACATCTTCCGCGACGCGATGCCCGACCGCTTCTACCAGGTCGGCATGGCCGAGATGGCCCTCGTCGGCGCGGCCACCGGTCTTGCGCAGGAGGGCTTCATCCCCTTCGCCTCGACCTACTCGGTGTTCGCCACCCGCCGCGCCTACGACTTCATCTGCCTCGACATCGCCGAGCGCAACCTGAACGTCAACATGGTGTGCGCCCTGCCCGGCCTGACCACCGGCTACGGCCCGTCCCACCAGGCCACCGAAGACATCGCGATCCTGCGCGGCATGCCGAACATGACGATCGTCGATCCCTGCGACTCGATCGACATCGTCCAGGCCACCCCGCAGCTCTTCGCTCACGACGGCCCGACCTACATGCGTGTCCTGCGCGGCAAGGTCCCGGTCGTGCTCGACGAGTACGACTACGCCTTCGAGCTGGGCAAGGCCAAGGTCATCCGCCCCGGCAAGGAGGTCCTCATCGTGTCGACCGGTCTCATGACCGAGCGCGCGCTCGACGCGGCCACCGAGCTCGCCAATGACGGCATCGACGTCAGCGTGCTGCACTGCCCGACCCTCAAGCCGTTCGACGAGGAGACCGTCCTCGCCGAGATCGCTCAGGACCGCCTTGTCCTGACGGCCGAGAACCACACCGTCATCGGCGGTCTCTTCGGCGCCGTGGCCGAGGCCATGGCGAAGAAGGGCGTCACCAGGCAGATCCACCCGGTGGCGCTGCCCGACGAATTCCTCGACGCCGGTGCGTTGCCCACGCTGTACGACCGCTACGGCGTGAGCACGGCCAGGATCGTGGAGCGGACCAAGGGCCTGCTGGCCTGAGACGCCGGTCCTGAAGGACCCCGTGCGGGGAGCGGGCCGGACACGTCCCCTCCCCGCACCCGCCACGGCGGTGCCATGACGGCCCGCCCAACCGTGGCTCGTGGCCGGCCGGCAGGCCGGCCCGCCCATCGTCAGGGACAGCGCTCGTCCCCACCTTTCCCATCACGAAGGCCCGCACGCGGTCTTCCAGGACTTTTGGAGCAACATGACTACCTCACCGGAGCCGAACGCTGCGCTCCAGGCCGAGCTGGCCGAGATGGCCAAGCACGGCACGCCCGTCCACGGCACACCCGAGAAGTTCAAGGTCGCCATCGGTTCCAGCGTTGGCGCCACGGTCGAGACCTATGACTTCATCGGTTTCGGCACCGCCGCCTCGCTCTACCTCAACGACGCCTTCTTCCCGGCCGTCAGCCCGGTTCTCGGCCTGCTGGCCTCCTTCGCCACACTCGGCATCGGTTTCGCCGTCCGGCCCATCGGCGGCATCCTCGCCGGTCACCTCGGCGACCGGATCGGCCGCAAGCCGATCCTCATCGCCTCGCTGCTCCTCATGGGCGGCGCGACGGTCGCCATCGGCTGCCTGCCGACCTACGACACCGCGGGCATCCTGGCCCCGATCCTGCTGGTCATCGTCCGCATCATCCAGGGCCTGGCCTTCGGCGGCGAGTGGGGCGGCGCCATCCTCATGACCTACGAGCACGCCCCCTGGCTGCACAAGGGCTTCCTCACCGGCATCACCCAGGCCGGGTTCCCGCTCGGCCTGCTGCTGTCGACCATCGCCTTCCAGCTCTCGACCCATTTGCCCGGCACCTGGGCCTGGCGCGTGCCCTTCCTGCTCAGCGCGGTCCTCATCGCCGTCGGCATCATCATCCGGACGCACGTCTCCGAATCCCCAGAGTTCGAGGAGGTCAAGGAGGAGGGCAACATCGAGAAGAACCCGATCCTCGCCTCGCTGCGCAACGACTGGCAGAACTTCTTCAAGGCCATGGGCCTGCGCATCGCCGAGACCGCGACCTACGCCGTGGCGATCACCTACGTGCTGTCCTACGTGCGGATGCACGCGCCGCAGAACGCCGGCCGGACCCTGCCGACCCTGCTCACCGCCGCCGCGATCGGCCTGTTCGCCACGATCGGCTGGGGCACCCTGTCCGACAGGATCGGGCGCCGCGGCCTGTACATCGGCCTGTCGGTCGTCGTCATCGCCTGGGGCTTCCCGCTGTTCCGTCTGCTGCACGTGGACTCCGCGGGCGTCATGCTCGTGTGCATGATCATCAGCTACTGCGTCTGCCAGAACGGCATGGCCGGCATCCAGGGAGCCTGGTTCTCCGAGCTGTACCCGCCGGAGCGCCGTTCCGCCGGCGTCTCGCTGGCCTACCAGTTCTCCGCCGTGCTGTCGGGCTTCACGCCCTTCTTCTGCACCGCCCTGTACGAGGCCCTCGACTGGAAGGGGCCGGCCCTGCTCATCGTCATCTACGGTGTCATCGGCCTGGTCTGCGCGCTCACCACCCGTGAGACCTGGGGCAGGGAGCGTCGCGAGGCGGTGCGGAGGCACGCCGAGGAGGTCGACGCCGCCGTCGCAGCGACCAGCGGCGCCGTCAACTGAGCCATTCCCTCCTCTCGCACAGGGCAGTGCCCCCGGCCAGGAGATGGCCGGGGGCACTGCTCATGCCTGCACACGGGGCAGTGCCCGTGCTCACTGACCGCCGTACGGGGGCCGGCCGTAGGAGGCCTGCTGGGCGGGCTGGACCGGGTGACCGAAGGACTGGGCGCCGCGCCCCGTGTCCACCGGGTCGTCGCCGTACTGGTTGGGGCCGGGCTGGCCGGCGGAGGCGCACAGGACGAGCAGGATGAGCGCGCCGAGCCCGGCGATCAGGAACAGGAGCAGGAAGGCCGCGCTGCGGCCGGTGTCATGCAGGCGCCGGGCGTAGAGCGCCAGCAGCGGAATGAACGTGCCGAGGTTGAAGAGGGCGAGGAGGTGGACCGCCGGGGTGGTCGTCTCGGGGCTCACGATGCCGGCGTTGCGCGCGATCGTGTTGAGCGCCATGAGGACGAGGTTCACGAGGAAGTCGAACAGAAGGAACCACCAGAACTCGCCGCGGCTCGCGCGGCCGCTGAAGGTGGCGTACTTCGAGTAGACGGTCTTGATGGACTGGCCGAAACCCATGGGGGACTCCTGTGGTTGGGGGGCAAATCGGTCGGCAGTATCGCACGGGACACCCGCGGGGCGTCAAGGGCTCGGCAGGACTCTCGTGGAGTCCTCGCGTGGTTGGGACAGCCAGCTGGGTGCGATGGCCGAGTTCAGGATCGCCACGGAGAGCTCGGTATCGGTGATCGCGCCGGAACGAACCAGGGATTCTATCGCGCCGAGGGTGGCGAAGGCGACGTAGGCGATCAAGGCGTCGCGGGCTGCGACTCCCGGCTCGGCGTCGTCGATCCGCGGCAGTTTCTCGGGGAACTCGTTGACGTGGGCCTGGAGGACCTCGGTGAAGCGCCGCAGCAGAGCATCCTGCAACTGCGGCGTGAAGTGCGGGTCCAATGCGTTGGTGTAGATGGCCAGGTTCCGCTGGACGTGCTCAACGACGAGACGCATGGCGGCGGTCAGTGAAGGCGCGGCCTCGGTGGTGGCCGCGTGTCGCGGTGTCACCTCCGACACGTTGTGGTCCTCGTAGAGGTAGGCGGCCAGCAACTCGGCGGGGCTGGCCGCGAAGCGGTAGAACGAATCCCTGGAGATGCCCGCCCTACGGCACACCTCGGCCACCGTGAGCCGGGCCACTGACTTGTCCTTTGCGAGGGCTACCACCGCTGCACGCAGGGCTGATTCCGCGTACGTGACGGAGCGATCCGTTTGGTAGTCCTCTGGGGTTGCGGTTGACACCTGTTCATCATAGGATATCTGACAGATGTCAGTCTGACATGTGTCAGATAGATCCCATGGGCTGACAGAAACTCACAGTGGAGGGGATGTCAGGTGGATTATGCAGTCGTTTTCAAATGGGCGCGGGACCCGCAGACCGCCCGAGTGAGTGCTGACGGTGCTGTGGACTGGGGTCGCTCCCAGCCCGTGGTCGGTGATGATGAGCCGGCCGCGATCGAAATCGCGAAAATACTGGCGCAGCCGACCGGAGCCAGGCTCGTCGGCGTGACGATCGCGGGCGGTGACCTGGCCTGGGCTGCGGCCCGGGGCGCGCAGGAGACCATCATCGTCACCGATGCCACACCCGATCAGGACACCTCAGCCACTGCGGCGATGCTCGCGGCGGTCGTCCGGAGCACGCCGTCGATCGGTCTGGTGACCATCGGGGACTCTGCGTGGAACCGGGCGCTTCCGGTGGCACTTGCGGCGGCGCTCGGCTGGCCATGCATCGCACAGGTGGAGTCGGCGGAACCGTGCGGCGAGGACCGGATCCGGGTCGGTCGGAAGTCCGGCACGGGCGTCGATGTCATCGAGACCGCACTGCCGGTGGTGCTTGCCTGTGTCGCGCATGCCGAGGAGAAGAAAACCCCTGGCATGAAGGAGATTCTCGCTGCGCGCAGGGCGCCGCAGGTGAAGGTGACCATTGCCGAACTCAACGCGGCGGCCCCGGACCGGGTCGTCTCCAGAGGCACTCGGGTTCCCGATTCTGCTCGGGTCCAACTGTTCGAAGGCGACAACGCCGCATCCGAGCTCGTCGCCGCGCTACGCGCCGACGGCGTCTGCTGACCCACATGGAGGACATCATGAACACGTGGATCATCGTGACGAATGCGGGGCCCGTCTCAACCATGGTGGCTGCAAGCCGGGCGCTTGGCGGCGTTACCATCGTGGCCGTCGGTCCCAGAGAGCTTGCCGACACGCTTGCCGTGGCAGGTGCTGACAAGGTTGTCTGGATCGACTGCGGGGCCGACGTGCCGGCCGAGGCCCACGCCACCACCGTGGCGGAGTTGGTCGCGTCCGCGGCTCCGGAGCTACTGCTCATCGCCGATCATCCGGCCAGCCGGGTACTGGCGGCGGCTGCGGCGGTGCGGATCGACGCCGCCTGGGTGCCGGCCATGCACGAGGTCAGCGCGGAAGGCCAGGATCTCCTCATCAGCGGCCCCGCCCTGGAAGGACGTGTTACTGAGACTCTTCGGGTCGGCGTGCCTGCGGTGGCGATCTTCGCCGGCCGCGACGAGAACCTTCCGGCCTGCGAGCCGGCCCCGGTGGAGCGGATGACCGCAGGGGATACCGATGGGGACCTCACGCTCATCTCATCCAGCAGCGCCCCGACCGCCGGGCTCGCCTCGGCGTCTCGCGTGATCGGCATCGGGCGCGGTGTGCGTTCGCGCGGCGATCTGCCGCTGGTCGAGGAGTTGGCCGCGACCCTGGGCGCAGAGATCGCCTGCACCCTGCCCGTCAGTGAGGATTTGCACTGGTTCGGCGCCGAGCATGTCATCGGTCGCTCCGGACAGCGGATCAAGCCTGAGCTGTACCTGGCCCTCGGCATATCGGGCCAACCGCAGCATCAGGACGGCATCCGCGATGCCCGTGTCGTCGTCGCGGTCAACAACGACCCCAAGGCGCCGATCTTCCGGCGCGCCCGCTACGGCATCGTCGCCGACCTTTACGATGTCGTTCCCGCCCTGCAATCAGCGTTCAGTCAAGAAACACCACCCCACCCTTAGAAGGGAGACAATCATGCCCAACAACTATGACGTTGAATACGACATCGTCGTTGTGGGGGCCGGCGCGTCCGGTCTTTCCGCAGCCGCCCAGGCGGCCTTGAACGGCAACACCGTCGCAGTGCTGGAGAAACTGGACGCCGTCGGTGGGCACGGCCAGTTCGTCGAGGGATCGGCCGCGTTCGAATCGGCTGAGCAGGAGAAGCGCGGTATCGAGGTGCCCTGCTCGGTGGGCTTCAAGCGTTTCATCGGCCTCAGCAGCTTCCGTGCCGACGCCGATGTCGTCAGCATGTTCGTGAAGAATTCGGCCACCACCATCGAGAAGCTCCGTGACATGGGTGCGGTCTGGGAAGACGTGACCATCTATGCCTACGAGCAGGAAAACGAGTTGAAGACCATGCACTGGGCCGAGGGCGAGGGCGCTCGCATCATCCAGCTCATGGAGGCCCAGGCCCGGGAGAACGGCGCGGACATCTTCTTGTCCACGTCAGCGGTCAACCTGATGGTCGAGGACGGTGCGGTTGTTGGCGTTGAGGCCAAGGATTCCGACGACAATGACCTGCGGATCGGTGCCAAGGCCGTGATCCTGGCCGGCGGTGGCTACTCGTCCGACCCCGACATGATCGCCAGGCATTCCCGTTTCGGTGAGAACGGGCGCATGCTCGTCGAGCTGGGCACTCCGGGTAATACCGGTGACGGGTACCGGATGGCGATGGCCGCCGGCGCCAAGGAAGGCATGACCGGCGCCATGGCGCTGATGCCGGTGGCAAAGGGCAAAACCATCACCTCGCATGTCAGTGGCGCGGGCTCGCAGCCCTACCTATGGGTCAACAAGCTGGGTAAGAGGTTCACCGACGAGAGCGTCGCCATGAACTTCGCGGATGCCGCGAACGTGATCGCTCAGGCTCCCGGCGCGGTCGTCTACACCATCTTCGACGAGGCCACCAAGCGCTACATGGAGACCTCTGGCTCGGACATCAGCTTGGGTACCTTCATTCCTTACCACGCGCCGTTGGCGATGCTGGACGAGGAACTGGCGCAGGATCTCAAGACCGATACCGCCTTCAAGGCCGACTCGCTGGCCGAACTGGCCGCTCAGATCGGTGTGGACGCCGACGAACTGGCTGCTACCGTGGCCCGCTACAACGCGCACTGCGCAGCCGGCGTCGATGACGACTACTACAAGACACCGAAATACCTCCGCGCGGTCACCGAGGGCCCGTTCTATGCGGTCACCATGATTGCCGGCACCTTGATCTCGCTGGGTGGCATCGTCGTGGACGGGAACCTGCAGGTGATTTCGGGGGATACCGAGCGGCCCATCCCGGGCCTCTTCGCCGTGGGCGCCGAGGCCAGCGGCCTGTGGGGTGACAGCTACCCGCTGGATATTCCCGGTACCATCAGCGGCTTCGCGTACACATCCGGGTGGGTTGCGGCCAACCGCGCTACCGAGCTGATCAAGGCCAGTATCTAGCGGAACTCCGTGGCCAGGGCGGGGGCCAGTCGTCCCAGGCCCCGCCCTGGCCGCATCGCAGGAGGTGCGGAAGAGAGCCGGGCCCCTGGTCGGCTCAGCGGGCCGAGGCGGCCGATGCCATGCTGGTGTCTGGCGGCCTGGATGATCTCGTGGCTCGCGGATTGGCCGCCTCGGATGGGCACGGTGGTTTTCGCCCCATCCGGCGATCGCAGCCGCGGAGGCCATCGAGCAGGCATTGGCTGTCACAACACAAGAGATCTGTTGGAGGGCGCTCCTGCGCCAGAAGAGCCAGCAGATCAGTTGCCTGTGCCGTAGCCCTCGGGCTTGTCGAAGTCGAAGCCGTAGTGCCGGCTGGAGTCGGAGCCGTAGGGCTGCTGGTCGTTGCCCTGGGCAGGGGACTGGGGCGCCGAGGGCTGGCTGTACGGTGCGGCGGCCGGCCAGCCGGTCGGTGTCGCAGTGTCGTAGGGCCAGCCGTAGGTCTGGCCAGAGCCGGGCTGCTGTCCTGGGGTGGCTGCGTAGGGGGTGGCCGTCGGGACGGCGTAGGGATTGCCGGCCGGCTGGGCCTGGTACCCGGTGCCGTAGGGCTGGGCCGGGTAGCCAATGTTGTAGGGCTGGGCTGGATATCCGGCGCCGTAGGGCTGGGCGTAGGGGTTCGTCAGAGCGAGGGCCTGGCCGTTCGGGTTGAGCGGGTCGGGCCCGTACATGTTCGGGCCGCGATCGGGCTCCAGTGCGCAGAGGACGAGCAGGATGATGCTGCCGACCCAGGGGATGAGGGTGACCAGGTAGTAGGTTCCCGACTTGCCGGTGTCGTGCAGCCTGCGGACCGTCACCGCGATGAGCGGGATGATACTGACCAGGTAGAAGGCGAGATAGAGGCCCACGAGTATCACGGCGAATATCGGGACCTCGTACGGGGCGTTCGCGCTGGCGATCACGGCACTGATCATGATGAGCAGGTAGACCGCGATGGTGACGCCGAGGAAGAAGGCCTGGAGCCACCAGAACTCGCTGCGGCTGGCGCGTCCGTTGAAGTCCGCGTATTTCTTCGTGTAGCAGGTTTTCACCGCTTCGGTGAAGGTCATCGGGGCACTCCTGAGTGTCTTCGGGCCTGACTCAGCAGTATGGCACGGCGGGCCGACACGGCCCAAGGACGTGGCGAGACCCGCCCCGCACCGGCGCCCGCCAATCCGATCACCCGGTGGGAGCCTTGAGGCACCGGGTCGCGTTTCGCGGGGGTGTGCCAATAGGGCGCCGCGGGGTTGACGCGACCAGGGCGGGTCGTGCACCCGGGTGGGGTACAAACACAGGTGGTCCCGGCGCACAAGCGCGCCGGGACCACCTGTCGTCGGGTCCTGACGCGGGACCGGTTCGCCCGGCCGGGGGCCAGTGGGTCGGTGTCAGTTGGTGGTGCCGTATCCCTCGGGCTTGTTGAAGTCGAAGCCGTAGGACTGCTGGTCACCGCCGGGGGCCGGAGGCTGAGGCGCAGACGGCTGGCTGCTCTGGCCGCCGGCTGCCGAGGCCGGGCTGGCCGGTGCCGCGAACGGGGCATCGGCCGACGGCTGGGACGCCGAGGGCTGGCCGTACGGCGAGGCGGCAGGCTGACCGGTCGGTGCCGCGCCGTAGGGCTGACCGTACGGCTGATTCGAGCCGGGCTGCTGGTCCCCGGTGGCCGCGTAGGGATTGACCGTCGGGGCGGCGTAGGGGTTGGCGGAATCGTAGGGCTGGGCCGGGTAGCCGGTGGCGCCGTAGGGCTGGGCCGGCTGCGCCCCGCCATAGGGCTGGGCGGCGTACAGGCCCGCCATGGCCTGGGACGAACTGGTCGGGTCGAGCGGGTCGGGGCCGTACATGTTGGGGCCGCGGTTGGGTTCCAGCGCGCAGAGGACGAGCACGATGATGCCGCCGACCGACGGGACGAGGACGAGCAGGAAGTAGGTGCCCGGCTTGCCGGTGTCGTGCAGCCTGCGGACAGCCACAGCGATGTACGGGACGATGCTTGCCAGGTCGAAGGCGATCAAGAGAACGAGGATCACGATGGCGATGGCAGGAGCACCGCTGTAGGGGTCATTGGCTGCGGAGGCCGCAGCGATGATGAGGAAGACCGCGTAGAGCACGAGATTGACGGCGGCATAGAAGAGGAAGAACCACCAGAACTCGCTGCGGCTGGCGCGTCCGTTGAAGTCTGCGTATTTCTTCGTGTAGCAGGTTTTCACCGCTTCGGTGAAGGTCATGGGGATACTCCTGAACGTTTTCGGGGCTGACTCCGCAGTATGACATGACATGGCGGCGCGATCCAGCGATGTCCAGAACCGGTCATCGGCGCGGACCATCCGCTCGCGGGTCGGGGTGGCGGACGGATCGGGCCTGCCGTCACCAGATCCGCACGCGCTCTGCGGGGTCGAGCCACATGCCGTCGCCTGGCCCGGTGCCGAAGGCCTCGTGGAAGGCGTCGACGTTCCTCGCCACCTGGTTGCAGCGGATCTCGTCGGGGGCGTGCGGGTCGTTCGCCAGGCGCTGCCGGAGCTGCTCCGGGCGGGAAAGATCCTGCCAGACCTGGGCCCAGCCGAAGAAGAGGCGCTGGGCGCCGGTGAGGCCGTCGATCGGTTCGGGCTCGGTGCCGCCGGTGGCGATCCGCCACGCCTGGTAGGCGATGGACAGGCCGCCGAGATCGCCGATGTTCTCGCCGATCGTCAGCTCGCCGTTGACGTGGGCGTCGTCGATGCCGGTGGGCGACAGCCCGTCGTACTGTGCGATGAGCGCGCCGGTGCGGGCCTCGAAGGCGGCGCGGTCCTCGTCGGTCCACCAGTTGCGCAGGCGGCCGTCGCCGTCGCAGGTGGCGCCCTGGTCGTCGAAGCCGTGACCGATCTCGTGGCCGATCACCGCGCCGATCCCGCCGTAGTTCACCGCGTCATCGGCCGCGGGGTTGAAGAACGGGGGCTGCAGGATGGCCGCGGGGAAGACGATCTCGTTGCGCAGCGGATGGTAGTAGGCGTTCACCGTCTGCGGGTACATGAACCACTCCTCCCGGTCGACCGGGCCGGAGAGCTGCTCGATGGTGTGGTCGAATTCGAAGGACTCGGCGCGCAGTACGTTGCCGACCAGGTCGTCGGCGCGGATCTGGAGCGCCGAGTAGTCGCGCCAGCGCGACGGGTAGCCGATCTTGGTGCGGAAGCTGTCCAGCTTGGCGAGGGCCTCGGCGCGGGTCGCGTCGGTCATCCAGTCGAGCTCGCCGATCGAGCCCCGGTAGGCCTGCAGAAGATTGGCGACGAGCCGGTCGGCGGCGGCCTTCGTCTCGGGCGGGAAGTACCGCGCGACGTAGATCCGGCCGATGGCCTCGCCGAGGACGCCCTCGGTCAGCGCGACGCCCCGCTTCCAGCGCGGCCGCTGGGTGGGGATGCCGTGCAGGGTCTTGGAGTAGAACTCGAAACCGGCTGTCGACAGCTCGCGCGTCAGGTACGGGGTGAGGGCGTTGACGGCCTGCCAGCGGGCCCAGCTGCGCCACTCGTCGAGCCGGTCGGGGGTGACCAGCTCGGCGATGGCCGCCGGGACGGTGCGATGGCAGTTGACGACCTCGGCGACCGTCTCGGCAGGCAGCCGGGCGCCGTCGAGGAAGGCGTCCCAGCACAGGGCCGGGCTCTCGGCGCAGAACTGCTCCCAGGTCTGCAGGTGGTACATCTCGACCATGTCGCGGGTGCGGACCTTGTCCCAGTGGCAGGCCGCGATGTCGCGTTCCAGCCCGTAGGCCGCCTCGGCCTGCTCCTGGGGGTCGGGCAGGCCGGCCAGGTCGAGGCTCTTCGCGATGTGCGCCCGGTACGCCTCGCGCAGCTCGGCGTGCTCGGGGAGCCGGTAGTACTCCTCGTCGGGCAGGCCGATGCCGGACTGGCCGAAGAACATGAGATAGCGATCCGGGTCGCCCGGGTCGGAGTCGTTGCTCATGTCGAGCGGCACGTCGATGCCGTGGCGGGCGCTCCATCCCCAGAAGCGGGCCAGGTCCTCGACGGTGCCGATGGCGTCGATGCGGTCGAGGATCGGCGCCAGGGGAGCCGTGCCGGCGGCCTCGACGGCGTCCTCGTCCATGAACGACGCGTAGAGAGCGGCGATCCTGGCCTCGTCGGAGCCTGGATCGGCGTCGGGCGACTGGGCCTCGATGATCTCGCGGACGGCCTGCTCGGAGTTCTCGCGGAGCCTGTCGAAGGCACCCCAGGAGCCGCGGTCCTCGGGGATCTCGGCGGTCCGCAGCCATGTCCCGTTGACGTGGCGGAACAGGTCCTGCGTGGCTGGCACGTTGAGGTCGAAGTCCTCGAAATGAAAGGCCGGTTCGGTCATGAGAGGCAAGGTTACCCTACTGGGGTCTCGGATCGCCGCTCGGCTCGTGACAGTGACCCTGCCCACCGGCAGAAACACAGTTGCGCTGCGCGGACGGACGTGCCGGACATCCCCGACGGCGGTGCCGGGGCCGCCGGGCCTCAGGTCTGCCAGGTGTCGGTGCCTGCGATGAGGGCGGCCAGCGCCGCATCCGAACCCAGGTCCGGGCCCAGGGTCTCCTGGGCCCGGCGGACGTGGTCACGCACCAGGTCGTCGTAGACGGGGCGGTCCACGTCACGGAAGACACCCATCGGCGCCTGTGCCATGGCGCCCGTCGAGGTGAGGCGGCTCAGCGCAAAGGCGCGGCTCGGGTCGTCGATCGTCGGGTCGTGGACGAGCACGTTCTCCAGCCCGACCTCGGCGACCTCGGCGACGCGGACACCACCGTCCGGACCGGCCACCACGCCCAGGTGCCCGTCGTGACCGAAGACGATCGGTTCGCCGGCCCGCAGCCTGATGATCGACTCCGTACGGTCGGGGCCGCGCAAGGCCTCATAGGCCCCGTCGTTGAAGACCACGCAATTCTGGTAGATCTCCACGAAGGAGGCTCCGCGGTGCCTCGCCGCCGCCTCGATCGTCTCCTCCAGGGCGTCCCGGTCGGCGTCCAGGGCCCGCGCCACGAAGGTCGCCTCGGCCCCGAGGGCCAGGCTCATCGGGTTGAGCGGATTGTCGAAGGTGCCGGACGGACTCGACTTCGTCACGGCGCCGACCGGTGAGGTGGGGGAGTACTGCCCCTTCGTCAGGCCGTAGATGCGGTTGTTGAACAGCAGGATCGTCAGGTTGACGTTGCGTCGCAGCGCGTGCACCAGATGGTTCGCCCCGATCGACAGGGCGTCGCCGTCACCGGTCACCACGAAGACGGCCAGGTCCTCGCGGGTCATGGCCAGGCCCGTCGCCAGGGTCGGGGCGCGCCCGTGAACCGAGTGCATGCCGTAGCTGTTCACGTAGTAGGGCAGGCGGCTGGAGCATCCGATGCCCGAGATGACGACCGTGTTCTCGCGCCTGATCCCGAGCCGGGGGAGCACGGACTGCAGGGCCGACAGGATCGTGTAGTCGCCGCACCCGGGGCACCAGCGCACCTCCTGGTCGGAGACGAAGTCCTTGCGGGTGGTCGGGGCGGTCGCCAGCGGGACACCCGCCAGCCCGTCGCCGCCGGTGCGGTCCGTCCCCCGGTCGGCGGCGCGTCCCTGTGCCCCGGTGCTCATCGGATCCCCTCCTCGCCGCTCGCGGCCCCGCCGCCGGCCAGTTCGTCGATCTGACCGGCCAGGTGCGCGGTCAGCTCGTCCACGTTGAGCGGGAAACCGCGCACCCGGTTGTAGCCCCGGACGTCGACCAGGTACCGGGCGCGCAGGACCGTCGCGAACTGGCCGAGATTCATCTCGGGGACGACGACCCGGGCATAGCGGCGCAGCACCGGTCCGAGATTGGCCGGCAGCGGGTTCAGGGCGCGCAGCTGCACGTGGGCGATGCGGGTCCCGGCCTCACGCAGGCGCTGCACGGCCGCCGAGACCGGTCCGCACGCCGAGCCCCAGCCGACGACGAGGACCTCGGCCCGCCCGCTCGGGTCGTCCACCTCGGCGTCGGGCACCGGGATGCCGGCGATGCGCCGGGACCTGGTCAGCACCATCTCCTCGTGGTTGAGCGGGGAGTAGGTGACGGTTCCGGCCTCGACCGACTTCTCCAGTCCGCCCAGGCGGTGCTCCATGCCGGGCGTGCCGGGCACCGCCCAGTCGCGGGCCAGCGTCCGCGGGTCCCTCCGGTACGGCAGATGGACGGGCCTGCCCTTCTCGTCGATGCCGTTGGGTGCGGCGGCCAGGTTCGGGTTGATCGGGGCGATCGTGGCCAGGTCCGGCAGGCGCCACGGTTCGGCGCCGTTGCCCAGGAAGGCGTCGGTGAGCATGACGACAGGGGTGCGGTACTCGATGGCCATCCGGCAGGCCTGCACGGCGACGTCGAAGCAGTCGGCCGGTGAGGTGGGGGCCAGGACCGGCAGTGGCGACTCTCCGTTGCGGCCCCACATGGCCTGCAGCAGATCGCCCTGCTCGGGCTTGGTCGGCATCCCCGTCGACGGTCCGGCGCGTTGCACGTCGATGACGACCAGCGGCAGCTCGCTCATCACGGCCAGGTTGATCATCTCCTGCTTCAACGCGAAGCCGGGACCCGAGGTCGTCGTGACGCCCAGCGAACCGCCGAAGCTCGCGCCGAGTGCCGCGCCGATACCGGCGATCTCGTCCTCGGCCTGGAAGGTGACGACCCCGTAGGAGGCCCGCCTGCTCAGTTCGTGCAGCAGGTCCGAGGCGGGAGTGATCGGGTACGAGCCGACGAACAGCTGCAGCCCGGCGCGGTGGGCGCCGACCATGAGACCGTAGGCGGTGGCGGTGTTTCCCGTGATCTGCCGGTAGCGGCCCTTCGGCAACGGGGCCGGCCGCACCTCGTAGCGCACGGTGAACAACTCGGCCGTCTCGCCGTAGTTCGCGCCCGCCTTGAGGGCGGCGATGTTGGCGTCCCGGATGGCCGGCTGGGACGCGAACCGCCGGGTGATCCAGTCGATGGTCTCCTCGATCGGGTGCGAGTACAGCCAGCTGACGAGCCCCAGCGCGAACATGTTGCGGGATCGCTCGGCCTCCCGGCGGCCCAGGCCGAGTGCCTGGACGACGGTGCTGGTCAGCGCGGTCATGTCCAGGTGGACGAGCTGGTGCGCGTCCAGCGAGCCGTCCTCGAGGGGATTGGTCCGGTAGCCGGCCTTCGTGAGGGCTCGTGCGGTGAAGCCGTGGTCGTCGACGATGATGAGGCCGCCGCGCCGCACGTCCCCGGCGTGGGCCTTCAGGGAGGCCGGGCCCATGGCGACGAGCACGTCGAGACGTTCGCCGACGGTGGTGACCTCGTGGTTCGCGAACTGGACCTGGAAGCTGCTCACCCCGGCGATCGTGCCCTGGGGGGCCCTGATCTCGGCCGGATAGCTGGGGAAGGTGGTGATGTCGTTGCCGGAGCCCGCCGACTCAGAACCGAAACGGCCGCCGGCCAGCTGCATGCCGGTGCCGGAGTCGCCCGCGAACCGGATGACGACACGATCGATCTGCTTGGTCTGGGTGCTGGTCTGGTCGACGCTCACGTCCGATCCTCACTGGCGGGCATGTCACCTGCGGCCACGGTCTCTCCTCCCCGCTCTGGTGACCCCGCCGTCACCACCCACGGTAGCCGTGCTCGATGTGCTGTTCCCAGGCCAGGACAGCACGGAACGCTACGCTGTGAGCATGTCTTCTGCGGCCCCGGGTGCGTTCGCCACGATGCGGCGTCTCGGTGCCGATCTCTTGGCCGCTGCCCGGGTGGGCATCGTCCGCCGGGGCTTCTACGGCACCGCGCTCATCGCCATCGGCGCACTGAGCCCGGCCTATCTGCCGCGCAGCTCCCCGTGGTGGCGGATGCTCGCCTCCCTGCGGCTGGAGGGCTCGCTGTCGAAGATCACCGGCACCGTCGTCACGATGGCCGGCCTGCTGCTGGTGATGAGCGCCTGGTTCGCGCTGCGCCCACTGCGCTCCTCCCAGGCCGGCTCGCGCAGCCGCGGACCGCAGGTCTACCGGCACGTCAAGCACTGGGCCGTGCTGGCCATCTGGTCGGTCCCGTTCCTGCTCGCCCCTCCCATCTTCAGCCACGACGCCTACTCCTACGCGGCGCAGGGCTGGCTCGTGCACAACGGCATCAACCCCTACTACTCGGGCCCCGGGGTGCTGCCGGGCGCCTTCGCCGACCAGGTCTCCTGGGTCTGGCGCGACACCCCCAGCCCGTACGGCCCGCTGTCGATGCAGATCTCCCATCTGCTGCTCCACGTCTTCGGTTTCGACCCGTACTGGTCCGCCGTCGCCCAGCGCATCCCGGCGCTGGTCGGCGTCGTCCTCATCGGGGTCTGCCTGCCGCGCATCGCGACGCGCCTGCACATCGACCCGGCCTTCACCGCCTGGTTCGGCACCCTCAACCCGCTGCTCATCATCGACTTCGTGGGCGGCTGCCACAACGACGCACTCATGATGGGCCTGGTCGTCCTCGGCCTGTGGCTCGCCACCATCCCACCCGCCAACCGCACCCCGCAGACCCGGCGCCGCAGCTGGTCCGACGGCGGCTGGTGGTGGCTGCTCGGTGCGGTGGCCTGCGGCGTGGGCGCCTCCATCAAGCAGCCGGCCCTGCTCGCCGCCTACGTCGTGCCCATGCTGGCCCGCCGCTGGTCGGGGCCGGGCCTGCGCGAGGGCCTCATCTCGGTCTCCCGGGTCCTCGTCTCGATGCTCGTGGCGATCGGCACCTTCGCAGGCATCAGCCTGTGGACGGGCCTCGACTTCGGCTGGTACAACGCGGTGAGCGTGCCCGGCAGCTCGAACTCGCCGGCGCCCTCGACGATCGTCGGTCAGCTGGTCCGGCTCGGTCTGCGCCTCGCCGGCGGCGACCCGGCCAGCCGCACCGCGATCGACATCAGCCACACCGTGTTCCTGGCCATCGGCGTCGTGCTGCTCGCCGTCACCGCCCTGACGGTGGCCCGCCGCCGGCCGGCCACCTTCGTCTCCTGGGGCTACCTCATCGCCGCAATGGCCAGCCCCGCCCTGCACTCCTGGTACATGCTCTGGGGCGGCCTGACGCTGCCGCTGGCGCGCCCGAGTTCGCGCCAGATCACGGTCGCCATCTGGGTCAACTTCGCGCTGCTCGGCTACGACGCCATCGACATGAGCCTGCGCAACAATGGCCTGGCGATCTCGATCGCCGCCGTCATCGCCTTCCTGTTCATGACCTGGTCCCATCTCTCCTCGGTCACCGTGCCCGGGCGCGTGCCCGAGACGGCGGCTCACCTGGAGATCGCGGACGTCCGGGGGGCACGGACCGGGACGTCCGGCGGCGCCAAGGCCCAGGACGGCTGAACCGCGGCGCGCGGGCCGCCGACCGACACGAGGCCTGCGGTCCGCTGCCCCGCTGTGTGCGGCGCGAGGCGTCACAACTGGGCGGTGTCGTACTCCACGACGACGGGGCAGTGGTCGCTCACCCGGGCCGCCGGGTCCTCGTCCCGCTCGGTCGTGCCGCTGACGGCCGTCTTCGCGAGCCCCGGCGTGGCCAGGTGGTAGTCGATCCGCCAGCCGGTGTCCCGGGCGAAGGCCTGACCCATCCAGCTCCACCACGAGTAGGGGCCGTTCTCATCCGGGTGCAGCGAGCGCACCACGTCGATGAGGGTCCGCGGGCCCAGCTGCCCGGCCAGCCAGGCTCGTTCCTCGGGCAGGAAGCCGGAGGCCTTCTGCGCCGGGCGCCAGTTCTTCACGTCGACCGTGTCGCGGGCGACGTTGAAGTCCCCGACGAGGAGGAACTCGCGGCCCGCCCGCAGCGCGGCCTTGCGGGACCGGGCGAGCTGGGGGCCGAAGCCATCGAAGAAGCGCATCTTGCGTTCGTAGCGGCTGCGCACCCCCTCCAGCTGCTCCGGTGTCGGCGTCCTCGTGCGGATGCTCGGGGCGAGCATCGAGTCGCCCTTGGGCAGGTAGAGGCAGCCGACGGTGACCGGCTCGTCGGCCAGGTCGACCTCGATGTAGCGGCCCTCGTCGACGAACTCCGTCAGAGCGCGGGCCAGGGTGCCGCCGGCCATGCCCACCAGTCCGGGATCGGTGGCGGACAGCCGCCCGTCGTCGATCGAGAAGACCTGCCCGCCCCAGGAGCGGACGGCGGTGACCGGCGTCCGGGTCATGACGGCGACCCCGTTGCGGCCGGCGATCGTCCCCGGGCTGTAGACGACGTGGTAGCCGTCGAAGACCTCCAGCGGCACCTTGTCGGCAGGGCAGCGCACCTCCTGCAGGCAGACCGCATCGGGTCGGCGGCGCCGGATCCAGTCGCCGAAACCACGACGCTGAGCAGCGCGGATGCCGTTGACGTTGTAGGTGGCGAGGGTCAGCATGCCAGCCAGGTTAACCAGGTCCGATCGGTTCACCAACGGGGTGTATCGGTTCACCAACGGGGTGTGATGCGTTGGCCGCGGCCCCGAGCTGACACACTAGGGGGCATGACGAGTACTACTTCCCCTGGTGCGGGGGCGGCGAGGAGGCCTGCGTCCTTCTGCTCCAGCACCACCCTGCTGGCCGCGGCCCTGGCCATCGTGATCGGTCTCGGCCTGGGGTGGGGCCTGCTCTCCCCGGTCAACGCGCCCTTCCTCGCCTTCCCCTCGGTGATCGCCTCGGCCATCCTGGTGGTCCTGGCCGTCATCGGCCTGTTCCGGGACGGCAGCAGGGTGCGCATCGGAGACGTCCTCTTCATCGTCGCTGCGGCGGCCGACGCCGTCATCGTCCAGTTGACCGACCACACCCTGCGCCCGGTGAGCGCCGCCATGCTCGCCGCCGTTGTCGTCATGTACGCGGCGATCGTCCTGGGCATCGTCTTCGTCAGCCGCCGCGCCGCCGACACCGCCGACACGCCCCGCGCCGTCGAGCCGCAGTACCCCTCCGGCCCGCCGCAGCGCGCCGCCGGCGGAGACGCCGGCTCGGACGGCGCGGGGGGAGCCACGGGGGACGGCGGGCAGGCCGGGCCCGAATGAGCCCTCGCCGCCCGAAGGCCCCGCAGCCACCGTCTGCGGCCGGTGCGGTCAGACTCGATGTCGAACCCCGGCGCAGCCGCGCCGCACTTGGCGCCGCACTCGGCGCCGCCGTGCTGCTGCTCGCCCTGCTACTCGTCCCGCTCATCCTGCGCTCGACGATGGGCGCCACCTCCGATGCCGCCAGTGCCGGCATCCTGCTGCTCGCCCTCGCCGCCGTCCTCATCGGCGCCGTCCTGTTCGTCCTGGCCGTCATCGGTCTCGTCCGGAGCCACGGCACCCCCAGGGTCGGAGCCCTGCTGCTCGTCATCGATGGTGCGGTGCAGCTCGGTTACGGCCTGGCCGGGAACTCGACCCTGATGGTCGATGCCCTGCGCGACTCCCTGCTCCTGTGGAGCTGGGCCGTCCTCAGCATCCTCCTCACCGTGCTGGGCTGCGTCTTCGTCCTGGCCACGCCCAGGCCCGTGCTCACCGCCAGGCGGTACCGCCGCAGGAGCGACGAGCGCTGACCCCGGGGCCCGGTCCGGCGCGGACCGCCGCACCAGGTCGGTCCCGCCCCGGGCACGGGCCGGATCCCCGGTTCGGGGCGTCCTCCCGATTTCCCCTTGAGGGGAGAGGCTGGTAGAGTCTGACGGCGCATGGCAGGTTGCCCGAGCGGCCAATGGGAGCGGTCTGTAAAACCGTCGGCGATGCCTACGAAGGTTCGAATCCTTCACCTGCCACCACCGCGGGGCCGAGGTCACGCGGTCGAAAATCCCCGTGCCGGATGGGTACGGGGATTTTTCATGCCGTGGGGCAGCTGCCCAGGTCGAGCGGCGGGACTGCTCTCCGGCAGCCGGCCGACGCCGATGCCCGCGAGGATCCGGTCCGAGAGTTCGCCGAGGCAGCTCAGGTTCGCGAACCCCGGCCCCTGCCGGAACCCGGACAGCGCCGGAACGAACAGCGTCGGGGCCAGGTCGGCCAGAGCGAGCGTCGGTGTCATGCGGTCCTCGAAACAACGGGCGGTGAGCTCGCCACCACACGCCGCGGACACCAGCGACCGGGTCTGCGGGTCCATCAGTTCGGTGAACCACACGGGGCTGCCGCCGCGGGCGTCGATCACCAGGCCGAAGGTGGCGGTGCGGTGTCCTCGCGCTGGATCGGTCATGGTCAGTTCCACCCCCGACGCGGTGTCGCGGGCCTCCAGCACCCTGCCGCGCAGATGTGCGACCCGGTCATCGGAGCTCAGGCAGTCCTGCATGCCGACCGAGATGACCCCTCGGTCGGTCCGCGCGATGAAGTCCCGGCGAGCCTGCTCGTCGAGGTCCGCCCACCGGCGTGGATCGGTGTACATCGCGTTCTCGAACCGCCCCTCGCCCCGCGAGAAGACCGTGGCGGCGGGGGAGACGAGGCAGATCTCGTCGACGTCGTGCCGGATCACCTCGGTGATGACGCTGGCGGCGCTCTCGCCGGCCCCGATGACGGCAATCCTGGAGCTCTCGGGCAGCTCGTCGTCGGCGATCGCCTTCCAGAAGCCGGCCAGGGACAGCACACGGGGAATCTCGGCGATGCGGTGCGTGCTGGGCCCGGGGCCGGTGACCAGGAGGGCGTCAGCGGTGACGGTCCGCACCCGGCCATCGGTCATGCAGACCGACAGCGACCAGCCCTCGGCCCCAGCATGCATGCCGGTGACCCGGCCCCGAACCAGGTCCAGCCCGGTGCGGGCTGCGACCCAGCGCAGGTACTCGGCCCACAGCCGGTGCTGCGGTTGCGGCTGGCAGCGGTCGATCCATGAGGCGTACCGGCCGGTCTCGATGAGGAACCGTACCCAGCTCAGGGTGAGCAGCTCCCGGTCGACGGCCCGGCTCAAGGGGCCGCGCGTGTCAGCGATCTCCGGGTGCGGCGGCGGATCGTCTGCGATACGCGTGCGATAGGGGAAGCCGATGTCCTTGAAGGGCGAGGTGCCCAGAAGATGCCGGCCATCGGTCCAGCCGCCCTCCGGAAGCCAGTTGCCCGCGACGCCGATGGGATCGACGACCTGGATCTCGGGGATCGTCATGCCCAGTCTCCGCAGGGCGTGCGCCTTGGCCTGGACGGCGACGGCCTTGGGTCCGGCGCCGACAACGACGAGAGACGCCACAACCGATCAACTCCTTCGACAACGGATGGAAAAATCATCAACACTGTTCGTGCACCACCTGAAGCTTATTCGCGAATAACTGCCCAGAATGCAATGAGGATCATTCACAGGATCGTCTTGGGTGACTCCCAGTGAGCCCTGAAGGGGTGCGCTGCACCATGCTGATATGGGCTACGTCTGGAATGTTTCAGGTGTCCGCAGAAAAACCGGGGACAGCGCGCGGAAATGCCCTGCATGATGACCGGGGTCATACCGGAAGTCGGGCGGCAGCTACGGGGAATCGACTCACGATCGGTGCTCGCCGACCCGGCTATCGGAATCCGCGGGCGCCTGTTCCGAGGCTGCCACCATCATTCTTCGGGGTGCGCCAAGGATATTCTGTGAACAAGCTTCACGACGGCCCCGGTCAATTGAATTGACCGAGTCGGGCGATGATCATCGGGATCATGGATCAGCAGGAGCCGACGGTTGTCGGGGACGAGCACGAGGCCACGCAGCAGGTGCTGAGGCGTCTTCGCACGGATGTGCCGCGGGACTGGGTGCTGACCGACAGGCCCCCGGTGCCCGATCTGGCCCGGCTGACCCGACGCCGGCTGGGGCACGCCGATGCCGGACTGCGGGTCGCCGATCCCGGCCGTGACGCCGCAACGGTTGCCGCGTGGATGGCCAGGCCCCACCTCGCCGAGACCTGGGACCAGGCATGGTCCGCCGGGCAGTGGGCCCGTGACTGGCGGGAGCGGCTGGCGGGAACCTACTCGCTGCCCCTGATCCTGCTGTACCGCGGGGATGAGGTCGGGTACCTGGAGGTCTACCGCCCGGCACGCGACGAGATCAGCCGGTGCTATGCGGCCAGACCCCACGACCTGGGGTTCCACATCGCGGTCGGGAAACCCGAGCTGACCGGCAAGGGGTTGTTCTCGCCGCTGCTGCCCATCCTCGCCGATGCGCTCATTGAGGCCGATCCCGAATGTCATCTGGTTCTCGTCGAACCCGACGCGCGCAATCTCCGGGCACATCGGGCACTGCGGTCGGCCGGGTGGGCCGACGACGGTGAGGTGCAGCAGCGCAGCGATCGGAGGGCCCGGCTGTTCCACTGGTCCGACCGGGAGCTCGTGCTGGAGGTCCACGACGCCTGAGCAGGTTCGCGTGGGGAGCAGGACATGTGTCCATCTGCGGGAGGACTGCCCCAGCATGCCTGTTCGCCCTCGGCTGAGACCTCATTTTCCGCTTCTGACAAGGTAATTCATGGAATGCGGGGGGCTGTCGGGGTGCGATCGGCGAATTGGCGGCCGTCCGGGGAACAACGCTGCCCGGCTTCCGGGTTGAACCGGTGACACCATCCAACGACCAGGAGGTACCCGAAGTGTCGCTCGTAGGAACCCAGCTCCTGCCCTTCAAGACCACCGCCTTCCACCAGGGCGACTTCGTCGAGATCACCGACGAGGACCTGCGCGGCCGGTGGGCCGTCGTCTTCTTCTACCCGGCGGACTTCTCCTTCGTCTGCCCCACCGAGCTCGGCGACCTGGCCGACCACTACGAGGAGTTCACCGCCCTCGGCGTCGAGATCTACTCCGCCTCCACCGACACTCACTTCGTCCACGCCGCCTGGCACGCCGACTCCGACCAGGTCAAGAAGGTGCAGTACTACATGCTCGGCGATCCCTCGGCTCAGCTGGCCACCAATTTCCAGGTGCTCCGCGAGGGCGAGGGGCTGGCCGACCGCGGCACCTTCCTCATCGACCCCGACGGCGTCATCCAGCTCATGGAGGTCAGCGCCGACGGCATCGCACGCGACGCCTCCGAGCTGCTGCGCAAGGTGCGCGCCGCCCAGTACATCCGTGAGCACCCCGACAAGGTCTGCCCCGCCCATTGGGACGAGACCGGCGACACCCTGACCCCGGGCCTCGACCTCGTCGGCAAGATCTGACGGAGGACCGGCCGACGACCAGGAGACAGGACCAGGAGACAGAACACACCATGGCAGTTCTCGACGAGAAACTCATCGCCCAGCTGAGCGCACTGATGGACCGCATCACCCGGCCCGTCGAGTTCGTCGTCAGCCTCGACGACCGCGAGCAGTCGAACCGGATCGACGGGATGCTCCGGCAGGTCGCCGCCCTGTCCGAGCGCATCAGCGTCCGGCGCGACGACACCGCCCACGAGCGCAGGCCGTCCTTCTCGCTCACCTCGCCGGGCACCGGGATCTCGATCACCTTCTCGGCGCTGCCGCTCGGCCACGAGTTCACCTCGTTCGCCCTGGCCCTGCTCCAGGTCGGCGGCAACCCCGTCAAGCTGGACGAGGCGACCATCGAGGCCGTCAGGGCGGTCCAGACGGACCAGGAGTTCACCACCTACATCTCGCTGACCTGCCAGAACTGCCCGACCGTCGTCCAGGCCATCAACGCCATGGCGGTCCTCAACCCGAGGATCCGCCACACCGTCGTCGACGGCTCCCTGTTCCGCGACGAGGTCGAGGCCCGGAACATCCTGGCGACCCCGACCATCTACCTCAACGGGGAGCTCTTCGGGCAGGGCCGCATGGAGGCCGCCCAGATCATCGCCGCCCTCGACCCCGAGGCCGGCGCCGCCGCCGCGGCCGGCCTCAACGACCGGGAGCCCTACCAGGTGCTCGTCGTGGGGCAGGGCCCGGCCGGTGTCTCGGCGGCCATCTACCTGGCCCGCAAGGGCATCCGCACCGGCCTCGTCGGTGACCGCTTCGGCGGCCAGGTCAACGACACCATGGCCATCGAGAACCTCGTCTCGGTGCCGCACACCGAGGGCCCGAGGCTGGCTCGTGACCTGCGTGCCCATGCGGGCGAGTACGGCGACATCGACATCATCGACGGAGTCACCGTGACCGGCCTCACCCGGGCGGGCGACGGCACCATCGAGATCCAGGCGGGTCCCGGCGCGACCCTGCGCGCCCGGGCCGTCATCCTGGCGACCGGCGCCAGCTGGCGGCACATGGGCGTCCCCGGCGAGCAGGAGTACCGCAACAAGGGCGTCACCTACTGCCCCCACTGCGACGGCCCGCTCTTCAAGGACAAGGACGTCGCCGTCATCGGCGGCGGCAACTCCGGTGTCGAGGCGGCGCTCGACCTGGCCGGTGTCGCCCGCAGCGTCACCGTCATCGAGTTCATGCCCGAGTGCAAGGCGGACGAGGTGCTGCTGCAGCGCATGGGCGAGGCGCCGAACATCGACGTCGTCACGAACGCCGCCGTCCAGGAGGTGCTCGGCGACGGCACCCGGGTGCAGGCGATCCGCTACCGGGATCGCGCCGGCGGTGAGGAGACCACGGTCCGGCTCGACGGCGTCTTCGTCCAGATCGGCCTGGCGCCGAACACCGGCTGGCTGCCCGACGAAGTCGACCGCGACGCCCGCGGCCAGATCGTCATCGACACCAGGGGCGCGACGAGCATGCCCGGCGTCTTCGCCGCCGGTGACTGCACGGACACGCCCTACAAGCAGATCGTCATAGCCTCGGGCGCCGGCGCCACCGCGGGCCTGTCGGCCTGGGACTGGCTGGTCCGCACCCAGCCCTGATGCCCCCGTCCGGCTCGGACTCCGGCATCCTCCTCGTGGTGGACCGAGCCGGACGGCGCACCATCAGCCCAGGAGGATCCCGTCGAGCGTGTAGGTGCGCGACGGGTTCGAGTTCGTCGTGACGACGAGCTGCCAGTAGTCGTCCGACCAGTGCACCTGGAGTCCCTGGTAGAGGTTCACCGCGGGATCCTCACGGCATGCGTCGGCGATCCGGGCGAGGACCTGCGGGTCGACATCGTCCCAGGTGAACCGACCGGTCACCTTGACGTTCTCGTCGGGCACGGTGAGCACGGCCGGGTTCGCGGCCCCGCGCGCCTGCAGATGAGTGGTGAACACGCCCCGGCCGGGCTCGTCGGCAGGCTGGGACACCTGGAGCACTTCCTTGCTCGGGTCGTTCTGGTCCTGCCGGACGATGACCTGCGACAGCGGGGCGTCGCCGGTCAGGGCGGGCAGTGTCTCGGTGAGTGCCCTGGTGACGGACTCGGACGAGGAGAAGCTCTCCGGCAGCCTCAGCTCCTCGTCCCCGAGCCATGCCCTGGTCAGCGCGTAGTCTCCGCCGGGACCGGCGGGGCACAGCACCGAGTACGCGGTGGCGCCGCTGCGTGCCGCCGTGACCTGGACCTGCGGGGAGTCGTGCTCGCACCGGGCGCCCGTCCAGACCGACTGCAGCCGGTCGAGGTCGATGCCGTCCCGGTCCAGGGCGGCGAGGGCGACGTCCCGGTCGGTGGTGCTCGTGGCCTCCCTGCCGGGGAGGCGGTAGCTGTGCCGGACTCCGTCGGAGCCGCTCGTGCCGGCGATGGTGAACTCGTCCGTGGTCATGACGATGCGGGTCGGCTGGAAGGCGGGGTCCGTGGCGAGTGACTGGTCGATCGCCCACCTGACGAACTCGGGCTCGGCGACCGAGTCGTCCGGCGACTGGCTCGGCCCGGTGGGGTGGATCGCACTCGGTTCGTCCCGCGTGGGCGAGAAGAGCCCGGCGATGGCGCCGGTGACGGTGACGGCGAGGACGACGAGCAGGGCCAGGAGGCTGGCCAGGGCGATGACGAGCATCTTCTGCAGGCGTCTCCTGAGCATCGCCGACGGATTGGTGAAGGGGCTGTGACGCAGTCGCATGGGGCTCCTTGTTCCTGAGGGTCGCCCCCGATCCTAACGAGTGGGCCAGCGGGGGTGCGCCGGGGTGAGGGGTCAGTTCAGCCGGGTCCCGTCGAGCGCGTACTCGGCGCCGGAGCGGGCCCGGATCGTGAACTGCTCGAACCCGGTGTTCCAGCCGATGGCCAGCTGTCCATGCTCATCAATGGTGCTGTTCATGATGGTTTCGATGACGGTGGGATCGATCTCGTCGCGGCTCAGCTCGTGTCCGGTCTCCCAGCTCCTTGTCCTACCCGACGTCCACCGCGTGGTGATGGCATCGTCGGATCTCCCGGTCAGGTGACTGGTCGTCACCAGGAAACCCTCGGCATCGTCCTGGTAGACGCTGCAACCGTCCCAGCCCTCCCGGCTGTTGCCGTAGCGCAGTACGACGCGGGTGACGGGACGATCGGGTGCGGCGACGGCGAATGGCTGATCGAGGATCTCGGAGATCGCTGTGGCATCGCTGAGGCTGTCGAGCAGGGGGATCTGCGTTTCGTTCAGCCAAGCCCGGGTCAATCGGTAGGAACAGAACTGCGAGTAGACGGCCTGTTGCGACCAGGTGCTCGTGGCGCTGACCCCCGGGCGGTCCCGACACTCGGGATCGGCGTCCTCCAGATGGATCACGAGGCGTTCGTAGAACTCGGCCCCGGTCGGTAGGGGAGCCTCGATGCTGGTACCGGCCGGGCCCTGGTTCTCGGCTGGATCGGATCTGCTCTCCTGCTCGAAACCGTTCGTGGAGTACCGGCGGATCACGTAGGCACCAGAGGCGTCATGGCCGCTGATGACCATCGTTTCCGTTGAAACCCGAACCCGGAGTCTGGTGGGCGTGAAACCGTCCGTGGTGTCCTCGGTGTCGGCCACTGCCCAGGCGATGAACTCGGGATCGGTGAAGGACCCGTGACGGCTCCCACCCGTTCCTGTCGTGCCGTCCCGCCCTGAGCTGCTCGGAGCCGACGTGCTCGGCGAGGTCTGCGGGCAGGGCTGACCGCCGCAGCGCTCCCGCTCCTGCTGCCCTGCGGCCCAGCGGATCGTTGTTGCCGCGACGAGTAGGGCGAGGGCGAGGATGGCGGCGAGTGACATCGTGCTCGGGATGCGGCGCCGGGTGGCCGGTCCTTGTGGTGCGGGCATGTTCTCTCCGGGGTCGGGGCTGCGACCCAGCCTAGGGCACTGCCTGCCAGCCGGTCCTGCTCCGGGTCACACAGTCCTGGACGTGCCCGCTGCGTCATGGCCGGGCTCGGCGGACCCTTGCAGGCGATGTCCTGGCGCTGACCGTTCCGCTGCCGGGGAGGCCGACCCGGCCCGGTGCCCCGGTGATCTGGTCCCGGACGATTCCTTCCGTGGCGGGCCCGGCCCGCAACACCGAGACGATTTGAGAACCCGGGTCGGGGTCCGGTAACATTCTTCCCCGGCTGGCCCCTATAGCTCAGTCGGTAGAGCGTCTCCATGGTAAGGAGAAGGTCTGCGGTTCGATTCCGCATGGGGGCTCCGCTGCGGCAGGGCCGTACACCGCGCGACCCGGTCATCAGGGCAGCTGCTTGCGGGCCGGGCGACCGGCAGGCAAGAGGCGGGATAGCTCAGGCGGCAGAGCAAGCGGCTCATAATCGCTGTGTCGCGGGTTCGAATCCCGCTCCCGCTACCAGGGTCGTGGCACCACGTGCGCCATGGCTTTCTCATGAGAGCCGCAGGGGCCTTACGGGTCCGTGCGGGGAACGACGAGACGTGCTCCGTGGAGCACCGGCAAGACAGAGGGTTCGATCATGGCCAAGAAGACCGGGGACGTCCGCCCCAAGATCACGCTTGCCTGCACCGAGTGCAAGGAGCGCAACTACATCACCAAGAAGAACCGCCGCAACACGCCGGATCGTCTTGAGCTGAGCAAGTTCTGCCCCCGCTGCGGCAAGCACACCGCTCACCGCGAGACCCGCTGAGCGGAATCCGGTCCACGTCGTTGGGGCCGCCGGGCGAGGCCCGGCGGCCCCAACGACGTTCTGTCACGCCGGGACGCGCAGACAGCCACGACGAGATCGCTATAGAGTCCGGGACATGAAGACCTCCTCGGCCCATCCCCGCCTGGCCCCGGACCGCTACCCGCCGGCGCCCAACGCCCCCGACGAGCTGTGGCACTCGGCGTCCGGCACCGTCCTGGTGCGCCTCGGAGGCGCGGTCGTCGCCGTTCTCGGCGACTGGTGGGTCCTCGGCGTGCTCGGCGCCGGCCCCTACGGCCATGTCCTCATGCTGATCGGCGCGCGCCTGGTCGTCATGGCCTCCTTCATCGTGCTCCTCGTCCCGCTGACGAGCTGCTGGGTCGGCTGTGCGGGGAGCCTGCTGCTGGGCGCCGGCCTGCTCCTCGGCGCGGATGGCGTGAGTGCCGCCATGCTCGCCCCTGCCGTCGCGATGACCGTCTGCTACGCACTCGTCCCGCTGCTGCACGCGATCGACAAGCGACGCTACGCCGAGGCGGGCCGGGGCATGATCGGTTTCCTGCTCACCGAGACCGAGCGACGCAGCGGCCGCGCCATGGCCACGATCGAGAGGACCACCGCCGTGGGCAGGATCGTCATGTGCCTGGTGATCGGCCTCTTCTGCGCCTGGGCGCTGGCCGGCTTCGACAGCGGGCACGCCTCGCCGGGCAGCCCCCTGCCCTTCGGCACCACAGTGGTCATGGGCCTGGTCATCGCGGGCTGGTGGGTTCGCGCCGCCAGCCGCCGCGCCCGCAGGCGCCTGTTCACCCAGCCGACGGACGTTCACCTGCTGGAGTGGCAGCAGCACGGCGAGCAGGTCCTGCTCGCCCAGCCGGGTTCGACACGGCCCATGGCCTACCTCCACAACCCGAAGGCCGTCAACGAACCACAGCCGCGTCCCCGGACGAAGGACGGGAACGGCGAGGACCCCGTGATGCCCAAGCCGGCCCGGCGCCAGCCCGTCTACGTCTTCGGCACCCTTGGCCCCGGCTGCGTCATCGGCCTGCGCGACGGGGCCGGACGCGCCTGGACGGCGAACCTGTCGCTCGGTCCGGACGCGGCGCAGCTGCCGCTGCGCCCCGACGGCCGGACACTCATCGCACCCGAGCTGTTCTGGGAGCTCGCGCCCGAGGCCTTCGAGGTCGACGACCCGCTCGTCGACGCCTACATCGGCGCCCACGCCCCGGGCGAGCCGGCACCCGGCCGCGACGAGCGCGCACTCGACGGACTGCCGACCCCGCACGACGGCCGCGACGGCCAGGTCCAGCCGGCCCACAGCGCGGCCGGGCCGCTCGCCGCTCTGCCCCGGCCCAGAACCACGATGCTGCCGGCCGCCCTGCGCCGGCCGGTGACGCCGCCCGGGCCGGCCTCACGCACCGCCCCGGCAGAACCGGAGCCCGCCGAGTGGCTCTCCCGGCCCCCCTCCCCGGGGCAGCCGGCAGAACCGGAGCCCGCCAGCCAACCCGCCGCATCCGATGCCGTCGCGCAGCCGGCGGGGCGGATTCCCGAACGAGTCGCCAACCAGGCGGAGCAGGCCCTGCAGTCGGCAGCGCCGACCGGCTCCGCACCCGCCCACGGCGACGACTGGTTCACGCCAGTGACCACATGGACCCCGTCGAGCGAGCCGTTCTCACCCGGCACGAGCTGGCAGCCCACGAGCAACTGGGAACCGGCGAGCAGCCCCTCCGGCACCCACGCCACCTCCACCTGGCGGCCCGGGGCCTGGCAGCCGAGCACCTGGCGGCCCGGCGGGGGAGCGGCCGCCGGCTGGACCCCGCCCGGCCTGGGGCTCGGCGACACCGGGAAGGATGCCTCGCCAGCACCGGGAGGCTCCGCTCCCGGCGACGAGGCGGGTGCCGCCGACCGTCGGTGACCCGTCCGCCCCATGGCCCGGCGGCCCGATGGGCCGCGGGAGACGATGAGGGCAGTGCTGGTCACCCTAAGATTGAGGGGTGAGCATCGGCACTGAACACGAGGGACGGATCTACCCGTCCCCACAGCCCTACACGGTGAGTCGCGCCAAGATCGAGGAGTTCGCCAGTTCGCTCGGTGACACGAACCCCGCGTACACCGGTGACGACGAGTCCGTCATCGCACCCCCCACCTTCGCCGCCGTCATCGCCGCCCGGGCTTGGAGCGCGATCTTCGACGATCCCGAGCTCGGCCTGGCCCTGCACCGCACGATCCACGCCGACCAGCGTTTCGAGATCACCCGGCCGCTGCGCGCCGGCGACCGGGTCGTCTCGACACTGACCATCACGAAGGTGCGCCGTCGCGGTCCCGCCGACATGGTCACCATTTCGGTCCGGCTCGACACCGTCGAGGGCGAGCCCTGCTGCACCGCCATCTCCACCCTCGTCCACACCAGGCAGGAGGACGCGGCATGAACGCATTCGACCCCGCCGCCGTCGCCGTCGGCGACGAGCTGCCCGCCGTGGACCTGCACGCCACCCGTGCCGCCGCCGTGCGCTACGCCGGCGCGTCGACCGACTTCAACCCCATCCACTGGAGCGACCGCTCGGCCCGCGAGCTGGGCCTGGACGGCGTCATCATCCACGGCATGTGGACGATGGGTTCGGCGCTGCGCGTCGTCACCGACTGGTGCGCCGATCCGGCGCGCCTCATCGACTACTCGGTGCGCTTCACCAGCCCCGTCCGGCTGCCGGACGATGACGAGGGCACTCTCGTGCGAGTCACCGCCAGGGTCACGGAGATCGTCGACGAGACCGCCACCATCCTCATCGACGCCCGCATCCCCGCTGCCGCCGAGGGGGAGAAGGACAGCAAGGTTCTCGGAGCCGCTCGCGCCCACGTCTTCCTCGGAGAACGCGCATGAGCATCGAATGGGAGGAGGACGTCGACCGGTTCCCGGCCGCGGGCGAGGGCTGCCGCCTCGATCGTGCCGACGGTTTCCTCGAACCACGGACGGTCCCGGACTCGCCGCTGCTGAGCGAGCACACCAGCTTCCACATCGGCGGGCCGGCCAGGCGTTTCGTCATCGCCCGCACCGAACGCGAACTCATCGACGCGGTCACCGAGGCCGACGAGGCCGGTGAGCCGCTCCTGGTGCTCTCGGGCGGCTCGAACGTGCTCATCAGCGACGCCGGTTTCGACGGCACCGTCGTGCGGGTCGACAACCACGGCATCCGGGCCGAGGTCTCGGCCTGCGGGGGAGCGGTCGTGCGCGTCGGTGCCGGCGAGGTCTGGGACGACTTCGTCGCGTTCGCCGTGCGCAACCAGTGGCGCGGGCCCGAGGCCCTGTCGGGCATCCCGGGACTCGTCGGCTCGACCGTCGTGCAGAACGTCGGCGCCTACGGCGCCGACGTGGGCCAGTACGTCTACCAGGTGCGTACCTGGGACCGCGAGACCAGGGGCTACCGGACCTTCGCCAACGCCGACTGCGGATTCGCCTACCGCGACTCGGTCTTCAAGCAGACGCGCTCGCCCGGCTCACCGACCGGTCGTTACGTCATCCTCGAGGTCGTCTTCCAGTTCCTCCTGGGGGACCAGTCCATGCCGATCGCCTACGCCGAGCTGGCCGGGCGGCTGGGCGTCGAGCCCGGTGAGCACGCCCCGTCGGCGCTGGTCCGCGAGCACGTGCTGGCCCTACGGGCCGGCAAGGGCATGGTCATCGACCCTGCGGACCACGACACCTGGTCCGCCGGCTCGTTCTTCACCAATCCGATCATGAGCGCCGAGCAGGCCGCCCGGCTGCCCGCCGAGGCCCCGCGTTTCCCCCAGCCGGACGGCCGGGTGAAGTCCTCGGCCGCCTGGCTCATCGACCATGCCGGTTTCCACAAGGGCTTCGGCGACGGCCCGGCGGGCCTGTCGACGAAGCACACGCTGGCCCTGACCAACCGCGGCAACGCCACGGCCGAGGACGTCAGCGCCCTGGCCAGGACCATCCGGGACGGCGTCCTGTCCGCCTACGGGGTGACACTCGTGCCAGAACCCGTGTTGGTCGGCGTGCAGATCTGATCCGACCCGGCGCCCGGGTCCCCCGTTAGGAGGAGGTCTCGGGGGCCCGGGCGCCGGTGGCTCAGTAGGCGCCGGAGGAGCTGAACACGGCCTTGAAGGTCTTGGCCAGGATGCTGAAATCCTGCACCAGTGACCAGTTGTCGACGTAGTACAGGTCCAGGCGGACGGTGTCGGCCCAGGACAGGTCCGAACGACCGGAGACCTGCCACAGCCCGGTGATGCCCGGGCGCACGTCGAGGCGGCGCCGCACGTGCTGCTCGTACTTGTCGACCTCCGACTTGAGCGCGGGACGCGGCCCGACGAGGGACATGTCGCCCTTGAAGACATTGACGAACTGGGGAAGCTCGTCGATCGAGAATCGGCGGATGAACCCGCCCACCTTCGTGATGCGCGGATCCTTCTTCATCTTGAACAGCACATCGCCCTCGGACTCGTTCTGGTGCTGGGCGATGAGCTGCTCCTTGATCTCGGCCGCGTTGGTGACCATGGAGCGGATCTTGTAGCACTCGAAGGGCTTGCCCCCGATGCCGATGCGCTGCTGCTTGAAAATGATCGGACCGCGGTCCTCGAGCTTGATCGCGATGGCGGTGACGGCGATGATCGGCAGGCTGAGCAGGATGAGCAGTGCCGAGCAGACGACGTCGAAGACGCGTTTGGTGACCTGACTGTAGCTGTGCGTCGATGGCTTGTCGATGTGCATCAGCGGCATCCCGGCCACGGGGCGCATGGTCATGCGCTGGGAGGAGATGTCGCTCAGGGCCGGGACGACGATGAGTTCGACCCGCTCGGCCTCCAGCTTGGCGGCCAGGCGGTTGAACATGTGCGAACGGGAGAAGGAGCCCTCGGCGAAGACGATCGTGCTGACACCGCTCGTGCGGGCCACATCCAGGACGTTCTCGAGCATCCCGACGGCCGGGATGCTCGGGTACTGCATGCAGGGCATCATGTTCGGGGTGAGCACGCCGACCACGTCGTAACCCAGCCAGCGCTCGCGCTGGAAGACCCGGATGACGTCCGCCACATGGGTCGCGTCCCCAGCCACGATAACCGAGCGCTTGATACGCCGCCGCTCGTGCAAGGCGAAGATGATGCGCCGGTGACCCCACCTACTGACCAGCAGCGCCGGGATGCCGAAGGCATAGGTGAGGAAGAAATAGCCGTGCGAGAGCGAGGCGTTCAGAAGATAGGCCCCCGTGCCGCTCAATGCCATGGCGATGAGCGAGCCGTGCAGGATGGTGCGGTAATCGATGACCCCCACGCCGATGTTCCGAACGTTGTAGCTTCCGCACTGCCTGAGGCAGATCAGCCACACCAGGACCATGAGCAGGGCGGCGGCACCGACGGTACTAGTGGTGCCGAACCAGCCGATGGCATCACGGAAGCGGTCGGCGGCGAGTGTCGCGATCGCCATGATGACGACATCGCAACCGGCTATGCCCCAGACGATCCCGGCGTTGCGCCGGCGAACCCTGTCGCGAGGCTCGACGTTGTCGCGCCACTCGTTGCGGAGAGCGGCGTCCGCGCCGATGTTGAAGAAGAGTTCGTCGAAGTTCGTCTCGTCGAAGTCGGCGAGCGACTGATCCTTGGTGATGGTTGACATGGCAGATCCGCGGACGGAATCACCAGCTTTCGGTGAGAGGGCGTACAGATGTCCATGCAGAAACCGACACCGCGCCTGGCTGCGGGGGCTCCCGCCATGGCCACGGTGATCGCACAAGTGGAAGTTGCGGCGATGGTTCCGCTGGTTGGGGGTGAGGCTCCTGCTGTCTGACAGCCGGGGGTCGGAGTTGGCTTCGTGACGAGAAGGCTATCGCCTCAGACTCTGGAAAACCACGATTCCCCCGCATGGGCTGGCCGGGGTCACGGAGGCGTCTCGCGCCCTGAGGGAGAGGGATTTCACCCTGATCGACAAGTGTGCTTGTCAGTCAGGGTTTAGTTCACTCTCGGCTGTGTTCAAGATAAGAATGAGCTGTGAAAACAGTTGCCATCTGTTGCCCTGGCAGCCGACTTCCGGGCTTAGAACAGCCGGATGGCTTGCGTCAATGCTTTCTGTGAAGGCTATGAGGCGCATGAGGACATGACCCTGATTGAACCCTGACCCAACATGAGGGGGTCCCTGATTCCGAGGCGGGAGGGATGGATGGCTCATCTCCTGCGGTGGTCGGGTTTGAGCGCTGTTCGGTCGGCTATGAGGATGACGCGGGGTCCCTGGTTTCGTTCCGAGGCTTTTGCCGCTAAACTTCTTCTCTTGGTGGCGCAGTGCGCTCTCGGCCGGGTCGGTCGAGGGTCGGCTGGGCCCGAAGGGCACTAGCTCAATTGGCAGAGCAGCGGTCTCCAAAACCGCAGGTTGGGGGTTCAAGTCCCTCGTGCCCTGCAAGGGCGCGTCCCGCACAGCCGGTCTGGTCAGGTCTGCGGTGCGGCACGTGCCCTCGATGCTTGTGGGCCGGCCGGCTCGCAAGCGGCACAGGGGCGTCCTCGTCCCGGTACCACCGGGGGCACCGGCCGGTGCTTCCCAGAAGACTCGAACAGGGGCAGTACGTGGCCGATGAGAGCATGCGCGCGGGTGAGGCCGCCGACGCTGACGAGCGCGCGTCCCGGGGTGAGGATGAGTCCGTGACAACCGGTGACGCCGTGGCGGGGTCGCGCGCTGCCAGGAAGAGGGGTCGCTCCGGGAAGCCGAAGCGCCGCCTCGCCAAGGACGAGACCGGGGCCGACGCCCCTGCGAGGACCATCGAACGCAAGCACACGACGGCGCCGACCCGGCGCACCAGTACGGACAAGAAGAAGCCGCCGGAGGCGGCCAAGCGCGGGCGCACCACTCCGTGGAACTTCGCCAAGCAGTCCGTCGGCGAGCTGAAGAAGGTCATCTGGCCCAGCGGTCAGGATGTCAGCCAGTACTTCGTCGTCGTGCTCGTGTTCGTCGTGTTCATCATGGCGATCGTCGCTGGCCTCGATTTCGGTTTCACGAAACTACTGCTGAAGCTGTTCGGCTGAGGACCAGGAGGAGACACACGTGACTGACGTTCCTGAGGACGATTTCACCGCGCCCGCCGACGACATCCAGATCGATCTCGGTTCCCTCGAGGGAGCCGAGGAGCCCAGTGACCCGGGCATCAACCTCGACTTCGATGACTTCTCCTCCGAGGCCTCCGACGATGTCCAGATCGACCTCGCAGCAGTGGACGAGGCCGAGCAGGTCGCCCGGGCCGAGGAAACCTCACCGGAGGCTGATGAGCCCGTCGTCGAGGACACCGACGCCGACGAGGCCCTTGCCCAGGCGTTGGAGGAACTCCACGACGAACTCGTCGTCAAGCCCGGTGACTGGTTCGTCGTGCACACCTACTCCGGGATGGAGAACCGGGTCAAGCAGAACATCGACAATCGCGTGAAGTCCCTCAACATGGAGGACTTCATCTACGAGACGATCGTGCCCACCGAGGACGCGGTCGAGATGCGCAACGGCCAGAAGAAGAACGTCACGCGCACCTACATGCCCGGCTACGTCCTCGTGCGCATGGAGATGACCGACGAGAGCTGGGGCACCGTGCGGCACACCCCCTCGGTGACCGGTTTCGTCGGCAGCGCCCAGGAACCCACCCCGCTGAGCCTGGCCGAGGTCGAGAACATGCTGAAGCCCTCGGTCATCGCCCGGCTGAACGCCGAGAGCCGGTCCACGAGCCGCAGCGCCCGCGCCCGGGTCGAGGTCGTCGACTACGCCGTGGGCGACCAGGTCATGGTCATCGACGGCCCCTTCGCCGGTGTCCATGCCACGATCACCGAGATCAACACCCACAACCAGCGCTTGAAGGCCAACGTCGAGATCCTGGGTCGTGAGACCCCAGTAGACTTGACCTTCCCGCAGATCCAGAAGGCCTTGGGCTGAGGACCTGCACGGCCCACCGCGGGTCGGGGCGGCAGGGGCGCCCATCACCACCACCGGCACACGGTCCCTTGCGCAGTGCGCCGGAAACCAGCAGAGAAGGACCCACGACATGCCTCCCAAGAAGAAGGTAGCGGCGATCGTCAAGATCGCCATTCAGGCTGGTTCCGCGACTCCCGCGCCGCCGGTCGGCACCGCCCTCGGCCCGCACGGCGTCAACATCATGGAGTTCGTCAAGGCGTACAACGCCAAGACGGAGGCCATGCGCGGAACCATCGTTCCTGCCGAGATCACGATCTACGAGGACCGCACCTTCACCTTCATCACGAAGACCCCGCCGGCGGCCGAGCTCATCAAGAAGGCGGCCGGCCTCCAGAAGGGTTCGGGCAAGCCGGCGACCGAGAAGGTCGGCACCATCACGGCCGACCAGGTGCGCGAGATCGCCCAGACCAAGATGCCCGACCTCAATGCCAATGACATCGAGGCCGCCATGAACATCGTCGCGGGCACCGCCCGCTCCATGGGCGTCGTCGTTCAGTGAATCCCACGGGCGGCCCCTGCGGTGCCGCTCCCCAAGACCTGGAAGGGGCAGTGCTCCCCTCACCAGAACTGGTGGATCAGCTCACGAGGCTGACGGAAAGGAACCAGCATGAAGCACTCAAAGCGCTATCTCGCCGACGCGCAGCTGCGCGACGGCAATCAGCTGTACTCGCCTGAGGAGGCCCTGGCCATCATCAAGCAGTACAAACCAGGCAAGTTCGACGAGACCGTCGAGGTCTCCATGCGTCTGGGGGTCGACCCCCGCAAGGCCGACCAGATGGTGCGCGGCACGGTCAACCTGCCGAATGGCACGGGCAAGACGGCGAGGGTCCTCGTCTTCGCCCAGGGTGCCAAGGCAGACGAGGCCGTCGCGGCCGGCGCCGACGAGGTCGGCGCGGACGAGCTCATCGCCCGCGTGGCCGACGGCTATCTCGACTTCGACGCCGTCGTCGCGACCCCGGATCTCATGGGCAAGGTCGGCCGGCTCGGCCGTGTGCTCGGCCCTCGTGGCCTCATGCCGAACCCGAAGACCGGGACCGTGACCATGGACGTCACCAAGGCCGTCTCCGACATCAAGGGCGGACGGATCGAGTTCCGCGTCGACCGGCATGCGAACCTGCAGTTCGTCATCGGCAAGCTGAGCTTCGACCAGGACGCCCTGCTGGCCAACTACCGGGCAGCCGCTGAGGAGGTCTTCCGCCTCAAGCCGAGTACCGCCAAGGGCCGGTACGTGCGCAAGGTCACCTTCTCGACCACCATGGGTCCCGGAGTCCAGATCGACCCGGCCGCCGCGCGCCCCGCGGAATGAACCGGTCTGGTTGAGAGCCGACCGCGTACGGCAGTTCAGGGAGGGGGCCGATCCCGACGGGGATCGGCCCCCTCCCTGCGTCCGGAGCCCGATGGTTTGGTTCGTCCCGGATCGACGGGTATGCTCGGTCGGGCCGAAGACCGCTGGTGGTTCTCCACAATGCCGTCTCCCCGTGAGGCGGCGCCCGCGCAGGTGCTGTTCACGACATTTTCCTTGCCGTGCCCCAGTACGTGTGTGCCGGGGCTTTTTTGATGCTCCCGGGAGGGTCGTCTGGGTCTTCGGCACGAACGATGAAGTGGGAAGGAGACCCAATGGCGAGGCCTGACAAGGCAGCCACGGTCGAGCGGCTCTCTGCGCAGTTCGCGGAGAGCAACGCCGCCGTGCTGACCGAGTATCGCGGACTCACCGTCAAGGACCTGAAGAACTTGCGCAGGTCCCTTGGCGACGACGCCACCTACGCCGTTGCGAAGAACACCCTGACCAAGCTCGCTGCTGCCAAGGCCGGTGTCGACGGACTCGACGACCAGCTTTCCGGTCCGACGGCCATCGCCTTCATCTCGGGCGATGTCGCCAACGTGGCGAAGGGTCTGCGTGATTTCGCAAAGGACAACCCGCTTCTGGTCATCAAGGGCGGCGTCATGGACGGAAAGATCCTCGACGCCGACACGGTCCGGAGGCTCGCCGACCTCGAGTCGCGTGAGGTACTGCTCGCCAAGCTGGCCGGCGGCATGAAGGCATCCATGAGCAAGGCCGCGGCCTTGTTCGCTGCCCCGCTCACGCAGGCCGCCCAGACCATGGGCGCGCTCCAGGAGAAGGCAGCCCAGGATCCCTCCGTCATCGGCGGGCCCGGAAGCCCCGCCGCAGACCAGGAGCACAACACTGCCGAGGACTCGGCACCCGAAGCAGCAGATGCTGCCGAGGCCACTACAGACGCGGCTGACGCTGCATCGAACGAGTAAGGAAGGACGCCCATCATGGCGAAGCTCAGCACCGAGGAGCTCCTTGACCAGTTCAAGGACATGACCCTCATCGAACTGTCCGATTTCGTGAAGGCCTTCGAGGATGCCTTCGACGTCAAGGCGGCCGCTCCCGTGGCCGTCGCCGCTGCCCCGGCCGCCGGCGCCGCTGCTGCTGACGGTGGCGACGCCGCCGCGGACGACAGCGATGCCGAGGTGGACGTTGTCCTCGAGGCCGCTGGCGAGAAGAAGATCCAGGTCATCAAGGAGGTCCGTGCCCTGACGAACCTCGGCCTCAAGGATGCCAAGGATCTCGTCGAGGCCGCTCCCAAGGTTCTTCTCGAGAAGGTCGCGAAGGACGCCGCCAACCAGGCCAAGGAGAAGCTCGAGGCCGCCGGCGCCACCGTCTCCTTCAAGTGAGACGGCACATGATCCTGGCGGCTCGTTGAGCCGGCCGAACCGGGCGGGCACCACCCTTCACGGGTCGGTGCCCGCTCTGCGTGCTGGCCCTCGGGGCCCGCGTGCACTCGTACCGGTGCAGGAGTGTCCCCGGCAGGAGCGGACCGGTACGGTGGAGGAGTTCTGGACGAGTCGGGGCGTACCGAGGAGGAGTGGCCTTGAACGCAGTACGGGGTGAGCGCAGCCGTAGCGAACTCGTCCGCTGGTCGGCCATCGGGGTGGCGCTGCTGCTCGTCGCCATCCTGTTCACGGTCGGCGTCGGTTCCGCGCGGAACGACGAACAACAGGACCGGCTCACAGGCGGCGTCGGCTCGGAGTCCGTTCGTGCGGTCTCCACCGCGGCTGCGCCGGGTTCGGGCTCCTCCATGTCGACCGATGTCCAGGCCTACAGTGCGCTGTCGAGCCTGGCCGATGCCGGCTGGGCGAGCATCCAGCCGGTCCAGGGCCAGTGGACGGTTCAGGTGGGCATCCATCTCGTCCTGTCGCCGAATCAACCAGCAGCCCGACCGAGCGGCAAGGCCACGGTCGACTCCGCCCCGGTCGTCCTGGCCGAGTACGAGTCCCTCGCCGACCGGTTCGCCTTCAACGGAACCCAGGTGCTCCTCGTGCGCCGTTCCGCCTACGGCCCGGCGGTCACCGACGATCAGTACATCCTCGTCACCCTCGTCGTCGAGCGCTTCGGCTCCGAAGAGGACGCCCAGAACTGGTGCGACGGGCACTACTCGAATCTCGCTCAGGGGGCCGACCGGGACGCGGCCTGCTCGCCCACGCAGTTGCAGCGACGATGACACCACACCTTTTGAGAATCATTCGCATTTATGCTAGGTTCATGACCGGTCTCGTCGCCACGGGTGGGTCGGGGCGAAGCAGGCGATCGCTCCGGCCCACTTCGACGACGGGGCGGGTGTGCGGATCACGCGGCGGCTCACGGATGAGTCTCTCAGTGGGTTCCCCGTCACGGCCGGCCCCCAGTACGGTGAACTCGCTGGTTCGGTTCGCCTTCGGTGAATCGTCGTAAGAGGGAATCCGGTGTGAGTCCGGAGCTGTCCCGCAGCGGTCAGTGGGAACGATGCCGCATCGAGTGCACTGGGCACAGGTGTCCGGGAAGCAGCGGCGGAGGAACCCGGCATGGTCCGGAACGCCCATGAGCCCGAAGACCTGCCAGTGCGGCGACAGCCGTCGCCGTTCGATTCCTGCCTCGTGGAGGGCCAATGGCTCAGCCGTGCCCGCGCCCGGGGCGTGTCGTGCCGAGGAGCATCACATGAGCAGTACGTCCCAGCGAAACCGTCAACTGCCCTCGCGGCAGCTCAGTCGTCGTGCCCTGCTCGGTGGGGGAGCCGCCCTCGCCGCGATGGGCGGTCTGGGGCTCACCGGCTGTTCTGGTGCTGGCTCCTCGGCGGCCTCGACCGGAGCGCTGCCCGAGCGTCTGGCGGGTCGCAAGGAGGTCATTGTGGCGATGGACCCATCGACTGTGAAGGCTCCTTTCGACCCGATCAAGGGTTTCGGCGAGACTGGCGTCCTGCTCTTCAACAGCACCCTCATGGCCGCCGACGACAACAATCAGATCGTCAACGACCTGGCCACTGAGTACTCCATCAGCGATGACGGACTGATCTGGACCTTCGCCATACGGTCGGATGTCACGTTCAGTGACGGGAGCCCGCTCACCGCCGGCGATGTCGCCTTCACCTACAACAAGGCGAAGGATGCCGCCTCCGTCTCCATGCCCGGTTTCGACAAAGCGGTCGTGGTCGATCCGAACACGGTTCAGCTGATCCTCACCAAGCCCTGGTCGACGTTGCTGCACACGGCCGCGACGCTCGGCATCGTGCCCGAGGCCGGCTATGACGAGGCCGTCTTCGCCTCGAAACCGGTCGGCTCCGGCCCGTGGAAGCTGGTCGACTACGTCCAGGGCCAGCAGCTCATCATGGAGCGCAATGACGGCTACTACGGCACCAAGCCGGTGTTCGCCAAGGCCACCCTGCTCCTCATGGAAGCCGACGCGGCCCTGGCCGCCGCCAGATCGGGCCAGGTCGATGTCGCCGAGGTCTATCCGAATCTGTCCGGCCAGCAGGTGAACGGATTCAGCCTCAAGAGCTTGCCGACCTTCGGATATCGCGTCATCTCACTGCCCTGCCAGGAACCGGGCGCCTTCGAGGTCGAGGGGCAGCAGGTCGGCAATGCCGTGACGAGCGATCCGGTCATCCGCAAGGCCATGGCCACCGGAGTCAACCGTCAGCAGATGATCGACGATTGCCTGTACGGCTACGGCGAGGTCGCCTTCGACATCTTCGACGCCTTCGACTGGGGCATCAAGGAGGACACGAAACAGCTCAGGGACGGCGACGTCGAGGCGGCCAGGAAACTCCTCGACGATGCCGGCTGGGTCACAGGTCCGGACGGCATCCGCGTCAAGAATGGGCAGCGCGCCAGCTTCCCCCTGCTCTACCCGACCAACGATTCGGGGCGTCAAGCCATCGCCGAGGCCTTCAAGGCCCAGATGGCCGAACTCGGGATCGAGGTGCAGAACGAGGGCGGGGACTTCACCTGGATGCGTGAGCGCAACCGCTCCAGCGCCGTCGTCCTCGGCGGAGGCCGGCTGAATCCCTATCACGTGCGCACCATGCTCTCGAGTGCGCTCAGCCACGACAGCGGATGGGCCAACATCGCCTGCTATGACAACCCGACCGTCGAGGAGCACCTCGAACAGGCCCTGACGGCCACCGACCAGAAGAGCGCCGACGAGCACTGGCACAAGGCCCTGTGGGATGGCAGGACCGGCGGCTCGGTGCTCGGCGACAATCCCTATCTATGCGTCGGCTACATCCGCCACAACTACTACGTGCGCGACGGCCTGGACATCGGGACCCAGCGAGTGCACCCGCACGACCACTTCCTGCACGTGCTCTACAACCTCAACACATGGGACATCAGCGGATGAGTGCCGTTGCGGCCCCCGCCGGGCACACCCGGCGGACGGGCCGGCGGGTGTTCATCGGGCCCCTGCGCTATGCGGGCGGTCAGCTGATCAAGTGCGCCTCGCTGATCTTCGCGGTGAGTGTGCTCACCTTCTTCTTGGCCAAGGTCTCGCCAATTGACCCGGTATCGGCGTACCTGGGCGCCGAGAACGCCGTCGACCCCAGCCAGTACGAGGCCCTGTCCGCCAAGTGGGGGCTCGACGAACCGGCCGTCGGGCAGTTCCTCCGGTGGTGGGGCAATGCCCTGCATGGCGATCTCGGGACCTCGCTCATGCTCCAGCGGCCGGTCGCCGAGGTGATCGCCGAGGGGCTGGCGAACTCGGTGATGCTCCTGGCGACCGCATGGCTGGCCTCCGGCGTCCTCGGTGCCGTGCTCGGCATCGTCGCGGGCAAGAACCGCGGGGGATGGCCTGATCGGCTCATCAGCACGATCTGCTATGTCTTCGCGGCCCTGCCGACCTTCTGGTTCGGTCTGCTCATGCTGCTTCTGTTCGCCGTCCACCTCGGCTGGTTCCCCATCGGGCTGTCGACGAGCGCCGGGGTCAGCCTCGCCGACTCGAGCCTGGCAGAGCGGCTCCACCACATGATCCTGCCCGCCCTGACCTTGTCAGTCTCGGGCGTCTCCTCCATCGCGCTGCAGACCCGGGCCCGCCTGGTGCAGGAGTCCGAGTCCGACTACGCGCTCTTCGCCGCCGGGCGCGGTGAGGGGCCGTGGCGTTTCGTCATCCGGCACGGACTGCGCAACTGCCTCAAGCCCTTCGTCACCCTGCAGTTCGGCTCGATCAGCGAGATCATCGGCGGCTCTGTGCTCGCCGAGACCGTCTTCAGCTACGCCGGGCTCGGCGCCCTGACCTCCATGGCGGGCACCAAGGGGGATCTGCCGCTGCTCATCGGCATCACCCTCATCAGCGCCACGATCGTCTTCATCGGCAATCTCATCGCGAACCTGCTGTACCCCGTCATCGACCCGAGAATCAGACAGGAGTGGGCATGAGCGCCCTCGTACTCGCCAGCGAACCCGTCGTCGAACGCTGGAACGGACGTCGCAGGGCGACCGTCGTCTTCGCCGGCACGGCGCTGCTCATGGTCGTGCTCGGCGTCTTCGGCGGCATGATCCCCGAGAGCGCCTACGCCGTGCACTTCGACCGGGCCAACCAGCCGCCGAGCCTTGCGCATCTGTTCGGCACCGACTGGCTGGGGCGCGACATGCTCATGCGAACCCTGAGAGGCCTGTCGATCTCGATCCGCATCGGCCTGTTCGCCTCGCTGGTGAGCACGCTCATCGCCCTGCTGCTGGGGATCGGCGCCGCGGTCTGCGGCGGCTGGGTCGACCGGGCCGTGCTCTGGCTCGTCGACCTCATGCAGGGCATGCCGCACCTGATCTTCATGATCTTCATCGCGATCCTGGTGGGCCGGGGCATTCCCGGCGTCATGATCGGCGTCGCGGTCACCCACTGGGTGAGTCTGTGTCGCATCGTGCGCGCCGAGACCCTTCACCTGCGCACCAGCGCCTATGTCATCGCCTCGCGGCAGATGGGGCGCTCCCGCTGGTTCATCGCCCGCTCCCACTTCCTGCCGCACATCGTGCCGCAGGCCCTGGTAAACACGATCCTCATGTTCCCGCACGCCATCCTCCACGAGTCCGGCCTGACCTTCCTGGGCTTCGGCATCCCCAGCCAACTGCCGGCCGTGGGAGTCATCCTGTCCGAGTCGATGCAGTACCTGTCCACCGGTGCCTGGTGGCTCGGCGTCTTCCCCGGCCTGGCCCTGCTGGCCATCGTCCTGGTCGTCGACCGCTGCGGCGACTCCCTGCAGGCCCTCGTCAGCCCGGCCGCGGCGCAGAACTAGGAGACGACGATGCCCCTTCTCGAGGTGAACGACCTGCGGGTCGGCTTCACGATGTACCGCACCTTCTACCGGCGCGCCACCGGCTGGGCCGTCGACGGACTCGACGCGTGCGCGGAGGCCGGGCAGATCCTCGGCGTCGTCGGGGCATCGGGCTCTGGCAAATCGCTCCTGGCCCATGCCATCATGGGCCTGCTGCCGTACAACGCCCGTGTCGGCGGGACGGTGAGCTACGACGGGCAGCCCCTCACGCCCGAACGCACCAGGGCACTGCGGGGCAGCGAGTTCGCCCTCATCCCCCAGTCGATCAGCTATCTCGACCCGCTCATGCGGGTGCGCCGCCAGCTGCTCACCAGTGCCGAGCCCAGTGCGGACGAACTCGACGAGATCGCCGAACGCTTCGAGCTGAGCCGCGCTGACCTGGACAAGTTCCCCTTCCAGCTGTCCGGGGGCATGGCCCGGCGTGTTCTCCTCGCCACGGCGATGCTCAGCAGTGCGCGTCTCATCATCGCCGACGAGCCGACGCCCGGCCTGTCCGTCGACCTGGCCGAGCGCATGCTCGCCGACTTCCGCGCCATGGCCGACGAGGGGCGATGCCTCATCGTCATCAGTCACGACGTCGACCTCATCAGCGCGGTCTCCGACCGCGTCCTCATCCTCAACCGAGGGCGCATGATCGCCGAGATGCCGGCGCGCGAGTTCATGGACCCCGACCACTACGACAACGGCCGGTACGCGGCAGGGCTGTGGCGGGCCCTGCCCCAGCACGACTTCGACGGCGCCGACCTGTCGCTGGCCGAGGGAACCGATGCCGGGGGAGAGGAGGCCGGGCATGCTGAGGGCTGAGAACATTCGCTTCGCATACCGCAGCGGCACCCCCGTCCTGAGCGACGTCAGCCTCGACCTGGCCGCCGGCCAGGTCCGCGGGCTCATCGCCCCGTCCGGCTACGGCAAGAGCACCTTCGCCCGTATCCTCGCCGGCTGGGAACGCCCCCAGGGCGGGAAGGTCACGCTCGACGGCGGTCCGGTCAACGCCGAACGCCCCGGCCTCGTGCAGTACCTCAACCAGAACCCGGAGCTGGCGGTGAACCCCCGCTGGCGCATGGAGCGCATTCTCACCGAGTGCTGGCCGGTCGACGAGAGAACCCGCCGGGCGCTCGGCATCGAGAAGGCCTGGCTCACCCGGTTTCCCGGCGAACTCAGCGGGGGAGAGCTGCAGCGCTTCTGCATCGCGCGGGCGCTGCACCCGCGGCTGCGCTATCTCGTCGCCGACGAGATGACGACCATGCTCGACCCGATCACCCAGGCGCTCATCTGGTCGCGGCTGCTCGGGCTCATCCGAGAACGCCGGGTCGGTCTGCTCGTCATCACGCACAGCCCGCCGTTGGCGAGGCGGCTGTGCGACGACATCGTCCACCTCGACCAGATCAACGCGATCCGCTGACCCGCGGCCCGCGCGGCGCGCCGGGGCACGTCGGAGCGGGGGCGCGTGCGTATCATCTGAGGCGTGGTCCGCCGCGCAGGCCACTGCCTGTGGGCCTTGCGGTGAGCGATGGAAAGACCTCTGGCGTGAGCTTGCCCTTCTGCCGGATCTGGTCTATAGTTCATAGTTGCTTATCGCCATATGGACGACCCGTCTCGCCGCGGGCCGTTTTGCATGCAAAGAACCTTGCGAGTTCTTGGAAGGACCACACCTTGGCCGCCTCGCGCAATGCGTTGAAGAATACCGATGTCGTCTCCGCCAGCGGACGAATCTCCTTCGCGAAGATTCAGGAGCCCCTGGAAGTCCCCAATCTGCTCGACCTGCAGGTGAAATCGTTCAACTGGCTCGTCGGCAACGACGTGTGGCAGCACGAGGTGGACGAGGCCCTGGCCGCGGGGCGCACCGGTGTCAACACCAAGTCCGGACTCGAGGAGATCTTCGAGGAGATCTCCCCGATCGAGGACTTCTCCCAGACGATGTCGCTGAGCTTCCGCGACCATCGCTTCGAGGAGCCCAAGTACACCATCGACGAGTGCAAGGACCGTGACGCCACCTACGCGGCGCCGCTGTTCGTCACCGCCGAGTTCATGAACAACGACACGGGTGAGATCAAGAGCCAGACCGTGTTCATCGGCGACTTCCCGCTGATGACCGACAAGGGCACCTTCATCATCACCGGCACCGAACGCGTCGTCGTCTCCCAGCTGGTGCGCTCCCCGGGCGTCTACTTCGAGCAGACCCCCGACAAGACCAGCGACAAGGACATCTTCACCTGCAAGGTGATCCCCTCCCGGGGCGCCTGGCTCGAGTTCGAGATCGACAAGCGCGACACCGTCGGCGTCCGCCTCGACCGCAAGCGCAAGCAGAACGTCACCGTCCTGCTCAAGGCGCTGGGCTGGACCGAGGAGCAGATCCTCGAGGAGTTCGGTGAGCACGAGTCCATCCGCATGACGATGGAGAAGGATCACGTCACCACCCAGGGGGAGGCGCTCCTCGACATCTACCGCAAGCTGCGCCCCGGTGAGCCGCCGAGCCGCGACGCCGCCCAGACGCTGCTGGAGAACTTCTACTTCAACCCGAAGCGCTACGACACCGCCAAGGTCGGCCGCTACAAGATCAACAAGAAGCTCGGCCTCAACCTGCCGTTCGACCAGCAGGTGCTGACGATCGACGACATCAAGGCCGCGATCCACTACATCTGCGCCCTGCACGAGGGCAGGACCGAGCTCGAGGGCGGTCTCCTGGTGGAGGCCGACGACATCGACCACTTCGGCAACCGCCGTCTGCGCACCGTCGGCGAGCTCATCCAGAACCAGCTGCGCACCGGCCTCGGCCGGATGGAGCGCGTCGTGCGCGACCGGATGACCACGCAGGACATCGAGGCCATCACGCCCCAGACCCTCATCAACGTGCGGCCGGTCACCGCCGCGCTCAAGGAGTTCTTCGGCACCAGCCAGCTCTCCCAGTTCATGGACCAGAACAACCCGCTGGCCGAGATGACGCACAAGCGCCGTCTGTCGGCCCTGGGCCCCGGCGGTCTCTCCCGCGACCGCGCCGGCATGGAGGTCCGTGACGTCCACCCGAGCCACTACGGGCGGATGTGCCCGATCGAGACCCCCGAGGGTCCGAACATCGGCCTCATCGGTTCGCTGGCCTCGTTCGCACGGGTCAACGCCTTCGGCTTCATCGAGACGCCGTACCGCAAGGTCGTCGACGGCATGGTCACCGACGACGTCGACTACCTGACCGCCGACGAGGAGGACCGTCACATCATCGCCCAGGCCAACGCCGGGGTCGACGCGGACGGGCGCTTCGTCGAGGACCGCGTCCTGGTGCGCAAGCGCCACGGCGAGGTCGATCTCCTCCCGCGCGACGAGGTCGACTACATGGACGTCTCCCCGCGCCAGATGGTCTCGGTCGGTTCGGCGCTCATCCCGTTCCTCGAGCACGACGACTCCTCGCGGGCCCTCATGGGCGCCAACATGCAGCGCCAGGCGGTCCCGCTGGTGCGCAACGAGGCCCCCTTCGTGGGGACCGGCATGGAGTACCGCACGGCCATCGACGTCGGCGAGGTCACCTGCGCCTCCAAGCCCGGCACGGTGACCTCCGTCACCGGTGATCTCATCGACATCGCCTGCGACGACGGCACCTACCAGACGTTCAAGCTCGAGAAGTTCCAGCGCTCCAACGCGGGCACCTGCGTCAACCAGCGCCCCATCGTCGTCCCCGGACAGCACGTGGAGAAGGGCACGCCGCTGGCCGACGGCCCCTGCACCGACCAGGGCGAGCTGGCCCTCGGTCGCAATCTGCTGGCAGCGTTCATGCCGTGGAACGGCCTGAACTACGAGGACGCCATCATCCTGTCCGAACGGGTCGTCTCGGAGGACGTCCTCACCTCGATCCACATCGAGGAGCACGAGGTCGACGCCCGTGACACCAAACTCGGTCCGGAGGAGATCACCCGCGACATCCCGAACGTGTCCGACGACATGGTCGCCAACCTCGACGAGCGCGGCATCATCCGTATCGGCGCCGAGGTGCGCACCGGTGACATCCTCGTCGGCAAGGTCACCCCCAAGGGCGAGACCGAGCTGACGCCCGAGGAGCGTCTGCTGCGCGCCATCTTCGGTGAGAAGGCCCGCGAGGTCCGCGACACCTCGATGAAGGTCCCGCACGGCGAGGAGGGCACCGTCATCGGCGTGCGCATCTTCGACCGCGAGGACTCCGACGAGCTGCCGCCCGGCGTCAACCAGATGGTCCGCGTCTACGTCGCCCAGAAACGCAAGGTGCAGGTGGGCGACAAGCTCGCCGGCCGTCACGGCAACAAGGGCGTCATCTCCAAGATCCTGCCTGTCGAGGACATGCCCTTCATGGCCGACGGCACCCCGGTCGACATCATCCTCAACCCGCTCGGCGTGCCCTCGCGCATGAACCTCGGCCAGGTGCTCGAGATGCACCTCGGCTGGGTCGCCCACTCGGGCTGGGACATCGGTGAGTGCGACGAGCCCTGGGCCCAGCGCCTGCGCGAGGTCGGACTCGAGCACGTCGCAGGCGACGCCCACCTGGCCACCCCGGTGTTCGACGGCGCGGACGAGGCGGAGATCTCGGGCCTGCTGGCCAATGGCCTGCCCAACCGGGACGGTGACATGGTCGTCGACAGCGACGGCAAGGCCACGCTCTTCGACGGTCGCTCCGGCGAGCCCTTCCCCGAGAAGGTGGGTGTCGGCTACATGTACATGCTGAAGCTGCACCACCTGGTCGACGACAAGATCCATGCCCGCTCCACCGGCCCGTACTCGATGATCACGCAGCAGCCCCTGGGCGGCAAGGCCCAGTTCGGCGGCCAGCGGTTCGGCGAGATGGAGGTGTGGGCACTGGAGGCCTACGGCGCCGCCTGGGCTCTGCAGGAGATGCTCACCATCAAGTCCGACGACGTGGCCGGCCGGGTCAAGGTCTACGAGGCCATCGTCAAGGGCGAGAACATCCCCGAGCCGGGCATCCCCGAGGGCTTCAAGGTCCTCGTCAAGGAGATGCAGTCCCTGTGCCTGAACGTCGAGGTGCTCGGTGTCGACGGCCAGATCATCGATCTGCGCGACTCGGAGGACGACTTCCGCTCCGCCGACGACCTGGGCATCGACCTCTCCCGTCGGCCGGGAGCCGATTCGTACAAGCTGGAGTCCGAGGCCTGACGCCTCTCGGCGTCGGGCTCCGGCCCGTCCCACGACCACTGGATCCACAGTTTTAGCCGCCTGCTGGAAGCAGGGGAAAGAGAACCAACGTGCTGGACGTCAACACCTACGACACGCTCCAGATCGGCCTGGCCACCGCCGACCAGATCCGCGAGTGGTCCCACGGCGAGGTGAAGAAGCCCGAGACGATCAACTACCGTACGCTCAAGCCCGAGCGTGACGGCCTGTTCTGCGAGAAGATCTTCGGGCCCACCCGCGACTGGGAGTGCTACTGCGGCAAGTACAAGCGCGTGCGCTTCAAGGGCATCGTCTGTGAGCGGTGCGGCGTGGAGGTCACCCGTTCCAATGTGCGCCGTGAGCGCATGGGCCACATCGAACTGCGTGCCCCCGTCACCCACATCTGGTACTTCAAGGGCGTCCCCTCGCGCCTGGGCTATCTGCTCGACGTGGCGCCGAAGGACCTCGAGAAGGTCATCTACTTCGCCGCGTACATGGTGACCAGCGTCGACGAGGAGGCCCGCCACCGCGACCTGCCCTCCCTCGAGGCCAAGGTCGCCACCGAGCGGGGCCAGATCGAGCAGCGCCGGGAGACCGATCTGGCCAAGCGCATGGCCAAGCTCGAGGAGGACCTCGCCACGCTCGAGAGCGAGGAGGCGGCTGCCGACGTCAAGAAGAAGGTCAAGGACGCCGCCGAGAAGGAGCTCAAGACCATCCGTGACCGCGCGAGCCGCGAGATCGACCGGCTCGACGCCGTGTGGGAGCGCTTCAAGGGCCTCAAGGTGCAGGACCTCGAGGGCGACGAGGTGCTCTACCGCGAGATGAAGAACCGCTTCGGCAAGTACTTCGAGGGCTTCATGGGAGCCGAGGCGGTCAAGCGCCGCTTGGAGACCTTCGACCTGAACGCCGAGGCGGAGAGGCTGCGCGAGGTCATCAAGAGCGGCAGGGGCCAGCGCAAGACGCGCGCCCTCAAGCGCCTCAAGGTCGTCAACGCCTTCCTCGAGAACGGCAACTCGCCGATGGGCATGGTGCTCGACGCCGTCCCGATCATCCCCCCGGACCTGCGCCCGATGGTGCAGCTGGACGGCGGTCGCTTCGCCACGAGCGACCTCAACGACCTCTACCGTCGCGTGATCAACCGCAACAACCGCCTGGGGCGTCTGCTCGATCTCGGCGCTCCCGAGATCATCGTGAACAACGAGAAGCGCATGCTCCAGGAAGCCGTCGACTCCCTGTTCGACAACGGCCGCCGAGGCCGCCCGGTCACCGGTCCGGGCAATCGTCCGCTCAAGTCGCTGTCCGACATGCTCAAGGGCAAGCAGGGCCGGTTCCGTCAGAACCTGCTCGGCAAGCGCGTCGACTACTCGGGCCGTTCTGTCATCGTCGTCGGTCCGCAGCTGAAGATGCACCAGTGCGGCCTGCCCAAGCAGATGGCGCTGGAGCTGTTCAAGCCCTTCGTCATGAAGCGGCTGGACGACCTCAACTACGCGCCGAACATCAAGAGCGCCAAGCGCATGGTCGAGCGCCAGCGGCCCCAGGTCTTCGACGTCCTCGACGAGGTCATCAAGGAGCACCCGGTGCTGCTCAACCGCGCGCCCACGCTGCACCGCCTCGGCATCCAGGCGTTCGAGCCCCAGCTCATCGAGGGCAAGGCGATCCAGCTGCACCCGCTCGTCTGCGCTGCCTTCAACGCCGACTTCGACGGCGACCAGATGGCCGTTCACCTCCCGCTGAGCGCCGAGGCGCAGGCCGAGGCCCGCATCCTCATGCTCAGCTCGAACAACATCCTGAAGCCGGCCGATGGCAAGCCGATCGCCCTGCCGAGCCACGAGATGATCATCGGCATGTACTACCTCACCCAGGACCTCGACGGCCTGCCGGGCGAGGGGCGCGCCTTCAGCAGCGAGGCCGAGGCCATCATGGCCAACGACCTCGGCCAGCTGGACCTGCGCGCCAAGTGCAGGATCAAGATGACCGGGATCGTCCCGCCGCCGGCCCAGGTCGACAGGATGCGCCCGGACGGTTCGATCATCCTCGACACGACTCTCGGCTCGGTGATCCTCAACCATGCGCTGCCCGCCGACTACCCGTTCGTGGACTACCACGTGGGCAAGAAGCAGCTCTCGGCCCTCATCAACGATCTCGCCATGAAGTTCCCGCGTCCCGTGGTCGTCGAGACCCTCGACAACCTCAAGGACCTCGGCTTCGAGTGGGGCACCCGCTCCGGTGTGACGGTCTCGATCGGTGACGTGCAGACGCCTCCGGACAAGCCCGAGATCATGGCCACCTACGAGGCCAAGGCCGCCAAGATCGACAAGCTCTACGATCGTGGCGCGGTCACCGAGGAGGAGCGTCGCGGTGAGCTCGTCCAGATCTGGAACGACGCGACGGCCGAGCTGACCAGCGCGATGGAGAAGAACTTCACCAAGACGAACCCGATCTACATGATGGTGAACTCGGGTGCCCGCGGCAACCTGACCCAGATGCGTCAGATCGCCGCGATGCGAGGCCTCGTGGCCAACCCGAAGGGCGACATCATCGAGCGGCCCATCAAGTCGAACTTCCGCGAGGGGCTGACGGTTCTGGAGTACTTCATCTCAACCCACGGCGGCCGGAAGGGGCAGGCGGACACCGCACTGCGGACCGCGGACTCCGGCTACCTCACCCGTCGTCTGGTCGACGTCTCCCAGGACGTCGTCATCCGGGAGAACGACTGCGGTACCGAACGCGGCCTGAACAAGGTCATCGCGACGGCCACCGAGGACGGCGCGCTGATCCCGGTCCGGATGCTCGACACCTCCGTCTACGGTCGTGTCGCGGCGCGCGACGTCGTCACCGATGCCGGTGACGTCGTCATTCCCGCCGGGACGCTGTTCGAGGCCACCAATGTCCGTGCCGCTATCGATGCCGGCATCACCGATGTCAAGGTCCGCTCGGTCCTGACCTGCGAGGCCCACACCGGCGCCTGCGCGATGTGCTATGGCACATCGCTGGCCACCAACCGTCTCGTCGAGGTCGGCGAGGCGGTCGGTATCCAGGCCGCCCAGTCCATCGGCGAGCCCGGCACCCAGCTGACGATGCGCACCTTCCACACCGGTGGCGTGGCCGGTGACGACATCACGCAGGGCCTGCCCCGCGTGGTCGAGCTCTTCGAGGCCCGCACCCCGAAGGGCAAGGCCCCGATCGCCGAGGCCGATGGCCGGGTCAGGATCGAGGAGACCGATCGCGGTCGCAAGCTGACGATCGTCCGCGACGACGGCGGCGCCGACGTCGAGTACACCCTGCCTCGCCGGGCACGCCTCGAGTTCGAGGACTCGAACCGGGTGCGCCACGTGATCGCGAACGGCGTGCACGTCGGCGTGGGCGAGCAGCTCACCGGCGGCACCGTCGATCCCCAGGACGTGCTGCGCGTCCGTGGCGTTCGCCGGGTGCAGGAGCACCTGGTGGAGGAGGTCCAGAAGGTCTACGCCTCCCAGGGCTCGCCGATCCACGACAAGCACATCGAGATCGTCATCCGCCAGATGCTGCGTCGCGTGACCGTCATCGAGTCGGGCGACACCCCGATGATGCCGGGCGAACTCGTGGACCGCCAGACCTACGAGGCGGCCAACCGCACGGCGGTCGCCGAGGGCGGCCGTCCCGCCGAGGGCCGTCCGGTGCTCATGGGCATCACGAAGGCCTCCCTGGCGACCGACTCCTGGCTGAGTGCGGCCTCCTTCCAGGAGACCACCAAGGTGCTCACCGATGCGTCCATCCAGGGCAAGTCGGATCACCTGGTCGGCCTGAAGGAGAACGTCATCCTCGGCAAGCTCATCCCGACCGGCACCGGCCTGGAGCGTTACCGCAACATCCGGGTGGAGCCGACGGCCGAGGCCAAGGCCAACTCCTTCCAGATGAGCTACGACCCGTTCGACTACGACTTCGGTTCCGGCTCCGGAGCCGCCGTCCCGCTCGACGACCTGGACTTCGGCGACCTGCGCTGAACCCGCCCGGCCGAACTGAGGGCGCCCCGCATCCGCGGGGCGCCCTCGCGCATTGTGCGCCCCACCATGAGCCGGGCTCTTCCCCGGGGACGCGGGGACGACGTCAGTGGCCTTCCAGCGGAGCGGGCTCCCCCGACCGCAGCCATGCCCCTGGGCGGGCGGTGCCGTGCCAGATGTCCGGTGGCCGGGGAGGAAGCCGGCCCGACCAGCCGGAACGGAAGGATCCCGGGGCCGACTGGCCCCCGGGAACTTGTTAGCCTAAGCTAATCAACTGTTAGCCTAAGCTAGTCGTTTGTGGGTTCTGTCGAGAATCTGTGAACGGTCGAGTCCTTCTCGGGGAATGGGGTGTCCGCCAGTGCATTCCGCACAGCTGACAGCGATGGTGGACGGGCAGGCCCGTCTGCGGCGCCTGACCGTCGTCGGCGCGCTGCTGCTTCTCCTGGTGCTGCTGCCGATCGGTCGTTCGGCGACGGCCGCCGCCGAGCCCTCGGCCTCCGCGGGGCAGTGGACCGGTGTGGCCCAGAAGATCAGTGACGAACTCGATGCGGCGGCAGCCACCTTCCACGACGGTGACCGGGACGGCGCCAAGAACCGGGTCAGGGACACCCGTTACAAGACCTACGTCGGCTCGGGCTTCGAGGAGGCCCTCGGGGCCAAGTCGGGCGCCGACGTCAAGGACGCCGACATGGACTTCGCGCTGCTCATTCAGGCGATCAAGGACAACGACGGCGCCGAGGTCGACAGCCGGACCGACGAGCTCAAGAAACTCGTGACGAGCGCCGCCCAGAGCCTCGACGGCGGCTCCCAGAGCGCCGAGGACATGGCGATCAGCCCCGGCAAGTGGGGTCAGGTCGCCTCGACCATGATCGACCTGCTCAACCAGGGCCGGGACGCCTCGGCGGCAGGCGATCCCGAACGCGGCAAGGAACTCGTCAACGAGGCCTATTACGGGAACTACGAGACGACCGGTTTCGAGAAGGTCACGATGAGCAGGGTCTCCGGTGCGCGCGTGTCCACCATCGAACTGGAGTTCGCCAACATCAAACGGGACATGACCAGTCAGGACAACGACTCGGTCGCGGCCCGTGTCGCCCAGCTCGAGGTCATGCTCATCCAGGACGCCAATACGCTTGACGGCTACGACCCGAGCACCGGAGCGACGAGCGGCGGGGGCGGCCTCACCCTGTTCCTCTCGGCCTTCCTCGTCATCCTGCGGGAGGGCCTCGAGGCCATCCTCGTCGTCGCAGCCGTGATGGCCTTCATGATCAAGGCCGGCCTCAGGCGCGAGTCGCGTCTCATCTGGGCCGGCGTGGCCCTGGCCGTGCTCCTCTCGGCCGCCCTGGCGCTCCTGTTCCACTTCGTGACCGCCGCGGCCGGCTCCAACCAGGAACTGCTCGAGGGCGTCACGGCGCTGGTCGCCGTGGCCATGCTCATCTGGGTGTCGAACTGGATGATCCAGAACTCCGACCACTCCTCCTGGCAGAAGTACCTGCCGGGATCGACCGAGCACGGCATCAGCCGCGCCTCGCTGTTCTCGCTCGTCCTGGTGACCTTCGTCGCCGTGCTGCGCGAGGGCGCCGAGACGATCCTGTTCTACCAGCCGATCCTCGCCATGGCCGGTGACGATACCCACCTCGTGTGGCTCGGCCTGGTTGTCGGCGTGGTCTGCCTCGTCCTCGTCTACGTGGCGATCCGCTTCTTCAGCCTGCGTATCCCGCTACGCCCCTTCTTCATCGTCACCTCGATCTTCCTGGCCGTCATGGCGATCGTCTTCACCGGGTCGGGCATCAAGGAACTGCAGGAGGCCGACGTCCTGCCGTCGACGGCGATCGGCGGGCTGCCCACGATCGACCTGTTGGGGCTCTACCCGAGGGTTGAGAACCTGGCCGGTCAGGCCGTGGTTCTCATCATCATCGTTGCTCTCTACGTCATCGGCTCCCGGCGCCAGCGTCGTCGTGGCCTCGTGGCCAGTGGCCGGGGCGGGCAGACGGCGGCGAACCGGACAACTGAATAACACCGAATCCTCTCATCACAGGAGACATTTCATGTCCATGTCAGTCAAGAAGCTTGGAAGCCTCATCGCCGTGCTGGCGCTGGCCGGTCTGATGGCCGGCTGCTCCGGCGGCTCGAGCTCCTCGGGCTCCAGCTCGGCGGACAGCAGCAGCACCGCCACTGCCGCCGAGACCGCCGACGACGGCGGTGACGCCGGTTTCCAGGAAGAACCCGTCGGCGACGAGGTCTTCTCCGGCCCCCTCAAGATCGCGGCCGTCTACTTCCAGCCCGTCGAGATGACCCCGAAGATGGGCGTCGACGCCTCCCAGGCCGCCATGCACCTCGAGGCCGACATCACGGCCGTCGAGGACAACAAGCTCGGCTACGGCGCCGGCGACTTCGTCCCCGGCCTGACCGTCGAGTACGCCATCAAGGACGCCTCCGGCAACGAGGTGCAGAGCGGCACCTTCATGGCGATGAACGCCTCGGACGGCCCCCACTACGGCCTCAACCTGCCCGAGCTGGCCGCCGGCGACTACACGCTCGAGATCATCGTCCACTCCCCGGAGGAGAACGGCTGGATGCTGCACACCGACAAGGAGACCGGGGTCGAGGGTCGCTTCTGGACCGAGCCGATCGTCGCGAGCTTCCCGGACTGGCACTGGGATCCCGAGGCCGTGTGGTGGTGACGGGCCGCGGCCACCAGCCAGCCGGCCCGGCCGGTGCTCGTGATGACGCACTGGTGAAACAGTCCTCAGCCGTACAGGAGAGACAGTGCTCGCACAGCTCGTTGACGCACTCGGTTCGCTCATCCTCGTCGCCCTGACGATCGGGGCGCTGGCTCCCAGCGTGCGCCTGGCCTGTGGCGGGGACCCGGCTCGCCCGGGCCCCCGCCCGGTGGCCTGGGGCGCGCTGGCCGGCGCGGCGCTCGGGCTGGCGTTCATCGTCGTCCACCAGTTCTCGATCATCCGCTTCGACCGGCAGCGCCTCACCCTCACCACGCTCGAACCCACCGTCGGGCTCTTCGTCGTCCTGCTCGCCCTCGTCTGGTTCCTCGGCCGGCGGACCCTTGGGCTCCTCCGCGGGGCCCGGGGCGACTCCTTGGCCGGCGCCGGCGTCGCCAACCCGATCCCCAGGCCGTGGCGGGCCGTCGTCTCGACGGCCGGCTCCGTCTGGGCCCTGGCCATCGTCTTCCGCGCCGGCCAGAGCGTCTACCTGCAGATCTGGGAGTGGGTGCCCTCCAATTCGACGCTGTTCTCCAGCACCACCTTCCTCAACGTGCTGGGTTTCCTGGCCGGCGTCGCCATCGCGGTCGTCGCCGGGGCGAGCGTCTCGCTCATGTGCGCGCGGCGGCCGTCCCACGCCCCGGCGCTGTTCACCGTCTCCGGTCTCATCCTCACCGCGACACACGTCTTCCTCATCGTCCGGCTGCTGTACTCCCTGCGCGTCATCCGCGTCTCGAAGCAGACCGCCACGACGATGTCCTGGCTGGCCAATCACGGCGACCTGTTCTCCTTCGCGGCGATGGCCGCCACGGCCGTCGCCGCCGTGATCCTGCTGGTCTCGGCCCGTCGCACGCCCACCGAGTCCGATGTGGCACCCGAGCGGCGGCTGAAGAAGGCCGGCGTCCGTTCGATGACCCGCCGCTCGGTCCTCAGCCTCGGCACCCTGGCCGTGGCCGCCGGCGTCCTCACCGTCGGCGAGCACTACGCCACGCAGGAGGTCGAGCTGTCGGACCCGGAGCCCTTCGACGTCAGGGACGACAATGTCGTCGTCGGGCTCGATGCGATCAGCGACGCGCACCTGCACCGTTTCGAGTACCAGACCTCCTCGGGAACCAGGGTGCGGTTCATCGCGATCCAGAAGGCCGGCACCTCGTTCGGCGTCGGCCTGGACGCCTGCGAGATCTGCGGCCCCAGCGGCTACTACGAGGAGGACGGCCAGGTCATCTGCAAGCTCTGCGGTGTCGCCATGAACATCGCCACCATCGGCTTCAAGGGCGGGTGCAACCCGATCCCGATCGACTACACGATCGCCAACGGTGAGCTGAGCGTGCCGATCCAGGTCCTGGAGTCCAGCGCCGGCGTCTTCGCCTGAACCCGAACGAGGTGGTCACCATGTTCCTTCGCATGCTCCGCGGCGCGCTGCTCCGGCAGCGTTCCCGGCGTCTCATGATCATCGCGACCGTGGCCCTCGGTGCCTCGGTCGCCACCTCGATGCTCTCGGTCATGTTCTCCGTGGGCGACAAGATCAACCAGGAGCTGAAGGCCTACGGCGCCAACATCGTCGTCCGCCCCCAGAACGCCGCGGTCGTCCAGGACATCTACGACGTCGGCGGCGGTGACACCCAGCAGTCCTACCTCGACGAGGCGGACCTGCCGAAGATCAAGACGATCTTCTGGACCTACAACATCGTCGACTTCGCGCCCCTGCTCACCACGAGCGCCGATGCGGCGACCACGAGCGGGACTGCCGAGGGCGTGACCGTCGTCGGCACCTGGTTCACCCGGCACCTCGACCTGGCCGATGGCGAATCGGTCGACACCGGCCTGGTGAACATGCGCGGCTGGTGGACGATCGACGGCTCATGGCCGGCCCAGGACGCCGATGACCAGGTCGTCGTGGGCGTCACCTTCGCCCAGGACAACGGCCTGGGGATCGGCGACTCCGTCACGCTCACCAGGGGCGGCGTCGCCGAGCAGATGACGGTGTCGGGCATCGTCACCACGGGCGCCGAGGAGGACAACCAGGTCCTCACCAACATCGGCGCAGCCCAGGAACTCATCGCCACCCCCGGCGCGGTCGGCGAGGTCGAGGTCTCGGCCCTCACCACGCCGGACAACGACCTGGCCAGGAAGGCGGCGAAGAACCCGGCCAGCCTCTCGGTCGCCGAGCGCGAGACCTGGTACTGCACCGCCTACGTCTCCTCGATCGCCTACCAGATCGAGGAGGTCATCCCCGACTCGACGGCCCGCGCGGTGCGCCAGGTCTCCGAGTCCGAGGGCACCATCCTCGAGAAGACGCAGCTGCTCATGGTGCTCGTCACGATCCTGTCGATGGCCGGTGCCGCGCTCGCCATCGCCAATCTCGTCACCGCCAACGTCATGGAGCGCGCCGCCCAGATCGGCCTGATGAAAGCCATCGGCGCCCGCGATGCGGCGGTGGTCGGGCTGATCCTCACCGAGATCCTCATCATCGGCCTGGTGGGGGGCCTGCTCGGGTTCGGTGCCGGCATCGGCCTGGCCCAGCTCATCGGGCATCTCGTGTTCGGCTCCGCCATGTCGATCCTGCCCTCGGTCGCCGGGATCGTCGCGGCCCTGGTCCTGCTCGTCGTCCTGGCCGGCTCCATCCCCGCAATCAGATTCCTGCTGCGACTGCGCCCGGCCGAAGTGCTGCACGGGAGGTGAGCCGATGAACCCCAAGCGCAGACTGTTCATCCGCATGGTGATGTCGTCGATCCTGCGGCGGCACTCCCGCGTCGTCGTCGCGATGCTGGCCGTCGCGGTGGGCGCCACCACGCTGTCGGCCCTGGCCACGATCTCGGTCGACGTGCCGCGCCAGATGGCCCGCGAGATGCGCTCCGCCGGCGCCAACATGCTGCTGACGCCGGCCGGTGACGCGAACAGCTTCGACGTCTCGGTCGTCGAGGAGATCACCGGCGAGATCGGCTCCGACGAGCTCGTCGGAGCGGTCGGCATCGACTACGAGGCGGTCCTCGTCAACGACCTGCCGTACGTGGCGGCCGGCGCCGACCTCGATGCCGCCCGCCGGCTGAACCCGTACTGGTACGTGGACGGCGCATGGCCCTCCGGCGCCGGCCAGGTGCTCATCGGCCGGGACATCGCCGAGGCCGTCGACGCGCAGGCCGGTGACACGATCACCCTGTCGATGCTCGCCGAGGACGACTCCGGCGACGGTGAGGGCGACGCCTCGACCCCGGCCGCGGCGGCGACAAACGAGAACGGCAAGGAGATCTCGAACCAGGACGTGAGCCGGGCCGGGGCCACGACGAGCGCCGAGACCACGGTGACGGTCTCGGGCGTCCTGGAGACCGGTGGCAACGAGGACGGTTTCGTCTACCTGGCCATGGACGAGCTGACCGAGCTGACCGGCGAGCCCCCGGTCTTCACCGTCGCCGAGTTCTCGATCTCGGGCGAGGGCGACGCCCTGCAGACGCTGGCCGACCGGATCAGCGCCCGCCATCCCGAGGTGAGTGCCGCCCCGGTCGCCCGCCTCGCCCAGTCCGACTCCGACGTCCTCGGCATGCTGCGCTCGCTCATGGTGATCATCTCGGTCATCGTCCTCGCCCTCATCATGATCGGCGTCTCAACGACGATGATGGCCGTCGTCACCGAGCGCCGCAACGAGATCGGCCTGCGCAAGGCCCTCGGCGCCGATGACGGATCGATCATCGGGGAGTTCCTCGGCGAGGGCGTCGTCCTCGGCCTGATCGGCGGCCTCATCGGCGCGGCGGCAGGATTCGGCCTGGCCCAGGTGATCTCCCTCAACGTCTTCCACCGCACCGTCGAGGCGCACCTGCTCATCCTCGTCGGCACCGTCGTGGCGGCCGTCCTCGTGTCGACGCTGGCGAGCCTCATCCCGGTGCGCCGAGCCGTCGACGTCGACCCCGCCCTCGTGCTGCGCGGAGAATAGGAACCATCATGACAAACACCACGTCCGATCTGCTGCAGCTCACCGACGTCTCGAAGATCTACGGTGACCTGCACGCCCTCGATCACGTCGACCTCACCGTCCAGCGCGGCGAGTGGGTCTCGATCGTCGGCCCGTCCGGCTCGGGCAAGACGACGATGATGAACATCATCGGGTGCATGGACCGGCCCACCGAGGGCACCGTCATGCTCGACGGCCGGGACATCTCCAAGTTCTCCGGCTTCGACCTCACCCAGGTACGTCGTGAGACGATCGGCCTGATCTTCCAGCAGTTCCACCTCATCCCGCACCTGACGGCCCTCGAGAACGTCATGGTCGCGCAGTACTACCACTCGATGCCCGACGAGACCGAGGCCCTCGCAGCCCTCGCCCGGGTGGGACTGGCCGAGCGGGCCACTCACCTGCCGAGCCAGCTGTCCGGCGGCGAGCAGCAGCGGGTCTGCGTCGCCCGCGCCCTCATCAACTCGCCGAAGATCGTCCTGGCCGACGAACCCACCGGCAACCTGGACGAGAAGAACGAACGCATCGTGCTCGACATCTTCGGTCAACTGCACGCCGAGGGCACCACGCTCATCGTCGTCACCCACGACGCCTGGGTCGCCTCGAAGGGCCAGCGCGAGGTCCGGCTGGACCACGGCAGGATCGTCGAGACGACCAGACACGACCACGACGAGCCCGGCGCCGGGCAGTCCGCCCAGCCGGACGTGGTCATGACCGGCGGCGAGGACCAGGGGGAACAGGCATGAACACCACGCACCGCGGTCTCACCCGTCGGTTCGCCGCCTTCGCCGGGCTCGGCGCGGTCGGCGCCATGATGCTCACCGCCTGCTCCGGCGACGACGAGCTCGTCGACATGGGCATCCCGATGAGCGACGGCACCTACACCGGCCAGTCCAACGAGGACGACCAGGGCTCGGTGGGCACCGTCACCATCACCGTCGAGGGCGGCCGGATCATCGAGGCCTCCTACGAGACGGTCGAGTCCGACGGCACCGTCAAGGACGAGAACTACGGCAAGGACAGCTCGGGGGAGATCGCCAACGCCGAGTACTACCAGCGCGCCCAGGCCGCCGTCGCCTCCTACGAGCAGTACTCGGCCGCCCTCGTCGAGGCCCAGGACCCGACCGCGGTCGACACGATCTCGGGCGCCACCGTGGCGCACAGCCAGTTCCTGCAGGCCGCGCTGCGCGCCGTCTACCAGGCGCAGGGCGTCGAGGACGACGGCCGGGCCGACACGATCAACATGCCCGGCCTGGGGCTGGAGGACGAGGATTACTGATCAGCAGTCCCCGCAGCGCCGCACCGTCCCCGGGGCGGCCGCGCGCATGAGGGCGACGGCCGGGGCGCAGCGCTTCGTCCTGCCCTCGATGGCGACCATCGTCGAGGTCATCGTGGTGACGCCCCGGCTGGACGGGCTCGTGGAGGAGACCGCCGGGCTGCTCGTCCACCACGAGTCGCTGCTGTCGCGCTTCCAGCCGGACTCGGACGTGTCCGCGCTCAACCGCGCCGCAGGCGGCGTCGTCGAGGTGGCCGAGGCGACGTCCGTCGTGCTCGACGCCGCCCTGACGCTCGCCGGACTCAGCGACGGGGCCTTCACACCGTGCATCGGCGCGCTCAGCGAGCTGTGGAACGTCAAGGGCTGGCTGGCCGGGCTCGCCGCCGGGCGGCCCGTGCAGCCGCCGGGCCAGGACGTGCTCGACGCGGCGCGGCGGCGCTGCGCGCCCGGGCTGCTCGAGAAGGTGGATGAACGCGCCTACCGCCTGCACGGCGGGGCGCGGCTCGACCTGGGGGCCATCGCGAAGGGATTCGTCGCCGACGCCGTCCGCGGGCTCTGCCTCGACCGGGGGGTCGAGGCCGCCCTCGTCTCGGTCGGAGCCTCGTCGATCGCCGCGGCCGGCACCAGGCCGGACGGGCGCCCCTGGCGGGTCGGCGTCAACACCCCGACCGGCGAGGCCATCCTCGGCTCCGTCGAACTGGCGGACGGCGCCGACCTGGCCACCTCGGGGGACCAGCTGCAGCAGCTGCCGGGCCTGGTCGACGGGCAGCTCGTGCACCACGTCGTCGACCCGGCCACCGGCCGGCCGTCCGATGCCGGTGTGCGTCAGGCCACCGCGGTGTGCGCCGACGGCATGCGGGCCGAGGTCGCGGCGACGGCCCTCATGATGCGGTCGGCTGGACGGCTGGCCGGGCTGCTCGACGGCGTCGAGTACCTGACGGTCACCGACGAGGCCGCCCGGCCGAGCCCGGGCCTGCCCTGGCTGCCGGCCGACGGATGAACGCGGTGCCCCGCCGCAGGGGGACGCTACAGCCAGCCGTTCCGCTCCGCGGTCCGGGCCGCCTCGGTGCGGTTGCGGGCATGCGTCTTGGCGATGGCGCCCGACAGGTAGTTGCGCACCGTGCCCTCGCCGAGCGCCAGTTCCCGGGCGATGCCCTGCGCGTCCGCCCCCTCGGCGGCCAGCCGCAGGACGTCCTTCTCGCGCTCGGTCAGCGGGTTCGGCCCCAGCAGTACCGACTCCTGGGCCAGCGTCGGGTCGATGACGCGCAGCCCACGGGCGATCCTGCGGATCGCCTCGGCGAGCTCGGACGGCGGGGTGTCCTTGACGAGGAAGCCGCTCGCGCCGGCCTCGAGGGCCCGCGAGAGATAGCCGGGACGGCCGAAGGTCGTGACGATGAGACTGCGGCAGCTCGGGTACAGCTCGGTGATCGTCGCCACGGCGGCCAGCCCGTCCATGTCCGGCATGTCGATGTCGAGCAGGGCCACGTCGATCGCGTGGGCGCGCACCGCGTCGAGGGCCGCGCTTCCGGTGCCGACCTGGGCGACCACCTCGATGTCGGGTTCGAGCCCGAGCAGCGTGGCGAGCGCCCCGCGGACGAGCCCCTGGTCGTCTGCGATGAGCACCCTGATGGGGGAGGGGTTCACAGCCTCACCTCCAGGAGGGTTCCCGGGCCGGGGCCTGCGCAACTCTCGGGGGCCGGGCTGGTGAGTGTGAGCGTGCCCCCGGCGGCCCGGATCCGTTCGGACAGTCCCCGCAGCCCGTTGCCCAGCTCGCAGCCGGTGGTTCCGGCGCCGTCGTCGGTGACCCGCACCAGGCCCGGGGCGAGTTCGACGCGCACGCTGCGCGCCCCGGCGTGGCGCAGGACGTTCGTCGTCGCCTCGCGCAGGGCCCAGGCGAGCAGCTCCCGCTGAGGGGCGGGCACGGCTTCGGCCCGTCCCGAGAACGCGGCCTCGAGCCCGCCGGCGGCGAAGGCCGTGCGAGAGGCCTCCAGCTGGCCGGCGAGATCCGGTACGCGCAGCCGGGTGACGGTGGCCCGCACGTCCGCCAGGGCCGTACGGGCGAGCCCGACGATCTCACCGAGCTCGTGCTCGGCGGCGTCCGGGTCGCGGCGCACGAGACGCTGGGCGACCTCGGCCTTGAGGGTGAGCACGGTGAGGGAGTGCCCCAGCAGGTCGTGGACGTCACGGCTGATCTCCTCGCGCTCGGCCGCCGCGGCGAGCTCGCGCTCCTTGACCTGGCGGCGTTCCTCGGCATCCACGCCGATGCGCGACAGAGCGACGAGGAACACCGAGAAGCACGGCCCCAGTACGCCGCTCCACCTCGTCTCGGCGTCGTGGATGAACAGCACTGCGCAGATCACGGCACCCGCGTTCAGCAGGGCCACGGCCAGCAGCCCCGTGCCCAGCCGCGTCGTGTAGAGCAGCAGTGCGGTGAAGAAGGGCAGGAAGTAGAACGCCCACCAGCCCAGGCCCGGCAGGGTCAGCGCCACGGGGACGAGCAGAACGGCACTGGCGCGCAGCGGTACCCGCAGCTGCTCGGCCGGCGAGGCGCCCTCCGGCAGCCGATTCCACGCGAAGGCCTCGGACGAGGAGTTCACCATGACGAGATAGACGACGATGAAACCACAGATGCCCACCACCCCGCCCGCCTTGACCGGCCAGGACGCGGCGGAGCCGACGAGCAAGGTCAGCGGGACGAGGAGGAAGATCACCCAGATGCTCGCCATCCAGTCGATCCGGTGCCAGAATCCCGCCCGGTCACCGGCCGGGCTCGCCGCGCGGTCGGTCATCGTGCTCACCTGCGCCGGGTCGTCCGGCGGCGCGCCGCCAGGCACACGAGGGCGAAGAGCAGGGTCCACGCGATCATGTTAGTGAGCGGAACCCACAGCGCCTCGGTGGCGATGTCGCTCATCATGATGACGTCGTCGCCCAGGATGGGACGGGTGCCCAGGGCCCCCACGCCGTAGATGGGGGTGAAGCGGCTCAGGGCGAACAGTGTGCCGTCGAGCGGCATGAACAGATTGCCGAGGAAACCGAACAGCGCGATCGAGGTCCCCGCGAGGCCGACGGCTCCCTGGGCCGGGAACCACAGCCCCACGGCCAGCCCGTAGCAGCCGAAGAGCAGGGCCGTCGGCGCCAGTGCGAGCAGAAAACTCGCGGCCCACACCCAGACGGCGTCCATCTCGGCGCCGGTGAACAGTCCGGCGATGAAGATGACGGTGACCGGCACCGCCGAGACGATGACGGCGCCGAGCAGCTTGACGAGGACGTAGCCGCGGGTGCCGACCGGGGTGAGGGCCATCTGCCGTCCCCAGCCGCCGGCCAGTTCCACCGCGGCGCCGGCCGCCGTGCAGGTCGCCGCGACCGCGACGGAGAAGACCGCCATGTTGACCATCGTCGAGGCCGCCACATTGCCGCGTCCGACGTCGATGTCGGAGTAGTCCTGCATGGCGCCCCAGAACAGGTACATGCCCAGCGGCAGGACGATGGTGAAGAGGATCATATCGGCCCGCTTGAGGATGGTCAGCGCGTCGATGCGCGTATAGGTGCGCAGCCCGGGCCGTCTGCTGGTCGTGGTGAGTGTCGTCATGGTCGGTGTGTCCTTCGTGAGTTCTTCGCGCGGGGCCGTCGCCTCGCAGCACTGGTCTGCCTGCGCCGTGGGCCCGCGGCAGTGGGGCGGGTTCAGGCCGACGGTACGGTGTCCTGCTCCTGGTTGACGAGCCCGGTGAAGACCTCGTCGAGGCTGAGCGCGGTGATGCCCAGGTGCTCTGCCGGGGTCCGGGTGAGTAGGAGCCGGGCCACGTCGTCGGCGGCGGCGGTGCGCAGCTCCACGTGCTCGCCGTGGACGCTCACCGTGAGCAGGGAGTCGGCCGCGGGGGCGAGCGCCTCGCGCAGCTCGGTCTCGCCGCTCAGCCCCGGCCAGCGCGCGGTGACGGTGGTGCCCTCGCCGAGCGCGCGCACCTCGTCCACGGAGCCGTCGGCGACGAGCCGGCCGCGGTCGATGATGACGATGCGGTCGGCGAAATCGGCCGCCTCGTTCAGATAATGGGTCGCGAACAGGATCGCCCGGCCCTGCGCCGTCGCCTCGCGCATGGTCTCCCAGAAGGCGGCGCGGGCCGTGACGTCCATGCCTGTGGTGGGCTCGTCGAGGACGAGCAGCTCGGGCTGGGGCAGCAGGGCCAGCGCGAGGCGGATGCGCTGGATCTCCCCGCCGGAGCACTTGCCGATCCTGCGGCGCAGCAGCCCCGACAGCCTGGTCTGGGCGATGATGGCCTCGACGTCGGGGGCCCTCCGCTGCAGGGAGGCGACCACGTCGAGGGTCTGTCGCACGGTGAACTCGGGCAGCAGGCCTCCGGATTGCAGCATGGCGCCGACCCGGCCGCCCTGTACGGCCTGGGTGGGCGTGCCGCCCAGCACCGAGACGGTGCCGGCGTCGGCCTGTGAGAGGCCGAGGAGGACCTCGAGCGTGGTGGACTTGCCGGCACCGTTCGGGCCGAGGAAGGCGACCACCTCGCCCCTGGCGACCGAGAGGTCGAGCCGGTCCACCGCGACGAGCGGGCCGAAGGACTTGGTCAGGCCGCTGATCCTCACGGCCGGTTCGGGTGCGGTTGTGCTGTTCATGGCTCCATGCTTTCGCCTCAGGCCGCCGGGTGGCAGTACGATCTGTCACCGGCTTCGTGTGACAGATCTCACATGGGCCCGGCCGCGGTCCGCTGCCACTGCCCGGCGGGGGAGCCGTGGCACATTGTTGCCAACCCGGGGTGTGCCGCGTAGACTTGTGACTTGGTTCGGTTTGCCCGGATGAAGCACATAACCTCACGGCCTGGCTCCTGAACGTTGCGAGGCGGCCCGGCGGTCCCAGGATGTGTGCGGCAACGACCCATCGTCCTTCGAACGCGCATCGGTTGCTGGGTGCGGCGGTCGGGTTGCTGGGGGAGTTGCGCCATCAGGAGAATCCCTCTAACAACGAAAGAGATACCAGCAGGTGCCCACAATTCAGCAGCTGGTCCGAAAGGGCCGCACCGACAAGGTCAGCAAGGCCAAGACGCCGGCGCTCAAGGGATCGCCCCAGCGCCGCGGCGTGTGCACGCGCGTCTACACGACGACCCCGAAGAAGCCGAACTCGGCGCTGCGCAAGGTCGCCCGCGTCCGTCTCAGCTCCGGTGTCGAGGTCACCGCCTACATCCCCGGCATCGGACACAACCTGCAGGAGCACTCGATGGTGCTCGTGCGCGGCGGCCGCGTCAAGGATCTGCCCGGCGTTCGTTACAAGATCATCCGTGGCGCCCTCGACACCCAGGGTGTCAAGGGCCGCAAGCAGGCCCGCAGCCGCTACGGCGCGAAGAAGGAGAAGTAATGCCTCGCAAGGGACCCGCGCCCAAGCGCCCTGTCATCATCGACCCGGTCTACAGCTCCCCGCTGGTCTCCCAGCTCGTGAGCAAGATCCTGCTCGACGGCAAGAAGACCACTGCGCAGCGCATCGTCTACACCGCCCTCGAGGGCACCCGTGAGAAGACCGGCGTCGACCCGGTGCAGACCCTCAAGAAGGCTCTTGACAACGTCAAGCCCTCGGTCGAGGTCCGTTCCCGTCGCGTCGGCGGCGCCACCTACCAGGTGCCCGTCGAGGTCAAGCCCTCACGCTCGAACACGCTGGCCATGCGCTGGCTCGTGAGCTTCGCCCGCGCGCGCCGCGAGAAGACCATGGCCGAGCGCCTCATGAACGAGATCCTGGATGCCAGCAATGGCCTGGGCGCCTCGGTCAAGAGGCGTGAGGACACCCACCGCATGGCGGAGGCCAACCGGGCCTTCGCCCATTACCGCTGGTAATCGCTGTCAAGGCCCCGCTCGCCGTGGCGGGGGCACCGCCCTGCTCTGGGGCAGATCGTTCAACCAAGACCAAGAAATAGAGGTTTGATCCAGTGGCCCTGGACCTGCAGACGAACCTGGCCAAGGTGCGCAACATCGGCATCATGGCCCACATTGACGCCGGTAAGACCACCACGACCGAGCGCATCCTGTACTACACCGGCGTGAACCACAAGATCGGTGAGGTGCACGACGGTGCGGCCACCATGGACTGGATGGAGCAGGAACAGGAGCGCGGTATCACGATCACGTCGGCCGCCACGACCTGTTTCTGGAACGACTACCAGATCAACATCATCGACACCCCCGGCCACGTCGACTTCACCGTCGAGGTGGAGCGCGCCCTGCGCGTCCTCGACGGCGCCGTCGCGGTGTTCGACGGTGTCGCCGGCGTCGAGCCCCAGTCGATGACCGTGTGGCGTCAGGCCAGCAAGTACAACGTCCCGCGCATCTGCTACGTCAACAAGCTCGACCGCACCGGCGCCTCCTTCGACTGGTGCATCAAGACCATCCGGGAGCGCCTCAACGCGATCCCGGTGCTGCTGCAGCTGCCGATCGGCGCCGAGGCCGACTTCATCGGCGTCGTCGACCTGGTCGAGATGCACGCCAAGACCTGGCGCGGCGAGACCGAGCTCGGTGCCCACTACGAGGTCGAGGAGATCCCGGCCGACATGGCCGAGGCCGCCGAGGCCGCCCGCGCCGAGATGGTCGAGACGGTCGCCGAGAACGACGAGCAGTTCATGGAGATGTACCTCGGCGGCGAGGACTGGACCAGGGAGGACCTCAAGGCCGCCATCCGCCGCGGCGTCCTGGCCGGCGCCTTCACCGGCGTCGTGTGCGGCACCTCCTTCAAGAACAAGGGTGTCCAGCCCCTGCTCGACGCGATCGTCGACTACCTGCCGAGCCCGATCGACGTGCCCGCCATCCGCGGCTTCAAGCCCGGTGACGAGTCCGTCGAGATCGACCGCCATCCCAGCAAGGACGAGCCGCTGAGCGCCCTGGCGTTCAAGATCGCGGCCGATCCCCACCTGGGCAAGCTGACCTTCGTCCGCGTGTACTCCGGCGTCCTCAAGACCGGCTCGCAGGTGCTCAACTCGACCAAGGGCAAGAAGGAGCGCATCGGCAAGATCTACCAGATGCACGCCAACAAGCGCCAAGAGGTCGAGGAGATGCCCGCCGGCATGATCTGCGCCGTCATGGGTCTGAAGGACACCGGCACCGGCGACACCCTCTGCGATGCCGGCAGCCCGGTCGTGCTCGAGTCCATGACCTTCCCGGCCCCCGTCATCGAGCAGGCCATCGAGCCGAAGTCGAAGGCGGACCAGGAGAAGCTGTCGGTCGCCATCCAGCGGCTCGCCGAGGAGGACCCGACCTTCCAGGTCCACACCGACGAGGAGACCGGCCAGACGATCATCGCCGGCATGGGTGAGCTCCATCTCGACATCCTCATCGACCGCATGAAGCGCGAGTTCCGCGTGGAGGCCAACATCGGCCAGCCGCAGGTCGCCTACCGCGAGACCCTGCGCCGCCCGGTCAAGAACGTGGACTACACCCACAAGAAGCAGTCCGGTGGTTCGGGCCAGTACGGCAAGGTCATCATCGACCTGGAGCCCACCGAGCCCGGCAGCGGCTACGAGTTCGTCAACGCAGTCACCGGCGGCCGCGTCCCCAAGGAGTACATCCCCGCCGTCGACGCGGGCATCCAGGAGGCCATGCAGTTCGGCGTCCTCGCCGGCTACCCGGTCGAGGACATCAAGGTCACCCTGACCGACGGCGCCTACCACGACGTCGACTCCTCGGAGCTGGCCTTCAAGATCGCCGGCTCGATGGTCTTCAAGGAGGCCGCGCGTCGCGCCGACCCGGCCCTCCTCGAACCGATGATGGCCGTCGAGGTCACCACGCCCGAGGACTTCCTCGGCACCGTGATCGGCGACATCAACGGCCGTCGCGGCCACATCCGCGAGATGGTCGAGGAGCATGGCAACAAGGTCGTCCGCGCACTCGTCCCGCTGTCGGAGATGTTCGGCTACGTGGGCGATCTGCGGTCCAAGACCTCGGGCCAGGCCTCCTACACCATGGAGTTCGACTCCTACGGCGAGGTGCCGAAGTCGATCGCCGACGAGATCGTCGCGAAGGCCCGCGGCATCGCCGAGTGAACCGGCTGGGCAGGCCCGCCCGCCGCCGACGCGGCGGGCGGACCCCGGTCCCTTCCCATGGCGTTTGACTATGCAGCGGGGAAGGACCAAAATTGCAAAAGTTCGTGGGCACCTGCCCATGCGTTATCGGGCCCGGTATGTCACCGGCCGGTACCGGGAACTGACACAATCAGGACTGCGGGAGAACCCCCGCAGTAGTCAACACGGGCGTCCCGCAAGCCAGCGTGACGCGACATCATGAAGGAGCCCCAGTGGCAAAGGCCCATTTCGAGCGCACGAAGCCGCACTGCAACATTGGCACGATCGGTCACATCGACCATGGCAAGACCACCCTGACTGCGGCGATCACCAAGGTCCTCTCGAAGAAGTACCCCGAATGGAACTCGTTCGAGGCCTTCGAACAGATCGACAAGGCCCCTGAGGAGCGCCAGCGCGGCATCACGATCTCGATCGCCCACGTCGAGTACCAGACCGAGAAGCGTCACTACGCACACGTCGACTGCCCCGGCCACGCCGACTACGTCAAGAACATGATCACCGGCGCCGCCCAGATGGATGGTGCGATCCTCGTCGTCGCCGCCACCGACGGCCCGATGCCGCAGACCCACGAGCACGTCCTGCTCGCCCGCCAGGTCGGCGTGCCCGCCATCGTCGTGGCCCTCAACAAGTGCGACATGGTCGATGACGACGAGCTCATCGAGCTCGTCGAGATGGAGACCCGCGAGCTGCTCACCAGCCAGGAGTTCGACGGCGACGACTGCCCCGTCGTCCGCGTTTCCGCTTACCAGGCCCTTCAGGGCGATGAGAAGTGGGAAGAGTCCATCATGGAGCTCATGAACGCCGTCGACGAGTACGTGCCGCAGCCCGCCCGCGACACCGACAAGCCGTTCCTCATGCCCGTCGAGGACGTCTTCACCATCACCGGTCGCGGTACCGTCGTCACCGGTCGTGTCGAGTCCGGCATCATCAAGACCGGCGAGCAGGTCGAGATCGTCGGCCTCGCCGAGACCCAGACCACCACGGTCACCGGCGTCGAGATGTTCCGCAAGATCCTCGACGAGGGCCAGGCCGGTGACAACGTCGGTCTGCTCCTGCGCGGCACCAAGAAGGAGGACGTGGAGCGCGGCATGGTCGTGACCAAGCCCGGCAGCACCACCCCGCACACCGACTTCGAGGGCAACGTCTACGTCCTGACGAAGGAGGAGGGCGGCCGCCACAAGCCGTTCTTCACCAACTACAGCCCCCAGTTCTACTTCCGTACCACGGACGTGACGGGCACCGTGACCCTTCCCGAGGGCGTCGAGATGTGCATGCCCGGTGACAACACCGACATGATCGTGCACCTGCAGAAGCCGATCGCCATGGAGGTCGGCCTGAAGTTCGCCATCCGCGAGGGCGGCCACACCGTCGGCGCCGGTCGCGTGACCAAGATCGACAAGTGAGCTGATTTCCGTATCAGGCATCAAGGGCCCGCTCCCCGTCGGGGGAGCGGGCCCTTCGCCGTCCCGGTGGGCCGGTGCAGTGGGGGCGGGGCACTGCCGGCACGCCGCCGACCGGGCCCTGGCGGGTATGCTCGACGAGGCGCCCGTTCGGCGTCCATTCCCGAAGCCAAGCAGATGCACGAGGAGTCCAGCGTGACAGCAGACCTCGAGTCCGGAACGGTCGAACTCGACCCCGATCTGACTGGTCCGGCCCCTCAGCGATGGCGGGCCCGCACCGCGACGGAGATGATCGTCTCCGGCCTGCTGGGGCTGTTCGTCTCGTTCAAGCTGTCGATCGAGGCCTGGGAGCTGGCCGGCGACCCCGGTCTCGAGCTGGCCTGCGACATCAACGAGCGCATCAGCTGCGTCACCGTCGCCCAGACCTGGCAGGCCACCCTGCTCGGCTTCCCCAATGCCTTCCTCGGCATCCTGTTCGAGGGCATCGTGCTGGCCATCTCGGTGGCCACCGTCGCCGGCGTGCGGTTCCCGCGCTGGTACATGCGCTGTGCTGAGGCGCTCTACACCGTGGCGCTGCTCTTCGCCCTGTGGCTGTTCACCCAGTCCTACTTCGTCATCCACGCGCTGTGCCCGTGGTGCCTGCTCATCACGGTCACGACGACGCTGGTGTGGGCGGGCCTGACCCGCATGAACGTACGCGACCACGTGCTGCCGAGCAGCGCGCGCATGCGCTGGTTCGTCGCCAGCGGCAACGACTGGATCATCACCATCGCCGTCCTGCTCGTGCTGGCTGGCATGGTCCTCGTCCGCTACATCCTCGTCTGAACCGAACGTCCAAGGGTCTGCTCAGTTCGCGCGCTGCAGGACGACGATCGCATCGCCGGCCCAGCGGACGTCGTAGCGCGTGCCGCGTACGACCGGGTCGGCCAGGAAGTCCCGCACCCAGGCATCGCTCTCGTTCTCGTAGCTGATCGTCTCCAGGTTCAGCACGAGCCAATCCGGGTCGACCGGCTTCCCCAGATCGTCCAGGTAGCCGTCGGTGGGCCGCCACTGGCTCACCTCGAAGCGATCGGTCAGATGATTCGTCAGGTAGACGTCGGCTCCCACCCAGGAGCCCGCCGGGACCATCGCCGTGGCCTCGTCGAGCTCTGCGCAGGCCGCCCGGCAGGGCTCGCCGGTCAGGTCGTGGAGCACGGCGCCGGTCGGGATCGACACCAGTGCGACGAGGACCACGACGGGCAGGGCCAGCGCCCGCCAGGCCCGGACGGCCCTGGCCCGCAGACCCCCGGCCTGCCCGGAACCCAGTGCCTCGGCCCTGGCCACCAGGGCGGGCCAGGCGTCGACGAAGGCGAAACAGGCGACGAGCATCGGCAGCAGGTTGTAGTGAAAACCCGTCGTCCAGTGCTGCGGGTTCTTCGACAGGGCACGCATGGCGAAGGGGCCGATGAACCCCCAGATGAGCGCCGAGCGGGCGGCGACGAAGCCGGTCGCGGCCAGCAGGATGGCAGCGGTGCCGATCGTGGCGAGCGGGCCGTACCAGGCCGGATGCCCGGTGTCCTGGACGCCCTCGACGGTGACGGTGCCCAGGGAGCCCAGGTAGGCGTAGACATGGTTCGGGTTGAACTGGGGGATGACGACGAAGACGGCGGCGGCCGTCCACGCCACCGCGAAGATCCCGAGGCCGAGTCCGGCCCTGATCCTGCGGCGCACCAGCAGCGCGATCGCGAGGCCGCCCACCAGGAAGCACATGTCCTCCTTGACGAGCATGAGCGAGGCGGTCAGGACCCAGAAACGCCCCCACCGCTGCTGGCAGAAGGCGCTCAGCGCATAGGCGAGCAGCGGCAGGCCGAGCGCGACCTCGTGGAAGTCGAAGATGACCGCCGACTGCGTGCCGAGCGCGCACAGCCAGGCGGCGGTGATGGCCAGCGCCGGACCGGTGCCGACGCGGCGCTGGGCGAGGCGTCCGAGCACCCAGCCGGCCCACGCCACGCAGAGCGCCTGCGCGATGAGCAGCGTGCGGGGGTCGTCCCAGAGCCAGTAGAACGGTGCCAGCACCGCGATGATCGGGTGCCAGTGATCGCCGAAGATCGACATGCCCGGTGACTTCATCGCCGTGTAGCCGGGCTCGCCGTGCGCCAGGGAACGGATGGCCTGGTCGAAGATCGTCAGGTCCATGCCGTCGCCGAGACGGGCGTACTTGAGCAGGCTGACGGCCAGATAGGCGGTCAGCGCGAGAAGACACATGAGTGCCAGCAGCCCGGTGCAGTGCCTGTTCGCCCACGCCCGTGCCCGAGCACTGCGGGTGCGGATGACTTGGCGTGCTGGTTCGTCGGTCACCGGCCCAGTCTAGAGGCAGCGGCCGGCGTGCCGTCCGAGCCGGCGCGCGCCAGGGGAAGGGCGGCTCCCAGGACGACGGCCAGGCAGGCCAGCATGACGACCGCCATGCCTGTCGTGGGGTCCTGGGCCAGGCCGACCAGCGGGGAGATGAGACCGGCGATGAGGAACTGGATGGCGCCGAGCAGACCGGAACCGGTGCCGGTCGCGTGCCCGCCGAGCGCATCGGTGGCCAGCGCGGTGGCATTGCCGAGCGCCAGGGCCACGCCGGTGACGGTGGTGAGCATGCAGACGACGATGTACCACAGGGGCGCGTGGACGAGGCCGGCGACCAGGAAGGCCAGCGCTCCGCACGTCATGACGCCCAGGCCCACGTGGAGCACCGAGCGAACCGGGAAGCGATCGACGAGCCTGGTGTTGCAGCCCGAGGCGATCGTCATCCACAGGGCGCCGCTGCCGAAGAGCAGCGCGTAGGAGAGCTGGCTCAGCCCGTAGGTCTCCTGCGGGACGAAGGGGGAGCCCGAGATGTAGGCGAACATGACGCCGAAACCGAAGGCGGTGACGAGCGTGAAACCCATGAACCGGCGATTCGACACGACCCGGCCGGCCACCGCGAAGAAGGCGCGGGGGCCGTCGTGGTTGCGGCGTGCAGACGGCAGGGTCTCCTCGATGCTGGTGATCGTCAGGACGAAGGCCGCCAGATTGCAGGCGGTGATGACGGCGAAGATGCCGCGCCAGCCGCCGTGGGTGGCGAGCAGGCCGCCGATGACAGGGGCCGCCACCGGGGCGACGCCCTGGATCATCATGAGCATCGAGAAGGCCTTCGCCGCGGCGATGCCGTGCGTCCGGTCGGCCACGACCGCGCGGGCCAGCGCGACGGCGGCGCCGCCGCCGAGCCCGGTGAGCAGGCGCAGCGCGATGAGCAGGCCGATGCTGGGCGCGACGATCGTCAGGGCGGAGGCGAGGAGCATGAGGCCGGTGCCGATGAGCAGGACCGTCCGGCGTCCCGTGGCGTCGGAGACGGGCCCGGCGATGAGCTGACCTGCGCCCATGCCCACCATGAAACTGGTGAGCGTCAGCTGCACCGCCGAGGCCGAGGTGTTCAGGTCGGCGGCCATCTGGACGAAGGTCGACAGGTACATGTCGGTGCCCAGCGGGGGAGCGGCCGACAGGAGGGCCAGGACGCACAGCAGCCCGGCGCCAAGGGACGCGGGAGCGGTGGACGGGCCCTGCTCGGTGTTGGACATGCGGTTCCGTTGATCTACTCGGGGGGCCGGGGAGTGTCATGGGTGGCCCGGCCCGCCCATTGTAGGGAGCGGAGGGCCATGCCGGGCACTCCGGCAAGCCGGTTGCAGGTCAGTGCCCTGCCCGGGGTGGCGACTGCTGGTTCTGCCAGCCGGGGACGCCGGACTGTCGGCCGTCGTCCGGGATGGGACAGGATGGGATCATGACCGCCCAGCCCTGGCAGCCGATCGTGCTGCGCACGCGACGACTGGACCTGGTCGGCGTCGACCCCGCCCAGGCCCAGGCGCTCGCCGACGGGGTGTGCCCCCTGCCCTGCGCCCCCGGCTATCCGCACGCCGACACGAGCAGCGCCGCCCGGCTGGCCAGGGCCGCCATCGAGTTCGACAACTGGGTGCCCGGCTATGGGATGTACATGATCGTGCGCCGCAGCGACGGACTGGTCGTCGGCGACATCGGATTCCACGCCCCGCCGGACCTGCGCGGCGCGGCCGAGATCGGCTACGGCCTCGCGGCGAGCGCCCAGCACCAGGGCTACATGAGTGAGGCGCTGGCCGCCCTGCTGGACTGGGCGCACGCCAACGGGTGCGCGACGGTGCTCGCCGACGTGGACCCCGGCAACGCCCCGTCGATCGCCGTCCTGGAACGCTGCGGCTTCACCCAGGTGCGCTCGGCGGGCCCCCAGCTGCGGCTGCGGCACGTCGGCCAGGGATGGTCCGCGGGCAGCGGGGGGCCGGAGCGGTGAGTAAGACGATCCTCGTCGTGATGCCGATCACTTGGCGAGCTCACCGTGTCCGATGCCCCTGATAGCCGGGTGATCCACCAGAGGCGCCCAGGCGCCTCTGGTGGATCACATCCTCTCCCGTTCGGTCCAGGGCTGCGCAGACAGCAGAAGTGACGTTATTTTGGTCAACAGGAATGGACACTGCAAGGGACAGAAAGGTGCACCACAATCATGGTTCCCGCTGACGAACACCGATATCTCAGCACCCATCCATGGATCACCTTCACCTTCGACATGGGCCGGCTGAGGCCGAGGACCTGGGTGCTCCTCGGCGAGGCCGCCTCCAAGTGCGAACACCTCGCACGGTCGGTCATGCCGCCGGCCGTCGCCGAGGACCTCAACCAGGTCAGCCTGGTGCGTGGCGCCTACGGAACCACCAGCATCGAGGGGAACAGCCTCAGCGAGGAAGAGGTGCAGGCCATCGTCCAGGGGCAGTCCTCGATCCCCCCGTCGCGGGCCTATCTGCAGCAGGAGATCGAGAACCTCCTGAGCCTGTTCAACGACATCGCCCGGGACTGCCTGGAAGCTCCTCCTCCACTGAGCCCGGACCGCCTGAAGAAGCAGCATGCGCGACTTCTGGTCGGTCAGCCCGAGAAGGCCGATGTCGTTCCCGGCGAATTCCGTACGTATGACGTTGTCGTCAACCGCTACCGGGGAGTACCGCCCGAGGACTGTGCATACTTGATGGACAGGCTGTGCGCTTGGCTGAACGACGATCTGGCCGCCCTGGACGGGAACGATGAGGTGCTCCGAGTCCCTCAAGCTCTCGCGCTGGCCATCCTGGCCCATCTGTATCTCGCCTGGATCCACCCCTTCGGGGACGGCAATGGGCGCATCGCCCGGCTCCTGGAGTTCGAGATCATGCTCCGTGCGGGCGTCCCGATGCCGGCAGCGCATCTCCTGTCCGACCACTACAACAAGACCAGGGACAGGTACTACGCGGTCTTGGAGCGCACGAGCCGCGACGACAACCACCCGGTGGAGGACTTCGTCCACTACGCGGTCGAGGGACTGGTCGACGGTCTGCGCGGTCACATCGAGAAGGTGCAGAGCATGCAGGTGTTCGTCATGTGGCAGTCATACGTCCACGAGCAGTTCCACGGTGCACGGACCAGGGCCAGGGCACGGATGCGGGACGTCGTCCTCGCCCTGCCCCCGGGAAAGTGGACCCTGCCCGATGAGATCGTCCTGCTCGGCAAGCGGATCAACGAGGCCTACCAGGGCACGACACCGAAGACCATGAGCCGAGACCTCAACGCGCTGGAGAAGATGGGCCTGGTGGAGAGGCGCCGTGGACTCGGCGTGCGGCCGCGTACCGAGCGCATGATCGCATTCCTGCCGCCCCGCCGCGGGTAATGACGACAGGGGCATGCGCTCAGCTGCGATGGCCGAGCGCCCCGGAACCGCGATGAGGCGCCTGATGTGAGTTGTCCGCGGGACGAGCCGAACAGGCCACCCCGGCGGCTGTCAGTCCAGCCCGAGATCGGCGGTCGCCGGGTCGACCTTGCGGGCCCGGGTCACCAGCTTGTGGCCCCACCACAGGGTGAAGAAGAACGGTATGCCCACATAGGACATGAGGATGTCCGACAGGGGCGCCCCGGACGTGACCGGCCCGTAGGCCTGGCCCGCGATGATCGCCACGCAGGCCACCAGGGCGGCAATGGTGCCGGCCGGGAAGAACCGGGCCCGGTAGGGCAGCTCGTCCAGGTCATGGCCCTGCGCCCGCAGGGCCATGCGGAACTTCCAGTGGCACCACGAGATCCCCGCCCAGGTGATGAAGCCGGCCAGGGCCGAGATCGTCAGCAGCAGTTCGTAGGCCCGCCCGTCGCCGATCAGCGAGGTGAGGAATCCGGCCAGGCCCACGAGCGTGGTCGCCAGCAGGGCGTTGAGCGGTACCTGGTGGCGGCTCAGCCGCATGAGGAGGCGCGGGGCGTGGCCCCGCTCGGCCAGCGCGAAGAGCATGCGCGTGGAGGAGTACAGGCCCGAGGTGCCCGCCGAGAGCACCGAGGTGAGGATGACGGCGTTCATGAGGCTGGCCGCCCCCAGGACGCCCGCCCGCTGGAAGACGAGCGTGAAGGGGCTGATCGAGACGTTCTCCTCCGATGTGTTGAGCAGATTCGGGTCGGTGTAGGGGATGAGGAAACCGATGACGATGATCGCCCCGACGTAGAACAGCAGGATGCGCCAGAAGATCGTGCGGATCGCCCGCGGGATCGTTCGTTCCGGGTGTGCGGCCTCACCGGCCGCGGTGCCGATGAGTTCGGTGCCCTGGAAGGAGTAGCCGGCCACCAGCAGGACCAGCAGGATGCCCCGGCCGCCGCCGACGAAGGGGGCCTCGCCCTGCGTCCAGTTGGCGGTGCCCGGGGCGTCCCCCAGGATCCCGGCGATCATCGCCACGCCCAGCGCGAGGAAGGCGATCACCGCGACCACCTTGATGGTCGCGAACCAGAACTCGCTCTCGCCGTAGGCGCGGGTGGACAGCGCGTTGATGCCGAACAGGATGAGCAGGAACAGGCCCGACCACACGATCGAGGGCACCTCGGGCAGCCAGAACTTCATCACCAGGGCGGCCGCCACCAGCTCGGCCGCCACGGTGATCGCCCAGTTGAACCAGTAGTTCCAGCCGATGGCGAAGCCGAAGGACGGCGAGACGAAACGGGTTCCGTACTCGCCGAAGGAACCGGCCACCGGAAGACAGGCCGCCATCTCGCCGAGCGACTGCATGATGAGCCAGACCATCGCGCCGATCGCCGCATAGGCCACCAGCGCGCCGCCCGGGCCGGCCTGGGAGATCGTGGCGCCGGAGGCGACGAACAGGCCGGTGCCGATCGCGCCCCCGATCGAGATCATCGTCAGGTGCCGGCCGCGCAGCGAACGACGCAGCCCCTCGGCGGATGCGGAGTCCGCGGACAGGTCCGCCGGGGCGGTTCGTGTGGTCATGATCAGTCCTGTGAATCGAGGCCAGGGATGTGGGCCGGCGAAGCCGTGGCTCACGTCAGAAACGACCCCACCCTATCCGAGGCGGGCTCTGCCTCAGCGGGGCCTCGTATTGGTTCGAGCTGTGAACGCGGGCCGGGGCGCGTCCCGCCCGGCGTCGGCTCAGGCCCGGACGGTCGCCAGCTCCGCCCAGCAGGTGGTGGCCCGGTTGGAGAGCATCGCGCGGCGCATCTGCCAGTCGGGCGGGGCGGCCAGGCCGGCCAGCCCGAGCCCGACCGCGCCGTGACCGACCCGGGCGTTGACCTCGTCGATCACGGCGCCGATGCGCCGTCCGCGCGGGTCCGCCGCGAACACGGGGAGGGGCTCCTGATGGCCGGCGGGCGCCAGCTCCGACAGGCAGATCCCCGCCCGCGCATAGCGCGTCCCCTCGACCATCCTCGACTCCAGCAGCCCGGCCACGCTCCGCAGCACGACCAGGGGATCGTCCGTGCGCTCGGGCAGCCCGGCCGCGGCCGACACCTGGTGGAACGGCTGCCGGCCCGGGCTCGTGGCGGCGAAGGCCCACACCGCTCCCGCCACACAGCCCTGCCGGCGCAAACGGGAGGTGAGCTGCTGCGTGTACAGGCTCAGCACCTGGTGCATCTGTGCCACGGTGGTGACGGGGGTGGAGAACGAGCGGGAGAACACCACCCGGTCGGCCCGTTCGGCGTCGTGGTCCGCGGTCTCGATGCACGGGGTCCCGCACAGCTCCAGGACCGTGCGGGCCAGGTTCACGCCGAACTGCTGCCGGATGGCGCGGGGGTCCTGCTCGCGCAGCTGCTGGGCGGTGTCGATCCCCAGCGCGGCCAGCCGCACGGCCGTGCGCCGGCCCACGCCCCACACACCGGCGGCCGGTGTCGCCCGGAGGATCCGCGTCCGAGCCGCCGCGGTGCAGCGGTCCCACACCGCGACCCCGTCCAGGCCCCGGGAGTGCTTCGCGCCGGCCGAGGCCAGCTTCGCCAGGGTCTTCGTCGGGGCGATGCCCACGGACACCGGGATCCCCAGGTCGCGCCGCACCGTGGCGCGGATCCGGCGGCCGACGGCGGCCAGGGCGTCCGGGTCGGCGGCCTGCACACGGACGAAGGCCTCGTCGATCGAGTACGCCTCCACGATGGGGGACAGCCCGCGCAGGAGTTCCATGAGCCGTCTGGAGATGGACCCGTACAGCTCGTAGTTGGACGAACGGGCGACCACGCCCCGGCGGGCCGCCCAGTCCCTGATCCGGAACCACGGGGCACCCATCGCCACCCCGAGAGCCGCGGCCTCGCTGCTGCGGGATATCACGCAGCCGTCGTTGTTGGACAGCACCACCACCGGGGCGCCCTCCAGCTCGGGGTGGAAGATCCGTTCGCACGCGCAGTAGCACGCGTCGACGTCCACCAGGGCGTAGCGGGTCAGCGGTGCAGATGGTGCAGGCATGTCAGCACCACCCCCCAGATCCGCAGCTCGCGGGGCCTCAGCACCGGGTAGTCGTCGTTGGCCGGGTGCAGCTGGGGGCCGTCGGGGCTCAGGTGGAGGCGCTTGACGGTCAGCTCGTCCTCGACGACGGCGATCACCACGTCCCCCTCGCCGGCCCGCAGGGAGCGGTCCACGATCAGCTCGTCCCCGTCGAAGATCCCCGCCCCCTCCATCGAGTCCCCGGCGACCCGGACGACGAACGTGGCGGGCCGGTTGCGGATCAGGTGCTCGTTGAGGTCGATGTCCTGCTCCCAGTAGTCCTGCGCGGGCGAGGGAAAACCCGCCGGCACGGTCTCGACGGCCAGCGGGACCGGTGCCGCAGGTGTCAGCTGCGCCACCCGGCACAGCACTCGTGCATCGTACATGAGTTCGATAATAAGTCCTGGGTGGCAGCCACTAGACTTGGCGCCACTATGACGACTCCTGCTCGCACCCGCGTTGCCCCTTCCCCCACCGGTGATCCCCACGTCGGTACCGCCTACATGGCGCTCTTCGACAAGGCGTGGGCGGTGAAGACCGGCGGCCAGTTCATCCTGCGCATCGAGGACACCGACCGCGCCCGCCTGGTCGCCGGCTCCGAGCAGCAGATCATCGACACCCTCGACTGGCTGGGCCTGAGCCCCGACGAGTCGCCGGTCCTCGGAGGCCCCTGCGCCCCGTACCGGCAGTCCGAGCGACTGGACCGCTACCAGCCGGTCGTCGAGCGCCTCCTCGCCGAGGGTCATGCGTACCACTGCTGGTGCTCCCCCGAGCGGCTGGCCCGGATGCGCGAGGAGAAGGCCGCCCGGAAGGAGGACACGCGCTACGACCGGCTGTGCCACGGGCTGACGAAGCAGGAACGTGCCGAGCTCCCAGGCTTCACCGAGACGCCCACCGTGCGCATGCTCGTCCCCGACGATGCGCCGACCGTCTTCCACGACGTGATCAGGGGCGACGTCAGGGCGCCGTTCCCCGATGACCAGATCATCATGAAGGCCGACGGCTTCCCCACCTATCACCTGGCAGTCGTCGTCGACGACCACGAGATGGGCATCACGACGGTCGTGCGCGGTGAGGAGTGGATCAGCTCGACCCCCAAGCACGTCCTGCTCTACCGCTGGCTCGGCTGGGAGCTGCCGCAGTTCGCGCACATGCCGCTGCTGCGCAACGCCGACCACTCCAAGATCTCCAAGCGGAAGAACCCGGCAGCCCGTCTCATGTGGTTCAAGGAGCAGGGCTACCTGCCCGAGGCGCTGCGCAACTTCCTTCAGCTGCTGGCCTACCCGCCGTCCGGTGGTGACGAGGAGATCAGTACATTCGAGCAGTTCGTCGAGGGCTTCGACTGGGGCAAGGTCAACACCGTCGGCCCGATCTTCGACACCAAGAAGCTCGACTGGCTCAACGGGCACTACATCCGGGAGCTCTCCGACGAGGAGCTGGGAGACCGTCTGGTCGAGTACATCGCGGCGAACGAGCAGTGGGGCCCGGACCCCGACCCGGGCTGGGAACGCATCGTCCGGGCCGCTGCCGGCATGATCAAGCCACGCCTGGTGAAGCTCTCGGACGCCTGGGGTCAGATCGCCTTCCTGACGGTCCCGGACGACTCGATCCGCGTCGAGGACGACGCCCGGGCCCAGCTCAAGGACGACGCAGCCGAGATCCTCGACGCCACCGCCGAGGTCCTCGCCGCGGTCGAGCCCTTCGAGGCGGACGAGATCCAGGCGGCCCTGCGCGCCCGGCTCGTCGACACGATGGGCGTCAAGCCCCGTGTCGGTTTCGCGCCGTTGCGCGTGGCCACCAGCGGCCGCAGGATCAGCCCGCCGCTGTTCGAGAGCTGCCAGATCCTCGGCCGGGAATCCACCCTGGCTCGTGTCGAGGGGCTGCGCCGACAGCTGTGAACACGACCCGCCCGCCTCGCCGCGGGGAGTGACCGGCGTGGCGAGAAATCTGCACCACTGATTTGCCTGGGTCACTGATTCATGGGAACATGGACAAGTTGCTCCTTGCGGTGTGGCGGTCTCAGAACGAGTTCTGAGGCGTCCACGGTGGGGAACCCAGGCAGCGGCAGAGGGCTCGCAGGAGTCTCCGACCGGGCAGCCGTTCGAGCGCACGCGTGGCGTGCGCTCAAAAAATGCTGGCCGACACGCCCGACCTCGGGTGCCAGGCGACATGACATTGACAAGGGCGAATAGCGGTGAAAACGGAGAGTTTTCGAGGTGGATTCGTCCTGGTCACAACCAGGCCAGGCCGGGTGCACCGGCTCAGCAGGGACGAGAAGAGGAACAACCGTGGCGGGACAGAAGATCCGCATCAGGCTCCGTGCCTATGACCACGAGGTCATCGACTCGTCGGCGCGCAAGATCGTCGACACCGTCACCCGGACGGGTGCCAAGGTCGCCGGCCCAGTGCCGTTGCCGACCGAGAAGAACGTGTGGTGCGTCATTCGTTCGCCCCACAAGTACAAGGACAGCCGCGAGCATTTCGAGATGCGCACCCACAAGCGGCTCATCGACATCCTCGACCCGACTCCGAAGACCGTCGACTCGCTCATGCGTCTCGATCTTCCCGCCGGCGTTGACATTGAAATCAAGCTTCCGTGAGGCCGCAGAACATGACCATCGATCGCAAAGTCAAGGGCGTGCTGGGCACCAAGCTCGGCATGACCCAGTTGTGGGACGAGAACAACCGGCTCGTGCCGGTGACCGTCATCCAGGCCGGTCCCTGCGTCGTCACGCAGGTTCGCACGCCTGACAAGGACGGCTACTCCGCCGTTCAGCTCGGCTACGGCGCCGTCAAGGCCAAGTCGGTCAACAAGCCCGACGCCGGTCAGTTCGCCGCCGCCGGCGTGACCCCGCGCCGCTATCTCGCGGAGATCCGCACCAGCGATGCCGCCGAGTACACGCTGGGCCAGGAGCTCGGCGCGGACGTCTTCGCCGCCGACGAGATCGTCGACGTCGTCGGCGTGACCAAGGGCAAGGGCACGGCCGGTGTCGTCAAGCGCCACGGCTTCGCCGGTCTGCGCGCCAGCCACGGCGTCCACCGCAAGCACCGTTCGCCCGGCGGCATCGGTGCCTGCGCCACGCCCGGCCACGTCTTCAAGGGCCTGCGCATGGCCGGCCGCATGGGCAACGAGCGCAAGACCATCCAGAACCTCCCGGTCGTCGCCGTCGACGCGGACAAGGGCCTGATCCTCGTGCGCGGCGCCGTCCCCGGCAACAAGGGCGGTCTGGTCGTCGTGCGCAGTGCCGCCAAGAAGGGTGATGTCAAGTGAACGAGAACAGCACCGTCGACGTCGTCGACGCCAGCGGCAAGAAGACCGGTTCCGTCGAGCTCCCCGGTGAGCTCTTCGACGTCCAGGCCAACATCCCGCTCATGCACCAGGTCGTCACGGCCCAGCTCGCCGCGGCCCGTCAGGGCACCCACTCGACGAAGACCCGCTCCGAGGTCTCCGGCGGCGGCCGCAAGCCGTGGCGTCAGAAGGGCACCGGCCGCGCCCGCCAGGGCTCGATCCGCGCCCCCCAGTGGACCGGTGGCGGCATCGTCCACGGCCCGGTGCCGCGTTCCTACGCGCAGCGCACCCCCAAGAAGATGATCGCCGCCGCGTTGCGCGGCGCCCTCTCCGACCGCGCCCGCGAGGGTCGCCTGTTCGTGGTGGACTCGTTCGTCACCGGTGAGCGCCCCAGCACCAAGAGCGCCGCCGCGCTCCTCGCCTCGCTCGGCGAGCACGGCCGTGTCCTGGCCGTGCTCGAGCGCGCCGACGAGAACAGCCTGCTCTCGCTGCGCAACCTCGTCGGCGTCCACGTCATCAGCTGGGATCAGCTGAACGCCTACGACGTGCTCGTCGCCGACGCCGTGGTCTTCACCGGATCGGCTCTCGAGGCCTTCATCGCGAAGAACAAGTCCGTCAAGGCCGCCACCAGCGGCGTGGCCGAGGTTGAGGAGGACGCCAAGTGAGCGACTTCAAGATCCACGATCCGCACGACGTCATCCTCGCCCCGGTGGTGAGCGAGAAGACCTACGGTCTGATCGATCAGAACACCTACACCTTCGAGGTCAGCCCCAAGGCCAACAAGATCGAGATCCGCGAGGCCATCGAGGCCATCTTCGGTGTCAAGGTCCTGTCGGTCAACACCCTGAACCGGGCCGGCAAGCGCCGCCGCACGCGCTACGGCATCGGCAGGACCGCCAGCAGCAAGCGAGCGATCGTGACCCTGGCGGCCGACGACCACATCGACATTTTCGGGAACGCTCCGGCCGAGTGACCGGGAGCTGACGCGTAGACAAGGAACGAAGAAACCTCATGGCTATTCGTAAGTACAAGCCGACCACGCCGGGCCGTCGTGGCTCCAGCGCGTCCGACTTCAGTGAACTGACTCGTTCAAGGCCGGAGAAGTCCCTGGTCGCCCCGAAGCCGAAGACCGGTGGCCGCAACAACTCCGGTCGCATCACCACCCGCCACATCGGCGGCGGTCACAAGCAGGCCTACCGGCTGGTGGACTTCAAGCGCTACGACAAGGACGGCGTGCCGGCCAAGGTCGCTCACATCGAGTACGACCCCAACCGCACCGCCCGCATCGCGCTGCTGCACTACGCCGACGGCGAGAAGCGCTACATCATCGCCCCGGTGAACCTGACCCAGGGCATGACGGTGGTCTCCGGTCCCGACGCCGACATCAAGCCCGGCAACAACCTGCCGCTGCGCAACATCCCGGTCGGTACCCAGGTGCACGCCGTGGAGCTGCGTCCCGGCGGCGGCGCCAAGCTCGGCCGCAGCGCCGGTGCCGTGATCCAGCTGGTCGCCCGCGAGGGCAAGTACGCCACTCTGCGCATGCCCTCGGGTGAGATGCGCATGGTCGACGTCCGCTGCCGCGCCACCATCGGCTCGGTCGGCAACGCCGAGTACTCCAACATCAACTGGGGCAAGGCGGGCCGCAACCGCTGGCGCGGCATCCGCCCGACCGTCCGCGGTGTCGTGATGAACCCGATCGACCACCCGCATGGTGGCGGTGAGGGTCGCACCTCCGGCGGCCGCCACCCGGTGAGCCCGTGGGGCAAGCCCGAGGGGCGTACCCGCAACAAGAACAAGGCCAGCAGCAAGCTGATCGTCCGTCGCCGCAAGTCCGGCAAGAAGCGCTGATTCAGGAGCAGTAGACAATGCCTCGCAGCTTGAAGAAGGGTCCGTTCGTCGACGAGCACCTGCAGAAGAAGATCGACCTGCAGAACGAGAACGGCACCAAGAACGTCATCAAGACCTGGTCGCGCCGCTCCATGGTCACCCCGGACATGCTCGGCCACACCATCGCCGTGCACGACGGTCGCAAGCACGTCCCGGTGTTCATCACCGAGTCGATGATCGGACACAAGCTCGGTGAGTTCGCCCCGACGCGTACTTTCCGTGGCCATGTGAAGGACGACAAGAAGGCCCGCCGGCGCTGAGGCGCGGACCAGAAGGAATGAATTCGATGAGCAATAACAACGAACGGCCCAGCCGTCGTCTTGCCCTGCTCGGGGATCGCCCTGGCTCGTACGCCATTGCGCGTCACGTCCGGATGAGCCCCCGCAAGGTGCGCCGTGTCGTCGACACGGTGCGCGGGATGGACGTCAACCGGGCCATCGCCACTCTCCGTTTCGCACCGCAGGCGGCCGCCGAGCCGGTCCGCAAGGTGATCGAGAGCGCGGTCGCCAACGCCGAATCGGCCGAGGGGCTTCGCGCCGACGATCTCTACGTGAGCCAGATCTTCGTGGATGAGGGCGTCACCATGCGTCGCATCCGCGCCCGCGCCAAGGGTTCGGCCAGCCGGATCCTCAAGCGCGCCAGTCACATCACCGCGGTCGTCGAGCCCCGCTCGGGCGACAAGAAGGGGGCCTGAGCATGGGACAGAAGATCAACCCGAACGGCTTCCGCCTGGGTGTGACCACCGACCACAAGTCGCGCTGGTACGCCGAGAAGCAGTACGCCGAGCTCGTGGGCGAGGACGACCAGGTCCGCACCTGGATCAGGAAGAACCTCGAACGCGCCGGCATCTCCTCGGTCGAGATCGAGCGTCGCTCCGATCGCCTGACGATCTTCCTGTACGCCGCGCGTCCGGGCATCGTCATCGGTCGCAACGGCGCAGAGGCCGAGCGCGTGCGCGGTGAGCTCGAGAAGCTCACGGGCAAGCAGATCCAGCTGAACATCCTCGAGGTCAAGAACCCCGAGACCGACGCCCAGCTCGTCGCCCAGGGCATCGCCGAGCAGCTCGGGGCCCGCGTGGCCTTCCGCCGTGCGATGCGCAAGGCGCAGCAGACCGCCATGCGCATGGGCGCCCAGGGCATTCGCATCAAGTGCTCGGGTCGTCTCGGCGGCGCCGAGATGAGCCGCTCCGAGGGCTACCGCGAGGGTCGCGTGCCGCTGCACACCCTGCGCGCCGACATCGACTACGGCTTCTACGAGGCCCGCACGACCTACGGCCGCATCGGTGTCAAGGTGTGGATCTACAAGGGTGACGTCACCGGGACCCGCGCCGAGCGCGCGGCCCAGAAGGCCGCCCGCCAGGCCGCTCCGGGCCGTCAGCGCAGCAGCCGCCGTCCGGGCCGCGGTGAGCGTTCCGGTCGTCGTCGCGCCGATGCCGCCCGCGAGCAGGCCCCGCGCAGCAGCGCCTCCAGCGCCCCGGCAGAGGCGCCCGAAACCCAGAACGCAGGAGCCTGACACCCATGTTGATTCCCAAGCGCGTCAAGTACCGCAAGCAGCACCACCCGAAGCGCCGTGGCATGGCCAAGGGCGGCACGCAGCTGGCTTTCGGTGAGTTCGGCATCCAGGCCCTCGAGCCCGCCTACATGACGAACCGTCAGATCGAGGCGGCCCGTATCGCCATGACCCGTCACATCAGGCGCGGCGGCAAGGTCTGGATCAACGTCTTCCCGGACCGTCCGCTGACCAAGCACCCGGCCGAGTCCCGCATGGGTTCGGGCAAGGGCAGCCCCGAGTTCTGGGTCGTCAACGTCAAACCGGGCCGCGTGCTCTTCGAGCTGTCCGGCGTGTCGGAGGAGGTCGCCTCCGAGGCCCTGCGGCTGGCCATTCACAAGCTGCCCTTCAAGGCACGCATCATCAAGCGCGAGGCAGGTGAGAACTGACATGGCGAAGAACCGGAGCAACACTGCCACCGAGCTGCGCGGGCTGTCCCGCGTCGACCTCAACGCCAAGGTCGTCGAACTGAAGGAGGAGCTGTTCGCACTGCGCTTCCAGGCAGCCACCGGCCAGCTGGAGAACACCGCGCGTCTGCGTGAGGTCCGCAAGGACATCGCCCGCATCTACACGGTGCTGCAGGAACGCAACCTCGGCATCATCGATGATCCTGATCGTGAAGGGGAGGTCGCGGAATGAGCGAGTCGACCAAGCGCAACGCCCGCAAGGTCCGTGAGGGCCTGGTCGTTTCCGACAAGATGGACAAGACGGTCGTCGTCGCCGTGGAGGACCGCGTCAAGCATCCGCTGTACGGCAAGGTCATGACCAAGACCGTCCGCTTCAAGGCTCACGACGAGAACAACGAGGCCGGTGTGGGTGACCGCGTGCGCATCATGGAGACGCGCCCGCTGTCCGCCACCAAGCGCTGGCGCCTCGTCACCATCATCGAGAAGGCCAAGTAACCGAGACCCGGCGGGTCATCGCGTCGGTGACGCCGCTGCTCCCTCTGGCAGAATCCAGGGGACAACTACGAGTCCGGCAAGGCCTCGGGGAGACCCGGGGAACCGGTCGGGCAGAGGAGAAGAAATGATCCAGCAGGAGACGCGACTGAAGGTCGCCGACAACACTGGTGCCAAGGAGCTCTTGTGCATCCGTGTTCTCGGTGGCTCGAAGCGTCGCTACGCCGGGCTCGGTGACACCATCGTGTGCACCGTCAAGGATGCCATTCCCGGTGGCAATGTGAAGAAGGGCGAGGTCGTCAAGGCCGTCGTCGTGCGCACCGTCAAGCCGCACCGTCGTCCCGATGGCTCCTACATCAAGTTCGATGAGAACGCGGCCGTCGTCCTCGGCGGCAACACGGGCGAGCCCCGCGGTACCCGTATCTTCGGGCCGGTGGCCCGCGAACTGCGTGACAGGCGCTTCATGCGCATCGTCTCGCTGGCTCCCGAGGTGATCTGACATGGCGAAGATGAAGCTGAAGAGGGGTGACCGCGTCAAGGTCATCGCCGGCAAGGACAAGGGCGCGGTCGGCGAGATCATCGCCGTCTTCCCCGAGGACAACCGGGTGACGGTCCAGGGCGTCAACATCGTCAAGCGCCATCAGAGCGACACCGCCGATCCCAACACCGGCCGTCAGGTCAAGGGCGGGATCATCTCGCGGGAGGCCCCGATCCACGTCTCCAACGTCCAGCTGCTCGTCAAGGACGGCGGCAAGGATGTCGTGACGCGCGTCGGCGCCAAGCGCGTGACCGTGACCAAGCGCCGCCCCGACGGTTCCGAGTACGAAGGCACCCGAGGTGTCCGGGTCGCCCGCAAGACGGGGGAGGAGATCTGATGGCCCGCACCAAGGACAACGCTCTCAAGGTCGCCGACGTGGCCGTCGCCACCGCGCCCCAGACCCCGCGGCTGAAGGCCCGATACCGCGACGAGATCCGCAAGAGCCTCCAGGAGGAGTTCGGCTACACCAACCCGATGCTGATTCCCGGTCTGACCAAGATCGTCGTCAACATGGGTGTCGGTGAGGCCGCTCACGACTCCAAGGTGCTCGACGGGGCGATCAAGGACCTCACGGCCATCACGGGCCAGAAGCCCATGGTCGTCAAGGCCCGCAAGTCGATCGCTCAGTTCCACCTGCGTGAGGGCCAGTCCATCGGCGCCTACGTCACGCTGCGCGGCGACCGCATGTGGGAGTTCGCCGACCGCCTGCTCACCCTTGCCCTGCCTCGCATCCGCGACTTCCGTGGCCTGAACGGCAACCAGTTCGACGGCAATGGCAACTACACCTTCGGCCTGACCGAGCAGGTCATGTTCCACGAGATCGACCAGGACAAGATCGACCGCGTCCGCGGCATGGACATCACCTTCGTGACGACCGCCAGGACCAATGAGGAGGGCAAGGCCCTGCTCAAGGCCCTCGGCTTCCCGTTCAAGGCAGTTGACGATCCCAAGGTCAAGAAGAAGAGCAGCGGTCCGCAGTACGGCCGCAGGAGGAAGTGAACAGCTCATGGCTAAGACTGCTCTGAGAGCCAAGCAGGCACGCAAGCCCAAGTTCGCCGTGCGCGCCTACACCCGCTGCCAGCGCTGTGGCCGCCCCAAGGCCGTCTACCGCAAGTTCGGTCTGTGCCGCATCTGCCTGCGCGAGCTCGCCCATGCGGGTGACCTGCCGGGCGTGACCAAGTCGTCCTGGTGAGCGCGCAGACGTTCCACCCGACGACCCCGTGGCGGCGCGAGCCGCCAGCCGCCGCCCGGCCCCGCGCCGGTGCAGGCGGGCTCCACACTCGACCACAACAGGTCCGGGCCGGTGCCCGGAAACCGTTGTGAGAAAGAGGCTGACAAGCCATGACTATGACCGACCCGATCGCAGACATGCTCACACGTCTGCGCAACGCCAACCAGGCGTACCACGACGAGACGAGCATGCCCAGCTCAAAGATCAAGGTGGGCATCGCCACCATCCTGAAGCAGGAGGGCTACATCCGGGACTTCGCGGTGGCCGAACCCCAGGCCGGTGAGGTGGGCAAGACGCTCACCCTCAAGCTCAAGTACGGCGACGACCGCAAGCGCTCCATCGCCGGGCTGCGGCGCATCAGCAAGCCCGGTCTGCGTGTCTACGCGAAGTCCAGCCAGCTGCCCAAGGTCCTGGGCGGTATGGGCATTGCGATCATCTCGACCTCGCAGGGCCTGATGACCGACAGGCAGGCCCATGAGAAGTCCGTGGGCGGCGAAGTGCTCGCCTATGTCTGGTGAACCGAACGAGAACTGGTAAGGAGAACAGGAATGTCACGAATTGGCAGGCTCCCCATCACCGTTCCGTCCGGTGTCGAGGTGACTCTGGCCGGGCAGGAGGTGACCGTGAAGGGGCCGAAGGGTGAACTCTCGCGGACCATCCCGGAGCCCATCACCGTTTCCAGGAACGACGAGGGCCAGCTGGTCGTCGAGCGGCCCGATGACGAACGTGTCAGCAAGTCGCTGCACGGTCTGAGCCGCACCCTGGTGAACAACATGGTCGTCGGCGTCACGGACGGCTACGAGAAGCACCTCGAGATCGTCGGCGTCGGCTACCGGGTCATCGCGAAGAGCCCGACTCAGCTCGAGTTCGCGCTGGGTTTCTCGCACCCGGTCGTCGTCAACGCCCCCGAGGGCATCACCTTCGAGGTCATCACGCAGACGAGTTTCAAGGTGCACGGCATCGACAAGCAGGTCGTCGGCGAGGTCGCTGCGAACATTCGCAAGATCCGCAAGCCAGAGCCCTACAAGGGCAAGGGCGTTCGGTACGCCGGCGAGCACATCCGTCGCAAGGTCGGAAAGGCTGGTAAGTGATCATGGCGGTCAACATCAAGCATCAGAAGCATCTCGCCGCCCGCAGGTCCGCCCAGCTGCGCCGCCAGAAGCGTGGCCGCAAGAAGATCTTCGGCTACCCCGAGCGTCCCCGTCTCGTCGTCACCCGCAGCGCCCGCCACATGGTGGCCCAGGTCGTCGACGACGTCGCCGGTGTCACGCTGGTGTCTGCCTCCACCATGGAGAAGGACGTGCGCGCGCTCGACGGCGACAAGACGGCGAAGGCGGCCCGGGTCGGTGAACTCGTCGGTCAGCGCGCCAAGGACGCCGGTATCGAACAGGTCGTCTTCGACCGCGCGGGCAACCAGTACCACGGTCGTGTCGCTGCGGTCGCCGACGGCGCCCGCAAGGCGGGCCTGAGTCTCTGACGGAAGGATAGGAAAAGCGATGAATACATCCCAGCGCGGCACCACCGGCCGCCAGGGCGGTGACCGTCGCGGCCGTGACGACCGTCGGAGCCGCGACAAGCAGAGCGAGCGCAAGGACGAGTACCTCGAGCGCGTCGTCGCCATCAACCGCGTGTCCAAGGTCGTCCAGGGCGGCCGCCGGTTCAGCTTCACCGCGCTCGTCGTCGTGGGCGACGGTGAGGGCACCGTCGGCGTCGGCTACGGCAAGGCCAAGGAGGTGCCCGCGGCGATCGCCAAGGGCGTCGAGGAGGCCAAGAAGCACTTCTTCAAGGTGCCGCTGGTCCAGCGCACCATCCCGCATCCCGTGCAGGGCGAGAAGGCGGCAGGTGTCGTCATGCTGCGTCCGGCCTCACCCGGTACCGGTGTCATCGCCGGTGGCTCCGTCCGCGCCGTCCTCGAGTGCGCCGGGGTCCAGGACGTGCTGGCCAAGTCACTCGGCTCGCCCAACGCCATCAACGTGGTGCACGCCACCGTTGAGGCCCTTCAGATGCTCGAGGAGCCCGAGCAGGTCGCCAAGCGACGCGGCAAGGCCGTCGAGGACGTCGCCCCCGCCGCCCTGCTGCGGGCCCGCAAGGAATCGGAGGTGTCGGCCTGATGGCAGACCTGAAGATCACCCAGATCAAGTCGACCGTGGCCCAGAAGCCCGCCATCCGCGCGAGTGTCAGGTCCCTCGGTCTGAAGCGAATTGGTGACACCGTCACGCAGCCCGATCGCCCGGAGATCCGCGGCATGATCCATGCTGCGCGTCACCTGGTCACCGTGGAAGAGGTGAAGTGAGCATGCCGATCAAGGTTCATCACCTGCGCCCGGCTCCCGGCGCCAAGCACAGCAAGAAACGCGTCGGCCGTGGCGAGGCCGGCAAGGGCGGCAAGACCGCGGGCCGCGGCACCAAGGGCACCGGCGCACGCAAGAACGTGCCCGAGAGCTTCGAGGGCGGCCAGATGCCGATGCACATGCGGATGCCCAAGCTGCGCGGTTTCCAGAACCCGTTCAAGATCGAGTACCAGCCGGTGAACGTGGCCCGGATCGCCGAGCACTTCCCGTCTGGTGGCGCCGTGGGCGTCGAGGACCTCGTTGCCGCGGGCCTGGTCCGCGACGGCCGGCTCGTCAAGGTGCTGGGCGACGGTGAGCTGAGCGTCAAGCTCGACATCACCGCCGACAAGTTCAGCGCCTCCGCCAAGGAGAAGATCGAGAAGGCCGGCGGCAGCGTCACCGAGCGCTGACCCCGGTCCCCGCGGAGGGGGCGGCCCACCGGGCCGCCCCCTCCGTCATGCCCGGGGACGGTCGGGTCCCGCCCGGCGAGGAGCCGACGATCCGGCGCACCGGCAGGGCGCCGTGCACGAGCGGGGGTCATGGTGGCAAGCTATCCCACCATGGGTGATGTCTTCGACGGACGCTACGAACTGGTCGATGCCCTCTCGGCCGGACTCTGGAGGGCCTGGGACGGCCAGGACAGGGTCTACCTGGCCTGCCAGCGCGTCGAGGACGCGCCGAGTTCCCTGGGCGCTCTGCTCGCCCGGATACCCAGTACCAGCGCCCACCTGGCGGTACCGGTCACCTGCAGCGGCGCCGGCGGCGGCACCGCACTCGTCCTCAGCCCCCTGGTGGGCGGTCAGCTGCTCAGCGACCGGCTCGCCAGCCGCGAACCCATCGACGTCGACAACGCGCTGGAGATCACCGACCAGCTGCTGGCCGCCCTGGCCGTGCTGCACGGCGCGGGGCTCGTCCACCGCAACATCGCCGATCATGTCGTCATGCTGCGCGCCGGTCGCCGTCCTCACGTGATCCTCGGCGGACTCGGCGGTGTGGCCGAGGCCCCCGACGGCAGGAGCACCCGCGCCCTCGGCCCGGCCGTGGGGACACCCGGCTACATGTCCTTCGAGGCCTTCTCCGGCGCCGCGCCGGAGCCCGCTCAGGACCTCTACTCGGTGGGTGCCCTCCTGGTGCAGATGCTCACCGGTCGTCGCCCTTCGGCAGGCGCGGTGGCGCGCGGCGGGGCGGAGGTGCCTGCCCATTACCGGGACACACCCGTCGGCGACTTCCTCGCCCACCTGCTGGCCACCGCGTCCGCGCGGATCGGCAGCGCCTCGGCTGCCCGTGCCGAGCTGGCCGCGGTGCGGACGGCCCTCACCGCGCAGCTGCCCCAGGAAGGGCCGCAGGCCCGTTTCGCGGCCCCCTTCATCGTCGAGGACGGCACCCCGCCCCTGCCCGCCGACTGGGGGCTGGACGGACCGCTGCCGGCGCGTGTCAGCGAGCACCTGATCCACGTCGTCCGCACCCCGGAACCGGGCGATACCGGCCGGCCCGCGACGACGGCCGATGGGCGGCCGCCGGCCCGTCGCAGCTCTGGACGCTGGGCGCTGGCCGGTGTTCTGCTGTGCGCCCTGACGGCCGTGCTGCTCCTGGTGATGTGGCTCAGCTGAGCCACATCACGGCTCGGCGCGGGCAGCCCGGTGACGGTCAGCGGCCCGGCTCAGATGATGTAGATCGTCACGGTCGAGCCCTTGGCGAGCTTCGTGTTGCGCACCGGATCGGTCTTCTGGACCCGGTTGAGGCGCACCGAGGCGTCCTCGTCCACGTACTTCTCCTCGACCTCGAACCCGGCCGCCTCGAGGATCGACCTGGCGTCATCGGCGGTGCGGGCCCGCACGTCGGGCACCGCGACCTCCTCGGCGCCGCTGGAGACGACCAGATGGACCTCGCTGCCGGCCTGCAGCTGGCCGCTGGCCGGATCCTGCGAGATGACGTGACCGACCTCGACCTCCGAGGAGGGCTGCTCCTCCGTGGTGACCGTGAAACCGGCTCGCTCCAGGGCGCTCTTGGCCTCGTCGGCGGACTTGCCGGTGTAGTCCTTCACCTTGATCGGCGAGGGTCCCATCGAGACGACCAGGTCGATGGCGGTGTCGTGGACGACCTGGGTGCCGGCCTCGGCGCTGGCCGAGATGACGTCACCGGCCGCGACGGTGTCGGAGTACTCCTGCGTCACGGCACCGACGGCCAGGTGGGCGTCGATGAGCGCCTGCGTGGCCGCCTCCTGGGTCAGTCCCGCGACGTTCGGCATCGCGTAGGTCTGCGGTCCGGCCGAGACGACGGCGTCGATCTGCGACTTGCGTTCGATCTTCGTCCCCGCGGTCGGGTCGGTCGAGATGACCACGCCGGCCTCGACGTCGTCGCTGAACGCCTGCTCGAAACTGACCGTCAGGCCGGCCTGCTGAGCGGCGCTGATCGCGGCGTCCTGGCTCATGCCGACCATGTCCGGGGTCTCGATGAAGCGGCCCGAGGTGACCCACCAGGAGCTCACGCCGATGACGGTGGCCAGGATCAGGACGAGCAGTGTCGCGACGATACCGCGACGGCGGCGGTGCACCGGGTCGTTGACGATCTCCGGGAACAGCGGCGTGCGCTGGCTGCGCGGCATCGGGCTGCGCTGGTGACGGGGCAGCTGGTGCGGTCCGGTCTGCGACAGGTGGTCGCTGTAGTCGACCGGGCTGACCGGCGCTGACGGGCGCGAGGGGGCGCCCACCGGATGCCAGCCGTTCGAGGGCGGGCGCGCCGGTTCCTGGTCGGCCCGCACCCGCGTCGCCGCCGGGGCCGCGGTGGCTCCGGCACGGGTGCGCGACGAGCCGGGGACGGCCGAGGCCGTGAGGCGGTCACGGCCCCGGATCCTTGCCGAGAGACGGATCGGCTCGGTGTCGATGCGCGTTGCCCCGGAGCGGGCGTCCCCACTCGACCAGTTGCGGCCCTCGCGCCAGCCCGCCGGGTACATGACCGCGGACAGCGACTCGTCATTCGTCACGCCCGATGCCACGGCTGCTCGGGCACGGCGCACCTTGGTGAGCAGCTCGTGCCCGTCGGCCGGGCGGCGGTCGGGGTCGCGTCGCGTGCAGGCGAGGACGAGCGCATCCACGTAGTCGGGTACCGGGGCGTGGCCGTTGCGGCGCAGCGTCTGCGACGGCGCGGGAACCGACTTGTTGACGTGCGCATAGGCGACCTGGAGGTTCTCGCCCGTGTAGGGCTTCTCGCCGGTCAGCAGTTCGTAGAGCACGATGCCGGTCGAGTAGATGTCAGAACGTGCGTCCGCGTGCGTCTGCGCGACGATCTCGGGCGGCAGATAGCTGACCGTGCCGATGACATTGCCCTTCGCCACGGTGATCGTCTTGGCGCTGGCGGCGCGCGCCAGACCGAAATCGGCGACCTTGATCTGGCCCTTGTTGCCGATGAGGACGTTCTCTGGTTTGACGTCGCGGTGCACCAGACCGGACTCGTGGGCCGCCGCCAGGGCCGCCGCGATGGGCTCGATGAGGCTGAGGGCGCGTTCAGGGTCGAACGGTGCCTCGCGCGTGATGAGATTGCGCAGCGTGCAGCCCTCGATGAACTCCATGACGATGTAGGGGCGGCCGTCGTCGATTCCCTGGTCGAAGACCCCGACGACGTGCGAGTCGGTCAGGGCCGCGGCGGCGCGTGCCTCCCGGTCGAACTTGCGGGCGAAATCGGTTCCCTGGGCCTCGTCGAGGTCGTCGTGCATCACCTTGACCGCGACGATACGGCCGAGCCGCAGGTCCTGGGCACGGTAGACAGTGGCCATGCCGCCACGAGCCAGCCTCTGCAGGATCTCGTAGCGGTCATCAAGCACATGACCCACCAAAGGGTCAGTAGTGCCATTTCTGGTCACGGTGTCTGCTCCAAACACGGTCGGGGAAGAAAGGCCGTGCAAGCCTGTGAGCCAGTGTAGGACGTCCGGGCGGGCCAGGCCCAGTGAAACACCTGAGAAAGACGATTCGCCGGGAGGGGCGGTCCGGAACAGGCCCGAAGAGCGGGGGACAACCGGGATGGTCCCCGATGGGGGCCGCATCGCCCCGGTCTCGTCGGTGCAGCAGCCGTCCCAGCCGGGTCAGAAGTCCCTGACCAGACAGGCCTCGATGAGCCCGGCCAGCGCAGTGCGCCCCTCGTCGGTGATCTCGAGCCGGTCCAGGGCGGCACGGGCCCGGGCGCCATCGGCGGCGATGCGCTCCTCGACACGGGCCCGGGCGCCGCAGTCGACGAGCAGGGCCCGGGCCCGGGACAGCTCGGAGTCGTCGAGCGGACGCCCGAGGAAGTCGAGGATCAGGGGCGTGACGGCCTGTGCCTCGGCGATGAGCACGGTGCGCTTGCCCTCGCGCAGGTCGTCACCGGCGGGTTTGCCGGTGAGCTGCTCGTCGCCGAAGACGCCGAGCAGGTCGTCACGGAACTGGAAGGCACGTCCCAGCGGGGAGCCGAGCCCGGCCAGGGCGTCGAGCGTCGGCCGGTCCGCTCCGGCCAGGGCCGCGCCGTACTGCAGGGGACGGGTGACCGTGTAGCGGGCGGTCTTGAACTCGACGACGCGTTCGGCGACGGCGACCGGATCCTCCCCGCCGGACAGCCCGGCCTCGGCGGCCATGTCGAGGAACTGGCCGGCATTGACCTCGGTGCGCATGCCGTCCAGCACGTGGTGCGCGGCGGCCAGCGCGGCAGGGGAGAAACCCGATTCCCAGACCAGCTCGTCGGACCAGGCGGCGAGCAGGTCACCGAGCAGGATCGCACCTGCTCGTCCGAAGGCGACCGGGTCGCCTGCCTGTCCGAGGGCGACCGGGTCGTCAGGGCCGGTGCGCCCGGCGTGAAGGGCCTCGAACTGGCGGTGCACGGCCGCCAGGCCACGCCGGGTGTCGGAGTCGTCGATGACGTCGTCGTGCATGAGGATCGCGACGTGCAGCAGATCGAAGCTCGCGGCGGCGGCGACGAGCGGGGCCGGGTCTGCGGGCTGACCCGCGACGGCTGCGTGCCCCCAGTAGCAGAAGGCCGGCCGCAGCCGCTTGCCGCCGGCGGTGAAGGCGCGGGCCAGTTCGCCCAGTGGTGCCAGCGACGGCGAGATCTGGGACAGGCGCGCGCAGGCGCCGTCGAGGAAGCCGCTCAGCTGCTCGCCGACGGCGTCCCGGAAGGGCCGGCCGGCTGGGGACGCGGGGTTGAACATGGTCACGTCCAGCAGCCTAACCGGTGCCGGTACGCTGGTGTGCGTGCAGCACGAGTACCGTCCCAATGCAGTGGCGCCGCAGGACCGGCTGGACTTTTGTCCCGACGAGACCATCGCGCAGCTGCTGGCCCGCGCCGACCGCCCGACCATCAGCGCCGAGTTCTTCCCGCCCCGCGACGACGAGGGGCAGGCCATCCTGCACCGCGCCATCGAGCGGCTCGAGCCGCTGCATCCCGACTTCGTCTCGGTCACCTACGGCGCCAACGGCTCCAGCCGGGAGCGCACCCTGGACGCCGTGCGCGACATTCTCGCCAGCACCCGGCTGCGCGTCATGGGCCACCTCACCTGCACCGGCCAGAGCGTCGACGAGCTGAGGGTCGTCATCGACAGCTATGGCGAGATGGGCGTGCGGCACATCCTGGCCGTCCGCGGCGACATGCCCGGCGGCCCGCTCGTGCCCTGGCAGCAGCACCCGCAGGGGCTGTCCAACGCCACGGAACTGGTGGAACTCATCAAGAGCCGCGGCGAGTTCTGCGTCGGTGTCGGCGCCTTCCCCGACGTGCACCCCGGCTCGACCGCCGAGAACGACGTGCGCGTGCTGTGCGACAAGCAGGCCGCCGGCGCCGAGTTCGCCATCACCCAGCTGTTCTTCCGCCCGGCCGCCTACCACCGGCTCGTCGACCGGTTGCGTGTCGCCGGCTGCCGGATGCCCATCATCGCGGGCAAGATGCCGGTCACCAACATCAGGCAGGTGGACAAGTTCGCCGAGCTGTCCGGGGCGCCGCTGCCCGACGAGATGGTGACTCGTCTGCAGGCCGTCGCCGAGGACCCCGAGCAGGTGCGCAGCACCGGCGCGCAGATCTGCGCCGAACTGGCTCGGGAACTGCTCGCCGGCGGGGCACCCGGAATCCAGTTCTTCACGCAGAACCGCTCGGCGGCGACCCGCAGGATCCTCGCCATGCTGGAGTCAGGGGCTCGGTGAGGCCCGGCCGGGGTTTGAGCAGTCCGACACGGCTGGCCCGCTGCTCGCCGGCGATTGTCGCTGTGCCTGCCGTGCGATGAGTTCCGAGACGGCACGCATCGACGGTGACAGTGTGGGGCGAGGACTGAATCCGCAGTGGTTCCTCTCGTTATGCTGAAGAGCATGGGCGACCTCCAGATCGATTTCCCGCGTCTTGCCGAGTTGTGCCGACGCTATGGTCTTGCGCGCCTTGAGGTCTTCGGGTCCTTCGCCCGGGGTGAGGAATGCTCGGACAGTGATGTTGACCTGCTGTACACCCTGGAAGCAGATCGTTCTCTCGGCTGGGAGATCGAGGACCTGTCCGACTCCTTGGCGGCACTCTTCGGGAGGCCTGTTGACCTGGTGTCCCGACGCTCACTTCATCCGGTGATCCGTGACCGTGTCGTTGCCGAGGCGGAGACGCTTTATGAGGCGGCCTGAGTACCTGTACGTTCATGAGATGCGTGCGGCCGCTGCCCGGATCGTCGACATCGTCGGGGCGTCAGACCTGCAAGAGCCGGAACGGGAGCGGGACCGCGTCGATGCCCTGCTGTGGAACTACACGGTCCTTGGCGAGGCAGCGGCCAGCCTTTCGCAGGAATTCCGTGAGCAGCATGCCGGCATCGTGTGGCGCAGGCCGATTGGCCTGCGCAACCGTATCGTTCACGGCTACTGGTCCATTGACACCGAGATCCTCATCGTCACCGCGAAGAATGACCTGCCAGGTCTGCTGGAACAACTGGATGAACTCCTGATCTGCCTGGAACAGGACCCGTGAACGTTTTCATCGGAACGAGGTGAGCTCGGCGGCGACCCGCAGGATCCTCGCCATGCTGGAGTCAGGGGCTCGGTGAGGCCCGGCCGGCGAGCCGGCCGGACGCACGGAACGCAGGTGCCCGGTCGGCGGTCGTGATGCGTGGACCCGTGCGGTGTCAGCCCTCGAGCCCGGTGCGCCAGCTGCCGGGGAAGGCCCCCGGGGTGATGTCGAGCGTGGTGAGCAACTGGGTGGGGCGGGTGAGCGCCACGTAGAGCACCCGCGGGCCTCCCGGGGCCTGGTCGACGATCTCGTCGGGCGCGACGACCAGCGCCGCGTCGTACTCCAGACCCTTCGCCTCGAGAGCGGTGACGACGAAGACGCGCTCGTCCTGCTCGGCGAGACCGAGCCCGGCGACCTCGGCGTAGCGGGACGGCGGCACGATGACGCCGACGGTGCCCTCGACCCGGGCGGCCAGGGCGGCCACCTGGGCGCGGATCTCGTCGTCGGCGTGCCCCGGTGTGCAGCTGAGCAGCCGCGGCTGCTCGCCGGTGCTGCGCACCGCGTTCGGCAGGTCGGCGTCGTCGATCAGCCGGCGGATGTAGGCGCCGGCCAGGGCCATGACCTCGGCGGGGGAGCGGTAGTTCGTCGCCAGCCGGAAGGTGCGGTGCGGTGCGCGCCCGATGAGGTCGCGCAGGGCGCGTTCGCTCTGCCCCGCGTCCGGGTAGGAGCTCTGCGCCGGATCACCGACGATCGTCCAGCTGGCCTGCGGGCCGCGCCGCCGGATCATGCGCCACTGCATCGGCGTGATGTCCTGGGCCTCGTCCACGAGGATGTGGGAGTAGTTCTCGAGGGGCTCGTCGTCCTCGCGGCGATCGGTGAGCAGATCGGCCACCGTCACGAGTTCGGGAACGTCCGAGTCGACGAACAGTTCGGGCTCGGTGTCCTCACCGGGCGGTACCGGGCCGAGGATGGCGTACAGCTCATCGAGCAGCGGGATGTCCGATACCGTCCAGGCCGGCCGTTGCTGGCCCGTGCCGGGCAGATAGCCGCGGGCGTGGGCCAGGGACTGCGACAGGACGGCCTGCTCGTCGGGATCGAGCAGCCCCCGCGCGACCTTGGCGAGCACCGACGGCTCGGCCAGCCGGGCGAGCGTCTGCTCGGGGCCGACGAGCGGCCACCAGGCGTTCATGAACATCCGCCAGGACGCCTGCCCCGTGACGCGGTCGTCGAACTCCTCACGGGCCATGTCCTCGATCTCGGCCGGGCGCTGCGCGTACAGGGCGTCGAGCAGCGCCTTCTCGGCCGCGGGACGGGCCTGGTTCATCGTGCGCTGGCCCAGTACCTGGGAACGGATGCCGGCCAGGGTGCGGGCGTCGGCCCGCAGGAACTCGCCCTTGACACTGACCTTGAGGCTGCGCGCCGCCTCGGCCGCCAGCGGCTCGTTGCAGATGCGGCGCATCAGCTTGGCCATGACGAGCGAGCCCTTGAGGATCGCGGTCTCGGCATCGTCCTGGCGATCGGTGCCCGTGCCCAGCACGTCCTGCGCGACGCGGCCGATGCTGCGCAGGGCCACGGCGTCCTCGCCCAGGCCGGGCAGGACACGTTCGATGTAGCGCATGAAGACGCCGGAGGGACCGACGACGAGTACCCCGCCGCGCTCCAGGCGCTTGCGGTGCGTGTACAGCAGATAGGCGGCACGGTGCAGGGCGACGACCGTCTTGCCGGTGCCCGGACCCCCGGCGATCATCGTGACGCCCTGGTAGGGGGCGCGGATCGCCTCGTCCTGCTCGGCCTGGATGGTCGCCACGATGCTGCGCATGTGCGCGCCACGGGCCCGGGACAGGGCCGCCATGAGCGCGCCCTCGCCGATGATCACCAGGTCGGTCTGCGTCTCGGTGTCGAGCAGATCGTCCTCGATGCCGATGACCTTGTCGTCACGGCACCGCAGGACGCGGCGGCGGACGACGCCCATCGGATTCGTCGGGGTCGCCCGGTAGAACGCGGAGGCAGCCGGTGCGCGCCAGTCGATGACGAGCGGCTCGTAGTCGGCGTCACGCACTCCGATGCGGCCGATGTAGCGGCTCTCGTCGTCCTCGAGCAGGTCGAGCCGGCCGAAGACCAGGCCCTCGTGCTCCTCGTCGAGGATCGCCAGGCGCTTGGCCGCCTGGTAGGCGAAGGCGTCGCGTTCGAACAGCGCCGTGCTGTTCTCCTCGCGCAACCAGTCGGCGCGATCGGAGGTGAAACGGGCTCGGGACTCGGCCTCGACATTGCGCGCCTCGGCCTCAGCCCGACGGAGGGCCTCGTAGACCCGGTCGACGTGCTGCTGCTCGGCGGCCAGTTCGGAGGCCAAGGGTTCGGTGACGTCCAGGTGTTCGGATTCGCTCAACTGCATTCTTCCTGTGCCGGGGACCGGCCAAGTTTACTCCAGGATGAAAAAGCCGTGGCTGTGGCCCGGAGCCGGCGACACGCCCAGCGATTTGACTAAGCCGGGGATCGTCCGCGTACCATTGTTCAGTTTCCAAGCATCTGCGCACCCCCGCCACCGAATGATTGCCGGAAGGTTCATAGTTCATGTCGCGCACCCGCTTGGTGCGGCGCCCGTTCGGCGCCCTGTTCCTCGTGCTCACCCTGATGCTCACCGTCTTCAACGCGGCTGCTCCTGCGAGGGCCGAGGAGAACTCGGCCATCACCGTCTCGAACCTGACCCTGGTGCGCTCCACCGTCGGCGGCGAGACCCAGGACGGCAAGATCGAGGTCGGCGGCTACGCGAAGCTGTCCTTCTCCTGGGACGCCACCAACGCCAACGTCAAGAGCGGCGACTCCTTCTCGATCGACCTCGGCGCCAACTTCAGGAACCTCGAGTTCCCGAAGACCACCCCGATGTCGATCCTCTACGACGGCGCCGAGAAACAGATCGGCAGCTGCGAACTGACGAGGACACGGGTCGTCTGCACCTTCGACGACACGGTCGACGAGCTCCGCAACTCGGGCTTCACCAGCTTCAGCGGCACGGGGCAGGCCCTGTTCGTCGCCACGACGAGCACGACGAGCAGGACGGCGAACATCACGGCGAACGGGACCGTCACGGCCGTTGAGCTCCCCGGGGGCGGGGGCATCCCGGGCCCCGACTACGGCCGGTGGGGCTCACTGTCCAAGTGGGGCGGCGCCATTGCCGAGAACGCCACCAGCGTGCAGTGGGGCATCAACTTCAACACCACCAGCCTGACCCAGGACACGGGGATGGTCTTCGACGGTTCGACGAACCAGACCCTCACCTTCACCGACACCCTCGGCGACGGCATGACCTTCTCCACGGACATGACCCGGGCCCGGCTCCTGATGCGCAACAGCGCCACCGACCCGGGCCGTGAGGCCGGCGCCCCCATCGTCAACGCCGCCGGCGAGGACCTGACCGACGTCTACGGCGACTTCGACATGACGATGACCACCGAGGGCAACACCGCCACCATCACGGTGACCGGCCCCTTCACCCCCGAGACCAACTACTTCATCGTCTACGACGCGGTGTTCCCGGGCGGCAGCGTCGTCAAGGGCTTCCAGTACCAGAACAGCGTCACCCTCCAGGGTCTGAACCAGACGGGCAGCGCAGAACGCTACTACGTCGACTCCTTCTCGATCTCGGTCGAGATGGCGGCCGGTTTCGGTGGATTCGACATCACCAAGCTGCTGCGCGGCAATGGCGCGGGCAATGTGCCCGACGGAACGAGCCTGAGGGTCGTCGTGAACTACGAACTGCCCGCAGCCGCCTCGGCCTACGAGGGCTGGACGGCTCCCGGCACCCTCAACGCCGATCGCAGGACCGGCTCCACGACGATGACGGTCCGGGTCGGCCAGAAGAACCCATACCCGAGCACCTTCCCGGCGGGTACGCGGATCACCCTGGAAGAGGACACGTCATCGGCCTCCCCGGCCCCCGACGGCTACACCTGGGGCGATCCCGTCTTCACCATCGGCAACCGCACCACCAACACCCTGACGATCGGTGACCAGACCTCCGTCGCAGTGAGCCTGAGCAACCAGGTGACCGCCCTCGGCACGTTCTCGGTGACGAAGTCGGTGTCCGGTGCCTCGGCCGGTGACAAGGAGTTCACCTTCACCTATGACTGCTCCGATGGTCAGACCGGCTCGCTGACGGTCAAGGGCGACGGCGCGGCGGTCACGGCCGACAGGTCCTTCCCGCTGGGTACCGAGTGCACGATCTCGGAGGACACTTCGTCCGCCGAGGTGCCGAATCACACGCTGGACGCCCCACAGGACCAGACGGTGACCATCTCGGACGCGACGACTCCGGTGCCGGTCTCGTTCACCAATAACTACACCCGTGATGAGGGTGCATTCCTCGTGAGGAAGCTGGTCACCGGTGACTACCAGGCCTCGTCCCCGGAGATGTTCACCGTCAACTACCGCTGTGACGACGGTTCGGAGGGTTCGCTGGAGGTGCCCGGCGACGGCTCCGAAGTGCTCAGCCCGAGGCTGTCGGCCGGTATCGTATGCACGATCACCGAGGACGCCGGCAGTGCCGAACGCGACGGCTACGTGGTGGCGACGAGTTACTCGGACCCATCCGTGGCCATCTCTGGAAGCGCTGCGCTCCTGCTGACGGTGACGAACGACTACACGCGGCTGGTCGGCGGGTTCACCATCGCCAAGACCGTTGACGGCGATGGCGCCCCGCTGGCCCCCGGATCGTTCACCTTCGACTACGACTGCACCAATGCGGCCGGGGAGGGCACCGTGTCCGGCGAACTGACGGTCGAGGCCGGCGCGGCTGCCAGTGTCGGGGATGTCCCGGTCGGCCGCTGCACCGTGACCGAGCGCGACGCCGGGGTTGCCGACACCGATCTGGTGACGACCCTGACCGTGAACGGCCAGGAGGAGTCCGGCCCCAGCGTCGGTTTTGACGTGACGGACAACGCCGAGATCGCGATCGCCGCGACGAACACGTACACCCTGCACCGCGGCACCTTCTCCATCGCGAAGTCGGTGTCCGGTGCCTCGGCCGGTGACAAGGAGTTCACCTTCACCTATGACTGCTCCGATGGTCAGACCGGCTCGCTGACGGTCAAGGGCGACGGCGCGGCGGTCACGGCCGACAGGTCCTTCCCGCTGGGTACCGAGTGCACGATCTCGGAGGACACTTCGTCAGCCGAGGTGCCGAATCACACGCTGGACGCCCCACAGGACCAGACGGTGACCATCTCGGAGAAGGACCAGGTCGTCACCACCACTTTCGAGAATGCCTACGCGCCGGTCCCGACGCCGACCCCGTCGACCCCCGATCGGACCCCGGAATCCTCCGCGCCTGCCCCGGGCCCCTCGCCCAGCGAGTCGCCCAGGCGGAGTTCGACGCACCCGTCCGGTCTGCCCAGGACCGGCGCCGGTGCGGCCGGGCTCTCGGCCGTGGCGCTCTGCGCGCTGGCTGCCGTGTCGTTCCTGCGCAGGCGCAGCCGATGACCGGCCGCTGAGCGGGCCACGCCCCTCAGCGCCGTCGGCGCCGGGCCGGTGACCACCGGGTCACCGGCCCGGCGCCAGGTTCTGCGGCTCGCCGGCATGATGCCCCGAGGGCCGCCGGCGCCGCCACGCCGTGCTGGTGCCGGAATTGATTCGGGATTGGCGTTTCACAGAGGCAGGGCGGGTCATAAACTGGAGACACAGTCGGTCCACTGATGGACCGGACGCCTGAACCAAGGAGGCGTGTGATGCCCCTCTCGAACGAAGAGCAGAGGATGCTCGATGAGCTCGAAGCATCGCTGAGGGCCGAGGACCCCCGGCTCGCGCGCACGATGGGCACGCCGGCCAGACCCCGTCCTGTCACCCGTTCACGTCGCAGGGCCGGCCTGGCCGGACTCGGTTTCATCGCGGGTCTGGCCCTCCTGCTCATCGGCATGCAGACGGTCTGGGTCGTCAGCGTCATCGGTTTCGTCCTCATGCTCGCCTCGACCGTGCTCGCTCTCAACGCCTGGGGCGGATCGGCCAAGCCCAAGTCCGTCGCTCCGCCGAAGTCCCCGCCCAGGAAGCCGGTCTCGTCCGACCCCTTCACGACACGCATGGAGGACCGCTGGCGTCGACGCCAGGACGAAGGGCGCCTCTGAGCAGCACCCGAGCCGCGCCGGAGGAACCGCCGGCGGTGAGCAGCGCAGAACGCAGGACACGCAGTCCCAGGAGCCCCCGGGCCATTGAGGTCCGGGGGCTCTTGCGTGCCCGAGGGCGGTGGACCGGAGGCTGCCCAGGCCACCCATGTCGTGGTGGGGGCATCGGGTTGTTGATGATGAAATGGAGCAAAATGGAGTAGTGTGGTGCTTAGTGGAGTAAAAGCCCGCAGTTGGGGATCGAAGGGGGGAGGCCCATGTTCCTGGGTACCCACACCCCGAAGCTCGACGACAAGGGCCGCTTCTTCCTCCCGGCGAAGTTCCGGGACGAGCTGGCCGCCGGTCTCGTCATCACGCGGTCCCAGGACCGCTGCCTGGCGATCTACCCGATGGCCACGTTCGTCACCATGACCCAGTCGGTCAGTACTGCTCCGGCCACCCTCAAGCAGGTCCGCGACTTCCAGCGCATGCTGGCGGCCGGGGCGAGCGACGAGGTGCCGGACAAGCAGGGGCGAGTGACGATCCCCCCGGCGCTGCGTTCGTACGCGGGGCTCGACAAGGAGATCGTCGTCGTCGGTGCCATCAACAGGGTCGAGATCTGGGACAGCGCCACCTGGGAGAGCTACTCCGCTGCTCAGGAGGATGTCTTCGCCGACATGAACGGCGAGATCCTCGTAGCTGACGTCGACCGCTGACTGCGGCATGCGGCTTCGGCCCGGGCCGATCCCCTGGCACACCTTCCCCGGTGCCAGGTGAGCCCGGCTCGGGTTGAAACCAGATGCCGCAGTTGCGCTGCCGGGAGCGGGGGAGTGGACCATGGCCGAACAGGGCGCCGAGGACGGTCCCGCCGTCCTGCACATCCCGGTACTGGCCGAGGCCATAGCCGAGTACCTCGCGCCGCCCCTGGACCATCCCGGTGCCGTCTACGTCGACGGCACCCTGGGCATGGCCGGGCATGCGAGCCTCATCCTCGAACGCAACCCGCAGGCGGTCCTGATCGGTATCGACCGGGACGCCGAGGCGCTGGAGCTGGCGGGGCAGCGCCTGGCCCGTTTCGGGGACCGGGTCCGGCTGGTGCAGGCCCGCTTCGACGAACTCGGGCGGGTACTGGACGACCCGGGTGCAGCACGCGTCGACGCCATGCTCCTCGACCTCGGCCTGTCGAGTCTGCAGATCGACCGCACCGACCGCGGCTTCGCCTACCGCGTCGACGCCCCGCTCGACATGCGCATGGACAGTCGTGGCGCGGTGACGGCCGCCGACGTCCTGAACAGCTACGCGCCCGCCGATCTCGTCCGTGTCCTGCGCGAGTACGGCGAGGAACGCCAGGCCCAGCGCATCGTGCGGGCGATCGTCGAGGAGCGTGAACGTGCTCCCTTCACCACATCGGCCCGCCTCGTGCGGACCATCATCGGCGCCCTGCCCGCCGCGGTCCGCGGCAAGCAGAGCGGTCATCCCGCGCGGCGGGTCTTCCAAGCGCTCCGGATCGAGGTCAACGGCGAGCTGGATGCGCTGACCAGGGTCCTACCTGTCATGCTGGAACGCATGAACGAACATGCGCGCGCGGCCGTCCTGGCCTACCACTCGCTGGAGGACCGTATCGTCAAGCGGGCCTTCGCGAGGGCCGCCAGTGATTCCGCGCCCGCCGGCCTGCCGGTCGTCCCCGAGCACCTGCTCGCCCAGTTCTCCCTCGTCACCCACGGCGCCCAGCGCCCCACCGCCGACGAGATCGAGCAGAACCCGCGTGCCGCCTCGGCGCGGCTGCGCGTCATCGAACGTGTCCGGCCCCCGATCGGGGAGGTGCGCTGATGGCCCGCCGCGTTCGCCTGCGCGTCTTCGTCCCGGACGGTCACGGCGGTCGGCGTTTGTCCAACGGCGCCTTCGGCCTGTCGCTCATCCTGCTGCTCGTCATCGGCCTGGGCACCGTCCTCGTCCTGAGCACCCAGATCCAGCAGCAGCAGACCGAGCTCGAGGAGCTGCAGGACCAGGCCAAGCTGGCCTCGTACCACGAGGCGGCACTGCAGGGCGAGGTCAATGAGCTCAGCACCACGAACTCGCTCGCCAGGATGGCGGCGGCGCTGGGCATGGTGCCGAACACGAACCCCCTCATCATCCAGATGCCGGAGGGCACGAGCCACGGGACGCCCGCCGCGATGGACGGCTCTGAGATGCCGGGGGTCGTACCGGCCGAGAGTGCCCCGGCGACCCCCCAGGCCGGCGCGTCCCCCACCAGTCCGGCCTCATCCGGTCCGTCGGCCGGGACCGCCGAGCCGGCCCCCCGGGACGGGCAGGACCAGGACACGCAGCAGGACGAGAACCCCCAGGAGGCGCAGCAGGAGACCGAGCCCGTCCAGAGCGACCAGGCGGGTGGCTGATGGCCTCCTCCGACCGCACCGGTGCGGGCGGTGGCCGGTCCGGTTCCCGCCGGGCATCCTCCTCGTACCGTTCCTCCCCGGCACGACGGAGTCCGTCGCGCGGCTCGTCCGCGCGTTCGCACGGCGCATCCTCCTCCGGTTTCCGCATGAGGCTGGGCTCGACCACCTTCCGGCTGCGTGCCAGCATGATCGTCCTCGCACTGGTCCTCAGCCTGCTGGCCGGACGGGCCTTTCAGCTGCAGGGCCTCGACTCGGCGGCCAACGCCCAGGCCGCCGCCGAGAAGATGACGCACACGCGCACCATCAAGGCCACCCGCGGATCGGTCCTCGACCGCAACGGCGCGGTACTGGCGACCACCCAGCCGGCAGTGAAGGTGATCGCCGACCCCGCCTCGATCAGCGTCAACGGCTACAACGCCGACAACCTGACCGACGAGCAGCTCGCGGACCTGGCCGAGCGCACCCCGCACCAGGTCGCCGAGGTGCTCGTCAACTTCCTCGGCGGTGCGACCACCGACTACCTGCCCGCCCTCACGAGAACCACCACCGATGACGGCTCGGTCAACCAGTACGAGGTGCTGAAGGAGGAGGTCGTCGCCGACACCTACGAGCAGCTCCGCCAAGCGCTCGACGAGGTCACCGACGTCCTGGGCAACAGGGGCCTGTACGGCATCACCAGCGAGGACGACCCGATCAGGGTGTATCCCTCGGGCACGCTCGCCTCGAACATCGTCGGTTTCGTGAACGCCGAGGGCACCGGGGCGGGTGGTTTCGAGTACTACGCCGATGAGCGGCTCGCCGGCACCGACGGCTACGAGCAGTACGAGTCGGGGCACTACGGGCGCATCCCGCTGGCCGACAACACCCTCAAGGAGGCCGTCGACGGGACCACCTACGCACTGACGATCGACTCGGAGCTGCAGTACTCGGCCCAGCAGCTCATCGCAGCCGAGGCCGCCAAGTACAGTGCGCTGAGCGCCTCGACGGTCATCATGAACGTCAAGACCGGCGAGATCCTGGCCCTGGCCACCACACCGGGCTACGACTCGAACGACCCGGGCGCAGCCAACCCCGACGACCTGGGCAACAGGGCGATCAGCGAGGCCTACGAGCCCGGCTCGGTGGCCAAGGTCTTCACCAACGCGGTCCTCTTCGACCGCGGGCTGGCCAATCCCGACACCAAGGTCGAGGTGCCGGCCTCGATCGCCTCGGGTGACAACGAGATCCGGGACTCCGACCGGCACGCCGACACGAAGCACTACACCGCCCGCGGTGTCTTCTACCACTCCTCGAACATCGGTTCGGCCCTGCTCCTGCGCCAGCTCGACTCCGCCACCTACCAGCAGTACATGACCGATCTCGGTTTCGGCTCGGCCAGCGGCGTCGAACTGCCCGGTGAGGCCGAGGGCTACCTGCCCGGTGAGTCGATGGCCGACTACACGCGTGACAACATGGCGTTCGGTCAGGGCTTCTCGACCAACGTCGTCCAGATGGCCGCCGCACTCGCCGCCGTCACCAACGGAGGCGTCTACCACCAGCCGACGATCATCTCCTCGGCCACCGACGCCAACGGCACTGCGGTGAGCCTGCCGGAGCGGGCCTCCCGGCGGGTCATCTCGGAGCAGGCCAGCGCCGAGGTCCTCGACATCATGGAGGCGGTCACCGCCGGCGGCGCCGGCCAGGAGAGCCGGATGATCTCCGGGTACCGCATGGGCGGCAAGTCCGGTACGGCTCAGATGATCGACGAGGAGACCGGCCAGTACGACGCCCACCGCTACATGTCGTCCTACGTGACCGTCGCCCCGATCGAGGACCCGCAGGTCCTCGTCTACACCGTCGTCGAGGTGCAGGACCAGTACGGTGGCACGGTTGCCATGCCGACGTCCCGCATGCTCATGTCGATGGCTCTTCCGCGCTACGGTGTTCTCCCGAGTGCTGAGGTCCCGATCGACACCGAACCCCTGGAGTACGAGCCGTGATGAGTGCACCTGTGCCCGCCAGCAGCGAACGCGCGCTGCGTCCGTCGACCGTCGACCCGCAGACCCTCTCCGCTGTCGTCGCCGGTCTCGACCTGCGGATGCCCGAGGAGGCCGGGACGGTGACGGTGCGCGACATCACGCTGGACTCGCGCCAGGTCGCCCCGGGCTGCCTGTACGCCGCCCTGCCCGGAACCCGGACCCATGGCGCCCATTTCGCCCCCCAGGCCGTCGAGGCCGGTGCGGCGGTCATCCTCACCGACGCCGAGGGCGCTGCCGCTGCGGCCGGCGCCGGCGTCCCGGTCCTCGTCGCGGCCGCTCCGCGCAGGGCGATGGCGCACATCGCCGCACGCCTGTTCGGCGATCCCTCGCGCGGGATGCTCATGGCCGGGATCACCGGCACCAACGGCAAGACGACGACCGCCTTCCTGCTCGAGGCCGCCCTGCGCGCCGCTGGACGCCGGGTGGGCACCATCGGCACCATCGGCTTCCGCCTGGAGGGCAGGCCGCTGCGCAGTACCCGGGGCACGGTGACCACCCCCGAGTCCTGCGATCTGCAGGCACTGCTGGCCGTCATGGCCGAGCAGGACGCCGACGCCGTGGCCATGGAGGTCAGCTCGCACGCCCTGGCCCTCGACCGGGTCGAGGGGGTTCGTTTCGATGTCGCGGCCTTCACCAATCTGGGGCGCGACCACCTGGACTTCCACCGGACGCAGGAGGACTACTTCGAGGCGAAGGCCCGGCTCTTCACCTCCGCCCTGACGCGTCGCGCCGTCATCAACCTGGATGACGAGTGGGGCCGGGTGCTGGCCGACCGGGTACGCGCCGCGGGAGACGTCGAGCTGACGACCTTCGGCTTCGGGCCCGGGGCCGACTACCGGGTGCTGACCTTCGACGACAACGGGACCGGCGGCGAGCACGTCGAACTCGATGCGGCCGGGCGTCGCCTGAGTTTCGACATCGCCCTGCCGGGACGCTACAACGTCGCCAATGCGGCGTCCTGCGTGGCCATGCTGGACCGCAGCGGTGTCGAACTGGACCCGGCCCTCACCGGCCTCGCGGCGGCCCAGGTGCCGGGCCGCATGCAGCGGATCCAGCTGCCAGGTGATGCTCCGCGCGTCTACGTCGACTTCGCCCACACCCCCCAGGCGGTGGCCTCCGCGCTCGGCGCGGTACGCGGCCGCACGATCGTCGTCGTCGGCGCCGGCGGCGACCGCGACCGGGCGAAGCGGGAACCGATGGGCCGGATCGCGGCGCAGAACGCGGACGTCGTCGTCGTCACGGACGACAACCCCCGTACCGAGGACCCCGCGGACATCCGCGCCGCCGTGCTGGCCGGCGCACGGAGCGCCGGGCGGGCCGAGGCCATCGACGGAGGGGATCGCCGTAGCGCGATCGCCCGGGCCCTGTCGCTGGCCGGTCCCGACGACGCGGTGGCCGTGCTGGGCAAGGGACACGAGACGACACAGGAAATCGATGGAGTGCTGCACTCCTTCGACGACATCGCGGTGATCGAACAGGAATGGACACGGCTGCACGAGAGGGCGGCCGATGGCGATGCGCGCTGTCACGGCGTGCTGGAGGAGAACTGAGGTGCGGGTCAGCAGCGCGCAGCACATCGCGCAACTCGTGGCCGATGCGGCCATCGAGACGTCCATCGTCGGCGACGAACGGGTCCAGGTGGGACCGGACGTCGTCATCGACTCCAGGGTGGCCACGCCGGGCTCCCTGTTCATCGGCCTGCCCGGTGAACGCGTCGACGGCGCCGACCTCGCCGCCACCGCCGCTGAGCGCGGCGCCGCGGCGGCCATCGTCGGTCACGACGTCGAGGCCCCCCTCACGCGCATCGTCGTCCCCGATGCCGCCGAGGCGCTGGCCGGTCTCGCCCGGGCACTCGTCGCCGAGGAGGCCGGGCGCGGCATGACGATCCTCGCCATCACCGGCTCCAGCGGCAAGACCTCGACCAAGGACCTGCTCGCCCAGGTGCTCGAGCGCTTCGGCCCCACCGTCAGCCCGGCCGGCAACCACAACAACGAGATCGGTGTCCCGCTGACGGCCTGCGGCGTCGACGCCAGCACCCGCTTCCTCGTCGCCGAGATGGGGGCCCGCGGGATCGGGCACATCCGGCAGCTGTGCGAGGTGGTCCCGCCCCGTGTCGCCGCCGTGCTCAACGTCGGCACCGCCCACCTGGGCGAGTTCGGCAGCCGTGAGGCCATCGCCCAGGCCAAGGGCGAGATCCTTCAGGCCCTGCCCGCCGACGGGTGGGCGGTCCTCAACGACGATGACGAGCTCATCGCCGCCATGGGCGAGCGCACGGACGCCCGCATCGCCCGCTGGTCGGCCTCCGGGCGGCCCCGGGGTGAGGCCGAGCTGGTCGTCTGGGCCGAGGACATCGTCCTGGACGCCCTCCAGCGCGGCTCGTTCACGCTGCACGCGGTGCGCCAGGGCGTGCACGGGCGGGTGCCGGTGAGGCTCGGTCTCATCGGCACCCACCAGGTCCCCAACGCCGTCGCGGCGGCCACCATGGCGATGGCCGCCGGCGCCCCCCTCCTCGGCGTCGGGGAGGCGCTCGGGGCGGCCCGCACCCGCTCGCCGCTGCGCATGGAGCTGGTCGAGGGACCCGGTGGTGCCGCGATCATCAATGACTGCTACAACGCCAACCCCGACTCGATGGCCGTCGCGCTGCGCACCGTCGCCGCCATGGGCGAGGCCCGCAAGGCCGAGATCCCGGGCGCCCGGCTGGTCGCCGTCATCGGCGACATGGCCGAGCTGGGCGAGGAGGCCGAGAAACTGCACGAGGCCGCTGGCGCGCTCGCCGCCGCGCTCGGTTACGACGAGATCATCGCCGTCGGTGAGCAGGCCCGGGCCATCGTCGCCGGCGCCCGCGGTCCCGGCGGGCACGGGGCTGCGAGCCCGGGGGCCGGGGGCATTGCCCGGGTTGCTGACAAGGAGGACGTCGCCGAGTCACTAGAGTTGGGCCCGGGCGATGTCGTGCTCGTCAAGGCCAGCCGCGTGCTGGCCCTCGAGGATGTCACCTCACGACTCATCGGCCGTGACGAGGAAGGGACAGCGCGATGATCACGATTCTCACGGCGGCCATCATCGCCATGGCCGTCGCGCTCGTGGGCACCCGCTTCTTCATCGTCTTCCTGGCGCACCGAGGGTACGGCCAGTTCATCCGCGACGACGGCCCCACCGGCCACCGCACCAAGCGGGGCACCCCCACCATGGGCGGCGTCATCGTCATCGGCGCCGTCGTCCTGGCGTACCTCCTGGCGCATCTGATCACCCGGTCCTCGATCACGATCTCCGGGCTGCTCGTGCTCGCCGTCTTCGTCGCGACGGGTCTGGTGGGTTTCATCGACGACTGGACGAAGATCTCCAAGCAGAGATCGCTCGGCCTGACGCCACGCGGCAAGATGATCGGGCAGGGCCTCATCGGCGTCCTGTTCGGCGTCGCCTCGCTGCTGTTCCCGGCGGCGGCCGACCCCGAGGTCGCCAAGAACGTGGGGGCCCGCCCGGCCACCGTCGCGATCTCGCTGGTCCATGACATCAGCTGGCTGCGTCTGCCCGTCGTGGTGGCGATCATCTGGATGACCCTGCTCATCACGGCGAGTTCCAATGCCGTCAACCTCACCGATGGTCTCGACGGCCTGGCGACCGGGGCCTCGACGATGGTCTTCGCCGCCTACGCCCTCATCAGCATCTTCCAGACCAACCAGTGGTGCGTCACCGGCGGTAACCACGGCCCGCGCTGCTTCACCGTCCGTGACCCGAACGACCTGGCCGTGGTGTCCATCGCCCTGGCCGGGGCCTGTTTCGGTTTCCTGTGGTGGAACGCCAAACCGGCCAAGATCTTCCTCGGCGACACCGGTTCGCTGGCGCTCGGCGCCGCGATGGCCGCCCTGTCGATCTACACCCGGACCGAGCTGCTGCTCATCGTGCTCGGCATGCTGTTCGTCATCGAGACGGCCTCGGTGATGCTCCAGGTGAGCTACTTCAAGCTCTCGCACGGCAAACGCGTGTTCAAGATGGCCCCGCTCCACCACCACTTCGAGATGCTCGGCTGGGACGAGGTCACGGTGGTGATCCGGTTCTGGATCATCTGCGGGGTGTGCGTCGCGGTGGCCCTCGCCCTGTTCTACGGCGGCTGGATCTGGGGCTGGTGAGACGACATGAAGGACTGGATGCCGACAGCGGACAGGACCTCGCCCTGGGGGCAGGCCCGAGTCGTCGTCGCGGGGCTGGGCGCCTCGGGCTACGCGGCCGCCGACGCGCTGCTGGAGCTGGGTGCGGCCGTCACCGTCCTCGACGACGGCGAGAGTTCCTCCCTGCACGAGCACGGCAGGATCCTGCAGACCCTCGGCGCCGAGGTCCGTCTCGGTCCCGGTTCCAGCGCGCAGCTGCCCGAGGACGCCGACCTGGTCGTCACGTCCCCGAGCTGGCGTCCCGACTGGCCGTTGCTCGCCCAGGCGGCCGCCGCCGGCCTGCCGATCTGGGGTGAGCCCGAGCTCGCCTGGCGGCTCGTGCCGGCCGACCGCCAGATCGCCTGGCTGGGTGTCACCGGCACCAACGGCAAGACGACGACCACGCAGATGCTCGACGCCATGCTGCGGGCGGCCGGCCTCAGATCGGCGGCGGTCGGCAACATCGGCCGCCCGATCATCGAGGCCATCAACGACCCGGTCGGCTACGAGGTCTTCGCCGTCGAGCTGTCGAGCTTCCAGCTGCACTGGTCGCCCTCGCCGGCCCTGCACTCGGCAGCCGTCCTGAACCTGCACGCCGACCACCTCGAGTGGTACGACTACGCCGGCGACACCGCTGCGGCGATGGCCGCCTACGGTGCGGACAAGGCCCGCATCTTCCACCAGGTGCACCACTCGTGCGTCTACAACATCGCCGAACCGGCCACGCGCCAGATGGTCGCCGACGCCGACGTCGTCGAGGGCGCCCGCGCGATCGGCTTCACCCTGGGAATCCCATCGGTCGCGCAGCTGGGGGTCGTCGACGATCAGATCGTCGACCGGGCCTTCATTCCGCAGCGCCAGACCTCGGCCCTGCCGCTCGCCGCGTTGAGCGACGTCGAGCCGTACGCGCCGCACAACGTCGAGAACGCCCTGGCCGCCGCCGCCCTGGCCCGCAGCTTCGGCGTCCCGGCCGGTGCCGTCGCCCAGGGGCTGCGCGACGTGCGGCTGGGAGGACACCACATCGAAACCGTCGCCGAGGCCGGCGGGGTGCGCTGGGTCGACGACTCCAAGGCCACCAACCCGCATGCCGCGAACTCGTCCATGCGGGCCTTCGAACGCATCGTGTGGATCGCCGGTGGTCAGGCCAAGGGCACCTCGTTCGACGATCTGATCACCACCCACCGGGAGCGGCTGCGCGGCGCCATCCTGCTGGGCGTCGATCGCCGGCTCGTGGCCGAGGCGCTCGCCGAGCACGCCCCGCAGGTGCCGGTCGTCGTTCTGGACGGCGACGACACGGCGCTGATGAGTGAGGCGGTGCGCCGTGCGGCCGCGCTGGCCGAACCCGGTGACACCGTGCTGCTGGCGCCGGGCTGCGCCTCGAGGGACATGTGGGCCGGCTACGCGCAGCGCGGCGACGACTTCGCCGCGGCGGTCCGGGCCGTGACCGGTCAGGGCTCCTGACATGGCCGCCTCCAGCGAGCTGGCACGAGGATCGGGCCGGGGCACCGAGCTCCTGCGTGAGGCGCTCAGCCGCCCCGCCGCCGACTACTACCTCGTCCTGTCCTGCACCGGGCTGCTCGTCGGCCTCGGCGTGCTCATGGTCCTCAGCTCGTCATCGGTCTACGCGGCCGAGAACCTGGGCAATGCGTACTACTTCTTCGTCCGTCACATGACCTACCTGGCCTTCGGGGTCCCGCTGGGCTGGTGGATCTCGCGGCGCAGCGAGCAGACGCTGGGCATGATCGGCGTACTCCTCGTCATCGGGATGATCGTGGCCGAACTGCTGGTCGTCTTCACGCCCCTGGGGGACGCCGCCAGCGGCGCCTCGAACAAGGGCAACCGCAACTGGCTCTACCTGGGTTCGTTCAGCCTGCAGCCCTCGGAGTTCGCCAAGCTCGGCCTCATCCTGTGGGCGGCGGGCGTCTTCGCGGCCAAGTACAAGAAACTGACCCGCCCCAGCACGCTCCTCTTCCCGGTGGCTCTCGGCTTCGTCGTCATCATCGGCCTGGTCGTCATCGGCGGACACGACCTGGGAACGGGCGTCATCCTGCTGGCGATCATGCTTGCCGTGTTCTGGTTCATCGGCACCCCCTGGTACCTGCTCGCCGCAGTCGTCACGGCAGCGGCGCTGCTCGTCGCGGGCATGGTCGTCACCAGCCCCGGACGGGTGCAGCGCATCCGGGCGCTGGTCTCCGGCTCGGACACCGTCGGCACCTCCGAGCAGCCGCTGAACGCCGTCTACGCCCTGGCCACCGGCGGCTGGTGGGGCGTCGGCCTGGGACGCAGCCGGGCCAAGTGGGGTGGTCTGTACGACGGCGCCCTCAACGACTACGTCTTCGCGGTGCTCGGCGAGGAACTGGGCCTGTTCGGCACGATCGTCGTGATCGGCCTGTTCCTCGGGCTCGGCCTGATCGGCCTGCGCATCGCCGCCCGCAGCACCCGCGTCTTCTGGCGCGTGGTCGCGGCCTCGGTGACGGCCTGGCTGCTCATCCAGGCCATGCTCAACATCGCCGTCGCCATGAGGATGATCCCGGTCATGGGTGTGCCGCTGCCGTTCATCAGCTACGGCGGCTCCTCACTCATCGCCACCCTCATGGCGGTCGGGGCGCTGCTGGCCGCCGCCCGCCACGAACCGGAGGCGATGGCCGCCTTGAAGCGCCGTTCCGCACCCGCCCGGGAACGGACCGTGCGTGTCACCTCAGTGGTCGACGGAAAGGGACGATGATGGTCAATGTCGTGCTGGCAGGGGGAGGGACGGCCGGTCACACCTCGCCGCTCATCGCCACTGCCGAACAGCTGACAGAACTCGACCCGCAGGGCTCGGTGCTGTGCATCGGCACGCCCAAGGGTCTCGAAACCCGCGTCATCCCCGAGGCCGGGCTCGAGCTGCGGCTCATCCCGCCGGTGCCCATGCCCCGCAGGATCACCGGCGAGCTGTTCAAGGTGCCCTTCCGGCTGCGCGAGGCGGTCCGGCAGGCCGGCAGGATCCTCGACGACGCGCATGCCGACGTGCTCGCCGGCTTCGGCGGTTACGTCTCGATGCCCGCCTACCTGGCGGCCCGCCGCAGGCACGTTCCGGTGGTCATCCATGAGCAGAACGCCCTGCCCGGACTCGCCAACCGGGTCGCCGCCCGCTTCGCGGCAGCGGTACTGACCTCCTTCCCCGGCACCCCGCTGCCAGGTGCCCGGCAGGTGGGTCTGCCGGTGCGCACCGCCATCACCGAGCTGGCCGAGCAGGGCAGGGCCGCCCGCCGCGCCGCCGCGCGCGCCCGCTACGGCCTGCGGGACGATCTTCCGGTCCTGCTCGTCTCGGGCGGGTCCTCCGGGGCCCGCTCGATCAACAACGCCGTCGCCGGCGCACGGGACGAGCTGCTGGCCGCCGGCATCCAGGTACTGCACGTGCTCGGCATGAAGAACTTCCACGACGACCAGACCGTCATCGACGAGTCGACCGGCGCCGGATACCATCCGCTGGCCTACGTCGACGACATGGACAATGCCTACGCCGCGGCCGATTTCATGCTGGCCCGCTCCGGCGCGGGCACCGTCGTCGAGACGGCCACCGTGGGCCTGCCCACGCTCATGGTGCCGCTGCCGATCGGCAACGGGGAGCAGGCGCGCAACGCGAGGCCACTCGTCGACGCCGGGGCGGCCCTCCTCGTGCCCGATGCCGAACTCGACAGTGACCGGCTGGTCGGCGATCTCGTGCCGCTCGTGAAGGACCCTGCACGGCTGGAGCGGATGGGCGCCGCCGCTCAGGCCGTCATGCCGCCCGGCGCCGCCCGCCGGGTCGCCGAGACCATTCTCGAGGAGGCCGGCCGTGGCGCTGCGTGAACCAGTCGAACTCCTCGCCCCCGAGCAGCTGGGCGCTCTCCACTTCATCGCCATGGGCGGTACCGGCATGAGCGGCATCGCCGTCGGCTACCACGAACTGGGCATCCCGGTCAGCGGCTGCGACCAGAGCGACTCGCCGACCCTGAGGCAGCTGGCGGCGATGGGCATCCCCGCCCATGTCGGCCACGATCCGGCCCAGCTCGACGGCGTCAGCACCGTCGTCGTCTCGAGCGCCATCAGGCCCGACAACCCCGAGCTCGTCGCCGCCCGCCGGGCCGGGCTGCGCATCTGGCACCGCAGCACGGCGCTGGCCGCGCTCATGCTCGGCCATCGCACCATCTCGGTGGCCGGTACGCACGGCAAGACGACGACCAGCGCGATGATCGCCACCATGATCTCGGCAGCCGGGACCGATCCCAGCTACGTCATCGGTTCCCCGTTGGCCACGACGGGACGGTCGGCCCACATCGGTCACGGCGACTGCTTCATCGTCGAGGCCGACGAGTCGGACGGCTCCTTCTGGCAGTACCCGACGAACATCGCCGTCATCACCAACATCGAGGCCGACCACCTGGACAACTGGGGCGATCCGGAGAACTACGCGGCCGGCTTCGCCCGTTTCGCCACCGCGGGGCCGGTCGGGCAGATCGTCATCAACGCCGACGATCCGGGTGCGCGGGCCCTGACCGAGCAGCTGCGCCGCGAGCCCTCGACGACCGCCCGCATCCTCACCTACGGCGAGGCCCCCGATGCCGACGTGCGTCTGACGGACATCCGGTTCCGCGGTATGACCAGCCACGCGCGGCTGAGCCTCGACGGCCGGGAACACGCCCTCGACCTGTCGGTGCCGGGCCGGCACAGTCTCTGGAACGCCGCGGCGGCCTTCGCCGTCGGGCGGCTGCTGGGCCTCGCCGATGACGCGCTGCTGGCCGGCGCGGCGTCGTTCGCCGGCACCCACCGCCGGTTCCAGCTGCTCGGCACCGCCGAACGCGATGACGGCACGGTCACCGTCGTCGACGACTACGCCCACCACCCCACCGAGATCGCCGCCACCCTCTCCGCGGGCCGCCGGGTGGCCGGCCAGGGGCGGCTGGTGGCCTGCTTCCAGCCCCACCTGTTCAGCCGGACACGTGACTTCGCGAACGCGTTCGGTCAGGTGCTAGCCCAGGCGGACCTGGTCGTCCTCACCGACGTCTACCCGGCCCGCGAGGAACCCATTCCGGGCGTCACCGGGGAACTCGTCGCCGACGCGGCGAGGGCCGCCGGTGCGCACGTGCGCTACGTCCAGGACAAGACCGCCCTTCCCGGCGAGCTGGCCTCCCTGGTGCGCGGCGGTGATCTCGTCATGACGATCGGGGCCGGCGACATCACCCGGGTCGGCCCCGCCCTGCTCGACCGGCTCGAGGCGCATCCGGCATGAGTTCCGACCTGGACCAGGCACTGCGGGTACGGCAGCAGGCCAGGGCCCGCAGACGCAACCGGAGGATCACCCTCGGTGCGCTCATCGCACTCGTGCTGGCCGGGCTCGTCTGGCTCGTCGGCTTCTCCCCGCTGCTCGTGGTCGACGACGTGGAGGTCACCGGGACGGCGCTGACGTCGCCAGACGACGTGGTGGCCGCAGCGGCAGTTCCCACCGGCACCCCGCTCGCCCGCGTCGACGCAGGCGCGGTCACCGGGCGTGTCGAGCAGCTGACGACCGTCGCCGACGCGAGACTGGTGCGAGCCTGGCCGCGTACCGTGCGGATCGAGATCACCGAACGCACCGCCGTCTACCAGATCGCGCAGGACCCCGGCTACGGGCAGGTGGACGCGGAAGGCGTCGTCTTCGTCACGAGCACCGAGCGTGCCGCCGCGCCCCTCGCCACGCTCGCCGACGCCGACGACCAGGACCTGCGTGCCGACGTCGCCACCGCGACGAACGCCCTGCCTCAGGACATGCGCGACCGGCTCACCGCGATCGAAGCGGGCTCCATGGACTCCATCAGTTTCCGGATCGACGACGACCGCACCACCATCTTCTGGGGCAGCGCCGAGCAGTCCGGCGAGAAGGCCTCGGTCATCGAGGCCCTGCTCGCCCAGGGCGGGGACTACACGACCTATGACGTCTCGGCTCCCTCCAGGCCCGCCGTCTCCTGAACCCCCGGACCGCTGGCCACGGGGCAGTGCTCCGGGCGGGCCGGTTCTCGGCCATTCGTCACCGGGGCACGGCACCCGGCGGGCCCGGCCCGCAATGTCTCGACCACAGGTTGAGATTCTGGGCCGAACACGCCGAGGCTGTTGGACTCAGCCCGTTGCCTTCCATAGCCTGAGCATCAGTCTTGGCGGACCACTGCCAGGACGCATCCGATTCAGCATGTCAGTATTGGTGGGGGCGGTCCCGGCCGGCTCCCGAGGAATGAGGCGGACTCCCGTGGCAACTGCGTCCCAGAACTACCTGGCGGTCATCAAGGTTGTGGGCGTCGGTGGTGGCGGTGTCAACGCCGTCAACCGCATGATCGAGGACGGTCTCAAGGGCGTCGAGTTCATCGCCGTCAACACCGATGCGCAGGCACTGCTCATGAGCGACGCCGACGTCAAGCTCGACATCGGCCGCGAACTCACCCGTGGGCTGGGCGCGGGAGCCAATCCCGAGACCGGTCGGCAGGCCGCCGAGGACCACGCCGACGAGATCGAGGAGACCCTCAAGGGTGCTGACATGGTCTTCGTCACCGCAGGCGAGGGGGGCGGTACGGGCACCGGCGGCGCCCCCGTCGTCGCGAAGATCGCCCGCTCACTGGGGGCCCTGACCATCGGCGTCGTCACCCGCCCGTTCCGCTTCGAGGGCAAACGCCGCGCCCGGCAGGCCGACGAGGGCATCGGGAGCCTGTCCGAGGAAGTCGACACGCTCATCGTCATCCCCAACGAGAAGCTGCTCGAGATGACCGACCGGCAGATGTCGATCCTCGACTCCTTCAAGCAGGCCGACCAGGTGCTCATGCAGGGCGTCTCGGGCATCACCGATCTCATCACCACGCCGGGCCTCATCAACCTCGACTTCGCCGACGTGAAGTCGGTCATGAAGGACGCCGGTTCCGCGCTCATGGGCATCGGCTCGGCCCGCGGCGAGGATCGTGCCCGCACCGCCGCCGAGCAGGCCATCAACAGCCCGCTCCTCGAGGCCACCATCGACGGCGCCAAGGGCGTCCTCCTGTCGATCGCCGGCGGCTCCGACCTCGGCCTGTTCGAGGTCTCCGAGGCCGCCGATCTCATCGAGGAGGCCGCCGCCGAGGACGCCAACATCATCTTCGGCACCGTCATCGACGACGCCCTCGGCGACGAGGTGCGCGTCACCGTCATCGCCGCCGGTTTCGACAGCGACCAGAGCTCGCAGCCGGTCCCGGTCCGGCGGCCCGCCACGGTGGAACGCCCGCAGCCTCGTCCCGTCGAGCAGCGCCCGGCCCAGCCCCGTCCCGAGCCGCCGCGTTCGACCGGACGGACCTCGTTCGTGTCGCAGGGTCCCGCGGAGACCGAGGAGGAACCGACCCGGCGCACCGGGGTCGGATCGGAGCAGACCACCCTGCCCGCCGATGACGACGACCTGGACATCCCCGACTTCATGAAGTGAGACCGCGATGTTCGCCTTCCTCAGCGAGCCGGCCTGCGCTGCGGACGGCGACGTCGACGTGGCCTTCACCGACCGTGAGGGAGGGGCCTCCGTAGGCGCCTTCGCGTCACTGAACCTCGGGCGCACGCGCGAGGACGACCAGGGGGCGCTGCGCGCCAACATGGCGGCCCTGCGCACCAGGCTCGCCCTGCCGCCGATCAGCGTCGTCCACCAGGTGCACGGTGCCACCGTCAGGACCATCACCAGCGGTGACCTGCCCGGCCCCGACGACTGGCTGGGGGAGAGCGTCCCGGGACAGCGCCCGCTGGAGAAGGCCGACGCCCTCGTCACGAACCTGCCCGGTGCGCCGCTGGCCATCCGGGTGGCCGACTGCGTGCCGGTCCTGCTCGCCGACACCGAGGCGGGCGTCATCGGCGCCGCCCACGCCGGCCGGCAGGGCCTGCTGGCCGGCGTCCTGACGGCCACCGTCGCCACGATGCGCGAACTCGGTGCCACGAGGATCCATGCGTGGGTGGGGCCGCACATCTGCGGCGACTGCTACGAGGTGCCGGAGCAGCTGCAGGCCGCCTCCTGCGCGATCATCCCCGAACTCGAGGCCACGACGAGCTGGGGCACCCCCGCTCTCGACCTGGGGGCCGGCGCGCACGCCGTGCTGGAGCGCGACGGTGTCAGCGTCGAGCACCACGACCCGTGCACCCGCACGACGCCGCAGCTGTTCAGCCACCGCCGGGACCACGGCGTCACCGGCCGACAGATCGGCCTCATCTGGCGCGCCGGGCGAGGCGGTCGTTCCGAAGGCAGGGGCTGAGAAGGTACCCTAATTCCAGTCGTGTCATTCATGGACAACCGCGGCTGATCAGAGGGGGACGGCATGCCGGGAGCGATGAGGAAGGCCGCAGTGTGGCTGGGTCTCGTCAGTGATGACCGTTTCGATGAGGACCGCGCCGAGCGTGGCGAGTACACCGACTCGGTCTACACCGACCCTGCGGCCGAGGAGTCCGTCCAGGTCTCCACCGTCACCCGCCTGCCGGAGCGTCGTGCCAAGCAGAGCGCCTCCTCGGGCTCGCACGAGCGCCATGTGCCCCACGACATCGAGGACGAGGCGGAGGAGTCGCAGCCGGCCGACCTGGCGCGCATCATCTCGGTCCGTCCCCGCACCTACAACGAGGCGCGCACCATCGGCGAGAGTTTCCGTGAGGGCACCCCTGTCATCATGAACCTCACCGACATGGACGACGCGGACGCCAAGAGACTGGTCGACTTCGCCGCCGGGCTCATCTTCGGTCTGCGCGGGTCCATCGAACGCGTCACCAGCAAGGTCTTCCTGCTCAGCCCGCGCAACGTCCACGTCACGGCCGAGGACAAGCAGCGCCTGGCCAGCCCCAGTTTCTTCAACCAGAGCTGAGGTCCCGTGCTACTGCTCGCCCGTGTCCTCTCGCTGCTGTGCACCCTGTACATCTGGGTGCTCATCGCGCGGATGATCATCAGCTGGATCCCGCTGCTCGTCCCGGACTTCCGGCCCAAGGGCGCGGCGGCCGCCGCGTTCGAGGCGATTTACACGCTCACCGATCCTCCGATCACGTTCGTGCGGCGCTACATCAAGCCGATCAGGATCGGGACCGTCGGACTGGACGTCGCCTTCATGGTCGTCTTCCTCGCCCTCGTGGTGCTCAGGAGAATGGTCTGGTTGCTCGTCTGAGAGTCTCAACCCGAAGTTGAGTTTTGAGCCGCCGGCTGCACCTGTTTGGGACAAGCAGGGTAGCCTCGGGGCTGTCCCCGCAGTTGCGGGCAGGATTTGGAATCAATGCATCGAGGTTTGGAGCGCACAAAATGACGCTGTCCCTTGACGAGGTTCGCAGTATCCGTTTCCCCATGGCCCGCAAGCCCAATGAGGACGGCTACCGCGCCAGCTCTGTCGACAAGTTCATGGACGAACTCGAGATCAGCTACGCAGATCTGGTCAACGAGAACGAGAAGCTCAAGGCGAGTGCCGGCTCGAGCGAGGAGAACGCCAAGCTCGGTCAGCAGATCGACCAGCTCAACGGCCAGGTGGCCAGCCTGGGCCAGGAGAACGAGCAGCTGCGCGCCCAGCTGAACGACCTGCGCTCGTCGACCGACCAGGGTTCGGCCGCTGCGGCGCAGCTGTCCGGAGAGAACGAGCAGCTGCGCGCCCAGATCGCCGAGCTCCAGTCCCAGCTGCAGGCGGCCCAGTCCCAGTTGCAGGCGGCCCAGAGCGCCGCAGCGACGAATGCCCAGCAGGCCGTCAACGGCGAGCCCCAGCACATCGTCGTCACCACTGCTGAGGAGGCCGGCCCGTGGGCCGCCCGCCTGCTCGAGATGAGCACCCGGGAGGCCGATCAGCTCGTCGAGGAGGCCAATCGGAAGGCCGCCGAGTTGCAAGCTGGCGCCGAGAGCGAGGCGGAGCGGATCCGCTCCGACGCCAGGAACCAGGCCGATCAGCTCGTCGAGGAGGCCACCCAGAAGGCCGCCAGGCTCGACTACGAGGCTCGCAACACCGCCGAGCGCGTCACTGCCGAGGCGCAGGAGAACGCCAGGCGCGTCACCGTCGAGGCCCAGCAACGTGCCGACGCCCTGGACGGCGAGGTCGCCAACAAGCGCACGGAGCTGCTGAGTGCGCTCGAGACCGAGCGGGACAACCTCACCGCCTCGGTGAGCCAGCTGCGCGGCTTCGAGGCCGAGTACCGCAGCAACATCGAGGGGCAGATCCAGCGTCACCTCGAAAGCCTCAGGAGCCTGTCCCTGAGGCCCTCCGCGGGCGGCCAGACCCCCCGCCTCGACGCGCTCCTGGGCAATCAGGAGGGCTGAGCGGCGCGTCTCTGACCGCGCCAGCGGCCGATGATGGTTCGCCATCATCGGCCGCTGGTGTATGGTCCCTCTACGAGTTGGTCACCGTCTGGAGAAAGTTGGAACGATGACGACTAATGGTTTGTCCATGGCAGCGGCGCGGCAGATCGCTGCCGCACTGCCCGTCCTGGACGGCGAGGAGGCGTGGACCGCGGAAGAAGTGATCGACGTGCGCGAGGATCTCATCGCCGAGATCGAACGCATGCGCAAGGCAGTCGAGACCTCGGACGCCGAACTCGAGCAGCTGATGGGTGAGAGCAGCGACACGTCCGGCAAGGACCCGGGCGATGTCAGTTCCACCAATTTCGAACGCGACCAGGAACTCAGCATGAACGCGAACACCCGCACCCTGCTCGAGCAGAACGAGGCCGCGCTGCGTCGTCTGGAGGCCGGCGAGTTCGGCGTCTGCGAGAACTGCGGCAACCCGATCGGCAAGGCGCGCATGGAGGTCTTCCCGAAGGCCACCATGTGCGTCGCGTGCAAGCAGCGCGCGGAGAGGCGCTGAACCGGTGGCGTCCCACCGCGCGCACCCGCGTCCGAGTGCGACGCGCGCGGTCATGATCGCCGTCGCGGTCCTGGGGTTCGTCCTCGACAGGGCGACGAAGCTGTGGGCGCTGCACGCGCTGTCCGTCTACGACCGTCAGATCATCCCGGGCTGGCTGAGCCTGCACCTGGTCTACAACTCCGGTGCCGCCTTCTCGCTGGGGACGTCCTTCACGGTCGGCCTCAGCTGCCTGTCGATCGTGGCGCTCGTCTTCGTCCTCGTCTGGGTCTTCCCGCGGGCCCGGGGCTGGCTCGCCAGCGTGGCCGCGGGACTCATCGCGGCCGGCATCGCCGGCAACCTGCTCGACCGTCTGCTGCGTGAACCCGGTCCGATGCGCGGCACCGTCGTCGACTTCATCGCCGTGCGCTACTTCGCGGTGTTCAACATCGCCGACGTGTGCATCACCAGTGCGGCGATCCTGTTCATCTGGTGGGCCGTGCGCTCGGACCAGACCGTGGAGCACGCCGTCCGGCGGGCCAACGCGGTGGGGGCGTCCAGCCCCGGCGCAGAGGGCGCCCCGGAGGAGGACCGATGAGCGTCCTCATCGTCCCCGATGGCCTGGCCGGTGAACGCGTCGACGCCGCCGCTGCCCGCATGACCGGGCTGACCCGTTCGCGCCTGGCCGCGCTCATCGCCGAGGACAAGGTGCTGCTCGACGGGGTCCCCGTGACGAAGGCCTCCCAGCGGGTGAGCCCAGGGCAGCTGCTCGACGTCGACCTGTCCGAACCGGTGCGTCGTGCCCGCGTCGTGCCCGCCCTCGTCGAGGACATGGCGATCGTCTACGACGACCCGGACATCGTCGTCGTCGACAAGCCGGCAGCCGTGGCCGCCCATCCCTCACTCGGCTGGGATGGCCCCGACGTGGTCAGCGGTCTCGCCGGGGCGGGTTTCCGGATCACCACCTCGGGGGCGCCCGAACGACAGGGCATCGTGCACCGGCTCGACGTCGGCACGAGCGGCCTCATGGTCGTCGCCAAGTCCGAGCACGCCTACACGATGCTCAAACGTGCCTTCCGCGACCGCGCCGTCGACAAGGTCTACCTCGCGCTCGTCCAGGGCCACCTCGAACCCCTGGAGGGGACCATCGACGCCCCGATCGGCCGCCATCCGGGCTCGGAGTGGAAATTCGCGGTCACCGCGGACGGGCGTCCCTCGGTGACGCACTACGAGGTGATCGAGATGATGCGGTCCGCCTGCCTGGCCCGGGTCCACCTCGAGACCGGCCGCACCCACCAGATCCGGGTGCATTTCGCCGCCCTGCACCATCCCTGCGTCGGCGACCCGCTGTACGGCTCCGACCCGAAGCTGGCGGCCCGGCTCGGTCTCGACCGCCAATGGCTGCACGCCGCCGAACTCGGTTTCGTCCATCCCGGCTCGGGGGAGTACGTGCACTTCGAGTCGGCCCCGCCGCCCGAGCTGACCCGGGCGCTTGATCTCCTGCGGGACTGAGCGGTTGTCCAGCCGGGGCGGGCCCCGGTGATGCATTGGTGCGAGTTGGTGCCGCCGATCGCATGGAGCGGCGATGAAACCGGCTGCTTCGGCTAGGCTGGACGCCGTGCGAAGAGCGAAGATTGTGTGCACCCTCGGGCCGGCAACGTCGACCCAGGAGCGAATGGAAGAGATCATCCGCGCGGGCCTCGACGTCGCCCGCTTCAACATGAGTCACGGTGACCACGACGAGCACGCCCGTCGTCTGGCCGAGACTCGCGCCGCGTCCGAGGCCGTCGGCAAGACCGTCGGCCTGCTGGCAGACCTGCAGGGCCCCAAGATCCGGCTCGGAGTCTTCGCCGAGGGCAAGGTCGAGCTGACCCACGGACAGACCTTCACCATCACCACCGATGACGTCCTCGGGGACGCCAACCGCGCCTCCACCACCTACAAGGGACTGCCCGGCGACGTGAGGCCGGGCGATCGCATCCTCATCGACGACGGCAACATCGGGCTCGAGGCCGTCGAGGTCAATGGCAACGACGTCGTCACCAAGGTGACCGTCGCCGGCCCCGTCTCGAACCACAAGGGCATCAACCTGCCCGGCGTCGCCGTCAACGTGCCTGCCATGTCCGAGAAGGACGAGGACGACCTGCGCTGGGCACTGCGCAACGACTTCGACATGATCGCCCTGTCGTTCGTCCGCCGCGCCTCCGACGTCAACCGCGTCCACGAGATCATGGACGAGGAGGGCGTGCACATCCCGGTCATCGCCAAGCTCGAGAAGCCGCAGGCCATCGAGAACCTGGACGAGATCATCGACGCCTTCGACGGGTTCATGGTCGCCCGCGGCGACCTCGGCGTCGAGATGCCGCTGGAGCAGGTCCCCCTGGTGCAGAAGACGATCATCAAGAAGGCGCGCATGTGGGCCAAACCGGTCATCGTCGCCACCCAGATGCTCGACTCGATGATCTCGAATCCGCGCCCGACCCGCGCCGAGGCCTCCGACGTCGCCAACGCCGTCCTCGACGGCGCCGACGCCGTCATGCTGTCCGGCGAGACCTCGGTGGGGGCCTTCCCGGTCATCACCGTCCAGACGATGGCCAACATCGTCGAGAACACCGAGAAGCAGGGCTTCGAGAACATCGCGAAGATCGACTGGGACCCGCACACGACCGGTGGTGTCATCGCGATGGCGGCCGCCACCTCGGGGCGTCAGCTCGACGCGAAATATCTCATCGCCTTCACCCAGTCGGGCGACACCGCCAGCCGCATGTCACGCCTGCGTTCGGACATCCCGCTGCTCGCCTTCACCCCCGACGAGAAGACGGCGCGCTGGCTGACCCTCTGCTGGGGCGCCCGCGTCATCCAGACCCCGAGCTACGGCTCCAACGAGGAGATGGTCACCGAGGTGAACCGTCAGCTCCAGGAACTGAAGCTGGCCGAGGAGGGCGACGTCGTCATCCTGGTCTGCGGCGCACCCATGGGGATCAAGGGCAAGACGAACACGATGCGGGTCCATCGCCTCAAGGACATCAGCTGGGTCGAGCCCGTCGAACTGCCGCCGTACATGAAGAACGCCACGTGAGCCGGACCTGACGCAGGGTTCGCCTCGAACCGAGCAGGGGCGGGAGAGTGTTCTCCCGCCCCTGCTCCGTCGTGTCCGGGGAGCGCGGGCCCTGCTGGCCCCGCCCCTGAGCGACGCCAGCCGCGGGCCGGGCGCACCGGCGCCCGCCGGCCACCGCGCGATGCCACTGGTGGTACCCGAGAGATGCCACTGGTGGTACCCGAGAGGGGACTTGAACCCCTACGCCCTCGCGGGCAGCGCATTTTGAGTGCGCCGCGTCTACCATTCCGCCACTCGGGCAGGCGTCGCCCATTGTGTCACATGCCTAGTGCACGGGCACATCTGGTGGGTGAGAACAATTTCACGCATTGCCCCGCGGGCGGCCTCACAGCGCTATGCTCAGGTCGGCATGGGCAGTGTCGTCCTTGACAGATCTGTCCGTTTTCCGCTGCTGAGGCAGGAACCAAGAGCCAGGACAGGAGTCGAGATAGTGGTGAAGAAGAACGGCAGTACCGCAACCGACACGACGCCGCGTGTCCTCGTCGCCGAGGACGAGGCGCTCATCCGGCTCGACCTGGTCGAACTCCTCACCGAACAGGGCTACGAGGTCGTCGGCCAGGTCGGTGACGGTCAGGCCGCGGTCGAGCAGGCTCGTGAACTCAAACCCGACGTCGTCGTACTCGACGTCAACATGCCCGTCATGGACGGCATCACCGCGGCCGAGCAGATCGCCGGCGACCGTATCGCGGCGTGCGTCATGCTCACCGCGTTCAGCCAGCGCGAGCTCATCGAGAAGGCCCGTGAGGCCGGCGCGATGGCCTACGTCGTCAAGCCCTTCAACGCCTCCGACGTGATCCCCGCCATCGAGATCGCCCTCGCGCGGTTCGCCGAGATCGTCGCCCTCGACGAGGAGGTCTCCACGCTCGAGGAGCGTCTCGCCTCGCGCAAGATCATCGACCAGGCGAAGGGCATCCTGCAGGAGAGCCTCGGCATGAGCGAGCCGGAGGCCTTCCGCTGGATCCAGAAGACCGCCATGGACCTGCGCAAGTCGATGCGCGAGGTCGCCGAGGGCGTCGTCGGCCACGAGAAGGCGAAGAAGAGCTGACCCGTCCGCCCCGGGGGCGGTGGGTGCCGACCTCGGTCCCCGGCCCCAGGTCGGGCCGTCCTCGAGGTGAAAGTGCTGGTCCGAGCGCCTAGGCTCGGTGGCGTGAACGATCGTCCACGACTGCTGCTCATCGACGGCCACTCCATGGCCTTCCGCGCCTTCTACGCCCTGCCAGCCGAGAACTTCTCGACGTCCACCGGTCAGCACACGAACGCCGTGTACGGTTTCACGTCGATGCTCGTCAACCTGCTGCGCGACGAGCGCCCCACGCACGTGGGCGTCACCTTCGACCTGTCCGGCAGCACCTTCCGCTCCGAGGCCTATCCCGAGTACAAGGCGACTCGTTCGGCCACGCCGCCGGAGTTCGCCGGGCAGATCCAGCTGATCGAGCAGGTGCTCGACGCCATGGGCATCGTCCATGCCAGCCTCGCCGGGTACGAGGGCGACGACATCCTGGCCACCTGGACCCGGCAGGGCGACGAACTCGGCTGGGAGTCCCTCGTGGTCTCGGGTGATCGTGACGCCTTCCAGCTCGTCGACTCGAACACGACGGTGCTCTACCCCCGCAAGGGAGTCTCCGAGCTGGTGTGGATGGATCCGGCCGCCATCGAGGCCAAGTACGGTGTGCCGCCCCAGCGCTACCCTGAACTGGCCGCCCTGGTCGGCGAGACGAGCGACAACCTGACCGGCGTGCCCGGCGTCGGCCCCAAGACGGCGGCCAAGTGGCTGGGTACCTACGGCGGGCTCGACGAGCTCATTGACCAGGCGGATCAGATCAAGGGCAAGGCCGGTCAGAGTTTCCGTGAGCACCTGGACGACGTGCGTCGCAACCGCCGTCTCAACGCCCTGGTGAGCGACCTGCCCCTCGAGATCGACGCGGAGGGCCTGGCCAGGAGGCCGGTCGACCGCGAAGCCGTCAACGAGCTGTTCGACACCCTCGAGTTCAGGGGGCTGCGCGACCGGGTGTTCGCCGTCGACGGGGCCGATGCCCCGGCCAGTACCGACTCGGTCACCATCAGACCCGTGAGGCTCGCCCCCGATGCTCTCGGCGACTGGCTCGCCGAGCACGCCCGGGCCGGCGCCGGCATCGAGGCATCCGGCCACTGGGGAGCGGGCACCGGTGACGTGAGCCACCTGGCCCTCGCCACCGTCAGCGGCGCCGCCGTCCGACTCGAGCCCGGCTCGCTGAGCCCAGCCGACGACAACGCGCTCGCCGCATGGCTTGCCGATCCCGGGGCGGCCAAGGTCATGCACGACGCGAAGGGGCCGATGCTGGCCCTGGCGGCGCGGGGACTCGAACTGGCCGGGCTCGTCAGCGACACCCAGCTCGCCGCCTATCTCCTGCGCCCCGACCAGCGACGCTACGAACTCGACGAACTCGCCGGACGTCACCTCGGGCTCAGCCTCGAGGCCGGCGACGACCGGCCCGAGCAGGCCCAGGAGACCCTCGACTTCGACGGCGACTCCGGGGAGCGGGCCGAGCCGGCGGCCATGGTGCGGGCCCGCGCCGTCGCCCAGCTCGCGCCCGTCCTCGACGAGGAACTCGCCAAGACCGGCCAGCTCGGTCTGCTGCGCGATCTCGAGCTGCCCCTGCAGAAGGTGCTGGCCGTCATGGAGCGGCGCGGCATCGGCGTCGACGAGGACGTCTTCGCCGAGCTGCACGACGAGTTCGACGCCAAGGTGCAGGCGGCGCAGGACGCTGCCTTCGAGGCCATCGGACGCGAGATCAACCTGGGCTCGCCGAAGCAGCTGCAGGGCGTCCTGTTCGACCAGCTCGACATGCCCCGGACCAAACGCACCAAGAGCGGCTACACGACCGACGCCGCCGCCCTCGAGAGCCTCTACCTCAAGACCCAGCATCCCTTCCTCGAGCACCTGCTGGCCCACCGCGACTCCATCAAGCTGCGTCAGATCGTCGATGCCCTGGCGAAGTCGGTCGGTGACGACGGGCGCATCCACACCACCTATCTGCAGACCGTGGCCGGTACCGGCCGGCTGTCGAGTACCGAGCCGAACCTGCAGAACATCCCGATCCGCACGTCCGAGGGCCGGCGCATCCGCGACGGCTTCGTCGCCGCCCCGGGCTACGAGGCGCTGCTGAGCGCCGACTACTCCCAGATCGAGATGCGCGTCATGGCGGACGCCTCGGGCGACGAGGCACTCATCGAGGCCTTCACCTCGGGCATCGACTTCCACACGGTCACCGCCTCGCACGTCTTCGGCGTGCCGGCCGAGTCGATCACGCCCGAGCAGCGTTCCAGCGTCAAGCAGATGAACTACGGACTGGCCTACGGGTTGTCGGCCTACGGTCTGTCGAGCCGCCTCGGTGTGCCCGTTCCCACCGCCAAGGAGCTCATGGCGGAGTACTTCAAGACCTTCGGCGCCGTGCGCGAGTATCTGACCGACATCGTCGTCCAGGCCCGCAAACAGGGCTACACGCAGACGATGATGGGGCGGCGCCGCTATCTGCCCGATCTCAACTCGACCAGCCGGCAGCGCCGCGAGATGGCCGAACGGATGGCCCTCAACGCGCCCATCCAGGGCACGGCCGCCGACATCATCAAGGTGGCCATGCTCCGGGTGGAACGGGCCCTGGCCGAGGCCGGGCTGTCCAGCCGGATGCTGTTGCAGATCCACGACGAGCTGGTCCTCGAGGTCGCCCCCGGCGAACGCGAGCAGGTCCAGGACATCGTCTCCGAGGCGATGGTCCACGCCGTCGAGCTGAAGGTGCCGCTGTCGGTCTCCTTCGGCTACGGCCGCAGCTGGAACGACGCCGCCCACTGAGCGCCGTGCCCCCGGTCGACGAACTGCTCATCGAGCGGGTGCTGCGCGCCGTCGAGTGCGTCCCGCCGGGGCAGGTGGCCACCTACGGCGACATCGCCGCACTTGTCGGAACCGGTCCGCGCCAGGTCGGCCGCATCATGGCGACGGACGGCTCGCCCGTGCCGTGGTGGCGCGTCGTCAACGCCCGGGGAACACTCGGGCCCTGGCGCAGGGCGCTCGGGCACTGGGCCGACGAGGGCATCGGGCTCAATCCCCGCGGGGACGGCTGCGCGCTGGCCGCGCACCGCGTCGACCCCGGCCGGCTGGCGGCCGCCTATGCCCGTGCCGTCTCCGATCTGCCGCCGCAGTGAGCCGGAGCCCTCGACGGCCAGGCCGTCGAGGGCTCCGGGAGCACGGGGCTGCGTCAGGCCGCGCGCACCAGCTTCGCGTAGTAGAGGACCCGTGCCGCCGGATCGCCGCCGTTGGCGGGGTAGTCCGAGCAGACGACGATGACGATCATCGGATCTCCGTAGTCGTCGTAGAGGACGTTCGAGTCGGGGTCGTATTCGTCGACGTAGATCTTGAGGGCATTGGTGAAGCGGTAGCAGACCGTCTCGCCCGCGTCATTGCTGATCCTGATGACGTCGTTCCTGCTGAGCAGGCCCTCGTTGAGGTCGTTGCCGAGCGCCCCGCCGTAGCGGAAGGTGTGCGAGGTGAGGACGACCTTGCCATGCTCGGAGCCGACGGAGGGGCCGCCGTTCCACCAGGCCAGGGTGTAGCCCTCGTCACCGGGCGGGGTGCCGGGCAGGCCCTCCGCGTCGAGACCGAGGGAGAGCAGCGTCAGCTCATCGGTGTGACCATCGAACTTGATGTGGGTGCCCACGATCTCCGACGGGTTCGGGGAGCAGCCCTCGGGTACGTCGTTCACGTTCTCGCTGGCAGTGGCCGTGGGGGAGACCGGGTAGACGGGGATCTTCTGCTCGTACTCCGAAGGACGTGTCTTGAGCCAGCGCCAACCGAAATAGGCGGCGATGATCACGACGACGAGCAGCGGGATGCCCCAGCCGAGGATGCGCTTCGTTGACCTTTTCACGGGAACCTTTCGCCGGGCCGTCCGGGGTTGGTGACGGCGACGCGCCCAGCCTAACAGCGGGCGGGGAAGGACAACCCGTGTCCGCGGTCCTATGGCCCTCCTCGCCCGGCCCCGGCGCCGGCCTCGGTCGTTATCGTTGGGTCCATGACCTCCTACTCGGTTCCGGCGGACACTCCTGGCACGCTCATCATCGGCGGTGCGGCCGTGCCCGGCGCGGCCGGTACCTTCGAGGTGACGAACCCGGCCGACGGGAGCGTCCTGGCGGCCATCGCCGACGCCGACACGGCGCAGGGGCTGGCCGCCCTCGACGCGGCCGCCCGGGCCCAGGACACGTGGCGCCGCACCGCCCCGCGGGAGCGTGCCGAACTGCTGCGCGCCGCCTTCGAGGAGATCACCCGGCGCAGGGATGACTTCGCGCTGCTCATGACCCTTGAGATGGGCAAGCCACTGGCCGAGAGTCATGGCGAGGTCACCTACGGCGCCGAGTTCGTGCGCTGGTTCGCCGAGCAGGCCCCGCGCATCGCCGGGCGCTACGCCAGCACCCCCGAGGGGATGCTCCGGCAGCTCATCACCAGACGCCCTGTCGGACCCTGCCTGTTCATCACCCCGTGGAACTTCCCGCTGGCCATGGCCACCCGGAAGATCGCCCCGGCCCTGGCCGCCGGCTGTACCGTCGTCATCCGTCCGGCCAGCGCCACCCCGCTGACCACCCTGCTGTTCGCGAAGGTCCTCGCCGACGTCGGCCTGCCCGACGGGGTCGTCAATGTCATCACCTGCCGCTGCCACGACGTGACCGATGCGATCATCGCCGACCCGCGCCTGCGCAAGCTCTCGTTCACCGGATCCTCCCCGGTCGGCCAGTCCCTGGCCGCCGCAGCCGCCCGGAACGGCCTGCGGGTCTCGATGGAACTGGGCGGAAACGCCCCGTTCATCGTCTTCGGCGACGCCGACGTCGACGCGGCGGTCGACGGTGCGGTCGCCGCCAAGATGCGCAACATGGGACAGGCCTGCATCGCCGCCAACCGGTTCATCGTCCACGAGTCCTGCGCCCCCGAGTTCACCGAGAAGCTCACCGCGCGCCTGTCCGGGCTCGTGTGCGGCGACGGCGCCGAACCCGGCACCCAGGTCGGCCCGTTGATCAGCGCCGCGGACCGCGACGCCATCGCCGGCCTCGTCGACCGCGCCATCGCCGCCGGGGCCAGGGCCACCTGCGGCGCCCGCATCCCGGACCTGCCCGGCAGCTACTACCAGCCCACCGTCCTGACCGGGGTGGCCCCCGATGCCGAGATCATGACCACCGAGATCTTCGGACCGGTCGCCCCGATCACCACCTTCAGGACCGAGGAACAGGCCCTGGCCATCGCCAACTCGGTGCCCGCCGGTCTGGCCGGCTACGTCTTCACCCGGGACCTCGACCGCATCCAGCGGTTCGCGGACGCGATGGAGACCGGCATGATCGGCGCCAACACCGGCCTGCTCTCCAACGCCGCGGCGCCGTTCGGCGGCGTCAAGCAGTCCGGTGTCGGCCGGGAGGGCTCCTTCGAGGGAATCGAGGAATACCTCGAGACGGTGTACGTCGCGCTGCCCGATCCCTGGCGCTGAGCACGCCGCGCGGACTGGGCCGGGACATCCCCGGGGCGGGGACGGGTCAGGGTGCGCCGACGGCGCCGAAGGTTGCCCGGGGGTGGCGCGGCCGCCTAAACTTGTTCTGCGCTGTGTGCGCCGCGCCGGACAGAGGGTGCGGCGTCGTCGTCAGCGGACCGTGGCACCCCGCGGCTCGCCGGCGGGTGCGCACAGCGGTGGTTGCGGGCTCTTCTCGGATTTCGTCGTCGCCGTCGTGCGCGCCAGCAGGCACGGCGCACTGAGTCAATAACCATCCACCATCGGAGCCCTACTACATGACCTCCTCCATTGAGGCCGTCGCAATCGACGACATCGGTACAGCTGAAGCCTTCGAGGCCGCAGTTGATGCCACCATCAAGTACTTCAACGACGGCGACATCGTCACCGGCACTGTCGTCAAGGTTGATCGTGACGAGGTACTCCTCGACATCGGCTACAAGACCGAAGGCGTCATCCCGTCCAAGGAACTCTCCATCAAGCATGATGTCGACCCCTTCGACGTCGTCAGCGTTGGCGACGAGATCGAGGCCCTCGTCCAGCAGAAGGAGGACAAGGACGGCCGTCTGATCCTCTCCAAGAAGCGCGCCCAGTACGAACGTGCCTGGGGTGCGATCGAGAAGATCAAGGACGAGGACGGCGTCGTCACCGGTACCGTCATCGAGGTCGTCAAGGGCGGTCTCATCGTCGACATCGGCCTGCGCGGCTTCCTGCCCGCCTCACTCGTCGAGATGCGCCGCGTCCGCGACCTGCAGCCCTACGTCGGTCAGGAGCTCGAGGCGAAGATCATCGAACTCGACAAGAACCGCAACAACGTCGTCCTGTCGCGTCGTGCCTGGCTCGAGCAGACCCAGTCCGAGACGCGCCACAACTTCCTGGAGCAGCTCCAGAAGGGACAGATCCGCAAGGGTGTCGTCTCCTCCATCGTCAACTTCGGTGCCTTCGTCGATCTCGGCGGCGTCGACGGCCTGGTCCATGTCTCCGAGCTGTCCTGGAAGCACATCGACCACCCGAGCGAGGTCGTCGAGGTCGGCCAGCCCGTCACCGTCGAGGTTCTGGACGTCGACATGGAGCGCGAGCGCGTCTCCCTGTCGCTCAAGGCCACGCAGGAGGATCCCTGGCAGGTCTTCGCCCGTACCCACCAGATCGGTGAGATCGTGCCGGGCAAGGTCACCAAGCTCGTCCCGTTCGGCGCCTTCGTCCGCGTCGAGGAGGGCATCGAGGGCCTGGTTCACGTGTCCGAGCTGGCCGAACGCCACGTCGAGATCCCCGAGCAGGTCGTCTCGGTCAACACCGAGGTCATGGTCAAGATCATCGATATCGACCTGGAGCGCCGCCGCATCAGCCTGTCGCTGAAGCAGGCCAACGAGGGCATCGACATCGCGGCCGACGACTTCGATCCCTCGCTGTACGGCATGACCGCCAGCTACGACGAGAACGGCAACTACATCTACCCCGAGGGCTTCGACCCGGAGACCAACGAGTGGAAGCCGGGCTACGAGGAGCAGCAGGCGGCCTGGGAGGCCCAGTACGCCGAGGCCCAGGCCCGCTGGCTGGCCCTGAAGAAGCAGGCCACCGAGGCCGAGGAGGCCGATCAGCAGGCCGCTGCCGAGGCCGGCACGAACTACTCCGCCGTCCCTGCCGACAACGAGGGCTCGCTCGCCTCCGACGAGGCCCTGCAGGCCCTGCGCGACAAGCTGTCGGGCAGCCACTGAGCCCGTCGGCGTCATCGCGCCCGACACGAACGCAGGATGGAAGGCCCCGGCCCGGCGGACGGGCCGGGGCCTTCCATCCTGTCCGCCGGGAGCCGGCCCGCCGGACCCCGAACCTTGTACCCAAACCGAGGCCGCGCGAGAGCCGGCCGGAGCCAGGACCCGACCCATGCTGCACACCCACGACCTGCCCATCATCGAACGCGACGACGACTCCGTCGATCTCATCGGTGAGAGCGAGGCCGCGTCCATCCCCGGCGACCTCTACCCGCGCCGGGCCGTCCTCGCCTTCCTCGGCGAGGTCGTCGACGAGTACGCCCGCGCCGAGAACCTGCCCGTCATCGAGACACTGGAGCTGATCGGCAACACCTATCCGGTCTACCGCGGCCACGACGTGCAGGGCGACTTCGCGATCCTCATGATGCCGCTGGGCGCACCGGCGGCCGTCATGCACACCGACATGCTCTTCCGGCACGGCGTCCGCAAGGCCATCGCCGTCGGCTCGTGCGGTGCCCTCGAGCCGCTGGAGGTCGGTGAGCTCGTCGTCCCGGCGCGGGCGCTGCGTGGCGAGGGGACGAGTTTCCAGTACGTGCCGGCCAGCCGCTGGATCGACATCGACCCGCAGCTGCGCGCCGTCCTCACCGAGGCCGTCGAGGCGGCCGGCTACCGGGTCAGCGATGCTCCCGTGTGGACGAACGACGCCTTCTACCGTGAGACCAGGGCCATGCTGAACCACCGCCGGGCCGAGGGCTGCGCCATCGTCGACATGGAGTGCTCCGCCATGGCGGCCTCCGCCGCCCTGCGCGGGGCGCAGTTCGCCCAGCTCTTCTACACCGCCGACACCCTCGCCGATCCCGAGAACGGCCACGACATCCGAGACTGGGGGAGGGGCTCACGGGGCGTGGCCCTCGAGATCACCCTCGACGCGCTGAGCCGCATCGCGCCCTGACCACGCCCATGCCGGCCGCACACCACGTCACGAGGACGGGCCCCCCGGTGGGGCGGGTCTTCACGCTCGGCCTCACCGGCGGCATCGCCTCCGGCAAGAGCGCCGTCGCTGCCGTGCTCGTCGAGCACGGGGCCGTGCACATCGACTACGACCTGCTGGCCCGGCGGATCGTCGAACCGGGGACCCGCGGGCTGCGGGCCCTCACCGAGGCGTTCGGCCCGGACATCCTCACCCCGGACGGTGCGCTCGACCGCGGAGCGCTCGCCGCTCTCGTGTTCAGCGACGAGGCCGCGCGACGACGCCTGGACGAGATCACGCACCCGCTCATCGTCGCCGCCGCAGACGAGCTGCAGGACGCGGCCCCCGACGGCGCGGTGGTCATGCACGACATCCCGTTGCTCATCGAGACCGGCAGGGCCCATGACTTCAACCACCTGGTGGTCGTCGACGTGCCGGTCGAGACGCAGATCGCGCGGTTGATGGCCCGCAACGCCATGAGCGCCGAGCAGGCGAGGGACCGCATCGCGGCGCAGGCCTCGCGGCCCGAGCGCCTGGCCGTGGCCGGCACGGTCATCGACAATGCCGGTTCCCTGCAGTCGACACGCGCCCAGGTGGACCGCCTGTGGGACGAGGTCATCGCGCCCGGCGCGGCGCGCTGCCGCTGAACCCGTCCCCGCGGCCGCTCATACAACCAGTCGCACGCCAGTGCCTGCGGGACACAACGGATTCGCTGCCAAGGCTCAATCCTTTCGTTGCCTGAATCAAGTCTGAAAGATTGAATGGAGTCATGGCTGATGGTGAGGTCCGGTGCTGGGCGGTGGTGGTCGCCGATCAGCGGGTGAGCCGGCGCGGTCCGGACAAGGTGCCCGAGGCCCTTCATGCGCTGGCGCCGCTGTCCGATGGATTCAGGTTGGGTTTCGAGCGCACCGCAGGCGACGAGATCCAGGCACTCAGCGCAGACCCCACCGCCGTCATCGGCGCGGTCACCATGCTCCTGCGCCTGGGGGACTGGCACATCGGCGTCGGTGTCGGTGAGGTCGAGATGCCCCTGCCGGACACCACCCGCGCCGCCCGCGGCCCGGCCTATCTGGCGGCCCGGCAGGCCATCGGGCGAGCGGCTGCGACCGCTCCCCGGCTCGTCGGGGGCGCAGGAACGCAGGACGCCCGGGCACTGGGCGAGGCGCAGACGATCCTCGCCCTCGCAGCGGCACTGGTGCTCCGGCGCAGCACGGCAGGATGGCAGGTCATCGACCTCGTCGATGCCGGCCTCACCCAGACGCAGGCGGCCGAGCGTCTGGGCATCAGTCCCCAGGCGGTCGGCCAGCGTCTGCGAGCCGCCCATCACCGGGAGGCCGCTGCCGGGCTGGATCTCGCCACGGCTCGGCTCGCCGAGGCGATGGGCGTGTCGGTGGGCCCCTCTACGGTGGCGCCATGACCCAGTTGCTCGCCGATCTTCTCCGTGTTCTCGTGGCCGGCCTGCTCGGCGCGATCGCCGTGTTCGGCGGCAGCCCGCTCGTCGAGGAGCTGCTGCGTCGCGCCGATGGCTCACGGGCCGGTCCCGACGCCACGCACGGGAGCTCGCCTCGTTCCTGCGCCGACGGGGGAGTACTGCGCGGCGGCCGCTGGATCGGCGCGCTGGAGCGTGCCGCCGTGTTCGGCGCCCTGCTGGCCGGCGAGCCCTCACTGGTGGCCGTCACCGTGGCGGTGAAGGCCTTCGCCCGGTTCCCCGAGATCCGCGGGGCCCGTAGCGGCGAGGTGGCCGAACACTTCATCATCGGGACGCTGGCCAGCCTCCTGATCGCCGGCGGCCTGGCCGCGCTCGCCGGCTGGGTCGTCCAGCTGTGGTGAGTCTCGTGCAGCGCTGGTCGGCGGACTGGCCGGACCAGCCCGAACTGGGGCGGCGGCTGATGGCGCTGTGGCAGGAGCCGTGGCGTCACTACCACGGCAGCCAGCACCTGGCCGAGGCGCTTGAGGCGGGTGACCTGCTCGGCTGCACCCGTCTCGAGCGGCTGTCCCTGTGGTTCCATGACGCCGTCCACCGCAACCGGCCCGGTGAGGACGAACCGGCCTCTGCCGAGCTGGCCGCCTCGTGGCTGGTCTCGGCCGGCTGGGCGCCCGCCGAGACGGCGGAGGTCACCCGGCTGATCCTGCTCACCGGGCACCATCGTCCCCTCGCCGCGGACGAGGCGGGGGCCAGGGTCTGTGACGCGGACCTGGCCGTGCTCGGCGCCCCGCCGGCACGGTACCAGGAGTCGGTGGCCCAGCTGCGCGCCGAGCAGGGCCTCGACGAGGCCGGCTGGCGGGCGGCGCGGCGGGCCGCCGTCGGGCACCTGCTGGCCACCCACCGCTACGCGACAGCGACCGGGCGGGCCCTGTGGGGCGCCCGATCCCGAGCCAATCTGCGCGCCGAACTGGATCGGCTGACCGCCTGACGAGGCCGGGAACCGCCCCGGCTCGTCGCCGCGACCACCGATGCCCTGGCAGGCGTGGTCCGTGACGGCGCTGCCCCCGGCCCCGGCGTCAGCAGGCCGGGTGCCCCGCGGACCGGCCGGGCCCGGTCGCGGGCCTGGTCTCAGCGCAGCCGGCGGTAGTCCTCGTCGTAGGGCCCCAGCGCAGCGACGGCCTCGTAGTCGGCGCGCGCCTCGGCCAGCAGCACCGGTGGCAGCGCGGCGAGTTCCATCCGATGGTTCTGCCTGAGGACGTACAGCGACTCGGTGGCGCAGGGCCTCGGTTCCGTGTCGTCCTGGTCCGAGCCGGTGAACTCGATGACCACCGCGAACCCGGAGTCGCCGATGCTCCTCTGGTACTCGTTGAACCAGCTGAAGGACCGGTCGCGGCGGGTGTAGCCGCGTCCGGTGATGGTGTCGTGGAAGCTGAAGGTGTCACTGACGCGGCCGCACAGATCGTCCATGCGGGTGACCAGCGGTTCGACGGCCGGCGTCTCCAGCGCGCTCAGCTGGTCGAACAGCGGTGCCACGGCGTGCTCCTCCAGGTGACGACGCCATGCCCCGGCGGCCTCGGCGCCGAGGCCGGTGCCGTGGGCCAGCCCGATGCGGGACTCGGGATCCAGGGTGAGCGGTTCGCCGTCGACGTCCACGAGGCTGCCGTCGGCAGTGGGCCGGAAGGCCCTCTGCCGGGGCGTCCCGGGGTTCTCCAGCCATGACGAGCCGGGCGAGGAGCAGGCGCATCAGCGGGTGGGCGGCCAGGGACTGTCGCCAGGCCTCCGCGGGCCAGACCCGGCCCAGGCACATCGCCTCGTGGAGCCGGGCCGGCTGCCGGGACATGACCGACGTGAGCTCCCGGCGTGAGGCGCTCAGCTGCTCCTTGGCGGCCGCCACGAGCTCGGGGTCGTCGCCGGCCTCGGGCCCGGGCAGCGAGCGGATCGGCTTGAGGTCCGGACCGCTCAGCCGGAGGCGGCCCTTGGCGGTGAGGCTGCCGTGGAACTGGCGGGGCCCGTAGTCGAGGTGCAGCAGGCCGTCGTCTGCGAGACCGGCGGTGGGGATGATGCGGTCGGCCAGCTCGTCGGCGGTCCAGCCGTGGTGTTCGGCGAACCGTCCGGCCAGCTCACCGGCGGCCTTCTGGACGGTCGGCATCGAGTGGTGGCGGGCGATCGCCATGAGCAGGTCGACGCTGCCCGGCCGGCCGTTGGCGGCCAGGGCGGACAGCAGGGCCACGAACTGCGTCCGGCGTTGCCGGTGCTCACTCATGTAGGTCTGCACGGTCCGGGCCAGTTCGTCGCCCGGCATGGCGACGGTCAGGGCGAGCAGGCCCTTGTTCGTGATCGCCGAACCCAGGTAGGAGCGTTCGTAGTTCCTGAAGTACTCGTCGATGAAGCTCTGCTGGGGCCGGGCCGCCTGCTCACGGATCTCCTCCGCGTAGCAACCGGTGTCCGCCGGGGTCAGCGACTCGGCCCTGCGCTGCCAGTCCTTGTACGTGAGCAGTCCCGAGATCTCGGCCAGCTCGCGGTTCTTCTCCGTGCTGCGGCGGCGGGTGTCGTGCTCGATCCACCGGTCGATGACGTGGCGGCCGAGTTCCGCGGCGTCGTCGGGGTCGAGCCGGTCGAGGTAGAGGGCCATGAGACCGGAACCGTCGGGGTCCTTCATCGTGTCGGCCAGTGTCACCCACCATGCGAGGACCTTCGGCTCGACAACTGTGCCATCGGCCCAGCGGGCGGCCGGCAGTGCGGCGGGGTCGAGCCAGTCGAGGTGCTTCGGCCATGATCCCCGCAGCCCCTCCCTGGCCTCGTCGGTCAGGACCCGCGGTGACAGGAACGCGCCGATGTCCTCGCCGCTGGCCTGCAGGAGCTTGATCTCGGCGGCGCGCACGAAGTGGTTGCGTTCCTCGTCGAGGGCCTCGCGCAGCACCGGCACGGCTCGCTGGTCACCCATCGAACTCAGCCAGTCCACGGCGACGAGCCGTCTGTCAGATGTCCGCAGTCCCAGCTGGGCGCAGGCCAGGTACAGGGCCGCCGGGGTGGTGGCCAGGATCTGCCGGGCCAGGCGGCGCTGCACCAGGGAGTCCCCGGTGGCCTTCTCGGCGAGGAGCGGCAGCAGCCGGTTCGGGACGTGCGGGCAGTACGTGAGTACGTGCAGGGCCCTCTCGGGGACCATCAGCCACGAGTCGATGCCCTCACCGATGAGCCACGTCTCGAGGACCTCGGGGCGCTCGATGAGCCAGGGCCACAGGTCGGCCGGGTCCCACGGCCAGGAGTGCATCGCCAGGGATGCGATGAAGGAGTTGACCGTCTCCTCGTCGAAGCCGGACCGGTGCAGGGCGTCGTCGAGGACCCTCGGTTCGCTGTTCACCTCCTCGTGCCGGACACGGTACGACACGAGCCTGTCCAGCGCGTGGGGCAGGTTGACCAGGTCACCCCGGAGGATGACACGCACGATACGGGCCAGGTGGATGAAACTCAGCTCGTGGCAGCCGCGGGACAGGATGTCGACGACGATGGTGTACCAGCCGGGGTCGAGTGCCGGCGTCTCGTCGGAGCCGTCGGCGACCCTGATGAGCGCGTCGAGCAGGTCCTCGTCGAACTGCGCGCATGCCTTCTCCTGCCGCAGATATGCGGGCGGCAGGTGATCCGATGGCGGAACCGGCCGGAAGGACGCGTCGTACGGGTCGGTGCCGTCGGCCAGGCCGGTGATGATCTCACGGATGCGCCGGCGAGCCGGTTCGGCACTGGTCTCGGGGAACCGGTGCAGGGGCGGGAGCTCGGGGGTCTTGTCCTCGCCGAGGACATCGGTGAGCCCAGCCAGCATCTGTTCGCTGACTGCAATGGTCTCGGCAGCGGCCCTGCTGCGCTGGTCCTTCGGCATCGGGTCTCCTGACTCGGGGGTGTCCGGGCCAGCTCAGGCTATCAATGTGACGGCGCCTCACGCCCGCCGCGCAGCCCGTGCAGCCGGGCTCACCGGGCCGCTCCGGCCCGGGTCAGCCGGACACCATCAGCCGGTGCCGGCCGCCGGCCGCTGCGGGATGAACCGCTCGTAGACCCGGCGGAAGGCGCCCTGGACGACGAGCTGGCTGCCATCGGGGCCGTCGTATTGGGACAGCTGCTGGGCGCGGCCCTCGGCGCAGACGTAGTAGAGGAAGGGCACCAGCGGGTCGGGGCCGGTGCGGTACTCGTCGAGGGCCCGGGCCGACATGGTGCTGAGCGCCCGGGTGAGGTCCTCGCCGGTGGGTACGTGGACGAGCATGAGTCCGGCCCGGGGAACGGCCAGGACGATGCCGTTGGCGGGCAGGGAGCCCCGCCACGGCTCGGGCAGGTAGTCGGCGACCAGGCCGAGACGGCCGCTGACGAAGCCGTCCCCACTGACCGCCCAGATGGCGGCGGTGCCGTCGGGCGTCAGCTCGACCGGGCGGCCGCGCAGCGCCGCCCGTGCCCTCGCGTAGAGCGCCGACGGTCCGCCGTGCGGGGCCGCCAGGTGCTCGTCGGCCATGACGAGGACGTCATCGGACCGGGGCTGGGCGGGAACGAGGGTGATGCCGGGCAGCAGTTCGGGGAAGTGGTCGGCGCCGTGGCGGACGACGGCCATCGTCGGGACCGCGCGCACCAGCATCGAGGCGGGGTCGATCGGTGACTGCCGCGTCGCATACCTGCTTGGCATGGTTACACGCTACCGGCAGGCGGTGACGGTTCCCGGCCAGGAGCGTCCGGGGAGTGTCGGTGGGGGCGCATAGGCTCGGAGCATGCGTCCAGTCGAGTCGATCACCCGCACAGTGGCCTCGTTCGCCGTGAAGGCCGACTTCGAGCCCTCCGGAGATCAGCCGGCCGCCATCGACGAACTCGAACGGCGCATCAGGGCGGGCGAGCAGGACATCGTCCTGCTGGGCGCCACCGGCACCGGCAAGACGGCGACCATTGCCTGGCTGGCCGAACGACTGCAGCGGCCGATGCTCGTCATGCAGCCCAACAAGACGCTGGCCGCCCAGTACGCCACCGAGCTGCGCGAGTTCTTCCCCGACAACGCCGTCGAGTACTTCGTCAGCTACTACGACTACTACCAGCCCGAGGCCTACATCCCCCAGACGGACACCTACATCGAGAAGGACTCCAGCCTCAACAAGGAGGTCGAGCGGCTGCGGCACTCGGCGACCAACTCGCTGCTCACCAGGCGCGACGTCATCGTCGTCGCCACCGTCAGCGCCATCTACGGTCTGGGCACCCCCCAGGAGTACGTCGACCGCATGGTGCCCCTCACCGTGGGCGACGAGTGGGAGCGCACCGATCTGCTGCGCAGGCTCGTCGAGATGCAGTACGTGCGCAACGACGTGGCGGCCGCCCGAGGCACCTTCCGGGTGCGTGGCGACACCCTCGAGATCTTCCCCATGTACGAGGAGAACGCGCTGCGCGTCGAGTTCTTCGGCGACGAGATCGAGGCCCTCACCACCTTGCACCCGCTCACCGGTGAGATCCTCAGCGAGGACCGGCAGGTCTACGTCTTCCCCGCCTCCCACTACGTCGCCGGTCCCGAACGCATGGAACGCGCCATCGCCTCCATCGAGGCCGAGCTGGCGGCCCGCCTCGACGAGCTCGGGAAGGACGGCAGGCTCCTCGAGGCCCAGCGGCTGCGCATGCGCACCAGCTACGACATCGAGATGATGCGCCAGGTCGGCACCTGCGCCGGCATCGAGAACTACTCGCGGCACATCGACGGGCGCGGCCCGGGCTCGCCGCCGAACTGCCTGCTCGACTACTTCCCCGAGGACTTCGTGCTCGTCATCGACGAGTCGCACGTCACGGTGCCGCAGATCGGTGCCATGTTCGAGGGCGACATGAGCCGCAAACGCACCCTCGTCGAGCACGGCTTCCGGCTGCCCAGCGCCATGGACAACCGCCCCCTGCGGTTCGAGGAGTTCACCGAGCGCATCGGCCAGACCATCTACTCGTCGGCGACCCCGGGTCCCTACGAGACGGCCCGCGCCAACGGCGTCGTCGAGCAGATCATCCGGCCCACCGGCCTGGTCGACCCCGAGGTCGTCGTCAAGCCCACGCACGGCCAGATCGACGACCTGCTCGGCGAGATCCGTGAACGCGCCGCCCGCGACGAGCGCGTCCTGGTCACCACCCTCACCAAGAAGATGGCCGAGGACCTCACCGACTACTTCCTCGAACGCGGCGTGCGCACCCGGTACCTGCACAGTGAGGTCGACACCCTCACACGCGTCGACCTGCTGCGCGAGCTGCGCACCGGCGAGTACGACGTGCTCGTCGGCATCAACCTGCTGCGCGAGGGCCTCGACCTGCCCGAGGTCTCGCTCGTGGCCATCCTCGACGCCGACAAGGAGGGCTTCCTGCGCTCCGAACGCTCGCTCATCCAGACGATCGGTCGCGCCGCCCGCAACGTCTCCGGCCAGGTGCACATGTACGCCGACGAGATCACCCCGTCGATGGAGTCGGCCATCAACGAGACGAACCGCCGCCGCGCGATCCAGCTGGCCTACAACACCGAGCACGGCATCGACCCGCAACCCCTGCGCAAGCGGATCGCCGACATCACCGACATGCTCGCCCGCGAGGACGCCGACACGGACCGGCTCATGACCTCGGCCCGGCCCGCGGGCCGCAGCGCTGCCCAGCCCGGCGCCGCCCGGCGCACCGACGGGGCAGGGATGCCGGCCACCGAGCTGGCCGAGCTCATCGGCGAGCTCACCGACCAGATGCACACGGCGGCCGCCGAGCTGCAGTTCGAGCTGGCGGCCCGCCTGCGCGACGAGATCGGCGAGCTCAAACGCGAGCTGCGGGCCATGGTCGAGGCCACCCGCTGACATTCCCTCGCTCTTCTCGTGAGCCCGCAGGGCGTCCTGCTGGGGGCAACTCTGAACGGTTTGCCGGCCGAGCTTGCCTCTTGGTGCCACAATGGGAAGCTGTTGAGGGGAGTACTCCACTTGCGCAGTGGTCGTCAGGACGGTGCCAGGGCGCCCGGCGCTGCGCTCCGCTTCGTCGTGCGGAGGGAAGAGACCTCATCGAAGGACATCGTCTTCGTGGAGGCCCCATGCACGTTTCCGTGCTCACCTGGATCATCACTCTCGTCGTCATGCTCGGCGTGCTCATCGCCGACGCCGTGCACATGGCCAGGCGCCCGCACGTGCCGAGCGTGCGCGAGTGCGTCGCCTATATCGGCCTGTACGTCGGCCTGGCCATCGCGTTCGGGCTGGGCCTGCACTTCTTCGCCGGCGGTACGCACTCGGGCGAGTTCTTCGCCGGCTGGCTCACCGAGTACAGTCTCTCGCTCGACAATCTGTTCATCTTCCTCATCATCATGCGCAAGATGCGGGTGCCGCGTGAGAGCCAGCAGTTCGCCCTGCTCGTCGGCATCATGCTCGCCCTGCTGTTCCGCGGCGTCTTCATCGCCCTGGGCGCCACGCTCATCGCGCGCCTGGCCTGGGTGTTCTTCGTCTTCGGCGCCTGGCTCATCTACACCGCCGTCGACCTCGTGCGCGACTACCTCCGCCACGACTCGGACAACGACGCGGACGACGCCACGGAGGGCCGGCTCATGCGCTGGGTGAAGAAGGCCGTGCCCTCGAACAACGAGTTCGTCGATGACAAGGTGTTCGTCCGCTCCGACGGCAGGCTCCTCGCCACCAGCCTGTTCTTCGTCATCGTAGCCCTCGGCTCCACCGACGTCATGTTCGCCCTCGACTCGATTCCGGCGATCTTCGGGCTCACGCAGCAGCCGTACATCGTGTTCACCGCGAACGTCTTCGCGCTCATGGGGCTGCGCCAGCTCTATTTCCTGCTCGGCGATCTGCTCAACCGCCTCGTCTACCTGCCGATCGGCCTGTCTGTGCTGCTGACCTTCATCGGTGTCAAGCTCGTGCTGCACGCGATGAACCACTACGGCCTGGACGCCCGGCTCGGTTTCGACGGTGAGATCCCGACATCGATCTCCCTGCTCGTCATCGTCGGGATCCTCGCCGTGACGGCCGTCGTCTCGGTGTTGCGGATCCGGCACGACAGGAGGGCCGTCGAGCGGGCCAAGGCCGAGCGGCTGGCCAAGGACCGGGCGCGGTTCGAGGCCACCCAGGACCAGTGGAGCTGACCGGTCGTCCCCCTGCCGGTCAGCTGTGGCCAGGCGTCCCGATACGGTGAATCCCATCCTGGGATTCATGCTCGTATCATGGAGAACATGAGTGTCCAGATCACCGTTCGGCTTCCCGGCGAGCTCGTGTCTTTCCTCGACGACAGCGTGGCCGAGGGACGCGCGCAGAGCCGGGCTGCGCTGGTGGCCTCCGCACTGGAACGGGAGATGCGGCGTCAGGCTGCGATCACGGATGCGAGGATCCTGGCCGAGCAGGGCCCGGGCGATGACCTGGACGCATTGGTGTCCTGGTCGGTCTCGAACGCTGCCCTGGAGGACTGACGTGCGAGAGATCTGCCTGGCCGAGTTCGACAAGACCCGGCCCGTGCTCGTCCTCACCCGGGAACTCGCCCGAGAAGCGATGACGAAGGTCACCGTCGCACCCATCACGTCCACCGTCAAGGGATTGTCCAGCGAACTGCGCCTCGGACCGGACAACGGTCTCGACCATGAGTGCGCGGCATCCCTCGACAACGTCGTGACGATTCCGGTGACGTCCCTGGGCCGGACGGTGGGTTTCCTCGGACCCGACCAGGAACGAGCCCTCGCCGTGGCTGTTGTCCTTGCCTACGATCTGCAGGTCTCCCTCCTGGAGGACTGATCCGGGGTCAGATTTCACCAGCCGCGTTCGCGCCACTCGGCGAGGTGGGGGCGCTCGGCGCCCAGCGTGGTGGGTGCCCCGTGGCCGGGCAGGACGAGGGTCTCGTCACCGAAACGAGCGAAGAGCTTCGTCGTGACGTCGGCGTAGAGGCTGTCGAACTCGGCCGGCGAGGTGGTCTTGCCGACACCGCCCGGGAACAGCGAGTCGCCGGTGATGAGCGTGGTGGCCGGCTCGGTCGGCACGACGAGGGCGATCGAACCGGGCGTGTGGCCGACCAGGCCGATCACCTGGAGCAGATCGCCGCCGACGGCGATCGTGTCGCCGTCCCAGACGCCGACCGGCTCCACCCCGGTCCGTGCCCGGATCGCCCCGACATCGGGAGCGCCCGCGTAGAGCGCGGCCCGGGTCGTTGCGGCCAGCCGGGCCAGCGCACCGATGTGGTCGGCGTGGCGGTGGGTCGTGATGATCGTGTCGATGGTGCGTCCGGCGACCCACTCGAGCAGGCGGTCCCCCTCGTCCGCGGCGTCCACCAGGGCATGGTGGCCGGTGCCGTCGGTCAGCAGGTACGCATTGTTCTCCAAGGGACCCACGACGAGGGTCTCGATGCTCATGGTCATGTCCGCCATCCTTCGGGTAGTTCGGGCAGCTCGGCGCGGGCCGGGTGATTGCCGGGCAGCCGGCCGGTCAGCCAGCCGAGCAGCAGGGCGTCGGAGCCGCCCACCGGGATGGGGCGCCCCCTGGCCCCCAGCCGGGCGTGGAAACCGGAGGTCGACTCCACCTGCAGCGCCGGCAGGGACTCGTCGCCGGCCAGCCAGTAGCAGGTCCATTCCAGCACCCAGCGGGCGATGTCGTCATCGGCGTCGGTGATGGAGAAACCGCAGTCGAGGTCGACACGATGCAGGAGCACCTCGCGCAGTCTGGCCAGGGGCAGCAGATCAAGACGTACCAGACGCCCGTCCCCCAGGTCGACCGGTGCCGCGCAGGACTGGGCGTCGATCTTGTCGAAACTGCGGTGCAGCCGGCCCGCCGAGGTGTCCAGGTCGATCTGCAGGTCGAGCGCCCTGCGCTCGGCGCCGCGTTCGACGTCGGTGAAGCGGTCGCGGTCGGACAGGTACAGGGGAATACCCGTGCCGCCACTGGGAGCCGACTCGGCCAGGCGGGCCAGTGCGTCCGCGCCGCGCGCCAGATGGGTGGCGACGTGGGCGCGCGACCAGCCGGGCAGGGCACTCGGCGCGTGCCAGGCGTCCTCCTCGATCATGATCGTGTCGCCGAGGAGTTGCTGGGTGGCCTCGAGCTTGCGGCGGCGGACCAGACGGACATCACCCGCGCCGGGCAGGAACCGCTGGTCGTCCAGTGATGGCATCGCGGTGCTCCCTCGTCCCTTCTGTTGTTCCTCGGCCCTCGCGGCGCCTGCCCGCGCCAGTTCCGGCTCTGTGACGGTGCGTGGTCTCGGATGCCCGCGTCATGGCGCGAACGAGACTCGCATCCATGCAACCGTACTCCGTGCGGGAGGAGCATGACGCCGCAGCCCGCACGAGGCGTCCGGCAGGGCCGGTCCCCGGAGCGTACCGGGCGGTCTTTCCCGGCGAGACGTGTCCACCGTCCGCCGGGAGCCCGCCAACGGGAAAATGCCGGTGCCCGCTCATACCATGGGGCCCGTGAATGACATGCTCGTTGTCCGTGGCGCACGGGAACACAATCTGCGCGATGTCAGCCTCGACATCCCACGCGAGAAGATGGTGGTGTTCACCGGTCTGTCGGGATCGGGCAAGTCCTCCCTGGCCTTCGACACGATCTTCGCCGAGGGGCAGCGCCGTTACGTCGAGTCGCTGAGTTCGTACGCCCGCCAGTTCCTCGGCCAGATGGACAAGCCCGCCGTCGACTTCATCGAGGGCCTGTCACCGGCCGTCTCGATCGACCAGAAGTCCACGAGCAACAACCCGCGCTCCACCGTCGGCACCATCACCGAGGTCTACGACTACCTGCGGCTGCTCTACGCGCGCATCGGCCATCCGCACTGCCCGGCCTGCGGCGAGCCCATCGCCCGCCAGACCCCCCAGCAGATCGTCGACCGCCTCCTGGGACTCGAGGAGGGCACACGCTTCCAGATCCTCGCCCCGGTGGTGCGCGGCCGCAAGGGCGAGTACGTCGATCTCTTCCGCGAACTGGCCACCGACGGCTACGCCCGGGTCATCGTCGACGGGGAGCAGCACCAGCTGTCGGCGCCGCCCGGGCTCGACAAGAAACGCAAGCACGACATCGACGTCGTCGTCGACCGCGTCGTCGTCAAGGCCAGCGCCTCCCAGCGCATCACCGACTCGATCGAGACCGCTCTCGGCCTGGCGAAAGGGCTCGTCGTCATCGACTTCGTCGACCGCGAACCCGACGATCCGCACCGCCGGCGCCGGTTCAGCGAGAAGATGGCCTGCCCCAACGGGCACGACCTGGAGATGGACGAACTCGAACCGCGCCAGTTCAGCTTCAACTCCCCGTGGGGCGCCTGCCCGGCCTGCACCGGGCTGGGCACCCAGCTCGAGGTCGACCCGGCCCTCGTCGTGCCCGACGAGACCCTCTCACTGCGGCAGGGGGCCATCGCGCCGTGGGCCTCGGCCATGGTCAAACGCCACTACGACCACGTCTTCGAGGCGATGGCCGAGGCCGATGGGTTCAGCGTCGACACCCCGTGGGAGGAACTGCCCCCCGAAGTCCAGGCCTTCATCCTCAAGGGCCACGACAACCCCGTCTACGTGACGTTCCGCAACCGCTTCGGGCGCGTGCGCACCTACACGCAGAAGTACGAGGGGGTCCTGCCCTACGTGCACCGCCGCTACGACGAGGCCGAGACCGACGCCGCCCGCGACCGGTGGGGCGCCTATCTGCGCGAGATCCCCTGCCCGGCCTGCGCGGGCGCGCGCCTCAAGCCCGCGGCCCTGGCCGTCACCATGTCCGGCCGCTCCATCGCGGAACTGTGCGAGCTGTCCATCGGCGAGGTGCTCGAGGTGCTCGAGTCCCTGCAACTGACCGAACGCGAGGCCCAGATCGCCTCCCGCGTCGTCAAGGAGATCCGCGAACGCCTGCACTTCCTGGTCGACGTCGGCCTGGACTACCTCACCCTGTCCCGCTCGGCTGGCACGCTGTCCGGCGGCGAGGCCCAACGCATCCGCCTGGCCACGCAGATCGGCTCGGGCCTCACCGGTGTCCTCTACGTGCTCGACGAGCCCTCCATCGGCCTGCACCAGCGCGACAACGAGCGGCTGCTCGAGACCCTGCAGCGTCTGCGCGACCTGGGCAACACGCTCATCGTCGTCGAGCACGACGAGGAGACCATCCGTTCGGCGGACTGGATCGTCGACATCGGCCCCGGAGCGGGCGAGCACGGCGGCGAGGTCGTCGTCAACGGCACCATCGACGAGCTGCTCGCCAGCCCGCGGTCGGTCACCGGCGCCTATCTCACCGGCCGGCGCCGCATCGAGGTGCCCGCACAGCACCACGCCCCCAACGGCGCCGAACTCACCGTACGCGGGGCCGCCGCCAACAACCTGCGCGGCATCGACGTGAGCTTCCCGCTCGGCCAGCTCATCGCCGTCACCGGCGTCTCCGGTTCGGGCAAGTCCACGCTCGTCAACCAGATCCTCTACACGGCGCTGGCAAAGCGCCTGTACGGCGCCAAGGCGGTGCCCGGCCGGCACTACTCGATCACCGGCGTCGAGCACATCGACAAGGTCATCCATGTTGACCAGACGCCGATCGGGCGGACCCCGCGCTCCAACCCGGCCACCTACACGGGGGTCTTCGACAAGATCCGCCAGCTGTTCGCCCAGACCCCCGAGGCCAAGATGCGCGGTTACCGGCCGGGCCGGTTCAGCTTCAACGTCAAGGGCGGCCGCTGCGAGAACTGCTACGGCGACGGCACCATCAAGATCGAGATGAACTTCCTGCCCGACGTCTACGTGCCCTGCGAGGTGTGCCACGGCGCCCGCTACAACCGGGAGACGCTCGAGGTGCACTACAAGGGCAAGTCGATCGCGCAGGTGCTCGACATGCCCATCGAGGAGGCCGCCGAGTTCTTCGAGCCGATCACCTCGATCCACCGCCACCTGGCCACACTCGTCGAGGTGGGCCTGGGGTACGTGCGGCTCGGCCAGCCGGCCACCACCTTGTCCGGCGGGGAGGCCCAGCGCGTCAAGCTGGCCGCCGAGCTGCAGAAACGCTCCACGGGCCGTACCCTCTACGTCCTCGACGAACCGACCACGGGCCTGCACTTCGAGGACATCCGCCGGTTGCTGGCCGTGCTGAGCAAGCTGGTCGACGCCGGCAACACGGTGATCGTCATCGAACACAACCTCGACGTCATCAAGACGGCCGACTGGATCGTCGACATGGGGCCCGAGGGGGGTCTCAGGGGCGGTACGGTCGTCGCCCAGGGCACCCCCGAGCACGTGGCCGCCTGCGAGGACTCCCACACCGGGCGCTACCTGGCCCGGTGCGTCACGCCCGACGCCGGCTCGGTGCCGCTGCCGCCGCGACCCGAGGTGCCGACCGCTGCCCAGCTGAGAGCCCAGGCCAAGGCGAGGAGAAGCGAGGAGGCCGCGGCCCGGCGAGCGGCGACGAGGAGGAAGGCGTCGAAGACGAGGACACCGGCCGGTGCCGCCACGGGGAAGAGGACGCCGACGAGAGCCGGCGAGGGCCGCTGACCGGCGGCCGCACCCGCCCAGACCGTTCCGATCCCGGCGCCAGATAAAACACCCTCTACAAAACCCGGGGCTTGACAGTTGATCACTGAGTAGTGCTTGCGGACGAGGACGCCGTACTCGGTAGCAGGATCCGGCCGCTGGCCGTCGGCTTAGCGAACTAGGAACATGTCGGCGGCACCCGCCGAGGATGCGCTTGCGGCATGCGCTGACGGAACTCCCATCAATGCGCTGGTGATGAGGACGATCGTGAGAGTCGCCGTTGCGAGGCGGAGGGTGGATGCCGGATACGGGATCTCTCTTTCTGGGAGGTTGTCAGCAGGGCGCGGCGATGCAGTTCTCACTCGGAACGCTCTTCTCGATCAGTCGTGAAGTGGGAACTCCCGGTTCCCATTGCTCGAACTGGTCGAACAACAGGGGGACGCCATGTGCCTGTTTGAGGTCCAGGCTGTCCATGACTTGAATGTGGATGTGGGGCTGGGTCGAGTTGCCGGTGTTGCCACACGAGGCCAACTGCTGGCCCACTCGGACGGCGTCCCCAGGCTTGACGCACAGTGAACCTCGCTGCAGATGCACGATACCCACGTAGTAGTCGGAGCCGTGCGGCGAGATAATTATGTAATTGCCTGCTATCGCACCGACGCCTTCGCGAAGGCGTGACCCTTGGCTTAACATGTACGGTAGGAGGGCTAGTTGGGATCGACGGGCCTCATGGTCGATCTCGCCGTCGTGGAGCGCGACCACGGTGCCGTCGACGGGGGATAGAACCGGCTGCCCATAGGCGTAAAAGATCTCCGGCGGCTCGGTCGCGAGATAGGTACGTCATCCTTTGGTCGGTGCGGTCCGTCCCAAGTCGTCCACCGCGATGAAATCGATGGCGTAGGTGACACCGAGCAGCGTGGTGCCGTGGCTGGGCACGCGGCGAGCAGGGCTGTTGCGGGCCAACCAGCGGCCACTGAAGGGTAGGCGCCCGACGATGGAGTGATATAGGTTTTTCGGACAGTGGTTAATGGTTGGTTTTAGACTGCCTTGTGGTGTTGTCTCCATTCGGTGTCGATTTGGTTGGGGGTCTGGTAATCGATGGCTGAGTGGAGACGTTTGTGATTGTATCGCAGCCTGGTCCAGGCTGTCACGTCCCGAGCTGCGTGCTGACGGGTCGGGCAAACCTTGTGGTTGGTGAGTTCTTTTTCAGTATCGCGTTGAAGGACTCGGCGGCGGCATTGTCATAGCAGCTACCGGTCCGCCCCCACGGACGGGAGAATCCCACGGTCGGTCATGAATTCAATGTATTCGGCCGACGTGTATGGGGCTCCCCGATCCGAGTGAAAGATCGTGACACCACGGGTCTGCGGACTGTCAAGCCCCGGGTTTTGTAGAGGGTGTTTTATCTGGCGCCGGGATCGGAACGGTCAGGGGGCGGGAGCGGCCGCCGGTCACCTAGATGACCTCCTCGTTGTCGAGCCGGTAGACCCGGTTGATGCGCCTGGTGCCGTCGGCCCGAAGCCCCTGCTCGGCCGATTTGTGGACGAAGACGAAACCGAGTTTCTGGATCGCCTTGTTGGCCCGCTCGTCGGCGTCATCGGCGCGCGTGATGACACCGGAGCAGTCATTCGCCCGGGCCTCGTGGATCATGAGGCGCACCAGCCGCAGATGCAGCCCGGTGCCCCAGACGCTGGGCGACAGATAGGTGGCGCCCAGCTCGACGCACTCGCCGCGACGGAAATGGCTCGAGGTGCCGATGACCACACCGTCGAGACTGGCGGTCCAGGTGATGCGTTCAGGGCCGTCCTCGCGCTGCCCGAGTCTGGCGACCAGATCGGCCGGCTCGTCGGGCATGCCCCTGGGAGCCGAAGCCCAGACCTCGGGGAACGCCAGCGCGGCCCACAGCGGCTCGGCGTCGCGTTCCGGGTCCAGCACCCGGGCGGTGAGGTCACCGGCACGCAGCTCCCGCTCGGCGAACGGCCAACGAAGCATGTCTCAACCCTCCGATGCGATGACGCCCTTCGGCGCCCACTGATCCAGCGATGCCTTCGGCAGCCACTGATCCAGCGACGCCTTCGGCACCCACTGATCCAGCGGCGCCTTCGGCACCGGGCGCGCGCGGACGGATTCTCCCGCCCACGCTAGCGCGCCCGGCGCCGAAGGGCATCGAAACCGGGCTCAGGACTTCCCGGCCTTCGCCTTGGACCTCTCGAGTGCGCGTTTGCGGGCCGCCTCGGAGCGCTCGGCGATCTCGGCCGCGTGCTGCTCGTCGCGGGTGAGATTGCGTCCGGTCTCCGGGTCGAAGACCATCATGTCCTCCGGCATGAAGTACAGCGAGGCCTCCTCACCCTCCAGGATGCGCGAGCTCGGGTCGAGGTTGACGATGAACTGCGTGCGCATGCCCTCACCGTCCAGGTCCCGGTCGAGTTCCTCGAGGGTGTTCTGCACGGCCGGGTCCGAGGCGAAGGGTATGTAGGCGTACTGCTCATTGCCGAGCCACTCGGTGACGTCCACGACGGAGGAGAACTCGACGGCGCCCTCCGGGGGCGTGTGCACATCGGCGTCCTTGATCACCTCGGGCCGCAGGCCCACGACGACGACGTCCTTGCCCGCCAGGTCGGCGCGGATCTGCTCGGGGATCGGCGCACTCGTCATCGGCAGCTCCAGACGGCCGTCACGCACCCTGGCCGGCAGGAAGTTCATCGGGGGAGAGCCGATGAACCCGGCGACGAAGAGGTTGACCGGCTCCTCGTAGAGCTCGCGCGGGGACGCGCACTGCTGCAGCACGCCCTTGCGCATCACGGCCACCCGGTCGCCCAGCGTCATGGCCTCGGTCTGGTCGTGGGTGACGTAGACCGTCGTGATGCCGAGCCTGCGCTGCAGGCGGGCGATCTCGGTGCGCATCTGGCCGCGCAGCTTCGCGTCCAGGTTGCTGAGCGGCTCGTCGAAGAGGAAGGCGTCGGCGTCCCGGACGATCGCCCGACCCATGGCCACCCGCTGACGCTGGCCACCGGACAGGTTCGCCGGCTTGCGGTCGAGGTGCTCGGTCAGTTCGAGCATCTCGGCTGCCTCGTTGACGCGCCTGTCGATCTCCTCCTGCGGCATCTTGTTGCGGCCGAGCCGCAGCGGGAAGGCGATGTTCTCGCGCACGGTCAGGTGCGGGTAGAGCGCGTAGTTCTGGAAGACCATCGCCAGGTTGCGGTCCTTCGGCGCCAGGTCGTTCACCCGCTTGCCGCTGATCTCCAGGTCGCCACCGGTGATGTCCTCCAGGCCGACGATCATGCGCAGGGTCGTCGACTTGCCGCAGCCGGAGGGTCCGACGAGGATCATGAACTCGCCGTCGGCGATGTCCAGGCTGATGTCGTTGACGGCCTTGAAGCCGTCGCCGTATTCCTTGACGATGTTTTTCAAAGTGATCTGGGACATGACAAATTCCTAGGGGTTCAGCCTTTGACGGCGCCGGAGGTGAGGCCGGAGACGATCTGGCGCTGGAAGAAGAGGACGAGCAGGACGACGGGGATGGTCACGACGACACCGGCGGCGCAGATGGCGCCGGTCGGCGACTCGAACTGGCTGGCGCCGGTGAAGAACGCCAGCGCCGCCGGGACCGTGCGGGCGTGGTCACTGGTCAGCGACATGGCGAAGACGAAGTCGTTCCACGCCGTGAAGAAGGCGATGATCGCGGTCGTGAAGACACCTGGGGCGGCGAGCGGGACGATGACCTTCCGGAATGCCTCCCAGCTCGTGGCGCCGTCGACCTGGGCGGCCTGCTCCATCTCCCAGGGGATCTGCTGGAAGAACGCCGACAGCGTCCAGATCGACAGCGGCAGCGTCAGCACGAGGTAGGGCAGGATCAGGCCGGGGATCGTGTCGAACAGGTGGATGCGCCGCCACAGATCGAACAGCGGCGTGACCAGGGAGATGACGGGGAAGAAGGACACCGTCAGGGCCGTGCCGAGGATCAGCCGCTTGCCCGGGAAGTCCAGACGGGCGATCGCGTAGGCGCAGAAGGTCGCCAGGATCACGGCGATGAGCGTGGCGACGACGGCGACAACGATCGAATTGCGCAGCGCCGGCAGGAAGAGATCCTTGGCGCCGCCGGTGAAGATGAGCTGGTAGTTCTCCAGCGTCGGGTTGTGCGCCCAGAACTTGCCGTCGGCCCGGTCGGCGGTCGACTTGAGTGACATGTTGAAGATCCACAGCAGCGGGACGACCGTGTAGACGATGATCGCCACCGAGGCGACGATCTGCCAGAACTTCTGGCTACCGGACAGTTCACGATTCATCGGTGCTCACTTCCTTCCGCCGGCCAGGTCGACGCGGAAGCCCTTGACGAAGATCACCGCGATGATGACGACACAGCAGAACAACAGCACGGACACGGCCGAGCCGAGCCCGACCTCCGTACGGGAGATCGTCTGGTTGTAGGCCACCAGCGACAGCGACGCGGTGTCGTGGCTGCCGGCGGTCATGATGAAGATGTTGTCGAAGATCCTGAAGGCGTCGAGGGTGCGGAACAGCAGCGCGACCATGATCTGCGACTTCATGTTCGGCAGGATCACCTTGCGCAGCCGCTCACCCCAGGTCGCGCCGTCGACGACGGCGGCCTCCTCCATGGCGCTGTCGATCTGGGTCAGGCCGGCGAGCAGCAGCAGGGACATGAACGGCGTGGTCTTCCAGATCTCCGAGACGCAGATCGGCACCATCGCGCTCCAGAACCCGCCGAACCAGTCGAAGTCGGCGGGGAACAGGCCGAAGGACAGCTTGTTGAGCAGCGGGTCGACGAAACCGGTGTCGGTCGCGAAGGCGTAGAACCAGGAGAACGCCGAGACGACGGTGATGATCGAGTAGGGGATCAGCACGATGGTGCGCAGCAGACCCCGCGCGTAGAGGACCTTCTCCATCGCCAGGGCGATGGCGAAACCGAGCACCAGCTCGACGACCACGGTCACCACGGTGATGAAGGTGGTCGTGCCGAACGCCCGCCACCACAGCGGATCGGTGAGGATGATCCCGTAGTTGCGCAGGAAGACGAACTCGCGCTGATCGGGGTCGGTGAGGCGGTACTTGAACAGCGAGGTGTAGACCGCCTGCAGGATCGGGTAGAAGGTGACCAGGACCATGATGATGAATGCCGGGCCGGCCAGTCTCCAGCCGAGTCTGCGTTCCTCGCGTGCCCGGTCGCTCAGGTGCTTTGCCACAGTGTTGGTGCTCATAGCAGGGCCTCTCCCCGCAGGACTTTCATGATCAGTTCGGTGGACTCGGCCGGGGTGCTGGCCGGGTCGACTTGCTCGGGCGGCGACCAGGTGCGCTGGACGGCGGTGGACAGGTCACCGTAGTAGGAGGTGCGGGGGCGCTGCACCGCGTTGTTCAGCGACTCCCGGAAGACGTCGGCCATCGGGAACTGCTCCTGGATCTCCGGGTCGTCGAAGACCGAGGAGCGGGAGGCCGCGTTACCGGTGCCGAGCATGTAGTCCTTCTGGTGTTCGGCGCTGGTGATGCAGGAGATGGCCTGCCAGGCCTTGTCCTTGTTCCGCGAGGCCGTGTTGACGCCCAGCTCGATGCCGCCGAACGGCGGAGCGGCCTGCTTGTCGGCATCGACCTGAGGATAGGTGGTCCAGGCGATGTCGTCGAGGAAGGACAGGTCGTTCTCCTTCATGGCCGCGTAGACGTAGAGCCAGTTGAGCATGAAGCCCGAGGTCTCCTCGTCCTGGAACATGTTGAGCGCATTGGTCTCGTTCATCGACGACAGGGCCGGGCCGACCGCGCCGGAGGTGGCCAGCTTCTGGATGATCTCGGCTGCCCGCCGGCCCTCGGGGGTGTCGAGCCCCAGCTGGGTGTCCTCGGCCGCGGCGCCCTCGTTCTGCACGATCGACCCGCCCGCGCCGGCGACCAGGGCGTTGATGAGCACGGTGTAGCCCTCGTAGCGTCTGGCCTGGACCCCGAAGTCCGTGTCCGTCGCCTGGGCCGCCTCGATGATCTGCTCGAAGGTGACCGGCTTGGTCATGTCCAGGCCGGCCGCGGCGGCCACGGACTTGCGGTACCACAGCAGCTGCGTGTTGGCCCAGAAGGGGGCCGCGACGAGCTTGTCGTTCCACTTGGAGGCGTCCAGGGAGCCCTGCACCCGGTCATCGGTGAAGTCCTCGATGTACTGCTCGGGGACGTCCACGAGATAGCCGGCCTCGGCGAACTCGGGAACGACCACTGGGTCGAGGCTCATGATGTCGACGCCGGAGTCGTTCGCCGCCAGGCGCCGGACCAGCTGCTCACGCTGGTCGGTGGCCTCGTTCGGCAGCTGCTCCACCTGGATGGTGTACGCGCCGCCGGAGGCCTTCGAGCACTCGGCGGCCAGCTGGGCCTGCCCGCCGCCGGTGGGGGATGCGCCACCGCCGTCGGGGTTGATGAACCAGGTGAGGGTGTCGGTACCCCCAGCGTCGCCCCCGCAGCCGGTCAGGCCTGAGACTGCCAGGGCGAGCAAACAGCCGCCCAGCAGGGGTTTGAGAGCTCTTGTTCTTCTCGGTCTCATGGTCACCTGCCTCATTGCATGATGAAACGAGTTCGCCTCATTGCCGAACTCCCCACTGATCCTAGGGGTGGGGTCTGCTCTGGGTGAGAGGGTCCGCACACCGTCGTGACCTGTTCGCGGTGTGCGAACAGGTCACGACGACGGGGCTGCGATCACGCGGCCTGCCGGCCGAGTGCCTGCTTGAGGCTCACCCGGCCGTGGGTCTGCAGCAGTGAGCGGTTGTAGATCATCGAACCCACCCAGATCGCCAGCGGGACGAAGGCCAGGTTGATCGCCAGGGCGACGACGGCCTGCCACCAGGGGACCCCGCTGGTGGCGAGGCGGGCCGGCATGAGGACGCAGGAGAGGATGGGGACGAAGGACAGCACGGTCTGTGCCTGGCCGTGGACGACGAAGCCCACGACGTAGACGATCATGAGCAGCCAGGTCAGCGGCTGGGAGGTGTGCTGCAAGTCCTCCTGGGAGCTGGCCAGGGCGCCGGCCGCGGCCCACAGGCAGGCCAGGGCGAGGAATCCGGCCAGGAAGAAGACCAGGAACCAGGCGATGGAGCCGGACAGGCCCGGCAGGAAGCTGCCGAGGTCGGTCTGCGACAGGCCGATGAGGCCGACGGCCATGTAGAGGGCCATCTGGGCCAGGGCCATGAGCGTGTTCCCGGCGATCTTGCCCAGCAGCAGCTGGTGCGTCGGCACGGCGGCCGCCAGGATCTCGATGACCCGGGACTGCTTCTCACCGGTCACCGACTGGGCGATCTGCATGCCGAACATGAGAGAGGAGGCCATGAACAGCACCGAGAAGGCGAGCCCGACCATGTAACCCCGCATGGTGAAACCGGCATCCGGGTCCAGTTCCTCGCTCGTGACGCTCATGGCGGCGGCCAGCTGCTCCCCGCCCAGGCCGGCCTGGGCGGCGATCTCGGTCAGGGCGCCCTGTGAGACGGCCGTGCTGGTGTACGACAGCAACTGGCTGTCGCTGGAGCCACCGAAGGTGAGCACCCAGCCGGTCTCGGTGCGGTGCAGCCAGGCCGCGTCGTCGTCATCGGCGAGCCGGGCGCGGGCCTCGTCCTCGTCGCCCAGCTGGACGTGCTCGACCCGCGCGTTGGAGCCGTTGGCCTGGGCCACCGGTTCGATGGCCTGGGCGACCTGGGCCGAGACGGTGTCGGTCGTCACGACGGTGAAGGTCTGCTGCCGGGAGTTCATCCAGGCGGCGAATCCCAGGCCGCCGGCGATGACGGCGAGCGTGAGGATGGTCGAGATGATGAAGCTGCGGTCGCGGAGCTTGACGGACATCTCGTGGCCGGCGACGGTCAGCCACAGGTTCTTGGTGTTCATCGGGTCACCTCACGGTAGATCTCGGCAAGGGTGGGGCGGATCTCGGCCAGCTCGCGCACCTCGCCGCGGGCCAGGGCCTCGGTCAGCAGGGCGCGGCGGGCCGCGTCGTCGTCCAGGACGAGCAGCGCCCTGGGTCCGTCCACGTCCAGGACGGACAGGCCGGCCATGTCACGCACCCAGCCGGTGTCGGTGTCCATGACGAGGCGGTGCCTGGCGGTGCCGCGGCTGCGCAGCTCCTCGCCGGTGCCGTCGGCCACGACCCGTCCGTGGGCGAGGATGACGAGCCGGTCGCACAGCCGCTCGACCAGGTCGAGCTGGTGGGAGCTGAACAGCAGGGGCACGCCGACGGCGGTGCGCGTGCTCAGCACCTCGGAGAGCGAGTCGACCGCGTCGGGGTCGAGGCCGCTGAAGGGCTCGTCGAGGATGAGGGCGGCCGGCTCGGCCATGACGGCGGCGGCGATCTGGACGCGCTGCTGGTTGCCGAGGGAGAGCTTCTCGAGCTTCTCCTTGACGCGCTCGCCCAGGCCGAAGGCCTCGAGCAACTGCATGGCCTCCGCCCGCGCCGCGGCGGCGGTGGCCCCGCGCAGCCGGGCCAGGTAGACGAGCTGGTCGAGCACCTGCTGCTTGGGGTAGAGGCCCCGCTCCTCGGGCATGTAACCGATCGTGCGGCGCTCGGCGGCGGTGATCGGGGCGCCGTTCCACAGGGTCTCGCCGGCGTCGGGGGCGAGCAGGCCCATGATCATGCGCATCGTCGTCGTCTTGCCGGCGCCATTGCCGCCGATGAAGCCCACGGTCGCGCCGTCGGGCACCTGGAAGCTGACGTCGTCGACGGCGACCAGGTCACCGAACCGACGGGTGAGATGACGTGTTTCGAACATGGCTCAATCCTGTCGGCGAGCCCGCGCCGGCGCATCGGTCCTGCGAGCGAAAGCTCGGGCCCGCCGCGGACGGGCGGTCGGTCGCAGGGATGAGACGGTGGCCGCGCGGGGGCACCCGATCGGGGCGCAGGGCGACGGCATTGATCCCCTCACCGCCGTGCGGTGAGGGGATCAATGCCGGAAACTGCGTCGTCAGCGCTGCCCGGCGGTGGTCACCTCCCGGCTCGCAGAGCCGACCGCCTGCCGCGCACGAAGACGAGGAAGTACCCCGCTCCGCCGACGATGCCGGCGGTCACCGTGCCCAGCCCGCGGGCCAGCCAGACGCCGGCGCCGATGTTCTGCGAGACCGCCAGGGCGAAATCGCCGATCACCACTGCGACGACGAGGATGACAAGGATGCGGATCGTACGACTCATGTCCCTCATCCTTGCGGAACGTGCCGTGCCGCCGCATCGGCCTGTGGGGCGAGATCGCGGGCCCGGCGGGGCGGACGATCATCCGAAGGGATGAGGCGGTGGCGGAGGAGGTGACAGGACGACAGGGTCTGCGTCGTCCATGCGTCGAGGCAGACGGCATGAGCCCTTCCGCTAGTGACCGGGTCACCGGCGCGGTGAAACGCTACGGGGAGCTCGTCGCACTGTTCGCGGTGGATCTCGAGGTCCGCCCGGGCGAGACGCTCAGGGATCCTGGGGGCCAATGGCGCAGGAAAGACCACGCTGATCGAGTCGATCATGGGCGCGCGCACCCTCGACAAGGGCGGGATCGAGGTTTGCGGTCTGTCGCCGGTACGGCAGCGCGCGGAGTGCGCGCGGCACGTGAGCCTGCAACCGCAGGGTTCGTCATTGTTCAGGCACCTGACCGTGCTGGAGAGCGTCGAGCTCTGGGCGTCGTTCTACCCGGGCCCGCGCCCGGCCGATGAGGTCATCGCCATGGTCGGGCTCGACGACAAGCGGCGGGCACTGGTCAGGACCCTGTCGGGCGGTCAGCTGCAAAGACTGCGGCTGGCCCTGGCGCTGGTCGGCGACACCGAGGTCGTGGCCTTCGACGAGCCGACGGTCGGGCTTGATCCGCTGGCCCGTGAACGGACCTGGGACGTCATCCGTCAGCGTGCCGGCCGGGGCGCCGTGCTCATGGCGACCCAGATGATGGACGAGGCCGAGGCGTTGTGCGAGCGCATCGTGATCCTGGATGCGGGCCGCGTCATCGCGGAGGGCACCGTCGGCGAGCTGCTGGACGGCTACGCCGGGCAGGGCAGCCTGTCGTTCACGACCCCGGTTCTCGCCAGCCCCGCCGTGCTGCAGGAGCTGCCGGGCGTGCTGTGGGCCTCGGCCCGGCGAGTGGGCGAGACGACGAGTGTCCGGCTGGTGAGCGCCGATGTGGCCCGGACCCGGGCCGCCGTCCTGGGCTCGCAGTCCGTCCGGGCCGAACGCATCAGGACCGCCGGCCCGTCACTGGCCGACGTGTTCCTGCGGCTGGTCGGTGGGGAACCGGCCGACCCCGCCCTCGGGGAGACGCGATGAGGCAGATGCGGGCCCTCGTCCGGGCGAGCGTCAGGGAACTGCTGCGCGATCGGATGGTGACCGGGTTGGCGATGGCGTTCCCGATGATGTTCATCGTGATGTTCCTGTTCCTGCCGGACCTGCCCCAGCCCCGGGGACGCATCAGCGCCCTGGACTTCGGGCTGCCGGCGGTGCTCATCTTCGCTGTCCTGTCGCTGGCGCTGACGGGCACCGCCGCGCCCATGGCGCAGTTGCGCAGGGACGGCGTGCTGCGCAGCCTCGGCATGACCCCGGTGACACGCGGCCAGTACCTGTGGGCGCAGCTGCCGGGCCGGCTCGTCGTGATCGGGGTCGAGACGGGCCTGATCTGCGCGCTGGCCGCCCTGACCGGCTCGTCCCACGGCTCGCCCCTGCTGCTGGCGTGGGCCGTGGTGCTGTGCACGGCGTCCGCGCTGTCGATGGGACTGCTGATCGGCGCCAGGACGGACAATCCGGCACTGGTCGGGGCGCTCTCTGGACTCCTGGCGCCGGGCCTGCTGTTCCTGTGCGGTGTCTTCCTGCCGTATCGGATGATGCCCTCCGCGGTCGAGCGCATCGGGCTGGCGCTGCCGTACACCTATGTCGGGGACATGCTGCGGGCCGCCCTGGCGGGAACCGCCCTGGAGTACCCGCTGGCACGGGGCTCGCTCGTCTGCATCGCCTGGACCGTCGTCATGGGGCTGCTGGCCGGGCGGATCTTCGTCTGGGACACTGCCCGGTGACCGGCTACCCTGGGGCGGGCCTACCGGCACCGCCCCAGGGGCTTCGTCGGCCGGTCACTCGGCCAGGCCGTGCCGGAAGGCCCAGGCCACGGCCTGCACGCGGTCGCGCAGGCCGAGCTTGGACAGCAGATTCGAGACGTGGGTCTTGACGGTCGCCTCCGAGACGAACAGCTCTGCGGCGATCTCGGCGTTGGACAGGCCCCTGGCGATGGTGCGCAGCACGTCGGTCTCACGGTCGGTGAGCTCGGGCGTGTACGCCGCGGCCCCGGCCTGGGCGGCGGCGGGCAGGAGCGGTGCGGCCGGCTCGGGGTGGTCGGCCGGCGGCTGCGTGTTCGCGTCCGGCGCCGCCATGGCGCGGATGACGCGCAGCGTCACCTGGGGGCTGAGCAGCGCGTCGCCCCGGGCCACGGCACGGACTGCGGAGACCAGCTCGTCCGGGTCGGCGTTCTTCAGGACGAAACCCGAGGCGCCGGCCCCGAGGGCCTCGAAGACGTAGTCGTCCCGGTCGAAGGTGGTGACCATGATGACCTTGGCGAGCTGCTCGCCGATGACCGTCCGGGTGGCCTCGATGCCGTCGACGCCGGGCATCTGCACGTCCATGAGGATGACGTCGGGGCGCTCGGCGCGCGCCAGCTCGACGGCCTGGGCGCCGTCACAGGCCTGGGCGACCACCTCGATGTCGTCCTCCAAGGACAGGATCATGTCGAAACCGGTGCGCACCAGTTTCTGGTCGTCGGCGAGAAGGACACGGATCATGATGACTCCATGAGGGGCAGGCGGACCCGTACGCGGTAGCCCCCGGTGGGGCGCGGGCCGATCTCGGCCTCGCCGTGGTGGCGGGCGGCGCGTTCGCGCATGCCCAGCTGCCCCAGCCCGGTGCCGGAGGTGCCGGGCACGGGCCGTCCCGCGTCGAGGATCTCGGTCTCGACGTAGCGTTCGGCGACGCGCACGACCACCTGGGCCCTCCGGGCTGTGGAGTGCCGCCGGACGTTCGTCAGCGCCTCCTCGACGGTTCGGTAGATCGACAGCGCGACCGGCAGGGGCACGTTCTCGGCGGCGCCGGGCGCCGACTCCAGCAGCTCGTAGTCGACCCGCAGGTCATCGGGCCGGCCGGTGGTGAGCCCGGCGATCTGGGCGATGGTGGGGGAGGACTGGCGGGAGTCGTCCTCGTGCCCGGTCGCGCCGCGCAGCGCGCCGAGCAGCCCGCGCATCTGACCGATGGCCTCGCGGGAGGACTCCTCGACCATGCCCAGCGCCCGGGCCGCCTGCTCGGGCCTCCTGTCGAGGGCCCGCCTGGCCGCGGCGGCCTGCACGCCCGTCACGGAGACGTGGTGGGCGACGACGTCGTGCAGCTCGCGGGCGATGCGCAGGCGCTCCTCGACGATCGCCTGGTCGCGCAGCTGCTCGGACTGCCGGGCGATCTGGGCGGCCTGGGCCGCCAGCCTCGCCTGCTGGCGTGCCCTGCGCCAGGCGCTCGTCCCGAAGACGAAGGCGGAGACGAAGAAGACGATGTTGATGAGATAGGCGTAGATGCCGTACGAGAGGGCCGGGCTCAGCAGCCCGTGCGCGGGGCCATCCATCGACGCGACGACGCGTTCGACGCTGAGGCCCACCGCGAAGTCCAGGGTGAGCCAGAGCAGATCGGCGAGCACGATCGCCGCGAGGGTCGCGACCATGGCGCGGCGGTTCCGGGCCCAGCAGGCCGCCGAGAAGACGGCCAGGAAGAGCAGAATGTTGCCGACCAGCTGGGCGTTCACCTCCGAGGCGTTCCGCCCTGTCACCACGAAGACGGCGAAGACCGCCGCGGCGCAGGCGAGGGGGAAGCGCCGCCGCCACAGCAGGGGCAGCGCCAGCAGCACGATGAGGCCGTACTCGAGCGGCCGCGGCTCCATGCTCTCGGCCGGGAAGTAGCCGCGCAGCAGCTCCAGGTTGAGAGCCAGGGCGGCGGCCATGGCCAGAGCGACGGCGGCATCGCGCCGGTCGACGCGCGGGACCGGCCGCTGCCAGTCCTCGTCGAGACCGAGCCATGCCCCGAGGCGCTCGGTCAGCGACTTCTCGGCCATGGGATCCTCCTGATCTGCCCCTGCTCCTGGTGGACCTGCGGCGAGCGTAGCGGCACCGGCCGCCGGCGTGTCCTGCCCGTCCACGAGCTGGTGCCCGCCGCTGTCACTGGCCCGGCCCGAGACGGTCCCGCTCCCGGGCCTTGCAGTCCACTGGCCTCGTGCCGCTGCGGCGGAGGCCCTGACGTCCCGTTCGCGGGCCGGACCGTCGAGGGCCCTCGGTACCCTGGCAGGCATGGCCGACCCGTCCACCTATCGTCCTGCCCCGGGCCAGATCCCCACCGGCCCGGGGGTCTACCGGTTCAGCGACGCGCACGGCCAGGTGATCTACGTCGGCAAGGCCAAGAACCTGCGCAACCGCCTGAACTCCTACTTCCAGGACGTCTCCGCGCTGCACCCGCGCACCCAGACGATGGTGCGCACGGCGAGCCGCGTCGAGTGGACGGTGGTGCAGAACGAGCTCGAGTCCCTGCAGCTCGAGTACACCTGGATCAAGCACTACAGGCCGCGGTTCAACATCAAGTACCGCGACGACAAGACCTACCCGTGGCTGTGCGTCAGCTGGAGCGAGGAGTACCCGCGCGTCTTCGTGGGCCGGGGCGCCAAGCGCAAGGGCTGGCGCTACTACGGGCCCTTCGGCAAGGCCTGGGCGATCCGTGAGACGGTCGACATGCTGCTGCACGTCTTCCCGATGCGCTCGTGCACGAAGGGCGTCTTCAACTCGGCCCACTCCAGCGGGCGCCCCTGCCTGCTCGGCTACATCGGCAAGTGCTCGGCGCCGTGCGTGGGCCGGGTGAGCGCCGAGGAGCACCGTGAGATCGCCGCCGACTTCTGCGCCTTCATGGAGGGCCACACCAGGCGTCTCGAGAAGAAGATGACCGAGCAGATGATGCAGGCCGCCGCGGATGAGAACTTCGAGCGCGCCGCCGTGCTGCGCGACTCGCTCACCGCGCTCGCCGAGGCCGGCGAACGCAACGCCATCGTCCTGCCCGAGGGAACCGACGCCGACGTCATCGCCCTCGCCCTCGACCCGCTCGAGGTCGCCGTCCAGGTCTTCCACGTGCGGGCGGGGCGGGTGCGCGGCGAACGCTCCTGGGTCGCCGACCGGGCCGACGACGCCGGCGAGGGCGAGCTGGTCGAGTCCTTCCTGCTCAGCCTCTACACCGACTCGGCGGTGCCGCGCGAGGTGCTCGTCCCGGCCCTGCCGCCCGAGGCCGAGGCCCTGACCGAGCTGCTGAGCTCCCAGCGCGGCTCGGCCGTGCACCTGCACGTTCCCCGGCGCGGCGACAAGCGCGTCCTCATGGACACCGTCGCGCAGAACGCCGCCCAGGCGCTGGCCCGGCACAAGACGAGGCGCTCGTCCGATCTGGAGACCCGCAACCGTGCGCTGGCCGAGCTGGCCGAGCTGCTCGACCTGCCCGAGGCGCCGCTGCGCATCGAGGGCTACGACATCTCGCACCTGCAGGGCACACAGGTGGTCGGCTCGATGGTCGTCTTCGAGGACGGCATGGCCCGCAAGAGCGAGTACCGCCGCTTCGTCATCAAGAGCTTCGAGGGCTCGGACGATCTGCGTGCCATGGACGAGGTGCTCTCGCGCCGCTTCACCCGCCTGCTCAACGACCGCGCCGCCATGCAGGACGCGGGCCCCGGCGGTCTCGTCGACCCCGACACCGGACGGCCGCTCAAGTTCGCCTACGCCCCCTCGCTCGTCGTCATCGACGGCGGCCCGCTGCAGGTCGAGGCCGCCCAGCACGCCATCGACGAGCTGGGCGTCGACGATGTCCGCGTCATCGGCCTGGCCAAGCGCCTCGAGGAGGTCTGGCTGCCCGGCGAGGAACACCCACTCATCCTGCCGCGCACCTCCGAGGGCCTGTACCTGCTGCAGCGCGTGCGGGACGAGTCGCACCGTTTCGCCATCACCCACCACCGCCGACGCCGCTCCAAGGCGATGGTCGAATCGGTGCTCGACGAGGTGCCGGGCCTCGGCCAGGTGCGCCGGGCCACACTGCTCAAGCGCTACGGCTCGCTGCGGAAACTGCGGGCCGCCACCGTCGAGGAGCTCGCGGAACTGCCCGGCATCGGCCGGGCGACGGCCGAGACGATCGTGGCCCACCTGGCTGCCGACACCGCGGCCCCGGCCGTCAACGTGACGACCGGCGAGATCCTCGAGTAGGCCGCCCGGTTCCCGGCGACATCGTCCCCTGGCCGGCCGGCGAACGGACCGTCTTCTCCTGGGCCGGGATCGGCCAGTGCACGGGCACGCACGTCATCGGGGCCTTCGAGACCGGGGACCCGGCCGTGGCCGCTCCGGTGCGGATCGCGCTCGCGGACACGTCGGGACGACCGATCCGGCACCCCCTGACGGGCCCGGTCGGCGGCGGACGGGCGACTGGCCATAATGGACCCGTGAGTGATCTGCCAGCACCCGCCCGCACCCTCCCGAAGGCACCCCGCACCGTCATCATCACCGGCATGTCCGGCGCCGGACGGCGCACCTGCGCCCATGCCATGGAGGACCTCGGCTGGTTCGTCGTCGACAACCTGCCCCCCTCGATGCTGCCCGAGCTCATCGGCACCGCCAACGACTCCGGCCTCAGCCGCCTCGCCGTCGGCCTCGACGTGCGCGGCCGTGAGATGTTCGACCAGCTGCCCGCCGTCTTCTCCCGGCTGCGCGAGCGGGGCATCTCGCCCGAGATCTGCTTCCTCGAGGCCAGCGACGAGGCCATCGTCCGCCGTCAGGAGTCCAGCCGCCGTCCGCTCCCGCTCCAGGGCGATGGGCGGCTGCTCGTCGGCATCGAGAAGGAACGCCGGATGCTCTCGGACCTGCGCGCCAGCGCCGACCTGGTCATCGACACATCCCGCCTCACCGTGCACCAGCTCGCGGCCCGCGTCGCCCACGCCTACGGCGGTGACGAGGCCGAGACCCTGCGGGTGCAGGTCATGAGCTTCGGGTTCAAGAACGGCGTGCCGCTGGACGCCGACTTCGTCTTCGACGTGCGCTTCCTGCCCAACCCGCACTGGGTGCCCGAGCTGCGCCCCCAGACCGGTCTGTCCGAGGCGGTCAGCGGCTACGTGCTGTCCCAGGAGGGCGCCAACGAGTTCCTCGACGACCTGCAGGGCATGTTCCGCATCGTCGCGCCCGGCTATCTGCGCGAGGGCAAACGCCAGGTCACCGTCGCCATCGGGTGCACCGGCGGCAAGCATCGTTCGACCGCCATGACCGAGGCGACCGCCAGACGGCTGCGCGAGGAGGGGATGCAGGTGAGCGTCCTGCACCGCGACCTCGGTCTCGAATGAGGGGAGGACCGATGAGTGATCCAGGTGAGCTGCCCAGGGTGGTGGCACTCGGCGGCGGCCACGGCCTCTCCTCGTCGCTGGCTGCCCTGCGGAAGGTGACCGACAATCTCACCGCCGTCGTCACGGTCGCCGACGACGGCGGCTCGTCGGGCCGGCTGCGCTCCGAGCTCGGTGGCCTGCCCCCGGGCGATCTGCGCATGGCGCTCGCCGCCCTGTGCGGTGACGACCACAACGGGCGGTGCTGGGCGACCGTGCTGCAGCAGCGCTACCGCTCAGAGGGCCCCCTCAACGGGCACGCCATCGGCAATCTGCTCATCGAGGGCGTCTGGCAGACGATCGGTGACGCGGTCGCCGGTCTCGACATGGTCGCCGAACTGGTCGACGCCCGCGGGAGAGTGCTGCCCGCCTCGACGATCCCGCTCGACATCGAGGCGGACGTGCTCGGCCTCGACCTCGAGTTCCCCGCCGAGATCCAGGTCGTGCACGGTCAGCACGAGGTGGCCGTGACCCGTGGCCTGGTGCAGTCGATCCGTCTGCTGCCCGACGATCCGCCGGCCTGCCCGCAGGCCCTGGCCGCCATCGCCGAGGCCGATTTCATCGTCCTCGGCCCCGGCTCATGGTTCACCTCCGTGCTGCCGCACCTGATGATCCCCGAACTGGCCCGGGCGATCATAGCGGCCCGGGCGCACAAGGTGCTCACGCTGAACGTCACCGCGGGCTCCGAGACCGCCGGCTTCTCGCCGACCCGGCACATGGAACTCATCGGCGAGCACGCGCCAGGCCTGCGTCTGGACACGGTGATCGCCGACGAGACCTTCGCCCGCGAGGACGAGACCCTCGAGGCCAGCTGCGCAGGTTTCGGCGCCCGCCTGGTCGTCGACGACGTCGCCATGCACGACAACACGGCGCGGCACGACCGGCTGCGCCTGGCCGCCGTCTACCGCGAGATCATGCTCGGCTGACGTCATGATTCACCGGAGCCTTGAGACCAGTTGCGTACCCTGGTGGCGTCGACGCCGAACAGGGGAGTGAGCAGATGGCACTGACACAGCAGGTGAAGTCCGAGCTGGCCACGGTCTCGGTGCTCAAGCCCGAGTCGCGTCGTGCCGAGATCGCCTCGATGCTGCGGTTCGCCGGCGGGATCCACCTGGTCAGCGGCCACATCGTCATCGAGGGCGAGTTCGACACGGGCAGCGCCGCCCGCCGGCTGCGCGCCGGTGTCCGGGAACTGTACGACTTCGACTGCGACATCATCGTGGTCAACTCCGCAGGCATGCGCCGCGGCACCCGCTACGTCGTCCGCCAGGTCCGCCACGGCGAGGACCTGGCTCGCCTGACCGGTCTCATCGGCGCCCACCGCAGGCCGGTTCGGGGCCTGCCGGCCCAGATCGTCGGCGGCTCCCTCGAGGACCAGGTCGCGGCCTGGCGCGGCGCCTTCCTGGCACGCGGTTCGCTCACCGAGCCCGGCCGGTCGATGGCTCTCGAGATCACCTGCCCGAGCTCGGAGTCGGCGCTGGCCCTGGTCGGCGCCGCCCGCCGCCTCGGGGTCAGCGCCAAGGCGCGTGAGGTGCGTCAGACCGATCGTGTCGTCGTCCGCGACGGCGACGCCATCTCCTCGCTGCTCACCCGCATGGGCGCCCACGAGTCGGTGCTCGTCTGGGAGGAGCGCCGCATGCGCCGCGAGGTGCGTGCCAGCGCCAACCGGCTCGCCAACTTCGACGACGCGAACCTGCGGCGCTCGGCGCGTGCCGCCGTCGCCGCCAGCGCCCGCGTCGAACGCGCCCTGGAGATCCTCGGCGAGGACATCCCGGACCATCTGCGCTCGGCCGGCGAGCTGCGCCTGGCCCACCGGGACGCCTCCCTCGAGGAACTCGGTCAGCTCCACGCCCCGCCCCTGACGAAGGACGCGGTGGCCGGCCGCATCAGGCGCCTGCTCGCCCTGGCCGACAAGACCGCGAACGAGCGCGGCATCCCGACGACGGCGGCGGCCCTGACACCCGAGATGCTGGCCGACGGATGATGCGGTGCCGGGCCGGCCGACACCCCCGGGGCGGCCGGGGCGCGGCACGGCCCTGGTCCGCCGCGGCATGTCCTCCAGTGCCTCCAGGGGTCACGTTCGCCGTTCCGGCAGAATCCCAGGGACTGAACCCATGGGCACCGCCCCGCCAGTCGGATAAGATCATCGGTGTCCGCGCCTGGAGCCGGACCACGCCGGATCGCCAGGCATCATGACCTGTCGAAGGAGAATCGACTTTATGACCGTCAAGGTTGGTATCAATGGTTTCGGCCGCATCGGCCGCAACTTCTTCCGTGCGATGATCGAGCAGAAAGCCGATCTCGACATCGTCGCAGTCAACGACCTGACTGACACCAAGACCCTTGCTCACCTGCTCAAGTACGACTCGATCCTCGGCCGTTTCGCCGGCGAGGTCGACTACGACGACACCAGCATCATCGTCGACGGCAAGGTCATCAAGGTCTGCTCCGAGCGCAACCCCGCCGACCTGCCCTGGAAGGAGCTCGGTGTCGAGGTCGTCGTCGAGTCGACCGGCCTGTTCACCGATGGTGAGAAGGCCAAGGCCCACATCGAGGCCGGCGCCAAGAAGGTCATCATCTCCGCCCCCGCCAAGAACATCGACGCGACCTTCGTCATGGGCGTGAACGACAAGGAATACGACCCGGCCACCCAGAACATCATCTCGAACGCCTCCTGCACGACGAACTGCCTGGCCCCGCTGGCCAAGATTCTGCAGGCGAAGTTCGGCATCGAGCGCGGCATCATGACCACGATCCACTCCTACACGGGTGATCAGCGCATCCTCGACGCCCCCCACAAGGATCTGCGTCGCGCCCGTGCCGCCGCCCTCAACATGATCCCCACGAAGACCGGCGCCGCCCAGGCCGTCGCCCTCGTGCTGCCCGAGCTGAAGGGCAAGTTCGACGGCCTCGCCGTCCGCGTCCCCACCCCGACCGGTTCGCTGACCGATCTCTCGTTCATCCCGAGCCGCGAGGTCACCGTCGAGGAGATCAACGCCGCCGTCAAGGAGGCCGCCGAGGGCGAGCTCAAGGGCATCGTCGAGTACACCGAGGACCCGATCGTCTCCACCGACATCCAGAGCAACCCGCACACCAGCATCTTCGACGCCTCCGAGACCAAGGTCATCGGCAACCTCGTCAAGGTGCTCAGCTGGTACGACAACGAGTGGGGCTACTCCAACAGCCTCGTCAGCCTGACCAAGCTCGTCTGCGACAAGCTCTGAGCATCAGGACCACACACATGAAGAACAGGGCGCGTCGGCTCAGGCTGACGCGCCCTGTTCGCCCATGACCGACAATTCCAGGAGTTGCCCAGTGAAGACTGTCTCCCAGCTCGGCGATCTGCGCGGTAAGCGCGTCGTGATCCGCTGTGACTTCAACGTGCCGCTGAACGGCACCACCATCACCGATGACGGCCGCATCCGCGCCGCCCTACCCACCCTGAAGGCCCTCCTCGACGCCGGCGCCAGGGTCACCGCGCTCGCCCACCTGGGCCGTCCCAAGGGCGAGGTCAATCCGAAGTTCTCCCTGGCCCCCGTCGCCACCCGCCTGGGTGAGCTGCTCGGCCAGGACGTGAAGTTCGCCACGGACACCGTCGGCGAATCCGCCCAGGCCACCAGCGCCGCACTGACCGACGGCCAGATCGCGCTCGTCGAGAACGTCCGCTTCGAGCCGGGCGAGACGAGCAAGGTCGACGCGGAACGCGAGGCCCTCGCCGCCAAGTACGCCCAGTTCGGCGAGATCTTCGTCTCCGACGGCTTCGGCGTCGTCCACCGCAAGCAGGCCAGCGTCTACGACCTGGCCAAGCTGCTGCCCAACGCGGCCGGTGAGCTCGTCGCCAAGGAGGTCGCCGTGCTGTCGAAGCTCACCACCGACCCCGAGCGTCCCTACGTCGTCGTCCTCGGTGGCGCGAAGGTCGCCGACAAGCTCGCCGTCATCGACAATCTGCTCTCGATCGCCGACACCCTCGTCGTCGTCGGCGGCATGGCCTACACCTTCCTCAAGGCGCAGGGCCACGAGGTCGGCAACTCAATCCTCGACGAGTCCAAGGTCGAGACCTGCCGCGAGTACCTGGCCCGCGCCGAGGCCACGGGGAAGAAGATCCTGCTGCCCACGGACGTCGTCACGGCGGCCGGCATGGACTTCGACGCCCGCAAGGCCCTCGGCGAGGTCACCGTCGTCCCGGCCGACGCCATTCCGCCTCAGCGTGAGGGCCTCGATGTCGGTCCCGAGACCGTCAAGGCCATCGCCGCCGAGATCGCCGGCGCCAGGACCGTCTTCTGGAACGGGCCGGCCGGCGTCTCCGAGATCGCCGATTTCGCCGAGGGGACCAAGGCGATCGCCGAGGCCCTCGCCTCCAGCGACGCCTTCTCCGTCATCGGCGGCGGGGACTCCGCCGCAGCGGTGCGCACCTTCGGTCACTCCGACGACCAGTTCGGCTGGATCTCCACCGGTGGCGGCGCCTCTCTCGAATACCTCGAAGGCAAGGAGCTGCCGGGCCTGGCAGTCCTGGAAGGGAACGACTGAATCATGGCACGCAAGCCGATCATGGCCGGCAACTGGAAGATGAACATGAACCACGTCGACGCCGTCGGCCTGGTCCAGAAACTGGCCTTCACACTGCAGGACAAGGGCTACGACCCGGATGCCTCCGAGTGCGTCGTCATTCCGCCGTTCACCGACATCCGTACCGTTCAGACCCTCGTCGAGGGCGACAAGCTCCCGATCGTCTACGGCGCCCAGGACGTCTCCGAGCACGACGACGGAGCCTACACCGGCGACATCAGCGCCGACATGCTCACCAAGCTCGGTTGCACCTACGTGGTCATCGGGCACTCGGAGCGCCGCCAGTACCACGGCGAGACCGACGAACTCGTCAACGCCAAGGCCGTCAAGGCCCTCTCCAAGGGCCTCACGCCGATCATCTGCGTCGGCGAGTCCCTGGAGGTCCGCAAGGCCGGCCAGCACGTCGAGTTCACCGTCGACCAGGTCAGGGGGGCGCTCGCCGGCATCCCCGCCGAGCAGGTCGCCGGACTCGTCATCGCCTACGAGCCCGTCTGGGCCATCGGTACGGGTGAGGTCGCCACCCCTGAGGACGCCCAGGAGGTCTGCGGCGCCATCCGCGCGGCCGTCACCGAGCTGTACGACGAGGCCACCGGCGAGGCCGTGCGCATCCAGTACGGGGGTTCGGTCAAGCCCGGCTCCGTGGCCGCCATCATGGCCAAGCCCGACATCGACGGCGCGCTCGTCGGCGGCGCCAGCCTGAAGCCCGACGACTTCGCGGCCATCGTCCGCTTCTACGCCATGGCCCAGGCCTGATCAGGGTTCCAGCACTGGGGCGTCCGGCAGTGGCCGGGCGCCCCAGTGCTTTCCGTGGGGCGCGTGACCGGTTCCCCGCCCGCAGTGCCGGTCGGAGTTCTGGTGGGACGGCTCCGGGCGGCCTTGAGATGTGGGATAAAATCCCCTGGTGATGCTTATTCCGCTCATGACATGGCCCATCACGACGTTGTCCATCGTGCTCGTGGTGCTGAGCTTCACCCTCACCGCGTTCATCCTCCTGCACCGGAGCCGCGGCGGTGGCCTGTCGGATCTGTTCGGTGGCGGCATGACCACCTCGACAAGTGGTACGTCCTCGGCCGAGCGCATGCTCGACAGGCTCACGATCATCATCGGCCTGTTGTGGGTTGCCTGCATCCTCGGCCTGCTCACGCTGTACCGCGTGACGGCCTGAGTCGATCCACACACGCATCACCCCTTTTGATAGGAGCATCCACTGTGGCCAGTGGCAGCGCAATTCGTGGTAGCCGTGTCGGCGCCGGTCCGATGGGCGAGGCCGAGCGCGGTGAGACTGCGCCCCGCATCCAGGTCTCGTACTACTGCACGAACGGGCACGTGACGCGCCCCTCGTTCGCCGAGGAGGCCGAGGTCCCGCAGGACTGGGAGTGCATCAGGTGCGGCCTGCCCGCCAGCCTGGACCAGCACAACCCGCCTCCGGCCCCGCGGAACACCCCGTACAAGACCCATCTGGCCTATGTGAAGGAACGCCGCAGCGACAAGGAGGCGGCAGCCATCCTCAAGGAGGCCCTGGCCAACCTCAAGGCGCGCCGGCGCAGCGGCGAGGTCATCTACTGACCCGGCTCTCCCCCTGGGGGACGAGGCCATCAGGGCGCCCGGAAACACTCGCCGGCGACGGTCGTGCCGCCGGTTCCCCGGGGGCATCGGTCACAGATCGCACTGGAAGTAGGGCACCTGCTCCGCCGACGCCCGGTCGACGAACCAGATCGTCTGGTCCGTGCCGCGGACCTGGGCCGCAGGGGTGCGCGGATCGCCCCTGAGCGTGTCGGCCAGGCAGCCCGCGATCGCCGCGCCACTGGCCAGGCCCCAGATGTGGCGGGACCGGTTGATCGCGTTGTAGGTCAGCGTGATCTGCTCGGGCGGGCCCTCCGGCGCGTCGGTGACGCCGATCGCGAGCAGGTTGAGGCTGCTCTGCATCGTGAAGCTCGGATGCCGAGGGAAGATCGAGGCCACTCGCCCGCCCAGCCCCAGCTCGAGCAGGCAGATGTCGAAGACCGTCTCGCCGAGCTCCTTCGCGTAGATGTAGGCGGCGTCGTCCGGGTCCGCCGAGCCGTTGGAACTCGGCATGGCGTGGATGTTCGCCGGCGGCACGGCGAGGGCGCCGCCCAGGACCCCCAGCGTCGCCAGCGAGTTGCGTGAGGGATCGGCCGTGGTGACGAAGGCCTCCGAGCTCCACCACAGGTGCAGCCCGGCCGGATTGATGCTGCCCGAGCGGGCCAGCGACGCCAAGTGACCGCACACCATGCGCTCGGCGCGGCCTCCGCACAGGCACAGATGGGCCGCGCCGCGCTCTGCCTGCGCCTGGGCCAGGGTGTTCACCAGGTGCTTGCTCACCTCCCCGGCGAGTTCGTTCTCGTCCGCGTAGCGCAGGACGTACGGGGCACTGCTCATCGTTCTGCCCTCTCTGCCAGCCGTGCCAGTGCCTGGGTGAGGATCGCGTCCGGGTCGAGACGGCGCAGCTCCTCACTCAGCAGTGCCACGGTGCCACGTCGGCCCAGGGCCGCCGTGCGCGCCGGCTGGCCCGGGATGATGAAGGACGCATCGGCAGGTCTGGTGCGGTGCACGGCGACCTCGCCGGCCTCGGTCTGCAGGCGGACGGCCGTCACCCCCGGGCCCATCGAGGTCCTGACCTCGACCGGTACGCCGAGGCGGGCGTCCAGCCAGGCGGCGAACAGTTCGGCCGGGGCGTTGTCGGCGGCGGCCTCGACGACCGCGGACTGGACGGGCAGCCGGCACTGGTCGAGCGCCGAGGCCACCAGTGCCCGCCAGCGCGTCAGGCGGGTCCACGACAGGTCGGTGTCGGCGTCGCTGTGCTCGCCGTTGGCGCGGGCGATCAGGGCGGCGACCGGGTCGTCGGCGTTGGTCGCATCGGTGATGCGGCGCTGGGCGAGCGCACCGATGGGGTCCATGCCGGGCAGCTCGGGTCCGCGGCCGGGCCACCAGGCGACGACCGGCAGGTCCGGCAGCAGCAGCGGCAGGACGACCGAGTCGCCCCGGCCGACGAGGTCACCGGTCAGGCGCAGGGTGATCATGTCGCCGGGCGTTCCCTCACCGACCCTGATCTCGGCGTCCATCGCGGTCGGCCTGTCCTTGCTGCCCTCGATGACGACGATGATCCGCGAGGGGTGCTCGATGGCGGTGGCCTGCGCGGCGTCGAAGGCGTCGGAGTACTGGCGGGTGGTGCTCACGACGATGAGCGTCATGACCAGCCCGGAGGCGGCGCCGGTGGAGCGGCGGGCGGCCAGCGCCCGCGAGGCCACCTCGGCCGAGTTCGTGTTGGTGAGTTCGATGATCATCTCTCGTGACCTCCTAGGGGCGACGCCAGACGAAACCATCGTTGGCCAGCATGCGGGCGCCGCTGGCGGGCCCCCACGTGCCGGAGGTGTACTGCTCCGGCCGGCCCTGGGCGGCCCAGTGAGCCAGGACCGGGTCGAGCAGCCGCCAGGAGAGCTCGACCTCCTCCTGCTGGGGGAAGAGCGGGGGCTCGCCGAGCAGGACGTCGAGGATGAGGCGTTCATAGGCCTCGGGGCTGGACTCGTTGAACGAGTCGGCGTAGGCGAAGTCCATGCTGACCTGGCGGATCTCCATGGCCGTGGCCGGCACCTTGGCTCCGAAGTGCATCGAGACGCCCTCGTCCGGTTGGATGCGCAGGACGAGCGCGTTGGTGCCCAGCTCACGGGTCTCGGTGTTGTCGAACGGCAGGTGCGGGGCGCGTTTGAACATGAGCGCGATCTCGGTGACACGGCGTGGCATGCGCTTGGCGGTGCGCAGGTAGAAGGGCACGCCGGCCCAGCGGCGGGTGTCGATGTCGAAGCGGATCGCCGCATAGGTCTCGGTGGTCGAGTCGGGCGCGATGCCCTCCTCGTCGAGGTAGCCGATGACCTCGTTGCCGCCCTGCCACCCGGCGGCGTACTGGCCGCGCGCGGTGTGGGCGTCCAGGTCATCGGGCACCCGCGCCGCGGCGAGGACCTTCTGTTTCTCGATGCGCAGCTGAGCGGCATCGACGCTGTTCGGCTCCTCCATGGCGGTCAGGGCCATCAGCTGGAGCAGGTGGTTCTGGATGACGTCCCGGGCGGCGCCGATGCCGTCGTAGTAACCGGCCCGGCCGCCGATGCCGATGTCCTCGGCCATCGTGATCTGCACGTGGCTGACGTAGTTGTTGTTCCAGATCGGTTCGAACATCTGGTTCGAGAAGCGCAGGGCCAGCAGGTTCTGCACGGTCTCCTTGCCCAGGTAGTGGTCGATGCGGAAGACCGACTCGGCCGGGAATGCCCTGGACAGGGTGTCGTACAGTCCGCGGGAGCTGGCCAGGTCGTGCCCGAAGGGCTTCTCGATGACGACGCGCTTCCAGCCGGTCGACTGGTCGGTCATGCCGTGGCAGGTGAGCTGGTCGATGACCTTCTCGAAACGGCTCGGGGGCACTGACAGGTAGAAGGCGTGGTTGCCGCCCGTGCCCTGCCGGGCGTCCAGCTCGTCGAGCGTGCCGTGCAGGCGCTCGAAGGTGCTGTCGTCGTCGAAGTCGCCCCAGACGAACCGGATCCCGGCGACGAGCTGTTTCCAGGTCTCGTCATTGAACGGTGTCCGGGCGTTCTCCTGCACGTGCCCCTTGACGATCTCGGCGAACTGGGCGTCGGTGTAGTCACGACGGGCCACGCCGACCAGGCCGAACCCGGGCGGCAGCAGCCCGCGGTTGGCCAGGTCGTAGACGGCGGGCAGGAGCTTCTTGCGGGACAGATCGCCGCTCACGCCGAAGAAGACGAGCGCGCAGGGCCCCGCGATGTGGGGCATGCGGCTGTCCTGCGGGTCGTAGAGCGGGTTGACCCACTCCTGCGGGGCTGCGGCTGGGCTCATGGGGTCCTTTCGGAGGATGGGGACGATCCCCAAGGGTAACCCGCGGGCGCATGCTCTCCCAGACATTCCCGCCAGGCTCCCGCCGGGGTGCGCACATCCGTCATGCCGCGTCCTGGCAGGCCGCGGCGATCGTCGCCAGCGCGGACCTCAGCTGGGCTTCCGGGACGTGGGCGAAACCGAAGACGATGCCCTGCTCCCGGCCGGCCGGGCCCCAGCGGCCGGCCAGGTCACCAACGAGGACGCCGCGGGCCCCGGCGGCCTCGACGATTCGCGCACCCGGCGCGTCGGTGAGCACGACGGCCTGAAGGCCGCTCACCAGCGGGGCCAGTCTGCCGCCCGGGACGGCCGCGAGGCGATCCATGACGATGCGACGGCGTGACCGGTAGCGGCGCCGCATCCGCTGGATGTGCCGCCGCAGCTCCCCGCTGGCCAGGTATCCGGCCAGGGCCTGCTGGGTGATCGCGCTGGCCGCCGGACCGAGGGCGCGCCGGTGGTCCAGGAGGGGCCCCAGCAGGGCGGGCGGTGCCACGGCGTAGCCGGTCGCCAGGGCCGGTGACAGCACCGTCGAGAAGGTACCGAGCATGAGGACGCAGCCCTGGTCCGGATCGTCGAGGGCCGCCAGCGGCGGCAGCGGCATGCCGACGTAGCGCAGCTCGGAGTCGTAGTCGTCCTCGATGACGAGCACCCGACCCGCCTGTGCCCAGGCCAGCAGCTCCTGGCGGCGCCGGACCGACAGCACCCCGCCGTGCGGGTACTGGTGGCTGGGGGTCACGATGACCGCGTCCAGCGAGGCCGCATCCGGCAGCCGGTCCGTGACCAGGCCGCCGCCATCGGTTGCCAGCTCGATGGTCTGGTGGCCGAGGGCTGCGGGAAGCAGCGACAGTGCGGGATGGCCGGGGCTCTCCACCCCGATCCCCAGCCGGCCCGGCTCGCCCCCGCGCCCCGAACTCCTGCGCAGCGCCGAGAGCGCGCCGAGCGCGAGGGCGAGCCCCTCCCTGGCGCCGGCCGTGATGAGAAGCTGATCGGGCGGACGCACGAGGGACCGCATGAGACGAAGGTGCTCGGCGATCTCGCTGCGCAGGGCCGCGAGCCCGGCCGGATCGGTCGACGCGCCAGGACTGGACAGCGCCTCACGCCACGCGCGCCGCCAGGGCGCCGAATCGATGGCCGAGATGTCCGGGTGACCCGGGCGCAGATCGAGCAGCCCGCCAGCCGGCGCCTCGCTGCTGTGCCCCGGGCGGGCCTGCTGGCGGCGTCCCGGGCCCCGCGCTGCGATCTGGGCCACGCGCGTGCCCGAACCCCGGGCTGCGACCAGATAGCCCTCGGCCTCGAGCTGGTCGAAGGCCGTCACGACCGTGCCGCGGGCCACCCCCAGCGTGGCGGCCAGGGCCCGGGTCGAGGGCAGGGCATCGCCCGCCGCAAGGGTGCCCGCCTCGATGAGCCCCCGTACGCCGGTGACGATCTGGCGGGTCAGCGGCGCCCGGGCGCTGCGGTCGAGGACGAGCGGGGGATGGACCACCAGATCGTTGCGCATGGTGCCACTGTCTCATCCGAGATGAGAAGTGGTCCACTGGGAAAGGTCAGATGTGGATCTTGTAGTGATCCAGTTGCCGGGCTGGAATGGCGATCATGACGACGCAGACCACCACACCGGCCCCGACCCGAACAGCCACCACCCGCGTCAAGAGAGGGCTGGCCGACATGCTGAAGGGCGGCGTCATCATGGACGTCGTCACCCCCGAACAGGCCAGGATCGCCGAGGACGCCGGCGCCAGCGCCGTCATGGCCCTCGAGCGCGTTCCCGCCGACATCCGGGCCCAGGGCGGGGTGGCGCGCATGAGCGACCCGGGCCTCATCGAGGGCATCGTCGATGCGGTCTCGATCCCCGTCATGGCGAAGGCGCGCATCGGCCACTTCGTCGAGGCCCAGGTGCTGCAGGCGCTCAAGATCGACTACATCGACGAGTCCGAGGTGCTCTCCCCGGCCGACTACACGCACCACATCAACAAGTGGGACTTCGACGTCCCCTTCGTCTGCGGTGCCACGAACCTGGGCGAGGCCCTGCGGCGCATCACCGAGGGCGCCGCCATGATCCGTTCCAAGGGCGAGGCCGGCACCGGCGACGTCTCCGAGGCCGTCAGGCACCTGCGCACCATCCGTGACGAGATCGCCCGGTTGCGTGGCCTCGATCCCGACGAGCTCTACGTCGCCGCCAAGGAGCTGCAGGCCCCCCACGACCTGGTCCGCGAGGTCGCCGAGACCGGCGAGCTGCCCGTCGTGCTCTTCGTCGCCGGCGGCGTGGCCACCCCGGCCGACGCGGCGCTCGTCATGCAGCTCGGTGCCCAGGGCGTCTTCGTCGGCTCTGGCATCTTCAAGTCCGGCAACCCGGCGGCCCGGGCCGCCGCCATCGTCAAGGCCACCGCCATGTACGACCGGCCAGAGATCATCGCCGAGGCCTCCCGCGACCTCGGGGAGGCCATGGTCGGCATCAACGTCGCCGACGTGCCCGCCCCGCACCGCCTGGCCGAGCGCGGCTGGTGAGCGCGCCGAGCGAGGCCCCGCTGGTCGGTGTCCTGGCGCTTCAGGGCGGTGTCGACGAGCATCTCGGTGCCCTGAGAGCCAGTGGCGCCCGCGTCCGTGCCGTCCGCATGCCGGCCGAACTCGATGCGCTGGACGCCATCGTGATCCCCGGCGGGGAGTCCACCGTGCTCGACCGTCTCATGCGCGTCTTCGGCCTCGCCACGCCGCTGCGCGAGGCCATCGCCGCCGGCCTGCCGGTGCTGGCCACCTGCGCCGGGATGGTCCTGTGCGCCCATGAACTGCACGATGCCGCACCCGGGCAGCATGTCCTGGGCGTTCTCGACATCGGCGTGCGCCGCAATGCCTTCGGCACCCAGCTCGACTCCTTCGAGACGCGGCTGGACGTCGGCGGCATCGGCGAGGACATCGAGGCCGTCTTCATCCGGGCCCCCGCCGTCACCCGCGTCGGCGACGGTGTCCGCGTCATCGCGACGGTGGGGGAGCGGATCGTCGGTGTGCGGCAGGGGGCGATCACCGCGCTGGCCTTTCATCCCGAACTCACCGACGACCATCGGATGCATCACTCCCTCGTCGAGCAGGCCCGGGATCACCGGAACCGGACCTGACCGGCTGCTGCGCGCCGGTCGCGGCGTCCTGCCCCCGTGCGGGTGGCCTCCCCTCCGGCCGTGGCGCGCCCAGATGATCGATTCAAATCAGGTAAGCCTTACCTTGAGAATGGTGAATCCCCTAGCTGGCGTCGTGATTCGCTGTGGACGATGGAGTTTGACTGCGCCCTGATTTTGGAAACAATAGGGTTATGAAAACGGTGGCGGAACCCGGGAACGAGCCCGAGCGGGGCGAGTACTCCACCCGTCACCGGGTACTGCACGAACTCCTCGTCAACGGGCCTGCGACGACCGGCGAACTCGCCGAGCGGCTCGGCGTCACTCCGACCGCCATCCGCCGCCACCTGGGCGTCCTCGAATCCTCCGGCCAGCTCGTCGAGAAGGAGCGCTACGTCCGCGGCCGGCGCCGCAGGGGGCGGCCCGCCAAGGAGTACGCCCTCACCGACCGCGGCCGCTCGGCCTTTTTCCAAGACTACGACACCCTTGCCCTGCAGGCGCTCGGCGCCCTCGTCGAGGCGGCCGGCCCAGAGGCCGTCGTCGCGGTGGGGGAGCGCCGCTACGGCGAGGTCGAGGCCAGGTACCACCAGCTCCGCGCGGAGGCCCCGGACGCCGACCCGGTCGAGGCGTTGGCCATCGTCCTTCGCGAGGAGGGCTACGCGGCCCACGTCAGCGAGGTGCCAGGCGGCCACCAGTTGTGCCAGTATCACTGTCCGGTCGCCCATGTGGCGGCCGAGTATCCGCAGCTGTGCGAGGCGGAGACGAGCATGTTCGCCAGGCTCTTCGACACTCCGGTGCAGCGGATCGCTACCATCGCCCACGGCGACGGTGTCTGCACCACCAACATCCCGTTGGGCGCCCCCAACGGCCATCACAAGCGGGAGGCAACACGCGCATGACGCAGGTTGACACGAGGCTCGAGGACAGGATCGCCGAGCGCGACGAGCTGGTCGAGGACCTGACCACCTACAAGTACGGCTGGCACGATGCCGACGACTACTCGGCCGCCTTCCAGCGCGGCCTCTCCGAGGAGGTCGTGCGCAGCATCTCCGGTCTCAAGGACGAGCCGGAATGGATGCTCGAGCGGCGGCTGAAGGGCCTGGAGCAGTTCGAGCGCAAACCGCTGCCCACCTGGGGCTGTGATCTGTCCCGGCTGCGCTTCGACGACATCAAGTACTTCGTCCGGGCCCAGGACAAGCCGGCCAGTGACTGGAACGACCTGCCCGAGGACATCAAGAACACCTACGACCGGCTGGGCATCCCAGAGGCCGAGCGGGCGCGCCTGGTCGATGGCGTCGCCGCCCAGTACGAGTCCGAGGTGGTCTACCACAAGATCAACGAGGAACTCGGCCGTCAGGGCGTCATCTTCACCGACACCGACACCGGTCTGCGGGAGTACCCCGAGCTCTTCGAGGAGTACTTCGGCACGGTCATCCCCGCCGGCGACAACAAGTTCGCGGCGCTGAACACGGCCGTGTGGAGCGGCGGCACGTTCATCTACGTGCCCAAGGGGGTGCACTGCACCATTCCGCTGCAGGCCTACTTCCGGATGAACACCGAGAACCTCGGCCAGTTCGAGCGGACGCTCATCATCGTCGACGAGGGCGCCTACGTGCACTACGTCGAGGGCTGCACCGCCCCCATCTACAAGACCGACTCGCTGCACGCCGCCATCGTCGAGATCATCGTCGGTAAGAACGCGCGCTGCCGCTACACGACCATCCAGAACTGGTCGAACAACGTCTACAACCTGGTGACCCAGCGGGCCACCGTCGCCGAGGGCGGCACGATGGAGTGGATCGACGGCAATATCGGGTCCAAGGCCAACATGAAGTACCCGGCCTGCCTGCTCATGGGTCCCCACGCCAAGGGCGAGGCCCTGTCGATCGCCTTCGCCGGGGAGGGCCAGCACCAGGACACCGGCGCCAAGATGGTGCACACCGCTCCGCACACGTCGAGCACGATCGTCTCGAAGTCCATCAGCCGCAACGGTGGCCGCACCGGCTATCGCGGTCTGGTCGCGGTGGCCGAGGGAGCCCACCACGCGATGTCCTCGGTCAAGTGCGATGCCCTGCTCGTCGACAACGTCTCGCGCTCCGACACGTATCCTTACGTGGACGTGCGGACCGACGACGTGCAGATGGAGCACGAGGCCACCATCTCCAAGATCTCGGAGGACCAGCTGTTCTACCTGATGCAGCGCGGCCTCGACGAGGACGAGGCCCGTGCCATGATCGTGCGCGGCTTCGTCGAGCCCATCGCTCGCGAGCTGCCCATGGAGTACGCACTCGAACTGAACCGCCTCATCGAGCTGCAGATGGAAGGCGCGGTGGGCTGATGTCGCAGAGGAATGGAGCTGTTGCCGTGGCTGAACCGGTGAGCGCGAGTGCCGAGGCTGTGAGCGGTGCCATCGAGACCATCGCCTCGCACCTGCATCCGAGGGTCTCGTGGGATCTCGACGACCACCCCCTGCCATCGGGACGCGAGGAGGTCTGGCGGTTCACCCCCATCGACGCGCTGAAGGGCCTGCTCACCAGCGGGCCGACCAACACCGAGCTCGACTGCGAACTCAGGCTGCCCGCAGGCGTGACCGCCACGTTCATCGAGGGTGATGCCGTGCGTGCCGCCGCCGTCGAGCCCCCGGCCGATCGCACCTCCGCCGTCGCCGCCGCCAACACGGGCCGGGCCCGTCTCGTGCAGGTGCCCGCCGGCCTTGAACTCGACGAACCGGTCGAACTCAACTTCACCGGCACCGGCACGGAGGACTTCGCCTACGGGCAGACGATCATCGAGGTCGGCGCCAACGCCACGGCCCAGGTCCTGCTGCGCTACGAGGGCTTGGCCCAGGTGGCGGACAAGGTCGACGTGCGGGTCGGCGAGGGTGCGCACGTCGACGTGGTCACCTTGCAGGACTGGGCGCCCGACGCCGTGCACGTGGGGCAGTTCTCCCTGCTCGTCGGTCATGACGCCGCCGTCCGCACCGTACAGGCCTCGCTCGGCGGGGCGATCACCCGCATGCTCGAACGCGCCAGCTACGAGTCCGCCGGTGGCGAACTCGAGCAGTTCGGTCTCTACTTCGTCGACTCGGGACGGCACGTCGAGCACCGCCTGTTCGTCGACCACAACCAGCCGCTGAGCCGCTCGAACATCGACTATCGCGGTGCCCTGCAGGACAAGGGCTCGCTCGGCGTGTGGGTGGGCGATGTGCTCATCCGCAAGGAGGCCGAGGGCATCAGCACGTACGAGGCCAACAAGAACCTGCTGCTCACCGAGGGCGCCCGCGCCGAGTCGATCCCCAACCTCGAGATCGCCACCGGCGCGATCGAGGGCGCCGGCCACTCCTCGACCACCGGCCGCTTCGACGACGAGCAGTTGTTCTACCTGCGCAGCCGCGGTATCCCCGAGGACGAGGCGCGCCGCCTGGTCGTCCAGGGCTTCTTCGTGGAGATCGTCCGACGGATCGGCATCCCCGAGGTGGCCGAACGCCTCATCGCCGTCGTCGAGCGCCAGCTGGACGCGATCGCCCCCGATGGGGGCGCCGAGAAGTGAACTCCCCGAACCCGGGCCGGCTCGCTGAGCAGGCCCCAGCACCCATGTACCCCGTTCGCGTCGAGGGCGCCCCCGTTCTCGTCGACGTCGAGTACCTCGTGAAGGAGAACTGAGAACGATGGCTGAACTCGTCATCAAGGATCTGCATGTCGACGTCGACACCGAGAATGGCCCCAAGGAGATCCTCAAGGGCGTCGACCTGACCGTCAGGGACGGTGAGGTGCACGCCATCATGGGCCCGAACGGCTCCGGCAAGTCGACCCTGGCCTACGCGGTCGCCGGCCACCCCAAGTACACCATCACGCAGGGCTCGGTGCTGCTCGACGGCGTCGAACTGTCCGAGCTGTCGGTCGACGAGCGCGCCCGTGCCGGCCTCTTCCTCGGCATGCAGTACCCGGTCGAGGTGCCCGGCGTCTCGATGGCCAACTTCCTGCGCACCGCCAAGACGGCGCTGGCCGGCGAGGCCCCCAAGGTGAGGACCTGGCCCAAGCAGGTCAACGAGGCCCTGACCGTCATGGACCTGTCCAGTGACTTCGCCGAACGTTCCGTCAACGAGGGCTTCTCCGGCGGTGAGAAGAAGCGCGGCGAGATCGCCCAGCTCGAACTGCTCGACCCGCGGGCCGCCATCCTCGACGAGATCGACTCCGGTCTTGACATCGACGCCCTGCGGGTCGTCTCGGCCGGTATCGAGAGGTTCGCCAGGAAACCGGACAAGCTGGTGCTGCTCATCACGCACTACACGCGCATCCTGCGCTACGTGCGCCCCGACCGCGTCCACGTCTTCGTCGACGGCCGCGTCAAGGTCTCCGGCGGGCCCGAGCTCGCCGACAATCTCGAGGAGCGGGGCTACGAGCAGTATGCCAAGTGATGTCGACGTCGAGGCGATCCGCCGCGACTTCCCGATCCTGCGGCGCCAGGTGGGCTCACGCCCACTCGTCTACCTGGACAGCGCGAACACCTCCCAGAAACCGGCGAGCGTCATCGGGGCGCTGACGGAGCACTACCGCGAGCACAACGCCAACGTCGCCCGCGCCATGCACGCGCTCGGAGCGGAGTCGACGGCCGGCTACGAGGGCGCCCGCGCGAAGATCGCCGGTTTCATCGGGGCGAAGGATCCCGCGGAGGTCGTCTTCACCAAGAACGCCTCCGAGGCCCTCAACCTGGTGGCCAACACGCTCGGTGCCCGGCTCGGTCCGGGCGACGAGATCGTCCTCTCGGTGATGGAGCACCACTCGAACCTCATCCCGTGGCAGATGGTGTGCGAGCGCACCGGGGCCACGCTGCGCTGGTTCGACATCACCGAGGAGGGCCGGCTCGACCTGGCGGCCGCCGAACGCGACGGGCTCATCAACGAGCGCACCAGGATCGTCTCGCTGGCCTGGGTCTCCAACGTGCTGGGCACCGTCAACCCCATCGCGCGGATCGCCGAGCAGGCCCACGCCGTCGGCGCCGTCATGGTCGCCGACGGCTCCCAGGGGGTGCCCCAGCTGCCCACCGACGTGTCCGGACTCGGCGTCGACCTGCTGGCCTTCACCGGCCACAAGATGCTCGGCCCGACCGGCGTCGGCGTCCTGTGGGGCAGGCGCGCCCTGCTCGAGGAGCTGCCCCCCTTCCTCGGCGGCGGCGAGATGATCGGCGTCGTCACCATGGAGGGGGCCACCTGGGCCGAGCTGCCGCACAAGTTCGAGGCCGGTACGCCCCCGATCGCCCAGGCCGTCGGCCTCGGCGCCGCCGTGGACTACCTCACGGGCGTCGGCATGGATCGGGTCGCCGCCCACGAGCACGAGATCACCGAGTACGCCCTGGCGCGGCTCGGCGAGATCCCCGCCGTGCACGTCATGGGGCCGGCCACCGCCGTCGACCGCGGCGGAGCGATCAGTTTCACCGTCGACGAGGTGCACCCGCACGACCTCATGCAACTGCTCGACTCACGGGGGGTCGCGGTGCGCGGCGGTCACCACTGCGCCGAGCCGCTGCACCGCCGCCTCGGCGTGCAGAGTTCGGCCCGCGCGTCCGGGTATCTTTACACGACGAAGGCCGAGATCGACGCCCTCTGCGAGGCCATCGTCTGGGCGCACGATTTCTTCACTGGGAAGCTGAGAGGTCGCTGATGAACGTCGAGGAGATGTACCAGGACATCATCCTGGACCACTATCGCCAGAAGCATCACAGCGGCCTGCGCACCCCCTTCGGCGCCGAGGTGCACCACGTGAACCCGAGCTGCGGCGACGAGCTGACTCTGCGTGTGGCGCTCGACGGCGACCGGATCGGTGACGTGAGCTACGCCGGTGAGGGATGCTCCATCTCCCAGGCCTCCAGCTCGGTCATGACGGACCTGGTCATCGGCCACACGGTCGAGGAGGCCATGGCGGTCTTCGCAGTGTTCAAACAGATGATGGAGGGCCAGGGCCGGGTCGAACCCGACGAGGACGTCCTGGAGGACGCGATCGCGTTCGCCGGCGTCGCGCAGTTCCCGGCGCGCGTCAAGTGCGCCATGCTGAGCTGGATGGCCCTACGCGACGCGCTCGCCCGCGCCGGCGCGACAATCAGCGACGAGAAGGAGGCAGGATGACTGAGCAGCAGTCCCCCAGCGGTGACCCGACCCCCGGGCAGCGCCCGTCCGACCTGGTGCGCGACAGGCTGCCCGATGCTCCGGCCGGCGTCACCGAACCCCCGACCCAGGACCAGGTTCTCGAGGCCCTCAAGGAGGTCATCGACCCCGAACTCATGGTCAACGTCGTCGACCTGGGGCTCGTCTACGGCGTCGAGGTCGACGAGGAGGCCAACGTCGTCGTCGACATGACGCTGACGAGCCCGGCCTGCCCGCTCACCGACCAGCTCGAGTGGGGTGCCCAGTCCGCTCTCGACGGGCTCGTGAACTCGGTGACGATCAACTGGGTCTGGCTGCCGCCGTGGACCCTGGACCGGATCACCGACGACGGCCGGGAGCAGCTGCGCTACATCGGTTTCAACGTCTGACCGGCCGGCCCGGGGCTGCCCGGTGCCATGCCTCGGGCAGCTCACGGTCATCGGCGGTATGGCCGCAGGCGGTGACGAAATCCAGGATCAGGCCTCACGATCGCAGGCGCGTCTGGGGCCGTTGTGGATCCGCTCAGGACCGAAGGAGCCGGCCCAGCCCAGCAGGACCGCCGAGACGAGCCAGCAGATGTTCTCGGCGATACCCAGCCAGGACCCGAGGAAGACCTGGATGAGCGCGTTGATGGCCAAGACGACCATGACGATGAGAACGAAACGGGCCACGAGAACACGCCGGCTGGGGCGTGACGCACGTGATGCATCTGACATCTGGTTCGCTTTCGTCGTCCTGTACTGCCTGCAGGGGGTAGAGGGGTGCACGGCACCTGCTCCCGAGTCCCTCGCACGATCAGTGGGGTGCTGCGACGATGACGCGACACGCAGGTATTTTCATTGTGCGACGAGAGGACCCTCCGGACAAGTCGATATTATCATTTTCAATTACTTTGCCGTCATCCGCTCAGAAGGAGAGCCTTTGCCCGGTACCCGCCGGCGCGGGAGAATGGGCGGCGGTCCGTCGTCGAGGAGTGCAGGAGCGCCGTGATACAAGCCAATGACCTGGAGGTGCGTGTCGGCGCCCGCCTGCTGCTCGCGCCGGTGAGCTTCCGGGTGGCCAAGGGCGACACCATCGGTGTCGTCGGCCGCAACGGCGCCGGCAAGACGACGACGATGCGGATCCTGGCCGGCGAGGGTCTCCCCTCGGGCGGCACGGTCAAACGTTCCGGGCGGGTCGGCTACCTGCCCCAGGACCCCCGGGAGTCGGATCTTTCGGTCACGGCTCGTTCACGCATCGTCTCGGCCCGCAACATCGAGTCCCTCCTGGCCAGGATGAACCAGGCCACCGACGACATCTCCCGGGCCCGCGGCGCCGACCGTGAGAAGATCATCGCCGCCTACGACCGTGCCGAGTCCGCCTTCATCGCCGCCGGCGGTTACGGCGCCGAGGCCGAGGCCGCCCGTATCGCAGCGAACCTCGGCCTGCCGGACCGGGTGCTGGCGCAGCCACTGCACGAGCTGTCGGGCGGCCAGCGTCGCCGTGTCGAGTTGGCCCGCATCCTGTTCAGCAATGCCGACACCCTGCTGCTGGACGAACCGACGAACCATCTCGACGCCGACTCGATCACCTGGCTCCGTGACTTCCTGAAGTCCTACGCCGGTGGCGTCATGATGATCAGTCACTCCACCGAGCTGCTGGACGAGACCGTCACCAAGGTCTTCCACCTGGACGCGAACCGGTCCACCCTCGACGTCTACTCGATGGGCTGGAAGCTCTACCTGGCCCAGCGCCAGGCCGACGAGAAACGCCGCCGCCGTGAGCGGCTCAACGCGGAACGCAAGGCCGCCCAGCTGCTGGCCCAGTCCGAGAAACTGCACGCCAAGGCGACCAAGGCGACGGCTGCCCAGAACATGGCCCGCCGCGCCGAGAGGCTGCTGGCCAGTACCGAGGCCGAACGCACCCGGGACAGGGTCGCCGCGATCGGCTTCCCCGACCCGGCCCCGTGCGGCCGGACCCCGCTCATGGCCGAGGGCCTGTCGAAGGCATACGGTTCGCTGGAGGTCTTCACCGACGTCGACCTGGCCGTCGACAAGGGCTCCAAGGTCGTGGTACTGGGGCTCAACGGCGCCGGCAAGACGACCCTGCTGCGGCTGCTGTACGGCATCGAGGAGCCGGACACCGGTGAGGTGCTGCCCGGTCACGGCCTCAAGCTCGGCTACTTCGCCCAGGAACACGACATGCTCGACATGGACGCCACGGTCCTCGAGAACATGCAGCTCGCCGCCCCCCAGCTCAACGAGACCGACGCCCGCAAGGTGCTCGGCGCCTTCCTGTTCACCGGCGATGACGACCACAAACCGGCACGCGTGCTGTCCGGCGGCGAGAAGACCCGGCTGGCACTGGCCACGCTCGTCGTCAGCGCGGCCAATGTGCTGCTGCTCGACGAGCCGACGAACAACCTCGACCCGGCGAGCCGGGAACAGGTGCTGGGCGCGATCCGTGCCTACAAGGGCGCGACGGTCCTCGTCACGCACGACGAGGGCGCCGTCCAGGCCCTCGAACCCGACCGGGTCCTGTTGCTGCCGGACGGCGACGAGGACCTGTGGAACGAGGACTACGCGGAGCTCGTCTCCCTGGCCTGAGCGGCCGTCGCGTTCCATCGCGGCCATCCGCTGCCGAGCCGTCGTGTACCCGCCCGGGATCAGGGCCACCCGAGCGTGCGCACCACCTCGTCGAAGGCGCCGCCGACCGGCTCGTCGCGGTTCAGCTGGAGCTCTGCCTGCGCCTGGTCCATCTCGATGGCCATGGCGGTCGGGTCGTCGGTGACGGCGGCCGGCAGGGGATTGCGGGTCGTGGCGTTGAGCCGGACGAAGGCAGCGAGCTCGTCGGCCGCACGATCGATGTGGGCGCGCACGTTCTCGTTTCCCCGGCTCAGCGCACTGGTCGTCATGTAGACGCCGGTCGGGGTCGTCATGGTGCGCAGATAGCTGAACAACGGGCGCATGGCGTGCTCGATGACGAGCGAGTGACGCTCTGAGCTCCCGGTGGCGCCCAGCAGCACCGGCTTGTGCACCAGGTCGGTCGGCGGCAGCAGGTCGATGAACGACTTGAACAGCCCGGAGTAGGACCCCTGGAAGGTGGGGGAGACGACGATGAGAGCGTCGGCGTCCTTGACCGAGGCGATCACCTCCGCCAGGTTCGGGTGCGTGAAACCACCCAGCAGGGCATCGGTGATGGCCTGTGCGTAGTCGCGCACCTCGATGCTCGTCACGGTGAGCGGCTCGGGAAGCCGTGTGCACACCGCCTCGGTCAGCTCATCGGCCAGCATCCGCGTCGTCGACGGTGCGCGCATGCCGGCGCTGACCACGGTCAGGGTCGTCATGGTGATCTCCGTTCTCAACCCGGATCGTAGGGCCTCCGGCTGCCGACGACCATGCGCGAAACGGATATGTGCTCCTCACCGACACGATCGTGACAATCGCGGACAGTATCGTCCCTTGCCGGAGGGCATCGTCCCAGTGTTAAGCCGGTCGCGAGCTCCCCGCTCCGGTCGCGGCCGACGCCCACCGGCTCGTCGGGTCGTTCGCGTGAAGACGCTCACGGGCTGGTCCTGGTCGTTCGCGTGAAGACGCTCACGAGAACACTCACGGTGATGACACCTGGTCCGCCCGGCTCGGGGTGCTCGTGGAAGGCGTTCGGGCCCATGGCCACCAGATCCCTCAGCTGCTCCGGCGTGCACAGGGCGTCGAACTCGACGAGTCGCCGGCCGGCCGGCACGAGACCCGCCTCGCACATCTGCCCGGTGAGTCGCTCGGCCTTGTCGCCGGCGACGTCGAGCAGCCCCAGCCGCGTCCGCAGGCCGGCCAGGTGGGCAGTCGTCGGGGCGGCGACCACCAGCCGCCCGACCGGGGACAGGACACGGGCGAACTCCCCCGCGTTGCGCGGGGCGAAGACGCACAGCAATGCGTCGACGCTGCCGGAACGCAGTGGCAGACCGACCCAGCTGTCGGCAACGACCGATGCCAGCCCACGGGCGGCGGACCGACGCAGCGCCGGCACCGAGACGTCCAGGGCCAGCGCCGTCGCCCGCGGGAAGGCGGCTACGGCGCCTGCCAGGTACCAGCCGGTGCCGGCCCCGGCCTCGACGAGACTCGACGGCGTCGCCCCGCAGGCCTCGACGATCGCGGCGCGCAACGGCTCGTGGACGCCTGAGCCCAGGAAACGGTCACGGGCCGCGAGCATCTGCGCGGTGTCCGCGTTGCGGGGCTGGGCCGCACCCGCCAGGTTCACGTACCCCTGCCGCGCGACGTCGAAGACGTGCCCGCCCGTGCAGCGCAGCGTCCGCCCGGACAGGGCCAGCGGCACATCCGGCGTGCCCCGGCGGGCGCACACCGGGCAGGCCAGCAGTGCACTGGCCAGTCTCAGGGCCTCCAGACGCTGCGCGACCGGGACGTTGTCCTGCCCGCTCACAGACCGCGGAGCATCCCGCCGTCGACGGGCAGGAGGCATCCGGTCAGATAGCTCGCCGCGTCCGAGAGCATGAAGGCCGCCACGGCGCCGAACTCCTCGGGCGTGCCCAGCCGCTCCATCGGGATGCCGGCGCGGCGGGCGTCCTCGGCGGTCGGCTCGTGGCCGAGCAGGTCGACCATGCGCTGCGTCGCGATGTTGCCGGGCAGCAGACCGAAGGTGCGACCGCCGTCCCGGGCGATCTCGTCGCCCAGCTGCTTGACGAGCATCGCCAGGCCGGGGCGCAGGCCATTGCTCGGGGCCATGTCGGCCAGGGGCATCTTCGCCGAGATCGACAGGACGAAGCCGAGGCGGGCGGCCTGGTTCGCGCCCAGCACGGCGCGCGCGGTGCGGACGGCCGCCAGGAAGACCGAGTCGAAGGCGCCGAGCCACTGCTCGTCGGTGGTGCCGGTGACGGTGCCCTTCGGCGGGCCGCCCACCGAGACCATCGCGCCATCGAGTCGGCCCCAGGTGGCCAGCGCCAGGTCGACGGCCTGCTGGGCCGTGCCGGGCAGGGACAGGTCCGCTGCCAGGGACGTGGCCGCATCGGCGCCGAGTTCGGCGACCGCCTCGTCGAGGGCCTCCTGACGTCGCGCCACGAGCACCGTGCGAGCCCCCTCGGCGGCCAGCGCCCGGGCGCTGGCCAGGCCCAGGCCGCTGCTCGCCGCCGTGATGATGAACACTCTGTTGTCCAGTCCGAGATCCATGGCTTCATCCTGCCGTACTGTGTCCATCGCCACGCGCGGGGGCGCGAACCGGTAGCGTGGCCTGGTGAGCACTGAGCAGAACGGGCGCGTAGCCCTCGTCACCGGAACCAGCCGCGGCATTGGCGCAGCCATTGCCTCCCATCTCGTCGAGGCGGGCTACCGCGTCGCGGGGACGAGCCGCACCGGCACGGCCCCCGAGGGCGTGCTGGGCATCGCCTGCGACATCAACGACCAGGCCCAGGTCGATGCCGCCTACCAGCAGATCGAGGCCGAACTCGGCCCGGTCGAGGTCCTCGTCGCCAACGCCGGCATCACCCGCGACGGCCTCTTGGCCATGATGAAGGACGATGCCTGGCAGGAAGTCATCGGCACCAACCTGTCCGGCACCTTCCGCACCGTGCGCCGTGCCGTGCGTCCCATGACGCGCGCACGTTTCGGTCGCATCGTGCTCATCAGTTCCGTGTCCGCCTACGTCGGCACGCCGGGGCAGGTGAACTATGCGGCCAGCAAGGCCGGCCTCATCGGCATGGCCCGCTCGGTCGCCGGTGAGCTCGGCAGCCGCAACATCACCTGCAACGTCGTGGCACCCGGCTTCGTCCGCACCGACATGACCGACGAGCTGTCCGACGACGTCAAGGCCGACTACCTCAAACGCATCCCGCTGCGCCGGGCGGCCGAGGTCGGGGACATCGCCGCCGCGGTGCGGTTCCTGTGCTCCGACGAGGCCGGCTACATCACTGGCGTCGTGCTGCCCGTCGACGGCGGCATCGGCATGGGGCGTTAATCTCAACCGGAACGAAAGGATCAGGTCACATGGGCATTCTCGAGGGCAAGAAGATCCTCGTCACGGGCATCACGATGGACACCTCCATCGCCTACAAGGCGGCCGAGGTCGCCCAGCGCGAGGGCGCCGACATCATCGTCACCGGCTTCGGCCGGGCACTCAGCCTGTGCAGGCGCGTCTGCGCCAAGCTCGACCCGGCCCCGCCGGTCATCGAGCTGGACGCCACCAGCGCCGAGAGCCTTGCCGCCCTGCCCGGCGCGCTGGCCGAGAACGGCTTCGACCACGTCGACGGCGTGCTGCACTCCATCGCCTTCGCCAACCCGAAGACCGCCCTGGGCGGGAACTTCCTGTCCACCGACTGGGACGACGTGGCCACCGCCCTGCACACCTCGACCTACTCGTACCCCGCTCTCGCCGTGGCCCTCAAGGACATGATGGGGCCGGGCTCCTCGGTCGTCGGTCTCACCTTCGACGCCACGATCAGCTGGCCGTCCTACGACTGGATGGGTGTCGCCAAGGCCGGCCTGGAGTCAGCGAACCGCTACCTGGCCCGCTACCTCGGGCCGGACGGCATCCGCGCCAACCTGGTCTCGGCCGGCCCGATCGACTCGCTGGCGAAGAAGGCCATCCCCGGTTCGGCCTCGCTCAACGACGTCTGGGACGAGCGCGCCCCGCTCGGCTGGGACGCCAAGGACGCCACCCCGGTGGGCACCGTGATCTGCGCCCTGTTCAGCGACCTGTTCGCCGCGACCACCGGTGAGGTCATCCACGTCGACGGCGGCCTGTTCTCGACCGGCGCCTGAGCCCCGGGAACATTGCGGCGGGAGGTCCGGCCCGATGGGGCGGGCCTCCCGCCCCATCATGTCCTGGCCCGAGAGGGCGAACACCGGCGGCAGGGCAGGACGGTCGTTTCAGGTGCGGGCCGGGCTCATGTCGGGCCAGCTGGCGGCCGCGCTGATCGCCTCGCAGCACACGGCGTCGAGGCGGCGCAGGTGCGTGGAACGGGTCAGCTGGGCGTGCGAGTGCAGCAGCGCGTCGCCGGCGTCCAAGCCGGCCGCGCAGGCCTCGCGCCAGAGCATCGCCTTGTCGAGCAGTTGCTGGTTGCGGGCCGGGTAGGCCCGTCCGAGGACGACCGAGGCGGCGTCCGCGGGCCGTTGGCCGGCCGTCGCGTCGAGCGCGGCCAGTTCGCGGGCCGACTCGAGGATCTGCTCGTTGAGTGCCGTCGCCGCCTCGCCCGGGGTGGGCGGGGGTAGCGGGCGCTCGGCGCGGGCCAGCTGCCACTGCATGGCCGGTCCGATCGGGTGGGGGAACCAGGTCACCCCGCCGTCATGGTTGACGACCGCGGCACCGCACGCCAGGGCCTGCTCGTTCACCGCGGCCGGGCCGCGCAACCCGCCGAGATTCCCCGGGCGGGCCAGCACGAGCATCCACAGTGCGCCGCGCATCCGGTCGGCGATCCGGGCCAGGGCGAGGCGGACGGGGACGGCGCCGCCGGCATCCAGGCCCAGGACTGACTCGGGATCGGCGACATGATGGGGGCGGTCGGTCTCGCCGGCCTCGCCCGTGCGCAGCGCATGCTCGGCGAGGGGCGCATCGAGAGCGCCGACACCCATGGTGTTGAGCAGGCTCACCAGCCGCAGGCACTCGATGACGGGGTCAGGCACGGCGACAAGGCTAACGGTGGTCCCGGCTCCGGCTAAGCGGTTGCGTCGCAGGCGAACGGCGGGAATCCTCGGCCGATTAGCCCGGCGCTGCGCCGGGCCAGATTGTATGGTCTAACCATGGTTTCGGTGGCAGAGCTTGCAGGGGTCAGTGTCCGGCGTGGTGAGAAGCTGCTGCTCGACGACGTGAACCTGAGCATCGACGAGGGCCAGCGCTGGGTCATGGTCGGCCCGAACGGGGCGGGCAAGACCACGCTGCTGTCGATCCTGGCGACCCAGCTCTACCCGACCAAGGGGGTCGTGGGGATCCTCGGCGAGGTGCTCGGCGCGGTCAACGTCTTCGAGCTGCGGCCCCGCATCGGCCTGACGAGCGCCTCGATCGCCCACCGGATCCCCTACCGCGAGAAGGTGCGCGACGTCGTCGTCTCGGCCAGCTACGCCATCAACGGGCGCTGGCACGAGCACTACGACGAGATGGACTTCGACCGCGCCGGGCGGCTCATGGACTACTTCGGCGTGGCGCACTTGGCCGAACGCACCTACGGCACCCTCAGCGAGGGCGAACGCAAACGCGTCGAGATCGCCCGGGCCATGATGACCGACCCGGAGCTGCTGCTGCTCGACGAGCCGGGTGCCGGCCTCGACCTCGGTGGCCGCGAGCGGCTGGTGTCCACGCTCAACCAGCTGTGCGCGAGCCCCTACGCGCCGACGACGGTCCTCGTCACCCACCACGTCGAGGAGATCCCCGCCGGCATCACCCACGCCCTGCTGCTGTCCGACGGCAGGGTCGCGGCCTCCGGTCCGGCCGGCGAGGTGCTCACGGACGAGAACATGTCAGCCGTCTACGGCATGCCGCTGCACGTCGAGCAGGCCGCCGACGGGCGCTGGACCGCCAAGGCAGCCTGAGGCCACCTCCGTCGCCTCCGCCGTCTGCGTCTCTCCGTCGCCTCCGCTGTCTGCGTCTCTGACGAGAGCTCAGCCTGCGCTTCGGGTTCGTCCTGCGGTACTTGCGTGTCTTTGCACAAAAACCGCAGGTTCGCCCATCGGCTACGCTGACCCGGCCTCTTGGCCCTGCGCTATCTGCTCCTGCGTTTCGGGCTCGTCCTGCATTTCTTGTGTGTCTTTGCACGAAAACCGCAGGGCCAGCCGACGAGTGCTCGCCCTGCGCTTTACGCGCCCACCACGAGAACCGCAGGATCACCAGCAGAACCGGCCGGATGGGCGCAGCCGGACGAGCGCGCTTCCGGTTCAGGCCGGGGATTCCTCGGCGACGCTCAGCCGCCCGCCCCGCTCGTGCCAGGCCCGGGGCTTGGTGCGGTAGCGTCCTGCGATGACGCCGCAGGCGATCAGCTGCGCCATGTGGAAGATCATCAGCGGCAGGACGAGCAGCGGCACCTGGGCTGCGCTGAACAGCACCGAGGCCATCGGGGCTCCGGTGGCCAGTGACTTCTTCGTGCCGCAGAACTGGATGGCGATCTGGTCGCGGCGTCCGAAGCCGAGCCGGCCGGGCAGCCACCAGGTGAGGACCAGCATGAGCGCCAGCACGACGAACAGCACCGGCAGGAGCCGGACGATGTCGAACAGGCCGACCGTGTGCCACACGCCCTCGTTGATGCCGTCGCTGAAGGCGCTGTAGACGACGCAGACGATGCTGAACTGGTCGACGAGCTTCAGCCGAGGATGGGACGTGACGAAGCCGGCCGTCCAGCGTCTGGTGAGCTGACCAAGGACGAACGGCAGCAGCAGCTGCACGACCAGGTCGAGGATGGAGCTGGGCTCGATGACCAGGCCGCCGGTGCTCATGACGACCATGGCCAGCAGGGGGGTGAAGAAGACCCCCAGCAGGTTCGACAGTGAGGCCGAGACGATCGCCCCGGCCACGTTGCCCCCGGCGATCGAGGTGAAGTTGATGGAGCTCTGCACCGTGGACGGCAGGATCGACAGCCACAGCACACCCAGGTAGAGCTCGGGGCTCAGGTAGTGCCCCGACAGCGGGCGCAGCCCCAGCGCGAGGAGCGGGAAAAGGACGTAGGTGAAGACCAGGATCGTCACGTGCAGGCGCCAGTGGGTCAGGCCGGCCAGCGCCTCGCGCGGGGCCAGCCGCACCCCGTACAGGTAGAACAGGATGAAGATGAGGACCTTGACGCCCCAGTCGAGCACGTGATTGGCCTCGCCGGTCGCCGGCAGCAGGGTGGCGACGATGACCGAGACGACGATGGCGGTCACGAACCAGTCGATGCGGATCCGCCGGTACCAGGGTCTGCGCTCGTGAGAGGGGGTCTGCGGCGTTGTCACCCGGCCAGTCTAGGATCGAGCGGCCCGCCCGGCGACGGTGCCCACGTCGCGGCACCGGCCGTGAGCGGCACCCCCCATGGTCCGGCTTCGTCTGACGCATGGCTGGCGGCCGGGTGGGTGGGGTGAGCACGGGGCCAGCCCGGCGGCCCATCCAGTGACGGCTCTGGTGGTCGGTGGGTGAGGTGAGCACCCCGATCTGCGCAGGACACCACTCGCCGTGCGCGGGCAGGCCGTGGCGACCGCGAGAACACCCCGGTCGGCGCGGGCCCCGGCTCGCCACCGGCGTTGGGTCTGCTGGCGAGCGGGAACGATTCGGGCCCGTGCAGGGCGCCGCGTCTTCGGGTGCGGCGAGCCATCGGCAGGCCGGTGTTCCGGGCCCGTGCAGGGCGCCGGGAGCGCCCGGGCACTAACCTTGCGCCGTGGCAATCCTCGTACCGGTCACCGATCCCGCCGACGAACGCCTCGGCGACTACGTGCGGCTGCGCGACGTCTCACTGCGCAGATCGCTCGAAGCCGCCCACGGATTGTTCATCGCCGAGGGCGAGAAGGTGATCCGGCGGGCCTGCGAGGCCGGCTACGAGCCGCGCTCCTTCCTGCTGGCCGAGCGCTGGATCGACGGGCTGCGCGAGATCCTCGACCGCTTCGACGTGCCCGTCTACGTGGTGGACGAGGTGCTGGCCGAACAGGTCACCGGTTTCCACGTGCACCGCGGCGCGCTCGCCTCGATGCGGCGCACCACCGGCCGGAACATGACGGACCTGCTGGGCGCTCAGCGGCTCGTCGTGGCCGAGGACATCGTCGACCACACGAACGTCGGTGCGATCATCCGGTGCGCCGCGGCGCTCGGCTGGGACGGCGTGCTGCTCGCCCCGCGGGCCGCCGACCCGCTCTACCGCAGGGCCATCAAGACGAGCATGGGTGCGGTCTTCTTCCTGCCCTGGGCGCGCATGGACGACTGGGCGGGCGGCCTGGACGTTCTCAAACAGGCCGGCTTCACCGTGGCCGCCATGGCCCTGCGCGAGGACGCCGTGACGCTCGACGCGTTCGCCGCCGAGTTGGCCGGCGAGCCCCGGAAGCTGGCCCTCCTCATGGGCACCGAGGGCAGCGGGCTGAGCTCGCACTGGCTACGCCAGGCCGACGTCGCCGTGCGGATCCCGATGGCCCGCGGCATCGACTCGCTCAACGTGGCCGCCGCGGCGGCGGTGGCCTGCTACACGCTGCGTCCCGAGCAGTGAGCCGGTCGCTGCCGCAGTCATCCTCACTGCCGGTCGCGCTCACGGCATGCCGAGCGGAGAGATCGTGTCCCGCCGTGTCGTCCGACCCATGACGAGAATGATCGGGTTGACGAGCCGGGCGGTCACTCGTGTGGAGGCCGTGCTCCCGGAACCTGTCGGGAACGAATCTGTCGAGGACTCGTATTGCCCGGGGCAGCCTCACGCATGCTGGCCGTGCCTTGTCTGGTCAAGCGTTCGGATCGACGGTGATGGGGCGGCCTCACGCGTGCGGGACATGCCTGCGACGGGGATCTTGGCGTAGATTTCTTGCGCGGCGGCCTCACGCGTGCGGGACATGCCAGGAGGTGCCGCACGCTCGGGGCACAATGTCTGGGCAGTCGGGCCGCGCGATCGTCTGACCGGCGGCGGGGGACAGGAGCGATTCTGCGAATGGACGGCCCCTCACACGGTTGTCCCGTCGTCCTGCTCTCTCCGGGTGTCCCGCCCGCTGGCAGGCGGCTCTGCGGTCGTGCCGGACAGTGCCGCGATCTGCTCGGTGAGCTCGGCGATCTGCCGCTGCAAGTCGGCCACCTGCACCCGGGTCGCCGCCTCCTCCTCGGCGCTCTCCACCGCCATCGTGCTGACGATCCACGATGCGAGCGTCGCGGTGATGACGCCGATGAGCGCGATGCCGCCGATCATGAGCAGCGCCGCGACCGTGCGTCCGATCGCGGTGACCGGGGCCAGATCGCCGTAGCCGACCGTTGTAATCGTCACGAGCGCCCACCACAGCGCGTCGGGGAACGTCGTGATCGAGGAGCCGGGCTCGTGCCGCTCGGCCTCCAACGCCGCCAGCGAGGCAGCGAACGTGATGAGTGTCGCCCCGCCCGCCGCGTAGATCATGATGCGGCCGCGCAGGGCCAGTCCAGCGTTGCGCTGCAGCACCCTGACGAGCGTCACGACGCGCAGCAGACGCAGTGGCCGCAGCAGGGGCAGGGCGACGACCGCGAAGTCGAACAGGTGCTCGAGGAACCAGCGGCCACGGGCCGGTGCGAGGACGAGCCGGACGAGGTAGTCCACGACGAAGAGCACCCAGATGACGTCCATCGTGACCTCGGTGATCATGCGCGGCGTGCCGTGCAGATCGGCGATGGTCTCCCAGGCGTAGGCCACCAGGAAGATCATGGCGACGGCGATCAGTGGCCACTCGGTGACTCGCTCCCATGCGCGCAGGCGGCCCGCGCGGATATCGCTACTGGCCATGACTGGATCATAAGTGCCCAAGTGCCGGACCGTTCCGGTTGCGCCTCATCGGGTGCCGGGGACGGTTCGCTGTTAGGCCAAGAGGACGGCTGCGTGATGTGTCTTGGGAACGGCGGTGGCCGACCGGGCCTGGTGTCCGGCCGTGAGGAAGTGGGGAAGAGCAGAGCGAAAGAAGTTTATTCAATGGGATCCCCAGAAGGGAGCCCAGTGCGTCTGCTTCCGCTGAAGCCGAAAACGTCATTCCTCGTGTTCCAGCGACCTGACAGGCTGCATCGCTTCGTCTGGCTTACGCGCTGGTATGGCTTGTTCGCATTGCCTGGATGTGGAGGACCGGCTGCCTCCTGATACGGTCGTGGTGCTGGCCCAGCCAGCGCGTACCGGTCAGCGAAGTTCGGTGAGATTCCGGCGCTGTCCCGCAACGGTGAAGGCATTCGTGCCAAGCCCGGTCGCCTGCCCGGTGCGCCCGTAACCACTTTTCGGAGCAAGAGGTGGCCGGACGGCTCGGTGCCGTGCTCATCGCCCCTCCATCTCCGCGTGACACGAGAGGGGAAGGACGATGAGGTCCTCCATCCGGCCCGGGCGGCTGTGCGCCACAGCGGCCGCCGTCATCCTGTGCACATCGCTGGTCACCGCGTGCAGCTCCTCAACACCACAGGACGCCTCCTCGGGCAAGGCAGGTGTCGACGTCACCGATCTGACCGGCGCCAGGGTGCACCTGGACCAGACCGCGCAGAGGGTCGTGACGATCCCGCTGCCCGCCGCCTCCATGCTGGTCGCCGTCGACGGCACCGCCGATCACCTGGTGGGCATGAACTCCGCCTCGATGACCGCCATCGAGAACGGTTTCCTCGGCGAGGCCTACCCGCAGCTGCTCGACGTGCCCTCGGACGTGGCCGGCACGGACTTCGCCCCCAACATGGAGAGCATCATGCGGACCGACCCAGACCTGGTCATCCAGTGGGGAGACGAGGGCTCCGGCGTCGTCGACCCGCTCACCCAGTCGGGCATCCCCGTGGCCCAGATCACCTACGGGACGCAGGAGCGCATCGAGGCCATCACCGCGCTGTACGGCGAACTGCTCGGCAAACAGGACCGGGCCCGGCGCATCGTCGACACGATGCACGAGCGGCGCGCAGAACTCGAGAGGCGCGAACCGGCCACCACCGCAGACGGCACACAACCCAGCGTGCTGTACCTGCGCGGGGACAAGGACGCCTTCAACGCCAACGGCACGAACTCCTACAACCACTTCACCACGGAACTCGCCGGCGCCCGCGACGCGGCCGAGAAGGTCAACGGCTCCTCGGTCGCCGTCAGCCCGGAACAGATCCTCGCGTGGGACCCCGACGTCATCCTGCTCGGCAACTTCGGCCAGATGACGCCCGAGGACCTGTACAACGACCTACGCTTCGCCGAGCTGAAGGCCGTGCAGAACCGGCAGGTCTACAAGGTGCCGCTGGGCGGCTACCGCTGGGACCCGCCCAGCCAGGAGTCCTCGCTCATGTGGACCTGGCTGGCGGCAGTCGTACGAGGCGAGAGTGCACCGGGACTGCGCGAGATGATCGCCGACGACTACGAGTTCCTCTACAACAAGCGGCCCGACGACACCCAGCTCGACCAGATCCTGCAGACAGAGGCCAACAAGGACTCCGCGAACTATGCCGACTTCGGCCGCTAAATGCCACCGGCGGTGGACGAGGAGCCTCACCCCGCTGCTCCTCGTACTGGTGGGACTCGTGGCCCTGTCGATCGGACGCTACGTCGTCGACCCGCTGCAGGTCCTGCGTATCCTGGCCTCCCATCTGATGCCCGTGCAGCAGACCTGGACCGCCATGCAGGAGAACGCCGTGATGAACATCAGGCTGCCCCGCGTGCTGCTGTCGATGCTCGTCGGGGCCGGCCTGGCGGCAGCCGGTGCCGCGCTGCAGGCCATCTTCGGCAACCCGATCGTCAGTCCACAGGCGCTCGGTGTCTCGTCGGCGGCCTCCTGCGGTGGTGTGGTCTCGATCATGCTCGGCACGGGGCCCTTCAGCATGATCGGGCTGTGCTGCGTCTTCGGTATCGGCGCCCTTGCCGCAGTCTTCGCCATCAGCCGGGTGCGCGGCACCGTCAGCATCGTCACGATCGTGCTCGGCGGTCTCGTTGTCGGCTCGTTCTTCAGTGCCATCACCTCGCTGCTCACCTACGTGGCCGACCCCTACACCGAGATGCCGGCCATCGTCTTCTGGCTGCTCGGCTCGCTGGCCGCGGCAACCACCGGGAAGCTGCTCATGGCCGCCGTACCCGTCACGATCGGCAGCGTCGTGCTCGTGGTGCTGAGGTGGCGCATCAACATCCTGTCGCTGGGTGACGAGGAGGCCTCGGCCCTGGGCGTCCACCCGCAGCGCATCCGCTGGCTGCTGCTCGTGGCCGTGGCGCTCATCGTCGCGGGCGCCGTCTCCGTCAGCGGTGTCATCGGCTGGGTGGGACTGGTCGTTCCCCACCTGACCCGTTTCCTGGTGGGCAGCGACAACCGCCAGGTCATTCCCCAGTCGCTGCTCATCGGGGCCGCCTACCTCGTGGTCATCGACACGATCACGCGGAGCATGGCGGCCGCTGAGATCCCGCTGGGCGTGCTCACCGCCATCATCGGTGCGCCGGTGTTCGTCTGGGCGCTGCGCAGTTCGACGAGAGGGGCATGGGCATGAGTGCCCCAGTGGCGGCGATGCTCGGCGCCGGTTTCGCCTTTCCCGGCGCCGGCTGGCTCTTCCAGCACGTCAACTGGCAGGTGGACGCGCACGAGCTCATGGCCGTTCTCGGGTCGAACGGCCGGGGCAAGTCGACGATGATCCGCTGCTTCATGGGCTGGCTCCGGCTGGCGGAGGGCAGCGTCCGGCACAGCGCCGAACCCGCTTTCGTACCCCAGCACCACTCACCGGTCTTCGCCTACTCCGTGCTCGACATGGTGCTCATGGGCAGGGCCCGCAGGCTCGGCATGATGCGGCTGCCTGGTGCCCGTGACAGGGCCGCCGCACTCGAGGCACTCGAGAGAGTCGGTGCCGCGCACCTCGCCGAGCGCGACTTCCCGACCCTGTCGGGTGGCGAACAGCAACTCGTGCTCGTGGCCCGGGCGATCATCGGACAGACCGGGCTGCTCGTGCTCGACGAGCCCGGCGCCAGCCTCGATCTGGCGAACCAGGCGCGCATGGTCTCGATCGTGCGTGAACTGTGCGACGAGGGCTGGGCAGCGATCATGATCACCCACCAGCCCGATCACGCCCTCGAGGCGGCCGACAAGGTACTGCTCATGGACGGCTCGGATGGCGGGGTCTTCGGTGCGCCCAGGCTCGTGATGACCGACGAGTCCCTGACCCGCCTCTACGGCATTCCGACCAGGATCATCAGCTACGAAACAGGTGGCACCGAGCGACTGACTGTCGCCAGCTCACTGCGGGGCCGAGAATCGGCCTGGTGCGACGGGCAATCAGCGAAGGAGCGCCCGGATGCATGAGACGAGCAGCGGCCCGCACGTCATGTCCGGCGCGGCGACGGACATGAGATCCCGCGACGAGCGCGCGCGTGACAGGCACGCACCCTGCTCGACCATCGCACGGGCCAGCGGTGAACAACTCATCGCCACTGCTACCCCCTATGACCGGTTCGTCCTGGTCGAGGTTCAGGCCCCATGGCCGGATGACATGAGGACACCGCCATGGATGCGCTCCGACTGGTCACCGGAACGGGTCGGGGCCCTCAACCGGGCCATCGCCGGCGCCGAGGCGGCCGGCGTGCGGGCGAAGTTCGTTGCGCTGGCCCCGGACCGGCAGTACTCGGTTCCGGGGAATCCCAGAGCGATCATCCTGGAACGACACGCGGGGCACTGCATTCGGTGGGTGCGGCAGGAATTCTTCTTGGGAGAGGAGGACGGCCTCGACCAGATGTGCGCTGTCGCCGGCGGGCCACTGGGCCAGGACGGTTTTCGGGTCGGTCGTGTACGGGAGCTGCTCATCTGCGCGCACGGACAGGTGGACTCGTGTTGCGGGCGCCTCGGGGTGCGGCTCCACCGCGCTGCGCGGCAGATGCTGGGCGGGGACACGACGACACGGGTGTGGCGGTGCAGCGCCATCGGCGGTCACCGGTTCGCGCCCACCGCGCTCGATTTCCCGTCCGGACGCATGTGGGGCCACCTGGTCGAGGATGATCTTCCGGTGCTCCTGACAGGACGCGAAATCGACCCGATCTGGGATCGCTACCGCGGGGCTGTGGGGCTCGACACGAGGGCCGAGCAGGCCGTCGAGGGGGAACTGCTGCGTCGCTACGGGCCGGCTCTTGTCGACGCCGAACTGGTCTTCCGGGTTGAGGATGGCTACGTGGATGTCAGCGTTGACCTGGTCGGCATCCATGATCGGTACCGCATGGTCGTCATTACCGGCGAACCGCGGATGGTGGTGGCCAACTGCAAGGGCATGACCTCCCCGGTCACACCGATCAGCGTGTCCTGAGCACTGTGCCCGGGACGACCGCAGGTCTCGCTGGCCGTGTCTGGGGCAGTGTTCTGGGATGTTCCTGTCCTGCGTGACGTGGTGAAGATCTGGTTCGATATGGGGTACGAGTCAGAGTCTTCGTAACAGTTGCTTCTGCGGTTCTGCGGGTTGAGTTTCAAGCTGCCGGACCCGTTCGACAAGCACCGCGACGAGCAGGCCATCACCCGGCGAATGGCCGTGGTGAAGGCCCAGGTCAATGACCTGTTGGGCGCTGGCTGTGAGGTGTATGCGGTCGACGAGGTGCGTTTGGAGCACGAGGCCGAGACCCGCCGCATGTGGCTGCCCAAGGGTCAGCGCACCAAGTTCTACCGTCTGCGCCGCTGCCTGGCCATCGTATCCGCGGCCACGCACCGGTACCGGCCCTGGTCACTGCTGCGTTTCACTTCCCGTGACACCACCGACACATCCCGACCGATCCGCCGAGCGATCTCCCGGAACGAACAGCCCTCATCGAGCCCCTTTGCGATCGCGGCCCGATCAACAACGGTCAACACCCGGCGCCCCGCACCAACACCCCCGGCAAGCACTGTTGTTACGACCCCATGGCACCACCCCCGAGCAGCCACCAGTTCCGCACCTGCCCCTGAATGCCTCAATGGAGCCCGGTCCTTACGACCGGGAAAATGAGCATACTCCACCCATAATCATGGGCTTTGCCTATACCTCAATGGAGCCTGATCTTGATGACCAGGAATCTAGCTGCAGGGCGGGTCCCAGCTGCTGGGAAATCGGATCTTAACGGAGCCTCACCTTTATGAAAGAGGATGCTAGCACGAGTTCTCAGCACCCGCAACCTTGCGTCCCCAATCTCAATAGGGCTCGATCGTCGGGTCATCGTGCACCATGCATACTACCTCCTCAATGGAGCCCGGTCCTTAGGACCGGGAATACAACGATCAACACGGAGGAGGGCAACGCGTACGGCTGGCCTCAATGGAGCCCGGTCCTTAGGACCGGGAATACGCCGCAGGTGACAGTGATCCTGTCTTCCGTCATGGCGTGCCTCAATGGAGCCCGGTCCTTAGGACCGGGAATACCCAGACGGCGACCCAGATGGGCTACAACGAGGAGGAAGCGCCTCAATGGAGCCCGGTCCTTAGGACCGGGAATACGCCCGGCGACCCGCTGTCGCAGGCGTACGAGCTGTGGCCTCAATGGAGCCCGGTCCTTAGGACCGGGAATACCGAGATCGAGGTCATCGACGGGGACCGCCGCACCAAGCCTCAATGGAGCCCGGTCCTTAGGACCGGGAATACGCCCTGCAATGTGACAGAGTCCTTGCCGATATCGAGGCCTCAATGGAGCCCGGTCCTTAGGACCGGGAATACCTCACCATCCCCGATGAGAACGACTGGGATGGTATTGCCTCAATGGAGCCCGGTCCTTAGGACCGGGAATACTCAAGTAATCAAGTAATGGAGCACAACCATGACCAGCCTCAATGGAGCCCGGTCCTTAGGACCGGGAATACGCCAGGGCGACCCACTTGGCCCAGCCCATGATCGTGACGCCTCAATGGAGCCCGGTCCTTAGGACCGGGAATACTCACCGAATTGTCCTGCGGACACAACAAGCGAAGGGCCTCAATGGAGCCCGGTCCTTAGGACCGGGAATACAGCGGGCCGGTAAGCTCTCCGGCTACCTGATCTACAAGCCTCAATGGAGCCCGGTCCTTAGGACCGGGAATACGTCTAGCCGCTCAGAAGCAGGCTGTCAAGTGACTCGCCTCAATGGAGCCCGGTCCTTAGGACCGGGAATACCCGGGCTGGTCACCGACTGGCTCGAAGGAATGAACGCCTCAATGGAGCCCGGTCCTTAGGACCGGGAATACCTCTCCTGCGCCTCACAGAAGACGGTTGGGTAACCCGCCTCAATGGAGCCCGGTCCTTAGGACCGGGAATACGCTCAACAAGCGGCAATGCCTCGCGTTGAGCGAGCTGCCTCAATGGAGCCCGGTCCTTAGGACCGGGAATACGTGGTTGACGGCCATCTATTACTTCGTCCGCCACATGCCTCAATGGAGCCCGGTCCTTAGGACCGGGAATACTGGGCCGCCGAACAGTCCGCCTCCTACGCGGTCGAGCCTCAATGGAGCCCGGTCCTTAGGACCGGGAATACGCCAGCGGCGGCGCCACCGGCAGCGGAACCACCATGCCTCAATGGAGCCCGGTCCTTAGGACCGGGAATACGCGCCGGATGCCGTTGTTGTAGACGGTGTTGATGAGCCTCAATGGAGCCCGGTCCTTAGGACCGGGAATACCGGAGCGGGCTGATGCTGCGGGGTAGGGGGACGGTGCCTCAATGGAGCCCGGTCCTTAGGACCGGGAATACTCCCGATCACGATCGACGCCTCACGGCCTAGCTCGTGCCTCAATGGAGCCCGGTCCTTAGGACCGGGAATACTACTGCCCGGGCCGCATCACCGTGGGCGTCCAAATGCCTCAATGGAGCCCGGTCCTTAGGACCGGGAATACCTGTTCGGTGAACGCGGCCTGCCGCCCACCGGCATGCCTCAATGGAGCCCGGTCCTTAGGACCGGGAATACCCGCAGACGAGATCGAAGACTTGATCGCGGACCTGGAGCCTCAATGGAGCCCGGTCCTTAGGACCGGGAATACCGCCACAGGTCAGGGCACACTGCGAAACCTCTATGGTGCCTCAATGGAGCCCGGTCCTTAGGACCGGGAATACCAGCCCCTCCAGCGGGTGCTGCGGGTAGTAGCGGGCGCCTCAATGGAGCCCGGTCCTTAGGACCGGGAATACGTCGCATCGTGTGCTTCAATCTCCTTCACGAGGTCAGGCCTCAATGGAGCCCGGTCCTTAGGACCGGGAATACCACCCTCACCGGAGGGAGACCGCCCGAGAGTGGTTGAGCCTCAATGGAGCCCGGTCCTTAGGACCGGGAATACACAGCTCCGTTCGCCTGCCGGGGATTCTTCGATGAAGCCTCAATGGAGCCCGGTCCTTAGGACTGGGAATACCGGATGGTGGGGCGCCGGCCGTGCGGCCAGGCATGAGGCCTCAATGGAGCCCGGTCCTTAGGACCGGGAATACACGTCGGCGGTGGTCACCCCGAGCTGCTTGGACAGGCCTCAATGGAGCCCGGTCCTTAGGACCGGGAATACGGACACCGGAAGGCTCGTCGCGCCGGCGAACTCGGCAGAGCCTCAATGGAGCCCGGTCCTTAGGACCGGGAATACTTGGCACCCTGGTGAGGGGGAGAGTTCTGTCACTCTGCCTCAATGGAGCCCGGTCCTTAGGACCGGGAATACGCCCAAGCCTCCTCGGAGGCGTTGTACTCGAGGCCGAGCCTCAATGGAGCCCGGTCCTTAGGACCGGGAATACGGCTCGCCAGTTACGAGGCTGCTGACTACCAGTGTTGCATACTTTTGCGAGCGCTGCCACTCGGCGCCTCGTTGGACAGCGGGAAGCACTGCATGAACTGGCCAGAAACCGGTCCTGGCTAGGGTGCGAGCACTGTCGAAGGGGCTGGTCGGTATCAGAGCGCTCGCTAGACAATCTGGGGCCCTCGTGTGGGAAGCAGCCTGCGGTGACCCACGAACGTGAACCGGTCTCCACTGGGGTCGCCCAAATCAACGATCACCACTGAGTCTACAGCCAAGTCCATGATATCCTCACTGTCCGCTTGTAAATGGATGAGTTCTGTCCTAGTTAAGTCGCAGACGAAAACGGAATACTGAAGACGTTCCCCGTTGGCCTCCATCAGCTTGCAGATTCGACGAAGTCGCGTCTGGTTACGAATGTCATAGGCTATCAGATATCTTCTCCTTCTCGTTTTCATCTGGTCATCATCGCCGTGTACTGGTCGAGTTCTCCGATCATGACTGCACCCAGTATTCTGGACTGGATGTCCATGATGCGACGATATGATGCTTTGTATCCGAACTGGGGATGCGTTATCTCTTGGTCGAGTCGCCGCTCATAAGCTCGCAGGACAGCCTTGCGACCATCGGCTTCAAGCATGCATCCCCCGGCGCGGAACTTGAAATCCCGGGAGCCTACCTCACCATTGTTCAGCACTTGCAGCACAACGCTCTCAGCGACCAAAGACCTGAACTCCTCCGCCAAGTCCAAGGCCAAGGCAGGACGCCCGAACCGGGGTCTGTGGAACATGCCATAATAGGGATCGAAGCCAACCGCCTCAAGCGTTACCGTCAAATCCTTGATAAGAAGAGAATAACAGAACGACAGAAGCGTGTTCACTGGATCCTCGGGCGGGCGTCTAGTACGTCCACCTTCACTGAAACCGGAAACATCAATCCGCGCGTCCTTGCTGATCAGTGAAATGAAATTCTCAAAGTAGAGGCGCGCTGCCACGCCTTCAATCCCCAGCAGCTGCTGCGGGGACTCGGCTTCTGTGGCCTGAAGGGCGAGCGACTTCAACTGATCCCCGACATTCTTGGTTGAAGTGCGAGAATTGCGACGAAGCATCGTGCGGCTATTGCGAATCTTTCCAGAGATCATTCGGCGGGCGATTTCTAGTTTTCTTGACTCCGGGATTCTGAATTGCGCGATTCTGAGATCAACATTCTTCCCCGGCAGTCCCTCGGTGATCCCAATGAACCAACCTCCGTAGCTGAACCAAAGCACTGGAATGTCCCGTGGTATCAGCGATCTCACGGCTTGAGCTGATACTGTCACATTTCCGAAAATGCAGACCTGGCTGATATCGATCAGTCGATAACTGGTCTGCAACTCACCTTTGAGGCGAATCTCCAGCCGCTCATGACGGATGCCGACGACAGCTCCTTGCACGGTCACGTATACGGGGCGGCCTTCGAGTATCGGCGCCATCAGGCGTTTCAACGGGCGGCGTTGAGTAGGGGGCGAGTGAAGTGACTCCATCTCATCGGGAAGACAGATTCCCACCAGCGAGCACCGCGGACATCTCGGGCTGTCGTGCAGAGGCGGCGGTGCCATGGGCTGAGCAGCGATCTTCCACGCCTTCGCTACAGTTTCTGTGATCTCTTTCAGTGCGGCATCATTCACCGTGATGTGCACGCGTTGTCGGGTTTCGGCGTACCATATTTCAGCCCGCTCGACAACATAACCGGCCTCTTGGAGCAGCGCCGCTTGAACCAGTGACTGTACACGATCGCTGGGCCAAGCCTCACCGTCTTTGTCGGGATGACCTTTCTTGTAGTCAACTGGCACGACGGTACCGTCACCGCCATCCTCCACCATGTCAATTCGCGTGGTCAGGCCGAGTCGCCGCGATGACAATGAAACTGATCTTGCAGCCCTCCCGGCCCACGCCTCAGACTTGTCAGGAAGATCCCCTGTCTCCTGGTCGACAACACGATGCAGGTAGTTGCCTTCCTCGACGTCATCACTGGTGGCAAACTGCTGCTGAACCCACTCCAAATGGAACAGCCTTGGACAGTACACGAACTCGTTCAGCATGCGGGCCGGGAGCGTCTCAGGCAATCCCGGGAAATCTGGTCTGACAACACTCATGATAGCGGTACCAGGACACCAGCGGATTTACCACCCTCCGCCTTGCGGCGACGGGCCCTACACACGTGGATCACCCCGAGTGTCCTGAGCGCATCATGGTCGATGCTCTTCCAGTCCCCCACGAGTGCTGGATGTTCGACGAGGACCTTGACCGCGGCGGGGCCCAGCCGCTCACCCCACAGGGGAAGTCTGAGTTCCTCCTCGCGACGCCGTCCCCTGCTCACTGTGTGCCAGCCGCTGGTTCGCGGTTGAGCCCCACTGGCAGTGGTGGTCCACAGCGAATACGACATCAGCGCAAGCCATGTCGCCCCGGGAACGCCGCGCATCTCAGCCTTCCCCCGGCCATCCTCACTGCTGTCCCAATTCGCTCTGTGGTCCAAGTACTCACCCGTGACTCCTGGCACGCGCCGCCAGCCAACAAAGGCCTCGCGGAGATACTCAGACGTATCACGTACCAACTCAAACGGTTTTTGCAGCATCGTGGCCATGGACTGCTTCCCGGAAGGCGCAGCGTATTGACTTATTGCCCCGCGCCCCGAGGAATCAGCAACGAGATCCGTCACTAGACCTGAAATCCACGCACGCACCGTCGAAGCTGAAGGCTGATCCGTGCAGAGCGCGCCAGTGAATTTCCGCAATTCCCCCAGTTTCAGACGCAGACGATCTGGTGCCGCTCCCGGAGGGGGAAATCCTGGAGGGCCACCAGGCACAACCACATCCTCGGGCATCGCCTCGATGATCTCAGCAAGCCGTGCCACCACGTCGTCGATTGATGTCATTGAGGAGTGCAATACTGGAACATAATCTGCGGCGTCCCAGGACAGCAGGGCATGATCATCAACGAAGTCGCGGGCCAGTTTTAGAGTGCCGATGGCGGCAAGAATGGCGAGCGGCGAGTCGCCCACCAGAGCTGGGAATTTGACGTCATTCATGATCCCTCCGATGAAACAGTCATGTCTGCGCACCGCACAACGGTCTCCAGCAGGGCAAGACCCCACCTGCCGTATCTGGCGTTGAGTTCAGCGAACCTGTCGGCGTCTGCCAACCGGACGCCTGTGGGAAGTAAGACGTGGACGTGGACGTCTTCCACATCGGCGTCCGCGGTGTGCGTTCCCGGGTCGTTGACGGGTGGTAGCAGGGGCCGAGCATGGCCGTGGTGGCTGGCAACCAGATGGCGCAGTAGGTCCTCATCGCCCGGATAGGGTTCTTCCAAGCTCTTCAGGTGCGCTGCGACGATGGTCTCGGACCACGCCTCGTGCCTGGCACCCCTGGGAAGACCGCTGAGCCGCAGAGCACGAAGGCGTTGAGCCCTGTCGTCCTGGGACATCCCCGACTTCGCCAGCGGTTCCTCGGCCAGCTCGGCGGCGATCTCGCTGCCACCGAAGAGCATGGCTTGGAACCGCCGGTCGAGCTTTCCCAGGTCATGCCAGCGTGCGGCATCAACAATGACGCGGCTCAGTTCCTGCGGCAGACCGAGATTCTCGGTGATCTGCTTGCTGCGAGCACCGACCGCCTTCAAGTGGTCGGATAGGCTCACTCGCCTGCTCAGGCTGGAGCTGTCAGCAGGAGTCCCTTCGTCCACGCCCTGCCATGCCGTTCTGGACGATGACGTGTGGAGAAGCAGGACCGGGACAGCCGAAGCGTCGTCACCGTCGGAGACCACAGCCCCTTGGGAGAAGGCCTTCCGCAAGTCGGCGATGTCCTCGGGGACCCACGGGCTGCCGTCAGCGAGGACGGCTTCGTCACTGAGCCACTCACGAATGGTCTCGATCAGGCGCCGCGCCGCTTCGTCGCGTTCTGTCAAGTCGTCGGCGTTCGACCAAGCAGCTCTTGATTCCGTCAGCTCCGGCGGGGATTCCAGCCCCAACCGGTCACCGAGCCCGGGATCGAGCCGGAGCACGGCATGCCCACGACGCAACGACGCCAACTCGGCAACATCCCTGACGGTCTCGTGATTCATTGGGTTCCAGCCGAACTGGTCGAGACCACCGTAACGGCTGGGCACGACGATGACGTCCCCAGGACGCAGGGACGCAGCATCGACCCACTGCCAGCCGGCATCGGCTGTGGGACGGAGCGCAAGGGCGCCGGACTCGTCCTCGCTGAAGGGGATGTCATCGAACTCATCGACATCCGCGAACTCGTCGACATCCGCGACAACCTTCGGTTTTCCGTCGAGGAGCCACCGCCTCATTGCCTGGAGGGAGACCTCGAGGCACTCCTCGCCACGAACCGGCAGCGCATCGACAGCGGCACCCGCCTCAGCGGCCGGCAGCAGCTCGCCCATGGCATCGACCAGGCCGTCTCGCCACGCGACGGTGATCTGAGCGGTGGCCTTGTTGATGCCGTGCAGATAAGGATCGAGCGGCGGATCGTTCGAGGGGGTGGGGTTGGTGCGAGCCCACGCATCGAGTTGCGCCGGAAGGAGCGCCGGCAGAAGTGGGGGCTCAGCGGTCAAGCCGCTGGGCACGTCCAGGTGCCGCAGCGCCAGCGGTGACACGTCGAGCCCATCACAGGCGGCATCACGCAGGAATACGGCAGTTCTGCTCTTGGCCTGCCCGTAGACCGGAGGCTTCTCCGCCTTGTCCTCGATGACCGTCACCGTGGCGTCAGAGAAGTCTCCGCGCCGGTTCACCCGTCCGAACCGTTGCACCAAGGCGTCCCACGCGGCGGTCTCGGTGATCATGTCGGTGGCGTCGAGGTCGATGCCCACCTCGATGGTCTGGGTAGCGACGAGGATGGCCGGCGCAGGCGTCTGCTCGCGTCCGGCCCCGAACAGTTCGGTGACCCGTTCGGCGACCCGCTCGCGGTCCAGCGGACGTGACCGGCCCATGAGCAGCATTGTTTCGGCGTCGCAGGACCGCTTCTTCTTCGAGGCCAAGGCGTCATACACCTCACGCGCCCGGTTGACCGTGTTGCACACGACCAACACCCGGGCCCCGGGCCTGTCTGACAGCTCAGCAGCACGCTCGGCCATCTCCTTGGCGATCATCTTCTCGCTGCTGTCGACAAAACTCAGCGTCTTGGGGGCCCGCAGCCGCCGATCAGCCGTCGGGTTGTGAAGATGAGCCTCCTCGTCGAACTCGGCACTCCACCCGTCGGACTGCTCGACTGCCGTGGCACTCAGGTGGACGATCGACGTGCCGGGAAGACCGAGGACCTCACTGGAATCCAGCTCCGAGGCCGACGCCAATGCTGCCGTGAAGGCCTGGGCGAGGTGTGCTTCGTCGATCATGATGACTGAATCGGTGCCAACCAGGGCAGCGTCGATGGGGCGCCGCCGAGCACTGACCCCGTAGCCGCGGAAGAACAATCGGCTCCCCACCTGGTCGACGGTGCCGGTGACGATGGCTGGAAGATCGGGGCGTGGCAGCCATGCCGCATCCCACGTTGCGCCCCCGCGCATCTTCACCACACGCAGCGCAGGATCGCTTTCACGAGCGTCCGAAAGGCTCCGCAGCCGCTCGGCGATCTCCCAGCAGATCGTCCTGGTCTCCGCTTCATCCAAGGCCTTGGCGATGAGTCGACCGTGCTGCTCCGCCTGGTCGACGACGATTCTGCGATCCACCACCATGAAGATCCGGCGGCGTCCCAGGCCGGCCGTCGCGTCACCGCCCGCACTCATGGCAAGGAGGAAGACGGCGATGTCCAGCATCGAGGTCTTGCCCAGACCCGTTGGTACGTCGACGAGTGCGGGCCATGTCCCCTTCTTGAGGGCCTCCGCCACTACCTGAGACTGCCAAGGAAAGGGCGGGTGGCCGTGCACCTGCCGCATGAACGAATCAAAGTCTGCGACGTTCATCACCGCTCTCTCTCCCTCTCCGGGGCGAAGAGCCCGACCCCGAAGTAGCGTCCCGCACCGGCAAGAACCGGCCCTCTCACCGGCTGGTCGAAAACGACGCGGGCATGGGTGTAGAGACGCCCGCGGCAGCGCTTCGGCAGCTCATCTGGTCTCAACCGGACGGCCCCCGGGGTCATCGGCTGCTTGCTCAGCTCTACCGCGCGGGGTGTTGGAAGGCCTGCCTGCGCCAGTGACACGGCAGCGGCCGAGACCAGGTCATGATCTTTCGGATAACGGTCCAACACCAAGGGCGTCACCGAAACCCAGGTGCGTGAGGGCTTGATCCACCGCGCGATGGTGGCGCTATGGGGCAGCGGGTCGTTGGGGGAGTACCGCAGTGGGAAGCTCCCGTGGATACCAGGCACATGGAGCGACACACTGCGATCAGGATCGTTGCCGAGGATGCCCCGCAGGATGCGCCGCCGCTCGGCACGTTCCAGGCCGGGGATGGCCACGGCGAGAGCCATCAACTGCCCGTCTGCATGCTCGAAGCCTGCGAGCGGAAGCCCGAGATAGGCGACGTGCGGCACTCCGGGAAGACCGTGGCCGTGCAGGGCAGGCGGCAGTGGTTCCTCGGTCTGGCCCATCACCTTTCGGCGGAGCGCCTCCGTGAATTGTCCCACGAGGCTCCCCGGTGGGCGCCGGTCAACGAATCTGAGGATGACGAGGTCGGGATAAGAAGACTCGATGGGTTGCTGGCCCGGAGTCTTCTCCTCAACGCCCGCCTCCCGGTAGGAGCGTCGGGATCGCCCCCCGGCGGCCTGCCAGGCGGGCTGGTTCGCCTCGTGAAGCGCGTCGAGTTCGTCGAGATAGCCAGGGTAGGGGACTCTGATGCTCACCGTTCCAGGCCCCTCCGCCGGTTCGTAGGTGGTCAGCCCGGGCAGCGGCTCCGGATCGCTCACCCGGCTGAAGATGAGGATGGCCGGGGACGTCGATCGTCCAATGTAGGGCACCCGACGGGCGAGCCTGTCAAGGGAGGCCAGGGAGCCATCGGACAGCGTGTCACCGTCAGGCCAGTCGAACTGGACGCGGGCATCGTGGGGGAGGCTGCCGGAGCGTTGGCGGAAACCAGCGGTCCGACCTGGATGGATCTGATGCTTGCCCTTCTGCTCTCGGGCGTTCGTCACGACGTATCCCCTGGTGCGGTATGCCCCGGCCGCAGAGGCATGGATCAGTGGAGGCGAGAGCCGCTCCAGTTCGGCCAGCGGAGCCAGCTCATCATCGGATGCCACTGCCCGTAGGGCCGAGAAGACCCTGGCCGGGTGCGGTGGCCACTCCACCGCACGGGGGTCATCCCCGCCACCGGCGTCATAACGCCCGCTCAGCAGCGTGATGTCCAGACGGATGGGCATGTCATTCTCCTGCCGGCTCGGCCTTGGTCAGGCTGAAGTCGAGCGCCGCGGCCAAAGCCTTTGAGGGGGTGAGTTCCACGGGCTCCAGGTGCAACGGCACACCGGCCTCCTGGGCCGCACGGAGTGCCTCGTCATAGAGCTGAACGGCTTCGTGCGGGGACAGGGTGAACTGTTCCACCGTTCCGCCACGGCCGATCCACTCCAGTGTCTCGGACTGCGTCACCAGATCACAGCCGCTGCGCAGCCACAGACCGGCCTGGCCGAAGGCGAGCCGGTCACCCAGCAGCGCGAAGGAGGCGAGCAGGACGTGGGCGGCATCAACGGCGGCGCGGTCGAGGGAACCGAACCGGATACGGCGGGTGGCCGTCAGACTGAGGATGGCGGTGCGAGTCGCCTCGGTGATCGTGACGCCGCCGTGCGTGGGGTTTGGAGCGATGTTGCCGTGCCCGATCTCGCTCAGCCTGGTGTCCTTCTTCTTGTCCGCGGTCGGCGAGTACGACCACTCGTCGCCGTCGCCCCTCCGCGACCCGGTGAGGTTGGCCGGGTCCATGCGGCCAGCCTTGCGGACGCCTGCCACGGGATCCCAACCGATCACTTCGCTGCTGTAGATCCGCGGGAACTTGGCCTGCCTTCCCTCCCGATGACTGTTCCAGCCGCCATGGGCGAGCGTGCCGGGGTCGTGCTCGAGCAACGCCGTCGCATCTGCCAGTGAGGAGCTCAGCAGCGCCTTCCCGATTTCGGTGTCATCGAACTTCACCCCGTCGAGCATCGAGTCGCGCCAGTAGGCGTCGAACGCCCGGTGTGGCGCATCGAGCCCGATGAGCTCGAAACGTGCGGCGCCGTCGTGAACGAGCCGAAGCATCGGCATGCGTACGATGCCCTGGCGCCATGCCAGGGCCTCCGCATCTTGGCACCTGTGTGCCTGCGCGGGCACTTGATCCAGGACGACCGCCCTGCGAACTTCGCCATCACGCACCCGTTCCTCCATCAGGTACGGCGAAGGATCCGTCGCCGTGGTGGGGAATGTCGGGGGGAACACCCGACTTCCAGGCCCTCCGGTGGGCTGATACGTGGCCGTGATGCGGGCAGCCGCCCACTCCATGCCGGACATCTTCTCCTGGAGGGTGTTGAGTGTGAGTTCCATCATGCCTTCCTCTCTGGCAGGTCGAGCGCCCTCGGAACTGAGCGCCTGAACTCCCACGACCGTCCGACAGAGGGGGAGCGTCCGTGGGCTGAATGGCGCACGCTGTCGTCAACGTTGACAACGCGAGGGCTCGCTTCTTTCATGGGCACCATGTTCGCGGACACCACTGACATTTTTGCCGTTACACCGGATCCGACGAGCCGCATCGCCCCGCCTGGCATACGGGCCGGAACGGCTGGGCGAGGGCCATGGCTCGATGTCTGACAGGTGTCTTGCTGGAAGGACTTCCCGCGTCTGGGGTTGCTGACGAGTACGAATACGAAGGAGACCTCGAGGAACCTGGCGAGGGCACTCCTGCCCTTGAGGTGCATCAGCGGGCAAACGGTGGCTTGGCCTAATCGGCTGTCCGGGTCGTGCGGCAGCGAGCGAACCGCGATCTGCCGCCGTGTGACTGGATCTCTTCCCCGTCAGCCCTTGTCCGGCTCTTCCGCCCTGCCGACCTCACTGGCCGTGCGCTTGGGGTGGATCGGCCAGTCGTCCGGGTAGAGGGGGGCGAGGCGCTCCTTCTCCTCATCGAGGCGGCGACGTGAGCGCTTCGAGAGACGGTCGCCGAAAACGGTGCCCTGCAAGTGGTCGGTCTCGTGCTGCAGACAACGGGCCAGCAGCCCGGTGCCCTCGACCCGCACCGGCTCGCCATTCTCGTCCTGACCCTCACAGACGGCGAAGTCGGGGCGGGCCAGCTGCTGGTAGGCGCCCGGCCACGACAGGCAGCCCTCCTGCTCGCTCACCAGGCGACGGTCATTGCCCTCGGGCAGGGTGACGACGGGATTGCAGACGATGCCGTAGACGAGGCGTCCGGAGGCGTCGGGGCAGTTGAAGACGAAGAGCGCCAGATCGGAGTCGACCTGCGGGGCGGCCAGGCCCACCCCGTCGGCGGCGGCCATCGTGCGGAACATGTCTGCGACCAGCTGGTGCAGCTCATCACCGAAATCGGTGACCGGACGGGTCCTGGAACTCATCACTGGCTCGTCCCAGCGGGTGATCCGAAGAATTCGTCCGGTGGTGGCCCACTCTGCCGGGCTTTTCATCTGGTCCTCCTGATCGATGGCCTCGCGCGCCGACGCCGCGCGACGCCGTACTGACCAAACCTATACTCACGCCCGTGGGCACACCGTCAGCCGACCAGCATCCGTGGGGCGCCGTCGTGGCGCGCTACGGAGACTACCTGAGCCTGCAGCGCGGCTACTCCGTGCACACGGTACGCGCCTACCTCGGCGACATCACCGACCTGCTCGGCTTCCTCGCCGGGCGCGGGCACACCGATCTGGCGCAGGTCACCCTGCCCGAGTTGCGGCGCTGGCTCGCCGCCCAGCAGGCCGACGGTGCGACATCGGCCACCCTCGCCCGGCGCGCCGGCGCCGCCCGGGGCTTCTTCGCCTGGGCCAAGGACACCCGGATCGTGCCGGCCGACGTCGCCGGCGGCCTCAAGTCACCCAAGGTCGGCCGCTCTCTGCCGCAGACGATCACCCAGGCCGACGCCCGCGAGCTCATGGACGCCGCAGCGGCGGCCGCCGCCGAGTCCGAGGGGCCGAAGGGCGTCCGCGACGTGGCGATCCTCGAGGTGCTGTACGGCTCCGGCATCCGCGTCAGTGAGCTGTGCGGCCTCGACGTCGGCGACATCGACGCCGGCACCGGAACCGCCCGCGTGCTCGGCAAGGGCAACAAGGAACGGGTCGTGCCGCTCGGGACTCCGGCGCTCGCCGCCGTGGACGCCTGGCTCGCGCAGCGGGGCCAGTGGGTGATCCCCGCCTCGGGGCGCGCGATGTTCCTCGGGGTGCGGGGCGGACGGATCGACCCGGCGGTCGTGCGCCGCGTCGTGCACACCGCCCTGCGGGCGGTCCCGCAGGCCCCCGACATCGGACCGCACGGGCTGCGCCACGCGATGGCGACCCACCTGCTGGAGGGCGGCGCCGATCTGCGCAGCGTGCAGGAGATGCTCGGACACGCCTCACTGGCGACCACCCAGATCTACACGCACATCAGCGACGAGCGGCTGCGGGCCGCCTTCAACCAGGCGCACCCGCGGGCCTGAGAACAGCCGGGGGCACACGCCGGCGATCACGGGGTGTCCCTCCGTCGTGCGCGCTGCGGTCACCCAGAAGCGCAAGCCCGGGCCCGGAATGCGCGACAAGAACGGCCGGGCGGCCATGGAGCGGTGCCGGCCCGCCAGCGACCGTGAACGGTCATGCGGCGGTCTGCCGCTGCCGTTCGAGGGCCTCGGTGGCGAGTTCGACGAAGGTCCACGAGTCGGAGTACTCGTCGAGGGCCCGCAGCAGCAGGTCCTCGGGGATCGTGACGCGAGCGGCCACAAGAAGATCGAGGGCCCCATAGGCGATGGACTCATCGTCGTCCATCGCGATGTCCTGTACGATGAGCACATCCTCGCTGGCCGGTTCAGGTAAAACCTGGTCTGCGAATGCGAGTAGCTCCTCAGATGTGGACATGTGGTCAGCCTACGTCTCGGAGTCTGCCATTGTGAACCCTCTTCACTCCGACGCCCCCTGTGGGGAAGACGGTGACAACAGCAGGGCCGTTCTTCGGCAAGCGGATGCGGACGGCCAGCCTGACTCCATCAATCGTGGAGCTGAGCTCGATCCTGTGTTCACCTTGAAGCAGCAGATTCTCGGGCCGGTCGATCACCGGCCGGGCTGCCGCCATGATGCGGTCGGCGTCCCAGTCCCTCGGGAAGGCGATCTGGCCTTCGCGCCTCTCGGCCTCGACAGTGGCATACAGGTGGCCGCCGGTGCGTCTGCCGCTGCGCCGGGTACTGCCCTCGACGACGTGCTCCCTCGCCTCGTCGAGACCGTGAACGTCGGCGGGGCCGAAGAGCAGCCGTCGGCCATCGGCGGTGACATACGCCCTGCCGTCGCCGCTCAGGGCGGGCGTGAGTCGGGCGCGCCCCGGCCGGTCCGTCCCAGTGGCCGGCGGGGGAGGGTCCTGTCCTGCCGGGGCTTCGTCCGGTCCGGGCCGCGGCTCTTCCGGCATGCCCGGTCACGGCAGGAAGGGGGCGGGATCGACTGCCGTGCCGTCCAAGTAGACCGAGAAGTGCAGGTGGCAGCCGGTGGACAGGCCCGTCGTGCCGACGTAGGCGATCACCTGGCCGGCCTCGACGTGGTCGCCCACCCGGACCAGGCCGATGCTCTCGTCGGCGAGATGGTTGTAGGAGCTCGAACGGTGCCGGCCCTCCATCGTGCCGTGGTCGACCTCGACGCGGTTGCCGAAGCCCTGCATCGGTGCCGCGTAGGTGACCGTGCCCGACCAGGCCGCCCGTACCGGGGAGCCGCACGAGGCGCCGATGTCGAGACCGTCGTGGAACTCGTGCGTGCCGAGGATCGGGTTGATCCGATGGGAGAACGGCGAGGTGACGGGCCCGTCGGCCGGCCAGCCGGGCGCCTTGGCGCTCGAGTCGGCGGCGGCCTGGCGGAGCCGCTCGACCCACCACGACGGCAGCACATCGTGGACCGAGGCGTCCGAGGGCAGCAGGCTGACGTCACCGGTGCCCTTGTCACCGTTGATCCAGGCGAGCGGGTCGAGGTACTCGTCGCCGCGCTTGAGCCCCAGGTGCAGGCAGGCCTGCCGGGCGCAGTGCCCGGCCAGCAGCGTGCCGATCCGCTGGCCCGCCTTCACGCGGTCGCCCCGGGAGACGGTGGCGGCCACCGGCTGGTAGGTGGTGCGCAGGCCACCGGCGTGGGTGACGGTGAGCATCTGCACGCCGTCGATCACCCCGACGAAGGTGACCGTGCCATCGGCCGCCGCGTGCACGACGTCGCCGTCGATGCCGCCCAGGTCGACGCCGCGGTGCCCGGCCAGCCACTTCTCGGCAGGCGGGTCGAAGCCGCGCAGCACCGGGCCGTTGACCGGGATGACGCGCGTGCCGTCGGCCCGGGCCGCACCGACCGGGGCGGCGGCGAGCACGACGAGGCACTGCAGCAGCACGAGCAGGCCCCGGGCCAGGCGCGCGGACCGGCGGGGGAGCCCCGGCGGTCCCGCGGCAGCTCGGCGGGGCCACCGGGACGTCTCCGGCCGGACGGTGACGCGTGGGCGGGGCGGGCCTGCTGCGGATGTGCTCGTCATGCCCGGAGTGTGTGCCTACCGGGCCCGATCGTGCGTCCCAGCCGCGGCCTGTGGAGAACTCCCGCCGGGCCGCGCAGCCCCAGGGAATCCGCCCGCCCATGTCCGTGGGAATGGTCCCGAGCCGCGGTCCCACAGCGCTCCGGAGCGCCATCGGGTCCGTGTCCGGTGGAGGACTCCGGGTCCGGCGCGGGCTCCCCGGCGCCGACAGGTCCCGGAGGGCGCCTTGCTGGGCCCACCGATTTCGCCCGGCGGACCCGGCCACGTAGACTGATCCGCGCAGTCCGCACGGGCGGGCTGACTTCGCATGCGCGCAGACGGCCGCGAAAAGGCGGCCGTGGTTCCCGGCGTGGTCCGAGGGCGACAGGCCCGAGGTGCCGGGGCGAGCGCATCAGGGGAAGCGGGAAACCGCGTCCGGCAACCACGAAAGGAGACGGCAATGGCCGTCGTCACGACACGCCAGCTGCTCGAGAGCGGTGTCCACTTCGGGCACCAGACCCGCCGCTGGAACCCGAAGATGAAGCGCTTCATCTTCAACGAGCGCAACGGCATCTACATCATCGACCTGCGTCAGTCCCTGACCTACATCGACAGCGCCTACACCTTCGTCAAGGAGACCGTCGCCAGGGGCGGCCAGATCCTCTTCGTCGGTACGAAGAAGCAGGCCCAGGAGTCGATCGAGGAGCAGGCCCTGCGCGTCGGCATGCCCTTCGTCAACCAGCGCTGGCTCGGCGGCATGCTCACCAACTTCCAGACCATCAGCAAGCGCATCTCCCGTCTCAAGGAGCTCGAGGCCATGGACCTCGAGACCGTCCAGCCCGGTGGCTTCACAAAGAAGGAGCTCCTCGGCTTCTCCCGTGAGAAGGAGAAGCTGACCAAGTCTCTCGGCGGTATCCGCGACATGGCCAGGACGCCCCAGGCCGTGTGGATCGTCGACACCAAGAAGGAGCACCTGGCCATCGACGAGGCCCGCAAGCTGCGCATCCCCGTCGTCGCCATCCTCGACACCAACTGCGACCCGGACGAGGTCGACCACCCGATCCCCGGCAACGACGACGCCATCCGCTCGGTCTCGCTGCTGACGCGCATCATCGCGGACGCCTGCGCCGAGGGCCTGCTGGCCCGCTCCGACGCCCAGTCCCAGACCGGTGCCGCCGCCGAGCCCATGGCCGAGTGGGAGAAGGAGCTCCTCGAGGCCGGTGACAAGGCCGAGCAGACCGAGCAGACCGACCCCGAGGCCGGCCAGCTGAACGCGGAGGTCGCCGAGGCCGCGGCCGAGGCCCCCAATCCCGAGTGACCACGAATCGACTGAGAACGGATACCCACATGGCAATCACAGCCGCTGATGTGAAGAAGCTGCGCGACGCCACCGGCGCCGGCATGATGGACGCCAAGAAGGCCCTCACCGAGGCCGACGGCGATTTCGAGAAGGCCGTCGAGATCCTGCGCGTGAGCGGTGCCGCCAAGGCCGCCAAGCGCGCCGACCGCGAGGCCGCCAATGGTCTCGTCGCCTCCTATGGCAACGCCCTGATCCACCTCGGCTCCGAGACCGACTTCGTTGCCAAGAACGCCGAGTTCGTCGAACTCGGCGAGGCCATCGCGAAGGCCGTCGATGCCGCCGAGGCCGACGGCAAGGAGGCCGCCCTGCAGGCCACGCTCGCCGACGGGCGGACCGTCGGCGAGGCCGTCGCCGAGATCGCCGCCAAGATCGGCGAGAAGATCGAACTGGCCGACGCGGCCTATCTCCCGGGCGCCATTGACGTCTACCTGCACAAGCGCAACCCCGACCTGCCCCCGCAGGTCGGCGTGGCCGTCGCCTACGAGGGTGAGGACGCGGAGTTCGTCCACGCGGTCTCGCTGCAGATCGCCTCGATGAGCCCCCAGTACCTCGCCCGTGAGGACGTGCCCGCCGACGTGCTCGCCAAGGAGCAGCGCATCGCCGAGGAGACCGCCAAGGAGGAGGGCAAGCCCGAGAAGATCATCCCGCGCATCGTCGAGGGACGGGTCAACGCCTTCTACAAGGACGTCTGCCTGCTCGAGCAGGCCAGTGTCGCCGACGACAAGAAGACGGTCGGCGCCCTGGCCGCCGAGCACGGTGTCACGGTGACGCGCTTCGTGCGTTTCGCCGCCGGCGCCTGAGCCGACGAGGCGACCGGTTCACGAACACCGCAGGGCCCCACCCGGGAAAGACCGGGTGGGGCCCAGCCGTACCCAAGGCACCGCACCGGAAGCCGCCGCGCCAGCGCGCCGCCGCGCGGGGCGCGTCCCGGACCGCGGACACCAGGGGCCGGTCAGGAGGGCCCCGCCCCTGGCCGCCTCTCCGCAGCGCGGTCCGACCCCGGCGGGACCCGGCACCCGGTAGAGTGTCCACAGCACCGTGGCAGTGTCGACCCATGACCAGGAGGACAATGTGACCGAACCCTTCCACCGTGTCCTGCTCAAGCTCTCCGGCGAGGCCTTCGGGAACGGGAAGCTCGGCGTCGACCCGCACACGGTCCGCGCCATCGCCAAGCAGATCGTGGCCGTGACGAGGGCCGGCACGCAGATCTCGGTCGTCGTCGGCGGCGGCAACTACTTCCGCGGGGCCGAGCTGCAGGCCGGCGGCATGGACCGCGACCGCGCCGACTACATCGGCATGCTCGGCACCGTCATGAACGCGCTGGCCCTGCAGGACTTCTGCGAGAAGGAGGGTGTGCCCACCCGCGTCCAGAGCGCCATCACCATGGGGCAGGTCGCCGAGTCCTACATCCCGCGCCGCGCCGAACGTCACATGGAGAAGGGCCGCATCGTCATCTTCGGTGCCGGCTCCGGGATGCCCTACTTCTCGACCGACACGGTCGCAGCCCAGCGGGCACTCGAGATCGGCGCCGAGGTGCTCCTCATGGCCAAGAACGGCGTCGACGGCGTCTACGACGCCGACCCGCGCACCGACCCGAACGCCACCATGTTCTCCGAACTGAGCTACGACGAATTCCTCGCCCGCGACCTGAAGGTCGCCGACGCCACCGCCGTCAGCCTGGCCCGCGACAACAATCTCAACATGATCTTCTTCAACCTCGACGACCCCGACAACATCATGCGGGCTGTGCGCGGCGAGAAGATCGGCACCCTCGTGCACTGCTGACCGGCAGGTGCACCACTCTTGCGAAAGGAACCATCGTGACGGCAGACATCATCAAGGGCGCCGAGAAGAAGATGGAGGGCACCATCGCCTTCGCCAAGGAGGACTTCGCCACCGTGCGCACCGGCCGCGCCAACCCGGCCATGTTCAACAAGATCGAGGCCGACTACTACGGAACGCCGACCCCGCTCCAGCAGCTCGCCTCCTTCAGCTCACCCGAGCCCCGCACCATGCTCATCACCCCCTACGACAAGGGTGCGCTGGGGGCCATCGAGAAGGCCGTCCGCGACTCCGACCTCGGGGTCAACCCGGCCAGCGACGGCACGGCCATCCGGTGCGTCCTGCCCGAGCTCACCGAGGAGCGCCGCAAGGAGTACACCAAGATCGTGCGCGGCAAGGCCGAGGAGGCCCGAGTCGCGATCCGGGGCCACCGCCACCACGCCATCGAGGCCGTCAAGAAGATGGTCAAGGACAAGGAGATCGGCGAGGACGAGGCCAAGCGCGCCGAGAAGGCCCTCGACGCCACCACCAAGAAGCACGTCGCCCAGATCGACGAGCTGCTCAAGGCCAAGGAGCAGGAGCTGATGTCCGTCTGAGGGCACCCGCACCATGACCTCCACGGATCCGACGACGACTGGCGGTGAACCGGCCCGTAGACACCGGACGGGCCGCAACCTGCCGGTCGCCATCACGACCGGTGTCGTCCTCGGCGCGATCGTCATCGCCACCCTGGCCTGGTGGCACTGGGGATTCGCCCTGTTCATAGCGGTCGCCCTGACCGCCGGCGCCTGGGAGATGTGCAACGCCCTCGAGAAGTCCGGCATCCACCCGGCCCGCTGGCCCATCCTCATCGGCACGCCCGTCCTCGTGCTCGCCTCCTACGCCCTGTTCGCGGCCGGCGAGCGCGAGCGGGCGATGGGCGTGATCATCGGGATGCTCGCCCTCATGGTGATCGTCGCCCTGCTGATGCGCATCCCAAGGGGCACGGACGGTTTCATCAGGGACGCCGCCGCGAGCGTCTTCACCATCGGCTATCTGCCGCTCCTCGGCTCCACCTGCACGCTCATGCTCGCCGACGACAACGGCGCCAGCCGGGTGCTGTGCTTCCTCATCGCCGTCATCGCCTGCGACACCGGGGCCTTCGCCTTCGGGGTGGTGTTCGGCCAACACAAGATGGCGCCGAAGGTCAGCCCAGCCAAGAGCTGGGAGGGCCTGACCGGCGGCCTGCTCGTCGCGCTCGTGGCCGGCGCCGTCTCCGTCCGGCTCATGCTCCACTCACCCATCTGGGTGGGCGCCCTCATGGGTGTCGTCGTCGGCGCCGTGGGAGCACTCGGCGACCTGGTGGAGTCCGCGATCAAACGCGACGCCGGCATCAAGGACATGTCGCACGTACTGCCCGGGCACGGGGGAGCGATGGACCGGCTCGACTCGATCATCCTGTCGGCACCTGCTGCTTGGTTCGTGCTGTACCTTCTCGTGGTGTGAACCGACGCAGCCGCGAGCCCGCCACGACCTTCAGCATCGAACAGATCATGTCGACGGGTCCCGGCCGGCGCCCGCCCAGGCACTGGATGGACCTGAGCCCCACCGAGCGCGTCGACGCGGTCCGGGCCCTCGGCCTGCCTGCCTTCACCGCAAAGCAGATCTCGACCCACTGGTTCATCCGGCTGGAGGAAGACCCGACCCACTGGACCGACCTGCCGGCCGCATCACGCGGGACGGTGGCCGAGACATTCTTCCCCCGCCTCATGGAGCCCGTCGAGGAACTCACCGCCGATCGCGGCACCACCGTCAAGACCGCATGGCGCCTGCACGACGGCGCCGTCGTCGAGTCGGTGCTCATGCGCTACCCGCACCGAACCACCATCTGCATCAGCTCCGAGGCCGGCTGCGCCATGGGCTGCCCATTCTGCGCCACCGGGCAGGGCGGCCTGCAGCGGAACCTGTCGGCGGCCGAGATCGTCGCGCAGGTCCTCCACGGCGCCCGCCTGCTCGCCCAGGGCCGGGTGCCCGGCGGGCCGGGGCGCATCAACAACGTCGTCTTCATGGGCATGGGCGAGCCGATGGCGAACTACGCGGCGGTGCTCGCCGCGGTCAGGGAACTCGTGCGGCCCGCCCCCGACGGCCTGGGCATCTCCGCCCGCGGCCTCACCGTCTCGACGGTCGGCATGGTCCCGCGCATCCGCCGGCTCACCGCCGAGGGCATCCCGGTGACGCTGGCCGTCTCCCTGCACGCCCCCGACGACGAGCTGCGCGACGAACTCGTGCCGCTCAACCAGCACTTCGACATCGACCAGGTGCTCGACGCCGCCTGGGAGTACGCCCGGGTCACCAGGCGCCGGGTCTCGATCGAGTACGCCCTCATCAAGGACATCAACGACCAGGCCTGGCGCGCCGACCTGCTGGCCCGCCGTCTCGCCGAGCGCGGTGACTGGGGCTGGGTGCACGTCAACCTCATCCCCCTCAACCCGACCCCGGGCTCCAAGTGGACCGCCTCACGACCCGAGGACGAGGAGGCCTTCGTCCGGCACCTGCGCAGCCACGGCGTCCCAGTGACCGTGCGCGACACCCGGGGCCGGGAGATCGACGGCGCCTGCGGCCAGCTGGCCGCCACCCTCGACGGCGGGCAGGCGGCCCGCCGGGCACCCGGCAGGGCCTCCCGCGCGTCCGGCAACCGGGCAGGTACCGAGCGCGGCTGAGGGGACACCACCCCCTCATCTGGGCACGTGTGCGTCATACTGAACCAATTCCCAGACGACTGTCCTTGTCGGCGGGCGCCCCGATCCGGTTTCCCGCGGGCCGGGGCAAGGGGCCATAATCACGCAGGTGCGAGATGTTGTTCTTCTGGGCAGTACCGGTTCGATCGGGACACAGACCTGTGAGGTGATCGGCGCGCGCCGTGACGGTTTCCGCATCGTCGCGCTGAGCGCCGGAGGAGGGCAGATCAGCCGGCTCGCCGAGCAGGCGGCGCGCTTCGCGCCCAGGGTGGTCGGTATCGCCGCCACCGGGCGCGAGGAAGAGTTCTGGGCGGCCTTCGAGGCCGCCGGTGGCGTGGACCGCCCAGCCCTCGTCACCGGCCCCGGGGCCAACGAGGAACTGGCCTCGATGAGCGCCGACGTCGTCCTCAACGCCATCACCGGCTCGGCCGGGCTCATGGCCACCCTCGCCGCGCTGGACGCCGGGACGACACTGGCGCTGGCCAACAAGGAGTCCCTCGTCGTCGGCGGTCACCTGGTCACCGACAGGGCCCGGCCCGGACAGCTGGTCGCCGTGGACTCCGAGCACTCCGCCTTCGCCCAGTGCCTGCGCGGCGGCGGCCCCCACGAGGTACGCCGGCTCATGCTCACCGCCTCCGGCGGTCCCTTCCGCGGCATGACCCGCGACGAGCTCGCCGAGGTGACCCCCGAGCAGGCCCTGGCCCATCCCACCTGGCGCATGGGCCGCGTCATCACCATCAACTCGGCCACCCTCGTCAACAAGGGCCTCGAACTGCTCGAGGCCGCCCTGCTCTACGACGTCGACCCCGATGACATCACCGTCGTCGTCCACCCGCAGTCGGTGGTCCACTCCGGGGTCGAGTTCGTCGACGGCGCCACGATCATGCAGGCGTCCCCTCCCGACATGCGGCTGCCCATCGGGCTGGCGCTGACCTGGCCGGAGCGCATGCCCGGCGCCGCCGCCTGCTGCGACTGGTCGCAGGCCACCAGCTGGACCTTCGAGCCACTCGACGCGCAGACCTTCCCGGCAGTCGACCTGGCCCGCCGCGCGGGCAGGGCGGGCGGAACCGCGCCGGCCGTCCTCAACGGCGCCAACGAGGTCTGCGTCGATGCCTTCTGCGAGGGCACAGCGGGTTTCCTGGCCATTACCGACACGATTGCGCGCGTCCTCGACGAGCACCTCGCCTCCGGCCACGTGAGTGACGAGGCACTGAGCGTCGAGGCCGTCCTCGCCGCCGATGGCTGGGCGCGCCGTCGCGCCGCGCAGCTGTGCCGGTGAGGAGGAGCGATCGGGCATGTCCGTGCCGCAACCGGGTGAGCAGCAGGCGGCGAACGGCGTCCCGTCCAGCGCCCCGTGGCCCTGGCGGGAGCACCAGGTGGCCGTCCTCGAGGCGCTGGCCGCGGCGCGGGACCGGGGTCTCGAACGGGTCTGGGTGAGCCTGCCGCCAGGCGCCGGCAAGACGGCCGTGGGGCTGGCCCATGCCCTCGCCTCGGGACGCCCCGTGCTCGTCCTCGTGCCCAACACAGCCGTCCGATCGGTCTGGCTCGGCGAGGCCGCCCGGTTCGGGGCGGCGGGCCGCCGACTGGCCACCACCGACGCCACGCTGCCCACGGACCTGACCGTCCTCACCTACCAGGCGCTCGTCGGGCGCGCCGACGACGAGAACGAGTCAGCGCCGGCGCGGCTCAGCCCCGCCGGGGAGCGGATCATCGCCGAGATGGCCCGGCGGGGGCCCTTCACCATCGTCCTCGACGAGTGCCACCACCTGCTCGCGCTGTGGGGCGAACTGCTGGCCCACATGCTCGACCACGTCGGGCGCGCCGAGGTGATCGGGCTGACCGCCACGCCACCGTCCCGGATGAGCAGGGCCGAGGCCGAGCAGATGCGAGCCGTCATCGGCGAGCCGGTCGCCCAGGTGCCGGTGCCGCCCCTGGTGGCCCGCGGAGAGCTGGCTCCCTTCGTCGAACTGGCCTGGCTCACCCGCCCCACCGCCGCGGAGACCGACTGGCTGGCTGGACGTGCCACCCGGACCGCCGAGTTCATCACCTGGCTCACCGATCCATCGATCGCCTCCACCGGCCTGCTGGCCTGGGCCGAGCTGCGGTGGGGCGCCCTGTCACGGGACTGGCCGACAACGAGCCGCACGGACCCCGAGCTGGCCGATGCGGTCCTTCGCCTGGCCCACGCCGGCCACCTGTCGATGCCCCCGCAGGCCGGCCTCGGCGAGGCCGCGAGGGCGGCGCCGGGGCTCGAGGACTGGCTGGCGATCACCCAGGACTGGTGGGCGCACTGCCTGCGCCGCTCCGGGGATCGCCGCGATGCGGCAACCATCGAGCGGCTGCGCGAACTCCTGCCCGGGCTGGACCACCGGCTGGGCAGACACGGCATCACGCAGGGCGTCCCCGCCGTGCAGCGCGTCCTGGCGCGCAGCGACGCCAAGGCCCGCGGGGCCGTCGAGATCGTCACGGCGACACTGGCCGCCGACCCGCAGGCGCGCCTGCTCGTGCTCTGCGACCACGCCGAGGCCGCCGCACTGCCGGCCGACGTCACCGGCACCATCTCCGAGCAGTCCGGCTCGGCCCGCCGGGTCGCCGCCCTGCTGGCCGCCGATCCCCGCCTGATGACGGCCAACCCGCTGCTCGTCACCGGCCGGCGGATCGCGGGCTCGCCCGAGGCCGCCGCCCTGCTCACCGAGACCGCGGCCGGGCACGAGGACGAGCTGGGCGCCGAGCGGCTGGACGACGGTCTCGTGCAGGTCACCGGCTGGGGGCCGTCTGCCTGGGTGCGGGCCGCGACGGCCATGATCGAGTCCGGTACCAGCCGGGTGCTCGTCGGCACCCGCGCGCTGCTCGGCGAGGGCTGGGACGCGCCGTCGATCACCGGTGTCGTCGACCTCGGTTCGGCCACCACGAGCACAGCCGTCGTCCAGACCCGCGGCAGGGCGCTGCGCCGCGACCCGGCGCGCCCGGACAAGGTCGCCGTCAACTGGTCGGTCTGCGCCATCGCCCCCGGCCACCCGCAGGGCGACGGCGACTGGCGGCGCCTGGTCCGCAAGCACGACGGCTGGTTCGCCCCAGACGAGACCGGTGAGATCGTCGACCAGGTGGCCCACCTCGACTCGCGTTTCTCTCCCTACACCCCGCCTCCCGCCGAGCTCTTCGACGCCGCCAACGCCGCGGCACTGGCCCGCGCCGAACGGCTGGGACAGATCCGGCAGGCCTGGGCCGGTCTCGACCCCAACGGTTTCCCGCGCGGCGAACTGCGCATCACCCCCGCCGCCGGCCGGCACGACAGCGACCGGGCGCTCGCCGTCGCCCCCGATGACCGTCTCGCCTGGGACGGGCACCGGCTCGTCGTGCCGGGCGAGCCGCGTTCCAGGCCCGGCCTGCCCGGCGCCGCGGGCGCTGCCGCTCTCGCCGTCGGCGGGCTGCTCGCCGCCCTCACCGGGGCAACGCCGGTCGCCCTGGCCGCGTTCGGCGCCGCGGCTGCCCTCACCGGCTGGCGGGCCGTGATCCTTGGGCGGCGGATGCACCGCGAACCGGGCCTGGTCGACTACGCGCAGACCGTCCTGGCCGCCCTGCAGGCCGCCGGTCTGGTGGACGCCGAGGCGGCCCTGGACACCGAGGTGACCCACGACGGCGAGCTGCGGTTCAGCCTCTCCGGCGCGGGGCAGGGCCAGGCCGAGGTCTTCGTCCAGGCCCTGTCCGAGCTCATCGGGCCGGTCGGCGCCGATGCCCGCTACCTCATCAACCGCTGGCGCCTGGGGCCCGGCGCCTGCGGCCCCCTGGCGGCGCGCGGGATCGTCGGATCGCTCGCCGAGAACTGGCATGCGGTTCCCGGCGCCCTGGCCGACTCGCGAGCCCACGCCGACCTCTTCGCCGCCGCCTGGGCCGACCACATCGGCGGGGGAACCGCCGTCTACACCGGCCACGCCGTCGGCGCCGGCCTGCTCGCGGCGGTCCGCGGCACATCGCCCCTGGGCGAGGACTCGGCACTGGCGCCGGTGAGACGTACCCGCTGGTGATCCGCGGCAGGCGAGGGCAACCCGGCCCCGCAGCCCCGGCGGCCCGGTTACCCTTGAGGGCATGGCTGACAACCTTCTCATTGACGGGCAGGAGACGGCCCCGACCGTCGCCGTACGACGCAAGACCCGCACGATCCACGTCGGCAAGGTCGCCATGGGCGGTGACGCCCCGATCTCCGTGCAGTCGATGACCAACACCCTCACGGCCGACATCAACGCGACGCTGCAGCAGATCGCCCAGCTGACCGCCGCCGGCTGCGACATCATCCGCGTCGCCGTCCCGAGCCAGGACGACGCCAAGGCGCTGACGGCCATCGCCGCGAAGTCCCAGATCCCGGTCGTCGCCGACATCCACTTCAACCCGAAGTACGTCTTCGCCGCCATCGAGGCCGGCTGCGCAGGCGTGCGCGTCAACCCGGGCAACATCAAGAAGTTCGACGACAAGGTCGCCGAGATCGCCAGGGCGGCCACCGACCACGGCACAGCCCTGCGCATCGGCATCAATGCCGGCTCCCTCGACAAGCGCCTCATGCAGATGTACGAGACCGACCCGGCCGGCGCGCTCGTCCAGTCGGCGCTCAACGAGGCCCGGCTCTTCGAGGACGTCGGCTTCGGCGACTTCGCCATCTCCGTCAAGCACCACGACCCGGTCATCATGATCCAGGCCTACCGTCGCCTGTCAGCCGCCTGCGACTACCCGCTGCACCTGGGCGTCACCGAGGCCGGGCCCGCCTTCCAGGGCACCATCAAGTCCGCCGTCGCCTTCGGCGCGCTCCTGGCCGAGGGCATCGGCGACACCATCCGGGTCTCCCTGTCCGCCGACCCGGTCCAGGAGGTCAAGGTCGGCGTCAAGATCCTCGAGTCCCTCAACCTGCGCCCCCGCCAGTTCGAGATCGTCAGCTGCCCCAGCTGCGGCCGGGCCCAGGTGGACGTCTACACGCTTGCCGAACAGGTGACCGACGCCCTCAAAGACATGACCGTCCCGATCCGCGTGGCCGTCATGGGCTGCGTCGTGAACGGCCCCGGCGAGGCCCGCGAGGCCGACCTCGGTGTGGCCTCCGGCAACGGCAAGGGCCAGATCATCGCCAAGGGCCAGGTCATCAAGACCGTGCCCGAGAGCGAGATCGTCGAGACCCTCGTCACCATGGCCCACGAGATGGCTGCCGAGTTCGCCGAGCAGGGCACGCCGCAGGTCCTCGTCTGATGCCCTTCTTCCATCGGCCCGGGCCGGCCTCGCGCACGCCGCCGCGCGGCAGGGCGAGAATCCTCGAGCCGATGGATCTTCCCGTGCTGCGCGCCCTCCTGGAGGAGCATCCGCTCGAGAACATCTTCATCAGTTCGCGTCTCGACGTGGCGGGCCTGTCCCCGGCCGGGCTCGGCTGCCACGTCTGGGGCTACTTCCGTGACGGCCGGCTCGTCGCGGCCTGCCACGCCGGCGCCAATCTCGTCCTCGCCGGTGACGACCCCGCCGCACTCGACGCCTTCGTGGAGCGCCTCGGTCCGCGCCGGGCCAGCCAGGCCATCATGGGGCCCTCGTCCGCCGTCATGGCCGTCCACGAACGTCTCGTCTCGCGCTGGGGCCAGGCATGGCTCGGCGCCCGCTCCATCCGCGCCCACCAGCCGCTCATGGCCATCGACCACCCGCCGGTCGTGCCCGGCGACCGGCGCGTCCGGCCCGTCACCGCCGAGCACTTCGAGCCCTACTTCGACGCCGCCGTGTCGATGTACACCGAGGAGGTCGGCGCCAGCCCCCTCGACAACACCAACAGCTACGCCGCGCACGTGCGGGGGCTCATCGGGACGGGTCGCGCGTTCGGCGCCTACGACGAGGACACGGGACGCTTCTGGTTCAAGTCCGACATCGGTGCCGTTCACCGCGGCGCCTGCCAGATCCAGGGCGTGTGGGTGAGCCCCGAGATGCGGGGCCAGGGCCTGGCGGTGCCGGCCATGGCGCGCGTCGTCGAACTGGCCCGCCGCCAGTACCCGGTGGTCTCGCTGTACGTCAACGACTACAACACCGCCGCCCGCGCCGTCTACGCCCACGTCGGCTTCCGGCAGGTCGGCGAACTCGGCACCATCCTCTACTAGCGCCCCTGCGACGCCGGCCAGGCATCCTCGGCGGCCCAGGCGTGCTCGGGCCGGGGCCGTGCCGGCGGCGAGCCCGGCACTAGGATTGGCTCGGCACGGTCTCGAGAAAGGCACCTGTTCCAGTGATTACCCGAATGAGCACGCTGTTCGTGCGCACGCTGCGCGAGGACCCGGCGGACGCGGAGATCCCCAGCCACCGCTTCCTCGTCCGGGCCGGCTACATCCGCCGCGTCGCCCCCGGCATCTACTCGTGGCTGCCGCTCGGCCTGCGCGTCCTGTCGCGCGTCGAAGCGGTCATTCGTGAGGAGATGGACGCCATGGGTGCCCAGGAGGTCCGCCTGCCGGCACTGCTACCGCGCGAGCCCTACGAGGAGTCCGGGCGGTGGACCGAGTACGGGCCCAATCTGTTCCGGCTGGTCGACCGCAAGGGCGCCGACATGCTGCTCGGGCCCACCCATGAGGAGATGTTCACCCTCATGGTCAAGGACCTCTACTCCTCCTACAAGGACCTGCCGGTCACGCTCTACCAGATCCAGAACAAGTACCGCGACGAGGCCCGCCCGCGCGCCGGCGTGCTGCGCGGCCGCGAGTTCGTCATGAAGGACTCCTACTCCTTCGACGTCGACGACGCGGGCCTGGACGCCAGCTACGCCAGGCACCGCGAGGCCTACATCCGGATCTTCGACCGTCTCGGCTTCGAGTACGTCATCGTCAAGGCCAACGCCGGTGCCATGGGCGGCTCCGCCTCCGAGGAGTTCCTGGCCCTCAGCGACAGCGGCGAGGACACCTTCGTGCGCTCGCCCGGGGGCTACGCGGCCAACATCGAGGCCGTCACCGTGCCGGCCCCCGACCCGGTGCCCTACGACGACGCCCCGGCCGCCCGGGTCGTCGACACGCCCGAGGTGCCGACCATCGACGGCCTCGTCGAGCTGCTCAACAGCAGTTACCCGCGGCCCGACCGCGCCTGGACCGCGGCAGACACCCTCAAGAACGTCGTCTTCATGACCGTGGCCCCGGACGGGGCCCGCGAACCGGTCGTCCTCGGTCTGCCGGGCGACCGCGCGGTCGACCCCAGGCGCCTCGAGGCGGCCATCGCACCGGCCGAAGCCGTCGACTTCACCGACGAGGACTTCGAGCGGTTCCCCCAGCTCGTCAAGGGCTACATCGGTCCCGCCAAGGGGGGCGCCCAGTTCCTGGGCGCCGAGGCCCCCGCCGGGATGCGGTACCTGCTCGACCCCCGCGTCGTGCCCGGCACCAGCTGGGTGACCGGCGCCAACGAGGACCAGCGGCACGTCATCGGGCTCGTCGCCGGCCGGGACTTCACCGGCGACGGCATCGGGGACGTCGCCGAGATCCGCGAGGGCGACCCGGCGCCCGACGGCTCCGGCCCGCTGAGCCTGGCCCGCGGCGTCGAGATGGGCCACATCTTCCAGCTCGGCCGCAAGTACGCCCAGGCCCTGGGTCTGCAGGTCCTCGACCGCAACGGCCGGCTCGTCACCGTCACCATGGGCTCCTACGGCATCGGCGTCACCAGGGCCGTCGCCATGATCGCCGAGTCCAGCTGCGACGAGAAGGGCCTGTGCTGGCCCCGCGAGGTCGCGCCGTTCCAGGTGCTCGTGCTCGCCACCGGCAAGGGCGACGAGATCGCCGCCAAGGCTGCCGAGATCGCCGAGACCCTCGACGCGGCCGGCATTCCCGTCCTGCTGGACGACCGCAAGGCCAGCCCCGGGGTGAAGTTCAACGACGCCGAGCTGCTCGGCATGCCCACCATCCTGGTGGTCGGCCGTGGCCTCGCCCACGGTGTCGTCGAACTGCGCGACCGCGCCAGTGGCGAGCGATGCGAGATCGGCGTGGACGAGGCCGTCGATCAGGTGCTCGCCGCCGTACGCGGCGAGTGAGCCTCACACCCAGCCCGGCCAGGTGCAGGTGCCGGATCCGTGCCGGGGCGCCTGGCCGGCCTGCTTCGTGGCCCGGTCGATGACCTCGTCCAGCCCGTACAGTCCGCCGGACGGCTGCGTCCGGCTGGGGCTGGGGGAGACCGAGCCGCCGGGTGAGGACTGGACGGGATCGCCCGTCGTGGCGGCTGCCAGGCGCATCCAGCCGGCCAGCAGCTGGTCCTCCAGCCGGGCCCAGATGACCTCGTGCGAGTCGGCGTCGTCGCCCAGCTCGTACTCCAGTTCGGGGCCCGGCGCCTCGCCGCCGGCCGCGGTGATCCGTCCGGCCAGTTCGACCCGCAGCGCATCGGCCTCGTCGCGGCGGGCCGACATGTCGGCGCGGGTGCCGCCCGAGCGGCCGATCATCGTCTCCAGGCCGTAGCGCAGGGCATCGACGCGGCTGAGGAGCACGGCCATGGCGTCCAGCGCGGTGCCGGCCTCGACGCGCACGGGAACGGCGTGCCCGGCGACCGGTACCGGGGTGAACGACGAGGCATCCGCGCACGCCGCTCCACGGGCGGCGAAGACGGCCAGCGAGCTCCACAGCATGCGCATCGAGGGGTCCTGCTCGGCCGATGCCGCCGCCCGGTGCGAACCCTCCGCGTCCCGGTACACCTGAACCAGCGAGCCCGGTCCGGTGGGTGTCGCCGTGGCGCTCGGCGACGGCGAGGCCGCGATGGGGGAGCGGTCGGTCGCGGTGCCGCCGAGGGGATCGGCCTGCAGCAGGACCCGGACGTGCGCGGCGTGGGCCGCGGACGCGGCCTCGCACCACGCGACGAGCCCTGCGTCCTGGCCCGCCGCCGTAGCGGCGAGCGACGTCGTGAGCGTGGCCAGCGCGGTCTCGATCGTGGCGGCGACGTAGCGGGGGTCGTCGGGTCCCAGCGTGCCCGTCGTCGCCGAGGAGCCGGACGACACGACGGGGGAGGGGGCGCAGGCCGCCAGGGCGCCCAGCAGCGGGGCGGCCAGAATCATCCTGCGGGAGACCATGACCCTCACCCTAGTGCGGTCTGCTGCGGCGGCGGTGTTCGCGCCCGGGCGAGGCGGCCGCGCCCCTGGATCCCGCCGGCGGGGATGGGCCTCACCTATGCTTGAGGCACAATCGAAACGACAAGAGGATGAAGGACCGGCCTGTGAACGAATCAGCGTTGGTATCCGTGCTCGAACCCATCGTGGCCGCGCACGGACTCGAATTGGACGATCTCACCGTGGTGAGAGCCGGTAAACGCAGCGTCCTGCGGATCACGCTCGACGGTGACGGCCCCGACGGCCATGGCCCCACCATTGATGACATCGCCGATGCGACGCGCGCCATCTCGGCTGCGCTCGATGACTCCGAGGCAGTCGGCGACGCCCCCTACACGCTCGAGGTCGGCTCCCGGGGCGTGTCCGCGCCGCTCGGTCGCCCCGCCCACTGGCGTCGCAACATCTCCCGGCTGGTCCGTATCACGCCCACCCAGGGCGACACCTTCGTCGGGCGGATCCGGGCCGTCGACGACACCGGGGCCGACGTGGACGTCGACGGCCGGGCCCAGCGCGTCGACTTCGACCAGGTGCGACGCGCCGTCGTCCAGGTCGAGATGAACCGCAAGGATGAGGAGGCCTGAGATGGACGTGGACATGTCGGCCCTGAAGGCCATCGGCAACGAGAAGGAGATTCCTCTCGACTACTTGGTGAGTGCCATCGAGGACGCGCTCTACAACGCCTACACCAAGACCGAGAACCCCAAGCCGGGTGCCCGGGTGGTGCTCGACCGCAGATCGGGCAAGGCCTCGGTCATGGTTCCCGAGCGCGACGAGAACGGTGAGATCATCGGCGAGTACGACGACACCCCGGCCGACTTCGGGCGGGTCGCCGCCTCCACCGCCCGTCAGGTGATCTTCCAGCGGCTCCGTGAGGCCGAGGACGAGCGAAAGTACGGCAAGTTCAGCGCCTCCGAGGGGGACATCCTCACCGGCGTCGTCCAGAAGGACGGCGACAACCGGACGGTGCGTGTCGACCTGGGCGGCATCGAGGGCCTCATGCCCCTGGCCGAGCAGGCCCCGGGCGAGACCTACGAGCACGGCAAGCGGCTGCGCGTCTACGTCGTGAGCGTCCGCATGGAGGCCCGGGGGCCCAGGGTCATGGTCAGCCGCACTCACCCGAACCTCGTCAAGAAGCTCTTCGAGCTGGAGGTCCCCGAGGTGGAGCAGGGCGTCGTCGAGATCATGGGGCTGGCCCGTGAGGCGGGGCACCGCTCCAAGATCGCCGTCGTGTCCCACAACGCCGACGTCTCGGCCAAGGGCGCCTGCATCGGCCCGATGGGCCAGCGGGTGCGTGCCGTCATGCGTGAGCTGAACGAGGAGAAGATCGACATCATCGACTGGTCCGAGGACCCGGCCGTGTACGTCGGAAACTCACTGAGCCCCGCGAAGACGATCAGCGTCGAGGTCATCGACGAGGCGGCGCGGACCGTCCGCGCCATCGTGCCGGACTACCAGCTCTCCCTGGCGATCGGCAGGGAGGGACAGAACGTCCGGCTCGCCGCGCGGCTCACCGGCTGGAGGATCGACATCAAGCCTGATGTCACCCCCAACTCACCCTCAGCAACCCCGAGTTGACCCGGGCATTCTCGTGTGGTAGTTTTCTATGTGGGTCGTGAACGATCGGTTGAGGGTGAATCACTCTCCCTTTTGTTTACACCTATGGCTGGGATCCCAGGGGGTGGGGATCCCAGCCGCTTTTTTCATCCCGGTTCCGCATCCGGCACGCCGTGTCCTGGCACCCACCGGGTGAGGGATGCAGGTCCGGGGCGGCGGGATCAGTGCACGTCGCGGCACCGGAAACCGGCGAACCCGGCGGCCAGCAACCCGAGGGTGATGGCCGAGACGACGGTCAGCCCACCCCACGAGACGCTGCCCGCCATGACATTCGGCACGTGGTGCATGGGGCTGATCGACATGGCCCACTCCGGCAGGTCGAATGTCGGCCCCAGCAGCGTGATGGCGAAGGTCGCCACGATGCCGCCCCAGCCGATCATGCGCAGCGCAGGCCGTGCGCCGACGGCCGCCGTCGCAAGAGCGACGAGCAGCCAGACGGCCGGGATCGTGCAGGCAGCCTGACGTAATGCCTCGCCGAAGCCGATGCCCGTGCCGTCCGCCATGTTCACCAGCCCGATGCCGGTACCCGCGACGAGCAGTGCGCAGCCGCTCGGAACGAGCGCCACCAGGACGTTGGCCGCCAGATAGCGGCTGCGGTGCAGCGGGCCGGCGAGCAGCGGCTCCAGGCGGTGATCCAGTTCCTCCGCGCGGATCCCCATGATGACCTGCGTGCCCATGATCGCGGCGATGATGCCGATCAGCTGAAGGATCGTCGCGATGAAGACGGCCGTCAGCTCGGCCGTGCTCGTCGCGCCTGCGGCGATGAGGGAGGCGACCACCGGGTTGTCGGCAAGGACCGAGGTGCTCAGCGTGCCCATGACGAGACCGAGCAGCGCGAAGGCGATGAACCAGCCGGCGAGTGAGCCGCGGTGCAGGCGCCAGGGGAGCACCCAGCAGCTCAGGTGCGGGGCCGCGGCGCGCCCCGCACGCAGGGGAACGACGCCGAGACCGAAGTCCCGGTGGCCCGCCGCGACCAGTGCCGCGGTGAGGAACGCCACCGTCAGGCCGAGCGCGGCGAGCAGCGGCAGCGGATCGTTCTCGACCGCGGGCCCGGTCCGCTCGAACCAGCCGAAGGGGGTCAGCCACTGCGTCCACGCCGGTGCGTTGCTCGCATCGAGATAGCCGCGGACCACGTAGAGCGCCCCCATCGTGCCGATCGCCAGCCAGTTCGCCGTGTGCGCCTCCGAGCCGAGCTGCGCGGTGAGCGAGGCCAGCGAGCCGAAGACCAGCGCCGAGGCCGTGAAGCTCGCCGAGAGGACGAGCGTCGGGGCGATCTGCCCGCCGAACGCCCAGGTGAGGAGGAAGCACAGCGCGCCGAGGACGACCGAGGCCAGGGCCGTCACGACGACCGGTACGAGCAGCCGAGCGCGGCGGCTGATGACCCCCGCGGCGACGAGCTCGGCGCGGCCGGAGTCCTCGTCCGCGCGTGAGGTGCGGACGACGAGCAGGATCGCCATGAGACCGGACAGCAGGGCGCCGAGCATTCCGGCGCGCCAGGCGTTGAAGCCGTCATTCGTCATGAGCTCGCGGGCCGGCCCGAAGATCAGCTCGAGGGCCGGGCTCGAGGACACGGTGAGGGCCAGCGCCGCACGGTCGGCCGGGTTCGGGAAGATCCAGCGGTAGGCGGCGATCGAACTCGCCGACAGGGCGCTGACGAGCACGATCCAGGGCGCGGTGCTCCGGCATTCCTGGCGCAGCGTCACCGCGAGCAGCGCCCGGACGCCGGTCCGCCCGGACGCCGGACGCGCGACACCGAGCCGCGGTGGGGAGGCGATGGCAGTCGGCATCACAGGCTCCCTCCCGCGTGCCCGGCCGCCTCCTCGTACTGGTGCAGGAAGAGATCCTCGAGCGAGGCGGGGGAGACCTCCAGCTCCGCGATCCCCAGAGGGACGAGCGCAGCCATCGCCTCGGCGATGCGGTCGGCTTCCACCGCTGCGCTCAGCACGCCGTTCGCGTCGACGCTCGGGTCCTCCAGCGGCAGGGCGGACAGTTCGGCGGGGAGCCGCCCCAGCCGGGCGCGGACGTGCGTCCGGGTGCTGCCGCGCAACTCGGTCAGGGTGCCCGAGGAGATGATCCGGCCCTGGCGGATGATGCTCACCCGGTCGGCCAGCGCCTCGACCTCGGACAGGATGTGGCTGGACAGCAGCACAGTGCGTCCCCTCGCCCTCTCGGCGGCGATCTCGGACTGGAAGACGGCCTCCATGAGCGGATCCAGTCCCGACGTCGGCTCGTCCAGGATGAGCAGGTCCGCGTCCGAGGCGAGAGCCGCGACGATGGCCACCTTCTGGCGGTTGCCCTTGGAGTACTGCCGGCCGCGTTTGGTGGGGTCCAGCTCGAAACGCTCGATGAGTCCGGCGCGGCGTCGCTGGTCCAGGCCGCCACGCAGGCTGCCCAGCAGGTCGATCGTCTCGCCGCCGGACAGGTCCGGCCACAGCGCGACGTCTCCTGGCACGTAGGCGATCCGGCGGTGCAGCGCGACCGCGTCGCGCCAGGGATCGCCGCCGAAGACCTCGACGAGGCCGCCACTGGCGCGCAGCAGGCCGAGCAGGACACGGATGGTGGTGGACTTCCCCGAACCGTTGGGGCCGAGGAAACCGTGCACCTCGCCGGCCGCGACCTCCATGTCGAGGCCGGTGAGAGCGGTGAACGGGCCGAAGCGCTTGACGAGATCCTTCGCGCGGATCACGGTGCCGGTGTCCATGACGTCAGTCCTCCTGGGGGGTGTTCTCGGGGGCCTTCCCGGCGGGCCCGGTCAGGTCCGCCCGGATCGTCGGCAGGATCAGCTCGTGGAGCTCGTCCGCGGGCAGGCTCGCCAGCGGCTCGATGCGCAGGATCTTCCGGGCGACGAGCGTGCCCATGAGGTGACTGGCCAGCAGGGTCATCCGCAGCCGCGCCTGCTCGGGGCCGGGTTCCCCCAGACGCGCCGAGACGGGTTCGACGAGCGCCGAGAAGAGGAAGTCGACCAGGACGCTCAACCGCTCGGGTTCCTCGAACAGCGCGCGCCGCAGCAGGGCTGTCGTCTGCGGCCCCGTCTCGGGGCCCTCCCAGATCTCGATGAAGGTCCTGGCGACGAGTTCGGGAAGTTCCTGCGCCGAGGTGACCTGCTCGAAGCGGGCCAGCACCTCCTGCGGGTCGAGCGGGATCTGCATCGCCTGCCCGAACAGTCCCTCTTTGCCGCCGAAGTAGTGGTTGATGAGGGACGGGTCGACGCCGGCGCCACTCGCGATGGCGCGCACCGAGGCGCCGGCGTAGCCCTTGGCCGCGAACAGCTCGCGGGCCGAGGCAATGAGCGCGGCACGGGTTGCCTCGGCGCCCGCTCGCCGCCGGTGCCCGGGGGCCGCCCCGGTGCCGGTCCGATCATCGGCATGGCCGGTCATGACATCCCCTTCCCTCAACAGGTGTTGAAAAAAGTGTGGCAGGTACCTACGGTCTTTTCAACACTTGTTGGACACTGCGTCGCGGTGCGGCTCCGGTCGGTGCCTCCCCGCCATGGTGCGCCGGCCTGACGGGATACGGCGAGCGCCTCACCGGATTCACCGCCGCGGGGCGACGGGTCGGTACCCTGGGTGGGTGAGCAGATCCCGTCCGCAGCGGACCTGTGTCGGCTGTCGGCGCACCGATGACCAGGACGCATTGCGCCGCTACGTGCGCACCGAGCAGGGACTGGTGCTCGACGAGGACCGGCGCGCTCCCGGGCGGGGCGCCTGGGTGCATCCGGATCCGCAGTGCTGGGCCGGGGCGCTGCGCGGCGGATTCGCCCGCAGCTTCCGTACCCCGGTTCGCCCCGAAGAGGTCGACCGGCCGCCATTCGGGTAGTGGCCGGGCCGATCCGGCGGGCCGGTGGCGCCCCGTCCCCGTTTGGCCTGCGGGGGGTGCCGCGGAGTAAACTGATCCTTGCGCGTCAGCTCGGCGCGCGGTCAGTCGTGCCGTCAGGTGCGGTGTGGTCCCGGTTATTTCTGAAAGTGGGCTAACGCTCATGACCACTCGATGAGTACGCAGCAATGAGCACAACCGACAACTAGCCGGTCCCGGCAGACGCCTGGACCTGAAGGAGAGTAGTGGCCAAGGTCCGCGTCTACGAGCTCGCCAAGGAGCTCGGACTCGAAAGCAAAGAACTTCTGGCGAAACTGAAGGACATGGGCGAGTTCGTCCGGTCCGCTTCGTCAACCATTGAAGCCCCCGTGGTGCGCAGGGTGACAGAGAAGGTCAGGTCCGAGAGCGCCGGGGGCGATTCCTCGGCCAAGGCCGCGCCGGCCTCGAAGGCCTCGCGTTCGTCTGCGCCGACGGTGGGCTCGTCCGCTCCCGAGGCGCGTCCCGGCCCGGCCAAGCCCGCGGCGTCCCCGGGCGCCCCCAAGCCCGGTGCCGCCCCTAAGCCCGGCAAGCCCGGGCAGCGTCCCACTCCGAAGGCCCCGACACCTGCCTCAGCATCGGCTCCCGTCTCCAGCCAGACCCCGCGTCCGGGAGCCCCGGCCCGTCCCGGCGGCCGCCCCACCCCCGGTCCGCGCCCATCGGCACCTGCTCAGCGTCCCGGTCAGGGCTCGTCGGCCCGCCCCGGTCCGCGCCCCGGCCCCAGGCCCTCGTCCACCGCCCGGCCCGGAGCCACCGGAGGCCTGCCCTCCAGCCGTGGTGGTCGCCGCACCGGTGCTCCGCGCCCTGGCAACAATCCGTTCAGTTCATCCCAGGGCATGGGGCAGCAGCGTCGCGGCCAGGGGCAGCAGGGCCGTCCGGGCGAGGGCGCCAAGCCGCGCGCCCCGCGCCCCGGTGCGACCGGTGGCCTGCCTCGCCCCGGTGGCACCTCCGGCATGCCTCGCCCGAATCCGGCGATGATGCCCAAGCGCCACAACTCCCAGCTGGCCCCCGCCGGTACTCGCCCGGCCCGTGGTGGTGGCCGCGGCCGCGGCAGCGGAGGCCCTGGTCGCGGCGCCGGAGGCTTCCGCGGCGGACCCGGCATGGGTGCGCCGCTCGGCGGTGGCCGCGGGGGCCGCGGCGGCCGTGGCGGTTCCGGTACTCAGGGCGCCTTCGGTCGCGGCGGCGGAAGCCGTCGTGGACGCAAGAGCCGCAAGCAGCGCAGGCAAGAGTTCGACGAGATGCAGGCGCCGACGATCGGCGGCGTGCGCATCAAACAGGGCAGCGGCGAGACCATCCGGTTGCGTCGGGGTTCCTCGCTGACCGACCTCGCCGAGAAGATCGGTGCGGATCCGGCCGCCCTGGTGCAGGTCCTGTTCAACCTGGGTGAGATGATCACGGCCACGCAGTCCGTGCCGGACGAGACCCTCGAGGTCCTCGGTGCCGAGCTCAACTACACCATCGACGTGGTCTCGCCCGAGGACGAGGACCGTGAACTCCTCGAGAGCTTCGACCTGGAGTTCGGGGAGGACGCCGGCGACGAGTCCGATCTCGTGCCGCGTCCCCCGGTCGTCACCGTCATGGGTCACGTCGATCACGGCAAGACCAAGCTGCTCGACGCACTGCGTCACACGCACGTGGTCGAGGGCGAGGCCGGCGGCATCACCCAGTCGATCGGCGCCTACCAGGTGCAGGCCAAGGTCGACGACGAGGACCGCAGGATCACGTTCATCGACACCCCGGGCCACGAGGCCTTCACCGCCATGCGTGCCCGCGGCGCCAAGTCCACCGACATCGCGGTGCTCGTCGTCGCGGCCGATGACGGCGTCATGCCGCAGACCATCGAGGCCCTCAATCATGCGAAGGCCGCCGATGTGCCCGTCGTCGTCGCGGTGAACAAGATCGACAAGGCCGGCGCCGATCCCACCAAGGTGCGGGGTCAGCTGACCGAGTTCGACCTGGTGCCCGAGGAGTACGGCGGCGACACCATGTTCGTCGACGTCTCGGCCGTCACCGGCCAGGGGCTCGACGATCTGCTGCAGGCCATCATCCTGACCGCCGATGCGGCCCTGGACCTGAGGGCCAACCCCGACATGGCGGCCCAGGGCGTCGCCATCGAGGCCCATCTCGACAAGGGCCGCGGTCCGGTCGCCACCGCCCTCGTCCAGCGCGGCACCCTGCGCAAGGGCGACTCGATCGTGGCGGGCTCCGCCTATGGCCGCGTGCGTGCCCTGGTCAACGACCATGGCGAGCAGGTCGACGAGGCCTCCCCCTCGACTCCGGTCCAGGTGCTGGGCCTGACCAACATCCCGGGTGCCGGCGACAACTTCCTGGTCGTCGAGGACGACCGCATGGCCCGTCAGATCGCCGAGAAGCGCGAGGCCCGCATCCGCGCCGCGCAGCAGGCGGCCTCGAGCCGTCGCCGGACCCTCGACGAGCTGTTCGAGCAGATGGAGAAGGGCGAGACCAACGAGCTGCTGCTCATCCTCAAGGGCGACTCCGCCGGTTCCGTCGAGGCGCTGGAGGACTCGCTCAGCCAGATCGACGTGGGCGACGAGGTCGACCTGCGTGTCATCGACCGTGGTGTCGGCGCCATCACCGAGACGAACGTCACGCTGGCCGCAGCCTCCGAGCCGCATGCCGTCATCATCGGCTTCAACGTGCGCCCGACCGTCCAGGCCGCCCGCATGGCCGACCAGAACAACGTCGACGTCCGCTACTACACGGTCATCTACGATGCGATCGACGAGATCGAGGCGGCCCTCAAGGGCATGCTCAAGCCGGTCTACGAGGAGAAGACGCTCGGTACCGCGGAGATCCGCGAGATCTTCCACTCGTCCAAGGTCGGCAACATCGCCGGGTGCATGGTGCTCGACGGCCTCATGAGGCGCAACGCCAAGGCGCGCCTGGTGCGCGACGGCGTCGTCCTCGCCGAGACATCGATCAACTCGCTGCGCCGCGAGAAGGACGACGTCACAGAGGTCCGCGAGGGCTTCGAGTGCGGTCTCACGCTGGGCTACTCCGACATCCGGATCGGTGACCAGATCGAGACCTACGAGATGGTCGAGAAGGAGAGGGACAAGTGACATCCAGCCCCCGCATCGCCAAGCTCGAGGATCAGATCCAGGTCATCGTCGCGCAGACGCTGCAGACCCGCGTCAAGGACCCGCGCCTGGGTTTCGTCACCGTCACCGACGTGCGGCTCACCGGCGACGCCCGCGAGGCCACCGTCTTCTACACGGTGATGGGGGACCAGTCAGACCTCGCCGCCACGGCCGCAGCACTCGAGTCGGCGAAGGGACTGATGCGTTCTACCGTCGGCAAGCGGCTGGGACTGCGTTTCGCCCCCACACTGGCCTTCGTGCCCGACGCGACCACCGAGGCCGCCGCCGACATGGAGGAGCTGCTCGCCAGGGTCCGGCAGGCCGACGAGGAACTGGAGTCCCGCAAGGGCACCGAGTTCGCCGGCTCCCCCGAGCCCTACCGGGCCGACGACGAGGACGAGTGAGCAGACGCGCCATGCCGGCCGGCCCCAGCGGCCTGGTCGTCATCGACAAGCCGGCAGGCCTCACCTCCCATCAGGTGGTGGGGCGCTGTCGGCGCCTGTTCTCGACCAGGCGCGTCGGCCATGCCGGTACCCTCGACCCGATGGCCACCGGCGTGCTCCTCATCGGTGTCAACAAGGCCACCCGCCTGCTCGGCCACCTGGCGCTGAACGACAAGAGCTACACGGCCACCATCCGGCTGGGGCAGGCGACGGTCACCGACGACGCCGAGGGCGAGACCACCGGGACGGCAGACGCCTCCTGGCTGGGTGACGCGGCGATCGAGGAAGCCGTCGCAGCCCTGCGCGGACCGATCATGCAGGTGCCCAGCGCGGTCTCGGCCATCAAGGTCGACGGCCGGCGCTCCTACGCCCGGGTACGCGGCGGTGAACAGGTCGAGCTGGCGCCCCGCCCTGTCACGGTCAGCGAGTTCACCGTGCTCGGCCGTCGTGACCCGGACGGGCTGGTCGACCTCGATGTCGTCGTCAGCTGCTCGTCGGGCACCTACGTCAGGGCGCTCGCCCGTGACCTGGGCGCCGCGCTCGGCGTCGGTGGCCATCTCACCGCCCTGCGCCGTACCCGGATCGGCGGCTACCGCATCGAGGACGCCCACGTGCTGCCCGATCCGGCCGAACCCGGCGCAGCCGCGCCGCCGCTGATGAGCATGGCCGAGGCGGCCCGGCTCAGCTTCCCGGTACGTGGCATCGACGAGGGCCAGCGCGCCGCCGTCAGCCACGGCGGTTTCCTCCCGTTCGCCGTACCCGCCGATCCGACCGGCCTCATCGACCCGGACGGAGAACTCGTCGCCCTGTACCGCCCCGACGGCCCGGATCGTTCCCGCCCGGTGGCGGTGCTGATCGACGCTGGGGGGCGATGATGGGCGCAGTGTGGGCGGCTGCGGGGTCCATGATCGGCCTGGGGCTGCTCATGGGCTTCAGCCCGACCACCTATGCGCTCGTCGTGCACCTGCTCACCGTGGCCCGGCGGCCCGGACGATCCGTCGCCTGGATCTGCGTGGGGCTGGCCGCCATCGCCACGGTCATGCTCGTGGTCTTCCACTTCGTCGATCCCGATCGGCTCACGGAGCTGTTCCGGGCCAGGGCCTCGGCCCTGCTCATCCGCCGCGGTGTCGACCTCGTCGCCGGGGTGCTCGCCCTGGCCGCCGGGCTCGCCGAACTCGCCGACTGGCGCGTCGACCTGCCGCGCAGGCGACGTCCCAGGGCCTCCCACGGTGGTTCCCCGCTGCACCTGGTCGGCCTCGGCGTGGCCGCCGGCATCGGGCTCAGCGCACCGGTGACCATGTACGTGACGGGGCGCGTCATCGCCTCGGTCACCCATGACGTCGTCGTCGCCGCCCTGCTCTACCTCGTCTTCCTGGCGGCTCTCGTCGGCCCCTACCTGGGTGCCGTCGTCGCCTGGGTGCGCATGCCGCACCTGGCGAGCAGCGTGAAGGCGTTCTTCGAACGTGCTGCCCGCCTCGACCACCGGCCGATCGCCGGCACCGTCCTGCTCGTCATCGGTCTGGTCTTCGTCCTGCTCGCCATCGTGCACTGAGCCGTTGCACGGCCAGCGCCGCGTGGCCGCTCCGAATCCCGGTCGCAGGGCTGTCTCACGAGGCATGGGACAGGCTGAGCACAGCACCATCGCGCCGGTTGTCGCTGCGGCGATGTGCCTCGGGCATGGCACAGGGGCGACCGGGCGCACGGCCCGGCCGCCCTCAGCAGCAGCCGGAGGACACGTTCTTCTCGTCGAAGTCGGTACGTGCCCGCCAGAACTGACGTTCGCTCATCGGCTCGTGGCCGGGATGCTCGAGCCGGTGACGCAGCAGGTACCGGTCGTAGGCGGACTCCCCGGTGAAATCGCGCCACAGTGCCCGTGCCGAGCGCATGGCCGCGCGGACCCGGTCGTGCGCCCGGCGGGGCCGGCTGTGGGACGGGCTCACGAGCCCGCTTCCGATCCGACACCGGCGGGTTGCTGCCGGGATGCGCGGTCCGCCTGTTTCAGTCCGGGGATGAGTGCCGGATCGCCGACGATCTCGTACTCGGCCACGCACTTCTTGTCGAGAGCCGTGCCGATCATCGTGGTGGGCGCGAAGAAGTTCGACTCCTGACGCGGATCCTCCGAGGTCGTCGTGTCGCCGGTGCGCAGCGTCCGGACGATACGGATGATGCCGCAGACCATGACGAAGGCCACCGTCACGACGAAGACGATCGACAGGGTTCCCTGGATGAAGGTGTTGCGCACGATGGCCTGCGTGACGGCGATCTCGTCCGGATCGGTGAGGGTGGTGAGCTCGGCCCTCGCGTCCCGCCACTGCTGCCAGTAGCCGAGCGCAGGATCGTGGGAGAAGATCTTGTGCCACGATGCGGTGAAGGTCACCACCGTGTCGAAGACCAGCGGGATGATCGGTATCCACACCCACCGGGCGTAGCCCTTGCGCACCACCATGACGGTGACCACGAGCAGGGCGACCGCTGCGATGAGCTGGTTGGCTATGCCGAACAGCGGGTAGAGCGTCTGGATGCCACCGCGTGGATCGGTGACCCCCATGAGCAGCAGCGAGCCCCAGGCCGCCACGACGACGCCGGTGGAGATCCATGCGCCGACGCGCCAGGACGGGTCCGCGAACCTGGGGATCAGATTGCCCAGCGCGTCCGACAGCTGGAAGCGGGCCACGCGGGTGACCGCATCGACCGCGGACAGGATGAACAGTGCCTCGAACATGATCGCGAAGTGGTACCAGAAGCCCATCATCGTACGTCCGCCGCCGACCTGGTGCAGGATGTGCGCCATGCCCACGGCCAGGGTCGGTGCGCCGCCGGTGCGCGAGACGATGGAGGTCTCGCCGACGTCCTCGGCGACCGCCCGGTAGGCGTCGCCGTCGTAGACGGTGATCGGGTTGCCGTTTTCGTCCCAGCTGTCCCAGGCGGCACGGATCTGGTTTCCGTTCACGTCGGTGACACCGAGGTTCTCGATGGCCTCTGCGGTGATGTCCTCGCGGTTGTCGGCTGACTGCACGACGGCGCTGCCGGCCAGCTTGTCGACCGAGGCCGTCGAGGTGTTCATGCCGAAGTAGATGCCCTGGTTCAGGCTGACGGCGGCGGCCATCGCCATGACGGCGACGAAGGACTCCATGAGCATGCCGCCGTAACCGATCATGCGGGCCTGCGATTCCTTCTGGATCATCTTGGGGCTGGTGCCCGAGGAGACCATGGCGTGCATGCCGGACAGGGCGCCGCAGGCGATCGTGATGAACAGGAAGGGGAAGATCGCACCGGCGAAGACCGGCCCGGCGGTGTTCGTGGCGAACTCGGTGACCGCCGGCATCTCGACGATGGGGCGCACGAGGATGATGCCGAGGGCCAGGACGACGATCGTCCCGACCTTCATGAAGGTGGACAGGTAGTCGCGCGGGGTGAGCAGCATCCACACCGGCAGGACGGCGGCGAAGAAGCCGTAGATGACCATCGCCCACACCAAGGTGGTGGGGGACAGGTGCAGGTGGGCCTGGCCGAAGCCCGACTCGGCGACCCAGCGGCCCGAGATGATGACGCCGATGAGCAGCGCGAAGCCGACGAGCGAGACCTGCGTGATCTTGCCGGGCTGGACGAAGCGCAGCCACAGGCCCATCCCGATGGCGATGGGGATCGTGCAGCCGACCGAGAAGACGCCCCACGGGGATTCCGCCAGCGCGTTGACACAGACCATGGCGAGTACGGCCAGGACGATCATGAGCATGACGAAGACGATGACGGTGGCGACGATGCCGCCGAGCACGCCGATCTCGTCGGTGGCCATCTGCCCCAGCGAGCGTCCACCGCGGCGCATCGAGAAGAACAGGACGAGCATGTCCTGGATCGCTCCGGCCAGGCAGACGCCGATGACGATCCACAGGGTGCCGGGCAGGTAGCCCATCTGCGCCGCGAGCACGGGGCCGACGAGCGGGCCGGCACCGGCGATGGCGGCGAAGTGGTGGCCGTAGAGCACGACCCTGTTCGTCGGATCGAAGTCCTTGCCATTGTTGATGCGCTCGGCCGGTGTCGCATTGGTGTCGTCGGGGCGCATGATCTTGCGCTGGACGTACAACGCGTAGAACCGGTAGGCGATCGCATAGGTGCACACCGCGGTGATCACGAACCAGATCGTGTTGACCTGCTCGCCGCGGATGATGGCGAGCATCGTCCACCCGAGCACGCCGAGCGCGGTGATGAGACCCCAGATCACGATGCGCTTGGGCGTCCACCTGCGGTCGGGTTTGACACCCACCGGGACTCCCCGCGAGTTGCGGATGATGCGTTCTTCCTCTTCGGGGGAGTAGGTGGGCAGTGTTGCTGCTGACGTCTGTGCGGCCATGAATGAATCACCTGGCTCTCGTCGTATTCGTATCGTGGGCTGACCGTATTCGTGTCGGGGGCTGATCGGAGCGCCGATGCCCGTAGCACCAGTGCCCGGGCCTCCGGTGCTCATCGTAGGGCTATGGTCCTGCTCTGACTAGGGGGTCAGGGCGGGGTTCGGGTCATATCCTGTTCGCTGTGAGCGGGTGGATCGACACGATCACGTCCCCGAATTGGGATCGGGGGTCGGTCCCCTTCAGCGAAGATCCGCCCCGAGCACTCGCTCCGGGTTCGAGTAGATGCTCATCCGATCGCCGCGGACGAAGCCGGCCAGCGTCAGCCCGGTCTCGTCGGCGGTCCGCACGGCCAGGGCGGTGGGCGCCGAGATGCCGGCGAGTACGGGGATGCCGGCCAGGACGGATTTCTGGGCCAGCTCGAAACCGATCCGCCCCGAGACCACGAGCACGCAGCCGCCGGCCGGGCGTCGCCCGTTGCGCATCGCCCAGCCGACCACCTTGTCGACGGCGTTGTGGCGCCCGACGTCCTCGCGGGCCACCAGCATCTCGCCGTCGCCGGTGAACAGCGCGGCGGCATGCGTCGCACCGGTCGTCGAGAAGGTCCGCTGGGCGCTGCGGAGCCGGTCTGGCAGCGCGAGGATCGTGTCCGCCCGCACTCGGGTCCGGTCCTCACGCAGGTCGAAGCGGGTCTGCCTCGTGAGGCTCTCGATCGTGTCGGTGCCGCAGATGCCGCAGGCGGACGAGACCACGGTCGCACGGCCGGCCTCGGGGGGTGGGACCGAGTCGTCGAGCCGGACCTGCAGGACGTTGTAGGTGTTGCGCGGCAGACCGGTCAGCTCGTCCTCGACGGTGCCGGTGCAGTAGCGTGCGCTGACGATGTCGTCCGGGCCGGTGATGATGCCCTCGGCGGCGAGGAAACCGTGCACCAGTTCCATGTCGTGGCCAGGGGTGCGCATCGTCGTGGCGTATCTCATCGCCCCGAGATGGATCTCGAGTGGTTCCTCGACGGCGAGCGTGTCGACCCCGTTCATGCCCCCGGGGTGGTGTTCATCGATCCGGACGACGCGGTGGCGCGTGGTGACTCGGCCCATGACCATCCCTCCTCAGTCGTGTCGGCGTCACGGGCCGTGCCGTCTTCTTCACCCGGCACGGCCCGTGCTGACCGGACCGGCCCCTGCGCCCGGGCGGCACAGCCGATCTGCAGGCTGGCCGAGCCGCACGCCCTCACAGCAGCGCGGGCTCGTGGAGACCGCTGAGGCGCCCCGGGACCGGCGCGTCGGCGACCTTCTCGACCCTGATCGCGCAGACCTTGTACTCGGGGATGAAGCACAGCGGGTCGGTCGCGTCATTGGCCACGACGTTCGGGTTGCCGCCCGGGAAGTGGAAGGTCATGAAGGCCTCGCCCTCACCGACCCGGTCGCCCACCCAGGCCTGCGTCTCGATGGCTCCCCGCCGCGAGCTGACCCGGACCCGGTCGCCCTGGGCGATCCCCAGTTCGTGCGCATCGGTCTCGTTGATCTGGATGTAGGACTGCGAGGCGATCTGTGCCAGGCCCTCCGTGCGATGGGTCATCGCGCCGTTGTTGTAGTGGTACAGCATGCGGCCGGTGCTCATGAGGATGGGGTAGTCCTCGTCCGGGACCTCGTTCGGTTCCTGGTACTCGGTGGGGTAGAAGTAGCCCAGGCCGCGCCTGAACGTGCCGACGTGCATGATCGGCGTGCCCGGGTGGTCCCTGGTGGGGCAGGGCCACTGCAGGGACTCGCCGGCGTCCAGCCGGGCGTGCGAGATGCCCCCGAAATCCGGGTCGACGAGGGCGATCTCGTCCATGATGTCGGCCGCTGTCCCGAGCGTCTCCGGGTAGCCCATGCGGCGCATGAGCTCGGCGAAGATCCAGGTGTCGAGCCGGGCATTGCCAGGGGCGTCCACCGCCTTGCGGACGCGCTGGACACGTCGTTCGGTGTTGGAGAAGGTGCCCTCCTTCTCCACGTACGCCGAGCCGGGCAGGACGACGTCGGCCAGCTCGGCCGTCGGCGTCATGAACAGTTCGTCGACGACCAGCAGGTCGAGGGCCTCCAGGCCTGCCCTGACGTGGGCGGTGTTCGGATCGGTGATCATCGGGTCCTCGCCGAAGATGAACAGGGCCTTGACGCGTCCCTCGGTGGCCGCGCCGAACACCTGGGTGGCGCGCAGACCGATCCGGCGGGGCAGGGACGTGCCCCAGACGTGCTCGAACCGGTCCATGACACCGGGGGCGTCGAACTTCTGGTAGCCGGGCAGGTTGTGCGGCTCGCAGCCCATGTCGCAGGCGCCCTGCACATTGTTCTGGCCGCGCAGCGGGTTGATGCCGCAGCCCGGTTTGCCGTACTTGCCGACGACCATCGCCAGGTTGGACAGGGACATCACGTTCTGGGTGCCGCTGGTGTGCTCCGTGACGCCGAGGCAGTAGATGATCGGGGCCCGTTCGGCCTTCGCGTAGATCTCGGCGGCGCGGTACAGGTCGGCGACCGGGATGTGGCACAGGCGCGCCACCTTCTCGGGCTCGTACTCGGCGACGATCTCGCGCAGCGCCTCGAAACCCTCGGTGCGCTCGGCGATGAAGGCCTCGTCGGCCCAGCCGCTGGAGATGATGATGTTCACCAGCGCATTGGCGAAGGCGATGTCGGTGCCGGGTTTGATCGGCAGGTGGAGTTCGGCCATGGAGGCGAGGTCGGTCCTGCGGGGATCGACGACGATGAGCCTGGCGCCGGCCCGCACGGCGGCGCGGATCTGGGCGCCCATGACCGGGTGCGCCTCGGTGGTGTTGGAACCGACGAGCAGGATCGCGTCGACGTCGTGGGTGACGTCGCGGATGGTGTTCGTCATGGCGCCGGAGCCGAGCGTGGTGGCCAGGCCGATGACCGAGGCCGAGTGGCAGACGCGCGCGCAGTTGTCGACGTTGTTGGTGCCGATGGCGGCGCGCATCATCTTCTGGAACATGTAGTTGTCCTCGTTCGGCGCCCGCGAGCACGAGAAGCCCGCGACGGCGTCCGGGCCGTCCTTGGCGATGATGGCCTTCATCCTGCCGGCGATGAGGTCGAGGGCCTCGTCCCAGCTGGCCGTGCGGAACGTGCCGTTCTCCTTGATGAGGGGATCGGTGAGCCGGTCGGGGGAGGAGGCGAACTTGTAGGAGCCGAACTTGCCCTTGACGCACAGGATGCCGCGGTTGGCCGGGCCGTACGCGGGTTCGACGCCGACGACCCTGCCGCCGGCGACCTGCAGCTCGAGCTGGCAGCCGACCCCGCAGTGCGGGCACGTGGTGACGACCTTGTCCTCGACCTGCCAGTCCCGGTAGCCGCGCTGATGGTCCTTGGCCTCGAGGGCGCCGACGGGGCACACCGAGACGCAGTTGCCGCAGGACTCGCAGTTGGTGAGCTCCCAGGGCATCTCCCAGCTCGTCGACATCTGGGTGTCGAAGCCGCGCTGGGTCAGGGCGATGACATTGCGTCCCTGCAGTTCACCGCAGGCGCGGACGCAACGGCGGCACATGATGCACCGGTCCGCGTGGAAGGTGAGGAACGGGTTGGACGAGTCGACCTTGTGCCCGATGAAGCGGCCGTCGGGGAAGTCGGTGCGGTCGATGCGGTACTGCATGGCGTAGTCCTGCAGGCGACAGTCGCTGTTGGCGGCGCACCGGAAGCAGGCGAACTCGTGGTTGGAGCAGAGCAGGTCGAGGATGAAGCGGCGGGACTCGACGATCTCGTCGTCCATCGTGACGACCTCCATGCCCTCGGCCACCGGTTCGGCGCACGAGATCTTCATCGCCGTCCGGCCCCACCGGGTGATCTTGACCATGCACATGCGGCAGGATCCGTCCGGGGCGAGGTCCCGCATCTCGCACAGCGTGGGGATCTCGATGCCCAGCTCGCGGCAGGCCTGTAGGACGGTGAGGCCCTCGGTCACGTCGTGCTCCCGGCCGTCGATCCGCATGCGGACGGTCCGGGCGGGTTCGGGGGCGGCCAGGCCCGCCTCGCCGTCACCGATCCGGATGGGCTGTGGCGTCATGGTGTCAGACATTGCTCGGCTCCTTCGTGAGTGCCGCCTCGAAGGCGGGCAGGGCGCCGTCCAGGGCGCTGAAGATCGGGACATCGATGCACTGGCCCAGGCCGCAGGCGGAGAGTTTGTGGACCTGCTCGGTCGTGGTGCGCAGCCGCTCGATGTCGTCGGGTTCACCGCGGCCCGAGGCCAGGCGCTCGAGCACCTCGCAGACCCGCGTCGTGCCGAGGCGGCAGGGCGTGCACTTGCCGCAGGACTCCTTGCGGAAGAAGACCATCACCTGGCGCAGGTAGTCGACGATGCTGACCGTGTCGTTCATGACGACGATCGCCCCCGAGCCGATCGCCTTGCCCCCGGACCACGCGTCGTCGTAGTCGTAGGGTGCGTCCAGGCAGCTCTCGAAACCGATCGGCCCCGAGTGCCCGCCGCAGTGAACGAAGCCGAAACCGCCGCCGATGACACCGCCGCCGAACTCGGGGGACCAGATGAGCTCGCGGAGCGTGTGCCTGCCGAAGGGCACCTCGAAGACGCCCGGGCGCGCGACGTGGCCGCAGATGGAGACGAGTTTCGTGCCGCCGCCGTTGACCGAACCCTGGTCACGGTAATGCTGCCCGCCGTTGGCCATGACGAGTGTGACGGCCGCGTAGCTCTCGACGTTGTTGACCAGCGTCGGCTTGCCGTACAGGCCGACCTCGGCCAGGTGGGGTGGCTTGATGCGCGGGCGCCCCGGTTTGCCCTCGATGGAGTTGAGCATGGCCGAGTTCTCGCCGCACACATAGGCGCCGCCGCCCGAGACCGTGTCGATGTCGTAGTCGAAACCCTCGATACCCAGGATGCCGTGCCCGAGCAGCCCGGCCTCGCGCGCCTGCTGCAGGCAGGAACGCAGGATGCCGAACTCCTCCGGGTACTCGCCGCGCACGTAGATGATGCCCCTGGGGGAGCCGAAGACGTGGCCGGCGATCGTCATGCCCTCGATGACGGCGTAGGGGTTCTTCTCCAGCAGGATCTGGTCCTTGAAGGTGCCCGGTTCGCCCTCGTCTGCATTGCAGACGATGTACTTGGGCTCGCCCTCGATGCGGGCCAGTTGACCCCACTTCCTGCCGGTGGGGTAGGCGGCGCCGCCCCGGCCGCGAACCAGGCCGGTGGAGATCTCCTCGATCACCCTCTCGGGCCCCGCCGCCACGGCCTTGCGCAGGCCCTCATAGCCGCCCTGGGACAGGTAGACCGACAGCTGCTTCTGGTCCTCGTCGTCTCCGACGTGCGCGAGAAGGCGGTCATACATGCTGGCTCACCTGCCCCTGCTCGGCCAGGTCATCGCTGACCAGCCGGTCGATGAGGCTGCGGAGCATGGCGGGGGAGACCCGGTGGTGCACCGCGCCGTCGACCCGGATGTTCGGCGCGCTCGCGCAGCGGCCGAAGCAGGGCACCGTCTCGACGCAGAGGGCCCCGTCCTCGGTCACCTCGTTCATCGCAATGCCCAGCCGCTCGGCGGCCGCGCCCTGCAGGGCGTCGCCGCCCTGGAAATAGCACGGGGTGCTCTCGCAGATCTCCACGCGGTGCCTGCCGTGCGGGCTCGCATGGAGCATGTGATAGAAGGTCACGATCTCGTACATCGCGGTCGTCGTCATGCCCAGGTCAGCGGCCACCTGGGTGGCGGCCTCTCGGCTGACGTAGTGCTCCGTGCTGGCGTGCTGGATGTCCTGGAGTATGGACAGGACGTGTTCACGCGAGTGGTCCCAGCGCGCGAGTATCTCGTCGACCTCGCCGCGAGTCGGATCAGTCATCGTTCATCTCCTTCGAACTCATCCTGTTCACCGAGCCTCGGCCCGTGGGGCCTGCTGGGCGGCATGGGACTGCGTCATCCGGGTTCTGCCGGGCAGGCAGCCCTTGGCCCAGCAGCGCCCCAGAGGGTGTTCCGCATGGATTCGGTCCGAATCGGTCCGTTTTGTCTCAATTTTATTGTGCCAACGATAGCCCTTCGAGACGACGCAGTGCCTCGATCATGACCGGTGTCGCATTCAGGGGGCGGCGGCCGGTCAGGGTAATGCCTTGTGAAAGACCTGAAAGAGCTGTCTCGGAATGTGCTGGAGGCCGAGCGAAGGCTAGCCGAAGTCCGTGCTGACATGATGATGGTTTTCTGTGCATCCTGGATGAGAGAAAGTGCGCTGCGTTGGAGGATCCGGTGCACATATTGCAATTTTCAAATGAAAATCCATTGCTGTGCTGACATCGGGCGCTTCCGAGATGAAAATCTGTTTCAAGCCTCCCCTAGGGGAAAGGTTCCAAGGAGAGGCGGCAGGGCCTGTGCATGCGATACGCCCGGGGCGTGTATGAGCGGGTCTGTCAACTGTCGACCACGCGTCGTCAGGCACATGTCCAATCTGACACAAGGGAGTACTTCATGATTCCTCTTGTCTCCTCGGCGGCCATCTTCGGCTCCGAGTTCCTCGGTACCGCACTGCTCATGCTGCTTGGCGTGGGTGTTGTTGCGAACCACAGCCTGCCCAAGACCGGTGGACACGGCGGCGGACCCCAGTTCATCAACTGGGGCTGGGGCATTGCGGTCATGATCGGCGTCTATGGCGCCTATCAGACCGGCGGTCACCTGAACCCCGCCGTCACGGTCGGCCTGGCGGCCGCCGGCAAGGACCTCGCGCCGGGCATCCCGGCGACCGGTTCCAACATGGGGCTCTACATCATCGCTCAGCTCTGCGGCGGTTTCGTCGGTGCCGTCTTCGCGTGGCTGGTCTACAAGAAGCACTACGACGAGGACGCCGAGGCGGCCGTCAAGCGAGGCACCTTCTGCACCGCCCCGCGGATTCGCAGCTACGGGTGGAACTGCCTGGTCGAGGTCGTCGCCACCTACGTCCTGGTCATCTGGGTCATCATCTCCGGCTACACCAACGTGGCCTCCATCACCATGGCCGACGGCATCGAGCAGATCACCGGTTCCGTCATCGGCCCGCTCGGTGTCATGCTTGTCATCGTGGGCATCGGCAACGGCCTGGGCGGCCCAACCGGTTACGCCCTCAACCCGGCCCGTGACCTCATGCCCCGCCTGGCTCACGCGGTCCTGCCCATCAAGGGCAAGGGCAGCTCGGACTGGGCCTACGCGTGGGTCCCGGTCGCCGGTCCGATCATCGGTGGTCTCCTCGCCGGCGCCACCTACCAGATCTTCTGGTGATCCGTTGAGTGCCCGCCGCAGGCACGCGCCTGCGGCGGGCACTTCGCACATCCGAGTCGGTGCGCTCACAGGCGAGTGCACCACAGCTGAAAGGAGCAGCTCCCATGGCGGAAGCAGAGAAGTACATCCTGGCCATCGACGAGGGCACCACATCGGCGCGGGCCATCGTCTTCGACCATGCCGGACGCATCGTTGCCACCGGTCAGCAGGAATTCGAGCAGATCTTCCCGCGCGCCGGATGGGTCGAGCACGATCCGGTCGAGATCTGGGAGGCCGTTCGCGCCGTCGTCGCCCAGGCCCTGTCCTCGGCGGAGATCAACCGTCACCAGCTCGCCGCGGTGGGCATCACGAACCAGCGCGAGACCACCGTCGTGTGGGACCGTGAGACCGGCGAGCCCGTCTACAACGCCATCGTCTGGCAGGACACCCGGACGCAGAAGATCTGCGAGGAACTCGGCGGCGAGGAGGGCCCGGACCGGTTCAAGGACATCTGCGGCCTGCCGCTCAACACCTACTTCGCCGGCCCCAAGGTCCGGTGGATCCTCGACAACGTCGAGGGTGCCAGGGCCAGGGCCGAGGAGGGCAAGCTCCTCATGGGCACCATGGACACCTGGGTCCTGTGGAACCTCACGGGCGGCCTCGAGGGCGGCGTGCACGTCACCGACGTGACGAACGCCTCACGCACGATGCTCATGAACATCAAGACCCTGCAGTGGGACGAGCGCATGATCGAGGCCCTCGGCATCCCGGCCTCGATGCTGCCACAGATCAAGTCGAGCTCGGAGATCTACGGCTACGGCCGTAAGAACGGCCTGCTCATCGACACTCCGATCGCCGGCATCCTGGGCGACCAGCAGGCGGCGACCTTCGGTCAGGCCTGCTTCGAGCCCGGCATGGCCAAGAACACCTACGGCACCGGCTGCTTCATGCTGCAGAACACGGGCACCGAGCCCGTCTTCAGCAAGAACGGCCTGCTCACCACCGTGTGCTACAAGATCGGTGACCAGCCCGCCGTGTACGCCCTGGAGGGGTCCATCGCCGTGGCCGGCTCGCTTGTGCAGTGGCTGCGCGACAACCTGAAGATGGTCGAGAGCGCCCCGGCCTCCGAGGCCCTGGCCGCCTCGGTGGACGACAACGGCGGCGCCTACTTCGTACCGGCCTTCTCCGGCCTGTTCGCGCCGTACTGGCGTCCGGACGCCCGCGGTGCGCTCGTCGGACTGACCCGCTACGTCAACCGCGGTCACATCGCCCGCGCGGTGCTGGAGTCGACGGCATACCAGACCCGTGAGGTGCTGGACGCCATGAACGCCGACTCCGGCGTCCCCTTGACCGAACTCAAGGTGGACGGCGGCATGACCGCGAACCAGCTGCTCATGCAGTTCCAGGCCGACCAGCTCGACGTGCCGGTCATCCGTCCGGTCGTGGCCGAGACCACCGCCCTCGGCGCCGCCTACGCGGCCGGTATCGCGGTGAACTACTGGAGCGGTGAGCAGGACGTCATCGACAACTGGGCCGAGGACATCCGCTGGGAGCCGAAGGCCGATCCCGCCGAGCGTGACCGGCTGTACCGCAACTGGAAGAAGGCGGTCCAGCGCACCCTCGACTGGGTCGACGAGGACGTCATCGAGTGAGCGGCTGAGAACCCGTTCGACGCGGGCCCCGGGGGCATCTGGTGCCACCCGGGGCCCGTGTCGCGTCAGCTCCCGGCGCATCTGGGGAACCGCCGTGTGCCGGCCGGCTGCCCATGCGTTCCCCGCGGCGGTGCCGGAGTCGTACTAGACTCGATCCGGCCTGTCGCCGGGTGCGCCCGCCCCGGCCCCGGCGGCTCCACGCGAGCAGCCGGTGGCTGTCCCGCTCAGATCGACCCCGAAAGGTACGGCATGGCTGGATCGGTCGTCGTCATCGGCACCTTCGACGGCGTGCACCGTGGTCACCAGGCGCTGCTCGAGCACGCTCGTGAGCGTGCCGCCGCCCTCGGCGGCGCGGCCCCGCTGCCTGTCATCGCGGTGACGCTGTGGCCCCACCCGATGACCGTCTTCGCGTCGGACCGGGTGCCGCGCCTGCTCACCACTCTCGAGGACCGCATCGAGTTGCTGAAGCGCTACGGGGCGGCGCAGGTGCGCGTCGTCCAGTTCAACGGCGAGGTCGCCGCCTGGTCGCCGGCCCGCTTCGTCGGGCGTATCATCGACCCGCTCGACCCCCGGCTCGTCATCGTCGGTGCGAACTTCACCTTCGGCAAGGGTGCCGCCGGCGACCCCCGGACGCTCGCCGAGCTCGGGGCGGGCCGTTTCGAGACGACGGCCCTTGACCTGGTCGGGGTCGGGGGCGTCGACATCTCGTCCAGCCGGATCCGCAAGGCGCTGGCCGCCGGTGACATCTCCGGCGCCGCCGAGCGCCTCGGGCGCTGGTTCAGCCTGACCGGGGTCGTGGTCGTCGGTGATCAGCGCGGACGGCTACTCGGTTTCCCGACCGCGAACCTGCCGGTGCCCGCCGAGCTCGCCACGCCCGGGGACGGCGTCTACGCCGGATGGGTGCGCCGAGCCGACGAGCCGGACGCGGAGGTCATGCCGGCGGCCATCAGCGTCGGGACGAACCCGACCTTCGACGGCGTCGAACGTCGCGTCGAGTCCTATGTGCTCGACCACACCGACCTCGAGCTGTACGGCGCGAGGATCCGTGTCGAGTTCGTCAAGCAGCTGCGCGGGCAGATGCGGTTCAGCGGGGTCGACGAACTCGTCGTCCAGATGCGCCACGACGTGGCACAGACCCGGCAGTTGCTGGCCGATTCGGCCAACGCGCCGACCGCCTGATAAGCTCTGCAAGTTGCCGTCGATCGGCCGCGGAACACCAAGGGCTGCTCATGCACAGGATGGGGCAGCGCCGCGCAGCGGAAACAGGAAGGGGAGCGACGCATGGACGCCGCCGAGAAGAAGAAGATCATCGAAGAGTACGCGACGCATCCGGGCGACACAGGTTCCCCCGACGTCCAGATCGCCCTGCTGACCAAGCGGATCTCGCACCTGACAGAGCATCTCAAGCAGCACCGGGGCGACCACCACAGCCGCCGTGGTCTCATGCTCATGGTGGGCCAGCGCCGTCGGCTGCTCAACTACGTGGCCAAGGAGGACATCAACCACTACCGTGAGCTGGTCAAGCGCCTCGGTCTGCGCCGCTGAACAGCAGGACGTGGCAATCGCCCGGGGATTCGCTCCCTGGGCGATTCTGCGTTCCGGCCCGCTTCGACCGGCACATGTTTTCGATTGGTTGCAGGTTGAAATGGGTGGAACCGCTCATCGTCGGCTAGCCTTGTGGGCGGTGCGTCCGATGCGCACCCATCGACGCTGCTGTCATGGCCGCCACACTCAGGCCTCGGTCCTCGGTGGTGGATCCCGGGCACGTCCCGGCGTCCTCGATCGAAGACCGGTTCCGATGGGCGTCCATGCCCGCAACGATTTCTCCCAACTGGAAGGAATCCCATGGAGGGACCCGACATCAAGTTCACCGAGGCCGTCATCGACAACGGCTCGTTCGGCAGGCATGTTGTCCGTTTCGAGACCGGCAAGCTCGCCAAGCAGGCCGACGGCTCCGCCGCCGTCTACCTGGACGGCGACACCATGCTGCTCAGTGCCACGACCGCGCAGAAGTCCCCGCGCGAGTCCATCGACTTCTTCCCGCTGACCGTCGACGTCGACGAGAAGATGTACGCGGTCGGGCGCATCCCCGGCTCGTTCTTCCGCCGCGAGGGACGGCCCAGCGAGGGCGCCATCCTGGCCTGCCGCCTCATCGACCGCCCGCTGCGCCCCGCCTTCAAGAAGGGGCTGCGCAACGAGGTCCAGGTCGTCATCACCGTCCTCGCGCTCAACCCGAAGGTCGAGTACGACGTCGTGGCCATCAACGCCGCGTCCATGTCCACCCAGATCTCCGGTCTGCCCTTCTCCGGGCCGATCGGCGGCGTGCGGATCAGCCTCATCGGCGACCAGTGGGTGTGCTTCCCCACCGTCGACCAGGAGAGCGAGGCCACGTTCTCGATGGTCGTCGCCGGACGCGTCCTGGCCAGCGGCGACGTCGCCATCATGATGGTCGAGGCCGGTTCCACCGAGGCCACCTGGGACCTGGTGAAGGCCGGCCGCACCGCCCCCACCGAGGAGGTCGTCGGCGCCGGCCTGGAGGCCGCCAAGCCGTTCATCAAGGCCCTCTGCGACGCCCAGGCCGAGCTGGCCGCCGAGGTCAACAAGGAGACCTACGACTTCCCCGTCTTCAAGGAGTACGAGGAGGACGTCTGGGAGCGCGTGAACGAGCTCGGCTACGACCGGCTCGACGAGATCGAGCAGATCGCCGCCAAGCTGGAGCGCCAGGACGCCGAGTCCGAGCTCAAGCACGAGATCAAGGAGACCATGGTCGCGGAGGAGGCCTTCGCCGGTCGTGAGGGCGAGATCTCCGGCGCCTTCAAGGCGATGCAGAAGAAGATCGTCCGCGGCCGGGTCCTGACCGAGGGCATCCGCATCGACGGCCGTGGCCCCAAGGACATCCGGGCGCTGTCCAGCGAGGTCGGTGTCATCCCGCGCGTCCACGGCTCGGGCCTGTTCCAGCGCGGCGAGACCCAGGTCCTGGGCATCACGACGCTCAACATGCTCGACATGGAGCAGAAGCTCGACACCCTGAGCGCGGTGCGGTCCAAGCGCTACATGCACCAGTACGAGATGCCGCCGTACTCCACCGGCGAGACCGGCCGGATCGGTTCGCCGAAGCGCCGCGAGGTCGGTCACGGCCACCTCGCCGAGCGCGCCATCGTCCCGGTGCTGCCGACCCGCGACGAGTTCCCCTACGCCATCCGGCAGGTCTCCGAGGCCATCGGCTCCAACGGCTCCACCTCGATGGGCTCGGTCTGCGCCTCGACGCTGTCCCTGCTCAACGCCGGCGTGCCGCTGCGGGCCCCCGTGGCGGGCATCGCCATGGGCCTCATGAGCGAGACCGGCGAGGACGGCGAGACCACCTACCTGGCCCTCACCGACATCCTCGGTGCCGAGGACGCCCTCGGCGACATGGACTTCAAGGTGGCCGGCACCAGCGAGTTCGTCACCGCCCTGCAGCTCGACACGAAGCTCGACGGCATCCCCGCCGACGTCCTGGCCCAAGCCCTGCTGCAGGCCCGCGAGGCCCGCACGACGATCCTCGACGTCATCAGCGACGCGATCGACGCGCCCGACGAGATGAGCGAGTTCGCCCCGCGCATCATCACCGTGCACATCCCCACCGACAAGATCGGTGAGGTCATCGGGCCCAAGGGCAAGGTCATCAACCAGATCCAGGACGACACCGGCGCCAACATCTCCATCGAGGAGGACGGCACGATCTACATCGGTGCCGACAACGGCGAGGCCGCCGAGGCCGCCCGCACGATGATCAACGCCATCGCCAACCCGACGATGCCGGAGATGGGCGAGCGCTACCTGGGTACCGTCGTGAAGCTCACGAGCTTCGGCGCCTTCGTCTCGCTGCTGCCGGGCAAGGACGGCCTGCTCCACATCTCGAAGCTGCGCGCCCTCAACGGCGGCAAGCGCGTCGAGGACGCCGAGGACGTGCTGTCCGTCGGGCAGAAGCTCCAGGTCGAGATCACCGACATCGATGACCGCGGCAAGCTCTCGCTGACCCCGGTCATCGAGGACGAGGCCGCCGAGGCCTGATCCTGGATCCCGCGGTCGACCGAGCCGGCCCCAGGGGCGTTGCCTCTGGGGCCGCTGCGTTGCCGGGCCCTGGCACCTGGCAGGGGCCTGGTGCGCTGCGTCCGGCGGGTGGGTTCGCCGGCGTTCCTCAGCCCCTCCCACCCTGTGATGCACAGATCCGTCCAAGTGAATGTGCACCACGATGCCCGCGGTCAGGTGCAGGGGAGTCTGCCATGCGATTCACGTGGCCTGTCGATGGGTTCGGTCGCGTACCCTCATCCGTGGCCATGGTTGGGTCGATCGGTTCCACGGACATACGTCCACGCGCTCGCTGCGGAGGGTGATCGGATTGAAGAAGGATGGGTTCTGGGCGTATCTGCTCAAGAACCTCTTCCCGCTTGCAGTGGAAGCAGTCTTCGTCGTTCTCGTGGTTGTCGGCATTCCGAGGACGATATACCTGAACCTGATGCTCTACCTGCTGATGATCCTGTACTTCGCGGCACGGCGTGAGTACTCATTCACCGAGTGGTGGGACGAGTTGCGTAAGAAGATCTTCTGGGTTGCCTGTCTCGGTACACTGGTGCTGATCGGGGCAGGATTCGCCGCTATGACGGTTCTGCAGGGATGCTTCGCCGACGTGCCGCTGGGTGACATAAAACTGAGGAGCACCACGCGTTTCGGGCTGTTCCTCTTCGCGGTGCAGACGATTGCGTTCCCTCCGCTCGCGGAAGAGATGTTCTACCGGAAGTACCTGATCTCGTTGCAGGGTGGCGCTCGGACCGCTGTCACGTTGATGGTCAGCTCGGTCCTGTTCGCCGCCGCCCACGCGGTGTACCCGTTCGGGATCCTGACGTACGCAGTACTCGGCATGTCCTTCGGGCTCGCCTACGTCTGGCACAAGAACATTTATGCAATGATGAGCGTTCATTTCATCGAGGGTTATGCAAAACTGTTTTTGTAGAATTCTAGTGCGATGACTGTTGTGATGGTTTGTGGGAAGGTGTGGATGGGTCTGCGGTAGCCGGTGTGGAGTATTCGCCAGGTTTTGAGGCTGGGGGATTGCTCGTTCGACTGGGGCGCGTAGCTTGTTGATGGTTCTGTTGTACTGTTTCTGGTTTTCTGTCAGCTCGCCGTGGACTGGTTTTCGTTCCGGGGTGATCATGCCCAGTCCGGTGTAGCCCTTGTCGGCCACTGGTGGGGTGTTGGGGAAGTGTTCGAGCAGGCCGGTGAGTCGGAGGGCTTTGGTGTCGTGGGTGGCGCCTGGGGTCGGGTCTGACACCCAGGCCAGGCGTCCGGTCAGGTCGCAGGCGACCTGGAGGTTCAGGCCGGTGTGGTGGTGTTTGCCGGAGTAGAGGGCGGGCTGGTTCTTCCAGTTCCAGCAGGTCACGAGGGTGCCGTCGACGATGAGGGTGTGGGATGGGTCGAGGTCTTCCACGGTGGGGATGAAGTCCTCGAGGGCTTCGGCGATGCGGGGTGTCCATCGGCTGATGGCCCGACAGATGGAGGACTGGCATACGCCGAAGGACTCGGCGAGTTCTGTCTGGGTGCGGTTGCGGCGGTGGTAGACGAGGGTGGCTCTGATTTCTTCGGACTGGCTCATTGCGGGCGGGCGTCCGGTTGTCTGCGGGAGGCGAGGGTAATTGTGGGTCAGGATCTGGTGGAGGGCTGCCATTGCGGCCGGGGAGAAGCCTGTTGTATGATACATGTGAGGGCCTGTTCTGAGATTGTCGAGTGTTTGGTAACCCAATTATCTCTGTGGCAGGCCCTCACCTTTTATCATGACACGCCCATACTGGTGAAATAGCCTCCAAGATCACCCCTCAAACCAAGAGTTTTGAATAACCCTCACGGTGTCGAATGGACGATGCTTGCCGTTCTCCTGGCAACACCGATCGCGGTCTTCGGCACCTTGAACTTCACCATCCCGGTTCTTCTTCTGGTAGTCGCGTTCGCCGTCGTTGACGTTTCTCTCAGGGCGGGGATCCATGCAACCGTATGGATTTCGTGCGTAGGTTTCGCGCTGCATGTCTTCGGCAGCCTGACGCCGTGGGACGCGTTTCCCGTGGGTGCGACTCAAGGACTGATCAATGTCGTTCCCGTCGCCGTGCTTTTGTGTTTTGGGATCGCCCTTGGTCTTTTGCTGCGCAGTTTCGAAAAGCGCCGACACGATGATCAGAAGGTGATCAATCGCCTGCGACATGCTACGGAAATGGAAAAGGAACTTCTGCTTTCAGAGGAACGAGCCCGGAGCGCGAGGGAACTCCACGACGGGCTCGGTCACCGGCTCACGCTTGTCTCGATGAGTCTCGAACTGGCTGAAAGGATGCGTGGAATTGATGTTGACCAGGCGTGGGAGGAGATCCACACCGCCAAGGACACCACCAGTGACGCTCTCGCCGAGATGCGGATGTGGGTACGAGCCTTGAACCCAGTGCGAGACTCGGAAGCTCGTGGACTTGCCGCACTTGAGCTCATCGCCGAATCGTTCCGGGGCACCGGTCTGACCGTGGACGTTTCCGGGGATGAAGCATCAGACCGCGAACTCACCAGTGACGATGAGGTTGCGCTGCTGATCTACCGCGCAGTCCAAGAAGGTCTGACCAACGCCTTGCGTCATAGTCGAGCCCGGACAGTGCGCATCTTCCTCGCAGTAAAGGAGCGGCGGATGGAACTGGCCGTCATCAACGACTTCGGATCGGCTGCGACCGTCGGGCAACCGGAGTTAGTACCCGACTTCGGGTTCGGGTTGCGAGGAATCTCCGACCGTGCCGCAGTGCGCGGCGGGTCCGTGCACGCCTGCCGTATCGATGGTGAGTTCCACCTTGACGTCGTTGTGCCGCTCGGCGGTTCTGGAGGTACCGATCGAAAGGAGACAACGTGACTGATCCGGAATCGATACGCGTGCTGCTGGTTGAAGACCAGCAGCTTATACGTCGAGGCCTGACCATGCTCCTCGCCACCGTGGGTGGGATCGAGATTGTGGCCCAGGCTTCGGATGGGGAGATGGCGCTCGCGGCCCTCGCCGATGAAGACGTCGATGTGGTCCTCACGGACGCGCGTATGCCCGGCATGGACGGCGTGGAACTCACATTCCAGTGCGCGAGCCTCTACCCTGGTCTGCCAGTCCTGATCCTGACCACTTTCGACGATGACGCACTCGTGCAGGCCGCACTCGCTGCTGGCGCGTCGGGCTTCTTACTTAAAGACACATCTGTCGAAGGGCTCACTGCTGCAGTGCGTGCGGTTCTTGACGGCGGGATGGTGATCGATCCGCGCGTTGCGAAGGCAGCGATGCGCACCATGAACGCCCGAGATGAGTCCCTGGCGATACTCACCCGAAGCGAACGCGTAGTGGCCGAACTCGTTGCACGAGGACTGACAAACAGCGAGATCGCAGAAACTCTTGTGCTCGCCGAAGGCACCGTGAAAAACCATGTCTCGGCACTCCTGCGGAAACTCGATGCGAGAGATCGCACAGCATTGGCGCTGACGTTGCATAAAGCTCTAGGCAACTGACTCACCACCGGTGGTCTTTCCGGTTAGGGCTTTTGGTCAGGCGCCACGACCCGTACGAGGGGCACTCGTCGATGGTGGTGGCGGCGATTAGCAGCCCGGTTCGGTAGAGCAAGAACAGCCTTGAGTCTTGTTTCTGGGCGCGGGTGAGTTTCGTCGCGTTCTGGTTCCTGCCTTGCCAGTGGCGCCGTCATCCCCAGGCCGCCCGGACGGGCGCGAGCCCCTCGATAGTGCCTCCAGGCCACCACGATGCAGGCTTGGCACGAGAACCTATGGACTTTCCGTTACCTTCTTCGTATTATTGGTGATGGGGCTTGTCGCCAAGTCCGCAGAAGCTCGTGGCGTGGCTTCGCCTGTTCCAGATCGGCAGCGTCGTCAGTCGAGCTTCCCAATGACACTCACCAAAGACGATCAAGAAATATGCGATGACCTCCTCTGAGTCTCCGATTGACGACATCCGTGACATGACGCCGGGTAGCTCTGCGGTTCCGTTCCGTGAGGGTATCGCGCTGTTGTGGTCGTACGCGCGTCCGCATCTGCACACTCTCATCATCGGTATCCTGCTGGGATTGTTTACGACGGCGATCACGCTTGCGACGCCTATGGTCACCAAATGGGTTCTCGATTCGCTTGGAGCCGAACTCGAACTTGCCAGGCCGGTCGCAGTGTTGGTGCTGATCTTGATCGTCGGGATCATCGCGAACCTCGCGCAGAGCGTGCTGCTGGGCAGGATCTCGGAACGTATCGTGCTGGATGCTCGCCGTGGCCTGGTCAGTCGATTTTTCCTGGCGAAGCTGGAACAGATTCAGCGCTTTCGCACCGGCGAACTCGTCACCCGTGTGACCAGTGACACGCTGCTGTTGCGGGAAGCGGCAACGAACAGTCTCGTGCAACTCATCAACGGCCTGGCGTCATTGGTCGGGACCATCGTATTGATGGCACTCCTCGATTGGCCTCTCCTGTTGACCACGCTTCTCGCGCTGGTGGTCGTCGTGGGCCTGTTCGGTGTGCTCGTCCCGCAGATCGGCAAAGCCGACAAGCGTGCCCAGGATGCCATCGGAGAGCTTGGTGCGGCATTGGAGGGCGACGTGCGCGCACTGCGTACGGTGAAGTCCAGCCGCGCTGAGTTCCGTGAAATTGCACGCGTGAACATGAAAGCCGAAGAGTCTGCCCGGCACGCCATCTGCTCGGTATGGTTCTCTGCGCTGGCGTGGGCGGTCGCAGGCGGGGGAATGCAACTGGCGGTCATCGTCATCCTCGGCCTCGGCGCAAGACGCCTCGCGCTCGGCGAGCTCGCCGTGTCCACCCTGGTTGCATTCTTGCTGTACGCCTTCAATATCGTCGAGCCGATCACCTCACTGGCCGGGTCATTCGCCACCCTCCAGAGCGGCCTCGCCGCAGCTGCGCGCATTCGCGAAACCGAACACCTTGAACTCGAAAACACGCACGCTCGCCCTAGCGACGCAGTTGCTGACCCGAGCAACCCCGATGCACCGGTACTCGCGCTCCGCGCGGTCACAGCAGGTTACGCCGATGCAGACACCCCCGCGCTATCCGACGTGACACTCGCCATCCCGCGCAAGGGGCATATCGCACTCGTAGGCCCGTCAGGTGCAGGAAAGACCACCGTCTTCTCGTTACTGCTGCGCTTCATCGACCCCAGCTCGGGGCGGCTTGAACTGAACGGCGTGCCCTACGACCGGTTGAGCATTGACGATGTCAGGTCCGGCATCGCCTACGTCGAACAGGAAACCCCTGTGATCCCCGGGACCGTTCGTGACAACGTGCTCTTCCGTGCGCCCGGAGCCACCGACGACGAAGCGTGGGAGGCACTGGCGTCAGTACGCCTCGATCAGAAGATTCGCTCCCTGAATGGCGGGCTGGACGCGAACGTTACCGAGACCACTCTCTCAGGCGGGGAGCGTCAACGCCTTGCTGTCGCGCGAGCGCTGGTGCGCCGCCCGAACGTGCTCCTGCTGGACGAGGCCACCGCCCAACTCGACGCGACCACCGAAGCGGCTATCCAGAACGTCATCGCCACCGCTTCACGAGAGGGCGCGGTCGTCACTATCGCGCACCGCCTGTCCACGGTGCTCGATGCCGACCAGATCATCGTCCTCGAAGACGGTGTCTTGCGAGATATAGGAACCCACCGCGACCTCCTCATCCGCGACACACTCTACCGGGAGCTCATCACCGCGCTACGCATCCACACGAACACCGACCCCACCCCTGCCAGCCACGAACACGAAGCCGCCCAGTCTGCAGACCTGTTCCGGTGACTGGCCGAAACCATGGACAGTGGCGTGGCGCCACCGATCCTGAGGCACACGGCGCGGCTGCTGACCATCACTACGCGATCAGCCGCTTCTGGCAGCTAACCCCGGTGGGCGCGCACCTTCGCGGACGCCATCGTCACGCGGCACAAGAGATGGATCGTGCAGAACCAGCCGACGGGCGAGGCGGTGCTGGTCATCGACACCGAGATGGTGAGATCACTCGCCCAGGAGATGAGGGCGGACCTGCGCTGAGGGCGGTGCCGTTGCCCGGCCTGTTCCCCATCCGCGTCCGACCGCAGACGCCCGGCGGAGCCGGCTGGGGTGTGGTGGCCGGCGAACGGTAATCTGGTTGGACGTGGCACTCACCATCGGAATCGTCGGCCTCCCCAACGCCGGCAAATCGACCCTGTTCAACGCGCTGACCCGCAACGACGTGCTCGCGGCGAACTATCCGTTCGCGACGATCGAACCCAACGTCGGCGTGGTCGGGGTGCCCGAGCCCCGTCTCGAGGTGCTGGGGAGGATGTTCAACTCGCAGCGCCTCGTGCCCGCCACGGTGAGCTTCGTCGACATCGCCGGCATCGTCAAGGGCGCCAGCCAGGGCGAGGGCATGGGCAACGCCTTCCTCGCCAACATCCGCGAGGCCGACGCGATCTGCCAGGTCACCCGCATGTTCACCGACGCCGACGTCTCGCACGTCGCGGGCTCGATCGACCCGGCGTCCGACCTGGAGACGATCACCACCGAGCTGGTGCTCGCCGACCTGCAGACCCTGGAGAAGGCGCTGCCCAAGGTCGAGAAGGAGGCGGCGATCAAGAAGGAGGCCCGCCCCCGCGCGGCCGCCTACCGCGAGGCATACGAGACCCTCAGCAAGGGCGTCGGCGTCTTCCAGGCCGGCCTCGACCCCGAGCCGCTGCGCGAGCTGTGGCTGCTCACCGCGAAGCCGTACATCTACGTCTTCAACTGCGACCAGGACGAACTGGCCGACGAGGAGCTGAAGGCCCGTACCCGCGCACTCGTCGCCCCGGCCGAGGCCATCTTCCTCGACGCCAAGTTCGAGGCCGAGCTGGTCGAGATGGAACCGGACGAGGCCCGCGAGTTCCTCACCGAGATGGGCGTCGACGAACCCGGCCTCGACAAGCTCGCCCGGGTCGGCTACGACACCCTCGGCCTGCAGAGCTTCCTCACCGCCGGCGAGAAGGAGGCCCGCGCCTGGACGATCCGCAAGGGCTGGACCGCCCCGCAGGCCGCCGGCGTCATCCACACCGACTTCGAGAAGGGCTTCATCAAGGCCGAGGTCGTCAGCTACGACGATCTGGTCGAGTACGGCTCGAAGAAGGAGTGCCAGGCCGCCGGGAAGGTGCGGCTCGAGGGCAAGGACTACGTCATGGCCGACGGGGACGTGGTGGAGTTCCGGTTCAACGTGTGACGTCATTGACGTCTTCGGCATCGCGCAGCACGGGCTCGCCATGTCGATCGGTGTGCCCTCGCGTCGGGTCAATGAGATCGTGCACGGCAAGCGGGCGATCACCGCGGACACGGCGTTGCGCCCGGGCATAGTCGAGACCGGTGGGGGCGCGGGGCACGCTCCCCGGCCCACGCCGCCTACGAGGTGGCGGGCTGCGTGCGCAGGTGCTTCAGGAATTGCGAGGCGCGGTTCCCGGAAAGGCTTGTTTCACCGGGGCGTGCTCTCCCACGGGTTGACGACCGCTACTCCCAACACCGCGAAGTCCCTGGTGTTGCGCGTGACCACGGTCAGGCCGTTGACCGTCGCGGTGGCTGCGATGAGTGCGTCGCGTTCTGGCCGCGGGTCCGGGACGTGCAGGCGTGCGGCGCGGCGGGCCGCGGCAAGATCGATGGGGAGGATCCGGCCGGCAAAGGCGTCGAGAAGCTGCTCGTCCAACCATGACTGGAGCCGCTGCGCTTGGATGTGGTCCCGCCTGTCCAGGCTGGCTATGCCCCGTTCCACCTCAAGAATGGTGATCACCGACAGGTACAGATCCGACGGCCTTCGTGACGCCACCCATGAACGTACGTGAGGGTCGGCTCTGCGCGCGGGCTTGCGGAGTTCGCTGACCACATTGGTGTCCAGGAGAAAGCTCACAACTCTGGAATCCTCAGGCCGATGGATGCCGGCTCGAACTCGACATCGACGTCGTCATCCATGCTCAGTCTGTCGACCAGTGAGGTGCCCGTCTCACCGAGGCGGTGGTAGTCGTCAATGGTCAGCAGGACGTACGCCGGCTTGCCGCGGTCCGTGATGATGACCGGCCCGTCATTGGCTGCCCGCTTGGCGGCACTGACGTCATGGTTGAAGTCGCGAGCAGTGATCGAGGACATGCCGACACCTCCCGTGTAGGTACATGCCTACGATATCTTCGGCGCGTGTGGTGGACAAGCGTTGGGTGCACTGGGTCCGCCGCCGGGCTCATGGTGTGGGATATTTGATGTTTCCCAGGGCGCGGGCCGGCTTCGACACTCTCGGCCTGCAGAGCTTCCTCATTGCGGGGGAGAAGGAGGCTCGCGCTTGGCCGATCCGCAAGGGCCGGACCGCCCCGCATGCCGCCGGAGTCATCCACACGAGTGGCCGATGGCGATGTGGTCAAGGTCCGCATGACGTATGGCGTTATTGACGCATATCGTCATGCGTGTCACTCTGGGTGGGTGATCAGATCCTTCGGAGACCGGGACACGGAGCTCGTGTGGCTGCGTGAGCCGGCTCGGCGGATCGATCCGCGCGTCCACAAGACGGCGAACCGGAAGCTGCATCAGCTCGATGCCGCTGTGTCGCTCAACTCGCTTCGAGTCCCGCCCGGGAATCACCTCGAAGCGTTGAGGGGCGACCGTAAGGGTCAACACAGTATCCGGATCAATGACCAGTGGCGGATCTGCTTCGTGTGGACCGCCGCGGGGCCCGAGAACGGGATCATCGAGGACTATCACTGAGGTGCACCATGGCAGAAAAGCTCTACGCGCCGATCCATCCGGGCGAGGTCCTGATGGAGGACTTCATCAATGCCTTCGGCATCACGCAGCACAAGCTCGCCGTGTCGATCGGCGTGCCCCCGCGTCGGATCAATGAGATCGTGCACGGCAAGCGGGCGATCACGGCGGACACGGCGTTGCGCCTGGGGCGCTACTTCGGCGTCGAACCGCAGTTCTGGCTCAACCTGCAGTCGCGGTATGAGCTGGAGCTGGCGGAGGATCGTGCGGCCGGTGAACTCGACGCCATCAAGCCCATCCACGCTGCATGACGACGAAACCGACTGACTGGGCGAGCAGCGACGTGGTCATCGCTGCGATGTCTACGCCGAGGTGATCGACTGCCGCTCCACCTGCCGGCCCGCGCGCCGGGTTGGTCGTGCCTGGCATGGCGATGAGGCGTCGGCCATGACGATCTGGTCGAGTACGGCTCGAAGAAGGAGTGCCAGGCCGCCGGGAAGGTGCGGCTCGAGGGCAAGGACTACGTCATGGCCGACGGGGACGTGGTGGAGTTCCGGTTCAACGTGTGATGCCCGGGGCGCGGACAAAAAGTAGCGTATCGGTCCTCCAAAAGGTATCGTATTGAATCTCCAAAAGGTAGCGTAGAGATCAGCCAAAAAGTAGTCTTCACGTATGGAATACCTTGTCAGGACCCTTGACTTCGAGTTGGATGCTCTCCTCGCAGATGCCCCTGCCATCGCGATTGACGGACCCAAGGGTGTAGGGAAGACCGATACCGCGGCTCGCAGAGCGGGGCAGGCCTGGTTCCTGGATGACCCGGCCCAGCGGGAACTGCTTCGTGCCGACTTCGCACTTGACGCCATCGCCCCGCAGGGAACTGTGCTGCTCGACGAGTGGCAGCAGCTGCCTCAGGTGTGGGACTCCGTCCGGCGCGCGGTGGACAGGGGGGCTGCTCCGGGAAGATTCCTTCTCACCGGGTCTGCCACGCCTGCGTCAGCATCGGGTACGCACAGCGGAGCGGGCCGCATCCTGTCGCTCCGGATGCGCCCGATGGGTCTGCACGAGCGAGGTGTGACACGTCCAGCGGTCTCACTGGCAGCGCTTCTCACCGGTACCGCAGGAGGGCTCGGGTCAACGACGGAGTTCGGTCTACGCGATTATGTCGGGGCAATCGTGTCCAGCGGCTTCCCCGGCACGCTCGGCATGTCACCCCGAATGTGTCGTGGCTTCCTGGACTCCTACCTCTCCCGCGTCATCGATCGTGATCTTCCGGATCAGGGCTACGAGGTTCGCCGCCCCGAGACCCTGCGGCGCTGGCTCGCGTCCTATGCTGCGGCGTCATCGACGACGACCGCTTATTCACGACTCCTGGACGCCACAACCGGTGGCGATGGCGCGCAGCCGGCGAAGACGACGACCATCGCGTATCGGGATCACCTCAGCAGGCTGTGGCTGCTGGACCCCGTCCCCGGCTGGATCCCGGCGGGTAGTCCCTTCACCGCGTTGCGGCAGGCCCCCAAGCACCAGCTGGCCGATCCGGCGCTGGCGGCCCGCCTGTTGCGATTGACAGAGTCAACACTGCTTGCGCCCGAGGGCGCTGCGATGCTCGGCCACCTCTTCGAATCCTTGGTCACCCTCGGGATCCGCATCATGGCGCAGGCCGCTGAGGCCACCGTCGGCCATCTGCGAACCAAGGCCGGTGAGCACGAAGTCGATCTCATCGTGGAATCGGTGGACGGGGGAGTGCTCGGTGTCGAGGTCAAACTCGCGCCGGCGGTCCAGGACCCGGACGTGCGTCATCTCCTCTGGCTACGTGATCGGATTCCGGATCGGGTCGTGGACCTTGCCGTCATCACCACGGGACCAGCCGCGTATCGCCGCCCGGACGGGGTCGCGGTGATCCCGCTCGCCCTTCTCGGTGCGTGATGCAGTCGTATGACACATCGCGTGCTCGCTCACCGTCGTTGAGCGGGGTCATCCCCTGGCTGCCGGTGCCTTCCACGGCGGCTTCAAGAAGAGTGCCAGTGAGGCTGAGGTTGTCGGTGACGACGACATGGTCGAGCATGGTTCGAAGAAGTGCCTGCCAACAAGAAGTGTCGGTGCTGTCGGGCATCATGGTCGTCGTGGTTCGAAACCGAGCAGTGAGCCAGGCCTGCTCCGGAGATTGCCGTTTCGCGCCAGTTGTGTCCCCGCCGCGTGGTGTTCTTCCGCGCGGACCGCCAGCATGGCCGGGCCCCTGCGACTGTGCCGGATGTCTCCCTGAGTGGTGCGGGTGGCAGTACATGAGCAGCGTTTTCTGATGGTAGGGAGGATTGACCGATGGCCTCCGATATTCGCGCGGACGTCGCACGAGTGGAGTCCGCTCTCGACACGCCCACGCTCAAGCTGTTGGACCGCAAGTCCGCGTCCATTGCGCTGCCGGTGTTCGCCAGCCTGTTCCCCGAGAATGCCGATCCGATCCCCACCGAGCGCTTCCACACCCGCGTCGACGCGCTCCTGGACGAGCTGCGGGCATCTGGCTACGACGTTCCACTCTCCAGCGGCAAGCAACTGGCCTCCCAGTGGGTTCGGGAGCGCTGGCTGTACCACGACCCCGGCAGGGAAGACGAGACCTACCGACTCACCAGCGACGCCGAACAGGCCCTCGACTACGTGACCCGGGCGACCCGCACCACCCTCAACGTGTCGGCCTCGCGCATCGAGACGATGCGCCGCGTCGTCGCCGAGGCTGCGCTGGCGGCTCACCCGGATCGCGAGAAGCGGATGAGCTATCTGCACGGGGAGATCACCAGGCTCACCGCCGAGTACGAGCGACTGCAGGCGGGCGGCGAACTGCAGCCGGTCAGCGATGACGAGCTGGCCGAGCAGTTCGCCAACGTGCTGCGCGAGCTGGAGGGACTGCCCGCCGACTTCCGTCGCGTCGAGGAGGCGGTTCGCGCCGTGCACCGCGACGTCGCCCAACGCTTCCGCAACGAGGACCGGCCCGTCCGCGAGGTCATCGACTACTACCTGGACCAGTCCCAGCAACTGCTGACCGCCACACCCGAGGGGCGCGCGTTCAGCGGAGCCCTTCAGCTGCTGCGGGAACCCGACTGGTTGCGCCGCCTTCGTGATGACCTGGGCACCATTCTGGAGCATCCCCTGGCCGACGCACTCCTGCCCGAGGAGAACCGGCAGCTGCGCGGCACGGTCGAGGTTCTGCGCCGGGGCATCGACTCCGTTCTCGCCCAGCGCCACCGCGCCACCGCCACGCTGAGCGAGCACATCCAGAACTACGACCACGTCCGCAACCGCGAGCTGGATCTGGTGCTGCGTGGTATTGATGAGCAGCTGCGCGGCTGGATGCAGCACGCTCGTGCGCGCGACCACGTCGACGTGGGGCTGCTTCCTGCACCGCTGGAGATCGACGCTCTCAAGTTGAACACGTTCGATCCTGACAGCGAGAAACCGCCGGAGCCCCTGGAGGACGTCAGTGACCTGATTCCGGCACCTCCCGACCTCGACGACATCCGCAAGCAGGGCGGCCCGCGCTTGGATGACCTGCGAGGCAGAATCCGCGAGCAGCTGCACTCAGACGCTCTCGATTCCGCCGCCCATCTGTTCAATACACTGCCCGACGACCTCAAACGACCCGTCGAGGTGCTGGGGATGCTGCACCTGCTCGCGGAGATGGGCGCCGACATCGATCTCGCTGCCCGCGAACCAGTCCGCACCATCCGCCCAGACGGCACCACTCGCACCCTGGCCATGCCGCGCACCCGCTTGACCGCCCCCGAGAACCGAGGAGACGACGATGACTGACCTCGAGTGGACCGACGACGATCCGAACGAGCATGGTGACGCGACCGAGGAGACATCGCTGGCCATGTTCGAGGGAGACAGCTCCCGGCTGTTCCCCGAGCAACGCCGATGCCTGCACGCTCTTCTCAAACACCGCTACCTGTCAGCCGAGAAGCATCCCGAGCACTGGGCGGTCCTCATGGCCGACACCGAGCTGATCAAGAGCCGGCTCAACGACGTCTTCCTCGACCTGCACATAGACCGGACGCACCGGATCGCCTTCAAACGCCAGGCCACCGCCGACTCCGAACCACTGCCGACACTGCTCCGCGCCTCCTCGCACACCAAGGAGGAGACGATCGTCATGGTGCACCTGCGGCGCAGGTTCTTCACCCAGCGTCAGGAGGGCGACGAGGCCGTCTTCGTAGACCGGCAGGCCCTGCTGGACGAGGTCGCCGACATGCGTCCAGACCACGCGACCAACCGGGCGATGGACCAGAACCGAGCCAACAAGGCCATCGACTCACTCGTCACCGCCCAGGTGCTGCTGCGCACCCCGGACCCCGATCGCTTCCAGATCTCTCCGGTCGTGGAGGTCCTGTTACCGGTGGAGAAGCTGCGAGCCCTGTGGACCTGGCTGATCGAGTCCAACCAGAGGGACGCCAAACCCGATCTTGACGTTGACGAGACAGCCAACGGCCTGCTGCTCGACACCCTCGAGGAGAGCACATGACCGACGCCACCCTGCCCGTTCCCGTGCCCACCGACCACTCACAGTGGCGCATCGAGACCCTGCAACTGGTCAACTGGGGCGGCTTCCACGGACACCACCTGGTGCGGTTCGCGCCGGGCTCCACCCTCATGTCCGGCGGGTCGGGCTCGGGCAAGTCGACCGTACTGGACGCCTACATCGCCTTGATGATGCCCAGCGACGTACCGTTCAACGGAGCCTCCAATGAGGCCGGAGGACGGGCACGCTCCGCCGGCCAGCGCAACCTGCTCACCTACCTGCGCGGCAAGACCGACACCGCCCGGGTCGACGGCTCCGACGAGCTGCGCGACCACGTGCTGCGCGGCCGCGACGGCGGACACGTGTGGGGCGGCATCGCCGGCACCTTCGTCAATGACGCACAGCGACGGTTCACCATCATGCGACTGTACTTCGTCAAGGCCGGAGCCACCGTCAACGCCGACATCACCACCACCTACGCCACATTCGAGGGTTACTGCGAGCTGTCCACATTGGAGCAGCTGGCCGTCACCCGTTTCGAGAAGCGCAGCCTGCGTGCGGTCGGCATCGTGCCCTACACCACCCTCCGCGAGTTCCAGGACACGTTCACCACCCGGCTGGGCATCGGCGGCAGCGATGGCGGTCACAAGGCCCTGCGCCTGCTCGCCCGTGTGCAGGGCAACCTGGAGGTCAAGCGCGTCGACGACCTGTACAAGAAGATGGTGCTGGAGAAGCCCATCACCTATGAGGTGGCCGACGAGGCCATCGCACACTTCGCCGATCTGCAGGCCTCCTACGACAAGATGCAGGACGAGGCGGAGAAGGTCAAGGCGCTGCAGCGCCTGCCCGAGCTGCAGGTCGACCTGCTCCAGGCAGAGCAGGAAGCGGCGCTCCTGGCAGCGATCGGCGCTGACCGGGACGGCCCGACCCCCTTCCGGCTGTGGCGCCTTCGGACCGAACGAGTGCTGCTGGACGACGCGGTGGCAAGGAACCGTGACGAGTATGCCAGCTGGTCGACGAGCGTGGCCACGCTGAAGTCCGATGTCGCGAGGCTGGAAGGCAGATTGAGCGACATCGCCGAGCAGAAGCGCGCCAACGGCGGCGACGCCATCGACGCGCGCCGGCGTGAGATCGAGTCCCTGCAGCGCGACCGGGAGACCGCCTATGCCGCCAGCATCAAGTTCAGCGAGCGGACCAGCGACATCAACCTGGTCACGCCCGAGACCGCCGATGAGTTCGCCCAGGCTCAGCGCGATGCGACGGCCTTCCTCGCGGCATACGACGAGCGGCAGGCGGATCTGCGGGCCGAACAGGAACAGTTCCGCGACGATCTGGCGCCGCTCACGACCCAGAGACGCGAACTCCTGGCCGAGCGCAGCTCCCTCCAGGGCCGTGCCAGCAGCGTGCCCCGCAGGATGCACCAGGCCCGCGTCGACATGGCCCAGGCGGCCGGCCTGGACCCCGAGGACGATCTGCCGTTCGTCGCGGAACTGATCGACGTGCTCCCCGACGAGGAGCACTGGCGCAAGGCCATCGAGACCACGCTGGGCGGCGTTGCCCGCACCGTCCTGGTCGACCGCAAACGGCTTGCTCACCTGTCCCGTACCATCGAACCGATCCGCATCTCCCCGCGCATCCGGTTCGTCGGCGTCGACCTGGCCGAGTATCGGGCCTGGCACGGCGATCCCGACCACGTCTCGGGCAAGCTCGCGTTCAAGGAGTCCGGGTTCTCCGCGTGGGTGCAGGACCGCGTCTCCAGCCGGAGCCTCGACCACCTGTGCGTCCCCGGCCCCGACGCCTTCACCGACACCGAACCGTGCGTCACCCCGTCCGGCCAGACCCGCGACGGCAACAAGGGAGCCCACGGCGAGTCCGGCGACGGCTCCATCATCGGCTTCTCCAACAAGCGCCGCCTCGCCGACATCGAGGCGCGCCTGGCCGAGCTGGACCCCCGGATCCGTGTCCTTGACGATCAGGTCAAGCAGCTCGACGAGCGCCTGCGAGTGCTGGCCGCGCAGGAGCACGCCCACCGCTACGTCACCGACCAGACCTGGGCCAGCATCGACCACCTCGGCATCACCCGCCGCATCGACGAGCTGCGTGACGAGATCACCCGGCTGCGGCAGGCCAACTCGATCCTCGATCAGCTCCAGCAGCAGGAGGAAGAGCTCTCCGGGCGGCTCCGACAGGCCAACAAGGACCTCACGAGAGGTGAGGACCGACTCGACGCCCTGACCAAGGAGCACGGCGTCCTGGTGGACGACACCGACCAGATCCAGGACGGCATCGACGCCATCGAACAATCCCAGACCGCCGAGCTGACCACCGACCAGCAGGACTACCTCGACGAACTGTTCGCAACCAGCTGGGACGCCTCCGACCTGAAGGGCTTCTCCAGCAACATCAAAGGACTGCGACGGGCCCTCGCCGACAAGGCGTCTGATGCCGGGCGTCGACGCAGGAGCGCCGTCGGCTCCATGGAGTCGATGTTCACCCAGTTCCAGCAGCACTGGCCAGACAACAACCTGGGCGTCGCCGCCGAGTCCGCCGACGGCTACCGCGACATCCTCGACCGCATCCAGAACGAAGGCCTGCACGAGCGCCGGGAACGCTGGCGCCGAGAGTTCGCTGCCTGGTCCAGCGACGACCTGCTGCGGCTCGGTGACGCCTACGACACCGCCATCGAGGAGATCGAGGACCGGCTGGAACCGATCAACCACATCCTCGCCGACCTCCCATTCGGCGGGAAGGGACATCTGCAGATCCACCACCGCCGCCTCCAGAACGACGAGGTCCAGCGGTTCCGCAAGGAGCTGCGCACCCTGTCGTCCGGCCTGGCCGCCGAGGTCAGCGACCAGCAGGTCGAGACCCGGTTCAAACGCCTGGCCGAGTTCATGGCTCGTATCTCGATCCCCGAGGGGCACGCGAGGTCATCGACCTCGCAGCGCGACCGTTTCCTCGACGTGCGCCAGCACGTGTTCATCACCGCCGTGTGCCTCGACGAGAACGGCGACGAGGTCGCCACCTACGACTCGCTCGGCGGCAAGAGCGGCGGCGAGACCCAGGAACTGGTCGCCTTCATCGTCGGATCCGCGCTGCGCTACCAGCTCGGCGACGAAGAACGCTCCCGACCCCGGTTCGCGCCCGTCTTCCTCGACGAGGGTTTCGTCAAGGCCGACAGCGAGTTCGCCGGGCGCGCCGTCACCGCCTGGCAGCGTTTGGGCTTCCAGCTCATCGTCGCCGGCCCCTTCGACAAGGTCACGTCACTCGAACCCCACATGGACCTGCTGCTCACCGTGGTCAAGAGCGACAAGGGCTACTCCAAGGTGACCGACCTGCCCGACGCGAAGGGAGCGCCCGCATGAAAACGCCCGACCAGGTCACCGCAGACATCCGCCGCCGCCTGACCAAGGGCTGGCACACCCACTTGACTGGCGAGGAGGCGGCGTTCCCGCACGACTTCCCGCTGGGCCGGACGGACGCCGCGCAGCTGCGCGGCAACTACGCGGCCGTCCACGCCCTCACCGTCGACTGGCAGCAATGGGCCCGTCGGCACGACGTCCAATTGACGTATGCCACGCGGATGGCGACCGGCGGGACTCGCCAGCAGGTTCCGACCCACGCGCAGGTGGCCGGCATCGACCACGCCGCAGCCATCGTGGGAGACGGTTGGCCCGAGCGGCTGGAGCGTGGTCGACGGCGCCTCAACGCCCTGAAGGACGGATACCCGCAACTCGTCGATCTGGCGCGTACCGTCAGAGCCGTCGACGGCTACAGCGATCTCGACTTCGACCTGTTGCGCACCGTTGCCGACTGGTTCGCCGACGATCCGTTGCGGGCTCACGGCGTTACGCCGCGACAGGTGCCGATACCGGGCGTGCACGCGAAATGGCTGCAGGCCCACGAGGCGACCGTGTGCGCGCTCATCGGCATCCACGACCTTCACCTGGCGCCCCGGCATCCCTCGCGCATCCACTTCACCTACCTCGACCCGGACCACATCGCCGGGGAAGGGCGCGTCCACGACTCGGCGACCGTCGGCGACCGGTTCACCCCTGCCTACCGGCCTCGTGTCGTCATCATCTCCGAGAACAAGGACACGGCGATCTACTTCCCGGCGATGCCGGGAGCGATCAGTGTCGAGGGCATGGGGCGCGGCGGCAAGGCGGCCGCGTCGTTCGAGTGGCTGCACCAGGCGCCTCTGGTCGTGTACTGGGGCGACATCGACCGTGACGGTTATGAGATCCTCGACGGCTACCGCGCCGACTTCGGACGCGACATCGAATCGGTCCTCATGGACGAGGCCGCCTACACCACCTACGAGCGTTTCGGCACCGACACCGACAGGCACGGGGCAGCGCTGCGCCCTGGGAATCCCCGGCCCGTGCCGCGGCTCCGGGCGAGCGAGAGGGCCGTCTACACGTTGCTGACCGATCCGAGCCATGACGGACACCGCCGCGTCGAGCAGGAACGCATCCCCCTGCATGTGGCCCTTGAGCACGTGCTCGGGCTCGACGGCATGGGCTAGGGATCCTTCGCTGCGGGCGTGTCTCATGTGTTCCCCACCAGCGCCACGGACAGCGTCGCACGGATCATGCCAGGTGCCGAGCCATCACAGCTTTCTGCGCGTCGTCAGTGATGCGCTGGCGCGTGGAGTCCGACACCCGTTCGACGAACAACCGGTCCACGTCACAGATCACCGACTTGTCATACACGGCGGGGTGGGTGATTGCCACTTCACTGTTGGCCGGTGCGCCGGGTTGGTCGTGCCTGGCATAGCGGCGAGGCATCGGGTTCGACACGCTCGACCTGTAGACCTTCCTGACGGCGGGGCTATCCGGAGACTCCGGTGCGATTCAAGGATCCGTTCGAGGGCCTCAAGTGGTCCCCGTCGGAGCCTGGGGCGGAGCAGGTCCGCTCGCGGGCTTCCACGTGGGCGCCGTGATCCGGGAAGTCCTGGTCGACCCCGCCCCACTCGGGAGAGCGGGGATGGGCCCTGGGTGGACGTTCCGTTCAGGCGGGTGGGGGCTCCGCCGCCCAACCCGAGCGCAGGGTCGCGGTGAGTTGCTCTCGGGTCTCGGTGTCGTCGGCGGCTGAGCTCGCCCAGGCGATTCCCAAGGCGGCCAGGAACAGGGCTCGGCCCGTAAGCTGCGGTTTCGCCAGTCCTGCGTCCCGTGCGGGGGCGAGGAAGGTCTCGGTGGCGTCTACGATGGTGTGGCAGGTGCTGCCCAGAGGCGTGCCGGTGGCGTCGACGGCTGCCCTCAGAGGTCCGGGGAGCCCGTCGTAGGCGGTCATCTTACGGACGAGGACGTCGAGCCACTGCTCCAGCGCAGCTACCGGGTCGAGGTCGGCACGGCGGATGCGGTCACGCTGCGCCTCGAGTTGCGGTTTGTCGAGATTGATGACGGCGGCGACCAAGTCCTCCTTCGTCGGGAAGTGACGGTACAGTGTCCCCACGCCGACGCCGGCGGCCTTGGCAATGGCATCCATGGACGCGTCGAGCCCGTCGCTCGCGAATGCCTGGCGCGCGGCGTTGACCAGGAGTTCGCGGTTGCGTAGTGCGTCCCGACGGGGGCTTGCCGTGCGCGATCTGTCTGGCATGCCGCACCCTTCTTGAAAAGTGGAGGCTGTCTCCGTATCGTTTGATCCGGAGACAGCCTCCATTTTAGCTGCAGTCGAGAGGCAGCAGATGTTGTAGCGCGGGAGGAGCCATGGGGATCGGCATCATCGGAGCCGGGGCCATCGGCAGCGCCATCGCGCGCCTGGCCACCGGTGCGGGCATCGACGTCGTCATCGCCAACTCGCGAGGACCGGAGACTCTGGGCGGTCTGGTCGCCGACCTCGGCCCCACGGCCTCGGCGGGGACCGTCGCGCAGGCCGCGCAGGCAGGTGACGTCATTGTCCTGGCTGTCCCGCCCAACGCGATGGACGGCTTTCCGACAGGGCTGTTCGACGAACGGATCGTGCTCGACACGAGCAACTACTACCCCTACCGTGACGGGCGCATCGCGGAACTGGACACCGGTGAGGTCACCAACGCCGAGCGTGCCCAGCGAAAACTGCCCCGAGCACGGCTGATCAAGGCCTTCAGCAATATTCTCGCCCCGCACATCCCACTCCTTGCTCGCGAACACGGCGCCTCCGACCGCAGTGCCCTCCCGGTGGCCGGTGACGACGAAAAGGCCCGCGCGGTGGTGATGGAGCTCGTGGACCGCTTGGGTTTCGACCCGGTCGATGCCGGCACTGCTGCGGACGCCTGGCGCTTCGAACCGGAGACCGCCGCCTACACCCCGATTTACCTCGCAGCGCCCCTCAATCCGGGGGACGACATCTTCACGGCGCCCGTCTCGCCCACCTCCGCGACGCAACTCCGCGACGCCCTCGAACGGGCCGAGCGCGTCGATGTCGCCGCCCGCGTCTACTGACCAGCTCTCTGAATCCTGACGAAGAGGAGACCATCATGAGAATCGGGATCATCGGCACCGGTAACATCGGTGCCAGCCTCGTGCGCAAGCTCAGCGCTGCCGGTCACGACGTCAAGGTCGCGAACTCGCGTGGCCCCGAGACGATCCCGGCCGACATGCTCGCGCACGGCGCCTGTGCCGTCACCGCGCAGCAAGCGGTGCAGGACGTCGACGTGGTGATCCTGTCCGTGCCGCTGAGCGCTATCCCCATCCTTGCGCCGACGCTCTCGGTCCTGCCCGAGGACGTCACCGTCGTCGACACCACAAATTACTACCCGCAACGCGACGGCGCCGGTTTCCTGCCCGACGGCACCATCGAGAGCCAGTGGGTGTCGCAGCAGCTCGGCCGCCCGGTCGCCAAGGCCTGGAACGCGATCGGCTCCGCCTCACTGGCCACCAAGGGCACCTCCGCGGGAACCCCCGGCCGCATTGCTCTGCCGGTCGCCGCGGATCGCGCCCTCGACAAGCAACGCGTCATGGTGCTCGTGGAGGACACCGGCCTGGATGCCGTCGACGCCGGCGCCCTCGCCGACTCCTGGCGCCAGCAGCCCGGCAACCCCGCGTACTGCACCGACCTCACCTCCGACGAGCTTCTGGCCGCTCTCGACCGCGCCGATGCCGAGCACGCACCGGTGAGGCGTGACCTTGTCGTGAGCGTCTTCGCCGACTGGCTCGGGGCGGGAATGAACCCCGATGCCGAGTGGAGCCTCGCCGTCGCCCGCGTCATTTGCAGCGGCCCCGCCAGCAGCGCCAACGGCAACAGCCGCAAGGAGAACTGACATGAAGGCAGTCTGAGTCCACCCCGGAGACCCCACTCGCCTCGTGATGGGCATCGAGGCCGAGCCCGCCCTCGGCCGCCACGACGTGCTCGTCAGGGTTCGTGCCGCATCGGTCAACTACCGCGACCAGTCCCCGTGTGGTTTTCAGCGCGCTCGGCGACCTGGGTACCTGGATCCCCTTGTCCGACGGTGCCGGGGAGGTGGTCGCCGTCGGCGCGGAGTCCGGACTTTCGGGAATCAACGGCCGACAGGGCGGTGAAGGGTGAATCCAGACCGGTGATCAGCGCCGTTCTGCGCGAGAACCAGGCCGAGATCATCGTGGGGGGCCATGCTTCTGCTCGTCCTGATAACCCCGATCGGGCTGCTCTTCCCATGACACGGCAGCAGTGGATGACGGGTTCGGCGGGCTTGGCGCACCGGCGGCGCTCTCGAGCGTGCTCATCGCGATGATCGCATTCCTGCCCGAGGTCATCAGAGGATTCGTGCGGGGCTCAGGAGGTGATCAACTTCGCCCACGGTGCGTTCGTCAACCTGTGTCGGGCTCACCCTGCCTCGTGGTGCTCACCATCGGTCTACTCGTCGGACAGGCCGTGGTTCTGGTCGAGAACACGGCCCATCTCGTCCTGGTCGTGGCGAGCATGTTCCTCACCTCGCCACGCTCAGCGCCCGGCATGTGACCGCCGCCCACGGGGCGACGATCCTGTCCGTCGCCGTCCTCCACTGCGTCGGCCCGTTCCCGCTGTGACGCCGCGGCGGCTTGGCTCAGGCCTCGGTGCCGCTGCCTTCCCGGGTCGGGCCGGTGCGCACCCCGTCGAGGAAGAACGCGAGATGACGCCGGTACAGCTCGGGGGAGTCCGGGTTCGCGTCCATGATCCCCACGAGCGCGATCTGCAGATAGGCGATGTCGAGGGCGGTGCAGTCGGCGCGGAGGGTGCCCTGCTCGTGCGCGGCCTCGACCATGCGCTCGACGTAGGGGTTGATCACCGCCTTGCACTCGCGCACGGTGGGATTGGTCGAGCCGGCCGGGCACATGAGCGCGCGCAGGCCGCGGTTCGAGGCCTGGATGCGCAGGGTGTCCTCGAGGTAGTGCACGAGCCCGTTCCAGGCGTCCTGCTCCGCGGCCCCGGCGCGCGCCCGCTCGATCTCACGATCCAGCTGCTCGGCGAACAGCGCGCTGATGAGCTCGTCCTTGGTCGGGAAGTGCCGGTAGACGGTGCCGACGCCGACGCCGGCGCGCCGGGCGACGTCCTTCAGGGTGATGTCGAGTCCCCCTGCGGTGAACAACTGCTGCGCGGCCTCCAGCAGCCGTGCGCGGTTGCGTGCCGCGTCCTTGCGTGTGGGGGACGCCTGAGTCGTGGGCATGCACCCAGCCTAGCGGATGTGGACCACTTGTTTCGGTTTGTGCTATGGTCTTCAAACGGAACAAATGGTCCGCTTTATTGCTGCCTAGCAACCCGGCTCGTGAAGCGAACCTTGACCCAGACCATCCTGAAAGGTGATCCATGTCCATCGCACTCACCGGCGCCTCCGGCAACCTGGGACGACTCGTCGTCGAAGAGCTGCTCTCCCGCGGCACCCCGGCCGACCAGATCGTCGCGATCGTTCGCAACCCCGCCAAGATCGCCGACTTCGCCGCCCATGGCGTCACGGTCCGCCGGGGCGACTACGCCGATCCGGCGTCGCTGCGTGCGGCCCTCGACGGCGTGGACCGGCTCCTGCTCATCTCGGTCTCCGGCCCGGGGGCGAGCAGCGCCCACCGCAACGTCATCGACGCGGCTGTGGACGCGGGCGTCGGCCACATCGCCTACACCTCGATCCTGAACGCCGACCACACCACCAACCCGCTGGCCCCCGAGCACTACGCGACCGAGGGTCTTCTCGCGGCCAGCGGCATTCCGGTGACGATCCTGCGCAACGCCTGGTACCACGAGCTCTACACCCGCCTCATGCCCGGCTATCTCGCCACCGGCGAGGTGGTCGGTTCGACCGGCGAGGGCAGGATCAGCGGCGCGGCCCGCCCCGACTTCGCCGCGGCAGCCGCCACGGTCCTGCTCTGCGACGAGCTGCCCGAGGCCGGCGCGCCGCGCATCCACGAGCTCGGCGGTCCTTCCTTCACCCTCGCCGAACTCGCGCAGACGCTCTCCGAGGTCGCCGGCCGGTCCATCGCCCACCGCAATCTGACCGACGCCGAGTACACGGCCGAGCTCGAAACCTCCGGGGCTGGGGCGAGCGCTGGTCTCGTCGTCCGGACCGACGCCTCGATCCGCGCCGGCGAGATGCACACCGAATCCGACGACCTCGCCCGTCTCGTCGGACGGCCGTTGCGGCCCCTCGCCGAGTCCCTGCGACTGGCGCTCTGAGGGAGGACATCAGTGGACGCGCTTGAACGATTCGCCGGCAAGACCGTCGTCATTACCGGTGCGGGCGGGAACATCGGCAGCGGGATCTCCCGGAGGTTCTCCGCCGAAGGCGCCAACGTGGTGCTCCTGGGCCGCCGCCGCGACCGCCTCGACGGACTCGTCGCCGAGCTGGGGGAGCGACACACCCTCGCGCTCACGGCTGACGTCACCGTCCGGGACGACCTCGTGACGGCGATGGATGCTGCTGCCGGGCGCTTCGGCGGGATCGACGTGCTGGTCGCCAATGCCGGCACCAACATCCCCCGGCCCTTCGAGGAACTGACCGAGGACGACTGGCACCATCTCATGGACGTCAACGCGGGCAGTGCCTTCACGACGGCGCAGACCGCCCTGCCGTACCTCAAGGAGAGCCGCGGCAGCATCGTCACCATCGCCGCGACGAACGGACTCGGGGGCGACCGCAAGGGCTCGGCCTTCAACGCCGCCAAGGGCGCGGTCGTCAACTTCACGCGCGGCCTCGCCTACGAGCTCGGCGAGTTCGGGATCAGGGTCAACGCCGTCGCGCCGGCGCTCACGGTGTCCGACGAGTTCGCCCAGACGCCGCCCGTCAGCGAATGGGTCCGGCTCTCCGAGTATCGCCAGGCGCTCACGGGGCACGGCAGGCCCGAGGACGTCGCCGCGGCGGTGGCCTTCCTGGCCTCCGCGGACGCGCGCTTCATCACCGGGGCGATCCTCCCGGTCGACGGCGGCATCTCGGCGGCCAGCGGTCTTCCGGAATTCTTCTGACGACACGAGCGAGCCGTGCGGCCGTTCCCGCGATCCATCCCGGCGGTGAGACCCCTCCTTCGGTGGGGATGCGGCGGGTCCCGGCGAGCGGCCGCCGTTGAGGGGCACCGTCACCTGGTGTGTGCGACGGCGGACAGGGGGAGGCCTCCCCCTGTGGTCGGGGGCTCGATTCAGTCGAGCTGCTTGAGGGCTTCGAACATCCGCGGGTCGCGGTGGTCGAAGCCCGCATTGGGCTGCTGACGGTCCAGGCCGGCGACGGCCGCCATCTCGGCGCCGGTCAGCTCGAAGTCGAAGACGTCGATGTTGGCCGCCAGTCGTTCCGCGTGGGTGGACTTGGCTACGGCCGCCACGCCGCGCTGGACGTGCCAGCGGAGAATGACCTGCTGCACCGACTTGCCGTGCGCAGTCGCGGCGTCGACCAGGACGGGGTTCTCGAGGATCTCCTTGTTGCCCTGGCCGACCGCGCCCCAGGCCTGGAGAAGGGTGCCATGGGCCTTCGAGAACTCGAAGATCTCCTTCTGCTGGTTGAACGGGTGGATCTCGCGCTGGTTGACGGCCGGCGCGACGTCGTTGTGGTGTACCAGGTCCAGGTACCTGTCGGTGTAGAAGTTCGATACCCCGATGGCCCGGATCCTGCCCTCGGCGTGCAGCTCTTCCATGGCGCGGTAGGCGCCGTAGTAGTCGCCGAAGGGCTGATGGATGATGTAGAGGTCCAGGTAGTCGGTGCCCAGCTTGTCCAGTGACACCTGGAAGGCCCGCTTGGTGGCCTCGTAGCCGTGATCCTTGAACCACAGCTTGGTGACGAGGAACAGCTCGGAACGGTCGATGCCCGAGGCCTTGATGGCCCGGCCGACGGCCTCCTCGTTGTAGTAGCGCGAGGCCGTGTCGATGAGCCGGTAGCCCTGCTCGATGGCGAGGGGTACCGCCCGCTCGACCTCCTCGTCGTTCATCTGGAAGACGCCGAGGCCGATCGCCGGCATCTCGACGCCGTTGTTGAGGGTGAAGTTCTCCATGGTTCAGGCCTCCGGGATCTCGAAGAGCGGGTTCTTGGTGGACATGGTCGAGGGGTCGGGGCCGTTGCGCGTACCGGTGTCGAGCGCGTCGATCGCCGCGAGCTCCTCGGCGCTCAGCTCGAAGTCGAAGATGTCGAAGTTCTCGGCGATGCGGTGGGGCCTGACCGACTTCGGGATCGCGGAGCGGCCCTCCTGGAGGTGCCAGCGGAGCATGACCTGCGCGACGGACTTGCCGTGCTGCGCGGCGATCCGGGCCAGGACCGGGTTCTCGAGCGTCGAGGTGCGGTTCTCGCCCCAGCCCGGGTAGAACGTGATGCCGCCGATGGGCGACCAGGCCTGGACGACGATGCCGTCGCGCTCCCGGGCGCCATGGAAGTACGGGTGGTACTCGACCTGGTTGACCGCCGGGATGATGTCGGTGGCGGCCAGCAGCTCGTCCAGATCGCGATCCTGGAAGTTGGAGACGCCGATGGCGCGGACCCTGCCCTCGGCGAGCAGCCTCTCCAGCGCCTGGTAGGCCCCGATGGTGTCCGCGAACGACTCGGGGGAGGCGGAGGCCGGCTGGTGGAGGATGAGTAGGTCGATGTACCCGAGCCCCAGCTTGTCGTTCGACTTCTCGAAGCCGTGCCGGGTCTTCTCGAAGCCGTAGTCGCTGATCCAGATCTTGGTCTCGACGAAGACCTTCTCGCGCGGCAGGCCCGACTCGCGGATGGCCTGGCCGACCTCGCGTTCGTTGCCGTAGCCGGCGGCGGTGTCGACGTGACGGTAACCGACTTCCAGTGCGGTGAGGACGGCGTTCTTCGTCTCCGCCGGTTCTGTCTGGAAGACACCGAAGCCGATCTGCGGCATCTCGACGCCGTTGTTGAGTGTGATCATGAGTGCTCCTCCAAACGGAGATTTGATATCCGGTTAAAGTCTATAGTGTAACCGGATGCAGTCAATCCGTTTTGTATGGTGGAGGCATGAGGAAGGATGCCGTCGCCAACCGGGAGAAACTGCTCCGCGCCGGCCGCGAGGTCTTCGGCGGGCGTGGCCTCGGTGCGACGCTCAACGACGTCGCCCACGCCGCGGGCGTCGGCGTCGGCACCGCGTACCGCAACTTCGGCAACAAGCAGGAGCTGCTCGAGGCCATCTTCCTCGTGCAGGTCGACGAGCTGGAGGCCATTGCTCGGGCAGCGCTGGAGGTGGAGGACCCGTGGGAGGGGCTGCGCGCCTATCTCACGCAGGCGACCGCCCTGCAGTACTCGGACAAGGCGCTGGCCCAGATGTTCGCCGGCCGCTTCGTCTCCCGCGTCGCGCTGGACGCGAGCCGCGACCGCGTCGCCCCACTGGTCAACAGGATCGGTGAGCGTGTCGGCGTTCCCGGCACCGACCTCATCTTCATCCAGGTCGGCGTCCTGGCGATCGCCGATCTCGTCGGCGACGGCTACCCGCGCTACCTCGAGATCGCCATCAAGGGGCTGCAATCCGGGGGCGAGCTCGTCGGCCGGGCGCTGAGCACCGAGGAGACCCACGAGATCATGCGGCTGGACGGCGCCCGCGCCTCCACCTGATCCGATGTGGTGCGGATGTCCAGCGCAGTCTCCATGAGGTGAAACGCCCCGGGTCCTGTCTCGTGGGCAGGACGCAACGGGTGCTGCGTCGTGGTCGTGGGTGTCGGCGCCCTCGACCTGCGAGGGGTGCGGCAGTCGAGGGCCTGTGGTGAGCAGGTGTCCTGACCCTCAGGGGGTGTACCGCTGGGACGGTTCCCGATGTCTCCCGAGCCGGCGGGCCGGAACACGGCCCGGCACGCCACCCGTCGGGTTTACGAGTTCTCAGGCCCCATCGATGGAACCCGCCGGGCCCCGCAGTGGCTCCAGCGCCGGATGCTGCAACAGTCCTCCGACGCCGTGGGTCGCCCAGATCACGCTCACCGAGGCGATCAGACTCGCCGGTCCCTGCAGCCGCAGCGGTGAGGTGTCGTTGAACTCCAGGATCAGGGTGTCCTCGTTCAAAGCGGGGTAGACGCCCACGACACCACCGAACCAGAAGGACAGCCATTGGCCATGAGGATGGTGAATGAGAACGCGCTGATCCGTCACCAGGCACCTGGTGATCTGCGCCTCGCGCCACTGGGCCGCGGCTTGGCGCAGGGCGGCATTGCGGCGCGCCTGGTTGCCCAGTGCCGTCGCACCCAGGCCGACGGCTACGAACAGCGGAGAGCCGAAGAAGAAGCTGCTCGACTCGTAGTAGGTGACATCCTGCCCGTAGAACCTCGAGTAGTGCGCTGACCCGTTGAACAGGATTCGCTCGCCGCGGTCGAGGATGACGTCCCAGGCCGGACCGAGGTCGAAGGACTGCGTGGTGGCCAGGTCTGCGGCGACGGCACGCGCGTGTTCCACTGCCGTCTCATGGCCGCGGATCATCGCCAGTGCCTGCGCCTCCCGGCGCGTGGGATGCCCGTGTGCGAAGCGGTACGTACGCCAGTACCGCCAGATGCAGCGAAGCAGCCGACTCACCGTCTTGCAGACCAGGATGAGGAGCAGCAGCAGGGCGGCCAGCGTGAGCAGGTTCCGGCCTCCGTCGTCGGGTTTGGCGCTCACCCACGGGGCCATGACCAGGTTCATCAAGAACCACAGTGCGATTGCGGCCAACGCGTACCCGATCCAGTGGGCGTGATCACGCCAGACCGGGCGGGAGGGGAGCGGGGATCGAGGCGTACGGCGGGAACTACGCATCGGGTACCTCATGGTTGGAGCGGGTGGGGGTCGGGTACCAAGCAGGGATCTGTTGTGTGGACAGGTTCGCATCGTCCAGCACGGGGCAATGCTCACCCTGGCTGTCGTGGGTCGTGATGTCGTCTACGTCGACAACGTCACGACCCACAACAACAGTCGTTCATGCGGTCAGCCGCAGGTGGCGGTCATCTCGAAGCTTCGCAGCGGGGCGGATGGGTCCGTCGCGACCTCGGCGGGGGCCTCGCCGGTGACGGTGTAGGTCGAGCCGTCGACCGTCGCCTCGGCATGGCCCACGCCACCGGCATCCATGAAGGAGAGCACCAATTCGCTCCCCTTGCCGGCATTGACCATGACCACCTGACCATTCTCGTCAAGAGTCACCGTGAAGGAGCTGGGTGATGACGTCATCGACGCGGTGCGGACAGTGGTCATGCCGTCCTCCGAGCCGCACGTCACGACCGGCTGGTCGATGGTGAAGGGCTCGCCGTCGATCGTCGCCGAGAAGTCACCACCAGTCGTCACCTCGGGTGCGCTGCTCGTCGTGGCGGTCTCGGCGGGGGACGAGCTCTCGGTGGTGTTCGACTGGCCGCTGCACGCTCCCAGGCTCAGCGCCAGAGCCGTGGTCAGGGTCAGGGCCATGATGGTCTTCGTGGGGGTCTTCATGATTGCGTCCTCATCTCAACGCGGTCGTGATCGAAGGGGTGTCGGGTCCTGCACCGGGGCAGGACCCGATGACCGACGACGGGCATCAGCCCTCATCAGTATAGGAATCATCGCCCCCATCCCGGAAACAGGCCCAGGACCGCATCGTGATCCCGGCGGCCGGGCTACGGACGAGGCGGGGCCGGGGTTCCGCGCAGCCCTGCCGGCGTGCGCAGGCATGTTGCTGTGCCGGATGATCCGTCCAGCGAGACCACTCGGGCCCCGGCGTCGCCTCCGGGCCGGCTGCTCACGGCACCTCGTGCCCGGCCGCCCGGATGAGCCCGTACCACTCGCCGCGGGTGAGCGGGATGTCGGAGCCGGCTGCCGCGTCGGTGACGCGCCGCGGCGTCGTCGTGCCGAGGATGACCTGGATGCCGGCCGGGTGCCGGGTGATCCAGGCGGTGGCGATGGCCATCGGGGTGACACCGTACCTGGCGGCGAGCCGGTCCAGTTCCGCGTTCAGTTCCGGGTGATCGGGCGCGCCGAGGAAGACGCCGTCCCGGGTGGTCTTCTGGAACGGACTCCACGCCTGCAGGGTGATCCGGTTGATGCGCGCGTACTCGACGATGCCGCCGCCGTCGCGGGTGATCGCGTCATCGGTGGTGGTCATGTTCGCCGCCAGACCCTGGGTGATGATCGATGCGTGCGCGACCGACAGCTGCACCTGGTTGACGCTGATCGGCTGGGTCACCGCCGTGCGCAGCAGGTCGATCTGGCGCGGGGTGTGGTTGGACACCCCGAATGCGCGGACCTTGCCGCTGGACTCCAGGTGGTCGAAGGCCCGGGCGACCTCCTCAGGCTCGACGAGCGCGTCCGGGCGGTGCAGCAGCAGCACGTCGAGGTAGTCGGTGGCGAGCGCCCGCAGCGACTCCTCGACCGAGCCGACGATGTGCTCGTAGGACTGGTCGTAGCCCCACGGGTCGGCGACGATGCCGGTCTTGGTCTGCAGGGTGATCTGCTCCCGCTCGGACGGGCTGAGCCGCAGCGCCTGGGCGAAACGCCGCTCGCACAGGTGGATGCCGTCCGGGTGGTCGAACCCGTAGAGGTCGGCGTGGTCGAAGAAGTCGATGCCCGACTCGCGTGCCACCGCATACAGGGCACGGATCTGTTCGTCGGTGTCATCCGCGATGCGCATCATGCCCGAGATGACGTTGGGGACCATGGTGCCGGTGTTTCCGAAGGGGACGGTTCTCATGGGGTCTCTCCTCGTGCAGGTGACAGGGGCGCCGCGACGCCCATGAGAGGGGCGGTGCCCATTCGCATATATCCTATCCAGAGCGAGCATCGGTCGTCGTCAGGCCGGGAACGAGCCCACCCAGTCCCGCGGGGCCATCCGCCGCCCACCGATCGTGGGGAGCTTCCCGGTGCCCGATCCGGCCCCGGGGCAGAGCCGGTGTCCCTCAGGCGGCATCGGGGCCGCCAAGCCCGTCCGTCGCATCGGGGCTCGGCGCGTGCCCTGGCGCACCACCGCCGGGTGCCGGCTGTTCCCGACATGGCCCGGGCCGACACGCCACGCTACGGCCGGTCCGGGACGCATCCAGCCTCGTGGGCGATGATCACCAGCTGCGGCCGGTCGCGCGCGTCCAGCTTGGTGAGCAGGTGCGCGATGTGCGTCTTCAGCGTGCTGCGCGAGATGAACAGTTCACGCTCGATCTCGGCGTTGTTGAGTCCCCTGCCGATGAGCCCGAGCACCTCGCGCTCTCGGGCCGTGATCTGCGGAAGCTCCCGCACCGGGGCCCGCGCGGTCAGCGACTGCTCGATGACGCGCCGCAGCACCGACGGTGCGAGCAACTGCTCCCCGCCCGCCATCCTGCGGACAGCATCGGCGACCACCTCGGGCTCGGCGTCCTTGAGCAGGAAGCCCGACGCCCCGGCCCGTAGGGCGCCGAAGACGTACTCGTCCAGTTCGAACATGGTCAGCACGCAGACCCTCGTGTGCGCCAAGGCCGGTTCGGCGAGGATGCGCCGGGTGGCCTCCAGGCCGTCGACCCCGGGCATCCGAAGATCCATGAGGACGACATCGGGGCGGGTCGTCAGGGCGACCGCGACCGCCTGCTCACCGTCCGCGGCCTCGCCGACCACGTCGATGTCGGGCTCGGCGCCGATGAGGCTGGCCAGGCTGCACCGGACGAGCGCCTGGTCGTCGACGACGATGACACGGATCATGCGGCCGGCCCCTCGTCGGGGATGCTCGCCTCCACCACGAAACCGTTCCCGGTGGGGCCGTGCGTCAGCGTGCCGCCCACGACCTGGACTCGCTGTCGGAGCAGGCCGAGGCCATGGCCGGCGCCGGGGGCAGATGCTACCGGTCGATGGGGGCCCTCGTCCTCGACGCGGACGACGACGCGGTTTCCGCTGCGCGTGATGCTGCACTCGGCGCTCGTGGGACCGACGTGCCGGGTGATGTTCCGCAGTGCCTCGCGCACGACGTGATGGACGACGAGCCCGGTCGCGCTGCTGCACCTGGCGTCCAGCCCGCTGACCCGCAGCGCCACGCCGTGGCTCCGGGCCTGCTCGATGACCTCGGACAGCTCGGCGATCCCGGCCGTCGGCGACAGGGGAGCGGACGTGCCGGGCTCGCGCAGCACCGTGAGCACCTGGCGCAGTTCGGTCGTTGCCTGCTGGCTGAGCCCGATGACATCGCCGAGCGCCGCGTGCGCCTCGATCAGCTCGTCGCTGCGCGCACCGACCCGGGCCCGCAGCGTGATGGCCCCCAGCCCGTGGCTGATGATGTCGTGGAGCTGACCCGCGATGAGCAGCCGGTCCTTCAGGACGGCCTCGGCCGCGGCGGCCGAGATCATCTGACGGCGGTGTCTCCGCTGCTCTGCGAGCCCCATCATGGCCAGCCAGCAGCCCAGTGCGGCGACGGCAACCACGATGAGCAGGGTCACGACGCTGCCGGCATCGTTGTCAAGAGAGAGCCCGGTGACCATGAGGAAGAACGCGCCGAGGGCGGTGGCACCCAGGGCGAAGGCCCAGCGGCGCCAGGGCCGTTCCCGCTTCTCCATACGGAGATTCTAGGATCCGGCGCCGGGGTGCGCATCGGCCCTGGGGCCGAGTCCGGTGGGCCGATGCGCGCTCGCGCCCGACCGTTGAGCATAGGGGCATGATCACCTTCGACCACGTGGTGAAGCGCAGGGGCCGGGCAACGATCCTCGACGATGTCGGCTTCGAGGCCAGGGCGGGCCGGGTCACCGGTTTCGTCGGACGCAACGGCGCCGGCAAGTCGTCAGCGCTGCGCATCCTGCTGGGCCTCGACCGGGCCACATCCGGTGCGGCGACGATCGATGGCGTCCCCTATGCGTCACTGCGGCGACCACTCACGAGGGTCGGGGCGGCTCTGGGCGGCGCCGGCGCCCACCCGGGACGCACCGCCGCCGGGCATCTCGGCTGGCTCGCCTCGAGCAACGGCATCGCCCGCTCACGGGTCGGGCAGGTCCTCGACGAGCTCGGCCTGGCCGCCGCGGCGCGGCTCAGGGTCGGCGCGTTCAGCCTCGGCATGGCCCAGCGATTGGGGCTGGCTGCGGCCCTGCTGGGGGAACCAGAGGTCCTCGTCCTCGACGAGCCGGTCAACGGGCTCGACCCGGACGGCATCCGCTGGCTGCGAGGGCTCGTCCGCCGCCACGCGGACGGCGGCGGCACGGTGCTCATGTCCAGCCACCTCATCAGTGAACTGGCCGAGGTCGCCGACGACGTCGTCATCATCGACTGTGGACGGATCCGGGCCGCGGGCCCGGCGGCAGGCCTCGCCGCGGACCACGGCGGCCTCGAGGCGGCCTTCTTCGCGGTGACGGGGACGGGGCGGCCGGCATGAGGGCTCTCGTGACGGAGGCCCGCAAACTCCTCGGGCTGCGCCCGGCCGTCGGGGCGGTGGCCGCCGCCCTGCTGCTCACCCTGCTCCTGGCCTGGGTGAATGCGCGCAGCGTCCGGGCGGCGATCGAAGGGGTCCGCAACGATGTGGACCCCGACCCGGCCGGGCTCGGGGTGAGCGAGGCACTGCTGTCCGTCGCCGCGTCCGCCGCGCTCGGGGTCCTGGTGTTCTGGCAGGAGTACCGGCCCATGCCCGAGGACCTCGGTGGCGGACGGCAGGCCGCCACGAGCGAGCTGGCGGTGCCCCGGCGGGTCCGCCGCTGCCTCGCCAAGTACGTGCTGGCCGCCCTCGCCGGCGGTGTCGTGACGAGCCTGGCCATCGCGGAGAGCACCGTGGTCGTCCGGCGCGTCCTCGGCCCGCACGCCCCGCCCATGACCGCTGTGCAGTGGCAGCTGTGCGGGCGGGTGGTGCTCTATGCGACGTTCCTCTCGCTGTTCGGCGCCGGGGTGACGCTGGTCCTGCGCAACGGGCTCATCCCCATGGTCTACCTCGTCGCGAGTTCGACGGTCGTCTCGGTCGGTTTCCTCCTCGCTCTGCGCTGGTCGTGGGCCTGGTACCTGCTGCCGGACGCCCTCGGGCCGGCGGTGGTCCACGCCACCGAGCAACCCGGCATGCCGCCGATCGGGGCCGCGGTGGCGGCGATGACCGGGTGGGTCTGCCTCAGCTGCGGCGCGGGGATCGTGCTCGACAGACGCCGGGACGTCTGATGGCTGCCGTGTTCACCGAGGTCCGCAAGATCGGCACGCTGCGCAGGAGCTGGGTGTTGCTCGCCGCCTCCGTCGCCTGGGCCGTGCTCCTGGGTGCCGCCGTGCGCCGGGTGAACGGGGCCGGCAGTGCGTCCCTGGCCACAGTCATGCCGCTCGCCCTGGTCGGCTGCGTCGTGGGCGGGGCCGGTCTCGCCGGTCAGGAGTACGTCCGCCAGCACCGCAGCACCCTGCTGGCGACGCCCGATCGCCGGCGGTGGGCAGCTGCCCGCGCGGTCGTCCTCGAGGCCACGGTGCTGGGCTTCTCGACGCCGACCGGAACGGCACTCGCCCTCGCGCTGGGCTGCGCCGACCCGCGGCACGCCCTCGGCGCGGTCGCCCATCTGCTCCTCGTCTCGACACTGGCCTGGTTCGCCGCCGAGACGACCCGGTCGACGGTCCGGGGCACCGTCCTCACCCTGGCCGTCGTCTGGATCGCACCGGCCCTCATCCGGACCGCCGCGCCGCGCCTGGCCGGCTGGCTGCCCACCGGGGCGGCGGCCGGGCTCCTCGACGGAAACCGGATCTCGGCACGGGACCTGCTCGTCATGGCCGGCTGGCTCGCCTGCCTGGCCGCTGGGGCCCTCGTCTCGTGGCGGCGAGACTCCTGAGCCGCAGGCCAGCCGACAGGGGCGCCTACGATTCCGTGCCATGGCCAGATCATCTCGCTCTCCCAGCCCTACAGGGTCGAAGTCGGCGTGTCCAAAGAACAAGGTCAAAGCTCCTCAACGTCCGATCGGTCTGAATACCGGCTTGCCTGGCGGCTCTGCTCTTCTCTGCCGTGGGCCGGTCTCTCAGGACTTCTTCCGGAGGTTGTCGGACCGCATGTCCCCTGGGTAGGCCCTGTGCGAAAGGCTTTCCTATACGCGATGGCGCGAGCCCGCTCCCTGCCGACCGGATGAGCTTCTCATCCCACGACGAATACCTTGGATAGGTAAGAAGGGTTGCCTACACTCGCCGCATGCCTCACGACCGTGCTCTGTCCTCGGGTCCCTCGGACGTCGCCGCCGCGGCGGAATGGGACGAGCGCTACAGCCGCTCCGAGCACATCTGGAGCGGCGAACCCAATGGTGCGCTCGTCGACGAGGTCTCAGGGCTGACACCCGGTCGTGCCCTCGACGTCGGATGCGGGGAGGGCGCCGACGCCATCTGGTTGGCCGTCCAGGGCTGGCGGGTGACAGCTCTCGACGTCTCGATCGTCGCTCTGTATCGTGCACTGAAGGCAGCAGCTCAGGCAGGGGCCGAGATCGAGTGGCTGCATGCCGGATTGCTCGACGCCGATCTGGAGCCGGCGACCTTCGATCTTGTCACGGCCCAGTACCCGGCACTGCGGCGTACCCAGGACCAGGCGGCGGAGCGTCTTCTCATGAGTCTTGTCGCGCCGGGCGGGATACTGCTGTTCGTTCACCACGACCTCGGCGACGCGCCCGACCCCGAGCACTTCGCTGGCCATGTCATGCCCGAACAGATGCTCGCTGCAATCGGCCCGGACTGGGTGCTCGAACGGCACCAGAGACGCGAGCGTCGTATCAGTGGGGGAGCCGGCAGCCATCATGGGCGCGACATCGTCGTGCGCGCCCGAAGAATGCGCTGAGGGCCGGCCGCGCCGGACCAGACACGCTGGAACAGAACCGCCCGATGCCGCTGAGAACGCAGGGCGATGCGCCCTCGCTCAGCGGCCCGGACGTTCATCCTGCGCAGTGCGTGTGTCATTGCACAGAGAACGCAGGACTGCCGAACCGGCTGCTCGAACACCCTGCGCTCCTTGCGAAACGTCACGCATGGAACGCGGGGCGACCGATCATGCGGGGGTGGTGCAGACGGCTCAGGACTGCTTGACGGCCTCGATCTCGAGGGTGACCTGAACCTTGTCTCCCACGAGAACGCCACCGGCCTCGAGCGCGGAGTTCCAGGTGAGGCCGAAGTCCTTGCGCGAGAGGGAGGTGCTGGCCTCGAAGCCCAGCCGCTCGGCGCCGAAGGGGTCGGTGGCGGCGCCGAGGAACTCGACGTCCAGCTCGACCGGGCGGGTGACGCCGTGGATCGTCAGATCGCCGGACAGTACGAATGCGTTGTTGTCGCCACTCACGCCGGTGGAGATGAAGGTCCATGCCGGGTGGGTCTCGGTGTCGAAGAAGTCGGCCGAGCGCAGGTGGGCGTCCCGCTGCTCGTTTGAGGTGTCGACCGAGTCGGCCTTGATCATGGCCGAGACGGTCGAACCGGCGGGGGTGGCCAGGTCGGCGACCTCGATCGTGCCGGCGAAGTCGTTGAAGCGGCCGCGGGTCTTGCCGATGCCGGCATGCCGGACGGAGAAGGCGAGGGTGGAATGGCTCGTATCGATCGTGTACGTGGTCATGGTTGCTCCTGTGGCGTTCGTTGTCTGTGTCGGGTCGCCGGCGGTGTGTGCTGCCGGCGTTGTCCACCATAGATCAATTCATTGAATCATCAACTATCTTGCTGCTGGTTGCCCTCTGGACGGCACGGCGCTGACGGCCTGGCCATGGGGGACAGGAGTCTTGCAGCCGTGTCTGAAACGGCTGCGACAAGGTGTGACCCGTCGACGTCCGCGTACTGCGGGTGTGCCCCTCACTGATCCAGGAACGGCGGCACGGGTTTCACGGGGGAATGATCCGGGGCGGTGCCACGTTGTGGCGCCGGAGGTGCCATCTGCTGGCGTCGTACGAGAGAGGACACATCATGCTCATCGCCGGATCGGTCATCGCTGCGCTCGCGGCGCTGCTGCACGTCCTCATCTTCTGGATGGAGTCACTGTCGTGGACGAGTGCGCGCTCCCGCGCAACCTTCGGTATGAGCCGGGAGGAGGCCGAGAACACCCGCGAGATGGCCTTCAACCAGGGCTTCTACAACCTGTTCTTGGCCGTCATGGCGGCGCTCGGGGTGGTGCTGACCGTCTGCGGGGTCCGTGCGGCCGGTGCCGCACTCATGCTCGCCGGGGTCGGCTCCATGCTCGCGGCGGCCATCGTGCTGTTCGCCAGTTCGCCCGACAAGCGCGGCGCGGCACTCAAGCAGGGTACGCTGCCGCTGCTCGCCGTGGCGCTCATCGTTCTCGCGGTCGTCTGAGGGGCGGGGTCCGGCGGTAGCCAGGGGCCACACGTGTGGCACCAGGCTGTCTGCGCCTCGCCGCCAGATCGCCTCATCATGTGGCACTGGCCTGGTTTCGAGGCTCTAGCGGCTGGTGCCCTGCGCCGCCTCGGTCAGTGTCTCGGAGACCGGCCCGCCCGGTGAACCGGGCTCCTCGTCCTCGAGGTAGTACCACCAGAAGGGCGCACCCCAGCACTCCGGACGGCCCAGTGCCGTGCTCGTCAGATGTCGCGCGGTGGCGGTACGAGCCGCGGCGGTGTCGTGCTCGTCGCCGAACCACCAGGGGCCCGCGTCGAGGTCGTCGGCGCCGTAGCCCAGCTCCGTCAGGGCCACGCGCTGGGCGGGGAAGGCCGCTGCGAGGGTCGTCAGTACCCGGTCGGCCCCCGAACCGAGCGGATGCCACTGGGGGTAGACGGACAACCCCAGCACATCGGTGAGGTCGAGCAGTTCGGACGTCAGATTGCTCCGCGCCCAGCTCAGCACGGAGTTCTCCGCCCCGTCCTGGCCGAGCTGATGGTAGAGGGTCAGGACTGTTGTGGCGCCGGTCGTCGACTGGTTCGCGCGCACGGCGCGGGCCGCCTGCAAGGTCCGTTCGATCACGTCGTCCCCGAGCCAGGAGCCGCCGAGCTCGTTGCCGATCTCCCATGCGTCGGCCTCGGGCAGGCCCTGTACGAGGTCCGACACACGCCGGTTCCACTCGTCCTGGTCGAGTTCACCCATCAGCTGCGAGTCGCAGATCTGCACCATGGCGAGAGAACCGCTGGCGTGCAGGGCGGAGATCGTCCGCCGCCAGGAGTCCATTTCGGACGTATCGGAGTCGTCCTCGACGACGATCCGGGCCGCCACCGGTCGGCGCCCGCCGCCGATGCCGGCCGCCCTTGTGAGCTGGTTGGTGTCAGGGGGACGGGTGAACGTGACGCCGATGAGCGCATCGCTGGGTGCCAGGGACAGGCATGTCTCGTCGAGCATCAGCTGGGCTCCGGTGGCGGCTTCCAGGGCCTCGGCCCCGCGCGCTGCGCGCTCGGCCGGTCCGGTGGCGTTCCCACATGCGTCGAGAGCCGTCGAGGTCTTCTGTCTGAGAGTCTCCGCGGCGGTGCGCTCCGGGGAGGCGGGCAGCGCGTCGATGCGGGGCTGCTGGCGCTCGTGCAGGCTTCGGGCGGCGAGTTCGGCGAGGCTGTGGCGACCGGGGCCGGGGATGTCGGCCAGCAGGGCCGAGTAGCCGTGGCTGGTGGGCCACGACAGGGACAGGGTGGCCCCGCCCTCCGGCAGGTCGACTGCGGCGCTGGACTCAGCGTCCTCGTAGAGGGGCGCGTGGTCGAGGACCTCGAGGGTCTCGGGATGCAGCAGCTGGTCGTCCCAGGCGTCCTCGCCCGCGCCATTGGACTGGATGCGACGCAGCCCCGCGAAGTCGAGCAGGCCTCCGTCGGGGCCGGTGACGTCGAGCTGGGCGGTACCCGCAGCAGACGGGCTCGCCTCGGCGACCGGAACGCTGGGGGAGCAGGCTGCGGTGAGCGCGAGTGACGCGCCTCCGCTGCCGACCAGGAGCGCTCGCCGGCTCAGCCGGGGTGAGTGGTGGGTGTCCATGGGGACATCCTCACCCATTCGAAGCCGGCGCGGAAGGGCAGACTGGCAAGGCATCTCTCCGGCTCCGGGTACTCCCGGTGACGCCATGACCAGTAGTGCACTGGGGATGATGGCGCCGGGGTCAAGGCGATCTCTGACCAGGGTCATGTCGATTCCGGTGCTGACGTCGGCTCGAACCTGACGTCCTCGCCCAGCCTGCCGCGCATCACGGCGATGGCCTCGGGATTCTCGTCGATGAGCAGGAAACGCCTGCCCAGGGCTGCTGCGGCGGCGCCCGTCGTGCCGGATCCGGCGAAGAAGTCGAGCACCCAGTCTCCTGGCCGGGAGCTGGCCGTGATGATGCGTCGCAGGACGCCCTCCGGCTTCTGGGTGGGGTAACCGGTCTTCTCCCTGCCAGTCGGCGAGACGATCGTGTGCCACCACACGTCGGTGGGCAGCTTGCCGCGCTCCGCCTTCTCCGTCGTGACGAGTGAGGGCGCCATGTAGGGCTCCCGGTCGACCTCGGACGAGTCGAACCAGTAGGTCTTGGGATCCTTCACGTAGACGAGGATCGTGTCGTGCTTCGGTGGCCAGCGCCGCTTGGTACGGCCCCCGTAGTCATAGGCCCAGATGATCTCGTTGAGGAAGCAGCCCCGGCCGAACAGGGCATCGAGCAGCACCTTCGCGTAGTGCGCCTCGCGATAGTCCAGGTGCAGGTAGAGGGTGCCGGTGCTCGACAGCAGCCGCCAGGCCTCCTCGAGGCGGGGCTCCAGGAAGTCCCAGTAGTCCTCGAAGGCATCGTCATAGCCGAGCACCGAGCCGCGGACCGTCTCATAGCTACGGCCTCGGAACCCCAGACGGGGGCCGTCCTCGGCCGCGACCATCGACGTGGTGTGGCGCTTTTGCGCAGCGCCGGTGTTGAAGGGCGGATCGATGTAGATCACCTGGAACGACTCGTCCGGCAGTCCGCGCAGGACGGGCAGGTTGTCGCCCTCGACGACCATGTCGGGGCCGTCAGCGCTCCACCGCGCCCTGATGCTCACGACTCCCACGGTAAACGGCACCGGCTGCCTCGTCCGCGCTGCCCCGGTGATCAGCGGGTCGGACAGGCCTCGCGGCCAACGTGCCCCTGGCGATGCGCGCGTGGTCTCAGGCCATTCGCCACAGATAGCAGGCCAGGCCGATGCCGGCGACGCCGATGATCCAGCGCAGCGCCCGGTCCGGGATGCGCGCGGCGATGACCGGGCCGAACCAGCCGCCGATCATCGAGCCGACCAGCAGTGCGATGGCCGCCCACCAGGTGACCCTCCCGGCGCAGACGAACCAGACCGACGAACTCAGGTTCGCCGCAGCGATGACGATCGTCTTGAGATAGACGGTCGTCCTCAGCTCGGCTCTCGTGGCGATCATCGTGACCGTCAGGTACATGAGTGCCGAACCCGCACCGAAGTAACCGCCATAGACGAACACCAGCATGATCGCCAGGCCGTAGAACCAGCGCGGCCACTCGTTGCCGTGCTGCAGGTCACGCAGTCGCGGGCTCGCCAGGATCATGAGCGCCGAGGCCAGGACGAGCCAGGGCACGACGACGGCGAAGGTGCTGTCGCCGCCCACCAACAGCAGGCCGGCCCCGACGAGCCCGCCGACGGCGGCCGCGACCGACTGGACGACGACACTGCGTCCATTGCTCCTGGGCAGGAAGGTGCGGGCGCCCTTGACCGCGGAGCCGAGCGCCGAGCCGAGCAGGCCGACCGTGTTCGACGCATTGGCCGTGACCGGGGGAACGCCCAGCAGGATCAGCGCCGGATAACTGACCAGCGAGGCCATCCCGGTGAGATAGCCGACGATTCCGGCGGCGACACCGGCCAGGACCACCATTGAGAAGGCGAACAGAGTCACGGCGCAACGCTACGTGCTGCCGTCCTCTCCGGCGCACCGGAGGCGCTGAAACCACAGGACCCGGCATGCCTGCGGGCCCCCGGTCCTGCCCGTCGTCCAGGGGCGGCCCTCATGCCGAGAACCACAGATAGCAGGCCAACCCGATGCCGCCGACACCGATCACCCATCGCAGCACCTTCTCGGGAAGGAACCGCTGGACGACGGGCCCCAGCCAGCCCCCCGCGAAGAAACCGATCGCCAGGGCCAGCGCCACCGGCCAGTTCACCTCGCCGCTGAAGACGAAGTAGAGCCCCGCCGCCAGGTTGCTGACCGACATGAGCGTCGTCTTGAACCACACCGCCTGGTCGAAGCTCAGCGAGGTGGCCAGCGTCGTCAACGCCATGAAGATGACACCCGAACCGGCGCCGAAGTACCCGCCGTAGATGCACACGAGATAGAGGAGCACGTCGTACAGCCAGACGGGCCAGGTGCCGTCGGACCGGATCCGTTTGATGCGCGGGCCGGCCAGCAGCAGGACAGCGGCCATCAGCACGAGGAAGGGGACGATGTGCTCGAAGACCCCGTCGCCGCTGATCAGCAGCAGGAAGCCTCCGGTGAGTCCGCCGAGCCCGGCGATGAACCCCTGGGCGAGGACCTGGCGGCGGCTCATGCCGGGCATGTACGTGCCGGCGCCCTTGATCGTCGAGCCGAGGCCGACCGAGACCATGCCGATCGTGTTCGTCACATTGGCCGAGACCGGCGGCAGCCCGACAGCCAGCAGCATCGGGTAGCTGACGAGGGAGGCCAGCCCGGTCAGATAGCCGATGAGCCCCGCGACCACGGAGGCGGCGAGGACGACGAGCAGGCTCATGGCGGTCACGTGGCGTGACCTTAGTCGCCTCACGACGCCCTCCGGCTCGACGGTCGGCACGCGGTCACGTGCGAGACCAGCGGCCGGAGCGGTCGCCCGGTGAATCCGCTGGCTCATCGGCGGCCGGCCTAACCTGGGTGCATGACGGACGAGCCGGCCACAGCCCACAGCGGCGACCAGACCAAGGAGGTCCCCTGGGCGATGCAGCTCGTCGTCCTGCGTGACAAGCACGCCATGGCCCGCGAGGTGGACGTCTGCGAGGCCGCAGCCCGGGCCGTCGTCGGACTGCTCGACGACGAACGCTCCGCGCCCGGCGGCCCGTGGCACGAGGCCATCCACACCTGGGCGGACGGCGGTCGCATCCGCAAACTCGTGCGCCGCGCCGACGGCAAACGCTGGGACGACGTGCAGGCGCTGCCCGGCGTGCTCGTCACCCAGGAAGGGCCTGGGGGATTCGGCCCTGCCGGCGTGCGGGCCTTCCCGCCCGGCCCGGTGCACCCACTGCCCAAGGCCCTCAGCAAACTGCAGATGGGCGGCACCGCCTTCCCACCCGAGCACGCCAGCGCGAGCAGCGCGGCACCGGTCGTCATCGAGGTGACTCCGCTCGAGGAGATCACCAGCGGCAAGCTCGCCGCCCAGTGCGCCCATGCCGCGCAACTGCTCTACCAGGCCCTGGACGAGACCCGCCGCGCACAGTGGCGGGCCGCCGGCTTCCGCGTCGAGGTGCGCTGGCCCGACGAGGACCAGTGGCGGGCGAACCCACGTCCGGTGAGCGTCGTCGACGCGGGATTCACCGAGCTCGACGGGCCCGCCGAGACGGCCCGGGCCGTCTGGCGCGCCGATCTGAGCACCTGATCCGCGTCGGGAACGAGCCGGCCCGGATGCACCAGTCAGGTGCGCGCCCCGGAACCACTGGAGCCGGGCGGGGCGCCGGAATTCCGTGCAGCAACTCGGCCCGCGTTCCCCGGATCGCTGGAGCCGGGGTGGGCGTACTGCGGGGCCCTGCCGTCGAGCCGCCGCGTTCCCCGGATCGCTGGGGCCGGGGCCGCGGGGAACCACGGCGGCGTTCGGACGCCTCTGGCCTGGAGCCCGTGCCGGGGGCGCGGGGCGATGCCGCGGCTGCCTCGCGCCGGCGCCGGGGAATGCGCCTACTGCGGCTCGTCCCCAGTGCTCGACGGTGGCCGGCCCCGCCTCGGGATCGGTCCGACTCCCGAGGGGAGCCGTCCGCTGCGGCGCAGGGCCTCGCGCAGGACCACCTCGACCTGGGCGTTCACCGAACGCATCTCGTCACTGGCCCAGCGCTGCAGCGCGTCGTGCACCGCGGGGTCGAGACGCAGCAACACCTGCTTGCGTCCGGGCCTGTGCTCTCGTCCGGACATCTGATCAGGCGTACAGGGTGCCCGTGTTCACCACAGGAGTGGCCCTGGAATCGGAGCACAACACGACGAGCAGATTCGAGACCATGGCCGCCTTGCGTTCGTCGTCGAGGACGACGATGTCCTGGCTCTCGAGCCGGTCGAGGGCATTGCTCACCATCGACACGGCACCCTCGACGATCTTCTCGCGGGCGGCGATGACCGCAGCCGCCTGCTGGCGCTGCAGCATCGCCTGGGCGATCTCGGGGGCGTAGGCCAGCGAACTGATGCGTGTCTCGATGACGGTCAGACCGGCGATGGTGATACGGGCGGCGACCTCGGCCGCCAGCTCGGCGGCGATCGACTCGGTCGAGCCCCGCAGGGTCTCCTCGCCGGGGGCGGCGTTGTCGTAGGGGTGGGCGCCGGCGATGTGGCGCAGCGCCGACTCCGACTGCACTGCGACGAACTCGTGCGCGTCCTCGACCGCGAAGACGGCCTTGGCGGTGTCGGCCACCTGCCACACGACGATGGCGGCGATGTTCACCGGGTTGCCGTCGGCGTCGTTGACCTTCAGCTCGCTCGTCTCGAAGTTGTGCACCTTCACCGAGACCTTCTTCGTCGTCGTCAAGGGCACGGTCATGACCAGCCCGGTGCGGCGGATGGTGCCGATGTAGCGGCCGAAGAACTGAACGACCTTCGTGTCGCCAGGGCTCACGATGGTGAGACCCGTGGCCAGCAGCGAGCCGACGATGACGAGGGCGACCAGGGGCGCGGGATTCTGCGCAGCCGGGTCGGGGAGGATGGTCAGGACGCCTGCGCCGAAGCAGGCCAGGACGACGAGCAGCCCGATCCCGCCGTTGATGGCGGGCGCCTTTCGTTCCTCGACGTCGATGCCCCGGACCAGTTCGCTGAAGGTGGTCTCCGGCTGGGGCCGGGCGTGTGGTGCGGTACCCATGCGAGCACTCCTCTCAAAAAGTGATATCAAATTAATATCACTTTTCTGGGTGCTTCGGAAGGGCCCGGCGAGGTGCCAGCGCCTGGTCCGAGACGAGGCCGCGGGGCCCGTGTCCGGGCGGGCAGGATGGTCGCACCCGGCCGTCACGAGGAGGCCACGGGGCCGGTGAGCAGGTACAGCGAGGGCGCCCCGAAGAAAGACCCGGGGCGCCCTCGCGCGGATCGCGTGCGGTGGTGCGGCTCAGAGCTCCACGTCGTGCACCTCGAGCTCGGGGAACTGACCGAGTGCGGTGGACAGATAGCGGTCGCCGGAGTCTGGCAGGACGGTGACGATGAGCTTGCCCTTGTTCTCGGGACGAGCCGCCACCTGCAGGGCGCCGGCGAGGGCGGTGCCCGAGCTGATGCCGACGAAGACGCCCTCGGATGCGCCGAGGCGGCGGGCCTGTTCGATCGAGTCCTCGTCGGTGATGTCGAGGACCTCGTCGTAGATGGAGGTGTCGAGAGTGCCCGGGACGAATCCGGTGCCGATGCCCTGCAGGCCGTGCGGACCGGCGGGCTTGCCGTTGAGGATGGCGCTCTTGGCGGGCTCGAGACCGATCACCGTGATGTCGGGGTTCTGCTCCTTGAGGTATCTGCCGGCCCCCGACAGGGTGCCGCCGGTGCCGATGCCGGCGACGAGGATGTCGATGGCGCCCTCGGTGTCCGCCCAGATCTCCGGGCCGGTGGTCCGGTAGTGGATGGCCGGGTTGGCGGGATTGTCGAACTGACCCAGCAGCACCGAGTCCGGATCGGCCTCGTGCAGCTGCTTGGCGTAGGCGATGGAGCCCTTGATGGCCAGCGGGCCGGGGGTCAGGATGACCTCGCCGCCGTAGGCCTGGATGAGTGCGCGGCGCTCCACCGACAGGCTTGCCGGCATCACGACCTTGACCTTGTAGCCCCGGGCGGTGCCGATGGCGGCCAGGCCGATACCGGTGTTGCCGCTGGAGGGCTCGATGATGGTGCCGCCGGGCTTCAACAGGCCCTTCTCCTCGGCGTCGGTGATCATGGCCAGGGCGATGCGGTCCTTGACCGAACCGGCGGGGTTGAAGTACTCGAGCTTGAACGCGATGTTCGCGTCCTCGGCATTGTTGGCGGCGAGGAAATGCGGGGCGCGGACGAGCGGTGTGCCGCCGATGAGATCAGTGATGGAGGAATGAATTCCGGGCATGACAAATTCCTTTTGAGGATGGGAGAACAGGGAGATACCGAAACGAGTGGCTCGGGTGAATGTCGCCGACCGACCGTGCCGTGTCCAATCAGGATCCGCGAGTGCAAGCAGGCGGACCGAATGGGGCGAGGTTGACCGGGTGGCCCCGTCGGGCGCGCGGTGGCGGCTACGACGACAGGACCGTGATCAGCGGGAACAGGTACGACACATCGCCACGGAGACGACACGCATCATGTCGATGTGGCGCCGGGCGACGAGATGGACCATGCGTGCAACGGTAACCCATGAATTCGCCGATGACAAAACCCGCAGTCGGGTCAATGCCGTCTCACGGTCCTCGGACAACCCCGGCACAGGTCATTGCGGTCAGTCCCATTTCCGGATGATCGAGGCAGCGAGACGAAGCCAGTCATGCACGGCGGCATCGTCCAGGCCGGTCACCGGGCGGGTGTCGAGAGCGAGCACGCCCTCCGGCCACATGGCGGTGTCGACGGCCCCGGGCCTTGCCCAGTCCATGGGGGAGAAAATGCCGTGGGCCGCCAGTTCGGCGTCGATCGCCGGCGCGTTGACCGTACGGATGAGCAGCGGGCCCGGGACGCCCGGGTTGATCAGCTCGGCACCGGCACCGCGACGGGGCCGTCGTACTCGGCGCGGGCCGTGCGCAGCGAGCCGGCGTCCATGACGAGCCGCTCATCCACCGGGACGAAACGCACCGACAGCCCCTCCAGCCAGAGGGGCGTGACCATCGTGATGCAGCAGAAGGCCGGTGCCAGCACGGTGCGGATGCCCCTGTCGCGGCACCAGCGGGCCAGCAGGCCCAGCCCCTGCCGGCCCGAGCCGAGAGCCACGGCACGGCCCGGCCGTCCCCAGCCCGATTCCACCCAGCCGATCGTCATGCTCCCACGCTATGCCGCACCCCGGTTCTCGTGCCCCGTCGGCCGGCAGGTCGATCCCTCCGGCGCTCATCGTGCGAACATGGACCCATGAGCACCCGGCAGAACGCTTCGACCACGCCCGACTTCCGCGCCATGGGGGCCAGCCTCTCCGACCAGCTCGGGTCCCTGAGGCGGGAACTCCACCAGATCCCCGAACTCGGTTTCGACCTTCCGCGGACGAAGGCACGTCTCCTGCGCGAGTTCGCCGGCATGCCGGTCGAGATCCACGAGTTCGACGGCTGGTCGGCGTTCGTCGTCATCGTCCGGGGCGGCAGGCCCGGGCCGGTGGTTCTCGTGCGCGGCGACATGGACGCCCTGCCCGTCCGCGAGGACTCCGGCGAGGACTTCGCCGCCACCACCGACACCATGCATGCCTGCGGCCACGACATGCACATGGCCGCCCTGGTCGGCGCCGTGAAGATGATCGCCTACCACCGCGCCGATCTGGCCGGCTCGGTCATGTTCATGTTCCAGCCCGCCGAGGAGACCGCCCGCGGCGCCAGGCGCATGCTCGACGAGGGCCTGCTCGATTGTGCCGGCGAACGGCCCGTCGTCGCCTGGGGCGTCCACGAGATGCCCTATCCGGCCGGCACCGTGCACGTCCGGGCCGGCGCCCAGATGGCCTCGAACTGCCAGCTCGTCGCCACATTCCACGGCAGGGGCGGCCACGGTTCGGCCCCGCACACCGCCATCGACCCGGTGCCGGCGGTCCTCGACCTCGGGCAGCAGCTGCAGATGCTCGTCACCCGCGAGTTCAGCGTCTTCGACCCGGTCGTGTGCACCGTCACGCAGCTCGGCGCCGGGAAGATGTACAACGTCATCCACGACCAGGCCAGCCTCGGCGCGACGATCCGCGCCGTCTCGAAGGACACCACCGACCGCTTCGGTGCGCGCGCCACGCAGATCGCCGAACTCGTCGGCCAGATTCATCGCTGCGAGGTGGACATGTCATTCCGGGTCAACTGCCCCGCCACGGTGAACGACCCACGGGCCGCCCGGGTCGCCCTGGACACCGCCCGCGCCCTCTTCGGGCCGGAGCGGGTCGTCGAGATGAGCCAGCCGGTCATGGCCAGCGAGGACTTCAGCTACGTGCTGGAGGAGGTGCCCGGCGCCTTCCTCTTCATGGGCGCGCTGCCCGACGGGGCCGACCCTGCCGGAGCGCCGCAGCTGCACTCACCTCAGGCCCGCTACAACTCGGGGGTCCTCGGCGACCAGGCCGCTCTGCTGTCCGCCCTGGCCTGGACCGGTGAACTGCCTCCGGCCTGACGGATCCCGACCCCGGGGCTCGCGGAGACGTGGCCGCGTCTCCCGGGCCGGTGGGTGCGAGCGGCGTCAGGACCGCCGGGCGACCGGCCCGTCGGCCGACCAGGGGAAGGCGATCCAGCGGTCGGTGCTCCGCCACGAGTAGTCGGGCAGGATGACGGTGGTGGGCTTGGTGTAGAGCACCGCCGAGCGCACGTCGACGCCGTGGCTCCTCAGCAGGTTGATGACGAGTTCCATCGTGCGGCCGGAGTCGACGACGTCGTCGACCACCAGGAGTCGTTTGCCCCTGATCGACTCGGTGTCGAGCAGCGGGGCGAGCAGGACAGGGTCGGGCAGGGTCTGCGCGATGTCGGTGTAGAACTCCACGTTGATGGCGTCGGTGAGCTTGACGCCGAGCGCGTAGGTCAGCGCGCCGCCGGGGATCATGCCGCCGCGGGCCACCGCGATGACGATCTCGGGTTCGAAACCGGAGTCCACGATGGTCTGGGCCAGCTCACGTGTCGCCGTGCCGAAGCCCTCCCAGGTGAGGATCTCCTTCTCGGCTGCCTCGTCATTCGCCATGGGTCGCATCCTAGCGGCCCGTCCCGGCTCCCGTCCTCAGGTATCGGGGGAGTCATCGAGGAGCCTGACGAGCATGGCGACGTCGAGCCAGCGCCCGAACTTGCGCCCCACCTGGGGCAGCACACCGTGGTTCGTGAAGCCGAGACGCTCGTGGAAGGCCAGGGAGGCCGTGTTGTCGGCGTCGACCACGCCCACCATCGCGTGCAGGCCGGCCTGCCTGGCCAGGTCGATGAGTTCGGCCATGAGCAGCAGCCCGATGCCCGCGTGCTCATGGTCCGGTGCCACGTAGACGCTGTGCTCGACCGTCAGGTCGTAGCCGGGCAGCTCACGGAAACGGCCGTAGGCGGCGAAACCGAGCACGGTGTCGTCCCCGTCGACAGCGACGAGGACCGGGAAGCCCTCGCGCTGCTGCCGGGCCAGCCATTCGGCGCGTTCGGCGGCGGTTCCGGGATGCAGCTCGTAGCTGGCGGTGGTCGCCACGCCCTGGGCGTTGTGGATCGCGGTGATGGCGGCGGCGTCGGAGGCAGCCGCGGGCCGGAGCAGAATCGTGCCGGGCATGCCGGTCACGGTACACCTGTCGCGGATAAACTGAACTCCGACCATTCGACACCGTCGACGAATCAACGAAGGGCGCCAGCTGTGACTGTACTCACTTGGACTGAAGAGGACCGCAAGGCGGTCGACATCGCTCGTATCCTGGCGGCTGATGCCGTTCAGAGCACGGGGAACGGACACCCTGGTACGCCGGTGTCTCTGGCCCCGGTGGCCTATCTGCTCTACCAGAAGGTCATGAACACCGACCCCAGGGACGACAAGTGGATCGGCCGTGACCGCTTCGTCCTGTCCGCGGGGCACGCCTCGATGCTCCAGTACGCGCAGTTCTACATCAATGGCCTGGGCCTGGAGCTCGACGACCTCAAGCAGCTGCGCAAGCAGGGCTCGCTGACCCCCGGCCACCCGGAGTACGGCCACACGAAATTCGTCGAGTGCACCACCGGCCCGCTGGGTGCCGGTGTCTCGATGGCCGTCGGCATGGCCATGGCCTCCCGCTACGAGCGCGGCCTCTACGATCCCGACGCCGCGGCGGGCGAGTCGGTCTTCGACCACTTCGTCTACGTCGTCGCCGGTGATGGCTGCATGCAGGAGGGCGTCCAGTCCGAGGCCGCCTCGCTCGCCGGGGCCCAGGACCTCGGCAATCTCATCGTCATCTACGACGCGAACCGCATCACCATCGAGGGCGACCCGGTGATCGCCTTCGACGAGGACGTGCTGGCTCGCTACGCCTCCTACGGCTGGGACGTTGCCGAGGTCGACTGGACCAACGGCGGCGATCACTACGAGGAGAACGTCCAGGCGCTGCACGAGGCCATCGAGGCCGCCAAGAAGGTCACCGACAAGCCCTCCATCATCAAGCTCGACACCATCATCGGCTGGCCGCTGCCCACCAAGCAGGGCACCGAGGGCATCCACGGTGCGGCCATCGGTACCGACGAGATCAACGCCATGAAGGAGATCCTCGGCCTGCCCACCGAGCCCTTCGCCTTCGACGAGTCCGTCGTCGAGCACGCTCGCGCCGCCCTGGCCGAGCGCGCCGCGGACATGCGCTCTGCCTGGGACGGGCGTTTCGAGGCGTGGCGCGCCGCCAACCCGGAACGGGCCGCCCTGCTCGACCGCGTCCGCTCCGGCGCGCTGCCCGCCGATCTCGAGCTGCCCGTCTTCGAGGCGGGCAAGCTGAGCACCCGTAAGGCCTCCGGCAAGGTGCTCACCGCGCTCGCCCCCCAGCTGCCCGAGCTGTGGGGCGGCTCGGCCGATCTCGCCGGGTCGAACAACACGACGATGGATGGCCAGGAGTCCTTCCTGCCCGCCCGCTGCACCACCCCCGCATGGCCGGGAGGCCCCTACGGCCGCATACTGCACTTCGGTGTCCGCGAGCACGCCATGGGCGGTGTCCTCAACGGCATCAACGTCGGCGGCCTGTCCCGCGCCTATGGCGGCACCTTCTTCGTGTTCGCCGACTACATGCGCCCGGCCGTTCGGCTGGCCGCCCTCATGGGCGTGCCGTCGGTCTTCGTCTGGTCGCACGACTCAATCGGTGTCGGCGAGGACGGCCCCACCCACCAGCCGATCGAGCACTTGGCCGCCTACCGGGCCATCCCGGGCCTGGACATCGTCCGCCCGGCCGACGCCAACGAGACCGCCGCCGTCTGGGCCCAGATCCTGGCGAACACAGACCGTCCGGCCGGCATCATCCTGAGCCGCCAGGACCTGCGCACGGTCGACCGCGGCAGCGACGAGTTCGCTCCGGCCGGCGAGGCCGCCAAGGGCGCCTACGTGCTGCGCGACGCCAGGAAGGGTGCCCCGCAGCTCATCCTCATCGCCACCGGCTCGGAGGTGCAGCTGGCCCTCGACGCCCAGGACAGGCTCGAGGACGAGGGCGTCGCAACCCGCGTCGTCTCGATGCCCTGCCAGGAATGGTTCGACGCGCAGCCGGAGGAGTACAAGAACCAGGTGCTGCCCGCCGAGGTCACCGCCCGCGTCTCGATCGAGGCCGGCCTGTCGCTGGGCTGGAGCCGCTACGTCGGCGCCGCCGGCGCCTGTGTGAGCATCGAGAACTTCGGGGCCTCCGCCAGCGGCAACCTGCTGATGACCGAGTACGGCTTCACCACCGACAACGTCGTCCAGGTCGCCAAGGGCGTCCTCTGATCAAACGGGTCGCCAAGGGCGTCCGGTGAGCCGAGGAGCCGTCACGTCACGGGCGTCTCGGCCCTGAACGGAGCCGTTGCCGGCAGATGACTGCGACAGGGGCCGGGGAAGACATCCCCGGCCCCTGTCGCACGCCCGGCAACAGCCCCGCGGGGCCAGTACGATTCGGCGGCCTAAGCTGGGATCGTGGGGGCGGCTGGCGGACTCAGACGGTTCGGGGCACGCACCTTCGCCTCGTTCGCCGTCTGGAACTACCGCTGGTACTTCACCGGGGCGCTCGTCTCCAACATCGGCACCTGGATGCAGCGCACCTGCCAGGACTGGCTCGTCCTCGTCGATCTGACCGATCACTCCTCCACGGCACTCGGCCGCGTCACCGCGCTGCAGTTCGTGGCGATGCCCCTCCTCGCACCGTACGCGGGGGCCGTCGTCGACCGGTTCAGCAAGCGATCGGTGCTGCGCGTCACCCAGGCGCTGCTCGGCCTCAACGCGCTGTGGCTGTGGGCGCTCGTGGCCACCCATGCGGTGGCGCTGTGGCAGGTCTACCTGTTCGCCCTGACCCAGGGCGTCATCATCAGTTTCGACACCCCGGCCCGGCAGGCCTTCGTCTCGGAGATGGTCAGCGATGACCTGATCGCCAACGCGGTCGGCATGAACTCGATGAGCTTCAACGCGGCCCGCATCATCGGCCCGGGCCTGGCCGGCCTGCTCATCGCGGCCTTCGGCGTCGGCCCCGGCATGCTCGTCAACGCCCTGAGCTTCGCCGTCATGCTCGCCGCGCTGACGGTGATGGACACCACGCGGCTGCACCCGGCCAGGTCGCGCAGGGGCCGGGGCGCCACCTGCGAGGGCCTGGCCTACGTGTGGCACCATCGCGAGATCGGCATCATCTTCGTCATCGTGTTCATGGTGGGCACCTTCGGCCTCAACTTCCAGATCACCAACGCGACGATGGCCACGAAGGTCTTCGGGCGCGGCGCCGCCGAGTACGGGGCACTCGGCACGATCATGGCCATCGGCACCCTGGGGGCGGCGATCATCGCTGCCAGGCGCCGCCATCCCCGGGTGCGCACCCTCATGATCGGTCTGGCCGGTTTCACCGTCTTCGACACGGTGCTGGTGCTGGCCCCGAACTACTACGTCTACGCGCTCTTCCTCATCCCGACCGGCCTGTGCGCGCTGACCGTGCTGACCTGCGCGAACTCGGCGGTTCAGCTCGCCTCGGCGCCGCAGCTGAGGGGGCGCGTGCTCGCCCTCTACTCGGCCCTGGTGATGGGTGGGACACTCATCGGCGCCCCGATCGTCGGCTGGGTCGGTGACGTGCTGGGACCGCGCTACTCGCTGCTGGTCGGCTCGGTCGCGACGGGCCTCACCTTCGCCGGCGTGCTCGGTTACGATGCGGCCCGCAAGGGACTGCGGTTCGACGAGCACGGCGCGCACGGGCCGCCGGAGGAGATCGAGCACCCGGACTGAACTCTCGGAGAGGATCCCGGACGCGGCGATGGCGCCCACCCTGGCCAGGTGGGCGCCATCATATGGGCCAGTGGTTCCGTCGGCGCACCGGCGGGAGCTGCCGGAGGATCAACCCATGAGGGGCCTCACCGTTCGGTCGGCCAGTGGCCGACCGTGCCGGCCGCCGTCTCGAGCGTGGCGTGTGCCAGCGCGGTCAGCGAGGAGACCTGGATGCCCGGGTCAAGGCCCGAGGCCCCGAACGCCAGCGGCAGTTCGGTGCACGCCGTCATGAGCGGCAGCTCGTGACGGCTGCGCAGGTGACCGGCGAGCTGCCGGTAGGCCTCGCCCGCCTCGTGGAGACGGCCCGCCTTCACCTGCCCGATGATCCGCATCATCTCGACCCTCTCCGGCTCGGACGGCAGTTCCAGCCGGTAGCCGCGTTCGGCGGCCGCCCGCTGGTACAGGCCGGTGTCCACCGTCCCGGTGGTCGCCGTGAGCCAGGCCCCATCGGGGCTGGCCGCGATGGCGGCTGTCAGCGTCGCGTCGACGATGTGGACGAGCGGGACCGGGAGTTCGGCGGTGAAGGCGTCGATGAAGTGGTGGGCCGTGTTGCACGGCACCGCCAGCACGGATGCCCCCAGCTCGGCGGCCCGCAGCAGATCGGCCCGCAGCATCACCGAGGGCGTGTCGTCGCCCGCCGCGATGCACCTCGTACGATCCGGCACCTTCGTGTCCGACAGGACGAGCACCCGAGGGTGCTCCTGGTCGTGCTCGGCCGGCAGCGCCGCGGCCAGTTCGACGAGGAACTGGCCGGTCGCGGCCGGCCCCATGCCCCCGACGACGCCGATCACGGCGCCGTCGAAGGCATCGGGGGCGAAAGGTCTGCTCATCGTGTCACGCCGGACTCATGTGAAGACGAACGAGCAGATGAGGAAGCCCAGGGCAACGGCCACGGCAACCGAGACGACGCCCGGCAGGATGAACGGGTGGTTGAACACGTACTTGCCGATACGTGTCGAACCCGTGTCGTCCATCTCGATGGCGGCGACGGTGGTCGGGTAGGTGGGCAGCAGGTACAGGCCGGTGACCGCCGGGAACGAGGCCACCATGACGGCCCCGCTCACACCCATCGCCGCGGCGACGGGCATGAAGGCCGCGGTCGTCGCGCCCTGCGAGTAGAGCAGGGCCGAGGCGAAGAACAGCACCACTGCCAGCAGCCACGGCTGGCCCTGAATCACGGACGCGCCGGCACCCTTGATGAGGTCCATGTTGGAGTTCACGAAGGTGTTGCCGAGCCAGGCGACACCGAGGATGCACAGGGCGGCGCTCATGCCGCCCTTGAAGGTGGCCTGGTTCGTGACCTCGCCGAGTTCCATCTTGCAGGTGAGCTTCATGATGAGCGCGGAGGCCATCATGAAGGTCATGATGGCCGTGTTGCGGTTCAGCGGCAGCTCGACGGCCGAGGTGACGGCGGCGTAGACCATGACGATGACCAGGGTGATGCCGAAGATGACCAGCGAGCGGCGGGCGTACGGTTTGATGTCGTAGCTGCCCTCGCCGCGCATCTCCACCAGGCCGGCGGCCATGCGCTCCTGGTAGACCGGGTCGTCCTCGAGTTCGCAGCCCAGACGGGAGGCGACCAGGGCGCCGACCATGCAGCCGGTGAAGCAGATGACGATCGCGACACCGACCAGCGGCAGGTAGCCGATGCCGAGGGGTTCGACCACCCCGGCCATGGCGACCATGGCAGCCGAGATCGGTGAGGCCGCGATGGCGACCTGCGAGGCCACGACGGCGATCGACAGGGGCCGGGACGGACGGATCTTCTGCTCCTTGGCGACCTCGGCGATGACCGGCAGCGTGGCGAAGGCGACGTGCCCGGTACCGCAGAAGACGGTCATGAAGAAGGTGACGACGGGGGCGAGGAAGGTGATGCGCTTCGGATTGCTGCGCAGCATCCGCTCACTGATCTTCACCAGCAGGTCCAGGCCGCCACAGGTCTGCAGACCGGCGATGCAGGAGATGACGGCGAGGATGATGCCGAGGACGTCCGAGGGGATCCCGCTCGTGGGATCCACCTCGCAGCCGAGCAGTCCGAGGACGATGACGCCGGCGGCACCGGCGTAGGCGATACCGATACCGCCGAGCCGGGCGCCGATGAAGATGAAGATCAGGACCACGGCCAACTGGACCCATATCATGATGTGCTCCTTGGTGAATTGGCGAATCGACAGGGATCAATGGGGAGGCGAGCTACTTGGCCGGTGGGGTCAGCCCATCGGGCAGGCCCTTCTCGTCGGGCCCGTAGACCTTGCCGGAGTAGGTGGGCTTGAGGAAGTTCTCGATGGACAGGATCTTGTCGAGCTCGGCCTCGCTGAGCAATCCCATCTCCAGGGTGACCTCACGGACGGACTTGCCGGTGCGTGCGCACTCCTTGCCGATGAGATCGCCGCTGTGGTGGCCGATCACGTCGTTGAGGTAGGTGACGATGCCGATCGAGTTCATGACGAAGTCTCGGCAGATCTCCTCGTTGGCGGTGATGCCGTCGACGCAGCGCGTGCGCAGGGTGTCGAGGGCGTTCGTGAGCAGGTGCAGTGACTCGAACATGGCCTGCGACAGGGCGGGCTCCATGACGTTCAGCTCGAGCTGGCCGGCCTCGGCGGCGAAGCAGACCGTGACGTCATTGCCGAAGACCTTGAAACAGACCTGGTTGACGACCTCCGGGATCACCGGGTTCACCTTGGCGGGCATGATCGAGCTGCCGGCCTGCATCTCGGGCAGGTTGATCTCCTTGAGGCCGGCGCGGGGGCCGCTGGAGAGCAGGCGCAGGTCGTTGCAGATCTTGGAGACCTTCGCCGCGGTGCGTTTCACTGCTGAGTGCAGGGCGATGTAGGCGCCGTTGTCGTAGCTGGACTCCATCAGGTCGGGGGCCGAGACGATGTCGTAACCGGTGACCTCGGCGAGCCTGCGGGCCGCGACCTGCGGGAAGTTCGGCGGGGTGTTGAGGCCGGTGCCGATCGCCGTGCCGCCCAGGTTGATCTCGAGCAGCAGTTTCGTGGCATTGCTCACCCGCTCGATCTCCTCGGACATGTTGTTCGCATAGCCGCGGAACTCGTCGCCGAGCGTCATGGGCACGGCGTCCTGAAGCTGGGTGCGACCCATCTTGAGGACGTGGCTGAACTCGTCGCCCTTCTTGTGCAGGCTCGCGACCAGTTCCTCGACCGCGCGCAGCAGGTCCTGCGCGACCGTGTAGACGGCTAGGCGGAAGCCGGTGGGATAGGCGTCGTTCGTCGACTGGGACTTGTTGACGTGATCGTTCGGGTTGATCACGTCGTAGCGACCCTTGGGCAGGCCGATCAGTTCTAGTGCCAGGTTCGCGACGACCTCGTTCGTGTTCATGTTGATGGAGGTCCCGGCGCCGCCCTGGAACGAGTCGGTGGGGAACTGGTCCATGCAGCGGCCGTTGACGAGGATCTCGTCGCACGCCGCGCAGATCGTGTCGGCGATGTCGGCCTGGATCGACTGCAGTTCCTTGTTCGCCAGCGCGGTGGCCTTCTTCACCTGGACCATGCCGCGGATGAACTCGGGCTCGTCGTTCATGCAACCGGCGGAGATGTTGAAGTTCTCGAGCGCGCGGACCGTGTGGATGCCGTAGTAGTACTCGTTCGGCACCTCTCGCTGGCCCAGCAGATCCTCTTCGATGCGGGTGGTCATGATCGTCTCTCCTCGATGTGCGGGACACAGGACAACGCGGATGGGACCGAGGGCTCCGACGACAATGTCGGTAGACCAGTGGTCTGTCCGGTAAGACCATTTAATCAAGTCACGTTTCCGTGTCAAATCGGGGGCGGGGTTTGGTTCGTCCGACACGGGGCCTGGTTTTGCAAGAATCGGATCATTCAAATTCTTGATCACTGGATGACAGCATTTCGGTAGCCGGCGTCGAGGCTGGAAGAATGAGAGCATGTCCGTTCTCAATGGCGCACCGCTCCGCAAGTCGGAGATGCTCGTCCGTGTCTTCGTCGACCGCATCCGGTCCGGACAGTGGAAGCCGGGCATGCGGCTGCCCTCCGAGCGGGAACTGGCCCGCCAGTTCCAGGTGAGCCGGACGGCGGTGCGCGAGGCGCTCAAGGCGCTCCAGCTCGCCGGTGAGATCGAGACGCGCCTGGGGGAGGGCAGTTTCGTCCTCGAGAACCAGCGCAGCATTGCCGACGAGGACGCCCTGGTGGGGGCCGGGCAGAGCATCGTGAGCAGGCTGCAGGCCAGGCAGGCGCTGGAGATCGCCTCCGGTGTGCTGGCCATCAAGAACGCGAGCGAGTCCGACCGCATCAAGCTGCGAGCCGTGCGGGTCGAGCTCTCGGAGGCGCTCGAGATCGAGGACTATCAGTGGTATCTGGTCGTCACCTTCGACCTTCACGAGCTCATCGCCAAGATCTCCCACAACAGCTATCTCGAAGAGACCACCCGCGACGTCGTCGAGCCCATGCGCAACGACGAGTGGGCGCTGACCGCCAGCTACGACGCCGAGATGGCCGGCTACTCCATCTCGGTGCACCACGCGATGATCGACGCCCTGCTGGCGAATGACGTCGATGCCTTCGTGGCGAGCGTGTGCAGGCACTACGAGGACTACCCGGCGCTGCGCCATCCGGAGCTGAAACGGCTCCGTGCGGTCTCCGAGGCGAGCTGACCGGCCCGTTTCGGCCGGGCGCGTCCCCGCAGCAATCATCACAGCAGGAACGAGCAGCAGGGGCTCTGGGCGGCCGATCGGCCGCCCAGAGCCCCTGCCCTCATGCCGTTCCGGTCAGCCCTCGTCGGCGGCGGACGGATGGGTCATGTCCATCGGGACGACCCACTTGCCGAACTCCTCCTCGGTGACGAAGCCGAGCTCAAGAGCCGATTCCTTGAGGCTGATGCCCTTGTGGTGGGCGTTCTTGGCGATCTTTGACGCCTTGTCGTAGCCGATGTGGCGGTTGAGCGCCGTGACCTGCATCAGGTTGATCTCGAGGTCGTGGGCGATCTTCTCGCGGTTGGGCTCGATGCCGTAGGCGCAGTTGTCGTTGAAGCTCACGCAGGTGTCGCCCAGCAGCTGGATCGACTCGAGGACGCACCAGGCCATGACGGGCTTGAAGACGTTGAGCTGGAAGTTGCCCTGCGAGCCGGCGAAGCCGACGGTGGCGTCATTGCCGAACACCTTGGTGGCGACCATCGTCATCGCCTCGCACTGGGTCGGGTTGACCTTCCCGGGCATGATCGAGCTGCCGGGCTCGTTCTCCGGGATGAGCAGCTCACCGAGGCCGTTGCGCGGGCCGGAGGCGTACCATCGGACGTCGTTGGCGATCTTCATGAGGGCGTCGGCCAGGACGCGCAGCGAACCGGAGACCAGGACCAGGGCGTCGTGGGCGCTCAGGGCGGCGAAGAGGTTGTCGGCCTGCTTGAACTCGATGCCGGTCTCCTCGGAGATCTTCTGGGCGGCGAGGGCGCCGAACTTCGGATGGGCGTTGAGGCCGGTGCCGACGGCGGTACCGCCGATGGCCAGCTCGCGGGCGCGGGACTCGGCGTAGCGGATGCCCTCGAGGGCGAAGTCGATCTGGGCGACCCAGCTGGAGATGACCTGGCCGAGCAGGATCGGTGTGGCGTCCTGCAGGTGGGTGCGGCCGGGCATGACGACGTCCATGTACTCCTGGGCCTTGGCGTCGAGGGTGTCACGCAGCTTCTGCACGCGCGGGAACATGGCGTTCAGCTCGCACACCACGGCGATGTGCATGGCCGTCGGGAAGGTGTCGTTCGACGACTGGCCGCGGTTCACGTGGTCATTGGGGTGAACGGGCGTCTTGCTGCCCCGCTCGCCGCCGGCGATCTCGATGGCACGGTTGGAGATGACCTCGTTGGAGTTCATGTTGGACTGCGTGCCGGAGCCGGTCTGGAAGACGACCAGCGGGAACTCTGCGTCGAGCTTGCCCGCGATGACGTCATCGGCGGCCTGCACGATGAGCTCGGAGATGTCCTTCGGGAGCTCGCCCAGCTCGCCATTGGCCTGTGCCGCTGCCTTCTTCAGGGTGCCGAGTGCCTTGATCATCGGGCGGCCCCACACGAAGGTTTCACGGCCGATGTCGAAATTGTGGAGGCTGCGCTCGGTCTGAGCGCCCCAGTAGTGGTCAGCGGGCACCTCGATCGTGCCCATGGAGTCGGTTTCCGTGCGCGTCTGTGCGCTCGTGTTATCAGCCATGGGGCCAGCCTAGCGGTGGGGGCCGGTGATGTCGGCGGCGCCGTCGGGTTCCCAGGGGCCGATGGGGAGGACGCCCCGTCACGGTGCCATGCCCGGTTCGTGGCGGCGACGATCCGGCCTCGGCCTCACACGGCGCTGGGTGCCGGCCGGCCGGCGAGCACCGCCAGCGCGTTCTCGGCGGCCAGGTCGCACATCGCGGTTCGGGTCTCGATGTTCGCCGACCCCAGGTGGGGGAGCAGGACGACGTTCTCCAGCTCCAGCAGCGCCGGATTGACCCGGGGCTCGTCCTCGTAGACGTCCAGCCCGGCACCCCCCAGGTGACCGCTGGCCAGTGCCTCGGCGAGGGCCTGCTCGTCGATGCAGGCGCCACGGGCGGTGTTGATGACGTAGCTGCCGGGCCGCATGGCGGCCATGCGCTCGGCGTTGAGGATGTGATGCGTTTCCGCGGTGAGCGGGCAGTGCAGGCTGATGACGTCGCAGCCGGCGACGAGTTCGTCGAGCGGCATGCCGGTGGCCGCGAGCTCGCTGGCAGCCGGTTCGCGCATGGGATGCTCCTCGGCGTAGGCGATGGCCATGCCGAAGGCCCTGCAGCGGCGGGCCATGGCGGTGCCGATCTGGCCCGCCCCGATCAGGCCGATGGTCTTGCCCTCGATCGAGCGGCCGAGCATGAAGGTGGTCCGGTAGCGCCAGGGGCGCCCGGAGCGGATGAGGCGTTCACCCTCGCCGAGCCGTCGGGTGACAGCCAGCAGCAGGCCGAAGGCGATGTCCGCGGTGGCGTCGAAGAGCACCCCCGGGGTGTTCGTCACGACGACTCCGCGGGCCCGGCAGGCGGCCAGGTCGATGTTGTTGTAGCCGACCGCCACGTTGGCGACGATCCTCAGCTGGGGGCCAGCCGCGTCGAGAAACTCCTCGTCGACCCCGTCGGACAGCACCGTCAGCACGGCGTCGGCGCCTGCGACCAGCTCGAGCAGCTCACTCCGGGTGGGGGGTTCCGCGCCGTCCCAGATGCTGACCTCATGGTTCGTGGCCCGCAATTTCTCGGCGCTGGCCTCGGGAATTGCGTCGGTGATGCAGATGCGCGCCATGGGATGCCCCTCGTCGGTGAACGGTCCTGTCGGCATGCTACTAAAGACCCGCGGGGCGGGAAAATGAGGTTAGGCTCATCCTCACGGCGCCAGAAAATGTTCCGAGAGGGCTGCTCACGTCGGATTTTCCCGACCCATGACCCGCCCCCGGGCACGGTAGAGTTGCCGATGGCGACCGCCGCTGCGGCGGCCCCACATCACTGTTGACCGTTTCAGGAGCCGTCATGACATACGTCATCTCCTTGCCCTGCGTGGACGTCAAGGACAAGGCCTGCGTCGAGGAGTGCCCCGTGGACTGCATCTACGAGGGCGATCGCACGCTGTACATCAACCCTGAGGAATGCGTCGACTGCGGTGCGTGCGAGCCGGTGTGTCCCACCGAGGCGATCTACTACGAGGATGACCTGCCCGACGACATGACCGAGTGGCTCGACATCAATGCGAACTTCTTCGCCGAGCTCGGCTCCCCTGGGGGCGCGGCCCGCCTCGGCAAGCAGGACTTCGACGAACCGACGGTGGCCGCGCTGCCGCCCCAGGCCTGATGAGCCTCTCACAGACGCTGCCCGCATTCCCGTGGGACTCCTTGGCCAGGGCGAAAGCCCTGGCCGACTCCCACGAGGGGGGCATCGTCGACCTGTCCGTCGGCACACCCGTCGACCCCACGCCGCAGATCGTCCGGGAAGCTCTCGAGGTCTCGTCGCAGGCTCCCGGCTATCCCACCGTGTGGGGCACCCCGGAGCTGCGAGCCGCCATCGTCTCCTACTTCCAGGACCGCTGGGCCAGCGTCGAGCTGGACGAGCACAACGTGACGACCGCCGTCGGCACGAAGGAGCTCGTCGCCTGGCTGCCCACGCTCCTGTCCCTCGGCCCCGGCGACACCGTCGTCCTTCCCAGGGTCGCGTACCCCACCTACGAGGTGGGGGCCCTCATGGCCGGGGCGGCGATCCAGCGCTGCGACGACCCGGACGAGGTCGAGGGCTCGCCACGACTCATCTGGGTCAACTCGCCGGCCAACCCGCACGGCGCCATCGCCTCGCTCGAGCTGCTGCGCCGCTGGGTCGGGTTCGCCCGGGAGCACGGCGCGGTCCTGGCGGCGGACGAGTGCTACGCCGAGTTCGCCTACGACGCCACCGCTCACTCGATTCTCGCCCCGGCGGTGAACGACGGTGACATCACGGGTCTGCTCGCGGTGCACTCGCTGTCGAAGCGTTCCAACATGGCGGGATACCGAGCGGGTTTCATCGGCGGGGACGCCGCCCTCGCCGGCGAGCTCACCGCCGTGCGCAAGCATCTCGGCATGATGGTCCCGGCGCCTGTCCAAGCCGCCATGGTCGCCGCCCTCGGTGACCAGCGGCACGTCGACGAGCAGCGTGCCCGGTACGCCGCGCGCCGCGCGCGCATGCGCGCCGCGCTCGAACGGGCCGGTTTCCGCATCGACCACTCGGAGGGCTCGCTCTACCTGTGGGCCACCCAGGGCCGTCCCGGCCGGGAGAGCATCGACTGGCTGGCCGGGCGCGGCATCCTGGCCGCGCCCGGGGACTTCTACGGCCCCCACGCCACCGACCACGTGCGCGTCTCGATGACCGCCGCCGACGAACGGATCGCTGCCGCCGTGGAGCGCCTGACCCGGTGACCGGTCCTGGTCTGCAGAACTTGCCCGGGCCTCGGTGACCAGTGGCCGGACGCCTCGACCGGATCCGCAGGCGCAGGGCCGGGCGCACTCCCGGCCCTGCGCCGGTGCGGCCGCCGATCCGGTGGTCGTGGGCCGATGCGGCTGGCCGGTGACCGGCCTCTCAGCCGCGCAGCGTGGCGACGACCCGGGCCGCGTCGGATCCGGGGTCGCCCTGCCAGCCTGCCCGTTCGGTGGTGCTACCGGTCCAGGTGGCCTGGCCAACCCTAAGGCCCGTCAGGCCGGCGGCCGAGCCGCGGCACATGAGCAGCTGCGCGAGACCCCAGCCCTGGCGGGAATCGGGGGCCGTGAAGGTGAGTGTGCTGCCCTCCTGGGCGAAACCGATCGCCGAGCCCCAGACGGTGTCGACGAAGCCGGTCAGCGCGTCCGGGTCGGCATCTGACCCGGCGCGGTCGACCAGGGTGACGGCGGCCTCGTCGTAGCCGTACAGGGCACTGGCCCAGAGACGGCCGATGGTCTCGTGCGCGGCGTAACCGTCGGGCACCCCGGAGCGCTGCACGGTCTGGGCCACGTCGTTGATGCTGCCGCTGTCCCAGCCATCGACCTGCACGAGGGCGTCGTAGAAGGCGCCCGAAGAGTACCAGGGATCCATGATCTGCTCCTCGGTGCCCCAGCCCTGGCTGGCGCGCTGCTGGAACAGGCCGAGTGAGTCGCGGTCGCCGTAGTCGATGTTGTAGAGCCGTGACTCCTGGATCGCCGTGGCGAGGGCGATCGTTGCGGCCCGGGCCCTGAGCCCCCGCCGGATCGCCTCGCCGACGATGATCGCCGCATTGGCGGCCTGGTCGAGGTCGAGCAGATCGGTGTTCCCGTCGACGCTCGCCAGCGCCCCCTGGCTCGGCAGCCTCGCCTGGGAGCCGTCCGCGCAGGCGGCCAGCGACAGGCCGAGTGCCCCGGCGCCGAGACCGGCGAGCAGGACCCGTCGGGTCAGGGCCGCCATCTCAGTTCTCGTGAAGAGCCGCGTTGAGTTCGATCCGCTGCCCGGAGCGGGCGAGGACCCGTACCGCACCGGTGACCGAGTCACGGATGAACAGCATGTTGGAGCCTCCGGACAGCTCACGGGCCTTGACCTGCGTCCCGTCCGGCATCGTCACCTTGGTCCCTGCGGTGATGTAGAGGCCGGCTTCGATGACGCAGTTGTCTCCCAGTGCGATACCGCAGCCGGACTCGGCGCCCAGCAGGCAGCCCTTGCCGATCCGCACCCGCTCGGTGCCGCCGCCCGACAGCGTGCCCATCGTGGAGGCGCCGCCGCCGATGTCCGAACCGGCTTCGATGACGACGCCCTGCGAGATGCGTCCCTCGACCATCGAGTCGCCCAGGGTGCCGGCGTTGAAGTTGACGAAGCCCTCGTGCATGACCGTGGTGCCCTCGGCCAGGTGGGCGCCCAGCCGGATGCGGTCCGCGTCGCCGATGCGCACCCCCGAGGGGATGACGTAGTCGACCATGCGCGGGAACTTGTCGATGCTCGTGACGACCAGCGAGCCGCGGTCTGCCAGCAGGGCCCGGCGGATGAGATCGAAATCCGTCGGCGAGCAGGGGCCGGCGCTGGTCCACACGACGTTCGGCAGGACGGTGAAGATGCCGTCGAGGGTGATGCTGTTGGGGACCACCAGGCGGCCGCTCAGCAGGTGCAGGCGCAGATAGGCGTCGCTCACATCGGCCGGGGCCGCGTCCAGGTCGATGACGCAGCGGCGCACCCGGCAGCTCACGTGACGCAGCTCGTCACGGGTCTCGACGAGGTCGTCGGGGGCGGGCTCGTCGGAGGGTTCGCCGAGAGCTGGGGAGGGGAACCAGGTGTCGAGCGTCTGGCCTGAGTCGTGCACGGTGGCCAGGCCCCAGCCCCAGGCGGTACGGGTTGCGTCAGTCATGGCGCCAAGCCTACTGGTGCGCGGCCACGAGTCCCCGGCGCGACAGGTGGGCCCCGGCGACTCGCGTCGCAGCGGGGCGTTCGGGGCCGGGATCGTGCTGTTGTGGGGCCGCATCGGGCGCATCGGCGCCGATCATGACTAGGCTTCAGCCCATGACCACGCTCAACGAGGAACTGGCCCTCTTCGATCTGCACACCCTGTTCCGGCAGATCGTCGATGTCGAATCCGTCAGCAGGGATGAGAGCCGCCTGGCCGATCTGGTCGAGCAGGCCCTCGTCGGCTGCCCCCACCTTGAGGTGCTGCGCCAGGACAACAGTATCGTGGCCCGCACCAACCTGGGCCGTGACCAACGCGTCATCATCGCCGGCCACCTCGACACCGTCCCGGTGACCGGCAACCTGCCCAGCCATCTCGAGGAACGCGAAGGGCGCGCCTTCCTCGTCGGGCGCGGCACCGCCGATATGAAGGGCGGGGTGGCGGTGGCCCTGCACCTGGCCCGGGCGCTCACCGAGCCGGTGCACGACATCACCTGGGTCTTCTACGAGTGCGAGGAGATCGAGGCCACCGCCAACGGCCTGGGCCACATCGCCCAGACCCACCCGGACTGGCTCGCCGGGGACTTCGCCGTTCTCATGGAACCGACCAGTGCCCGCATCGAGGGCGGCTGCCAGGGCACCACCCGCTTCAAGCTGACCACTCACGGTACCGCCGCCCACTCGGCGCGCAGCTGGCTCGGCCACAACGCCATCCACGAGCTCGCCGATCTGCTGGCGGACATCCGCGCGTACCCGGTGCGCGAGGCCGTCGAGGTCGAGGGCCTCGTCTTCCACGAGGGCCTGAACGCCACGATCGTCAGCGGCGGCGTCGCCGGCAACGTCATTCCCGACACCGCCGAGTTGTACGTCAACTACCGCTTCGCCCCCGATCTGGAGGCCGAGGACGCCCTCGCCGCCATGCGCCGCACCTTCGAGCGTCCCGGCGTCGACTTCGAGGTGCTCGACCTGTCGCCCGCGGCCCGCCCGGGGCTCGACCGGCCCGCCGCCCGGGAGTTCTGCGCAGCCGTCGGCGGTGAGCCCCGGCCGAAGTACGGCTGGACCGACGTGGCCCGGTTCTCCGCACTCGGCGTGCCCGCGGTCAACTACGGTCCGGCCGATGCAGGCAAGGCCCATGCCGTCGACGAGTGCTGCCCCCTCGACGACCTCGACGTGACGAGGGACGCCCTCCTCGCCTGGCTCGCCCCGGGGGAGCGGGCATGACCGAGTGGACCCAGCAGCCCCCGCTGATGACCTCCGGTCCGGTGATCCGCCGTGGCGGCCAGGTCACCGAACGCACCACAGACGAGCGTCTGCTCGACAACCGGCCCGGACCGATGAACGACGACCCCTGGCGGGTGCTGCGCATCCAGGCCGAGTTCGTCGAGGGTTTCGGGGCGCTCGACGAGCTCGGACCGGCCATCTCGATGTTCGGTTCGGCCCGCGCCGGCCGTGACACGCCGGAGTACGCCCAGGCCGAGTACATGGCGCGGGAGCTGGTCCGCAGGGGACATGCCGTCATCACCGGCGGCGGCCCCGGCATCATGGAGGCGGCCAACCGAGGAGCCCACGAGGCCGGCGGCTGCTCGGTCGGCCTGGGCATCGAGCTGCCCTTCGAGCAGGCCATGAACCAGTACGTGAACCTGGGCATCAACTTCCGGTACTTCTTCGCCCGCAAGGTGATGTTCCTCAAGTACGCGCAGGGGTTCATCGCCATGCCCGGCGGCTTCGGCACCTTCGACGAGCTCTTCGAGGCGCTCACCCTCATCCAGACCCGCAAGGTGACGAACTTCCCGGTCGTCCTGTTCGGCGCTGCCTACTGGGAGGGCCTGATCACCTGGCTGCGGACCTGTGTCATCGCCGGCGGCTACATCAGCCCGGTGGACGTCGACATCTTCCACGTCACCGACGATCCCGACGAGGCGGTGCGGATCGTCACGGAACGGGCCTGACGGCACACCTCCGAACCGGGCCGGGCGGCCACCGCCGTCCCGCGGCCCTCCCGGCCGGTGGTCGCGCCGCGGCGCTCGGATGCCGGCCGTCCTGCGCCGGTTGCGCGCCGGTCCCTAGGATTGGGCGCATGGTCTGGGCTCTTGGAATCCTCGTCGTCGTCATCATCGTGCTCGGCCTGTGGGCTGCCCGCGGCCGGCTCGGCCAGCTCGGGCCGCAGCTTCCGGACCGTCCCGGCCCTGATCTGCCGGACGGCCCGGTCGGCGCAGCGGACCTGGACGCCGTCAAGTTCGCCGTCGTCCCCCGCGGCTATGACATGGAGCAGGTCGACGCAGTTCTCGCCCGTCTCGCGGAACAGCTGGCCGCCACCGCGACCCCCGCAGGGCGGCCCGGCGGCGACGCCCAGCAGGAAGCAGGTTCGATATCCAGCCGGCCCATGGGAGATAATGGGGACATGAGCACGGCCGGTGGCGTGCAGGACAACCCAGAAGCGAGGAACCAATGGCAGCAATGAAGCCACGTACTGGCGATGGCCCGATGGAGGTCACGAAAGAGGGCCGCGGCATCGTGATGCGCGTTCCGGTTGATGGTGGTGGCCGATTGGTCGTCGAACTCAACGCCGAGGAGGCGGCTGAACTCCTCGGATGCCTCAAGGGCGTCGTCGGCTGACACCCCCAGGAACAGGGCGAACGAAGAACAGACGCAAGTCGGGTCCGGCACAGTGCTGATGCCGGACCCGACTTCCTGTCCAGTGCCGCTGGGTTCAGTGGGCGCGATGAGCGTCGTGATACTCGGCGGCGGCCTTGTAGACGTCGACGGTCTGGGCCGCGATCGCCTCCCAGCTGAAGTGGTCGATGCAGCGCTGGCGACCCGCCTTGCCGAAGACCTCGGCCTTGTCGGGGTTGCCGACCATGTCGTTCATCGCGGCGGCGAAACGATGCTCGAAATCGGCCACGTACTCGGCGTCACCTGCCTGGTCCGGGTCGTAGGCGACGAGCGTCCCGGTGGTGTCGTCGTCGACGACCTCGGGGATGCCGCCGACCGCGGACGCCACGACGGCCGCCTCGCAGGCCATCGCCTCGAGGTTGACGATGCCCAGCGGCTCGTAGATCGAGGGGCAGGCGAAGAGGGTCGCGTGCGAGTAGACCTGCCGGACCCCCTCGCGCGGGGCCATCTCCTGCACCCAGATGACGTCGTCGCCGTGCACCTTCTTCAGGGCGTCCAGGCTCTCGCCGAACTCGGCGGCGATCTCGGGCGTGTCGGGTGAGCTGGCCAGCAGGACGATCTGGGTGCCGGGGGTGAGTTCGCGGGCCGCGCGCACCAGGTGGACGAGCCCCTTCTGACGAGTGATACGGCCGACGAAGACGACCGACGGGCGGGTCACGTCCATGCCGATCCGGTCGCAGAAGTCGTGGTCTTCGGTGGGGTAGAACTCGGTGACGTCGACACCGTTGCGCACGACGTGGATCTTCTCGGGATCCAGGTCCGGGTAGCAGCGCAGGATGTCACCGGCCATGGCGGTGCTCACACCGATGATCGCCGAGGCGCCCTCGTAGGCTGTCCGCTCGGCCCAGCTGGACAGCTCGTAGCCACCGCCGAGCTGCTCGCGTTTCCAGGGGCGCAGCGGCTCCAGTGAATGAGCGGTGACGACGTGGGGAATGGACCTGAACAATCCGCCCAGGTGACCGGCCATGTTGGCGTACCAGGTGTGCGAGTGGACCAGGTCGGTGTCCTCGGGCAGGGCCGAGATCATCGACAGATCGGCGCCGAGCACGCGCAGTGCCGCATTGGCTCCGGGCGGGAAGTCCTCGGCATGGGCGACCGCGCCGTCGCGGGGCTCGCCCATGCACTGCACATCGACGTCGATGAGATCGCGCAGGCGCGGCACCAGCTGGGCCACGTGGACGCCCGCACCGCCGTAGACGGACGGGGGATACTCGCGAGTGAGGATGGATGCATGCATGATCCGATCGTTTCACAACCAGCCGGGGCCGGCTCAGGCGTCCCCGGGTTTTTGCGTCCGGCAGCGTCCGGCCAGGGCAAGATCGACCCCCCCGCCTTGTCGCGGAGCCGCTCCGGGCCGTAGGTTGAGGTCATGGCTACACCCAGCGTTCTCTCCCTCGTGCTGGCGGGAGGCGAGGGCAAGCGGCTCATGCCCCTCACTGCTGACCGGGCAAAACCCGCCGTTCCCTTCGCCGGCTCGTACCGTCTCATCGATCTCGTCCTGTCCAACCTGGCGAACTCCAATCTGCTGAAGATCGCCGTCCTGACCCAGTACAAGTCCCATTCGCTCGACCGTCACATCTCGGTGAAGTGGCGCATGTCGACGATGCTCGGCAATTACGTCACGTCAGTGCCTGCCCAGCAGCGCCGTGGACCCCACTGGTACCAGGGGAGCGCTGATGCGATCTACCAGTCGATGAACCTCATCAACGACGCCGATCCCGACTACATCGTCGTCTTCGGTGCCGACAACATCTACCGCATGGACGTCATGCAGATGCTCGAGGCGCACATCGACTCGGGGCTCGCCGCCACCGTCGCAGGCATCCGGGTGCCACGCTCCGAGGCATCGGCCTTCGGCGTCATCGACTCCGGCGCCGATCACCGCATCAAGGGCTTCCTCGAGAAGCCCAAGGACCCGCCCGGCCTGCCCGACTCGCCCGACGAGGTCCTGGCCTCGATGGGCAACTACATCTTCAGTCGCAAGGCATTCGTCGAGATGCTCGAGGCCGATGGTGTCAACACCGACTCCAAGCACGACATGGGCGGGGACATCGTCCCGGCCTTCGTCGAGGCCGGTGATTGCGGGGTCTACGACTTCAAGGACAATGTCGTGCCCGGCGCCACCGAGCACGACAAGGACTACTGGCGCGACGTCGGCACCATCGACGCCTTCCACGCCGCGCACATGGATCTCGTCTCGGTCGTGCCGCAGTTCAACCTGTACAACGAGCAGTGGCCGATCTGGGCCGACTCGATCCAGGCGCCGGGCGCCAAGTTCACCCTGCACGGCACGGCCGAGTCCTCGCTGGTGTCCGCCGGCTGCGTCATCTCCGGCGGTGACGTCGACCACTCGGTGCTCAGCCCGAAGGTCCGGGTTGAGAAGGGCGCCTCGCTCGACCGCTGCGTCCTGCTGGACGGCGTTCAGGTGGGGGAGCAGTGCATCGTGCGCAACGCGATCCTCGACAAGGGCGTCATCCTGCCGCCGGGCACGCACGTGGGGCTGGATCGTGAGGACGATGAGGCCCGCGGCCTGACGGTCTCGGCCGGTGGCGTCACCGTCGTGCCCAAGGGCTTCACCGTGACCAAGGAAACGGCCTTCCGCACCGACTCATGAGCTCCAGGTGAGGTACAGCACAGCGGCAGGGCCCGGGGACTCCCCGGGCCCTGCCGCTGTGCTGCGTGAGGACTCCACCCCGTGCCCCGGTCATGGGGGCGCGACCGGTCTCAGCGGGCCTTGACCCCGACGAACAGGCCCTCGCCCACGGGGAGCATCGCGCTGGTGAGGGTCTCGTTCTCGATGGCCGCGGCGAGCGTCTCGCGGATGATGAGGGCCTCGTCCTCGTCGTTGGACGGGTCGGCGACCTTGTTCTGCCAGAGCACCTCGTTGAGGACGACCAGGCCGCCGGGGCGCAGCAGGCGCAGGGCCTGGTCGAGGTACTCGGCGTACTCGAGCTTGTCTCCGTTGACGAAGACGATGTCGTAGGCGCCGTCGCGCAGGTTGTTCAGCACGTCCAGCGGGCTGCCGGGGATGAGGCGGAAACGGCGCGTGGGGATTCTCTCGGCGGTGAAGGCGCGGCGGGCCTCCACCTGCCACTGCGTCTGCACGTCGATCGAGGTGAGGACACCGTGCTCGTTCATGCCGGCGAAGAAGGCCAGCCCCGACGCGCCGGTGCTCGTGCCGATCTCGACGACGGCCTGCGCGTCGATCGCCCTGGCCAGCATCGTCAGTGTGGCGCACGTGCCGCTGCTGAGCGCCGGTGCGCCATCGAGGACGGCCTGCTCGCGGGCGGTGCGGACCGACTCGACGGCCGGGATGACATCATCGGCGTAGGACAGGGAACGGGAGTCCAGCCCGTCATGGCCGGGGTTATTGCTGATCCGAGAGGTTGACACGTGCACAGCCTAGCCGCCCGGGTCTCTACCATGGGTTGAGGCATATCGCACTGACGAAAGGCGACGATGATGAGCGAACCTGTTTTCGGGCGACTGTTGACAGCGATGGTCACACCCTTCGACGGCGAGAGGAAGCTCGACCTTGACAAGGCCAAGGTGCTTGCGGCTCATCTGGTCGACGACATGAACAACGACGGCCTGGTCATCTCCGGTACGACGGGTGAGGCCCCCACCACGAGCCCGCAGGAGAAGTTCGACCTGCTCTCCGCGGTCAAGGCCGAGGTCGGTGACCGCGCCAAGCTGGTCGCGGGCGTCGGGACGAACGACACGGCGGCGAGCGTCGAGCTGGCCCGGCAGGCCGAGCAGGCCGGCGCCGACGGCCTGCTGGTCGTCACGCCCTACTACTCCCTGCCCCCGCAGGAGATGATCATCGACCACTTCGTGGCCATCGCCGACGCCACGAGCCTGCCGGTCATCCTCTACGACATCCCGCACCGGACCGGGCGTCCCATCGAGACCGAGTCGTTGATCACGCTGGCGCGGCACCCGAGGATCCGTGCCGTCAAGGACGCGAAGAAGAACTTCGACGCCTCCTCGCGGGTGATGGCCGAGACCGATCTGGCCTACTACGCCGGCGACGACGCCATCACCCTGCCCCTCATGTCGGTCGGCGGTGTCGGCGTGATCGGCACGAGCACCCACTTCACGGGGCGGCGCACCCATGAGTTGATCGATGCCTTCTGCCGCGCCGACACGGCGGAGGCACTGCGGCTGCACCGCATGCTGCTGCCCATCTTCACCGGCGTCTTCGCCACCCAGGGCTGCATGATGGTCAAGGCCGGGCTCGCCCACCAGGGCCTCGACGTCGGGGCCTGCCGCCCGCCGCTGCAGAGCGCCCCGGCCGAACTCGCCGAGGTCTTCGCTGGGCTGCTCGACGCGGCCGATCTGTGAGCCGTGCGCCCGGCGGGGCGGTGACCGCTCCCGGTCCGCTCGCCCCGCCGGGTGTTTCGCCGGGACCGCTAACCTTGGGTCGTGGTCCCCATGAGTTTTTTCGGCATCAACGCCAGCGAGTTCCTCATCCTCGTTGTCCTCGCCGTGATCTTCTTCGGGCCCGAGCGCATCCCCGAGTTCAGCCGCAAGGCTGCGCGCGTGGTGTTCTACGTGCGGAACATCGCCAACGGCGCCACCCAGCAGCTCAAGGACGAGCTCGGTCCCGAGTACCAGGACCTCACTCTTGACGACCTGAACCCGAAGAACTTCGTCCAGAAGCACCTGCTCGACGACATCCAGGCCGACCTCGACGGCATCAAGAGCGATCTCGACGACGTCCGGCGCGAGGTGAACTCGGCGACGAACGCCGCCACCAGCGCGACGAGCACCATGAACCAGGCCGTGCGCGACGCCGGCCCCAGGAAGCCGGCCGCCGGCCAGCCCCGGGCCTCCCACGCCGCGCAGGCCGGCGCCCCGGAGGACGCACCGGCCCAGCAGCCGGCCGCCGCCGCGGTGGCGGCTGCTGCCACCGGCCAGGCCACGGCGACGGCGCTGGACGCCGCCGTGAGCGCCATGAAGGCACGTTACGGCCTCTGCTTCGATCTCGACGCGACCTGAACCGCTGACCGGTTCCCCGCGCCGCCCGGCCCAGGGTGCGCGTCAGCTCACCGAGAGGTTCAGGGGCTTGCCCTTGAGTCCCTTGCGGTGGGAGGTGACGATGGCGGCCAGCGTCTGGATGGCCTGCGTCGTCGGGCTGTTCTCGTCGGTGAGGACGATCGGGCTGCCCGTCTCGCCGCCCGCACTGACCCGGGGGTCGACCGGGATCTGCACCAGCAGGTTGATCTTGCGGTTGCAGCGCTCCGACAGGGCGTCGGCGGTGGCCTGGCCGCCGCCGGTCCCGAAGAGCTCGACCTTGTGGTGCTCGTGGCAGTGCGGGCACTCCACGTCGTAGTAGCTCATGTTCTCGACGACCCCGAGGACGTGCTGGTGCAGCATCTCGGCCATCGTGCCGGCCCGCTCGGAGACCTCCGAGACGTTCGACTGGGGGGTCGTCACGACGAGCACGTCGGAGTTCGGGATCTTCTGGCCGACCGCCAGCGCGACGTCGCCGGTGCCCGGCGGCAGGTCGATGAGCAGATAGTCCAGGTCGCCCCAGAAGACGTCGGACAGCAGCTGGGTGATGGCCCGGTCGAGGATGGGGCCGCGCCAGGCGATGACCTGGTCGCGGGACTGCTTGAGCATGCCCATCGAGATCACGGTGATGCCCGAGACCGGGACGGGCAGGATCATCTCGTCCAGGACGGTGGGCCGGGCCTCACCGATACCGAGCAGATCGGGGATCGAGTGGCCGTAGATGTCGGCGTCGAGCAGACCCACCTTCAGGCCACGCTGGGCCAGGGCCAGGGCCAGGTTGACGGTGACGGAGCTCTTCCCGACGCCCCCCTTGCCGGAGGCGACCGCCACGACCCGGGTGAGGTTGCCCGGCTGGGAGAAGGGGATGACGTTCTCGGCCCTGCCGCCCTGCAGCGACTCGCGCATCGCGGCGCGCTGCTCGTCGTTCATGACGCCCATCTCGACCTCGACGCCCGTGACGCCGCGGATCGCGGACAGGACGTTCGTGACGTCCTGCTTGATGGTCGCGTGCATCGGGCAGCCCGGAACGGTCAGCAGGATCTTCACGGTGACGACACCGTCGTCACCGACGCTGACGTCCTCGACCATGCCGAGATCGTCGATCGGGCGGCGAATCTCGGGATCCTGCACGTTGTGGAGAGCCGCCCGGATCTGGGACAGCAAGGGGCTTGACGCTTCGCTCATAGGCATGTGTCTACGTCACCTTCATGGTGTGTTTCAAATGTGCTGGGAGAACTCTGCTCCCGGCCCCGGCCAGGGCCGGTGGCATCCGCCGTCGGCCCGGGGCGGCGGGGCGAGAACGGGACGGGTCCTACTGGTCGGGTTCGGAGGCAGGGCCGTCCGTGACATCCTCGGGGCTGTTGCCGTGCTCCAGCTCGAACAGCAGCTCACGCAACTGGTCGCGCAGCTCGGAGCGGACGAAGTCCCGGGTCGCCATGTCGCCGACGCTGGAACGCAACGAGGCGATCTCGCGCGCCAGGTAGTCCATGTCCGCCCGCGACTGGGCGTTGACACGCCGGTCGCCCTCGAGGGAGGCCTTGTCGCGGGCCTCCTGCCGGTTCTGGGCCAGCAGGATCAGCGGGGCCGAGTACGAGGCCTGGGTGCTGAACGCCAGGTTGAGCAGGATGAAGGGGTAGGGGTCCCAGTGACGCCACCGGCCGATCAGGTTGAGGGTGACCCAGCCGATGACGAAGATGGTCATCCACAGCAGGAAACGGGGGCTGCCCATGAACCGGGCGATCCACTCGGCGAACTGGCCGAAGCTCTCCTCGTTGAACCGCAGGCGGCGTCTGCGATGAAATCCCGAACGATCCCCGGGCGTGTTGAGACGGTCCTCGGGGCGCTGGCTGTCGGCCATCAACTCACCTCCCGGCCACTGGCCTGCTCATCCGGTTCGATCCCGTCCATCTGGTCGCCGCGCCAGTCGTCCGGCAGCATGTGGTCGAGCACGTCGTCGACGGTGACTGCGCCGATGAGCTGGTGCTCGGCGTTGATGACGGGTGCGATGACCAGGTTGTAGGTGGCGAAGTAGCGTGAGACCTTGTTCAGATCGGCATCCGGGGTCAGCGGCTGCAACGTGGCGTCGATCACCGTCGAGGCCATGAGGCTCGGCGGTTCACGCAGCAGGCGCTGGACGTGGGCGGCACCCAGGTAGCGGCCCGAGGGGGTGTCGGTCGGTGGGCGGGTGATGAAGACCATCGATGCGGCCGCGGGGGTCACCTCGGGGTTGCGCAGCAGAGCCAGGGCCTGGGCGATCGTCGCATCGGGCGCGACGATGACCGGTTCGGGTGTCATCATGCCGCCGGCCGTGAGTTCCTCGTACTGCATGAGGTTGCGCACGTCCGCGGCCTCCTCCGGCTCCATGCGGGCCAGCAGGTCCTCGGCGAACTCCTCGGGCAGGTCGTTGATGAGGTCGGTGGCGTCGTCCGGGTCCATCTCCTCCAGGACGTCCGCGGCGCGTTCGACCTCCAGGGCGCTCAGCAGGGCGACCTGCTCGTCCTCCGGCAGTTCCTGGAAGGCGTCGGCCAGCTGCTCGTCGGCCAGCGCGCGGGCCACGTCGGTGCGCTGCGCGGGCGTCATGTCGTGCAGCTCGCGGGCCACGTCGGCCGGGCGCATGTCGGCCAGCTGGGCGACCTTGCGGTCGGTGGCCTTGTCATCGGCGGCCAGGGAGGGCGCGATCTCGGCCCATGCCACCTGGAAGAGCGTGCCCTTGCGGGAGGCGAAGCCGAACCGCTTCGTCGTGGTCTCCCGCAGGGCCGCCTGAGTGATCTCCCACTGGCGGTTGCGCGTCTCGCGCATGGCGACGTCGAAGATCAGCGCCTTCTTGCCGTCCGTGGTGACGACCGCGCGGTCGAAGAGATCGTCGAAGACCAGGGTCTCGCCCTCCCGCTGCTGGAAACGGCGGGCGTCGATCACCCCGGACAGCGATAGGCGCTCGGCGTCGATCGACTGGACGCGGGCCATCGGGACGAAGATGCGGCGCGCGGCGAGCAGCTCGATGACCAGGCCCTTGACGCGCGGGAGGCGCCCGGGGGCGCGGAACTGGGTGACGAAGTCGCGGACCTTGCCCACCTGATCACCCGAGGCGTCCAGTACCGGCAGGCCCTGCAGACGCGACAGGAAGACTGAGGAGACGACAGGACTCACGCATGAAGATTACCCGCCCCAGGGGTCCGGGGTGCCGTTACGCACCGGTGAGGGCAGCCGGGATCCCCGCGCCGGCTGCCGGCGCGCACGGCCATGGGATCCTCTGTCCGCGGGCGGTCTCCTTGGCGCAGAGCACTGGCTGGTGCCGCCGTGGCGGGCGTTAGCGTTGTGCCATGAGCTATCGACCTCGCCGTTCCGTGCTGTACATGCCCGCCTCCAATGCCCGCGCCCTGGCCAAGGCCAGGACGATCGACTGCGACGCGGTCATCCTGGACCTCGAGGACGCCGTCGCGCCCGACGCCAAGCCGGGGGCACGGGCGGCGGCCTGCGAGGCGGTGCGGAGCGGTCAGTACGGGCACCGCGAGCTGGTCGTGCGCGTGAACGCGCCGGGTACCAGCTGGCACGAGGAGGACCTGGCCGCCGTCTGCGCCGCCGGCCCGGACGCCATCGCCGTGCCCAAGGTCGACTCCGCGGGGCAGGTGCGCTCCCTGGTCGCCGCCATGGAGGCCCTCGGCGCACCCGAGGGCACCGCTCTGTGGGCGATGATCGAGACGCCGCGGGCCGTGCTGGACGCCGATGAGATCCTCGGCGCCTCCGACCGCCTCGAGGTGGCCGTGCTCGGCACGAACGACTTGGTCAACGAGTTGCGTGCCGCCTGGGTCCCGGGGCGGGCGCCGCTGGCCCATGCGCTGCAGGCGGTCGTCTGCGCAGCCCGCGCCAACGGCAAGATCGTGCTCGACGGCGTCTACAACGACGTGCGCGACGAGCAGGGCTTCGAGGCCGAGTGCCGGCAGGGCCTCGAACTCGGGTTCGACGGCAAGACGCTCATCCACCCCGGCCAGGTCGCCATCGCCAACGACGTCTGGGCGCCGGACGAGGCCGCCGTCGCCGAGGCCCGCGAGCTCATCGCAGTCTTCGACGAGGCTCTCGCGGCCGGTTCCGGCGTCGTCACCTTCGGCGGCCGCATGGTCGAGAACCTGCACGTGGCGGCCGCGCGCCGGATCCTCGACGCGCACGAGGCGATCCGGGGGCGCTGAACCGGTCCCCGCATCGGGCCGGGGATGACCGATTCCGAGGAGCCCTTGGAGAGCGTTGCAGGCCCGGTCTCCGCACAACGCCGGGGCTGGCTCACGGTGCCGCAACCTGACGTGGAACTCGCCGCCGGTTTCCGCACAGCGCTGGGGGCTACCCTGCCGGGTTGCGGGACGGGGGAGCCCACATGTGGTTCACAGACGGCGCAATGCCGCGCCCAGGCATGCCGACTAGACTTGAGCCAGATGGACTTAGGTTTCGCTCCTGGGTGGGGCGGGCCATGGCGATACGAGGAGAACTCATGACCTTGACGGGCGGCACGGCTTCAGTCCCCGGTCGCGGCGGCGCGCGCCTCCAGCTGCGTTCCCCCGCGTCCATCGCGATCTACGACTCCTACGAGGACGCCCAGCACGCGGTCGACTACCTGGCCGACCGCAACTTCCCGGTGCAGTTCCTCTCGATCGTCGGCACCGATCTGAAGAGCATCGAACGCATCACCGGCGGCCTCAACTGGGGCAGGGTGCTCATCAGTGCCGCGATGAACGGTCTCGTCTGGGGGGCCATGGCAGCCCTGCTGTTCTACTTCTTCATCCCCGAGGTGAGTCCCGCAGTGATCTTCCTGGGGGCCATTGTCGTCTTCGTCCTCGCCAACGTCATCACCTCGGCGATCAGCTATGCGATGACGGGCGGGCGGCGTGACTTCACCTCCGCCTCCCAGATCGTCGCCACCCGCTACGAGGTGCTCGGCGAGAGCGAGGTGGCCGGGCAGGCCCGCCAGCTCCTCACCGGCGGCCAGCCCGTGCGCACGGTGCCGCATGATCCCGCCCAGCCCGCAGGGGTCCCCGCCGCTCCCACCGATCCCGTCGGCGGCCAGCAGCCGCCCGCGTACGGCCCGCCAGCGTACGGCCAGCCACAGCCCTACGGTCAGGGCGCCGCTCAGGGTGATCTGTCCGACCTGCCGGCCCCCGGGTACCCGGCGGCCACGACCGGGCCCTCCGGCGCCCCGGGCCAGACGCCTCCCCAGGCCGCCGGTCAGGGCGGAGGGACCGGCGACGGAGAGGCCTTCGACCCCACCGATCGCGGCCAGGGCTGACATACCGTCCGGCGCGGATCTGGCGGTAGACAAAGGCCTGTTCGGGCTCTGCGAAGAACGTGGCGATGATGGACACCAGGTCCTTCCCCGGTCGGGCCGTCAACGCCCCGGAGCGGCCCCGCCGGGCGCAGCAACCGGGCTCGGACACGTTCCCCATTGGTCTGGGTAGGGCATGCCGGAACTGACAGGATGTGGCTGTTCTTGACCCGAACAGGCCCAGAACGGCCACATCCTGTGAGAAAAAGCATGCCTGCGCGTCACCCATACCGGCCCTGCCGACCAGCAACGGCGCGGTGTTCACCTTCGGTACCCCGGACACCTACCCCACCATCTTGAACACGTGGCCGTGGGACTCCTGAACCGGTCCGTCACACACGTCAGCCCGTACTCCTTGCTCACATCCCCGGGTGCGGCTGGCGTTGTTGTGCCGACATCGCAGTCAACCGCCGCCAACACGCCCACGTCAGCCCCGCGACAGGTGATCCGCCCGCAGCAACAAGCCTCCCGTCTGCTCAGACCCGCTGCGGCACCCGAGGCGGCGTGTGGGGGTCGAGTCGGGTCTGGCAGTGCACACTATGGAGGGTGACAGGAAGCGTTCGACTGTCTGGTCTTGCCGGGGCGGCCCCGTCAGGGGGCACGCTGCCGGGTGGAGACGCCATCGAGATCACCGAGGTTGAAGTGCTTTCCGCGCCCGACCGGTACTGATCACATGCACCAACGGCAGAAAGAGGCAATCGTGAGACGCTTCGTCACGTGGGTTGTAGACGCCCAGTCGGGTCATCGGGAGCAGTTCAAGGTTCGTCAGAGCCCGGAGATGATCGCCGATGACATTGCACATGATCTGACGTGCCCGACCGTCCTCACTGGGGGGCCGCGTTTTGCCTCGGGTGTCTGGCAGTTGTCCGGGGGGAGAGATGTCCGTGCCGGAGGCGCCTATTTTGCTCTGGGTGTTCAGCCTCTTCCCGAGGGGGTGAGGGTTCCCGATGAGTTGCCTGATGATGATCCTGAACAGATGCGGTACATGCAGGCGGCCGGGTCGAATCGGGCGATGACGATCGAGGCCCGTGTCCCCGACGCGGATGGGAGCTACATGCACTATGTGGTGGCGCGTGAGCCTGTCGTGGATCCGGACTGGTGGGTGCCCCTGTCGTGGGACAACGGGTCGTCCGAGTTGTACACGATCCGGCTGCACCCGGAGGAGGTGTTCACCGGCGAGCAGGCGGTACCGGTGTTCCGTGACTACATCATCAACGGTCAGCTCCCCGGCCCCGAGCTACTGCGCCCCATCGACGTCTGACCCGCTCCCGCAGCCCCTCCCGGTCTTTCTCACGCGCGGGGGACCGATCCCATCCACGACTCGATGTCGGCGCTGTCCCGTGGCAGCTGCTCGCTGAGGATCGAGCAGCCGTCGCCGGTGATGACGATGTCGTCCTCGATGCGCACGCCGATGCCACGCAGCGGCTCGGGGACGAGCAGATCGGTGGACTTGAAGTAGATCCCCGGCTCGACGGTGATGACCATGCCCTCGGCCAGGACACCCTGCCGGTACTGCTCGGCGCGGGCGTGCGCGCAGTCGTGCACGTCGAGCCCCAGATGGTGACTCGTGCCGTGCACCATCCAGCGCCGCCACTGCCCGCCATCGACCGACAGCGCCTCGTCCACCGAGACCGGCAGGATGCCCCAGTCGTGGAAGGCCTGCGCGAGCACCTGCACCGCCGCACGGTGCACGTCGAGGAAGCCTGCGCCGGGACGCGCCGCGTCCATGCCGGCCTGCTGGGCGGCGCGAACCGTGTCATGGACCAGGCGTTGGGTGTCGGTGAAGGAACCGGTGACCGGCATCGTGCGGGTGATGTCGGCAGTGTAGAGCGAGTCGAGTTCGATGCCCGCGTCCATGAGGACGAGGTCACCGGGACGCACCGGGCCGTCATTGCGCACCCAGTGCAGGGTGTTGGCGTGATCGCCGGCGGCGACGATCGAGTCGTAGCCGACGGCGTTGCCCTCGGCGCGCGCGTGCATGCCGAAGACCCCCTCCAGCAGCCGCTCCCCGCGGCGGTGGGCGACGGCCCGGTCAAGGTGGGCGACGACATCGGTGAAGGCCTCGGCGCTGACCCGGCAGGCCTCGCGCAGCTGGCCGAGCTCCCAGTCGTCCTTGACTAGGCGCAGCTCGTCGGCGGCGGTGTGCAGTTCACCGTCGTCGGCGGCACGCAGGCCACGTGCCCGGTCGACCAGCCCGGTGACGGCCGGGTCCGCCTCGCGGATGACACGCAGGGGCGTGTCATTGCGCTCGATGAGCGCGGGCAGCTCGCCGATGTCGGTCGTCCGCATGCCGCACATGGCCGACATCTCCTCCGGCGACTCGCGGGTGCCGACCCACATCTCGCCGTAGCGGGTGTCGGAGTAGAACTCCGGGTCGGTGCGCGGCACGCGCGGATGGAAGTACAGGACCCCCTCGGCGTCGGGTTCGATGACGAGCACGGCGTCGGGCTCCCGGTCCGAACCCAGGCCGCTGAGGTGCGCGAAGGCAGAGTGCGGGCGGTAGGGGAAGTCGCAATCGTTGTTGCGCCGCCGGTAGCCGCCGGCCGGGACGACCAGGCGCTCGCCGGGGAACAGGGCGGCCAGGGCCGCGCGGTGGGCCGTGGCGCTGGGGACCGCCGCCAGCCGGGGCGGGGGCTCGGTGGGATAGGGCGCCCAGTCAGCGGTGATGAAGTCCTTGAACGCGTCCGAGTAGTACGGCCCGCTCCGGGGCTGCTGTGGTTCCTGCTCGCTCATGGGCGCCTCCCATCCGGCTCGTGTCGATACTAGGCCGGGCGGACGGTTCCGGGGTCTCGGCCGCCGAAGACGGTCCATCCCTGCGGCCAGTCGACGGGCTCGTCGTCGAGCACTGCCATTGCCGCGGTCGCGTCGGGAAACGGCCGCCAGTGCGCCAGCTGCACGCCCGGTCGGCGCAGGGTGTCGTTCTCGGACAGGCGTGGGTCGGACAGGAAACCGGTGCCCCGGGCCTTCAGCAGCGCCTCCTTCGCGGTCCACAGGCGCACTGCGTCCGCATCGAGGGGGTGCCTGGCCAGCCATGCTCGTTCGTCGGGGGTGAACACCGAGGTCAGCTCGCGGATGGTCCCTCCGCTGTCCAGGCCCTGCGTGTCGACGCCTGCCGGGACCCGGGAGAACGCGACGACCACGGCGGTGTCGTGACTGATCGAGACCTGCCAGCCGGGCAGGTCGGGCGCGGGACGGCCGGTGCCGTGGTTCGTCCCGCTGGCGCGAAGCCGGACCACGGTGCCCGGCGGGATCAGGCCGAGGCCGGAGGCGATGAGCCCGGCGCGGTGGAGCAGTGCCCTGGCGGTGGCGTAGCGGGAGCGGTCCTGCTCACGGCGCAGCCGCCCCAGACGCAGCCGGTCGGCTGCGGTGAGCAGGCCCGCTGGGACATCACGCCGCCAGTCGGCCAGTGGCCGCGACCAGGTGAGAACGGCTCGTGGGCCGGGCAGGGTGAGTGCGCTGAACGAGTCGTCCGGCCACTTCTCGGCCTCACACATGAACTGCCCCTCACCTCGCGGACGCCCGACCAGTCTATTCAGACCCCCGGCCCGGGTGAGGACGTGGGTTGAGTGCTGGGCGCCGGGACCATGCCGACAGTTCGGGAACGGTTCCAGGACTCTGCGCACACTGGTACGAGGGCATCGGGGCTGCTGCACGACGTTTGACGCGTGGGCTGGGCGCGCGTGCACCAGCGACGGGAGCTGGCGGGCCACAAGCTCTTCCACGCAATACCGCCTCACGTCCGAAGAGCCACGACATCACGAGCAAGCCTGGCAAGTGCTTGGGCGGCATCCGCAGAACTTTCGGCGTTGCGCCTCGGGCACCTGCTTCCACGAGCTCGGCCCGGGCCGGAATCCGCGTGACGTCGATCACTCGCACCATGCCGGGAATCGTGAGTCAGGTCGGTTTCACAGCAGGCGAGCCGGTGGCGCCTCGGGCGACGCGGAATCCCAGATCATCGAACGAGGCGATCGGGCTGGTCCTGCGTCGCACGCCCGCCCGGCAACTCCACTCCGGGTCACTCCAGCCCCCACCGCGAATGATGCGGTACGACCCGTAGACCGTCGGGTCATACAGATCCCAGCACCACTCCCACACGCCGCCAAGCATGTCGAACAGACCCCACGCGTTCGGCTCCTTCGACCGCACCCGGTGAACACTCCCACCGGAGTTGTCCGCATACCAGGCGATATCGTCCAACTGCCCGTACCGTGCGCCCCTGCTACCTGCCCGGCACGCGACCTGCCATTCGGCATCCGTGGGTAGTCGATAGCCGTCGGCGTTGTGGTCCCAGACCACCATCCAGTCGTCGACCGCGGGTTCGCTGTGCGGTCGCCATTGCGTTACCGCGGGGACTTCACGCCGGGAGACCTCGTAGGCCGGCGTCAGCCCTTCTCTCACCGAGAACGCATTGCAGAACATGATCGCGTCCCGCCAGCTCACATCCGTCTTCGGAAGGCTGGCCGACCTGGGATCGCCGGACACGCCGTGCACCTCGTCCCACAGACCGCAGGTCACCACCGCATCCGACAGCCTGAACGGTTCGACCCGAACAGTCCACGTGCCCCCGGAGCGGCGATCCACCATGGGCTCCAGCACAGTAGCGCCTAGCGGGGGAACTGCGACCATGTTCACGCTCATGGTGGCCATTCTGGGTCATCTGGCTGCCAGGGCGCCCATGAACCGTCACGAAGCCAGGCCCCGGCTCGCCAGCGCCTCATCCGGCCAAGGCTCACCCATACCGTCTAGGCTTGGCCCATGCTCGCTGATCCAGCCGCCCAGCGTCGCCTGCTCGACGTTGCCGCCCTCGACATGAAGCTCATGCGTCTTCGTCATCAGGCTGCGAACCTCCCCGAGAACGAGGAACTCAAGGCGTTGCAGGCCGACCGGGCCGCGCTGACCGGGCGGATCACCGAGGCAGCGACCCGCCGCAGTGACGCCCAGGCCGAACTGGACCGTATCGACCGTGATCTCGAGGCCGCCAAGGCGCGTCAGGACCGCAACCAGAGGCGCGCGGACTCCGGTGAGGTTGCCGACCAGCGTGCGCTGCAGTCCCTGCTGGCCGAGATCGAGCATCTCGGTGGTCGGATCAGCAAGCTCGAGGACACCGAGCTCGAGGCCATGCAGGCAGTCGAGGACGCCACGGCGGCGCATGCCGACCTGACCGCCCAGCGCACCGATATCGAGAACAGGATGCGTGCGCTGCTGGCCAGCCGCGAGAAGAAGAAGACCGAGATCACCGAGCAGGGCAGGCAGCTCATGGACGAACTCGCCCTCACCCGCAAGCCCCTGCCCGCCGACCTGCTGGCGCTGTACGACAAGATCGCCCAGCGCACCGGATCCAGCGGTGCCGCCGAGCTGCGCGCCAAACGCTGCGGCGGCTGCGGCCTCGAGATCGATGCCGCTGAACTGCACGCCATCGCCGGAGCCCAGCCGAACACGGTCGTGCGGTGCGAGGAGTGTGGCCGCATCCTCGTCCGCACCGAGGAGTCGGGCCTGTGAGCCGACACTGACCTGCCGGGGCCATCTGCCCTCTCCTGCACCACCGGGATGGGTGATCCGCGCGCTACCCTTTTCTGTGGACGAGTCGGCCGGACGGTCGCGGCGCCTCGGCGCTGAGGAAAGTCCGGGCTCCACAGGGCAGGGTGGTGGACAACATCCACCCGGGGCGACCCGCGGGACAGTGCCACAGAGAACAGACCGCCCGAGTGATCGGGTAAGGGTGAAACGGCGGTGCAAGAGACCACCGCGTCGCAGGTGACTGCGACGGCACGGCAAACCCCACCCGGAGCAAGACCAAGAAGGATGCCCCGGCATCCGCGCAGGTGATCGAGGGCTGCCCGCCCGAGCCTGCGGGTAGGTCGCGCGCCCGTCGCGGAAGCGGCGGGGGAAGGACGCCGGCGACGGCGTTCGCAGATGGATGACCGTCGGCTGTTCGCAGTCACAGAACCCGGCTTACAGGCCGGCTCGTCCTCTCCTATCTGAGGGAACAAACCCGCACAGGCGGAGATTTAGATGAGTCAACTCGGACCCCTTGACAGGCCCGCCATGACGCACCCACAATGGCTAACAAGCTACTGGTGCATTTCACGCATCCGTGCTCACTGTAGGAGTGCGGCAGCAGTGAAAACACCAACCGGCTGATCCGCAGGTTACTTGTCCAAGGGCACCCCCATCCCTACCACACCGCCATCTCATCAGAACTGAACGAACGACCCCGAACCCCTTGGCTACCTCATCCCGAGAAGCTTATCCAACGACTACCCCGTCATGAACTCATTTCGAGTATCAACATTGGACCACACATTCACCCAAGCTGATTTCGCTAACTTCCCAATCAATTGAGGAAACCGGCAATCCTTTGGGTATGTTGGGATCAAAATTCTTTACGCCCCACACTGACAATGAATATACCCAACACATGAACACCATCAAGTAATGTAAACGGAGATCTTTAATGCGAGTACTCATCAGCCCCATCAGTGCTGACGAAGCGGTTATCGCCTACGAGTGTGGCACTGACATTATCGACATAAAGAACACGTCAGAGGGGTCGCTTGGCGCGAGCTTTCCGTGGGTGATTCGCGAGGTCATCGAACGCGTCGGTGATCCTGAAGTGACTTTCAGTGCAACGCTGGGGGATCTTCCTTTCAAACCCGGAACCGCGGCGCTGGCCGCTCGCGGTGCGGTGACCAGTGGCGTCACCTACATAAAGGCTGGCCTTCACGGGCCTTCGACTGTCAACGAGGGTGTGCAGTTGATGAAAGCAGTTGATCGTGCCGCCAAGGAAGTTAACAAAGACGTTTTGGTGGTTACTGCGGGTTACGCCGACTATCGACGTTTCGGCGGTCTCAATCCGCTACAGTTGGTCGAGATTTCAATCGAAGCTGACACGGATCTTGTCATGATGGACACCCTGTTCAAAGATGGCAAGACGCTGTTCGATTCTTGCGATCTGGCAGAGCTCCGAGAGTTCGTCTCGGCAGCTCACGAGAATAACTTGGAGGTCGCGCTGGCTGGATCGATTCGGCTACAGCATCTTGATCAGCTGGCATCCATTGGAACCGACATTGTGGGTGTCCGTGGCGCTGTCTGTGGAGGGCTTGACCGGAAGACGACCATCGACCGCAAAAAGGCTCGCGAGTTCATGATTGTGGCTTCTGCATGCTGATTTCAACGGATCGGAACCAATGGGACTCTGCTGAGTGCCGTGCAGCCATGACTCCGAGGGCTCCAATCGTAGTCAAACTAGGGGGTAGTCTGATATCGAATACTGTGGCTAACTCGGCGATCTTGCTTGAGGAGCGCCTTGCTGACCTCTGTGCGCAGCTACCTCTCGACCGTCCTGTATTTGTCGCCCATGGTACTGGATCATTCGGTAAACCGGCGGCGATCGAGTTCGGATACCTTGATCGTATGTTGTCTGATGATATGGGGAGAGTTGTCTCGCATGTCAATCAGCTACTTTTGGAACTCGAGTTGGCTGTCTATCGGCAGCTAGAGCTTCATGGTCTGAATCCGTTCCGGATCTCACTGCTGGATTGGTCTCATGTGCCGAGTGCTCAAATGACGCGACAGTTGGAGCTGCTCATCATGCGAGGTCACACCCCGGTTGTTGGTGGCGGATTTATCGTCACTGACATCGGATATGAAGTCCTGTCGTCCGATGATATCGCTGTTGGGGCCGCACTTGCTCTGCGGGCTAGTGATGTCGTATTCGCTATAAATGCCCCAGGAGTCTACGATGGCACGACCCCAGATCATCGGGTTTATGAGTCGATCAATGTTGCCGATCTGGCGCGGTTGACCGGGATACCCGACATGACCGGCGACTGCACAGGTGGCATCGCGGCGAAGCTCCGGGTCGCTGCCCGGGCCGCTTCGGCTGGTATCAGGACCCTGATTGTTGATGGCCGGGCACCCCAGAGTCTGAGCGACGCTCTCGCAGGACGATCTTTCCAAGGCACTGAGCTTTTTAGTTTGACGAAAGACACAGCATGTGCGGTGTCGTAGGACTCTTTAGACCGGAAGGCGTTGGTGTCGAGGACGAGCTACTGGCGGCGCGCATGCTGCGCACGGTAGTTCATCGAGGTCCGGACGCACAGACTGTCGGACGAAGCGACAGCGTGGTGCTAGGCAGTGCTCGGTTGGCAATCGTTGATGTGTCTTTCGGTGACCAGCCCTTCAGTGATGAGTCTGGATCGATCTTGGTGGTCTTCAACGGGGAAATAACGAATCATCGTGAACTCTTCTTGCGGTTTCGGGCTTTAGGGCACCGCTTTGCCTCGCACTGCGACGGGGAGGTCATTGCCCACGCTTATGAGGAGTTCGGCATGGCCTTCCCCGAGTACCTCGACGGGCAGTTCGCGATTGCGCTGTATGACCGGCGAAACAACAGGATGGTCTTGGTTCGTGACCGGCTGGGGATTTGCCCTTTGGTCTGGTCCTGGGATGGCACCACCTTGAGTTTCGCATCCGAAGCCAAAGCTCTCTTTGCTGTGAACCTGCCCGATCCCCAGCCAGATCCAAGGGGATTGGCTCAGCTATGCTATTTTGGTACCACCGTCGCACCTCACACGATGTTCGCAGGTGTCAACGCATTGCCAGCAGGGCACTATCTGGTGGTTAACCCGACTGGTTCGCCAAAATTGACTCGTTACTGGCAGTTACGGTGTGCCGAGCCGGGGGCTGGCCGCAGACTTGACTGGGAAGCGGCCCGTGAGGAACTTGATAGTTTGTTGACCAGAGCAGTCGGACGTTGTGCTCAAGGAGAATTTACGCCGGTTGTCTACCTCAGCGGCGGGGTGGATTCGGCCTTTGTCACTGCACTTGCAAGACGGCACGTTCGTGGCCAGCTGACTGCGCTTTCGGTCGGCTCCACCGATCCTAAGCTTGATGAGACCGGCTTGGCAGCCAAGGCTGCGGATTATTTAGGTGTCAGCTTGGTTTCCGAGGTGATGGCGGACAACGAAATTGCCACGGTGTTCTCTTCGTTGATGTGGCACTTGGAAACCCCGACCCTGTCAACCGAGTCGGCCGCCCTGCACGCGCTTGCTTGCCGGGCCAGTGGTTTGAGTAAAGTGATTCTTAGTGGTGAGGGGGCCGACGAGGCCTTTGCTGGTTATCAAGCCTTCAAACAGAGTCGACAACTCAGGTGGATCTGGGACTCGCCACGGCCGATCAGGGGAATGGTTAGTCGTGCGCTTGGGAGTCGGCTTGCATCGAAATGCCTAGTACCGGTCGACGGGCGTTTGGGTCGGATCCGTGATGCCTTCGGTTTCATCCCCGCGCAGGCGGTGGAGTGGGAGTTCTACCGCGAAGTTTTCGCGCCAATCCTCACCGAACCGGCAGGGATATTACTCGAGGCCGATATTCCGCTCGCCACAGTGGATTTCGATCGAGGACTGTTCGCTCGGACGTCCCATTTGAGTGCTTCCTTGGCGGTGTCGTATGAGGTAATGCTGGGCAACTACCTTCTCGGACCGCATGGTGACCGGGTGCTCGCGGGCGCGTCGGTCGAGGGGCGGTATCCCTTTCTTGATCGTGAAGTGGTTGAATTTGCTGCCTCATTGGATGACCAGACCAAGATCGGTCAAGGATGCAACAAGGTGTTGCTCAGGCTTGCGGCCCAGGATCAGGTGGGCCCGGAAGTGGCTTGGCGTCCGAAGAAGCGGTTCACAATGCCGTTTGCCAGTCCATTCACCTCACGGAAGGCGCCTGAGCTTTATCGCTACCTAATGGCTCCGCAAACGATCAATGATTTCGGCTACTTCGACGCCGAACGGGTCGCTACTGTGCTGGATCAATTGGACCGTCCCGTCGTGTCTGGGTCTCGGGGGCGAGAATACTTGGCCAAGTTGCGGCAGGGATTATTGGTGACCTTGGTTGCTACCACCCAGCTTTGGCATCACACCTTCTTTGACACTGTCGCTCGGCCCAGCAGTTTGGAGACCGACCACCTTGACTCGTCAATGGGAGGGAGACATGTTTGAGTCAATCGATCAAGCGGGCGCGGCAGCAGCAAGGATTGAAGACGACCGAATCGAGGTCGACCGCGCCATTGCTGCGCAGATCGACTGGCTGATCCGACGCGGACCGATGGTCGATGACCCCTTCATCGGCGCTATCTACCGCTGGATGGAGCACTATCTCCAAGTAGCCGGTAGGCGATTTCATGGACTCACTACCATCCTTGGTTACCGGGCTGCGGGTGGTACAGACTTAGCGACGGTGCTGCCGATAGCTGCGGCCCTCCAACTCTACCATCACCATACGTTGGTGCACGACGACATCTATGATGGTGATGTCCTGCGGCGTGGGTGGCCGACCAGTCATGTGCACCTCGCCAGCCTGTTTGGTAGCGAACAGGAAGGCGCCAGTGATCCGACGCCTTTCGCCAGCCAGAGTACCCGCAACGGTGTCATCGCTGCCTTCGCCTATGGCAAGATCGGTCGGGCTCTTGCAAATCGAGCGATCTCCTCTGCACCGCTGGATGGTCGGCACGTTCTGACGATTCTCACAATGCTTGAGGAACACGATCTATGGGACAACGTTGGACAGTTGCTTGATGTCTACCATGAAGGCTGTCGGCTGCCATCCTCCGAGGCTTGCCTGCACAATGCCTGGCTGAAAACTGGGCGATTGTTCGAGGTTTGTGCCCGTGCAGGCGCGATTGCCGCAGGTGCGGACGCGTCCATCATCACCGCACTGGTCTCGTGGTCGGGCAACTTGGCGATTGCCTACCAACTCAAAGACGACTTGGAGGATACCGTCGGCGACAGCGAAAAAGGTTTAGGCCGTGGCGTTGGAGTTGATCTGGGAGCCCTGAAACCCACCTACCTGCTGAGCTTGGCGAATGAATTAGCTGATGGTCAAGATCGTGCCATACTTAGTGCTTGGCTCAACCGTGAGCATGGCTACACTGTTGAAGAGTTTTCCGCACTGATTGAACGCACCGGAGCCCGCCGGTTGACCCAGCTCAAAGTTGAAGAACTCGTCTCGGCTGGTGTGGCTGCAATCGGTGCCTTGGGTAGGGTTCGGCCCGATGTATTGGCGGAGATAGCAGAATTGAGCAGATACGCGATCTCCGACGAATACTGGCGTCGGCCACTGGATGGTGGGCGACCGACTGCAGGTAAGGTGGCCAGTGGTGAATAAACACGCGATTGTCGACGTCCACGGAGTTCTGCTTGGCCGGCAGCACTATGATGCTTCGCCGCCGGGAGATCTCATCTCTGGTCTGCGTGAGGCTGGCTACTCGGTGCACATTGTCACCAACTCCAGCAGCATCACTGCTGTTGATCTTGCTAGCGAACTGGTGGCCAACGGTGTCCCAGTCTGCGCGTCCGATGTCGTTACGATGGCTATGGTCGCGGCACATCGGCTGTCATCGATCGGCGTGAGCGAGGTGGCGGTGATCGGCTCAGATGTGCTGCGTGCTGAGCTTGAACGCTTGGTTCCTGACCTTAAAATCGTGGAGGTCGGCGAGTCTGAGGTGCTGCTGGTCACTCGTGATCCTGCTCTCACCGAAGGAACCTTGGATCGCATTCGGCGCCTCCCTCCGCGACGCATTTTTGCAACCTGTAAGGATGCTATATTTGCTGACGCCTCGGGAATCCACGCCGGTCCTGGAGCAACCGTGAGGCGAGTCGAGTTGGCGGCAGGTCGCGAGGCGATTCTTGTCGGTAAGCCGGATCCATACATGATCACCGAATACTTGGGTCTGCGTGGTGACGACCTCGACACCGCCGTGGTCATCGGTGACTCGCTCACTGAGGATGCTGAACTGGCCGAGCGCGCCGGCTGCAGAGCGTTGATCATCGGCACCCCCGAGGTCACCTCATGTGATTTACTTAACGTTGCCCGCCTCGACCAGGCGTTGGACATCCTCAGGGGAATCGAATGACTGCCATCTTCGGTGTGCGGCTGAGGGTTACTAGCGAAATATTATTGACGAACCGATTCCACGCCTTTGTTCTACCGGTCATTCTGACTTCCTTCTGGAATCAGTCGATGCACCTTCCGCTCGACTGGCAGTATTACGTCATGATTACTTCGTCCACCGTGGTTGCCTACGTTTACAACCAGATCACCGACCGTCGCGAGGATTCCGTCAACTATGCTGGCAAAGGCCATTTCTTTGCCAGCAAGCATGTGGCATGGCCGGTCTGTGTGGGGGCGGGATTGGTGGGTGCAAGTTTGGCGTTGCGAGCCGGATGGGATTTCCTGTTCTATTCCTTGATCGTCAATATATTGATGAACTTCTACAGTAGGCCGATGCCATGGCCAACTCTGCCGGGTCTGTCACGGATAAAACAATACCGATACGTCAAGAATGCTTTCGCTGCATTGTGTTGGTCGGTACCGCTACTGGTGACTCCCTACGTCTATGTGGGAAGTTGGCCGCAGTGGCTACAGTTATTGGTCATGATCGTGGTCACCTTCGGGTTCGACTACCTCACGGAATTACTTTGGGACGTCCGTGACGCCAAGGGAGACTTGAGGGCACAGGTGATAACTATCGCAAACACCTATCCGATCCAGATCGTCCACCGGATTGCCCGGGTGGTGATCGCGATCACTTCATTAACTTACCTGATGGGTTTGATTGCCGGCGTGTTGGCGGTTCCACAAGGATGGCTCTTCTTGGTCATGTGGACGCCGTATGTCTGGCTGTTCGTCGACCGCTACCTTAATTCGGATTTGAAGTTACCATTGTCGCATAGATTCGTCATCGTACAGGCAATTATCGCTCTCAGTGCGTTGGTTGTTCAGTTTGTCATCGGGTGATAGTCCCTGCTGGAAAGGAGAAACAAGATGGATCTGACCACTGCGTGGCCGAGGGCTCGTGCGGCGGCCGATGCGGCCTTGGAGCTGACCGTGCCACAGCGAAGGGATGATCAGTGGGTGGTTGCCTATGTGGATGAACCGCGATTTGGATGGGACTGGGATGGACTTGAACGGGGTTTCCTAGCCCCCGTTCATGAATTCAATAGCCAACATCCCGCTGGCTTGCGGACACTCTTGTTGGACCTACTGCTGGCAGGGAAGGAGCCATACCAGCGTCCAGTCGCCCAACTGATCGCGGCAATCGAATGTCAGTACCTCTCGTCGATCATGCTCGATATGGTTACTAATGCGTATGACCTGCCGCGTCAAGACGAATCACTGCCGCTGCCTCCTCCCGTCTGGGTGACGGTTGCCTACAATCTGCGCCAACTCGGCGTCCTGCTTGCATATGAGGGCGATCTCTCCCGCGCACCAGGTACTCGCCTCGGTGAAGCTTTCGGCAAGTATTTGGTACGGCAGGGTCTTGCCCGGTCCGTTGATCTTGGTGCTCACCAGCTGTCGAATGAATTGGAACGCAAAGGGCTGCTCGACTATCTGTTATCCGCGGAGCCTTCCGCGTCATTCGAACTTGTGGGGCTCACGGCTGCTGCTGTTATCGGGCAGCCACAGGCGGGCACCCTGCTGGCCTCGGTTTGTCGACACCTCGGGGTGGCGTTGCGCCTGGAAGCAATCTCCAGATCGGTGCTGGATGCAATCGGGGAGGACCCGGTTGTTTCGACCGAGTCTTGGCTGCCCGAAATGGTCCTGCGAGTGGACGCTGACCCGGCGGCGTTGGCCGCCGAGCAACTCAGTCTGGCCCGCTCGTTAGCCAAGCACTCTCTGCCGGGAGTGGATCAGGCGGTTCTCAAGTTCACCCGGCTTGTTACCCCTAGACTGTATGCAACGATCGGAGTCAAGGCATGAGTGTAACCCTCGCCCCCGGAATGACTGGCTCTTGGGCTGAGCAGTACAAGGCTTGGTTTCCTTTTGCCCGCCAAGCCGTACTCGAGACCGTTGATCGGTGGGACACAGCTGCGGAGATCCGCAAACTGGCCGGAACCGATCTGACCGATGAGATGACTGAGCTGCTACTACGCGACTGGTACCAGCCCTTCCGTTCCTACTTGAATAGGACAGGAAAGATGATCCGGCCAGTGTTGGTCTGCTTGACCGCCCGCTCATTGGGAGTCGATCCTGTGAAGGCCCCCAGTTTTGTGGCGATGGCCGAGATAATCCATTCGGCTTCGCTGGTACTGGATGACATTGCTGACGATTCTGATCTGCGTCGCGGTGGGCCAACCGCGCATCGAATGGTCGGAGTGCGTACGGCGGGAGCGCTCGGGTCATCTTGGTTGAACATGTGCTTTGACATCCTTGCTAATTCCCAGTCGGTACTGCGTGATAATTCGAGGAGGCGGCTGGGGCGTGAGCTTGCCTGGGAACACTGGGTGACCGGTCTCGGCACTACCATTGATACGATGTGGCCGTCTGAGGAGTCCATGGTCCACGACCCGCTCGAATACCTGCAGTCGGTAGTACATCGCTCGACTTCTTACACCTATCGGATGCCATTCAAGATCGGGGCGAGTCTGGCAAATGCTGACGATCGGGCATTCTCGGCGTACTCGAGGCTTGGTGAGGAGATCGGGCTGGCCTTTCAAGTGATCGATGACCAGCTAAACGTGGCTCCCGTGACAGAAGAATGGGGTAAAACCAACGCCGAGGACATCACCGCGGGCAAGGTCACGCTGCAAGTGCTGCTCGCCCTGCGACGGGCCGACCGCAAAAGGGCGGCAGAACTGGTTCGCATCCTGCGGGCCAACACGACCGATCAATCCGAGCTGCGAAGCGCAGTGGACATTATGCGGGAGTGTGGTGCGCTCACCGAGGCGCGGGAAATTGCAGACAAACACTTGGATGCTTGCTTGCGCATCGTCTCCGACATGGATTTCCTCCACAGCGATGATCGTGAGCTGTGGTGCAGTTTCATTTCATATCTGTCGAACCGCGATCGATGAGAGGGAATACCTATGACCACCACAGAAATCGACCGCGGAACTATCCGCGTCAGTTCATTGACCAAAACGTACCCGGGGCCTGTTTGCGATCTGAAGGTGCTTGACGAGGTTTCGGTTACCGCTGAACGGGGCAGTTCCATTGCTTTGCGAGGCGTCTCGGGTAGCGGTAAATCGACCCTGCTTAACATCTTGGGTGGTATCGAAGTGTTCGACTCTGGTAAGGTAGAGGTCAGCGGGGTCGACTTGGGTGCTTTGCCACGCAGACAACGCTCCGACTTCCGAGCTACGACTATCGGGTTTATTTTTCAGTTTTTTAATCTGTTGCCAACCCTCACCGCTTTGGAAAATGTGTCTGCTGCACTCGAACCGCTGAGAAAGCCGACTGTCGAGCGGCGTATGCGTGCGTTGGAAATGTTGGACGCGGTTGGCATCGCACACTTAGCCGATAACTTTCCTGCCCAAATGTCCGGTGGCGAACAGCAGCGTGCCTCGATTGCCCGGGCGATGGTCAAACAGCCCCCGCTGATCCTGGCTGATGAGCCAACTGGTGCCCTTGATCATGCGAATGCGAAGCAGGTGCTCGATTGCCTGACCCGGCTGCAGCAGCAGACCGGCACCACGCTCGTCGTCGCCACCCACGATCCGATCGTCACCAGCTATGCCACTGAGATCTGGGAAATGGGTGACGGTGCCATCAAGGTCTGTGACTCATGATCAAGATCCACAATCCCGCTCACGTTCTTCCGTTCAGCTCGCTGCAGAAGTTCGCCCTCGGTTCGGCCTGGTCGATGGCCGGTCGACTGATGGTGCTGATCGCGGTAGCATCCATGGCCTTCTCGATACTGGTCGGCGAGTACTCGGCCATGTCGAGCATCACGAAGGCGCGAAATAATTGGTATTCTGAGGGGCATCTCGCAGACTTGGAACTGAGGTTCACTCCCTCGCCGAATCAGCCTGCGCCGCGCTTTGATGGACTGTCCGGCTTAGCTGGCAGCACATCTCGCCAGGTCCTGTCCGGACGCACGCAGCTGGCCGAGACCAACGACTTGGCGCTGACCGTGATCTTTTCTGATTCGGTGTGGGCCGGCACTCGGCTCAATATTTTGACGCCCCTTAAGGGGACCCTTCTTACGCGGGACGATGACTCTGGAGCGCTGATCGACCAGAGCATGGCGAAATACCATTCAGTTGATGTCGGTGACTCACTGGAAATTGAGGTCGGTGGCGCCACGCGAACCATTACGGTTCGTGGTATAGTTCGTGATCCTGAGTTCCTCATTGCCCCGCTCAACCCGAGCCTGTTCGTCTCGGCCAAGGGTTCTATGGGGGTGGTCTATCTGTCCCCATCAGAGGCGTCGTCGGTAGCCAACAGCGTTGTCTTCGACTTCGAGTCGGGGCAGGATCTCGACGCTGCCCGGGAGGCCGTGCTTAATGAGGCTGCTGCACAGAATCTGACCGGAGCCTACGCCATGAAGCGCGAAGAACAGTTCGCATACCAGTATGTCGAGAAAAACCTTGACGTTTTCGATGTCGTTATCCCCCTGATGGTGCTTGTGGGAGCGTTATCGGCCGCCTTCGTGTCGATGTTCCTATCGGCGCAGTGGATTGCGAGAGAACGCAAGGGCATTGCGGTGCTTCTGGTCCAGGGGCACCAACCCGCCGCTGTGGCTCGCGCCTACGTGCTGCCTTATATGTGGTTGGTTGGCTGGACCATAATAATGGGTCTGCTGGGATCGGTGCTCGTGGGACATGCCTTCTTGGAGAACTTCGCGTCTTCGGTCGGGTTGCCGAGCGTGCCGTTCATCCTTGACCCCGTGATGATCGCAATCGGTTGTATCGGCACCTTGGCGGTCTACGGACTCGGCGCTGCGCTAACCTTTGAAAGGATCTTCCGGATGACGCCGCGTGATGCCATGACACGCACCATCGATACCGGTCGCAGCGGCCGCGTCAGAGGCGTCCGGCTGGGGGCTCTGGTGCCGAACACCACGGCGCGCCTTTCGATCAGAAATGTTCAGCGCAATCCGTGGGTTTCGGTCCTGACCACGCTGGCCATAGCGATTGGCTTTGGTCTGACGGCAGCCTACTTCCTGTCGTATTCTTCGGTGATCGCCACTTCTCGGTCGGCCGTCGTCGGTAACGAGTGGGACCTGACTGTAGACTTCGCCGAGCCACAGTCAGATGCCCAAGCGGCAGCTCTCATGTCGAAGGCTGGCGTGAGCGAATGGACGCCGACCATCAAGACGGCGGCCCAAGCGACCAACGGTTCGGTTATAGAGAACCTTTTGATCGGCGGCTTCGATCCAAAGAATACCTGGCACAAGGTTACCCTTGTCGAGGGCTCTGACATATCCGAGTCCGACCCGGATGGCGTGGTTCTCGAGGCCGGGCTCGCCCGAAGGTTGGCGCTTGAACCAGGTGACACTTTCACAATCAAAGCGGCGGGAACCGAGCACGAAGCCCGAGTAGTGGGGATTATGTCATCTGCACTGCCCGGTGAAGTTCGCTCGACGGTGGTGTTCACGAGCTCCCTGACTGGTAGTGACCTGTTCTCTGGCGTCCTAGTCAAGGTCTCGCCTGACAAAATCCCCTCAACTACCAATGCCCTGAACTCCGAATCGGGGGTGCAGCAGGCTTTGAATAAGGACGAGATAGTCAAATTGATCGTTGCTTCTTCCGACCAGATCACAGCACTGCTGTGGCTCGGTGCCCTGACGAGCATTGTCGTAGCACTGTTATTCGTGGCAGCGTGCCTTGGCTACACGATCCTGGAACGCAGGCGCGAGTACTTGCTGCTCGGCCTGCTCGGTTTCCGCAACCGGACGATTCGCGGCACGGTTGTCATGGAGGCATCGTTGCTTGGGCTGAGTGGCATCGTGATCGCTTTCCCGGTTGCCTGGCTGGTTTCACGACTGCTCAACGAGCGCATCTCGGATGTGTGGTTCAACATCGATAGCCAACTGTCGGCCCAACCATTCTTGATGACTTTCGGGCCCGGCCTTGTCCTCTTGCCACTTGCCGCGCTGCCGTTGGCTCAGTGGGTGCTGCGAGCCAGTGGTTCGGACAACCGCGAGCGAGGAATCGGCTGACGAGAGTAAGGAGTAATAATGCAGCGCACTTTGTTGACGGTTGTGCGGTGTCCGTCCTGTGGTTCGAAGGTGGAGCTCGCGTCCCCAGAGCTGGGCAGTTCGTTGATTGAAACCGGGATACTAAATTGTTTGGGCTGCGCACGGTCGTACGCTATTGTCGATTCGGTTCCGTGGATGTTGGCTGAAGATAATCTGGATCGTCGCTCAGTTAAAGGGTTCAGCTTCCAATGGCGGATCCGTCAGAGCGGCGCAGGCGAGAGCCCCGGCGTGATCTACGGCTACCGGATTCCGCAACTTGTTGAGTGGATGTCGCAGTCTTTCTTCGATCATCTCGATGCGACCACACAACAGCATTGGATTCTGGATGCAGGTTGCGGTTCGGCTGAAAAATCGGCTGAGTTGGCGATACGCTATCCTCGGCACCAAGTGGTGGCAATTGATCAGTCATCCACGATCGGGCAGACTGCGGCCCGGTTAAGCGGCATCACCAATTTGCATTTCATACGTGGTGATGTGTTACAACCACCATTGCTGACCGGAGCGTTCAGTCAAGTGGTGAGCATCGGCGTCCTCCACCACACGAGGTCAACCCGGACCGCCTTTGAAAGGATCGCCGACCTAGTCGGCCCGGCCGGAGGGTTGCTCGTCTGGTTGTATCCTCGTGAGGGGGAAGATTCCTTCTGGGATGGCCTGTACAGGCAGCGGGACCGTCACTTCGCGGGTTTGGGCAGCAAGCTGCCCAAACCTTTGGTAATGGCGTGGTGTCGCGCCTACGTGAAAGTGTTTTCCAATCAGATCAAGAGTTTCCTTGTGTATGAGCACGAACGCAACTGCCAGATCTTCCCGCCGGAGATCTACCCGGTCTTCCGCAACCGGGCCGAGATGTCTCGTTCGGCAGTATTTCTGTCGTTCGACAATGTCATGCCACGCTACCAGTTTCGACATGACAGACAAGAGGTCGCCAGCTGGTACGAGGCGAAGGGATTCTGTCCCCCGAGTACCAAGTACCCAGGTTTTTTCGCCGCTAGGCGCGGGCAGTCCGGCGATGCGGCGCTGGCAAACGTCAACGCTGTACCATAGTTGACCGGACGGTGAGCCATTTGGTCTTGGTAAAATTGGTTATGTTGGAGATCTGGTCGCCGATTGTCGAGTTTCCAGAGGCGCCCCAGCCGCCAAACGGGGCGCCGACTTGGTAGTCGACAGTGGGTTCGTTCACGTGGACGATTCCGCAGGTTATCTTGGCGCCTAACTCCGCCCCTTGAGTCACGTCGGCGCAGAGGACGCTAGTGACCAAACCTGGCCCTTGCTCGTTGACCAGAGCTGCTACATCTTGGTCGTCGCTGAAAGGTGATATCACCGCTACTGGACCGAAGATCTCTTCCTGCCAAGCTGGAGATCTTCTCGCTGGTTCGATAAGCACCGTTGGTTCGTAGCATAGGCCTGCTGTCGTACCACCCCGCACCAGCTCTGCTCCAGCGGCGATACTGCGGCGAACTAGGTCGTCGACCCGGGCCAACTGCTTGGTGTTGATTAGCGGGCCCAGATCGTTCGTGGGGTCAGCAGGATCGCCGATCTTCAGTCGGTTCGCGTAACCAGTCAGTTCCTGCACGTAGGCGTCAACCTGGCTCTCGTGGACCAGATGACGCCCGGTTGACATACAGATCTGACCCTGATGGTAGAAGCTACCAAATCCGCCGCAACTAGCCGCCAGCTCAACGTCGGCATCCGGTAGCACCACCAGTGCGTTGTTGCCTCCTAACTCGAGCAGCGTGGGCGTTAGTCGCCGAGCTGCGATTTCGGCTATTCGTTCCCCGACTGCGGTGGAACCAGTGAAGGTTACCTGCCCGACTCGGGGATCGGCAACGAGCGCCTCACTGATCTCGGCGTCGCCGGGGATCACGCTCAGCACTCCAGTCGGCAACCCGCTGACTTCGAACATTCCTGCCAGCCATAGCCCCCCGCTGATTGCGGCGCAGGGATGGGGCTTGAGGACCACGGTGTTTCCCAGCGCCAGGGCGGGAGCAATGGCCCGGACGGCTAAGTGGGCAGGGAAATTGAACGGGGCAATGACCGCCACGACTCCGATCGGTTCCCTGTGGACGGTAGATTGGCGCTTACTGCCGGGCTGGGGCTGGGTAAGACTCAGTTTGGCCAGCTCTACGGATTCCTGAAGCTCGGCGATCACGAGATTGACCTCGAGACGGGCCTTGGCTACTGTCGAACCAGTCTCGTGTACCAGCCACGCCACCAACTCGTCACCGTCGGCGCGCAGGTTGTCTGCGGCGGTCGAGAGGACAGCGATACGCGCTTGCCTAGCTGCTGCCCACGTCCGCTGGGCCGTGAGGGATGCCCCCAGCGCTTGGTCTACCTCGTGGGTGGAGCATTCCCCAACAGTGGCGAGCTGGTGTCTGGAGAAAGGACTGGTGACCGCTAGTTCTCCGGTGACCGGTTGCCAACCAGCCACGAACACCGAGCGGGTCCAGCGAGGATCAGGCTGAGGGGCCGGGACAACATATTGCCGGGTCATGGTTTGTCCAGCGCAGCGGGAGCGGCCGGGGCTAGAACGACCGGTTTGATCACTAGACCCGCTGACTGGTCGGCCAGCGCTTGGGACAGATAATCCGATGGGTAAACCTTAACCAGTTTGTCGAGGGGGAAACTGCCGTCACGGCAGAGATCGGCAAGCCGACCGATGGTGCGGTTGATGTCACCGGCTCCCAGCACCCCTTGGACTCGTTTACCCCAAACGAGTCGATTGTGGTCTAAGGATATGGTGGTGCCTGCGCGCGACCCTCCGATGAGTACGCACACCCCACGCGAACCGACGGCGGCGATGGCGGCTTCGGCGAGCTGCGGGTTACCAGTGCATTCGACCACCGCAGCGGGCCGGTGCCCAAGTTGACTGCGGAGCAGCTCGGGCAACTCGGCAGGGTCTTCAATCATGAGCGGATCGGCCCCAAGCTGAGCTGCCAGTTGGAGCTTGGCGGGCTTACGGTCGACGGCCACCACATGTGCTCCAGCCATGCTGGCGGCTATGATCGCGGCACTTCCAACCGAACCGACACCCAAGACTACGACGTTGGTTCCCGGCTGCGGCTCAATCACGTCGTCGACTGCGTGGAACGCGGTTGAGAACCCGCAACCGAGCGGCGCAATTTTGGCCAGTGGGAGTCGGTGGTCGACCGCCACCAAGCTGCTCGCCGCGACGATAGTGTGACTTGCGAGAGAGGATTGGCCAAAAAAATGGCCGCCGAGCTGCTTCCCGTCTAGAAAACGGTAAGCTCCTTGGCCGCTCAGGGGTCCTCCGACGCGGACGCCAGCCTCAGTGGCCCGTCTGGTCTGCTCACAGTATGAGGTTGCACGAGCGGTACAGGCGGGGCAGTCACCACAGCGAGCCCAGCCGAGCACGACGTGCTCGCCAGGGTGCAGATAACTCACGCCCGGCCCCACCTCTTGGACGATCCCAGAACCCTCGTGGCCGACCACACCGGGCAGCGCGAAATGCCGGGTGCCATCGATTACCCGTCGATCAGTGTCACAAATACCGCTCGCAGTGAGCTTGACGAGCACTTCCCCAGGTCCGGGTGGGTCAAGCTCAACAGCTTGCCAGGTAAGATCTGCTCGGCCGTAGGTGACGGCGGCCATGATCAACACTGTGGGTTTCCTCCTCAGAGTTACCACCGATTATTCGGCGAGGCTGGCCTAATGGGGTCTATCCGGTAAGTGGTGTATGCGTGACCAGCAGTTTCAGCGAGTGGTCCTCTAGAACTGTCCGGCGGGGGTGATCACGAACGCGTTCAGCGCAGGTTTCGGCCCCAACACACAGCGTGCCCTCCTGCTGCCAGTGGGGTCAAGCGATCGCGTCACCAAGTACAAGATATTTCAGTGCCGCCTGCTCATTCTGGTGAGTGCCGCGTACCCGGACGGCTCTGCGGTAGTGGGTGCTGATCGGCTCGATGGCGTTGGTTTGCAGATCACAAGCAGGATCTCGGCGTCGTACTCCAGGAACGGCACGGTGCTGCTCCCAGGAACTACCCCAGATGTGGATGATCGCCGGGTAGCGTCCGCTCGCGGCCGTGGCGCGGGCAGCAGGGGTGTCGCGGCAGACGGCGATCAACTGGCTCAAGGACAAGGGCTGAGGCTGCCGCTCCGCGGCTGGTTGCAGGCCTCGGTGCACTGCGGCGGTGACAAGGCGGCTCTCGGTGGGGCAGCCGTGAGGTCGGTCAGTCTGACGCGCCTGACAGGCGTCCCCTGACCGGTGCGGGGGAGGGATATGGCGATGAGTCGTAGAAGATTCACGGTCACGGCTGAGCGCGGCCGTGGCGCGTGGTGGGTGACCGAGTGCGCCGAGGTCGGCGCCGTCTCCCAGGTGCGTCGCATCGATCATGCCGCCGATGACATCCGGGAGGCGGTGGCGTGGCTTTCCGGTCTGCCGCCGGAGGACTCGTTCGACATCGACATCGTTCAGGCGCGGCCAGACGAGCGCTGAGGGGCAGCGAAGACCCCGAGGACCACCGTTCACAGGGGTGGTTTCGACCAGGGCCAAAAAATTACGGAAGCCCCGACGAGGACCACCGTTCACAGGGGTGGTTCGGTCCGGTGGCCATCCCGGCTCGCCCGTCCTCCACAGTCCCTCTCCGGTCCGGTGGCACCATGGAGGGCATGGCGGACCAGGACCCGATCGGCGCGAACGAGCTGAGGCCCGGTTATCTCGTCTCGCTGGCCGTCAAGACCTTCCTCCTGGTGGGTGTTGTTCTCGTCGTCGTGTGCTTCACCATGCTCACCGGCTTCTCCTACAGCTACCAGCAGCAGAGTGCTGGCGGGAGCCTCGGCGACTGGAGCGGGTGGATCCTTGAGCGCGCCTTCCTCGACGGCCTCGACCCGCGCCTGTCGGCCGGTGAGCTGGTCGGTGCAGCCCTGTGGACGGGGATGCGCACCTTCGGCTTCTTCCCCCTGTCCCTGGCCTTGATGGCCAGGCATGTCTCCCGCGAGATCTGGGCCGAGCCGAGGCACCACATCATCAGGCTCGTCGGTCTGGGCATGTTCGTGCTGGCCCTGCTCAACCCCGACGACCTCATGCGCTCGGCTCTGCCCTACGGCCTGAACATCGAGGCCATGACGTGGGGTCCGGCGCTCACCGTGATCGGCGGGTGCCTCGACCGGCAGCTGTTCGGCGCCGAGAAACCCGCCTGGCAACGCGACTGGGCCCCCGCCTCGCGTGGTCTTCCCCAATCCGGCTGGCCGCAGGGGGGCGCCCAGTACCCGTACTGATCCCGGCGCCGGGGAGTGCCGGGACGGTGCCCCTGCCGCCAGGGCGTCAGGCGACGGGCCGGCCGATGGCCGACAGGTCGATGGCGGCCGGGTCCCCGCCAAGGATCGGTTCGCCGCTGCTGGGCAGGGTGAGGATCTCGGCGCCCTGCTCGGTGATCACCAGCGTCTGCTCGAACTGGGCGCAGCGCGAGCCGTCCTGGGTCAGGACCGTCCAGCCGTCGTCCCACTGCGTGGTGCTGGCGCTGCCGATGGTCAGCATCGGCTCGATCGTCAGCGTCATGCCCGGCGCCATCGTGCGGTCGTAGCGCGGCTCGTCGTAGTGGAAGATGACGAGGCCCGAGTGGAAGGCGGTGTGCACGCCGTGGCCGGTGTACTCGCGCACCACGTCGTAGCCGAAACGCCTGGCGTACTTCTCGATGACGCGGCCGATGACCGACACCGAACGGCCCGGCTTGCAGGCCTTGATCGCCCGGTACATCGCCTCGCGGGTCACCTCGGTGAGGCGCTTGGACTCCTCGTCGACCTCGCCCACGTAGAAGGTGGCGCAGTTGTCGCCGTGCACGCCCTCGGCGTAGGCGGTCACGTCGATCTTGACGATGTCCCCGCCCTCGAGGGGCCGCGTGTCGGGGATGCCGTGGCAGATGACCTCGTTGACGCTCGTGCAGATGCTCTTGGGGAACCCCCGGTAGTCCAGGCTGGCCGGCCACGCATGGTGGTCGCACATGAACTCGTGCGCCACGGCGTCGAGGTGATCGGTGGTGACGCCGGGTGCGATCTGGCTGGCCGCCACGAGGATGGCGTCGGCGGCGATCCGGCCGGCGACGCGCATCCTCTCGACGATCTCGTCGCTCTGGATGTCGGAGCCCTCGTAGTTCTCAGGGCCCATCTTCCCCACATAGGGCGGTCGGGCGATGTTGGCGGGGACGGAACGTTTCGGGCTCTGAGGGTAAGGCTTCATGGCAGTCACGGGCACAGTCTAGGACCCGGCCCGCGCCCCGCCCACCTGAATTGCGAGTGGTTCTCGAAAATGCTCAGGGGACCACCTTCATCTGGTCCATGCACTCCTGCGCCTTGGCCATGCGGTCGGCATCGCCCAGATTGATGCTGGAGATGAAGACGCCGAGGTGGTCGTCGGAGCCGACGTCGACGACGTAGATGTCGACGACGTCGCCCCTGACCTGGGGCAGGGACTCCTTCTGGACGTAGACCTCGGAGCGGATGTGCCAGGCCTGGTGCCCGTCGACGGTGGCCTCCTCGTCGATCAGATCCTTCTGCCCCGTGTATCCGTCGTAGTAGCCGCTGGAGGCGTAGCACTCGAGGGTCTGGCGGGCCGAGGTGCTCAGATCGGTGAAACCGTCCTCGAACAGCAGGGCGCCGACGGCGATGTCCGCCACCCAGCCAGCGTAGATCTGGTCATAGATGGCGTGGAAGTCGGCGACCCAGCCGAGACGCTTGAAACTCTCGTCCCAGCCCTCGACCGTGGGGACCCGCAGGTTGCCACCGGTCAGTGAGCCATTCACCTGAACGGTCGTCGTCCCGCCATCCGTGACGGGGCAGCGTTGGCTGGATTGGTTGGAGCTGTCCTCGGGGGTGGGGGTGCTGGTTTCGTCCCAGACGGGTCCGGTGGGTGCTGCGGTGTTGGTGTCCTCGGGGACGTCGGTGTGTCGGTTGAGTCCGCCGCGGGTGAGGGCGATGGCTGCGATGACGGCGACGATGGCGATGATCGCGACGATGGCGATGATGGGGCCCTTGTGGCTTCGGGTGGTGCTCGTCGTGGTGGGTGTGGTGCCTGGTGGTGGTGTCGTGGCGGGGTCTGTCGTCGTGACCTCGGACCAGGTGTGGCCGTCCCAGTAGCGGTAGCTGCCGGGGGTGCCTGCTGGGTCGGGGTACCAACCGGGGACGGGCATGCGCACTCCTCAACGACGGCGGATGAAGACGGCTCTAGGAGGTGACCTTGAGCCCGGCGATGCAGTCGCGCACCTTCTTGTCACGATCCGAGTCGCCGATCGTGACGCTGGAGATGAAGACGCCGAGGTGGTCGTCGGAGCCGACGTCGACGACGTAGATGTCGACGACGTCGCCCCTGACCTGGGGCAGGGACTCCTTCTGGACGTAGACCTCGGACTGGATGTGCCAGGCCTGGTGCCCGTCGACGGTGGTCTCCTCATCGACGAGGTTCTTGTGGTCTGTGTACCCGGAGTAGTAGCCGCTGGAGGCGTAGCACTCGAGGGTCTGGTGGGCCGAGGTGCTCAGATCGGTGAAACCGTCCTCGAAGTTGAGGGCGCCGACTGCGACGTTCGACATCCAGCCGACGTACACCGTGTCCATGAGCGAGTGCGTGTCGGAGACCCAGTCCAGGTAGAAACTCGAGGTGTTCTGCCAGCCGGAGATGTCCGGTGCCTTCAGGCCGCCCCCGGCGATGCCCTTTGCCGGCTGACTCGACTCGGTCGTGACGGTGGTGACGGGGCAGCGTTGGCTGGATTGGTTGGAGCTGTCCTCGGGGGTGGGGGTGCTGGTTTCGTCCCAGACGGGTCCGGTGGGTGCTGCGGTGTTGGTGTCCTCGGGGACGTCGGTGTGTCGGTTGAGTCCGCCGCGGGTGAGGGCGATGGCTGCGATGACGGCGACGATGGCGATGATCGCGACGATGGCGATGATGGGGCCCTTGTGGCTTCGGGTGGTGCTCGTCGTGGTGGGTGTGGTGCCTGGTGGTGGTGTCGTGGCGGGGTCTGTCGTCGTGACCTCGGACCAGGTGTGGCCGTCCCAGTAGCGGTAGCTGCCGGGGGTGCCTGCTGGGTCGGGGTACCAACCGGGGACGGGCATGCGCACTCCTCAACGACGGTGGACCGGCGGAGCCTCGCGCCCGCGCGGTACGGCCTGCCATGGCCGAGACGGTTGCTCACTGTGGAGTTTATCGCTTCGAGACCCGGTCGCGTCGGCGATGGGTGGCGTGCGCTGGCAGACTTGGGGCATGGATCGTCAAACCGAGTTCGTCCTGCGCACCGTCGAGGAACGCAACGTCAAGTTCATCCGGCTCTGGTTCTCCGACGTGCAGGGTTTCCTGAAGTCCGTGGCCATGGCTCCGGCCGAGCTCGAGAGCGCCTTCGACGAGGGCACCGGTTTCGACGGCTCGTCCATCGAGGGCTATGCCCGCGTGTACGAGTCCGACATGATCGCCCATCCCGATCCGTCCACCTTCCAGCTGCTGCCGTGGCGCACCCACGCCAACACGGCACGCATGTTCTGCGACATCACCATGCCCGACGGCTCACCGGCGATGGCCGACCCCCGCCAGGTGCTCAAACGAGCCCTGGGCAGGGCTGCCGACATGGGATTCACCTTCTACTGCCACCCAGAGATCGAGTTCTTCCTGCTCGAGAAGCTGCGCCAGGGCGAGTACGAGCCCAGGCCGCTCGACAACGCCGGCTACTTCGATCACACGACGATGGACGACGGCACCGACTTCCGCCGCGACGCCGTGATGATGCTCGAACAGATGGGCATCTCGGTCGAGTTCAGCCACCACGAGAGCGCGCCGGGCCAGCACGAGATCGACCTGCGCTACGCCGACGCCCTGTCGATGGCCGACAACATCATGACCTTCCGGGTCGTCGTGCGCGAGATCGCCGCCGCCCAGGGCATTCAGGCGTCCTTCCTGCCCAAGCCGTTCACCGACGCCGCCGGCTCGGGCATGCACACCCACATGAGCCTGTTCGAGGGCGACCGCAACGTCTTCTTCGACGCCGCCGACGAGGTGCGCCTGTCAAGGACGGGCCGGCGTTTCGTGGCCGGGCTGCTGGCCCACGCCCGCGAGATCACGGCCGTCACCAACCAGTTCGTCAACTCCTACAAGCGCCTGTGGGGCGGCGGCGAGGCCCCCGCCTACATCTGCTGGGGCCGCAACAACCGCTCGGCACTGGTTCGGGTGCCGCTGTTCAAACCCAACAAGCAGTCCAGCGCCCGCATCGAGTACCGGGCCATCGACTCGGCCTGCAATCCCTACCTCACCTACGCCCTGCTGCTCAACGCCGGGCTGGACGGCATCGAACGCGAACTGCCGCTGCCCGACGAGGCCGAGGACGACGTGTGGGCCCTGTCCCACAAGGAGCGTCACGCCCTCGGCATCGCCCCGCTGCCGCGCAGCCTCGACGAGGCGATCGAGGCCATGGAGTCCAGCGAGCTGGTCGCCGAGACCCTCGGTGAGCACGTCTTCGACTACTTCCTGCGCAACAAGCGCGCCGAGTACTACGAGTACGCCCAGCAGGTCACCCCGTGGGAGCTCGAGCGGGGCATTGGCCGGATCTGAGTCGGCGAACAGAACAGATGAGGGATGACGCCATGATGTTCGCCTGTGCCGCGTGCGGGGCCCGGGAGCCCGCCGCCACCCGGGAGCCGCGCTGCGCCTGCGGCGGCCTGTGGGACCTGGCGTACGAGCACCGGCCGTTCAGCCTCGGCGCCGTGGACCGCGGCGAGTGGAGCATGTTCCGCTATCGGGCCTTCATGGGACTCGACGACGACACCGCCTGGCGGTCCGTCACCATGGGCGAGGGCATGACGCCGATCATCGACTTCGACGCAGACCTGGCGCTGAAGATGGACTACCTCATGCCGACCCTGTCGTTCAAGGACCGCGGGGCCGCCGTGCTCGTCGCGCACTGCGCGTCGATCGGGGTCGAGAGCGTCGTCCAGGACTCCAGCGGCAACGCCGGGCACGCCGTGGCCGCCTACTGCGCCCGCGCCGGCATCGGCTGTGAGATCTTCGTGCCCGAGGGCACCTCCCCGAAGAAGATCGACCTGATCAGCGCCGCCGGCGCCACGGTCAACGCCGTGCCGGGCAACCGCGACCACTGCGCCGAGGTCTGCCGCGCCAGGGTCGCCGACGAGGGCGTCTACTACGCCAACCACGTCTACAACCCGGTCTTCTACGAGGGCACGAAGACCTTCGCCTACGAGATCTACGAGCAGCTGGGCCGTGTCCCCGCGAACATCCTCGTACCGGTCGGCAACGGTACCCTGTTCCTCGGCCTGGTGAAGGGCCTGGAGGACCTGCTGCGCGCAGGACTCATCGAGGCGATGCCGCAGATCATCGCCGTCCAGGCGCAGGGCTGTGACCCGCTGCTGCGCGCGGCCGAGGCCGGCGCCGCGCAGCCGGCTGCGGTCACGCCCGAACCCACCCTCGCCGAGGGCATCGCCATCGGAGCGCCGGCCCGCGGCGCGCAGATCCTCGCCCGCGCCCGCAGGCACGGCGTGCGGTTCATCCACGCCCCCGAGGACGAGATCCTTCGCGCCCGCGCGGCGCTCGCCGCCAGGGGCGTCCACTGCGAGCACACGACCGCCGCGAACCTGGCCGCCTACTGGCAGTACTGCCGCCAGTGGGGGCCCACCCCCGACTGCCTCACGACCATGTGCGGGGCCGGCCTCAAGTCAGACCACTGAGCCGGGCAGGGGGCTCACTTCGGCGCTCGGGTGTTGGCCGCCCCGTGCCGGCCTGGGCCGGTACCTCACTCTTTCCCAGACCAGCCCGGGGAAGGCCGGCGCGACCAGGCACCGCCTCGCATGTTTCGCGTTCCTCCCCAAACCGCAGGGTAGGGCGGACCAGCCCGGATCAGCGCGGGGCGATGACCGGCAGCATCTGCTCCAGCTCGGTGGCGTGCACGCCCGAGACGCGCAGCAGGCGCTGCTCGCGCGCGGCGGGCCAGTCCAGCGTTCCGGTGCACAGGGCCCAGAAGGTGTCCGGGTCGGTCTCGACGACGTTCGGCGGGGTGCCGCGATGATGCGTCGGGCCGCCGGTGAGCGCGCCGAGCTGCACGGCCGTCACCGGGGGCACCCGCAATTCGATGCTGCGGCCCGGGTGGCGTTCGCTCAGCGCCTGCGCGCAGGCCCGCAGCGCCTGGGCCGCGCCGGCCTTGTCGAGGCCCGCCCCGCACCGCTCGGCCAGCAGGCGTGCCTCGATCGTGGCGGCCCTGATGACGTCGGGCAGCCGGACGGGCCCCTGTCCGGTCTCGACGACGCCCGTCCCGGCCCCGGCCAGTGCCCGCTCGCACCCGCCGACGGCCTCACCGGCGTGAGCGGCCAGCTGCTCCGGCGACTCGTCGGCGACGAGACGATTGATCCGCTCTTCGCGGGCCGGGCGATCCTTCTCCAAGGCGGCCAGGTGGTCGGCCAGCGACATCGGGGTCGCGCGCAGCGGGCTCGTGGCCGCCCGCCCGACGACCTCTGCCTGCCAGATGAGTTCTGCCAGCGCGCGGGCACCGTGGGCTTGTGCAGGGTCCCTCAGCGCCCCCAGCTGGGTGAGGTAGATGCTTGCCGATCTGCGTGCCGCCGCTTCTGCGCGGGTTGCCATGCGACCCCTCCCGCCTCGTTGGTCCTCGTCAGCCGGGCGCCCGATCCGCGGCCGGCCGGCGTTGCGAGACTATCCGCTCCTCGGTGCTGAGATGCCAGAGCCGTCGCTCCCTCCTCGCGTCTCCACTAGGCTCGGGTGCAGCGGACCGCGACACGGGTGTGCGGTGACGGGGAGGGGCCATGGCAGCACGCAGGATGACGCTGGCGGGTATCCTGGCGCGGCGCGGGTTCACCGGCGCCGCCCACGCCGCCGAGGTTCTCGAGTCGCTACCGGTCGACCCGGCCGGGCTCATCGACGAGTTGTCCGCCACCGCCGACCCGGACCTCGCCCTCACCGCCTTCGCCGAACTCTTCGGCAAGGACCCCGAGCTCATCAACGAGGTCATGGCCGACCAGGACTGGCGCCGCCGCCTGGTCGCCGTCATCGGCTTCAGCCAGGCCCTCGGCCGGCACCTGAGCGCCCACCCGCAGGACGTGCGGGTCCTCGCCGGCGAGCCGGAACGGTGGACCGCCTCGCGGATCCGCGCCGATCTGCTCACCGACATCGGACTGGGTGAACTGGCCGGCGCCGGCCCCGGCGAGCTGGCCCGGGCCGTGGCCTGCGAACCGGAGGCCGCCGACCGCCTGCGCCTGGCCAACAAGCGTCACCTCGTGCGGATCGCCGGCCGTGATCTGTCGGCGGACGAGCCTCGGGACGTCGTGAACTCGATCGGCTCCGAACTCGCCGACCTCGCGGACGCCATCATGGGCTGCGCGCTCGCGATCGCCCGCGGGCAGGTCGCCGACCAGGCGAAGGCCAGGCTGGGTGTCATCGCGCTCGGCAAGTGTGGCGCCCAGGAACTCAACTACCTGTCCGACATCGACGTGCTCTTCGTCGCCGAACCCGCCGACGACTCGGTCCCCACGTCGGAGGCCACCGCGGTCGGCAATCTCATCGCCGCCGCCATGACGCGCATCTGCTCGGCCCACTCCTCCTGCGGCACCATCTGGCAGGTGGACGCGGCCCTGCGCCCCGAGGGCAAGAAGGGCCCGCTCACCCGCACCCTGTCCGGGCACCAGGCCTACTACGAGCGCTGGGCCCGGAACTGGGAGTTCCAGGCCATGCTCAAGGCCCGCCCCATGGCCGGCCACCCGGAACTGACGGCCGGTTTCTGCCGGATCGTCGAACCCCTCGTGTGGCAGGCCGGGGGCCGCGACGACTTCATGAGCGAGGCGCAGGCCATGCGCAGGCGGGTCGTCGACCTCATCCCCGCCAAGGACACCGAGACCGAGATCAAGCTCGGTGCCGGAGGCCTTCGCGACATCGAGTTCAGCGTGCAACTGCTCCAGCTCGTCCACGGCCGCGTCGACGAGCGCCTGCGCCTGCGCGGCACACTGCCCGCCCTCCGCGCCCTGGCCCAGCACGGCTACATCAGCCGCGGGGACGCCTCCGAGCTCGACCGCGCCTACCGTTTCGAGCGCGTCGTCGAGCACCGCATCCAGCTGTTCAACCTGCGCCGCAGCCACCTGATGCCGCCCGGCGACGACGACCGCCGTCGCATCGCCCGCTCCCTGGGCATGCGCGAGGGCGAGGAACTGTGGCGCGCCTGGCGCAGCACGGCCCGCGACGTCGAGCACCGGCAGCGCCGCATCTTCTACTCGCCGCTGCTGGAGGCCGTCTCGCAACTGTCCGACGAGGAACTGCGGCTGTCCCCGCAGGCCGCCCAGGACCGCCTCAAGGCCCTCGGATTCGCCGACTCGCGCTCGGCCCTGGCCCACATCGAGGCACTCACCAAGGGGGCCAGCCGCACCGCGGACATCCAGCGCCAGCTCATGCCCGCCATGCTCGGCTGGTTCGCCGAGGGCCCCAACCCGGACCTCGGCCTGCTCAGCTTCCGTCAGCTGTCCGAGGCGATGGGCGGCACCAGCTGGTACATGCGCGCCCTGCGCGACGAGGGGCAGATGGCCGAGTCCCTCGCGATGATCCTGTCGAGCAGCCGCTACGTCATCAAGATGATCGGCTACGTGCCCGGGTCGGTGCAGATGCTCGCCGACAGCTCCCAGCTCGCCCCGCGCAGCCGCGAGAGCCTCTCCGAGACGATGAGCGCCGCCGCCCGCCGCCACGACGACACCGAGGAGGCGATCGAGGCCCTGCGCACCATACGCTGCCGCGAACTCACCCGCCTGGCCCTCGGGGACGCCCTCGGCCTGATCACCACCCAGAACGTGGGCGCCGGGCTGTCGTCGGTCATGGGCGCGACGATCGACGTCGCGCTGGCCATCATCGGCCGCGAGCAGACCGACCCGGTGCCGCCGATCGGGGTCGTCGCCATGGGCCGCTGGGGCGGCGCCGAACTCAGCTACGGATCGGATGCCGACGCCATGTTCATCGTCCCCGACGGCACGAGCAGCGAACAGATCGCCACCGCCACCCGCGTCATAGCCCGCCTGCGGGCCCTGCTCAACGCGCCCGGCCGCGGCCCGGCCCTGCAGATCGACGCGGACCTGCGGCCCGAGGGCAAGGAGGGGCCGATGGTGCGCACCCTGTCCGGCTTCCTCACCTACTACGAGCGCTGGTCGAGCACCTGGGAGCACCAGGCCCTCGTGCGCGCCGACTACGGAGCCGGCGACCGGGAGGTCGTCGACGCCCTGCTGGACGGCATCACCGGACTGCGCTACCCGGCCGGTGGCCTCCGCCCCGATCAGGTGGCCGAGATCCGCAAGCTCAAGGCCCGCATGGAGCGCGAACGCATCAGGCGCGGCACCGACCCGCACCGCAACCTCAAACTCGGCCCCGGCGGCCTGTCCGACGTCGAATGGACCGTTCAGCTGCTCCAGATGCAACACGCCGGCGCCATCGAGCAACTGCGCACGCCGACGACGATGATCGCCCTGGCCGCCCTGCGCGAGACCGGCCTGGTGGACGAGCACGACGCCCACGTGCTCGGGCGGGCGTGGCGCCTGGCCAGCGCGCTGCGAGACCACACGATGCTGGTCAGCGGCCGCTCCAGCGACCTGCTGCCCTCCGACCCACGCGACCTGGCGGCCATCGCCCTGCAGATGCACCGGGACATGAAGAACGCCTCCGAACTCATCGAGGACTGGGAACGCACCTCGCGCCGCGCCTCCAACGTCGTCGACCGCATCTTCTGGGAGCGTGACGCATGAGGCACCCGAGACTTCCGCAGGGCGCCCACCGGCGCCATGGCGCCGGGCGAGCGGTGACGGATCCGAGCGAGCAGCCCCGGCCGGACACCGAACCCGGTGCCCTGGTCGTCTTCGGTGGAACGAGCGACATCGGCCTGGCCATCGCGGCAGAGCTGCTCGCGAGAACACCGCGACCCGTCGTCCTCGTGTGCCGGGCTGGGGCGGCCCGAGTGCCCTCAGCCCGCCGGGTGGTGCTCGACGCGGGCGCGAGCCGCGTGAGAGTCGTCGACCTGGACGTCACCGACCTGGACGCCCACGAGGCGGCCGTCGACGAGGCCTTCGCCGAACCGGTCGACCGCGTCATCCTCGCCTTCGGCGTCCTGGGTGACCAGGAGCGCGCCTGGCAGGACGCGGATGCGGCCGTCAACGTCTTCACCGTCAACGCGACCGCTGCGGTGAGCATCGGCGTGCTCGTCGCCCAGCGGCTCCGCGGGCAGGTGTGGGCGACCGGCCGGCGTGGCCGCATCATCGCGATCAGCTCGGTGGCGGCCGAGCGGGTGCGGCGCTCCAACTTCGTCTACGGCGCCTCCAAGGCCGGTATGGACGGCTTCTTCACCGGCCTGCGGGAGGCACTGCGACCCGACGGCATCGGCGTGCTCCTCGTCCGCCCCGGCTTCGTGCGCAGCGCGATGACGGCGGGGCGACGCGTCGCGCTCGCGGTCGGCCCAGAGCAGGTCGGCCGGGCCGTGGCCGAGGCCGACGAGGCCGGCCGCGAGCTGGTGCGCGTGCCGGCCATCTTCGGGCCGCTCATGGCGGTCTTCACGGTGATGCCGTCGGCCCTGGCTCGCAGACTGCCCTGGTGACCGTGTGCGTGGGCGAGGAGGCTGTCAGCGCCCGGCCGCGATGCCGTCCAGCAGCAGCTGCACCCCGGCGCGGAAATCCGTCTGCTCATCCGCAACGAGCGCGGCGGTCTCGTCGCCGCCGGCCAGCGGGGACAGCTGAGCGCGCTGCTGCTCCTCGTTGACGTGCCCGATGACGAGATGGACGAGCGTGCGGGCGCCCAGCCCGGCCCGCGCCCGGCTGAGGCCCGCTGCGGTGAGCGCCGCTGCAGGACCGTCGGCCAGGTCGGTGGCCGCCATGCCGATGGCCCGCATGCTGGCGAGCAGATCGGCGGAGTCGCGGTGGGCCAGCAGCCGGGCACGCAGCTCGTCGGCCCAGGCCGACAGGGACTGCCGCCACGGCCCGGCCGGGACCTCGAGGCCGTCGAGAATGGTCGCGACGAGCTTGGCGAGCAGGGTCTGCTTGTTGGCGACATGCCAGTAGAGGGCGCCGGGTTTCACATCGAGGACGCCCGCCAGACGGCGCATCGTCAGGTCGGCCAGGCCGTACTCGTCGAGGATGGCCAGGGCCGCGTCGATGACGTCCTTCTCGGTCAGTGCCATGGCGTGTTCAGCCGAGGGCGGCGTAGAGTTCGTTGGTGAAGGCGCCGAGGTCCTCGGCGGTCGTGTCGGTGGCGGTGACCTGGATCAATCCGCCGGTGAGTTCACGGGTGCAGGTGACGGCATCCGGAACGTCCTTGGGCGTGCCGCAGTAGGAGGCGCCGATCGTCGTCGAACCGGTCGTCTTCTTGCGTTGCGACTCCAGGTAGCCCTTGTCCCTGGTCGCTACGAGGGTCACGAGGCGGGTGCCGGTGCCGTCGGAGTAGAGGCCGGTCTGCAGGACGGCCGACGAGTTGCCGATGGTCGTCGGCGCCGGTGTGGGGGACTCCTGAGTGCTCCAGCCGGCGATCTGTGCGGGAAGGAGGAGTCCCTCGGCCGCCAGGGGGGAGGGACTGCCCGAGGCGCTCGAAGCCGGGCTGGAGGGGCTCGCTGAGGTGGAGCTCGCCGAGGGCTCCGGTGCCGGCGGATCCGCGCACCCGGCGAGCCCCAGCACGGCCAGTGCCGTGCCGCCGATCGCGAGTGAGTGCTTCAGGAAGCCCATGGGCCAAGTATGGCAGTCATCGCCGAGGTGCAGTGGGCGAAAGCGCGGGTTGATGCGGGACGCTTCCAGGCCCGCCTCGCTGAAGGAGGCGGGCCCGAAGACACGGACATGCGATGTGCCAGATCAGATCTGGTAGTACAGGTCGAACTCGTAGGGGTGCGGGCGCTGCTGCAGCTCGGCGATCTCCTCACGCTTCATGTCGATCCAGGTGTCGATCAGGTCGGGCGTGAAGACGTCACCGGCGAGCAGGTACTCGTTGTCCTCCTCGAGGGCGTCGAGCACCTCGGCCAGGGAGCTTGGTACCTGGTCGACCTGGTCGTACTCCTCGGGTGGCAGCTCGTAGAGGTCCTTGTCGATCGGGGCCGGGGGTTCGATCTTGTTCTGGATGCCGTCGATGCCGGCCATCAGCTGGGCGGCGAAGGCCAGGTACGGGTTGGAACTCGGATCGGGGCAGCGGAACTCGATGCGCTTGGCCTTCGGACTCGGACCCGTGACGGGGATGCGGATGCAGGCCGAACGGTTCCCGTTCGAGTAGACCAGGTTGACCGGGGCCTCGAAGCCCGGCACCAGCCTGTGGTAGCTGTTCACCGTCGGGTTGGTGAAGGCCAGCAGGCTGGGGGCGTGCTTGAGCAGGCCTCCGATGTAGTAGCGGGCCATGTCGGATAGTTGCGCGTAACCGTTCTCGTCGAAGAACAGGGGTTCCCCGTTGTTCCAGATGGACTGGTGGCAGTGCATGCCCGAGCCGTTGTCGCCCGCGACCGGTTTCGGCATGAAGGTGGCGCTCTTTCCGTGCCGGTAGGCCGTGTTCTTCACGATGTACTTGAACTTCATCGTGTTGTCGGCGCTGGGGAGCAGCTCGTCGAAACGCCAGTTGATCTCGGCCTGGCCGGCCGATCCGACCTCGTGGTGGGCGCGTTCGATGTCGAGGCCGGCCTCGAGGCAGTACATGACCATCTCGTCGCGCAGGTCGACGTAGTGATCGGTGGGGGCGACGGGGAAGTAGCCGCCCTTGACGCGGACCTTGTAGCCCTGGTTGCCGCGTTCTTCCTCACGTCCGCTGTTCCAGGCGGCCGCCTCGGCGTCGACCGAGTAGAAGGACTGGTGGCCGTTCGTCTCGTAGCGCACGTCGTCGAAGACGTAGAACTCAGCCTCGGGCGCGAAGAACGCGGTGTCGCCGATGCCCGTGGTGCCGAGGTAGGCCTGGGCCTTGCGGGCGATGTTGCGGGGATCGCGGCTGTAGGGCTCCTTCGTGATGGGGTTGTGGACGAAGAAGTTGATGATGAGTGTCTTGTGCTCGCGGAAGGGGTCCAGCCAGGCGCTGGAGGGGTCGGGCATGAGGGCCATGTCGGACTCGTTGATGGTGGCGAACCCCTTGACGGAGGAGCCGTCGAAGGCCAAGCCCTCGGTGAAGGCCTCGGGCCCGAAACCACTGGCCGGGACGACGAAGTGCTGCATGACGCCGGGCAGGTCGCAAAAACGCACGTCGATGAACTCGACGTGCTCGTCCTCGATGAACTTCAGCAGGTCGTCGGCGCCTTTGAACATGATTTCCCTCCGGGAGAGTCGAGCGCGGCCGGGTGCCGTGCTCGTTCGGTGACAGGGATCACGCTACTAGCAGTCGGGTCCCCTGTGTTGCACGTGTGTTTCAGGAAGATCACGGTACCGGCTCGGTCCGGGCCGCTCAGGCGAGCCCCCGACCAGCGCCAGGTGTGCTGTCGCGGTGAAGGCGGTGCCGGCCCCGGCGGTCTGCTCGACGGAGCCGACGCGCGAGGCGCCGATGGCCTGGCCGAGTGCGATGTCAAGTCCTTGCATCTGTATAGCGCGGAGACGAGGCCTTTGACCCCAGTCGAGGGATCGGGCCCAGACGATCAGGTCGTTGGACGACGTGTTCTAGGACCCTGTGGGCGGCGCCCGTCACAGCCAGGACGGCCGAGCCGGGGACGATGCGGATCTCCGGCTCCGACCATGACGATTGAAGAGTGCGTGCACGGAGCTCCGTCAGTGCAGACGGGATGATTTCTTCACCGATCTCGGCGACGATGCCGCCCAGGAGTATTTCAGGGATGTCAACCGTGTTGACGACAGCTGAGAGGGCGCGCCCAAGAGCCGTACCCCCTTCATGGATTGCGGCGCGGGCGGCGGAGGAACCTGCTCGCGCGGCAGAAACCACGTCGGTCGGGGTGGAGCCTTCAGGTAGACCAGCACGTCGAGCGAGTGCGCGCAGGCCCAAGAACGCTTCGAGGCAGCCGGACGCGCCGCATGAGCACGGTGGTCCAGAGGGATCGGTGCAGATGTGTCCGATCTCGCCAGACCATCCGTGGGCGCCGATCAGGGGACGGTGGTCGACGATGATGCCCGCGCCGATACCGACCTCGCCCGACACGTAGATGAACGATGCCGGGCCGTCGGATGCGCCAGGCCTTGGATTCGCGACGGCGAAAGCTGCGAGGTCGGCTTCGTTGGCGACGATCAAAGGATTGAGGTCTGCCAGCGGCCTCAGAAGATCGTCCAACGGAAGATCCCGCCAGCCCAGATTGGGGGCCAGGGCGAGGGCATCGCCTGAGACCAGACCGGGCAATGCGAGCCCAGACCCGATGACGTGGGCGCCTTCGACGGCGTCTCCAGTAGTGGCCTCGTCAAGAGCGCCTCGCCCGAGGCCGGCCAAGAGCGTCAGCGTCGATATCGGGTCCGAGTGGGCGAAGTCTCCGGCTTGGGAGGCCTCGGCGAGCACCTTCCCCGTGAGGTCGACGGCCCGCACAGCCAGGTAGCTGATGTTGACCTCGAGCCCCAGAGAGATGACCGAGCCAGGGCGAGGCGCCAGACGGACGGCAGGTCTACCACGTGTCGTCTCGGGGGAGGGGCCGAGCTCACTGACCAGGCCGATGTGGACCAGCTCGTCGACGAGCCGTGACACCGTGGCGCGTGTAACGCCTGTACTGGCGGCGATGTCTGCTCGCGAGACTGCCCCGGGAGTCTCCAGGATGTGACGCAGTACCACGGAGAGGTTCATGGCACGCAAGCTTTCTGCCTTGAATCCGGTGTGAGCATGAGGATGCCTCGCCCCCCGCCCAGAAGCCCTAGTAGAAGGCCTGTGAGATGAGGCCTCGGCTGTGCTTGCCAGGCGTGCGACGGTCATGGCTCGACTGTACGTGGGCCCGAGCTCATGCTCGGCGTCGCCACGTAGACATCTGGTGCACTCACAGCTAAGGGACATCGGATCGTACGAACCCCTGGACAAGCCGGCCACGATCGCTTATGTTTTGTTTAGAAACAAAACTAACGTGAGGCTCCTGCCCTCACGGCATGCACACGGAGGTGCCAGCGATGAGTGACCTGTGGGACGTCGATCCGATTCCGTTCGTCGGGACAGCAGACCCGCACCAGGGCTTGGGGTTCCGGTACTACCAGCCGGAACGTATCGTCGCTGGACGACCGATGAGGGACTGGCTGCGTTTCGCGGTCGCCTACTGGCACACCTTCGAACAGCGACTGGTCGATCCCTTCGGAGACGGAACCGCACAGCGGCCCTATGATCGCTTCACCGATCGGATGGACCGTGCGCTGGCCAAGGTGGACTACGCGTTCGAGTTCTTTACGAAGCTGGGTGTCGAGTACTTCTGCTTCCACGACCGTGATCTGGCTCCTGAGGGGAACACGCTGCGCGAGACGAACGCCAATCTGGACCGTGTCGTCGATCGTATCGAAACCCTTCAGCGCGACACCGGCGTGAAGGTCCTGTGGAACACATCCAGTCTCTTCACAAATGCTCGATTCGTTTCAGGTGCAGCGACAGCACCGTTCGCCGAGATATACGCATACGCAGCCGGTCAGCTCAAGCATTCCTTGGAGATCTCGAAGCGGCTGGGGGCCGAGAACTATGTCTTCTGGGGTGGCCGCGAAGGATATGAGAATCTCTGGAACACCGATCTCAAACGAGAGCAAGATCATCTGGCTCATTTCTTTCACATGTGCGTCGACTACGCTCGGGAAATCGGATTGAACGCTCAGTTCCTCATTGAGCCGAAGCCGAAGGAGCCGACCACGCACCAGTATGATTTCGACGCCGCCACGGCCATAGCCTTCCTGCAGAGCTATGATTTGGCTGCCGATTTCAAACTCAACCTCGAGGGGAATCACGCGAATCTGGCGGGGCACACCTATGTTCACGAAATTCGCGTGGCGCGCGCGGCCGGGATGCTGGGATCCCTTGACGCCAACCAAGGCGATAAACTGATCGGATGGGACATGGACGAATTCCCTTCCGATCTCACCGAATCAACGGCGGTGATGTGGGAGATCCTTGATGAGGGCGGCATAGGTCCTCATGGCGGGCTCAATTTTGATGCGAAACCGCGCCGGACATCCTTCTTGCCCGAAGATTTGTTCCGCAGTCATATCGTCGGTATGGATTCCTATGCCGCAGGCCTGCTGGTGGCCGCAAAACTTCACGAGGACAATGTCATCGAGGATCTGGTTGCGCAACGTTACAGCTCCTTCGACTCCGGGATCGGCGAGACAGTCGAGAACGGCACCGCCTCGCTGGCTACTCTGGAAGCCCACGCCTTGGACGTACCCCAGGAAAAGCTACTCGATGCAACGAAGTCAGATCATTTGGAGTCGGTCAAGGCAACCCTCAACAATTACTTGATCGCTGCGCTGGCTGAGACCCGAGGACACTGATCATGGCCATGATGAAGCAGTCCGCAGACGGTGCGTCACGACGCCCTTACGTGGCGGGTATCGACTCGTCGACGCAGTCGTGCAAAATTCTCATCGTCGATCCCTCGAGTGGAGTTGTCGTGCGTGAGGGGCACGCACCACATCCGGAGGGGACAGAGGTCAGCCCTGACGCTTGGTGGGAAGCTTTCCTTCAAGCCGTGGAGCAAGCCGGCGGGCTGGACGATGTGGCAGCAATGTCTGTAGGCGGTCAACAGCATGGCATGATCTGCTTGGATGCCGAAGGACAAGTCATCCGTCCCGCAATTCTTTGGAATGACACCCGCTCAGCGGAAGCGGCAACAACTCTCATCGAGGAAGCGGGAAATGGGGATCCGCAGGCAGGGATGACTTGGTGGGCAGCTGCTACAGGATCCGTTCCGGTGGCTTCGTTGACCGTTACGAAATTACGCTGGCTGGCGGACAACGAGCCAGAGAACGCGAAGCGGATTGCCGCGGTGTGTCTACCCCATGACTGGTTGACGTGGCGTATTGCCGGCACCGGGTGTCTGGAAGAACTGGTCACAGATCGTTCCGACGCATCCGGAACCGGGTACATGGCTCGAGAGGGAACTGGTTCGGGCGGGCCAGGTGCCGGCGAGTACAGGGGAGACATCCTCGCCTCGGCCCTCAAGATCGACGAAGCTGCCGCTGCTGCCATCCGCCTGCCCAGGATCCTGGGTCCCAAGGACATCGCTGGGCATGGAGACCCGCGTCGTGGCTGGGAACACATAGTGCTCGCGCCTGGGTGCGGCGACAACGCCGGCGCGGCCTTGGGATTGGGATTGAAACCCGGAGAGGCCATGTTGTCATTGGGCACATCAGGAGTGGTGGCTGTCGTCTCAGAGCGCTCAGTGGTCGATCCGTCAGGTCTCGTTGCGGGATTCTCGGATGCGAGCGGCCGATGGCTGCCATTGGCTTGTACACTCAATGCCGCACGGATCATTGATGCGATAGCGGCTGCGATCAATGCTGATTACAATGAATTCGATGATCTGGCCTTATCTGTGCCATCGGCAGGCGGTCTCGTCCTCACCCCTTATTTCGAGGGCGAACGCACTCCAAATCTACCCAACGCCACGGCTTCATTGACTGGAATGACCCTTGCCAATACCGATCGTGCGCATATCGCGAGGGCGGCTGTCGAGGGACTGCTTGCGTTGATGACTGGAGCCTTGGAGGCAGTGCGAACTGTGGGTGTTCCTATCGAGCGGGTTCTCCTGGTTGGGGGAGGAGCGAAATCAGCAGCAGTACGGCAACTCGCTGGTGAGGCACTAGGAGTGCCAGTAGAAGTGCCGACCCCAGGAGAATATGTGGCATTGGGGGCAGCCAAACAGGCAGCATATGTCGGCAGGCAAGTAGCGGAGGTGCCGGATTGGCCTCGCTAGCATTATTGCCGACTCAAAATGGCTCGCTGAATCGGTAAATTATTTCGAATTATTTCGCGAGAGATCTTGATGGGCATTAAGTGAACAAAATATCAGCAGATGCGATGGTGTAGCAAGTACTTTTGAAAATATTTAGTTCACATCGTTCAACGGGGACATGATGTGGACGGGGTCGATGACCTCTGCTCGGGTGACCTTCACCCAGATCCCCTCAAGGTGGATGATCAATCATGGAACTTGCACCGAACATTGAACTTCTGTTCACAGAAGCAGGAGAGAGCTATGCGGATCGAATTCGCGCTGCACACCAAGCCGGTTTCACTGCAGTTGAAATGTGGGGGCCGACTGGGAAAGATTTTCCAGCGCGACCAAAGGACATCGACGCACTCAAGGCGGCGTTGGATGAAACCGGCGTGCGAATAGTTGCCCAACTGGCTGAGCCTCGTACCAATTATACGACGCCGCCGAAAGACCTGGGCGCGTTTTTCGTTGGACTCGACGCGGGAGTGGAGATCGCTCATCGACTGGGCGTGCCGCGGATTGTTTTGGGCTGTGGAGCTGGATTCGCAGGATCGAGTCGTCAACATCAGCTCGATGAACTTATCGATGTGTTCAGTCGAGCAGTGGAGCGTACAGAAGGATCTGGCGTGACACTGGTTGTTGAGCCTGTCAACACGCGAGTTGATCACCCGGGATCCCTGTTGGATTTTACTGAAGATGCAGTGCATGTTGCACGACAAGTCGATTCTGATCGTTTCGGGATCCTCTATGACCTGTACCATTCCACGGCTCAGGGGGAGGATCCTGCGCGTGAGATCAGCGCCGCTGCAGAAACAATCAAGTACGTGCAGATAGCAGATTTTCCAGGGCGGGGCGAACCGGGATCAGGAGCGATTGATTGGGCAACTCGATTGAGCGAGATGGTTGCAGTGGGTTACCAGGGTCCGATCGGCCTGGAATATTTTCCTACGATCGAATCAGTGGCGTCCACGCGTTTCATCAGTGAGCTCTCAGAACGGTTCTGACGCGACTACCATCTGCGGCCAAGTCCGGATGACGTGGTTCGTTTCGTTCGGCGCCCCCGGATATCCCGGGTGCGGAAAATCTCGAGCATGAGAAATCAAGTGACAATGTGCATATCGGTACGTTAGTGCCGCCTGCGCATGACTGTCTTGGAATAACGAATTGTCGATCAACCGGTTGGTTCTGATCGGTTGAGGTTGGAAAGAAAAGAAAAACAATGAACAGAAGCAAGTTCAAGTGGTCCTACATGGATCATTGGGTGACGCAGACTCCGCAAGGGCCTTTGGCGCCGACATTCAATAGGTATTACATGGATCAGTACGTTCAGCAGCTCTCAGCACTTGGGTTTCGCGGGTTTGACACGTTCTTCTATGTCTTGCCGCAATTGGCTGGAATGTATGGCTCGGTCAAGGCGTTCCAAGATTATCTTCAGGATAATGGTTTCGACAAGATTAGTGGCGTGTTCTACGCCTATCCATATTCGACGAAGTTCACTGCGCCTCATGTCAGGGAGACTCATGATCGAATTCTGGAGGACTGCAAACGCACAGTTGGAGACGTTGAAGGCTTGAGCGTGGAGTCTTTCATTGTTGAGCCCTCGAGCACCTGCTTCCAGGTGGAACCAGTGACCGAGGACAAGATCAAGACAATCGCGGACTGCTGGTCACGTGTTGGCGAGATGACCTCGGCTCATGGGATGAAGACGACCTGTCATTTCGAATTCTGGGGAGCGGTTCGTACCGTGGAACAGCTCGAAACATTCATGACTCATACGGACCCTCGTTATGTCAGTTTGTTCATCGACACGGCTCAGCAGACGATCTCTGGTGTCGATCCAACCGACTTGTTCTTGCGATACCGCGATCGAGTGAGCGGATTCCACTTCAAGGACACCCACGACATTGACACCAGCGATGTCTATCGGACGCCACCGGATGCAGAAGTGATGGCGGACGGTGTTCGACGCTGGTTCTGGGAGATGGGTACGGAGGAAGGGCTGGTCGATTTTCCCCGACTGATGCGAGAAATTGTCAAGAGCGGATGGGATGGCTGGTTGACCGTTGAGCATGATAAAGCCGACATCGGTGGTGGCAATTATGCGGAGGCGACCGCTGTCGCTAAATGGTACATCGAAAACGTGCTGACACAGGTGGAACAGGACGCTCGTGAAGACGAAGACGAGGTGGAACGATGAAAGATACCCTGAAATGGTCATATGCGCTCAATCAGTGGGACGTGCGGATGGATGTCTTCGTGCGACATGAAGACCAGATCCGAGGGCTTAAAACGATTTCCGCTGCCGGATTCGATCACGTTGAGCTCGCGTCAGCGACAGGACGATGGGGAAACATTGGCCGTCCTGAGATAATCCTTCTCAACCATGGTTCACACCAAGGGTTCAAAGATTTTCTGGCGCGTGCTGGAATCAGTGGAGTATCCAGTATTTACTGGGACATGACGGCTCCGGCAGAGGAAGAAGGATATGCATTCCATGACGCCTTGGACTCGGGCCGGCACAGCGACATTGTCGAGGCCGCGAAAGTTTACCTTGATTTTCTCTCCTCGATCGGAGGAGACACGCTTGCTGCTCGTCCGGTTGGTTCGGCTTGGCGGTCAGGTCCACTGGGCGACGATGCAATCAAATGCATCGCGTCGCTGTGGAACCTTGTGGGAACCGAGGCACAGAGAAGAGACGTCAAGCTCGCCATTCACTACGATTGCCTCTCCGGTCTGCATACCGTTGACCAGTTGAGATTGTTCTTGGACGCGACTGATCCTGATCTTGTCGGCCTAACAATTGACACGGCTGAGATGACGATCGGCGGGATCGATCCCGTTCTCTTCTATGAAGAAAACAATCGGCGGGTCTCACACATCCATCTCAAGGATACCCGATACCGGGACAGCGGAAGCGAGTATCTGATCCCCAATGCCGAGATTGCAATGCTCCGAGGCGGCGCCGGGAGGCGCATCGAGCGATGGTTCTATGAACTGGGGACGGAGGGCGGTCTCGTTGATGTGCCTGGTTTTGTCGCTACACTCCGCAAACACAACTTCGAGGGCTGGGTAGTCGTCGAGAGCGATCATGGCCGGCTTCCGGCTGAACTCACACTGCTGAACAGCTGGTATCTCCAGCGGAGGCTCGGTATTGCCCTGTGATGGGATCTCTGGCCCGATGCCGAGTGGTGGTTGCTGCTGGCGGCTTGTCCGTGGGGATCCATTCCGTAGCCGATGAAATATGCCTGGCAGTGCTGAATGCCATTTCGGGAGATCGAAGTTTCATGTTCTGCTGGTCGGATTGACGAATACGAAAAGCATGCAACGTATGCGATGAGGCTTATTCACAGAGGCTCAGAAGGCGCTGAAATCACTGGTCATAGCCTGATTCATTGGGGCTATGAATAAGCCTCAATGAGGTCACTGGCGGAATCGACAGATGCGGAGCCGACAAAGGGTGGTGCCCGGGTTCGACTCCCAATGAACTTGAATGAGCTGCAACATGAAGAAGAGAGGCTTTTATGAGTACCGAACGTCGATTCGATGCGATCGTTGTCGGATCAGGTATGAGTGGCGGTATCGCCGTCAAGGTTTTAACGGAACGAGGAATGGAGGTGTTGCTCCTAGAGGCTGGAAAAGAATTTCCGAAAGAAGACTTCATCCCTGACCCTCCGGGTGAACCAAAAGATTTCGGAATGGACATCTTGCCTCGTGCTCAGGACATGCTCCTGAAAGGGCAGTGGTATCAGGCCAGGCGCGCTTTCTTTGACCCGTCGGTGAGCAAATTCATGGTCAATGATTTAAGTGATCCGTATATCTACAAACTGGGTCATCCCTATATCTGGTTCCGATCGAAGATGATTGGTGGTCGGATGCAGACCTATGGCCGTGTCCTGCAGAGAATGTCTGATCTTGATTTCAAGGCGGCGAGTTTGGACGGATACGGCGAGGACTGGCCGTTCTCATATTCGGACCTGGAGCCCTACTATGACTCAGTCGAGGAGTTTGTCGGAGTCTACGGTGACAGAGATGGACTTGAGGCGCCGGCCGACGGTCGCTATGTCGGGCCTGGGTTCCTTTCCGCTGTTGAACGTGAACTCAAGGCGAAGGTAGAGGAGCGCTGGCCAGAACGGAAGGTGATTTCGTGGCGAGTCCAAGCTCCATTTGCTGACCGGATTCCTCCCGGTGTGGCTGCCGCACGACGAACTGGACGACTGACTGAGCGGACGAACGCACAGGTCACGAAAGTGACTGTGAACGTGCGCACCGGACTGGCAAACGGTGTGGAATTTGTTGATCGAGAAACCCGACGCAAGCATCGCGTATTCGGGGATGTCGTGGTACTGGCTGCATCTGGTATCGAATCAATCAGGATCTTGTTCAACTCCGCAACATCGCGTCACCCAGATGGTCTTGCCAATTCCTCAGGGCTGCTCGGAAGATATTTCATGGACCAGACCGATGTGCTGTGCTTTGCCGATGCTCCTGGTCACGATGGTGAATGGGAGCCAGACCCTCACCAGCCGAAGGACGACCCATACTTCCAGCCTGCTGGCGGTATCGTAATACCGAGATACCAAAATATTGGTGGCCAGTCTGAAAGCTATCTCAGGGGGTTTGACTTTCAAGGCACCGGAGGACGTTTCCCTGTCCCAGCGGGTTCGCCGTCAGCAATCGGTGGACACTCCATGGGAGAGATGCTCGCACGCTATGACAACGTAGTTCGAGTCAGTCGCAGAGTGAAGGACAGGTGGGGTGTTCCGGTACCCTTCATCGATATTTCTTTCGGCGCCAATGAGAGAAAGATGATTGAAGCCCAGAAGGTGTTCATGCGAGAAGTTATGGAGACTGCAGGCTGCCGTGTGAACTTCATCGCGTCAACCGTGGGCCTTGAATCGCGAAACGTCTGGCCCGGCTGGAACCCGTTGAAACGACAAATGTTCAGGCTTGGCATCAAAATGGCGGAGCAAAGGATTGGTCCGGCTATTCACGAGTGCGGTGGGGCCAGGATGGGCACGGATCCTGGACGCTCAGTGCTCAACGGCGTGAATCAGTCCTGGGATGTGCCAAATTTGTTCATCACGGATGCAGCGTCCTTCGTGACCAATGGAACGGTCGGTCCAAGCTTGACGATCATGGCGTTGACCGCTCGTGCTTGTGAATTCATTGCAGACCAGTACCAAACGAACAAACTATCAAAGCCAACTGAATCTGTTGTGGGTTCTTGGAAAAATGATTTAAGTGCGAAGGAGGAATCATGACGACAGAGAAGCATCAGCTGAATGTGGCTCTTGTGGGATATGGTTTTATCGGCAAGGCTCATTCACATGCATGGCGCACCGCACCTGCATTCTTTGATTTGCCTCTCGATGTTCACATGTCCGTTTTGTGCAATAGGAACAGTGATCGCGCAGCGGACGGGGCACGCAGATTCGGATGGCAAGAAATCACCACGGATTGGCGCGAGCTCATTGCCAGGGATGACATCGATCTCATCGATGTGTGCACCCCGGGTGGTGTGCATCCAGACATCGCAGTTGCAGCTCTTCAGGCGGGCAAGCATGTCCTGTGTGAGAAACCGCTGGCCAACGGACTCGCAGAGGCACGTCACATGGCAGAGGCTGCTAGCGCGGCCCAAGAACAGGGTGTGTTTTCGCTCGTGGGTTTCGCCTACCGCCGAGTACCAGCCGTGGCGCTGGCCAAGCAAATGATTCAAGAAGGTCGCATCGGCCAGGTTCGGCAGATCCGAGCCGCCTACCAGCAAGACTTCATTGTGGATCCTGAGGCCCCCCTGGCCTGGCGCCTTCAAAAAGATAAAGCAGGATCAGGACCGCTGGGCGATCTGGGAGCACACTTGATTGATCTGACCCATTACCTGGCTGGCGGCACCATCACTCAAACGTGCGGATCATTGGAAACATTCATCAAACGCCGTCCTCTTCCAGGATCTGGAGTAGGCCTAGGCGGGGTGGTCGCTGGCGAAGGTTTTGGGGAGGTCACCGTCGATGACGCCGCATGGTTCCTTGGGCGGCTCGATAATGACGTGCTGGCATCCTTCGAGGTGACACGGTTTGCCACAGGACGCAAGAATGCGTTGAGTATCGAGATCAGTGGGTCGCAAGGGGCATTGCTCTGGAATCTTGAAGACATCAATGTCCTCAATTTTTACGACAACACGGTCCCCGCTGTGGAGGCGGGGTTCAGGCGCATTCTTGCGACGGAACCCCAGACTCCCTACTACGCGGCTTGGTGGCCGGCTGGTCACGTTATCGGGTGGGAGCATTCGTTCACGCATGAGATTGTGGATCTGGTGGAGGCAATTGCTCAGGGCACGCCCCCTGCTCCATCGTTCGCCGATGGCTTGGCCGTTCAGCGAGTGCTGGACGGTGTCGAACGGTCTGCCACCACATGCAACGGCGCATGGGTGACGCTGTGATCACTCATCCGATCATCCGAACCTGTCATTGAATTTTGAAGGAGTTGTATCGTGAACCGAACCTTGTCGCTGCTGACTATTCAGTGGGCCGACCTTCCTTTTGAAGAAGTCGCCAAACTGGCCTCGCAATGGGGCTTTGACGGCTTGGAGATTGCCTGTGCGGGTGACCATCTTGACCCTTGGCGAGGCGCCACCGATGACAATTACATCCAGGAAAAACTGAATATCTGCGAGAAATATGGTCTCAAGATCACGGCGATTGCGAACCACTTGAAGAGCCAGGCGGTCTGCGACGATCCAATCGACGAGCGGCACCATCGCATCCTACCCGCGAAAGTGTGGGGCGACGGTGACCCGGAAGGTGTCCGGCAAAGAGCCGCTGAAGAGGTGGTGAATACGGCGCGTACGGCTCAGCGCATGGGCGTCACGACGGTCGTCGGGTTTACTGGCTCATCAATCTGGAAATACGTCGCCATGTTCCCGCCGGTTGACGATGATCTACTTGAAGCAGGCTGGGAGGACTTTGCTAAACGCTGGAACCCGATCCTGGATGAGTTCGCTTCACTGGGAGTCAGGTTCGCGGCCGAAGTGCATCCCAGTGAGCTCGCCTACGACTACTGGACCACCAAGAAGATGCTTGAGACCATAAACCGTCCTCAGCTTGGTATCAACTGGGATCCCAGTCATCTGAACTGGATGGACATCGACCCAGCTGCCTTCCTGTATGACTTCGCCGACAAGATCTACAATGTTCATGCGAAGGACTCGAAGAAGAGACTCGATGGGAGGAATGGCCGTCTTGGTTCGCATCTTCCATGGGCAGATCCGCGTAGAGGATGGTCCTTCGTCTCGGTCGGCCATGGCGATGTTCCATGGGAATCCTGCTTCCGGGCCCTGAATTGGATTGGATATGAAGGCCCGGTGACGGTCGAATGGGAGGATTCCGGTATGGACAGGTTGTTCGGTGCGCCGGAAGCCCTGGAATTTGTTCGAAGGAACCAATGGGCGATTCCTGCCGCGGCGTTCGATAAGGCGTTTGCGGTACACGAATAATACTAAGCGCTCATCCGTGGTGTGCGCCAATGCGCTGCGGGTACAAAGCATTGGCGCCTCCACGGGTGAGGCAACTAATATCGCTGAGGCTTATTCACAGCCTCAATGAATCAGGTCATGACTAGGGATTTCATTGCCCTCTGAGCCTCTGTGGACAAGCCTTATTGTATCTCACTTCACCGTTGCGATGTCAGGAACCCCCTAGTCAGAGAGTCTTTGAGGTGGAATCCTGAACGAGCCCCTTGTCTTGCAAGCGAAATCGTATCGGTTTCACCAATGACATGATCGGATATTATCAAAGGAGATGAGATTATGTCCGAAAATGGTATTTCGGGTCAAGGAATAGTGTCAACATCGAGGGTTGGATCGTCGCTCGAACCCGAGGATAAGTTGTCGTTTACAACCAAACTGGCTTATGGGGGAGGTGATGTCGGCTTCCAGCTGGCATGGAGCCTAGGTGGATCCTATCTGGCGTTGTTCTATACGGACAATGTTGGACTCAGCGCCGGTGTGGCTGCCATGGTAATTCTTATCGCGCGGATTCTTGATGGTATCCTCAATCTGGTGATAGGTGGTGTATCGGAGCGGACACAGACGAGATGGGGGCGATTCCGGCCGTATCTGCTGTTCGGTACCCCGTTCGTTGCCCTGATGACCGTGCTGACATTTACTGCGCCATTCCAATCCAATGGAGCCAAGTTTGTCTGGGCGGTGGCCACCTACTTTATTCTCGGAATAATCTATGCATTGGTGAATCTTCCCTATGGCGCCCTTGCGACAGTGATGAGCAGGAGTACGGAGGAACGGTTATCCTTGAACTCGTATCGCATGGCGGGTACGAACATCGGCGCATTACTGCTATCCCTGGTGACAATGCCCTTGATCTTGTACTTCTCCGGATTTGGTGACGGTGAGACGACCTCTGTCCATGGCTATACAATGACGGCATTGATTATGGCGGTGTTGTCGGTTCCGCTGTTGTACATGGTTTTCTTCACGAGCAAAGAAGTAATCAAACCGGTTCAGAAAACCCGTACTTTTTCGCTGGGTCAGGAGATCAGAGTCGTTCTCGGGAATAGAAATCTCTGGATGGCGTTCCTGGCGTATCTCTTGGCTTTGATTGGTTACTTTGGACGCATGGCCACTCAGCTTTATTACTACATCTATGTCTTGAACAGAACTGATCTGGTGCCGATCCTGATGGCGATCACGCCACTGATGGGAGCGGTTGGCATCATGCTGTTCACGCGGTTCGCAAGAGTCCTCGGAAAGCGTTATCTCGCTATGATCTCGATGGTTCTGGCTGGGATTTCCCTTTTTGTGCTCTTCCTCGTTCCGTATGACAACATACCTGGGGTCATGATAATGACGGCGATTTTTGGTTTGGCTAATTTTGCTGGTCCGATAATCATGTCGATGGTCCCAGACAGTATTGACGAGGCTGAGGACAAGACGGGTATCAGGGCGGATGGCATGAGTTACTCCGTCATCACGGTGTCATACACGGTCGCACAGGCTATCGGGGGTGCGCTGGGAGTCGCTCTGATTGGCGCACTGGGATACGTGCCGAATGCTGCACAGACTCCTCAGGCCATGGATGGGATCAATTTGGTGACGAACGTCGTGCTGGGAAGCTTCTTCATGCTCGGTTTGATTCCTTTGTTCTTCTATAAGCTCCCGGAATCTGAGTACAAGAAGATTCGCGCGCGTCTCGATGCAAAAGCTCAAGATGCGGTGGGGCGTGATTGAGACTTATTCACAAGAGGCTCGGCGGGGATGAGACCCCTAGCCATAGGCCTGATTCATCGAGACTGTGAATAAGTCTCATTGTTCCACGTAAATCAAGTAAGTAGGTCGTGTGATACCTGGCCGTGATCCGCCGATCGTATGGCGGATCACGGCCAGGTTGACACGAAGAATTATTGTGCCGTAGGACGGAGCAGGCTTTCCCAGTTGTCAGGGGCGCTGCTGCTCCGAAGGCGGAGCGGGCCTCGACGGCCTACTCGACGGCGTCGACGAGCGGGACGCCCATGGCCTGGCCGAGCGCGGTGAGCTGAGAGGCGAGTCCGACGTCGGCGGCCGGGGCGTGCGGATAGACTTCGGTGCCCCAGACCAGCAACAGACCGGTGAGCGCGATGTAGGCGGCGCCGCACACCGCCGCAGCCGTCCAGGCGACCGCTAAGTTGCCCGGGAAGACGGCGAGCGACCAGCTCGCTGCGGCGAGAACCACCATTGTCACCGGCCATGCGGTCCGGATCCCCAGGCGCTCGACGACATCGCCGGCCGTTGCGCCGAGCATCCCGAAGACGCCCAACAGGATCCAGGCGATCGTCGAGAGCTGCTCACTCATGCCGCCCCTGGAGACGAGCACGTCACGTCCGAAGGTCCACACCGCGGCACTCGCCGCGCCCATCAGCCCGGCGGCGGCGAGCAGCCGCCCACTCCCGGCGGGCAGCGGGGGATGGGGCAGCAGCGCCGGACCCGTCCCGCGTATCCGGGGCCCGGCGGGGACGGCCGTTCCGGCCCAGAGCGTGACCAGGGCACAGAGCACTGCGAACACCAGCCACGCGGCACGCCACTGCTCGTGGCTGAGCAGGGCGACAGGGCCTGCGACGGCGACCCCGAGGCCGGTGCCGGCATTGATCACCGTCTGCGTCCTGGCCCTGCGCGCCTCGGCGACATTGTGCGCGACCGCGTACGCGAGGGGCGGCGAGGCGACACCGGTGCTCGAACCTGCGATGAGCACACCAGCGGCGAGTACGGCGACGCCGGGTGCCGCCGCAATCATCAGGACGCCCCCGGTGGCGATGCATCCCGCCGCGACAGCCACGGCACGACCCCCGTAGCGCGGCGTCAGCACCGTGGAGGTGACGATGGCGACGCAATAGGCGGCGTACGAGCCCGAGGCGATCGTCCCCGCCACGGTGGCGTCGAGGGCGAACTCGGTGCGGAAGACGGGGACGAACAGTCCATAGGCGAACCGGGCCAGGCCGTAGCACACCGCGATCAGAGCTGCACCCGCCCCGGTGAGCTGCAGCGTCCCGCCCCTGGAGAGCACGGCGCCTGCACCCCGGCCGGCCGACTCGGCGCGCGAAACGCCGCGCTACCTCGAGAACCGTCTCATCCGAGCCTTCTCCAGCACGGGGCACCGTCCCGGTAACGCCTCATGCTATGACCGTGCCCCCTGGCCTGCGTCACGCGGGCAACCGGCCGGACGCCGGCCCGGCGGCGCGTTCCCGCCGGTGTTTCGGCGCCCGTGGCGGGAGAGCCGGTCGTCTCCCCTTCTTGTTTAGGAGAGCCTTCCTATGCCAGGGGTCCAGGTGCTAACGTCACGTGCCGGAAACCTCGGCAACGGCCACCGCCGAAGCCGCACCCGTCCCGTAGCAGTGACGGGGGCGCGGCGCCAGTCCCGGCCCCTGCGACCGCGTGGGCACTGGTCGCCGACCCGCGGCGAGGCTGCCGTGCCGGTGCCGTGGGTCCAGGGTACGAGCCATGAGGAACACGAGGAAGATGATGGACAACGACGCGCGCGAACAGCAGGCCCCGACCGAGCTCGGCACGCCGTCCCGTTCCGACCCGCGCGCCAGTGCAATGATCATTCTGCGACGCTTCGTGAGACCTGTGATGGGCGCTGTTGTCCTCGGCGTGCTGGCAACGGCTGCCTCCTCGGTCTGCACGTTCATCCCCTACCTCGTTGTCACGCGCATCGCCCAGCAGGCCCTGTCTAACGGGATCCCGTCGGTCGGCTCGCTCGCCGGCCCGCTGGTCCTCGCAGCCATCGCAGCGCTGGGCGGCCGCGCTCTCTTCGGCATCGGCACCGGCGTCTGTCACCTAGCCGACGCCAGTTTCCGCGTCGCGGTGCGTGAGGAACTCACCAAGCACCTGTCCCGGGTGCCGCTCGGCTGGTTCTTCGACAACTCCTCCGGGCAGGTCAAGCAGGCCGCGTCCGACGACGTGCTGTCCATGCACCAGGCAGTCGGCCACGCACCGGCGGACATCACTGCCACCGTGCTGTCACCGCTGATCCCACTGGTGTACCTGTTCACCGTCGACTGGCGTTTCGCGCTGCTCCTGCTCGGCTACGTCTTGGTCGGCCTGGCCCTGTCACTCATCCCCATGACTAGGGGGGGCGACAAGATGGGCCGGGAGTACAACGACGCGGTCGTCGAACTGTCCGCAGCGACCGTCGAGATGATCGATGGCATCGAGGTCGTCAAGACCTATGGCACGGCGTCCCGCGCCAACCAGCGTTTCAAGCGGGCTGTCGCCGCCCTATCTGACATCGCCTACTACTGGGGCATCCGGACGGCTGCCCCGTTCAGCGTCGTCATGGCACTTTTCTCGCCGGCCGTCATGCTAGTCCTGCTGTCGGCGCTGACCGTCCTGTTCGTCTCCAGCGGCTGGCTCGGACTCGTCGACTGCGTCCCCTTCCTCATTCTCGGCACCGGGGTCCCTAGCGCTCTCATGAACCTGTCCTCCTCGATGGGCTTCCTGCGTCTGGCCCTGCAGGGCGGGGAGCACCTGAGCGACGTTATGGCGGCCGAACCCCTCGCCGAGCCGCAACACCCAACCGACCTGCCTGACGACGACCTGGACGTGCAGGTGGACGGCGTGGGCTTCACCTACGGACCCGCCCTGGCGCCAGTGCTCACTGACGTCGACGTCACCTTGCGCCCGGGCACGGTGACGGCGCTGGTCGGGGACTCGGGCAGCGGCAAGACGACGCTCGCCAGGCTCATTCCACGGTTCTGGGATCCGACCTCGGGGGCTGTCAGGCTCGGGGGCATCGACCTGCGCGAGACGACGACAACGCAGGTGCTGTCGAAGACGGCGGTGGTGCTGCAGGACAGCATGCTGCTGCACCAGAGCGTCCGCGACAACATCCGCCTGGCCCGCCCCGACGCAGGCGATGACGAGGTCGTTGCGGCGGCGCGGGGCGCCCAGATCCACGACCGCATCATGGAACTGCCACACGGCTACGACACCGTCATCGGCTCTGCGGACGGCAACTTGTCTGGCGGCGAGGCCCAGCGCGTGGCCATCGCCCGCGCCATCATGCAGGACGCGCCGATCCTCATCCTCGACGAGGCCACCGCCCACGCCGACCCCGAGAACGAGGTGGCCATCCAGGACGCGCTCGCGCACCTGGCCCGGGGCCGTACGACCGTGGTCATCGCGCACCGGCTCAACACCATCACCCACGCCGACCAGATCCTCGTCGTGGAGCGCGGGCGCATCGTCGAACGCGGTACCCACGATGAACTGCTCGCCAGAGGCGGACGGTACGCGGCGCTGTGGGACAAGCAGCAGATCAAGGACGAGGAGGGACTGGTGCGATGATCATCGACCAGATGGACCGGCTCGCCGCCGGCCGTACCGGTGTCCTGCCGCAAGCCGGGATCTACGTCGGCACCGCCCTGCTCGAGGCCACTGTTTTCGCGCTGCTGTTGCCGCTGTTGCGCGTCCTCGTCGGCGGCGATTTCGCCCGGGCGCTCGTCCTACTCGCCGTGGGGGCCGGGGTGGCCCTCGTCTACGGCATCGTCCTGTTCTGGGCCGACAACCGCGGCTACCGGATCGGCATCAAGCACGTCATGGGCCCGATCCAGGACCGGATCGGTGACCGCATGGTCGAACTGCCACTCGGCTGGTTCACCAAGGAGCGCAGCGGCCAGATGTCGACGCTGCTGTCCCACGACATGCAGATGATCATGAACATGCCCAGCATGTTCATGCGCCAGCTCATCTTCGCCACGGTGACCCCGGCCGCGGTTGCCGTGCTGTACTTCGTCGTGGACTGGCGGATCGGCCTCTCCTTCGTCGTCCTCATGCCGCTCATGTACGCCACCTCGCGTTGGATGGCGCGGGCCGCCGGCGACGGGCACCGCGAGGAGGAGCGGACCGGGGCCGAGCTGTCCTCACGCATCCTGGAGTTCGCCCAGGCCCAGCCGGCCCTGCGCTCGGCCAACCGCAACGAGTCGGCCTGGGGCGCCCTGCGGGAGGCCATCACAGCAGACCGCAAAGCGACAGTGCGCACCCTGCGCATGGCGAGCATGCCCATATGGTTGCACACCCTGCTTGTTCAGGCCATCTACGCGCTACTGCTCGTCGTCTCGGCGCTCGTCCTGGCTTCCGGGGGCATCGGCGTCGCCGACTTCATCTTCGTTGCCGTCCTGGGGCTGCGGGCCGTCGACTCGCTCAACACGGTCGGCCAGCAGGGCATGAATCTGCGCGTCTCGCAGAACGCCCTCGACGCCGCGCAGCGCGTCCTCGACGAGGTATCTCTTCCCCAACCGCTGAATCCCGCGGTGCCCGAGGGGGCGGGCATCGAGTTCGACCATGTGAGTTTCTCTTACGACGGTCAACGCACCGTACTGGACGACGTGACGTTCTGTGTGCCCGAGCGCACCCTCACAGCGCTGGTCGGCCCTAGCGGCTCCGGGAAGACGACGCTCACCAGGCTTGTCGCGCGGTTCTGGGACGTCACCGGCGGCAGCGTGCGCATCGGCGGCACCGACATCCGCGACATGAGCACCGAGGACCTCATGGCGCGCATCGCTTTGGTGTTCCAGGACGTCTACCTGTTCGACGGCACCATCGAGGAGAACATCCGTCTCGGCAGGCCCGACGCCGACGACGAGCAGGTACGCCGCGCCGCGCGCCTGGCCCGGCTGGACGAGGTGGCCGAGCGGCTGGAGGACGGCTGGGACACCCGGGTCGGCGAGGGCGGCAACCGCCTGTCGGGTGGCGAGCGTCAGCGCGTGTCCATCGCCCGCGCGCTCCTCAAAGACGCGTCCATCCTGCTGTTCGACGAGGCGACCGCTGCGCTCGACGCGGAGAACGAGGCGGGGATCGTCGCGGTCATGCACGAGCTGGCGCGCGACCGCACCGTCGTGGTCATCGCGCACCGCATGTCCACCATCGCCGCGGCCGATCAGATCGCCGTGCTCGAGGACGGCCGCATCACCCAGCTCGGCACCCACGACGAACTCGTCGGCCGGCCAGGCCGCTACGCGGCGTTCTGGAACGAGCGGGTGAGGGCGCAGGGCTGGCGCATCACCAACGAGTGACCCCCGCCGCGTCGGCGTCGTTCATCGTGCGCCCGGGGGAGAGCAGACTCCGTCAGACCGTACGAAGAGCAGGCCACAGCCCACCAGACGCCGGACCATCTCGCGACGCGGGGTCGTCGACGGGACTCTCCGGGGCCGTGCGCGGTCAGTTGGTGAAGGCGCCGGCGAGTTCAGCCACGATGCCGGCGCAGGAGTCGATGCTCTTGATGAGGGATGCCAGATTGCTCACCGTGCTGACGCCCGCGTCCAGGTCGCCTCGGTGGATGCCTTCGAAGTAGCTGCCGACCGACGCGTTGAGGTTGCCTCGCGCGTTCGCCCCTAGGGGCTCTTCACAATCCAGGGTGTAGGTGTTGTCTGAATCCGCCGGTTTCGAGGAGGCTTCGGGTGATGTAGTGGGTGAGGTTGCGGAAGCCGAGGGCGGTGCCGCGGAGGTGTTCGAGGCGTCCGTTG